>CAJUSW010000003.1 GCA_910589485.1 uncultured Duncaniella sp.
GCACCGTATCGTCGAGATGCTGTGCTTCAGCAGTAAAAACAAGACCGCCTCCTAAGCCCCTCCCCACACCGCAATACCCCACACCCCGGCATTGGCTAGAAGCCCCTCTTCAGAGAACGATTCCCAGCCGATGCCGGGGTTGTCATGCAATATTGGGACGTATTGTTACGTTACATGGTTGTCATAGATCGATAGAGCATCGGTTGCGCCAGTCACCCTAAATCGTTACGGGGTGAGACCGTGTAAAGCCGATTATCAGCTCTATCCTGACAGAATTTTAGTTCTTCTCATCTTTCTCAATTCATCTCATGCAGCCATCCGACATAAATTGGTATATACTCAATTATATAAATCCATCAGCTTCGGGCCGGACTTCGGCTGAGGCCATCGTGGAGCGGTTCAATGCCTCGACAGGTGCAGGGCTTGAGATATTTGCTCCGACATTTGTCGAGATGGTCAACAATAATGGTGCGGTGAAGCGTAAGGAGAGGCCGTTGCTTTTCCATTATATATTCCTGAAAGGCACTCTTGAGGAGGTGAAACACCTGTGCTCGCTGTCTAACGGATTCTCGTTTGTAATGAACCGTGCGGGCTCCACCCGCTACCTTACCATATCGCCGGAGGCGCTTGAGTCGTTCAAGACTATTGCCCGATTCTACGGCAATCAGATTCCATGCTATGCTTCGGGCGAGATTGATATGCAGGACGGAGATGTCGTGGAGGTCGTAGCCGGAGATTTTGCCGGACTGAAAGGCACATTCATTTCGCGTAAAGGTGCCCGAAGTGGTAATATCATTATTTCGGTGACACAAAGCCTGGCGGCTGTTGTCTATGAGATCAAGGCCGATTATGTGAGGGTGCTTGAATTCGCACGCGATTCCAAGAGGGCTTATGACCAGATTGAGGCGTTCATTCCCAAACTGTTCACTGCCATGAGGCTATATCATGCCGGGGAGAAGATGGATGCTAACGTGGTGGGGCCTTTGGTGGTATTCTCCCGACGGTTTGAATCGGTGAAACTCAATAATGACAAGGCATATGCCAAAATGCTCGTACTACTGCTGACGGCAAATAAGATTCTGGGTAACGATACAGGATACCGGGATGCCCATGAGCGGTATGCCAAGGTATCATCGGGCATCACCAATGTGTGGACCAAAGCCCTTGCCTCGCTGTTGATCTCTGTCACTGAGAGGGACAGCAATATGTTTGCCTCCGGGCTACAATCTATCTCCTCCATAAAGGAAAAGGACTCCAAATCACAAGCCATGATCCGCGCTGAATATCAACATTATGCCTCAAGTATCAGCATAAGCTAAAACGGGAAATAACAATGTGAGCACACCACCAATACAAAACGTAGAGCCCGGCCATCGTGAGAATATCGACGATGAGCCGGGCTCTATGTATATACACGTATTATAATATAAGTTATTTCAATAGTCTTATACCGGAAGATGAGATTTCTATCACCCTGTCGCGATACAGATTGCCTATCGCTTTCTTGAAATCCTTTTTCGAGCAACTGAACTCAGCGCGAATGGTTTCGGGCGATGAACCGTCACACAGTGGAAGATAACCATCGGGGGCAGTCCTAAGACGTTCGGTGATACGTTCGCCAAGCACTTCAATGCGTCCATCCTTTCCACCGTGGAGCAACAGATCGATCTTGCCGTCATCCCTCACACGTTTCACATAAGCTGTCACGGCCTCACCTATCTCAAGCGGGCGATACAGCTCATTCTCATAGAACATACCATGATGCAGGTCATCGACTATAGCCTTGTAGCCGGTCTCAGTGTGCTTATACACGAGAGCCTTCACTGGTGCACCCAGGGTGTAACGTGGCAATGTGTTGCCCAGGAAGTGCTCAATCTTGGCCGAAGCCACCACACGCTGTGAGGCATCATCGAGATATACGTAGACAGGCACCACCATTCCACGCGACAGTTTCATCTTCTGCTCGCTATAAGGAACCAGAAGCTGCTTCATGAGTCCCCAGTCGAGAAACGCTCCCATCTTGTTTACATCCTCCACCTGAAGGAAGGCAAACTCTCCTACCTGTGCGTAGGGATGCTCAGTGGTGGCAATGAGCCGACCCTCGTTGTCGCGATAGATGAACACGTCGATCATATCATCCTTGTGCAGAGGTGTGTCGATGTATCTTGCAGGGAGGAGTATCTCTACTCCCTCGCCTCCGTCGAGGTATGATCCAAAGTCGACATTCTTCACCACTCGCAACCGGTTGTATTTTCCAATTTTTACCATTGATTCAAACTTTTCCTCAAAATTAATGAAAATTTCGTAAAATAGAGCTAATTTTGTAAACTCTCATGGAAATGTAACACTTCAACATCCCATTGAGATTTATCTGAGTGTGTATAAAATCCACATATAATCCCCTGATGGAAGAAATCCTGAAATACTTTCCTGATCTGACCGAAAGGCAGATTGACCAATTCTCGCGCCTCGGCTCTCTATATCCCGAGTGGAACGAGAAAATCAATGTCATCTCTCGCAAAGACATCGACAATCTCTATACCCACCATATATTACATTCGTTGGCAATAGCGAAATTCATCACACCTGTGGCAGGGACATCATTTCTCGACCTCGGCACCGGTGGAGGCTTTCCCGGCATCCCTCTTGCCATACTGTGGCCCGAATGTCGGTTCCACCTCATCGACCGCATTGGCAAGAAGATCAAGGTGGCCCAGTCGATAGCAGAAGCCATCGGATTGGATAATGTGACTTTCCAGCATGGCGACAGTGGAGAATGTCACGGAAAATTTGACTATGTGGTGTCCCGCGCTGTGATGCAGCTTGACGAGCTTGTGAAGCTGATACGTCGCAACATCTCGCCAAAAAACATCAACCGGCTCCCCAACGGATTGATCTGCCTTAAGGGTGGCGATTTAGGAGGAGAGCTGGGACGTGTCATCCAACCTCTCATCGATGTGCCACTAAGCGATTATTTCCCACAGGAATATTTCTCAACCAAGGATCTGATCTACGTGGAACTGTAGTATCAATACCGATACTTCTTCACCTACACACCTCACACCCCATCAACACATACACCGATTACTGAGTCATGAAAATAAGCCGATTCACAGTCAACCCATTTGGCGTAAACAGCTATGTAATGTGGGATGCCGATACGCTCGAAGCTGCTATTGTTGATCCCGGCATGACGGATGAAGCCGAACGCAAGGCCCTCGACTCGTTCATTGAACGACAGGGACTCAAGCCAGTACACCTGATCAATACCCACATGCACCTGGATCACATATTCGGCAACCTATACGTAAAGGAGAAATATGGCCTCGACATAAAGGTCCATCCTGCCGATGATTTCCTCGGACGCTCGCTCGAGGATCAGACCGCCCGCTTTCATCTGCCTATCAAGGCCACCAATCAAGGCCTGGATGTAGAGCTTCATGATGGCGACCGCCTGTATCTGGGCACAGAACCTATCGACATTATCTCAGTGCCCGGACACTCTCCCGGCAGTGTGGCCCTATATTGCCCCGAATCGGGCTTCGTGATCACAGGTGACGCCCTGTTTCGCGGATCCATCGGACGCACCGATCTACCCATGGGGGACTACCCCACCCTCATCGCCGCCATACGCGACCGCCTGCTCACACTCCCCCCCGACACAGTAGTGTTGCCCGGTCACGGACCCGAGAGCACCATCGGGCAAGAAAAATCATCCAATCCGTATATCAAATAAAGAAAAATTTCATTAATTGAAATATTCCTCTTATATTTGCAGAAGTTTTAAAAACCAATCCATTTGACGATATGGCAAAAATATCACGTCCTTCTCTCAAAATCCGTGACTTGACACTTCGCGACGGACAGCAGTCCCTTTTCGCGACCCGTATGAACCAGGCCACTATTGACAAATTGCTCCCCTATTACGAGGATGCCCATTTCTACATCATGGAAGTATGGGGCGGTGCCGTTCCCGACTCAGTGATGAGGTATCTTGACGAATCGCCCTGGGATCGCCTCCGCATCGTCTCCAAAGCTATGGATTCCAAGAGCGAGCACCCCAAGGCATTGCTGTCGGCATTGTCGCGCGGACGCAACCTGTTTGGCTACGTACCCTACCCCAACTCGGTGCTCGAAGGCTTCTACAAGGAGGCTATAGCCAACGGCCTCAACGTAATGCGTATCTTTGATGCCCTCAATGACATCGACAATGTGCGCGAATCCATCCGTCTCATCAACTCGCTCGGCGGTATCGCCGATGGCGCAGTATGCTATACAGTAGATCCCAAAGCCGAACCCAAAGAGGAGCCCAAGGGCTTCATGGGCAAGCTCAAGAGCATGTTTGGCAGTAAGCCCCAAGAGCCTGAGAAGATCTTCACCGACCGCTACTTTGTAGAGAAAGCCAAAGCCATGGAGGCTCTCGGAGCCAAGATCATCACCCTCAAGGACATGGCCGGACTTGTGAACCCCTCACGTGCAGCATCCATCATCTCGGCCCTTAAGTCGGAAGTGAAGGTCCCCGTCGACTTCCACACCCACTGTACCCCCGGCTACGGTCTCGCATCGGCTCTCATGGCTATCATCAACGGCGTTGACATCCTCGACACCAACATATGGTGGTTTGGCGGAGGCTCGGCAGCTCCTGCCATCGAGCTTATCTATGTGTTCTGCCAGCGTCTGGGCGTAGAAATCGAAGCCAACATGGAGGCCGTGGGACGCATCCGCAAGGAGCTCCTGAATGCCCGTAAGGCTCTCGCCGACTATGACCTGAACCGCGACAAGATGCCTATTGAGTTTGATCCGCTCAATGATCAGCTCCCACCTGAGGTTGCAGCCCTCTTCGAGACAGCTATCGAGTTTGCCCTCGCCGGCGACGAGCAGGGACTTCTTGATGCCTGTCACAGAATCGAGGCCTACTTCCACTTCCCCAAACCCAACGAACTGGTCAAGAACGCCGAGGTGCCCGGAGGTATGTACTCCAACATGGTGGCCCAGCTTAAGCAGTTGAAGAGCGAGGATCTGCTCGAGGATGCCATGCGCCTCATCCCCATGGTGCGCCGTGACGCCGGACTGATCCCTCTGGTTACGCCTACAAGCCAGATCGTAGGTAGCCAGGCTGTGCTCGTGGCCCTCGACCGCAAGAACGGCAAGCCCGACTACACCACAACCAACAACCAGTTCATCTCACTCGTTAAGGGTGAGTATGGCAAGACCCCCGTGGCTGTGGATCCCGCTTTCCGAGAGAAGATCACCGGATCGCCAGTAGAAAAGGCCTATGATGTATCCTCCTACAAAAAGCCCCAGAACCCCACGCTCGACGATATGGGTGGAGTATCTCTCGCTTCCAACAACGAGGAGATGCTTCTGCTCGAGCTGCTCCCCTCGGTAGCCAACGGATTCCTCCGCAAGCGTCGTGGCGAAGAGCATGCAGCCCGCATGCAGGCTGAGGCCGCCCAAGCTCCTGCTGAAGTAGTAGCCGAAGTTGCCGTGGCCGAAGTAGAACCTATCACCGGTCCTACTCTCGTAGCTCCGATGGGCGGACGCATCGTATCGGTCAACGTCAAGGACGGACAGGCCGTGAAGAAAGGCGACCTTCTCCTGGTGTACGAAGCCATGAAGATGGAGAACGATGTCGAGGCCGAAAAGGATGCCGTGATCAAGCGCGTGCTCGTGTCCGAAGGCGACGTAGTGAACACCGATGATCCCCTCATCGAGTTCCAGGATTGATTGAAAACACCCCACCCGACGGGGTCTGCCGGCCGGAACTTTCACGGCTCCCCCGCCGGGATTGATTGTGAACCTTTAATATAAGTAATGGAGCTTACGCCCCCATTAAAATACTCTCAACGTGATATAGCGGTATTCCAGTCGTTGGACGAAATACCCTATATCACGTTTCCCACACGCCTCGAGCGCATGTTGCTGGTGGTGTGTACCCAGGGCCACATCTCGGCCACTGTCGACATTGAACCCCGCATGGTAGGTCCCAACGACATCATGGTCCTGAGGCCTGGCCATATGATTACCCAGTGCAACGTCAGCGAGGACTTCTCGGGATTCTTCATCACTGTAACCCAGGAGAAGCTCAACCAGCTGTTCCCCTCGATGCGCTATATGGTGCCATACAGCATAAAGTTCTTCGAAAACCCCGTGATAAACATCACCGACGAAGAGCTTGAGTCACTGAAACTGATCTACGATCTGCTCAGCTCCCAGCTGAAAGCCCCCTCACGCCCTTACAGTTCAATGGCTTTAGGAGCGCTGTGCGAGGTGCTGTTCTTCAACACCCTGGGTATATACTCGTCGCGTCAGGACACCTCGACCCTCAAGACCCGCAAGGAGGAGCTGATCACCGACTTCGTGCAACTGCTCGAAGAGAACTTCAAGCGCGAAAGAGCCGTGGCATTCTACGCCGGAAAGCTATTCGTGACACCTAAGCATCTATCAGCTGTACTCAAGGAAGTGAGCGACAAGACAGCCGGCGAATGGATTGACCAGCGCGTGATACTCGAAGCCAAGGTGCTACTACGCTCCACGGGACTCAACATACAGGAAATAAGCGCGATGCTCAACTTTGCCAACCAATCATTCTTCGGCAAATATTTCAGGCATCTCACCGGCATGTCGCCCCGTGATTACCGTTCAAAACTCTCCGAAACATGACCCATACACTCCCACGCATCCTCCTATCAATAACCATAGTGCTTGCCTGCGCCATCATGGCATGGGCCGAAACCCCTTACATGCAACTGGTTGACGAAGCCGACAAAGCATGTGCCGACGGAAAATGGGGAGATGCAGCCTCAGCCATACAGAAGGCCATCGATATGGAGCCTGACAATCCCGGCAACATATTACTGATGAGCAATCTCGGCATGATACGCTATAACCTCGGGCTGGACTCGCTGGCAATTGAGACCTTCAACGCCGCACTTGACCGTGCTCCATCGAGCGTGATCATCCTCTCCAACAGGGCCAAGGTCTACACGTCAATGGGCATGGAACAGGAAGCATTCGACGACTATAGCCGCATAATGATGCTCGATTCCACCTATGTACAGGCCCGTTTCAACCACGGACTCATAGCATTGCGACACCGCATGTTTGACGTAGCTAAGGAGGATTTCGAATACCTGCGCGACCATTTCCCCGCTACCGACGAGGCTGTCATAGCCCAGGCTACCCTCCACAGCACCCTTGGCGAATACAAGGAAGCCATCCCGTTCTACTCCGAGATACTCCGCACCATCAAGGCGCCCGAGTATTACGGGGCACGTGCTTACTGCTACCTCATGACAGGCGACTTGCAGGATGCAGCCGAGGATATAGCCACCGCAATGGAGCTCGACCCCAACGACGGTGAACTCTACCTCTACCGGGCCGCTCTCAACAAGATGCACTACCGTCCCGAGGATGCCCGCAAGGATGCCGAGAAAGCCGTGAGCCTCGGCGTGGATCCCCGCAGAGCAAAGCAATTCATAAGCAAATAACTCACACTCAACCATAACACAGTGAAACAGATACTTGATTTCATAATCGTGCGTACAGCCAGGTACAACGACATGTACTCGCGTCTCACCCTCGCACCCGCCGACGGCTCGATACTCCCATCCGATATCCTGCCGGGCCAATTCGTACAAGTGGCTGCCGACACTCCGGGAGTATTCCTGCGTCGCCCGATCTCCATCAACGACGTGGACCGCGACATGAACACCATCGATCTGCTCATACGCCGTGCCGGAGCCGGTACCGAGGCCATGATCTCACGCAAGGAAGGCGACCTGATGAACATACTTCTCCCTCTTGGCAACGGATTCTCCACCGAGGTTCCTGCCGGAAGCCGACTGCTCCTCATTGGAGGCGGAGTTGGCGTGGCCCCTCTGCTCTATCTGGGTCGTGTGCTCAAATCGCTTGGCCATAAGCCCGAATTTCTCCTCGGCGCCCGCTCGGCATCGGATGTGCTTGAGCTCGACGACTTCACACGCATCGGCACTGTACATGTATCCACTGAGGACGGATCCATGGGCGAACAGGGACTCGTGACTGCCCACTCGGCACTCAATGGTGAGATCGACCGCATATACTGCTGCGGACCGGCTCCAATGATGAAGGCCGTGGCACGTATAGCCCGCGAACGCGGTGTGGATTGCGAGGTATCGCTCGAGAACATGATGGCCTGCGGACTCGGCGCATGCCTCTGCTGCGTGGAGAACACCGTCAAAGGCAACGTGTGCGTATGTACCGAAGGCCCAGTATTCAACATTAACCTTCTCAATTGGTAACGATGGCAAATCTTTCAGTCAACATAGGCTCATTAGCCCTACGCAATCCCGTACTCACCGCCTCGGGCACATTTGGCTACGGCGAGGAATTTACACCGTTCATCGACCTCAACCGTCTGGGAGGATATATAGTCAAAGGCACCACTCTCGAACACCGCGAGGGCAATCCCTACCCCCGCATGGTTGAGACCCCTTCGGGTATGCTCAACGCCGTGGGTCTGCAGAACAAGGGAGTGGACTATTTCATCAAGAACATCTACCCCCGCCTCACCGGTTACACCTCCGAACTCATTGTAAACGTATCGGGAGCCAAGGTTGAGGATTACGTAGAGACAGCACGCCGTCTGGCTCCGCTCGATGGAATCAACGCCATCGAGGTAAACATCTCGTGTCCCAACGTCAAGGAGGGCGGCATGGCATTCGGCACAACCACCGCCGGAGCTGCCGAGGTGACTCGCGCCATACGTGCGGTCTATCCCAAGACACTCATCGTGAAGCTTTCGCCCAACGTGACATCCATAGCCGACATAGCCCGTGCCGTCGAGGCCGAAGGAGCCGACTCAGTATCGCTCATCAACACTCTCATGGGAATGTCGATCGATGTTGAGCGCCGCCGTCCCCATCTATCCACCATCACCGGAGGCCTCTCGGGACCGGCAGTACGACCTGTAGCCGTGCGCATGGTATGGCAGGTGGCCAAAGCTGTGAAGATCCCTGTGATAGGATTGGGTGGCATCATGAATGGACGTGACGCCATAGAGTTCATGCTCGCCGGTGCGACAGCCGTAGAGATAGGCACAGCCAACTTCATCGATCCGGCCGTCACAATCAAGGTGGTTGATTTCATGGAGGACTATTGCGCCCGCCACGGCATCAATGACATCAATGAGATTATCGGAGAGATCTAAGCATCTCGGAGACACGGAGAAACATTATAATTTAGGTCGGAGTATTGCGAAGCTGACGGGCTTCACAATACTCCGACCTAAATTATCACCTTATCGTTAAGGCCCGATTGTATTGATCGAGCCATATATCCGGAATTGTCTACAATTCTATGCTCCAACGGTCGGTAGCGACATAGGCAGGGAACCGCTTACGGCCCGACATGAGCGCCTCCCGATCAAGGAGAGCGTAATGGAATCCGTTGCCACGGGTTTCGTGGACAGGCGTGCCGAGATTGTCATACATACCTGAATCGGTGTACTCATACACACCATACTTATCCTCGCCCGAGCGGTTGGCCGCTATGACATATATCTGATTCTCCACACCTCGGGCGGCAAGAAGTATCTTGAACTGTCCGGCACGGGAATGAGGCCAATTGGCAGGCACCAGTAGCACGTCATACATATTCTCAGGCCTGTTTCGGGTCCACACAGGGAAACGCACGTCAAAACACAGTACCATCCTGAACCTCCAGCCCATATATGTGATAAGCGGGGGGAATTCACGTCCGGCCGTATATACCTTATCCTCGGTAGAGAGGGGGAACAGATGGCGCTTGTCATAGTAGACCGTCTCTCCTGATGGCTCGGCAAAAAAGCCACGGTTATAGAAATGCCCCTCGCCATCTGTGGCAAGAAAACTTCCCGCGATAGCCATGCCAAGTGTCCGGGCCCACTCCCTGACAGCGGTCATGGTTGGTCCGTTGTTCCCCTCGGCAATTGTAGACACCGTGGGCATATCGGGCACAAAGGCTGTGGTAAACAACTCGGGTAGCACCACAAGGTCGGTATCGGTCTCTACCTCATCGAGAGCCTCTCGTGCAATCCTGAGATTGTACTCCGGCGAGGCATATACGATATCAAGAGGAATACTGCAGATCTTCATTCGGCCGAGAATTTATCGGGTCTTATACCCTGGAACTGACGGTAATAGTCCTTGATGGCACGCATGTCGGCCTCCACGTCGCCGGTGGGTATGAACGTCTTTTCAAGACGCACCAGCTTGTTGGCACCGTCGACAGCTCCGAGCACTATGGGCACCCCGGCTCCGTGGGCTATATACAGGAATCCGGTGTGCCACTGCGACACCTTGGAGCGGGTACCCTCGGGAGTAATGGCGATGTTAAGATGTGGAGTGACGGCAAACTTCTGTATTATAGTCTCGCTGAGCGATGCCCCCCCTTTGCGCGACACGGGAATGCCCCCGAGAGCCCTGAACAGGTACTTCATGGGGAAGAAAAACCAAGATTCCTTCATGAGAAATCCGGCCTTGCGTCCAAGCGACCACCAGGCAAATTCTCCCAGCACAAAGTCCCAATTGGACGTGTGGGGTGCCACGCATATGATGCACTTGGGATAGTCGGGCACGTCACACTTCACCCTCCATCCGAACAGCCTGAGCATTCCTTTGCAGAAACCCATTACTTGCCGCTCTTATCCTTGTTTTCCTCGGCGAATCCCAGCTCGAGGAGATGCTTCATCTGAGCCTTGCGCTCCTCGGGGGTCGAGGCTCCGGGGACTGTTGCGTTCATCTCGCGCAATATCTCCTGCACTCGAGCATTGAAATGGTCCTTGAGGCGGGCATACGAAGCCTTGAAATAGGCACGACGGGCATCCACATACTCCTTTCGGGTGGCGTAGGATGAAGCCGATCCGGGGAAGTCGACACTCACGAGTCTAAGAGCCGATTCCTGAAGGTCGGCCAACTGATAGATGATTTCATTTAACTTCTCGCGATCGATACCGGGAATTGCAATCTTGGCTAATACGCACTCACCTGCGAGCGCGCCACAGATACGGTGGATCTCCTTCTTGAGGAGTCGCTTATTGGCTGCCATAATAAGTATATGTTTTTAGAATGGATGATTATTTTTGAATAATGGTGTAGGCGGAGAGAGTGCGAGGGAAAAATCGATCTCCCTTATACATGGATTAACGCCGTGGGGCTAACTGTTGTTTTCGGACATGAGTATCTTTTTCAATGCTTCGTATGATACCGATATGCGCGGGTGCACCGGACGATGGGACGGCTCGGCCTGCGGCAGTGTCCCGAGTTTTACCCCGGTTGCCTCCTCCACTGTCCGTGAGAACTTGGACGGATGGGCCGTGGCCAGGAATATGCCCTTCTCACCCGGCTTGATGTCGGCGTGGAGAGCGGCATAGGCCGTGGCACCATGAGGATCGAGAAGATAACCGTCGGCCGAATATGTACGCGAGATCCAACCCATTATATCCTCATCGCTGTAGGAATACCCCTTGATGAGTCTCGATAGCGGGCCGAAATCGCCTCCGAACAGATCGTTGATACGGCTCACGTTGGAAGGATTGCCCACATCCATGGCACAGGCGAGAGTCTTGACGGCCCGTCGGGGCACGAAACGGCCTGTATTGAGATAGTCCACAGTCACGTCATTGACATTATTGGCAACGACAAACCGTTTCACCGGTAGTCCCATTCGCCAGGCAAGAAGTCCTGCGGTAAGGTTGCCAAGGTTACCCGAAGGCACAGCCATGACCACCTCGCAACGTGAGTCACCTTCGCTCGACAAAAGCGAGGCATAAGCATGGAAGAAGTAGAACATCTGAGGCAACAGGCGACATATGTTGATCGAGTTGGCCGATGTTATCTCATACTCCCGACGCAGATCGGCATCACAGAAAGCCTGCTTGGCCAGACGCTGACAGTCGTCAAACGTTCCCAAGACCTCGATAGCATGCACCGAACCACCCGGGACATCCAGTTGCTCGCGTTGCATCCTCGACAATCGGCCTGAGGGGTACATTATATACACTTCAACACCCGGCACATCCTTGAATCCGGCAGCTACGGCGCCACCCGAGTCACCCGAAGTCGCCACGATCACCTTTACCTTACCCTTACCACCTCCACCGGAGGCTGAATAATGGCTGATGACACGGGCAAGGAAACGGGCGCCCACATCCTTGAACGCAAGTGTGGGGCCATGATACAACTCAAGCGCGCTTATATCCTTGTCCACCTTCACAAGAGGGATCTCAAACGAGAAAGTGTCATTCACGATCTGCCTTATCTCAGTCGACTCTATGTCATCTCCTAGCATCATATCGGCAACAACAAAGGCTATATCGCGGATGCCCATCCCCGAAATATTATTGAAGAAAGCTCGCGGTATCACCGGGATACGCTCGGGCATATATAGACCTCCGTCGGCGGCCAGACCGTTCATCACGGCTTCACGCAATGTTACCGGAGGGGATTGACGATTGGTGCTATAGAATTTCATCGTTCAATATGGATTATCGAATGCAACAAATATAGCATGTATTATATGTGAGGATATTCCCCGAAGGCAAAAATAGTGATTTTATATCTTTCGGGCAACAGCCATGTGACATAAAAAAACCTAAAATCCACATTATCCCCCCACTCTCTCTTTTATATCCTTTTTCAGAACAACACCTGCGCCAAAGAATCGTCATGCTCAGTTATATAGTCCACAAAACCGCGCTCATAATCTGTAGCCGCCTGAGGCCCCAGACGGTCGTTGATATTGGTGATACGGGCCCTCACATCGAGCAACCCGTCCTGCAATGCCGGTTCATCATTGCGGAGCTTCACTATTCGCTCGGCATGCTCTTTTCCTAAAGAATAGGCATGGCGATCACGCACATGACGGCTCACACGGCCACCGTCGCCTCCACATCCTGCAAGCCCCGAGCACATCAGTGCTACCAGGACCAGTGTTACTGTTGACCTCATCCTCATGATCTCGACTTTATGTAAGCGTTGACAGCATCCCTCACCTGCTCCATGAGCCAGCGGGGGGTGGAAGTGGCTCCACATATTCCTATCGATCCCGCACCACTGATGCATGATGGATCGAAGCCCGAGGCTCCCGACACAAGATAAGTGCGCGGATTGATATCACGGCACTCATTGTAAAGCACCTTTCCGTTGCTGCTCTTGGCTCCTGCCACGAAAAGGATCACATCGTGGGTTCCTGCAAACTCCCTGAGATGGTCCACTCTATTGGCTACCTGACGGCATATGGTGTCGAAGTATCTGAACACCACACCCGGAGCCTTACGGCGGTCAATCTCTCGCGTCATTTCGGCAAATCCGCTCAGTGGCATAGTAGTCTGCGAATACAGGGCTATGTCACGGGTGAAATTTATACGATCGAGCTGGTCCGGATTCTCAACCACGATCGCCTCACCGTTAGTCTGACCAACCAATCCGTTCACTTCAGCATGTCCGGCTTTGCCGTATATCACTATCTGAGGCCCGGATGCATCATTATCATAAGTCTCCTTTATGCGACGTTGCAGTTGCAACACCACGGGGCATGTGGCATCGATAATCTCTATACCCTTGCGACGGGCCATCTCGTAGGTCGACGGCGGTTCCCCATGGGCCCGCAGAAGCACTCTCACGCCGTTCAATCCCTCCATATCACCGTGGGTGATTGTTGAAAGGCCTTTGCGCTCAAGACGTTCCACCTCATCGCTGTTATGCACTATATCACCCAGGCAATACAGCGGGGCATCAGTGCGTTCAAGCTCCTCCTCGGCCTTGCGTATGGCAGTGACCACCCCATGGCAGAATCCCGAACGGGCATCAATCTCCACCACCGGTGTACAGGGGACCTCGTTCATTTTGTTACATTCCATATCAGACATTCGTATCAGGAGGGACTATTGTCGCCTGTGCGCTCTTTGTAAAGGTCCATCAGCCAACTGTTCTGCTCCTCGATGGTCATGGCCGAGTTATCGAGCCTAACGGCATCCTCGGCACAACGCAACGGTCCCTCAGCTCTTGTCTCGTCAATATGATCACGCGACACAACATTCTCAAGCACCTCGTCAAAGGTAACTTCAGCACCTTTCTCAAGCAACTCCTTGTAACGACGTTCGGCTCTCCGCTCGGCCGATGCATCACAGAACACCTTCATCTCCGCCTCGGGAAATACCACTGTGCCGATGTCGCGTCCGTCCATCACTATGCCCTTGCTCTCCCCCATGGCCTGCTGCATCTTCACAAGAGCATGCCTCACCTCGGGAATAGCCGCTATCGGCGACACACAATTGCTCACCTCAAGCGAGCGAATCTCGCTCTCCACCACTTCTCCATTGAGAGTGGTGAGTTGTCGTGGACCGTCGACCAGAAAATCGATATGAATTTCAGGAAGAGCCGCTACGATTGCCTGAACCTGTGGGTCCACACCCGGAGCTACCAAATTATGACGCATAGCCCACAGAGTGACGGCTCTGTACATAGCGCCCGAGTCAATATAACGGTAACCTATGGCTGACGCGAGCTGACGCGCCATGGTGCTTTTGCCCGACGATGAATATCCGTCGATGGCTATGATGATTTTGCGTGAGGATTCCATTCTTTTAGAATTCATATAATGTTGTGGAAATATTTATCATTACTGTTGTGGCTCCTGTATGAGGCTGGGCAAGTGCAACCCCAAGAGCGAAATTACGCACATTCAGCCCCAGGCAGGTGGAGAACCCCGAAAGGATACTCCGGCGATAGGTGGACATGTCAGTGCGGGTGCGGTAATTGTATCCTATACCTATGTGGAAATTGTCGGAAGGACGGAAATCGCATGCAAATATCAGATGCCGGAACAGATTGGAAGCGAACTTGTCCTTTAGCCGTGGTTCGCTATCCTCCGATCCGTCTCCGTTGTCATAGTAAGGCAGATGCCACTTGGTGAGATCCCTTGCTGTCACTGACAATATGAGCGGTACACCGCTCAATCCCTTGCTGACTCCCAGTCGTATATCCACCGGCATACGTTCATACCGGCTGTCGAAACGCTTGAACTGACCGCCGAGATTGGCCATCATGGCCGAGAATGAGAAATCACTCTCAGGATCATAGTAATTCACACCGAGATCAGTTCCCAAAGCCATTGCTGAATAGGAATCATAGGACGAGTACACATACTTTAGTGTTGCACCTCCACGCCAGCGGTCGGTTATATCGTGGGCATACGTGCCCGAGATCACCATATCCTTGGGTGAAAAATCACCTGTGAGCACTCCGTTCACATCGGCCCCCTTGATTGAGCCGTAGCCGAAGTATTGCACAGAAGCCACCCATGCGCCATGATCGCCTGAACGGTGCCCAAACTTGACGCCGGCGAAATTACTGTCGCCGATATATCGCATATAGTTGGCGCCCAACTGCATCCCTACCTCAGGGCCGAGCAAGCCCGGATTGCGGTCACTGGCGCTTATGTCGTCGTCAATATTTGAAATGTTCATTCCTCCCAGGCCATATGCAAGCGTCGAGGTGGGTACGTCGAGAAAGGAGTAGAACGTATCTCCTCCGCCCTGCGCCCTCATCTGCATCGCCGTACAGCCCAGAGCCAACGCCATCATCGCACAAATGCACTTGTTCATGACCTCATGTAACATCATAAGATGTAAACGTGCCTTCTCCCACCTTTATTGCCTACCACAGCACGTGTTTTTCATCACTACTCTCCATCATTCCACAATGACAAAACGGCGCCTCACCATCCACTGAGGATAATGAGACGCGTTATATACTTGCCGGTCAGTCGCTGTCGACAGTCTCCGACCGGCAATACAGCTACATCATTTTATATTCTCACGGGCCTGGGCCAGATAAGCCGACATTGCCTTGGAATCCTTTCGTTTCACAATCTCGAGCAGATCGGATAGCTTATCCAGTATCCCCTGGAGCTGGGATGGGGTGTGGGGATTGAACAGGATCTCGCTCACAAGGTACTCATCCTCGCTCATAAGCCCGTCGGCAATCTGCATGTGACGCTTGAACGTTGTTCCAGGAGCCTCCTGATGCTTCATCACGGAAGCGAAAGCCAATGTGGCAGCAAACGGGATAGACAGCGAATAAGCTATCGTCTCGTCATGCTGCTCAAACGTGTATTCCACTATATTGAGCTTTAAGCGCGAGTAGAGGTCACGGAAGAACACTTTACCCAGATGATCCCCCTCCGAGATTATTATTGCATTCTCGTTTCCCAAATTGCTAAGCGATGCAAATGTGGGACCAAACATGGGATGCGTGCTCACATAAGGGTGTCCGCAAGTAGCATAGAACTCAGGCAATCCGGTCTTTACCGATGCAATGTCGCTTATGATACATGTTTCGGGCAAATGAGGTAACACCTGCCTGAAAGCGTCAAGGGTATATTTGACCGTTGATGCATTTATCACGAGTTGCGGAGCGAACTCATCCACTTCGGCCATGTCGGAAAACCTCATGGCATTGAACGTGAAACGCAGACGCTGTGGATCGGGATCATACACAGCTACCTCATGGTCAAACGAGAGAAGATCGCAGAAGAACGATCCCATCTTCCCTGCGCCAAGAATTAGAATCTTCATCACTATTTACTTTGTAAGCTCGACCTGTATTCTCACTGACTCCTCATGGATGGAGGACAGCACGGAACGCATAAACTCCTCACTCATGCCCATAGCCTTGGCGGCAAGGATACGCGATGTCATGATATCATCGAATCGCCCGGGCTGTACGATAGGCATGTTGTGAGCCTTCTTGTAGGTACCGATCTCACGCGAGATGTTCATACGCTTGCCCAGGATCTCGAGAAGTTCGTTATCAAGCTGGTCGATTTGACGGCGCAGGTGTACCAGGTTCTCGGAAGGCACAGGCGCATCACGGAACACGAGATTGTCGAGTATCACTCCGAGCACCTCGGGAGTTATCTGCTGGTTGCGGTCGCTCCAAGCACAGTCAGGTTCGCAATGGCTCTCAATGATCAGGCCGTCAAAACCCATGTCGAGAGCCTGCTGAGACAGAGAGGCTATCAGCTCACGCTTTCCACCGATATGGCTCGGATCACAGATGATGGGGAGTTTCGGAAAACGCACTCTCAGGTCGAGAGGGATGCGCCACTGGGGATGATTACGGTAGATCTGAGGTCCATAGGTTGAGAAACCACGGTGGATCACTCCGAGACGGCGTATTCCGGCATTGTAGAGACGCTCCAGGGCTCCGATCCACAATTCCAGATCGGGATTCACAGGATTCTTCACAAGCACGGGTATATCCTTCCCGCTCTCGCGGAGAACATCGGCGATCTCCTGCATGGCAAATGGATTGGCCGAAGTACGCGCACCGATCCAAAGCAGATCAACACCATACTCCAAAGCGGCTTCAACATGACCACGGTTGGCGACCTCGGTAGAAACTTTCATTCCGGTCTCCTCCTTCACCTTATTGAGCCATGCGAGTCCGGGAACACCAACGCCCTCGAATCCGCCCGGCTTGGTGCGGGGTTTCCATATGCCTGCACGGAACACCTTGATTCCTGCACGGGCAAGCCCACGGGCTGTTGCGAGCACTTGTTCTTCAGTCTCGGCACTGCAAGGACCCGAGATTATAAGTGGACGGCCAAGTTCTACGCCGTCTATCGCGAGAGGTAAAATATCTTCCATTATTGTGTGTATTTAATATATTTCTGATTATGATTATTATTTTGCAGCCTCGGCAAGCTGTATGCGGGCAAGGGCTTCGTTGAGTTTATCCTCGGGTGCGCAGAGCGAAATACGTATGTATCGGTCTCCGTTCTTACCGAATATGAATCCGGGGGTGATGAACACACGCGCTTCGGCAAGAATCCGGTCGGCAAGTTGTTCCGACGACACCTCGGGGTTGATTATACGTCCCCAAAGGAATAACCCCGACTGGGTGGGATCAAACGTACAACCCAATGCCTCCATTATTTGTTCGGCCACAGCACGGCGCGATGCATATGCCCCGTTAAGCCCGTCGTGCCACTCATGTCCTTCCTCAAGAGCCTTGGCGGCGGCAAGCATCAACGGTTTGAACTGACCTGAGTCAATATTGCTCTTGATGCGCAGTATCCAGGAAAGGAATGTGGGGTTGCTCACAGCCACTCCAACACGCCATCCGGGCATATTGTGACTCTTGCTGAGCGAATTGAGTTCTATGGCAATATCCTTGGCTCCGGGCACCGACATGATGCTCATCGGCTCGGGGTTGAGGATGAATGAATAAGGATTATCGTGCACTATAACTATTCCATGACGCTTGCCAAACTCTATAGCCTTCTCAAAGGTCTCTCTACAGGCCTTGGCACCTGTCGGCATATGCGGGTAGTTGAGCCACATCAGCTTCACCCCTGTGAGGTCCAATTTCTCAAGAGCTTCGAAATCGGGTTGCCATCCGTTCTCCTCGGTCAGATCATAAGTGACAACTTCCGCGCCCGCCATGCGGCTGATAGATGAGTAGGTAGGATATCCGGGATCAGGGATAAGCACCTTGTCGCCCGGATTAAGGAAAGCGAGTGAAATATGGGTCACCCCCTCCTTTGAACCTATTAGGGGCTGTATCTCGCATGTCGGGTCCAGCTCCACGCCATACCAACGCTTGTACCAACGGGCAAACGCCTCGCGTAGCTCGGGCACACCCACATGAGGCTGGTAGCCATGGTTGGAAGGATTGTGTATAGCCTCGGTCATGGTCTCGATCACCTGGGCCGGAGGAGGCAGATCAGGTCCGCCTATGCCAAGAGAGATGATGTCTACTCCTTGGTTTCGCAGAGCGGCAATCTCCTTTAATTTGGTCGAGAAATAGTATTCCTTGATCTGCTGAACTCGCTGTGAGGGTTGTATATTCATGATTATATCTTTTTATTATCAATGGGTAATCTTAGCTTCGGTATATTCGCCAAGTATAGCGAGGTCGCGTATAAGCGGACGGACAGCATCTATAGCCTGATGGAAACGAAGCACACTGTCAAAAGTCAGGTCAACATAGAAACGGTATTCCCACTCCCTACCTACTATCGGTGTCGACTGGATCTTGGAGAGATTCACATCATAGAATGACAGGATCGTCAGTATCTTGGACAACGCTCCTTGAGTGTGAGGCAATGTAAAGACTATCGATGCTTTATCGACATCCTTCTCATTCGGGCCAATCTCACCTGCAACCAGAGGATCAGCCAATACCAGGAAACGTGTGAAGTTGCGTTTGTTTGTCTCTATTCCACGCTCAAGCACGTGGAGGCCATACAGCTCAGCCGCATATTGGCCACACACGGCCGCATGTCCCAACAAATTGTCCCGGGCAATCTCCTCGGCACTTCCGGCCGTATCAAACTTCTCCACTATCTTGAGATTGGGATGACGGTTGAGGTACTGCTCACATTGCATAAGCGCCATCGGGTGTGAATTAACTTCAGTAAGCTCATCAATCTCCTGACCCGGCAGAGCACAGAGCACATGTGAGATACGCAACTTTATCTCTCCGATAACCTTGAGATTACTCTGGCGCAACAGTTCATGATTCTGCAGGAGCGGACCGGCAATCGTATTCTCCACGGCCACTATGCCGAGCAGGGAGGCGTCAGAAGACAATGTGTCAAACATTGCCGGAAATGAATCGCAAGGAATTGTCTCGACCTCCTCGCCCTCGAAATACAGATGGGCCGCCGCATCGTGGAAACATCCGGCCACGCCCTGGATAGTAATCTTCTTCATTGTCGTCTATATAAATGACTCATCCCGCCTCCATCTATTGGAAGCGGGATGCCGTTGTGTATCTTTTTTGTTCGCCCTAAGGCTTTATAATTCGTCTGGATTATGTACGCAATGTCCCGCTTCTTATTTTTTGTCAAAATAAAAATAATAAAAAAACGAGTATGCGTAAAATCGTGAATTCATTTTGTATGCAATAATGTTATTCTCTAATTGCCCTGCAAAGATATGTCATTTTTTATAATCTGCCAAACATATCAGCCAAAAATATTCAATTTCGAGAATAAAGACTCCTTAAAAATACATTTTGTAACCCATAGTAATATATATTAAAGTAATATAACGACACCGGCACCATGTTGGAAATATTGATGAGATTTCGTAACTTTGTAAGTTAGATGATGAAACATCAGGTTATTTTCATACTGTCCTATTGCATGGCTTGGCACGTTGCAGCCACCGATATTACATTTTCATGGAATGGATCCGCCGATGAATCCGGAAATGTGATAAGGCTTGACGCACCAGCTTCCACCGGCCTTAACGGAGGCATATATGTGGCACCGTCAGTCAAAGGACTCAGAATAGAGGCCTCATCCCCATCCTCCTCCGGAATAAAATGGCATAAATTCACCTCTATGGGGGCAGCCTATGCTCAGGAAATTGAGGCCACAGCCAACCACGGCAACCAATCCTGGCTCGATAACCCTGAGGGCAACGCAGGTTATATTGTCGATGACGGGAAACAGCAGGTATATTTATGGATTGTCGATCACAGTTCCTACCCGCTCATCTTCTCCTCCCTCTCGGAATCCGACAGTCATGACTGCCAATATCTCGACTTGGATTTCTCCGGCTCGGCCGACGAGATCGTTTATTTTGGAATCAACGGGCGCCGGAACACCCTGCCACGGGACATATCCCTCACCTACACCACTTTGGAATGGGATGACAGCCGGGACCAGTATATTCAAACGGGCGTTGATACCATACTCGATCACATATCGAAAAACATCCATGTATCCGCTCCTCTCTGCGCCACGACATTTACTCTCACAGGCGACCGCTTCGCAAAAACCTGGGGGCGGGAGGTTACATACACTTCCCCACTATTTCCAGCCAGGAGCATAACGGCGCACACTGAAGTCATATCGACAGAGAGAACAGCCGATAATGAAACTTCCACGGCATCACCGGGCACCTTAGGAGGATCCGCACCGTACACCGCCACGTTCCGGGCTGAAGTCAGCGATGCAGCAGTGTTCCACGAATGGCAGTTCTCTCGTTCACCCGACTTCCAGGAGATCTATCTGAGGGAACCGGAAACCACTTTCACCCACACATTTGATGAACGAGGCACCACATATGTGCGTTTATATTGTACTAATGATGATGCATCTTGTGAGTACTTCAGCGAAACTTATGAGGTTGGCATAGGAGAATCATCATTGAAATGTCCCAACGCTTTCACGCCGTTCAATCAGGATGGAGTGAACGATGAATGGAAGGTGAGTTACTCATCAATCATCGAATATGAGTGCCACATATTCAACCGATACGGCAAGAAGATTGTCTCGTTATCCGATCCGTCTCAAGGTTGGGACGGCCGATCTGGAGGCAAATTCGTAGCTCCGGGCACATATTATTACGTCATCAAAGCTCGTGGTGCTGACGGCAAAAACTACAAGCTATCCGGCGACATAAACATTATAGAACACCGCTAAATATGCAAACAGAATAAAATACATATTATACAGGAATATCAGTAATATACATCCCGTATATTAAATATAAACTTTAAAAGCGAAACTTTAAGAATGAAACTCAACCGCATATCCTTATTAGGCTCCGTTACAGCAATGATTCTCATCGGAGCATTCGCACCTATCGAACCGGCCAACGCTTCCACTGGGAAAGAGCCGGCAGCCTCTGGCCAGACATCCGGCCCTCATCAGGATCCGTCTCATGTTATAGTGCCTGAAGTTCCACAATCAGTCACTTTTGCAGGGAAAGAAATCTCGCTCGACCCCATAGACATGTGGGAGAGAATGGATCGGGAGCTTACCGCTATGAGCTATACCCACGGCAACACTCTTTTGGCAATAAAACGCGCCAACAGATATTTCCCGGTAATGGCCCCTATTCTCAAGGAACAGGGCGTGCCGGCCGATCTGATATACCTTGCCGCCATAGAATCCACCCTTAATCCACGTGCGCTCTCCCCTGCCAAGGCCGCCGGCATGTGGCAATTCATGCCCTCGACTGGTAAAGAATATGGCCTGGAAGTGAGCAATGAAGTTGACGAGAGATACAACGTGGAGAAAGCCACCAGGGCCGCATGCAAATACCTAAAAGACGCTTATAAGAAATATGGCAACTGGGAGTCGGTGGCCGCGAGTTACAACGGAGGCATGGCCCGAATATCCAACGAGCTTGAAGCACAACAGGCTACTTCGGCTTACGACCTGTGGCTTGCCGACGAAACCATGCGATATATGTTCCGGCTTCTGGCCATGAAGCTCATTATGGAAAATCCCCAGGAATATGGCTTTGAACTACGTGCCGACCAACTATATCAGCCCATAGAGTACACATCGGTTGAAGTAAGAGGTGCGGTTGCCGACTGGCCTACATGGGCCGCTCAGCATGGCACCGACTACATGACTCTGCGCGAGCACAATCCATGGATCAGAACAAAATCCTTAACCAACAAGGCCGGCAAGACATACACTGTAAAGATCCCGAGCCCAAAATCCCTGTCACGCTCCAAGCAAGGATCAAAAATATACAATCCTGCATGGGTGATTAAATAACACTCTGGCAAAATGAACAATACAAATAATAGCTACAGCGAAACTTTAACACACCCATCCTCTCGCCCTCAGTCTCTTGAGGTGCTGGGAGCACGGGTGCATAACCTCAAGAATATAGATGTATCTATACCTCACGGCACACTGACCGTGGTGACCGGACTCAGCGGAAGCGGCAAATCGTCACTCGCATTCGACACGATCTACGCCGAAGGCCAACGCCGGTACATAGAGACATTCTCAGCCTATGCCCGCAATATGCTCGGCAACCTCGAAAGACCCGATGTTGACAAAATCACCGGGCTATCTCCTGTAATAGCAATCGAGCAAAAGACCATCAACCGCAATCCTCGATCCACCATAGGCACTGTTACCGAGATATACGACTTCCTGCGTCTGCTCTACGCCCGTGCCGGAACAGCCGTAAGCTACGTCACCGGCGAGCCAATGGTAAAATACACCCGTGATCAGATCGTTAACCTCATCCTCGAGAGATATAACGGCAAGAAGGTCTATATCCTTGCCCCGGTGGTGCGAAACCGTAAAGGACACTACAAGGAGCTGTTCGAGCAGATGCGGAAAAAAGGATTCCTTACCGCACGAGTCGACGGGCAGCTCCGCGAGCTTACGCTCGGCATGAAAGTTGACCGCTACCGCAACCACGACATAGAGCTCGTGATAGACCGCCTGAAAGTCTCGCCCAAGGATCTCACCCGGCTTGAAGCTACCGTCACCGATGCGCTAAGGCAAGGTGACAAGCAGGTGATGGTATATGATGTCGATGCCGACAAGGCCTCATACTTCTCTCAGACTCTGATGGATCCCTTAGGCGGTATATCCTACAGGGAACCGGCTCCACACAACTTCTCATTCAACTCACCTCTTGGGGCATGCCCTTGCTGCAAGGGTCTTGGCTACGTCAACATTATCGACCGGGCAAAGATCATCCCTGATGATTCCCTCTCAATCCATCAGGGCGGTATAGTCCCGCTGGGCAAATACCGCAACTCAATGGTATTCTGGCAGATCGATGCCATATGCAAGAAATACGGCCACACAATCAAGACCCCGATACGTGACCTGAGCGAAGAAGCCATGAGCGACATACTCAACGGCACGACCGAAAGACTTGTCATAGACAACGAGACCATGGCCACCAACAACTTCTTCCAGTCCTACGACGGCCTTGTCAAGTACATCGAAATGCAACAGACCGATGAGGCTTCCGCCGCCGCCAAGAAATGGAGCGAAGGTTTCTTCACGCGTGGAATCTGCCCCGAATGTAACGGTGACCGTCTGAACAAGGAGGCTCTTCACTTTTTCATTGACGGCAAAAACATAGCCGAGCTGTGTCGCCTCGATATCTCCGATCTGTACGAATGGACCAACGGCCTTGAGAACCGGCTCTCCCCTTCTTCAAAGATCGTCGCTACCGAGATTATGAAAGAGGTAAGAAGTCGATTGAAATTCCTTATTGACGTTGGCCTCGACTATCTGCAGTTGTCCCGGCCGTCAGCTACCTTGTCGGGAGGCGAGAGCCAGCGCATACGTCTCGCCACCCAGCTTGGCAGCCGTCTGGTAAATGTGCTCTACATCCTTGACGAGCCATCGATAGGATTGCACCAGCGCGACAACCGCAGGCTCATCGACTCCCTGAAGAATCTGCGCGACGCCTCCAACTCCATCCTTGTTGTGGAGCATGACAAGGATATAATGCTTGAAGCCGACCACATAGTGGACATCGGTCCAAAAGCCGGGCGCAAAGGCGGTGAAGTAGTATTCTCAGGCTCGCCGGCCGACATGCTCGCCACATCCACCCTCACGGCCCAATATCTTAACGGGGCGTTGGCTCTGCCTGTGAACATGCACCCACGAAAAGGAAACGGCAAGAAGATAGTTCTCCGAGGTGCCAACGGCAACAATCTACGCAATGTCACGCTGACACTTCCACTCGGAAAGCTCGTGTGTGTGTCCGGTGTCTCCGGCAGCGGAAAATCAACCCTTGTTAATGCGACACTCCAGCCCATACTAAGTCAGAAACTATATCGCTCGCTCACACCACCGCTTCCCTACGACTCCATCGAAGGGATAGAGAATATCGACAAGGCGGTGCGTGTCGACCAGTCTCCTCTCGGCAAGTCTCCCCGATCCAATCCCGCCACCTACACAGGAGTGTTCACAGCTATACGAGACCTATTCGCCTCTCTGTCGGAAGCTAAGATAAGAGGCTACCGTCCGGGCCGATTCTCGTTCAACGTAGCCGGAGGGCGGTGCGAAACCTGTTCAGGAAACGGATACAAGACCATTGAAATGAATTTTCTCCCTGACGTCCTTGTACCGTGCGAAACTTGCGGAGGCAAACGATACAACCGCGAGACTCTCGAAGTGAGATACAAGGGAAAATCCATAGCTGATGTCCTCGACATGACCATCAATCAGGCCGTGGAATTTTTCCAGAACATACCGTCGATCCTAAGCAAGATCAAGGTGCTTCAGGACATAGGACTTGGCTATATCAAGCTGGGCCAGCCCTCCTCCACACTGTCGGGCGGTGAAAACCAGCGCGTGAAACTCGCGGCCGAACTCTCCCGCCGAGACACAGGAAACACCTTGTTCATTCTTGATGAGCCAACCACCGGACTTCATTTCGATGATATCCGAGTACTTCTCAGTGTTCTCAACCGATTGGTCGACAAAGGCAACACCGTGCTTGTGATAGAGCACAATCTGGATGTGATATGTGCCGCCGACCACATCATCGACATGGGCCCCGGAGGTGGTAAAAACGGTGGCAACATCATCGTAACCGGCACACCAGCCCAGGTAGCCAAGGCCGACTCGCCAACGGCTCCATTCATACGCGAAATGATAAGCGGACAGAACTCCGGCCAAAAAGCCGGATAAAGCCCCCGATCATTTATCGATCTCCACAATCTCCCCGGAGTCGAGGTAGTAAAGAAATCCTCGCACGGGGAGATTCTCTATTTTTCTGAAGAACTCCATGTATTCGCGCAACTGCCGCTTGTACTTCTTCGGATCCTGCCGGCCTGTCTTGTAGTCTATCACATGGATCTCTCCATCGCCAGTCCACACCACACGGTCGACACGCCTCAGGTCACCATCGGCTGATACGACTTCCCGCTCCACGTACACCTTGCTGAATCCATCAAACCATCGCTCGGCCCGGGGATCATCCACACGCTCATGGGCAAGATTGTACAACGCTTCCATATCGTCCGATGTGAGACGCCTTGCATCAGGAGTCGACCGCAACAATCTCATTGCAGTATCGATATCACCACGTTTCCGTATATGTGACATCACCCCATGCAGGATCAGGCCTCTCTCCCTTGCGACCTCAATTCGGTTAAGCCGTCGGGTATCCACATTTGTATTGCCCCACACCGACTCGGAACTTGTCGATTCATACATAGGCAACACATCCGATGTGGACGGGCGCATGGCCGTAGCCCGATCTTTCTTTTCAGGGGTTTTATGCGTCGGCACACCAAGCTTGAACTCCAAATCCCTGTCAAACGACAATGGCAGTATGTCAGGATTTCCGCCGTCGGCGATGCCTTCATATATTGTCTGTGCCACTGATGGCCAATCTGCCCCACTCTTCCCGTCAAGAATACTCTTGCTGACTTTCACGCCTACAATTAGCTCGTCAACAGCACGTGTAAGCGCCACATACAGCAGATTGGTGCGGTCAAGAACATTTTCGCGCTGTATGTCGCTGTATTGATCAGCCAACGGTGTCGACGCCAGCGAACTGTTCACTTTCAACGGCATCATCGGAGGACGTATCTCATCGGGCACTCCGGGTATCGACGGTAATTCAAACCACGCAACATCCTTATTGCTTGACACCGAAAATTCACCGAACGGAATATGCACACAATGAAATTCCAGGCCCTTGGATTTATGCACGGTAAGTAAATTCAGCGCTCGCGCATCCGTACCACCCGAAATTGATGCCCGTCTCCCCGTATCATCCCACCACTGGATGAACGAACGGATATCGGCACTCCCCTGACCAACATATTTCACTACGAGATCCATGAATGCCGACAGATATATGTTCTCCTTCAGTCGCACACTCTCAGGCAATGACGATACAAGAGATTCTACAAGCGAAACCAGATCCACGCCATGCAGAGTCAGATGCTCGGGCTTGTCATTCAATCCGGCTTTAGCGGTACCATCGGTCGAATCATCAGCATTGCCTGATGATCTTTTTTGCATATTCTCCATAGCCAGGGCCAAAGCCTCGGCTGGCGATGCTCCATCGGTGAGTATATGCTCATAATCATTCAGTATCAACGCCACCTCACGATTGCTCTTATGATACTTATCCACCGTGATGTCGCTGCTCGAAAGCAATCTCAAGCGGCTGATCACATTCAACACGGCATCGGATTGGGATATCATGAGCGACTTGTCCGATATAATATCAAACTGAGGAAAATCAGGATCTTTCTTTCTGGCTTCCTCAAGATACTTTATGACTTTCTCTCCATCCTTGGCACGCCTTACGAGTATCGCAATATCACCCGGCGCATATCCTGACGACAATTGCCGGCGCATTTCATTGCACATGTATTCCAATGCGTCCTCCTCAGTCGAATCCGATGCATTGAAGCATTTCACACGCACATATCCTCCATGGGATTCATGCTTGGATGTTACCTGCTGAACCACATTGGAATATACGTCGTCCATACCCCACCGGCGTGCAATAGCCGAGAACAGAGAATTATTGAATCTCACCACATCAGCCGACGAGCGCCAATTGGTATTCTCACTCACGTCCCCGCCTCGTGTCACCGTGTTACCGATTGCCCAAGGTTCCCTATCGAGATAGTGCAACAGCGACGGGTCACTATCACGGAAACGGTATATGCATTGCTTCTCATCGCCTATGACCAGATTATCGTAACCGTATGACAGGCTCTCCTTCAACAATGGTCTCATATTAGCCCATTGGCTTAATGAGGTATCCTGAAATTCATCGATAAGATAGCTGTGATAACGCACTCCCAGACGTTCATACAGAAACGGAGAGTCCTCATCTCCTATAATCCTGCTCAGCAACGAGTTTGTATCGCTGAGCAACAATGTGGCATTCTCTTTTCTGAAACGGTCGATAAGCTCCATCAGTGCGCTGAGGAGTCCCATCTGATACAGATTGGTCCTCACCACCTTGATCATGGTCATTGATTCGTGGCACTTCTCTATCACCGACATTGCATCAGCCACTGCCGATTCAAGAGCCGGCGACACGGCTCCTTTCTTTTTAGCCGCATCCTTCCATATCGAGGAGGGATCGTTAACGGTAGCCGCCACGGCAGCTTGCACCGAACCATCCTTGTTGGTATGCCACCCATCCTCGGCCCATCCGCTGATGGTATTGATTACCGCGCTTTTGATATAATCCTTCCCTGAAGGAAAATCATTTATAGCGCTCAACACCTCCCGGCACACACCGGCAGTCTCATTTTTTATAGAGATTCTGCTTTCCTGAATATGGTCACGGAAACTTGCAAATTTGTCAGGATCCGACAAATAGGTCATTATCAGCCTTTCATTTTCCCTGAATGTATCATTATAGATACTGCCTATGAACTTTACCAGGCCATCATGAACATTTCCATTCCTGTTGAAAAGAGTAAACTGGCTTCCTTCCTCAATCAAGCTCTTCATATAGCCCGTTATCCAGGTCTCAATCTCATGTGATCGACGCGACGGTTTACCATGGTTCAAGGATTGCAACAGCTGATCGACGCTCATCTTTATGACCTCGCTGTCATCCAGCTCGAGAGCATAATTGCTGGACACCTCCGCCTCATGGGCAAACGAGCGAAGCACCATCTGGAAAAACGAGTCTATAGTGGATATGCTGAATCGCCCGAAATCATACAGGAGATTCCTCAATGCCAGCCTTGCAGCTTCAGCCAATCGTGCGCTGTCACAGCCAAATTCCCGGCACAGATCCGCCTCATACGGACTCTTATCCGTCCATCCGGGCTCACAACCTGCAAGTACCGCCAACTCATGAATTATGCGTGACTTCATCTCCTCAGTCGCCTTGTTGGTAAAAGTCATCGCCAACACGTTTCGGTGAGAAGATCCCTCTCCCTGGCGGTTCAGCACATAGTCACCATCCTCGGTCTTATGCCCCAGGATCAGCTTTATATATTCTCTTGCAAGTGTGAACGTCTTGCCGGAACCGGCTGAAGCTTTATAGATATTGATCATTTCACCTTGTAGCCCATATCAGTCAATATCTGCTTCACCTTTTCCATTGCGTCCCCCTGGATGAGAATCTCTCCACATCGGGCCGAGCCTCCGGTTCCGAGCTTGGCTTTGAGTTTGGCCGCGATCGTCAACAGTTCCTCGTCACCACATGTGAAACCTTCCACTATAGTGGCAGTCTTTCCTTTCCGTCCCTTTCGGTCAATGGAAACCCGCAGTATCTGGGGCTTCTTATCATTATCCTTGGAGGCTTCGTCCTGAACGAATTCTTCTCGATCAAGAGTGCCGTCCTCAACTTTTTTCGCCAACAGATCTTTCCAATCCATACATTCCTCCTTGTTAGAAATCTTGACTGCAATCGTTCATCATTGAATCCACCTCGGCATGTTCATCCGAAATGTCGCCGGGATTATCTATCGAATGTACGAGTGTGGCTAACGACATGGCATATTTATCCTGATCAACAGGAAGATGAGAATAAAAATACCTGGCTGAATCGGCATTGGCAACGAATGCCTCACGATAGCAACGCTCGGCAAGTTCGAGTGCGTCGTCATCATCGGTACGGTCATACAGCTGCATGTACAGGATCGACAGTCGCCCAAGCTCAATGGATGTGATCTCGCCGTCTTCACTATGCTCTCCGGTGATCTCATCACATATTTTACGTGCCGAGGCTACATCTTCCGAGGCATAGGCAATCTCAGCCGATTCGATACGTTCGGCCACAGGAGTGTTGTTACATCCTGTGAGTAATAATATTATGGTAGTCAGCAGTAAAGAACGCATTTTTAAGTCCTCCTGTCAGGTTATTCTGAATCAAATTCTCAATTCTTAATCCTCTTGTAATAGTACACGACCCCGCCGTTTTCAAGCTGAAGGCTGAAATCCGAGAATTCCACAATCCTTCGGGCCGAACGCGCCGGTATCTCCCCTATCAAAAGTGTGTCCCCTTCGGCCTTTAATGTCGAGCGGTCGAGAGCCATCACAAGCGAATCGTTCTCGACATTCCACGTACCCTCCACCGAATAGGAGAGTACGCCCGGCTTTATGGCCCTCACCACGCATGTGGCATCACGTTTCAGTTCCATCACCGGTTCGGTCTGCGAAATCTCTGGGATTATATAATTCCCCACGATCTGCTTGGCCTCACTGCTCAGGTCACCACACGATGTGGCAAGGAGCCATGTCATCATTAATGACGCATAAAGGGTCGTTTTCATATCTGTATTGAAGAAAGAGGTTATTATGAGGCAGGATATGTCATCCGCAACGCGAGTTGCCACACGATGTACATATCAGGCATCCTTCTTGATAAATCAATGTCTCCTGCCCGCAATGAGGACATTTCTGGCCATTAGCGGGAGTTCCTGAGGGCAGATAACGTTTGAGAGCTCGCTCAACACCCATTTTCCATGTGTTGATGCTCTGCGAATCGAGTTCGAGACCATTCACGAGCTTCAGCACCTGATCTATGGGCATTCCGTAGCGCAACACTCCCGAAATAAGTTTGGCATAATTCCAGTATTCAGGATTGAACTTATCCGACAGCCCCTCGATCGTAGTCTTGAGTCCTCGCTTGTTTATGAACTGGAAATCATAACGCTTGCCACCGTTTTCGTCAACAGCCTTTATGATCTTACCCTTGCTCACCGACTTAGGACAGAACAGGCCATCCTCATCATCGGCAAGACCGGTGAAGATCTCATATGGACGGCCGTCAACAAGGCCAACAAACGCAATCCATTTTTCCTTATTATTCTGGAAGCGCACCACGTCAGCCTCAAGCTCTATCGGACGTTTAAGCATCAGCGGATGACCCGTCGAGGCATCGGGCAACGGCAGTCCGGCCTCCTCAGCCTTATTCTGCTCCTTTTTCTTCTTCTCATCCTCGGCAGCTATGAGCACGCCAGAACGGCAACCGTCACGGTAGATAGTACATCCCTTACAACCGGCTTTCCATGCCTCGAGATACAGGCGGTTCACAAGTTCAACGTCCACATCGGCCGGCAGATTGATTGTGACAGATATCGAGTGGTCCACCCACTTCTGTACTGCACCCTGCATTCTCACCTTCTCAAGCCAATCAATATCGTTGGCTGTAGCCTTGTAGTAAGGCGAGCGTGCCACTATGGCGTCAATTTCAGCCTGAGTGTAATTGTCGCGGACTTCAATTCCCTGTACACGCATCCATTCGATGAATTTGGGATGATACACGATGTATTCCTCAAACTTATCACCCGATTCATCAACGTAATCCACCCTGGCCTCCACATCATTGGCATTGATCTTGCGACGGCGCTTGTACACAGGCATGAACACAGGCTCAATACCCGATGATGTACGTGTCATCAACGATGTGGTTCCTGTAGGAGCGATGGTCAGACACGCAATATTTCTACGTCCATGCTTCTCCATCTCCTCGACAAGCTGAGGAGCGGCTTCCCTGAGGCGGGATATATAAGGATTGTTGCGCTCTCTCTGGGCATCATATACCTCAAATGCACCTCGCTCCTTAGCCATCTGGACCGACGATCCGAATGCTGCTACCGCAAGAGCCCTATGCACGTTCACCGACATAGCTGTCGCCTCGGCTGTACCGTACCGTAGGCCGAGAGCAGCTATCATGTCCCCCTCGGCAGTGGTTCCAAGGCCGGTACGGCGACCTTTGAGAGTCTTAGCCTTGATCTTTTTCCACAGATTCAGCTCGGTTCCCTTTACCTCGGCGGTCTCGGGGTCCTTTTCAATCTTATTTATGATGGTATCGATCTTCTCCATCTCGAGATCGATTATGTCGTCCATTATGCGCTGGGCCTTGGCTATATGGGTCGCAAACAGTTCATAGTCAAACTCGGCATTCTCCGTGAAAGGATTCTTCACATAGGAGTACAGATTCACGGCCACAAGGCGACAACTGTCATAGGGGCACAACGGAATTTCGCCACACGGATTGGTGGATACCGTCTGGAACCCGAGATCGGCATAGCAATCAGGTATCGACTCACGGGTGATGGTATCCCAGAACAATACTCCGGGCTCGGCCGACTTCCAAGCATTATATACGATCTTACCCCACAGGGCACGGGCATCAGTATCAATGCTCACCTCAGGCTTATCGCTCCACACGGGGAACTGACGGCGATAAATCTCGCCGCTTTCCACGCAACGCATGAAGTCATCATCAATCTTGACCGAGACATTGGCACCGGTAATCTTGCCTTGCTCCAGCTTAGCGTCGATGAAACGTTCCGAATCGGGATGCTTGATGGACACCGTAAGCATCAGGGCGCCACGACGGCCATCCTGAGCCACTTCTCGGGTAGAATTGGAGTATCGTTCCATGAACGGAACAAGGCCCGTGGAGGTAAGAGCGGAATTCTTTACAGGCGTACCCTTCGGGCGCAGATCACTGAGGTCGTGTCCTACTCCGCCGCGACGCTTCATCAGCTGCACCTGCTCCTCATCGATCTTGGCGATACCGCCATATGAGTCGGGGTGTCCGTCAAGGCCTATTACGAAACAATTGCTCAGCGAACCCACCTGATAGTTATTTCCTATACCAGCCATAGGGCTACCTTGGGGCACAATGTAACGGAACTTGTCAAGAAGCTCCATTATCTCGTCCTCGTTCATTGGATTGGGATACTTACTTTCGATCCTTGCGATCTCCAACGCTATGCGACGATGCATATCCTCGGGCGTGCGTTCATAAATATGCCCGTTGGAATCCTTAAGCGCGTATTTGCTCACCCACACTCGGGCTGCCAATTCATCACCGTCAAAATACTTAACTGAGGCCTCATACGCCTCATCGTAGCTATATGTCTTGGGGTCCATTCGATAAATCCTGGAATAATTGCAAGTGTTTCCTTAGATAAAATGCGACTGCAAAGATGACGAAATTTCCGTGATGTTCCAAAAAATATCACTTCAAATTATTAACATTTGAATATTTTATCGTAACTTGCAGTATAATTACATCAACCTGTACCAACTACAACAAATTCATACAACCATCCTTATGGAACTCACGTTTAACGACTCATATTTCTCGCACCGCCGCTCGATACGCGCCTACGACAGCAACAGGGAGGTCGACACCGAACTCATCCGCTCCCTCCTGAGCAAAGCCGCCCACGCGCCTAACACCGGCAACATGCAACTATATAGCGTAATATTGACCACCGACCCCGAGGAGATCAGCGCTCTGGCTCCGGCCCACTTCTCCCAACCCGCAATCATGTCGGCCAAAGCTGTACTCACATTCTGCCTCGACCTTAACAGGTATCACAAATGGTGTGTTGACGGCGGTGCCGAACCTGGCCTCAATAACCTCCAGGGATACACTTGGGCAGTAATGGACACTGCCATCTTCGCGCAACAGTTCGTTACGCTGGCCGAGCTTAACGGCCTCGGCACATGCTATCTCGGCACCACTACTTACAACGCTCCGGCCATTTCATCTCAACTCAATCTGCCCGCCGGCGTCGTGCCCCTCCTCACCGTAACTCTCGGATACCCCGCCGAAACCCCCGAAATACCTGAACGCCTCGACATCGACTGCATATTACACCAGGGGCATTACCACAATTATTCCGGCTCTGACATCAAGCGCCTTTATGCCGAAAAAGAAGGCATGGAATCTTATCGTAAATTCGTGGAAGAGAACGGAAAAGAGAATCTTGCCCAAGTATATGCCGATGTGCGTTATCCCCGCGCGGCCAACGAGCATTTCTCGGGCGTACTGAAGGAATTTCTCAAAAATCAAGGCATCGAGATATAAAGGCCCAAGTTTTTTTCTTACCTTTGCACCTTGAATTATACTGACAAATGACAGCGATAGCCACCAAAACACGTGAACGGCTACTTGATGTAGCGCGACAGCTCTTCGCCTCCAATGGCGTGGAGCGCACCACGATGAACGACATCGCCACAGCTTCTGACAAAGGGCGGCGCACCATATATACCTATTTTAAAAATAAAAAAGAGATATACGATGCCGTGATCGAGCGTGAGGCTGATGTCATTGTCAAAAGATTCAGGGACATTGTACATTCCGATCTTGAACCGGTTGAAATGCTTCAGGCTTATATCTTTGCGAGGTTCGATGTCGTCGACGAGACCATCAAAGCCTCCACCACAAGCCAGCTCATCTCCTACATCACGCTCGACCACAAACGGCTCGAAAGAATACGCCGTCTGGCCGTGGAGAAAGAGCAGGGGCTGTTCAGGTCAATGATCGACAACGGAATAGCCAAAGGCGTGTTCGACCCCGATCAAGGCTCCTTGTTGCCCGCAATACACCAGATGCTGTTTCAAGGGGTGGACTACTGCCACCTGTGTGACAGCTACGATGCCATGGGTATAAATCCCGAATCATTCAGGGATGATGTGGTGAGGTTCATCACCAACACCCTCGTCAAGAAGACCGAATGAAGTACACTCCCATGCACTGACTACACAATCAATTCTAAACCAAACATATAAATAAAACTTATCTCGAAATGAAATTACTTGAAGGAAAAGTTGCTCTCATCACCGGTGCATCACGTGGCATCGGCAAAGGTATCGCACTCAAATTTGCCTCAGAAGGCGCTGATATAGCTTTCACCGACCTGTTCGACGACGAGAACATGGCCGCAACCGTTAAGGAGATCGAAGCCCTTGGTGTAAAGGCCAAAGGATATGCCTCCAATGCCGCTGACTTCGCTCAGACCGAAGAGGTTGTCAACAAGGTTAAGGAAGACTTCGGCCATATCGACGTGCTGGTCAACAACGCCGGCATCACCAAGGACGGCCTCATGCTCAAGATGACCGAGGGCCAGTGGGATGCCGTGATCGCAGTAAACCTCAAGAGCGCGTTCAACTTCATCCACGCCGTAACTCCCATCATGATGCGTCAGCGTCACGGCTCAATCATCAACATGGCATCGGTAGTAGGTGTGCACGGCAACGCAGGCCAGGCCAACTATGCCGCATCTAAGGCCGGTCTCATCGCTCTCGCCAAGAGCATCGCTCAGGAGGTAGGCTCTCGTGGCATCCGCGCCAACGCCATCGCCCCCGGTTTCATCGAGACCGCTATGACCGCCGCCCTTTCCGACGACGTGCGTAAGGCTTGGGCCCAGAAGATCCCCTTGCGTCGTGCCGGCCAGGTCGAGGACATCGCCAACGTCGCTACATTCCTTGCTTCCGACATGTCAAGCTACGTGTCAGGCCAGGTGATCGAGGTTGACGGCGGCATGAACATGTAATCTGACCCCATTCCACCTAAAACTACTGAATGTTAACATACAACACCCATCGTCCGCGTCTGATTCTTCCCGAATACGGCCGTGCCATACAAAGCATGGTTGAGCATTGCGTCACCATCCCCGACCGTGAGGAACGCACCCGATGCGCCTATTCGATTATCAACACCATGGCCCGCATCCAGCCCAAAATCAAGGAGCAGGATGATTGGAAACGGATACTGTGGGATCACCTCGCCTACATGAGCGGGTTTAAGCTCGATGTAGACTTCCCGGTTGAGATCTCAGCGCCCGACAAGTACACGGCCACACCCGAGAAAGTCCCCTATCCCGGACGCCACATCCGTTACCGTCACTACGGTAAAGATGTCGAACTGATAATCGACCAGGTGCTCCAGATGCCCGAAGGCCCCGAACGTGACGAGCTCGTATTGCTCCTGGCCAACCATATGAAGAAACTGTTGATCGCCGTCAACAAGGATAATGTCGACGACGCAAAAATCTTCAAGGACCTGGCCGAATATTCCCACGGAATGATACGGCTTGACCCGGAGACCACAAGCCTTCACGAATTTAAAATCGTAGCACCTCCCGCCACCGGGAAGAAAAAGAGAAAACGCTGATGATACTGCGCACTGATATAACAGAAGCCGGAGCCTTCAATAAGCCCCATGGCATAAAAGGAGAAATTTCCGCCACGCTCGATTACGACATTGACCTCAACGAGGCCAAATGCATCATAATGGACGTGGAGGGTATATTCGTACCGTTTTTCATTAAATCAGTGCGTCCCAAGACGGCTGAAACCTGCCTCCTCACCATCGACGGCATCGACTCGGAGCAGAAAGCCCGCCAGCTATCCGGCAAGACTTTCTATCTGCTCAACAGCGATATCCCCGAGGATGACGCCGACGGTGAGGACGGGCTTTACGCCTCCGAACTCATCGGCTATACCGTGATTGACAGCATCTTGGGTAAACTCGGCGAAGTAACCGACTACAACGACTCGACCGACAACATTCTACTGATAGTCACACCCCCCGAAGGCAAGGAGATATACATTCCTGTGGCTGACGAGTTTATCGATGAAATCGACATCGACAACAACACGCTCCACACATCGCTCCCCCAGGGAATTGTCGACCTCAACAACTGACACATGAAAGATTTCGACGAAAAAGAAGCAGTCCGCGCAATGCGTGCCGCATTGTCGCCCGAAGCATCCCAGCGTTGCGACGACGGCGAATTGCTCAACATAATAGACATCATTTGGGATTGGTATGACGACCAAGGCCTGCTCGACATTGATGCCGAGGCTGACGATGACGACGTAAACGTTGAAGCCCTCAACAGCCACGTGCGCAAAATGCTTGCCAAGGACCGTATGTCACCCATCCGCCCCGATGAAGTGGAACCTCTCGTCGCCGCCGAATTACAGTACGAACAATCGCTCATATGACCCGACTCACTTCACTCCTCGCGCTCATAGCCATCACCCTGACCGGATTCCAATCAATGGCCAAGGACAAGTACACCGATCCCTATAAAGGTTACGAGGAATCGGCCTTCATGGACATGGACCTTGAGCAAAACATCCTCACCCCTGAAGTAGCCAAAGGTGAGCATAACGCCGTGAGCCAATACATGAAACGGATTGGCCACGAACTCGCCAACAAAAAATACATCGTCGATATGACCCGTGACAATGAAGTCGTGATTGTCACCATCCCGTCCGACGAACTTTTCCTACCCAACGACACCCTCCTCTCCCCCTCGGCCCCGGCTAAGCTCGGCCCGATAGTGGCAATGCTCCGTGATCCCGAGATGTTCAAGATGGTGTATGCAGTGCATACCGACAATACAGGGTCAGCCCAGTACAATATGTATCTGTCGCACGAGCGCAACAACTCCATCTATGATTGGCTCCTCAGCCAGGTCAGCGAAGACCTCATCGTGATTCCGTTTGAAATGGGCGACACCGACCCTATCGAGCCCAACGACTCCCGAAAAGGACGAGCCGCCAACCGCCGCGTGGAGATATACCTTATCCCCGGCCCGAAAATGATAACCCATGCCCATAAGGGCACTTTAAAATAAGAATACAATAAAGCATTCACACACATAAGCAATGGCTAAAGAACTTAAAGACCTCACCAAGCGTAGCGAAAACTATTCGCAATGGTATAACGATCTCGTGGTTAAAGCCGACCTCGCTGAGCAGTCGGCTGTTAGAGGATGTATGGTAATAAAGCCTTACGGCTATGCCATATGGGAAAAGATGCAGCAGCAGCTCGACCGCATGTTTAAGGAAACAGGACACCAGAATGCCTATTTCCCCCTTCTCATACCTAAGTCATTCCTCTCGCGCGAAGCCGACCATGTGGAAGGATTCGCTAAAGAGTGTGCTGTAGTCACCCACTACCGACTCAAGAATGCCGAGGATGGCAGTGGTGTGGTAGTCGATCCCGCCGCCAAACTCGAGGAGGAGCTCATCATCCGCCCCACTTCCGAGACCATTATCTGGAACACATATCGCAACTGGATCCACTCCTACCGTGATCTCCCCCTCCTCATCAACCAGTGGGCCAATGTTATGCGTTGGGAGATGCGCACCCGCATGTTCCTCCGCACCGCCGAATTCCTCTGGCAGGAAGGCCACACAGCCCACGCCACTGAGCAGGAAGCATGGGAAGAAGCACGCAGAATGCTCGACGTGTATGCCGACTTTGCCGAGAATTTCATGGCAGTTCCCGTCATAAAGGGTGTCAAGAGCGCCAACGAGCGTTTTGCAGGTGCTATCGAGACCCTCTGTATCGAGGCAATGATGCAGGATGGAAAAGCGCTCCAGGCCGGAACATCCCACTTCCTCGGCCAGAACTTTGCCAAGGCTTTCGACGTTACTTATGTCAACAAGGACAACCAGCCTGAATACGTATGGGCAACCTCTTGGGGTGTATCGACCCGTCTGATGGGCGCGCTCATCATGACCCACTCCGACGACAATGGTCTGGTGCTCCCTCCCCACCTCGCTCCCATCCAGGTTGTCATCGTTCCCATCTACAAGAACGACGACCAGCGCAATCTCATAGCCGACGCTGTTGCTCCAATCGTGAAGGAGCTGCGCGCACTCGGCGTAAGCGTGAAGTTCGACGATGCCGACAACAAGCGTCCCGGATTCAAGTTTGCCGACTACGAGCTCAAGGGTGTGCCCGTGCGTCTCGCCATTGGAGCGCGCGACATCGAGAGCGGTACAGTGGAGGTTATGCGTCGTGACACCCTGGAGAAACATGTAGCTCCGCTCGAGGGAATCGCTCAGTACTGCAAAGACCTGCTTGAAGAGATCCAGACCAACATTTTCAAGAAGGCCGTCGCTCACCGCGAATCACTCACCCGCACCGTGGATTCTTACGAGGAATTCAAGAAGGAGATCGAAAAAGGCGGTTTCATTCTTGCCCACTGGGATGGCACCACCGAGACCGAAGAAAAGATCAAGGAGGAGACCAAGGCCACAATCCGATGCATACCTTTCGACGGCGACAAGACTCCCGGCGTATGTGTGGTCACCGGCAAGCCGTCAGCCCAGCGAGTTATCTTCGCCCGCAACTACTAACAGGCTATCATCGTGGCCTCACGGCCCCAACCTCACATTCATAACACAGATATGGACAGCAAGGCTTTCAACACCCGTTTGGCCAAGACCATCAACCGGACTACGGATGAAACAGCGACTCTGACCGATGCTCTCGGCAAACTGATGGCCGAGATCGGCTCAGAGCTCGACTCGGTGGCTATTCCCGGCTTCGGCACATTCACATCAGTCAAAACCGACGAATGTGTCATTACCGATGAGTCCACCGGTAAGAGGACACTCATGCCACCGAGCATCAAGATGCAGTTTCAGCCAAGTGTCGTATTGCGTAAAAAACTCTCGCGATGAATCGTAAGATCCCATTCCATGATTTGGCCTCTCTATTGGCGGCCAACTGCAACATATCGCCCGAAGAAGCCGAGGATTTCATCAAAAACTTCTTCGACCAGATTGCCGGATCATTAAGCGACGGCGACACGGTGAAAATCAAAGGCATCGGCACCTTCAATCTCACTAACGAAAAAGACACCCCCGTGTCGTTTGTTCCTGACGCTGAAATAGCTGATACCGTCAACGCACCTTTCGCATTATTTGAACCGGAAGTTTTGAGCGATACCCTCAGTGACGAAACCCTTGCCGACATTGAGGCTCCGGTCGACATCACCGAGCCAACGATTGAAGAACCCGCCGCACCGGAGCCTACTGACGATTCCGAAGTGCAACACGCCACTACGGTGGCAGGAGGGGAAATCATCGCATCCGATGAAGTCGTTGAGGCTCCTATGGCTGAGAATCCCGAATCAGTTGAACCCGCTGTTGCCACAGAGCCTGTTATACCTGTGGAATCGGATAAACCCGAAACTTCAGCCGAAGAATCCGACAAGCCCGATGAAACCGAAAAGTCGGCTGAGGAGCCCGTCAGAATCGTAGAGGAACCCGCCACTAAAGCTACATCATCAGTCGTTTCGGTTGCAGTTGAGACTCCTGTCACAACCACAACTGCCCCCTCCAAGGCCCCGACTGTAGCTCCGGCCCCTGTAGCTCCTGCGGTCAAAGTCTCCGCTCCGGCATTCCCTGAGGAGGAACCCGAGGAATACCTCCCCGACAATCAGTATCAGAAATCCGGCCCCGGATTTGGCTGGGGATTCCTGACCGGTCTCATAGTAGGCCTGGCATTGGGAGCATGTGCTGTGTACTTCGCCATCGACTACATTATCCCTACTCCTGTACAGGAAGAGGTTGTGGAGGACGCGGCCAGCGATGAAGAGGTTGCACAGGTTTTGGCCGAGGCCGAAGCCGTGTTAAGAGGCGACACAGCCGTTTCCGCGACAACCTCCGATACACCTCCGGCCACACCGGAAAGCAACGCGGAACCGAAATCCGAGCCCAAGGCATCCTCTCCGGCTCCGGCCCAGCCTGTGGCTGAACCCGTCAAGGATACCGTAAAAGCCGGATATCTCCTTCATGACATGGCCAAGAAACACTATGGCAACAAATGCTTCTGGGTATATATCTACGAGGAGAATAAAGCCAAGATATCCAACCCCAACCGCGTAAGTCCGGGTCTCGTCCTCGTGATTCCCCCGGCTGAAAAATACGGTATAAATGCGTCCAACTCGGCAAGCGTGAAAGCGGCTAACGAAAAGGCAGGCAAGATACTTGCCAAGTATCCCCGATAGTCATTGTCCGCAAAATCCGACAACATATTCACAGGAGGCTCCGGTTGCTATTTATTGCAGCCGGAGCCTCCTGTGAATTTCCTTCTGAACACACATCAAAATACATCTAAAATTTGAGTTAATTTTCTTAATACTAAAGAAAAAATAGATAAAATTAACACACCTCATTCACACATTGTTTGTTATAATATATAATTTTGTATTCATAATATCGAATCAAAACAACTCAAAACATCATATTTATCCAACCTCACTATGAGCGAAACGGTTAATATCAGAGAGCTTAACGACCTCGTTGCAAGCAAGAGCAACTTCATCAATCTGGTAACACAAGGGATGGACCAGACTATTGTCGGACAGAAACATCTCATCGACTCCCTGCTGATCGCCCTCCTTTCCAATGGCCACGTGCTTCTCGAGGGCGTGCCTGGTCTTGCCAAGACCCTTGCCATCAAGACCCTTGCTCAGGTAATTGATGCTAAATACAGCCGCATCCAGTTTACACCCGACCTGCTCCCTGCCGATGTTACAGGTACAATGATCTATAGCATCCAGAAAGAGCAGTTCCAGATAAAGAAAGGCCCCATCTTCGCCAACTTCGTATTGGCCGATGAGATCAACCGTGCCCCGGCCAAGGTCCAGAGCGCGTTGCTCGAAGCCATGCAGGAGCGCCAGGTCACCATCGGTGAAGAGACCTTTGCCCTTGACGAACCCTTCCTCGTAATGGCTACCCAGAACCCCATCGAACAGGAAGGAACCTATCCTCTCCCCGAGGCTCAGGTTGACCGATTCCTGCTGAAGGTCATCATCGGCTATCCCACCAAGGAAGAGGAGAAGATAATCATCCGCCAGAACATCAGCGGAGAGCGCAAGAAAGTGCAACCGTTGCTCCGTCCGTCCGAGATACTTGACGTTCAGAAGATCGTCGAAAAGATCTACCTCGACGAGAAGATCGAACGTTATATCGTCGACATCGTATTTGCCACCCGTAATCCTCAGGACTACCAGCTCAAGGACCTCGCCGGCATGATCAGCTTCGGCGCATCCCCCCGTGCGTCCATCGGCCTTGCCCGCGCTTCACGTGCCTACGCATTCCTCCGCGGACGTGGCTACGTCATCCCCGAGGACGTTCGTGCTGTGTGCCACGATGTCCTCCGCCACCGTATCGGTCTCACCTATGAAGCCGAGGCCAACAACATCACCACCGACCAGATCATCTCGGAAATTCTCGACAAGGTTGAGGTGCCCTAAATTTTCACAAGTCAATTGTAATATCGCAGACTGATGGAAGCCAATGAACTCCTGAAGAAGGTACGTAAAATCGACATAAAGACTCGTGGTCTCTCCCAAAACATCTTTGCGGGAGAGTACCACACAGCCTTTAAAGGTCGAGGCATGACTTTTGCTGAAGTCAGGGAGTACCAGTATGGCGACGACGTGCGCGATATCGACTGGAATGTCACCGCGCGCCACAACCGCCCGTATATCAAGGTCTATGAAGAGGAGCGCGAACTCACGGTGATGTTGCTCATTGACGTGTCGAGAAGCCGTCTGTTCGGAGCCGTCGGAGAAGAGAAACGCGAGATGATAGCCGAGATTGCCGCCACTCTCGCCTACTCGGCAATCACCAACAACGACAAGATCGGCGTGATATTCTTCTCTGACAAGATCGAGAAATTCATTCCCCCGAAGAAAGGCAAGAAACATATCCTGCTCATCATACGCGAATTGATCGATTTCACGCCTGAAAATCCGGGCACTGATATAGGCGTGGCGCTCAGATACATGACCGATGCGTTGAAGAAACGTTGCACTACGTTCATTATCTCCGACTTCATTGACCGCCATGACTATTCACGCCAACTGCAGATAGCCTCCAACAAGCACGATATCATTGCTATACAGGTCTACGACAAGCGCGACACCTCATTGCCCGATATCGGACTGATGAGAGTATCGGATCTCGAGACCGGAAAGACCGGGTGGATTGACACCTCATCCAAATCAACCCGTCAGGCCTACAGCAAATGGTGGTATGAACGCCAGCAAGCCATGACCGAAGCCCTCAGCAAGAGTCGTGTTGACCTTGCGTCGATTGCTACCGACGAGGACTTCGCACGAGCACTCATGGCATTGTTCAAAAACCGTGGCGTGAGATAAGAATACGGCTCTGTAACGAACAATAAAAACCGAGGAGATAAGATAAACGTTCAACTTGTATGATTCGACAATTACGCATATTCATAGCCACCTTCACCCTCGTCCTTGCGTCGGTAATCCCGGCTTGGTCCCAGAGCTCCATAAAGGTCTCGCTTGATTCAGCCTATCTGCTGATGGGCAAGACCACACCCATGCACATCGAACTGATAGCTCCGTCATCTACTGCCGGGCAGCTTATGATCCCTCAGGATACGATCTGCGATAAAGTGGAGATTCTGCGAACACTCCCGGCCGACACTACCGATATAAAGAACGGTCGCATACAGGTGAATCAGGAGGTATTATTGCAAGCCTTTGACTCCGGCACATATATCCTTAACCCCATCCGTTATATACAGGGGAGCGAGACCATTGCCTCAAATAAGCTTGTATTGAAAGTCCTTCCGGTTCCTGTCGACACCCTCGCGTCGATACACGATTACGCCGACGTTGTGGATGTAGATCGTAAACTGGTCGACTATCTGCCTGATTTCCTTGTCGATTACGGATTATGGATACTTGCCGCGCTCATCGTGCTTGCATTAGCCTACTTCACGTTCAAACGTCTCACCCGCAACAAGAATATAGCAGCCGAGGTTGTTGTAACCATTCCGCCCTACGAACTGGCCATCCGCGAGCTCGACAGCCTGCGTACCGATAAGCTGTGCGAACAAGGACGCGAACGCGAGTTCTACACCCGTCTTACTGACATTCTGCGTCAATACCTGCAGGGCCGATTCGGCATCAACGCCATGGAGATGACCTCGACCCAGATACGCAACATCCTCCAGGCCAATGAAGAGACTCGCCTCAGCAAGCGCAACATGGATCAAGTGCTCGAGACCGCTGATTTCGTGAAATTTGCCAAGGTTCGTCCACTCCCCGAGGACAACACTCGCTCATTCAACTCAGCCATGCAGTTTGTCGAGGATACCAAGCCCCAGCCCGTGTCCGCCGAAACTGAGGATAATGACAACGAAGAACAACTGAAAAAATCAACTACTGAAAAATAACCGATATGCAACTGGCCCATCCACATTATTTATGGCTATTGTTGTTGCTCGTGCCGCTTATTGCTTGGTACTTATACAAGCACCGCACGTTGCAACCATCGCTTGGCATATCATCAACAAAGCCATTCGCCAAACTCGGCATGCCATTCAGGGCATGGCTCATGCACCTCATGTTTCTGCTTCAACTCGGAGCCATCGCATGTGTGATCATCATACTCGCCCGTCCTCAGACCCGCGATTCATGGAACACCTCAAGCGTTGAGGGTACCGACATTGTTCTCGCGCTTGACATATCCACCTCAATGCTTGCACGCGATTTCAAGCCCGACCGATTCGAGGCAGCCAAGGAAGTTGCAGCTAAATTCGTTGCCGGTCGCGAAGGTGACAATATCGGACTCGTGATATTTGCCGCCGAGAGCTTCACCTCTCTGCCAATGACCACCGACCGATCCATGATCGCCAACTACATCAACGACATAAAGATGGGTATGTTGCAGGATGGCACCGCCATCGGCGATGGTCTTGCCACCTCGATCAACCGCATCAAGGAAGGCAAAGCGAAATCCAAGAGCATCATCCTCCTCACCGACGGTTCAAACAATACCGGCAACGTTGCGCCTATCACAGCCTCCGAGATTGCCAAGCAACTCGGCATAAAAGTCTACACCATCGGTATCGGAACCAACGGCACCGCCCCCTATCCTCAGGAAAACGAGTTCGGACGCATTGTCTATACCCCCTTACCTGTGGTGATCGATGAAGCAACACTCAAGACAATTGCCGAGAATACCGGAGGAAAATACTTCCGAGCCACCGGCAACAACGTACTGAAAGACATTTTCGCAGAAATAGACCGTCTCGAAAAGACCAAGATGGACCTGCGCAACTTCTCCTCCACCGAGGACGACTATATGCCGTGGGCCATCGCCGCACTCAGCCTTTTCGGCCTCGCTGTGCTTATGAGATACACTATACTGCGCACAACTCCCTAAAACTCTTTTTTAGGTATGATTACATTCGCTTATCCCCACATGTTATATCTCCTGCTGCTCATCCCCTTGGTGGCAGGATTATTCCTATGGGCCCGCTATAGCAGGAATCGCAAATTGCGTAAATTTGGCAATCCTGCTACCCTTCAGGCACTCATGCCCGATGTTTCCCGCTACATGCCGTGGGTTAAACTCGCCATGTCACTGCTCATCATAGCTGTCCTGGTAATTATGCTTGCACGTCCGCGAGCCACATCAGGCCTTGACGCCGATGCCGCCGAGACCGAGACCTCACGGGGCATTGAAGTGATGGTGTGTCTTGACGTATCCAACTCCATGCTTGCATCCTCAACCGACGACGAAGGAGGCGTGAGTCGTCTCCAGCGAGCAAAATTCATCCTTGAGAAGCTCATCAGCAAGATGAACAACGACAAGGTGGGCCTCATAGTATTTGCCGGCGATGCCTATACCCAGCTCCCTATCACGTCCGACTATATCTCCGCAAAAATGTTCATCAACTCCATCACTACCGACATGGTGCCCACACAAGGTACCGCTATCGGTGCTGCTCTGGAAATGGCGATGAACTCATTCACCCCCAACGATGACATGGGCAAGGCTATAATACTGCTCACCGATGCCGAGAACTTCGAGGATAATGCTGTGGAGGCCGCCAAACGCGCATCCGGTGCAGGAATTCAGGTCGATGTGATCGGACTGGGAACAGCACGTGGAGCCCGTATTCCATTGGGCAACGGTCACTACATGATCAATCCCATGACAGGCGAGGAAGTCGTCACACGTCACGATGAATCCACAGGCACCGAAATAGCCCGTGCTGGCGACGGTATCTACGTCAACGGCGCTACCACTTCAGCCATAAATGCCGTTGACGCTAAAATGGACGAACTGAAGCAGGCTGAGTTCGAGCGCAAATCATTCTCGCCTCAAAGCGAGCAATTCCCCATCGTAGCATGGATAGCCCTTATCCTGCTTGTCATTGACGTATTTGTAGTGACACGCAAGATCTCATGGCTGAAAAAGTATCGTTTCTTCACCAAAGAGGAAGGAGGAGAAAAATGAAACTGTCACACATCATACTATTAGGTTCAGCAATCATCCTCTCGCCGTTGTCAAGCCGTGCCGAGGATAATTCCACGCGCAATGAACGCAATTTCATCGTGGAAGGCAATGAACTGTACCGCAATAAGCAATATGCCGATGCCGAGGTAGCCTACCGCAAGGCTCTCGAGATCGACGCGATGAACGAGATCGCGCAATTCAACCTCGCCGCCGCCTTGTTGCGTCAGGGCACAGCCACAGGTGAAAACGAGAAACAAGCCTCACAAATACTTGGCAAACTTGCTTCCGATGCCGAAAATATGGCCATTGCCGAAAAGGCTTATTACAATCTTGGAAACATAGCCTTCAACGGCCAGGACTACGCCAAGAGCATCGAACTCTACAAGAATGCCCTGCGCCGTAACCCCGACAACGACAAAGCCAGGGAAAACCTGCGCCTTGCACAGAAACGTCTGGAGGAACAGCAGAACCAGGATCAGAATCAAGACAAGAACCAGGATCAGAAGGACGACAAGAAGCAAGACCAGAATAAGGACCAGAACAAAGACAACAATCAGGATCAAAACAAGGATCAGAACAAAGATCAGGACAAGAATCAGGATCAGCAACAACAGCCCCAGGACCAGAAGCAGCAACCTCAGCAGCCCCAGCAACAATCCGGCATAAGCAAGGAGAATGCTGAAAAGATCCTCAAGGCTATGGAGAATGAAGAGAACGCCACCCGTCAGCGCGTGAACGCCGAACGGCAGAAGAACGGAGCCCCGGCTCGACGTCAGGTCACGAATCCTTGGTAATTTAAGGTCTTAATCCAGTATCCAGCTCATGAAACGTTTCCACATACTATTTATATACATAGCCCTTATAGCCATCGTGGCAAATGCAGCCGGCAATGTCAATTTCACAGTAAAGACACCCGGCCGCATATACGAAGGCGATAAGTTCCCTATCACATTCAGGCTCACCAATGCCGACGGATCCGACCTAAAGGTATCGGCTATCGACGGATGCACACTCCTGTTCGGACCTTCCACCTCCCAGTCCCAGAGCTACAGCGTGGTCAACGGACGTGCGGAATCATCATCGGCAATTGAGTACACCTACTACTATCGTGCTGATAAAGCCGGCCAGTTTACCATACCGGCCGCATCGGTGCTTGCCGACGGGAAAAGGCTCTCCACCAAGCCGGCACAATTCACCGTGCATCCCCGTGCCGAACGTGATACCCCAGCATCGCAACGCCCTGTAGCGGTTGATGACGTGGACACCCAGACTGCCGGCCGAAAAGTCAACGCCGACGATGTATTTGTCCGTATTATTCTTTCTCGCAATTCGGCTTACGAGCAGGAGGCTATCGGCTGTACCATCAAGCTCTACACCAAGTACTCCATCTCCTCCTTTATGCCCACACGTCAGCCATCGTTCGACGGATTTCTCATCCAGGAACTCGACGTCCAGCCGGCACTCAACGAGATCGAGACCTATCGTGGACAGGACTACATGACAGCCATCCTGAAACGTTGCATAATCTTCCCTCAGAAGAGCGGAAAACTGACCATCAACTCCGGTAATTACGACATATCGGTGGTCCAGTACGACAATGTAAACATGGGCATGTTCCAGGTAAGGCAGCCCCGCGAGACCAAGATCAAGGTTAGCTCCAACACCGGATCCATCGACATATTACCGCTCCCCTCCCCCAAACCCGAGGGGTTCAATGGCGCTGTCGGTCAGTTCACCGTCGACTCTCGCCTTGTGGGTAATTCATTCCGTACCAACGACCCGGCTACCCTTATCTACACCATATCCGGTACCGGCAACATCAAATATCTGAAAGAGCCTCAGATCGATTTCCCCACCGAGTTTGAGCAATATACTCCGAAAAGTGATATCAAGACAAGCGTCTCGGGCAATGAGGTGTCAGGCACAATGACTGTGGAATATACCTTTGTACCCCAGAGCGTCGGTAACTTCACCATCGGTAGCGACAAGTTTGTATATTTCGATCCTGCCAAGCGCGATTATGTGACACTCAACACCCCCACCTACCCCATAAAGGTTGCAAAAGGCTTATCCTCTCCTGCACCCACCGAGGATCAGAAAGCTATTGAGAATAAGAATTCCGACATCAGGCACATCTATCTTGGCGACAAGCACCCGTCCATGGACCACACCCTTGTCGTCACAACCCTCATGTACTGGATGCTCTACTTAGGATTATTCATAATCACCATTGCTATAATCGTCGCCAACCGCGCGCGTGCCCGCCGCAACGCCGATGTCAGCGGAATGCGCACGGCCAAGGCAAGCAAAGTAGCGTCACGTCGCCTGAAGACAGCCGGCAAATATCTTTCAGCCGGCGACAACGATAAATTCTATGAGGAGATGTTGCGTGCTCTATGGGGTTACTTGTCCGATAAATTGACCATCCCCCTCTCTCAGCTCAACCGTCAGAACATTGTGGAACGACTTTCCGAAAAGGGATATTCCGCTGAAGCGACCTCTTCGATCGTGAATGTTCTCGACGAATGTGAGATGGCCCGCTACACCCCCGACAGCTCTTCACGCATGGACAGCGTCTACGACGAAGGCGTAAAAGCAATCAACAATCTTGAGAAACGATGAAAAATATACTGTTCGCCATATTACTGCTCATTGGAGCTACATCGCTCCGCGCTGCTGAATCACCGCTTATCTCTCAAGCCGATTCAGCCTATAATGCCGATGATTTCCGTCAAGCGGCCGACATATACCTGAATGTGATACAGCAGCAAGGCCCGTCGGCTAAGCTGTATTACAATCTCGGCAACACTTATTATCGTCTCGGTGAGATGGGAAATGCCATCCTATCTTACGAGAGAGCCTTGCGTCTCGATCCGTCCGACGATGATGTGCGCAACAACCTTGCATTCGTCAATGCCCGCATCACCGACCGTCCCGGCGAGCGCGGCACATTCCTCGGCAATGCCCTGGATGCCGTCTCAGCCTACATGCACTCCAACACTTGGGCTTGGGTTGCATTCTCGCTGTTTGTCATCACGCTCGTGGCACTCATGGCCTACCTGTTCTCAAATATAATCAAAGTGAGAAAATTGGGATTCTTCGGTGGCATACTCACATTTATGGCATGTTGCGTGAGTCTGTACTTCTCATTCCGTTCGGCAGCCATAGCCATGTCCGATGATGCCGCCATCATCACCGTGCCCTCTACAATCCTCAGCACCACTCCCCGCGTCCCCCAGGACCGCTCACAGGAAGCCATGCTGCTCCACGAAGGCACAAAAGTCAAAATTCTCGACTCCGTGAAATCCACCACCGATTCCATCCATTCGCTGTGGTATGACGTCGAAGTCGACAATAGCCACCGTGCTTGGATCAATGCCTCTGCAGTCGAGAAGATTTGAATCACAGGCCGTTAATTTAAAAGATGTTTTATAACATCTTTATTTCAAAGTAAAATATTTGGTTTTATCGTTATATAATCATAACTTAGTGACGCGTAACAGAAACAACGCACTAAACTAAACTTTTACAAACCCCCAATACTCTAACCACAAAACCCCGAAACTAAATCATGACAAAAACTATCACCTTCAACGACCTGCGCCGCATCAAGGACAGTTTGCCCGACGGCTCGATACGTCAGATAGCTGACCGTCTCAACGTTACTCCCCAGACCGTGCGCAACTATTTCGGCGGTACCAACTACGAATTTGGTAAAAACTGTGGCGTGCATATCGAGCCAGGACCCGATGGCGGCATCGTGGTGCTTGACGACACCACTATTTATGACATGGCTGTGGATATTATCCAGAGCCTAAACAAGGAGGCGTAATCTGTACTGCTACAGACCCACGTCTCGTTTTGTTTTTCACCACACAGGGGGAGCAAAAGTGGCATATCAGCCAACTTTTTGCTCTCCTTGCCGTTTTTATTATTGTAGTGGCTTATGAACTGTTTAAATCATAAACGGTTTCTTAAACCGGCTTTTAATTTTCGCAATTCCTGAATATGTTATCTGACCGCCTCATCACTGTAGCAATACACACCTACGACCGCGCCCATCGCCTGAAAGCAATTCTCGAGGGAGAAGGGATCATGGTCTCCCTACAGAATGTCAATCTGACCAATCCCTCCATCTCGGCAGGAGTGCGTGTACGCATCAAGGAATGTGATCTTCCACAGGCCCTGAGAGTCATTGAAAACATCGAGATTCTCGCTCCTTCAGCCACATGCAGTCCTCACGAACATGCCCAGGGATCCATATTGGTCCCGGTTGATTTCTCGGAAAATTCCCTTAAGGCTACTATCGTGGCGTTCAGGCTTGCATCATCGCTCGGAGCCGGCATACACATGTTGCACACCTATATCGACCCCACATTCTCGGGGCAATCGGTCATGCAGCTCTCCGACTCCCTCACTTTCGACCAGACCATTGACCCGATCGACGATGCGGAAATCGACAAGAGCCTCGCATCCATTGCCCAGGAATCGATGAAAAAATTTGAGGAGCAGATACGCGACAAGATCAAGGCCGGAGTAATACCCGGCGTGAAATTCTCATCCGAGATAGCCGAGGGACTGCCCGAAGAGATTATTGATGATTATGTATCCTCCCACAAGAACATTCTTACTGTAATGGGCACCCAGGGGGCCAACAGCAACAACCGGGAAATACTCGGAAGCGTCACAGCAGAAGTGCTCGACAGTTGCCGCACCATGGTGCTTACAGTTCCGTCCAACACCCCATGGGCATCCAAGGGAATGCCGGCTCATGCCGTATATTTCACCACGGCGTCCCAAGAGGATATCATCGCGCTCGATACGTTATACCGTCTGTTCCCCGACGTCGCGCTTAAAATAACACTCGTCGCGCTCCCCGCAAGCCGATTCTCCAAACCGCGTCCCGACTCATTGGAGCCTCTCCTTAAATATTGCCGTTCCAACTATCCGGCGTTCTCATTCAAGGCCTCTCCGCTCTCCCTCTCCAATCCCGTGGAGGAATTCAGCGAGCTCACCTCGGCATCGCCCGTAGATATGATAGTCATCCCCAGCAGGAGAAAAAACATTTTCTCACGCCTCTTCAATCCATCCCTGGCCCACCGGCTGCTGTTCCACTCCGACATCCCGTTAATGTCAATCCCGGTAAAAGGATAGGTCAAAACATCGGGGTGAGGATCTCATTGCATATTAATCTTGATACTTCACCCATTTTTTCGTACCTTTGCGCGGTAGTTTCAACTAACCGATTCTCACAAGAATTATTTTACCCACAACTGACATTAATCATCACAATCCCATGAGTGACCGTCGTTATAATCTACGTGGAGTATCAGCCTCCAAGGAGGATGTGCACAACGCTATCAAAAATGTCGACAAAGGCATTTTCCCACAGGCTTTCTGTAAAATCATTCCCGACATTCTCGGTGGAGATCCTGAATGGTGCAATATAATGCATGCTGACGGTGCCGGCACAAAATCTTCCCTGGCCTATGCCTATTGGAAGGAGACTGGCGACCTGAGTGTATGGCGCGGTATCGCGCAGGATGCTCTTGTCATGAATATCGACGACCTCCTCTGTGTAGGTGCAACCGATAATATACTTGTATCATCAACCATAGGCCGCAACAAGAACCTCATTCCCGGCGAAGTGATCTCAGCAATCATCAACGGCACCGAGGAGCTCCTTGCACGCCTCCGCGAAATGGGGGTAGGCATCTACTCAACCGGTGGCGAGACTGCCGATGTCGGTGACCTCGTGCGCACCATTATCGTCGACTCTACCGTGACATGCCGCATGCGCCGTGCCGATGTGATCAATAATGCCAACATCAAGGCCGGCGACGTCATTGTGGGTCTTGCTTCATTCGGACAGGCCACCTACGAGGACTGTTACAACGGAGGCATGGGCAGCAACGGCCTCACCTCAGCCCGCCACGATGTATTCGAGAAATACCTTGCGGCCAAATATCCCGAGACTTTTGACGCTGCCGTCCCCGAGGATCTTGTCTACTCCGGCTCCAAGCACCTCACCGATCCGGTGGAAGGTTCCCCCATTGACGCCGGTCGTCTCGTACTCTCCCCCACCCGCACCTACGCCCCTGTCATAAAGAAACTTCTTGCCGAGATGCGTCCTGCCATCGACGGAATGGTTCACTGCACCGGCGGTGCCCAGACCAAGGTAATGCACTTTGTCAACAACAAGCATGTTATAAAGGACAACCTTTTCCCCATTCCTCCCCTCTTTGACCTCATTCAGAAGGAAAGTGGCACACCCTGGAGCGAGATGTACAAGGTGTTCAACATGGGCCACCGCATGGAGATATACGTATCGCCCGAGCACGCTGCCCAGGTTATGGACATCGCCACATCATTTGGCATTGAGTCCCGCATCGTAGGACGCGTGGAGGAAGCTCCATCCAACCGCCTCACCATCATCAACGAGGCCGGGACATTTGAATATTAAAGTGTCTAACCCCCTCTCTCTTCACTAATGAAACGTTCCCTTACTCTACTCCCTGCTCTGCTGTTGGTACTGGCGATGCTTTCGGGCACTATGTCATGCCGCCACAGCGCGTCCTCAGCAACCCGTGGCGATAGCGAGGTCCATAAAGTTCCCGACACCTTACGGGTAGTCACGCTCTATAGCCCCGCGTCCTACTTCATATACCGTGGTCAGGAAATGGGCTACGATTATGAACTCCTCACGGCTCTTGCAGTTGACCGGGGCCTCACGCTTAAAGTCAACATAGCCCCGTCACTTTCGCGGGCCATCGAGATGCTTGACTCGGGCATCGTCGACCTGATAGCTTATGAGGTACCCGTCACGGCCGAATACAAGGAAAAGGTCGTGGCTTGTGGGCCCGAGAATATCACCACTCAGGTGCTTGTCCAGCCCCGCCGTGGCGAGGAGGAGCTCATCACCGATGTGACCGATCTCGTGGGAAAGGACGTGTACGTGGAAGCCGGTTCCAAATACGAGGCCCGTATGGAGAACCTCAATCAGGAACTTGGCGGTGGCATACGTATTCATCCCGTCGACCGCGACACCATGATCACCGAGGACCTCATAGCTATGGTGAGCGAAGGCAAGATTCCGTTGACAGTGGTCGACAGTGATATCGCGCATATCAACAAGACCTACTACAACGATCTCGACATCACCATGCCCCTCAGTTTCGAGCAACGCTCGGGATGGGCAGTCGCCCCCGATAAGAAATGGTTGGGCGACAGCATCAATGCCTGGCTCAACACCGATGTCAACCGTGGCGAACAGGCCCGATTGCTCAAACGGTATTTCGAGCTGAGCAAAAACGAGCCGGGCAATGGTTTCGTATCTACAGCAGGCAGAGTATCTCCGTTTGACAACCTGTTCCAGCAATACGCTGAAAAATACGGCTGGGACTGGAAACTTCTTGCTTCTCAAGCTTATGTGGAAAGCAAATTCGACTCCACAGCCGTTTCATGGGCCGGGGCACGAGGCTTGATGCAGATTATGCCACGCACAGCCAAAGGCTACGGCCAGACAGCTAAAAGTGTGATGAAAAACGACATCGCCGTGGAGACCTCTCTTAAGCTTCTGCGCGATCTCGACAAGCAGCTCAAAAGCAAAGTGCCCGATGAGCAGGAGCGCAAGAAATTTGTCATCGCATCCTATAACTCCGGACTTGCCCACGTGCTCGATGCTATCGCTCTGGCCAATAAATACGGCCTCAATCCCCAGAAATGGGACGACAACGTGGCCAAGGCGATCCTGTGGAAGTCCAATCCACGCTACTACAAGGATCCGGTGGTCAAATACGGATACTCCCGTGGACGAGAGACATTCGATTATGTCAACCGCGTGTATTCCTACTACGCTAAATCCAAGATTCACGGGTAGTCTCACTTAAAGCAGTATATACTATTACAGAATCATTCATTCACTATCATATCTAACCGATAAAGATACATTTCTAATGAAAAAACGTCTTATTCCTGTGGCTCTCATCGCAGCCATCTCCATCCCCGTGTTCACCTCTTGCATCGGCAGCTTCGCCTTGACCAACAAGCTCCTCTCATGGAACCAGAGCCTCGGTAGCAAGATTGTCAACGAGCTCGTATTCATCGGCTTCTGGATCCTCCCCGTCTACGAGGTATCAGCTCTCGCCGACGTTCTCGTGATCAACTCCATCGAATTCTGGAGCGGCTCCAACCCCATGGCTTCAGGCAAGAAAGTGATCGACGGTCAGGACGGCCGCTACATCGTTGAGTGCGATGGCAAGGGATATACCATCACATCCGACAACGATGGCTCCAAGGTGCGCCTCGACTTCGACGTTGCCGAGCAAACATGGTCAGTAGCTCTCCCCGACGGCGAGAGCATCGACTTCATGACATTCATCGACGACAGCCACGTAAAGATGCCTACTGCCAATGGCGAAAGCATGATTGTTGATCTCACCGAGGAAGGCCTCCTCGCTTATCGTGCCCAGATGGACCAGACACTGTGGGCCGCAAGATAAACAGCATACTTCAATCCATTCCACCCTACCAGCCTACGGTTGCCGTGCTGGTAGCGGTGTTGTATCTCACCCTCCTCCCCCAGCCTCTGGGAGAGGAGGAAATTCATCTGTTTGAAGGAGCCGACAAAGTGGTCCACTTCATCATGTTCGGAGGACTCACCGGCACATTCATCTTCGACCGGTGGCGCATTGGCCGACCGTTGAATATGCGTCAGGCATTATTAGTCGCGCTATGTTCTGCCGCGCTTGGCGCATTGGTGGAATACCTTCAGTTTGCCACCCATCTCGGGCGCACAGGCAACGACCCGATGGATGCGCTCGCCAACGCCTTGGGATCATTCACTGCAGTCCCCGTCTGTCGCATGCTACATTGGATCGACATCATAGTAAAGCGTCGCTCCTGACAGTCTTCCCCTGTTGGTCATATCTATCCTCACTTCATTAAGCAGGGATTTTACCTTTGAAATCGAGGCCCTGGTCTCGATTTTTAGCATTATACGCCTTATATACAGCGTCTGTACCCTTGCCACGGTAGGCTCCTCAGGTCCTGAGATTCTATTACCGAGCAACTCCCTCAGACGGGTGGCGAGCTCATTAGCTACTGTCCCTACCGCCACCGGGTCCTTATGCTTGACATATATGTACACAACCCTCACAAACGGCGGATAATTATACTGTCGTCTCTCCTCCAGTTCATTGGCATAGAATCCCTTGTAATCATGAGTCATAAGGAACGGAAAGAGCGGATGTGACACATTATAGGTCTGTATCACCACTTTACCGCCGGTATTCTTCCTACCGGCGCGTCCGGCCACCTGCTCCATCATGTTGAACGCACGCTCCGACGATCTGAAATCCGGGAAATTGATCACGGCATCGGCATTCACTACCCCCACCACGCTCACATTTCCGAAATCCAGGCCCTTGGTCACCATCTGCGTTCCCACCAATATCTGGGATTTACCCTGCGAGAAATCCTCTATTATGTTCTCGTAACTATCCTTGTTGCGGGTGGTGTCGAGATCCATGCGCGAAATCTTAGCCTCGGGGAAATGCGCATCCACCTCCTCCTCTATACGTTCCGTCCCATACCCCAACACCTCTATACCTGGCTCCTTGCAGGCTGGACACACCTCCGGCACTGCATAAGGAGTTCCGCAATAGTGACACAGCAATTTATCGATACGGCGGTGATAGGTCAGCGACACATCGCAATTATCACATTTGGGCACATATCCACACATTTTGCATCGTGCCACCGGTGCATATCCTCGCCTGTTCAGGAAGAGTATCGACTGCATCCCGTTTCCCAATGCCTGGTTGACCTCCTGGCGCAGATCCTCGGAAAAAATACCTTTTACGGTCCCTTTCTTTCTTGCAAGTGTCATATCCACCAGTTGCATCTCAGGCAACGGCGCACCTTCGTAGCGCTCCGTAAGCTCTACCAGCCCATACCGTCCGTTCTGGGCTTTCCAATAAGTCTCGATACCCGGCGTCGCGCTTCCAAGAAGTGTCTTCGCTCCATGCATCGACGCGAGTACGATAGCAACATCCCTGGCGTTATACCGCGGAGCCGGATCCTGTTGCTTATAGGCCGACTCATGCTCCTCATCCACAATGACAAGGCCAAGTGAGCCGAACGGCAGGAACACCGACGATCTGGCTCCTATCACCACGCATGGCGAGCCATCATCAAGCAACCTTTGCCATATCTCCACCCTCTCATTATCCGAAAATTTGGAATGGTATATCAGTACCTTGTCGCCAAACACTCTCTGCAACCGTGTGGTCAATTGGGTGGTGAGGGCAATCTCCGGCACAAGATACAACACCTGTCGTCCTTGGCGCAACACATAATCTATCAGATGGATATACAGCTCGGTCTTTCCACTCGATGTCACGCCATGCAACAGTGTCACATCCTTGTCCAGCCACGATTTATGGATCTTATCGAGAGCCGACGCCTGATGCCCGGTAAGTGCGGGCATAGTCCCGCCCGGAGTGCCGGTATAACAGAACCGGCCCACTTTCTTGGTGTAGATTTCCACTATACCCTTCTTGGCCATCGCATTTATTATGGGCGATGTCACCCCCGATCTATCCATCAGCGAGGCACGTGTCACCTCGATTGGCTCAGGCTGGCTCTGCCTCATAAAGCCCGACAGTTCGATAAGTGTGAGCAATGCCGTCTCCTGCTTGGAGCCTTTCTTCACGGCATCAAACGCCTTGTGCAACCCCTCGCTATCTCCTTTCGTGGCAGTGAGCCTCACATACGTCTCCTTGCGGGCATGATACCGTTCGACCAGGTTTTCCGAAATCATCACGGCATTCCTTGCCAATAGCGAGTTCACCACAGGTCCCACAGTGGTAATTCCGGTCTTCTTGGCAAGCGATTCGAGTGTGACGCGCTTCTCCCCTGTCGAGAGTAGCGCTTCGAGCAGTGCCAGCTCCTTGGTCGACAGTCTTGCGTCAGGATCCTCCTCAAATCCTGCCACCGGCGAGATAAACGTCTCGCTCTCTATCTTCAGTCCGGCAGGTACGGCTGCCTTGAACACCTCACCCGGGGTACACAGATAATAGTCAGCCACCCACGACCACAGTTTCAGCTGAGGATGCCTCACTATCGGACGGTCATCGATCCTCATGGTGATTTCCTTCACCTCATATCCTTTCGGCTCCAACGGCGTCAGCGCACTCACTATGCCGGTATAGGACTTCCTGCGGCCAAACGGCACTATCACCCTGTGACCAACAGCTATCTCGCCCTCCATATCGGCAGGCACCCTGTATGTGAAAGTCCCGGCTATAGGCACCGGAAGCAAAACCTCGGCATATATCATAAGTGGCGTATTACTTCTCCAAAAGTACCTAAAAATCCTCACCTGTGCAACTATCGGCTATTTATCCACGCCGGCCCGCATGGCGAAAATAACGGATGCTGATCCCTGCTTGAGAAAGAATCAGCATCCGTCAATATCAGTCTTGCGTTGCTTTTATCAGCGTATGAACAGCAGTTCGCGATACTTGGGCAGAGGCCACATCTCGTTATCAACGAGCAACTCGAGCTTGTCGATATGATAACGGATAGTCTCGAGACACGGTGCCACGTTGAGCGAATAAGCTATCGCCTTGTCGCGCTCGTTCTCTATCTTGTTGGCATCCTTACGGGCATTCACCATCTTGGCTACCTCCTCCTTGATCACTGAGCAATGACCCATGATCTTCTCCACCGTCACTGCATCCTGCGATGAAAGCTCTACCCCCTTGTTGCCGGGGAACAGCTGACGGATCTTGACCATATTGTCAAGCAGGATCGACAAGTATCGGGTGGCCACCGGGATAATATGGTTGATGGCGAGATCACCGAGCACACGGGCTTCAATCTGAACTTTCTTGGTGTACATCTCCCACTTCACCTCATTGCGGGCCTCAAGCTCCACATGATTCATCACACCGGTGCGGCGGAACATCTCTACCGACGAGGGCTTGAGGTAAGCATCGAATATCAGGGCAGGATTGGTCTCGCAGTCAAGTCCGCGGCGGGCGGCCTCCTCCTTCCATTCATCGGAATATCCGTTGCCATCGAAATGAATCGGTTCCGAGTAAAGGAGCAGAGCCTTGATCTCGGCCAAGAGTGCATGTTGCAGCTCCTCTCCGGCCTCCAGACGTGCGTCCACATTCTTCTTGAACTCGGCAAGCTGTTCGGCCACTGCGGCATTGAGGGTAATCATAGCCGATGCACAGTTGGCGCTCGAACCTACGGCACGGAACTCAAAACGGTTGCCGGTGAAAGCGAACGGCGATGTACGGTTACGGTCGGTATTGTCGATCATCAGCTCGGGGATCTGTGTCACGCCGAGATTAACTTCTTCCTTACCCGAGAGCTCGATCAGTTCATCCTTGTCGGAGTTCATGATCTTATTGAGCACCTCGGCAAGTTGCGAGCCTGTAAAAATCGAGATGATTGCAGGGGGTGCCTCATTTGCGCCAAGTCGGTGACAGTTGGTGGCCGACATTATCGACGCCTTGAGCAGTCCGTTGTGACGGTGAACCGCCGCCATTACATTGGCTACAAAGGTTATAAACTGCAAGTTATCCTTCGGAGTCTTGCCGGGAGCGAAAAGCAGAGTTCCGGTATCGGTGCCGAGACTCCAGTTGTTATGCTTACCCGAACCGTTGATGCCGGCAAACGGCTTCTCGTGCAGGAGCACGCGGAAGTTGTGACGACGGGCCACCTCATTCATCACCGACATGAGGAGCATGTTGTGGTCATTCGCGAGGTTGGTCTCCTCGAATATAGGAGCGAGCTCAAACTGATTGGGGGCCACCTCGTTATGACGGGTCTTGCACGGGATGCCGAGCTTATGGGCCTCGATCTCGAGATCAAGCATGAAAGCCTCCACACGCTTGGGGATAGCACCGAAATAATGATCCTCAAGCTGCTGGTTCTTGGCCGACTCATGTCCCATGAGTGTGCGTCCGGTGAGCACCAGGTCGGGACGGGCCGAATACAATGCCTCATCCACAAGGAAATATTCCTGCTCCCAGCCCAGATTGGAGATCACATGTTTGACATTGGGATCGAAATAGCGGGCAACTGCTGTTCCTGCCTTGTCCACTGCCGAAAGAGCGCGGAGCAGAGGTGTCTTATAGTCAAGCGACTCTCCGGTATAGGAGATAAAAATTGTGGGGATACACAAGGTGTTGTCTATGATGAACGCCGGCGATGATATATCCCAGGCCGAATATCCGCGTGCCTCAAAGGTGTTGCGGATACCGCCGTTAGGGAAACTTGAGGCATCCGGCTCCTGCTGTACAAGCAGTTTACCTGAAAATTCCTCGACCATTCCCCCCTTGCCATCATGCTCTACAAATCCGTCATGCTTCTCGGCAGTTGTCTCGGTGAGAGGCTGGAACCAGTGGGTGTAATGGCGGCAACCGTTATCGATTGCCCACTGCTTCATACCCTCGGCCACGCTATCGGCGATACTGCGCGACAGCGGCTCCTTGTTGTCAATAGCATTGATGAGCGCGTTGTAGGTGGAGAGAGGGAGATACTCGAACATTTTCGCACGGTTAAACACTTTGCTGGCGTAATAAGCCTGCGGTCGTTCCTTGGGAATCTCTACGGCTACCGGTTTGCGGTTGGATGCCTCCTCAACGACTTTGAATCTTAAACTCGACATAAAGATGTAAGTTAGATGTTAATGGAAATGTATGACTTGTTTTTTATTGATCCTGTTATTCATTCAGCCGGGCCATGGCCTTCTCGGTATTCTCACGAGTATTGAATGCCGTGAGACGGAAATACCCCTCGCCCGAAGGCCCGAAACCGCTTCCGGGTGTGCCCACTATGTGGTATCGGTCAAGGAGATAATCGAAGAATTCCCACGAGGACATTCCCTCGGGAGCCTTGATCCACACATAAGGCGAATTAACTCCGCCCACACATTCGTAGCCGGCTTTCCGTAGCCCCTCTCTCATCACCCTGGCGTTCTCCAGGTAGTAATCGATTGTCTCCTTCACCTGGCGCTGTCCCTCCTCCGAGTACAGGGCCTCGGCTCCACGTTGAGTAAGATAGCTCGCACCGTTGAATTTTGTGGTCTGACGTCTGCGCCACAGCGGGTTGAGTGCCACGCGGTTCCCCTCGGCATCCAGTCCTTTCAGCTCCTTTGGCACCACGGTATATCCCAGACGTATGCCAGTGAAACCGGCTGTCTTGGAATAACTGCGGAACTCTATGGCCACCTCACGCGCACCCTCGATCTCATATATCGAATGAGGCACATCATCTTCACGTATGAACGCCTCATAGGCTGCATCAAAAAGTAGCAATGCACCGTGCTCACGACAATACTTCACCCATTTCTCCAGCTCGCCACGGGTGAGCGTGGTTCCGGTGGGATTGTTTGGATAACACAGATATATCACATCCGGCTCCCCCTTAGGCAATGCCGGGACAAAGCCGTTTTCAGCCGTGCAAGGCAGATACTCTATATTGCTCCAACGTCCGTCGGCACCTCGGGTTCCGGCACGTCCGGCCATAACATTGGTATCGACATACACCGGATAGACCGGATCAGTAACCGCTACCCGATTGGCTGTCGAGAGTATGTCCCCTATATTGCCGGTATCGCTCTTGGCTCCGTCACTCACGAACACCTCATCTTCGGCCACATCGATACCATGACGGCGGTAATCATATTCAACAATTTTGGAGATCAGGAAATCATATCCCTGCTCCGGGCCATAGCCATGAAATGTATCGCCGTTGGCCTCATCGTCCACAGCCTTATGCAGAGCATCGGTTACGGCCTGGCACAACGGGCGCGTGACATCTCCGATGCCCATTCTTATCACGTCGGCTTCAGGATGAGCCTCGGAATAGGCTCTCACCCTGCGTGCCACCTCGCTGAACAGATAGGACGACGGCAACTTCGTGAAATTATCGTTTACCTTAAACATTTCTTATCTCCTTTTCTTTATATTTATCCGGCCGGCTGTGCCATCACTTCCGGAATAGATGGCCCGGTTAGGCTTCTTTATTACTGTACCTATTTATATCGTCCATGCTCCGAATGGACAAGTAGCATGGCTTCTTTATCAGGATTGTCGGCGATACTCTCCTGTGAACACCTCAGTGGCCGGTCCGGTCATCAATACATGGCCGTCCTCTTCGCGCCACTTGATATCCAGATCTCCACCTCTCAGCCTGAGTGTCACCTCACGGCCGGTACAGCCTGTCAGCACACCGGCCACAGCCGTAGCGCACGCTCCTGTCCCGCACGCAAGAGTCTCTCCTGTGCCGCGCTCCCACACACGCATCCTTATCTCCCGGTCGTTAAGCACCTGGGCAAACTCTATATTAGCCCTGTCGGGCCACATAGGATGCGATTCCATGTATGGACCGAGATCGTCGAACGGGATGCTCGCGAGATCGTCGACAAATATCACGCCATGAGGATTGCCCATCGACACGGCGGTCACTTCCACCGGCCCGTAAGGCGTTTCAACAGTCATTTCCACCACATTCTCTCCACTTACGTCAACGGGTATCTCGGCCTTGTTCATGGAGGGGACACCCATGTCCACTGTCACCGATTCCACTATATCTCCATCCTTGATATTAAGAGACAAAGCCTTGATTCCCGAGAGGGTTTCAAGGCTTAGAGGGTTATTGCTGGAGAGATTGTGGTCGTGTACGTAGCGGGCGATGCATCTGGAGGCGTTGCCACACATGCGGGCTTCCGACCCGTCATTGTTGAACATCCTCATTCTGAAATCAGCTGTCGCCGACGGGCAGATGAGGACGATACCGTCTCCTCCTACCCCCATGTGGCGGTCGCTCATCTCCCGGGCAAGCTCCGGGAGCCGTTCTGGAATCGATGACATGCAATCTATGTAGATGTAGTCATTGCCGATTCCGTGCATCTTGGTGAATCTGATCACCTCTCTATTGTTGGCATTTGTTGTCATTTTGTCCAATTGTTGCCGTTATTAATAGATGTTTGGATTCTATAGGCGACAAAGTTAGACATTCTGACACAAACCACCAACATTTTTTCAATATTTTTTCAATTCCTTTATCCTTTTCCTCTTTTTCCGTTTTATTAGTCTGTTTTCCTCATATGTTTGTACACACCCTTATTCGCGTCCACCCATCTCGGCATCATGCATCTTTGCAATTTCACGGGCCTTGGCGAGTGTTTCAGGCTTCCCTATATCAATCCAGCTATAACCGGATGCAGGTGTATAGCCTCGTATCTTAAGCCTGTCACACATATCTATATAGAACGGCGTGATCGAGAATTTCCCCTCCGGCTTATATTCCTTAAGCACATCGAGGACCTTCGGTGAAATGATATGTACCCCGCCGAAAGCTCTGGGCACGCAACCCTCAGGCACCTCGACCCCTTCAGGCGAACGCACCTCGCCTGTCGACACGTTTTTCCATCCCCGCATATACCCATCTTCATCCATGAGCAGATACCTGGATGTGTCGCGCTCACCCACGAGGAGCACCACGTCGGCACCGGAACTTTCATACGACGACAGCATTTCACCGATAGGAAATGTCGTGTATATATCGGCATTATAAAGCATTATCGGCTCATCTCCGGCAAGCATATCCATGGCTTTGACCACGCCACCTCCGGTATCGAGCAGGGCTTCGCTTTCATCACTTACTCGCACACTTACCCCGAAATCATTCTCACGTAGATACCGTTTTATCATATCGGCATGATGATGGACATTCACCACTATATCCGCCACACCGGCTTCTCTCATTCTTTCTATCACCCGTCTCAACATAGGCTTGTCTCCCACCGGTATCAGAGCTTTCGGGCACGTATCGGTGAGGGGTGCGAGGCGTGTCCCCAGCCCTGCTGCAAATATCATTCCCTTCATAATACCCTCCTTATCCCTTGTTCTCGATGCTGGAGAATCACTCTCACCTGCGGGAATTTGCTCTTGATATGCTCGGCTGTATGTTGTGCCGAATACACGCTCCGGTGCTGTCCGCCGGTACAGCCGAAATTCACAGCCAAAGATGTGAATCCGCGCTCCAGATAATTCTCCACCGCCCTATCGGCCAACGCATAGCATGCGTCAAGGAATCCCGAGATCTCTCCGCGGGCCTCAAGAAATTCTATCACCTCGCGGTCAAGGCCTGTGAGACGTTTATACTCCTCATAACGCCCCGGATTATCCATAGCCCGGCAGTCAAACACATATCCGCCACCATTGCCCGATGGATCCTCGGGGATACCTTTTTTATATGAGAAACTCGTCACCCTCACTGTCAGACCGTCATAAGCCTCCTCCACCTCCGTTGTAGGTGAGCAAGCGTCGATCATGCGGGGCAACAATTCCTTCAGATAAGGATAATCGCCTATTCCCTCCTCAAGCAACGACTTGAGATTGGCCAACGCCATCGGTATGCTCTGCAGGAAGTGGGGCTTCCGCTCAAACTTCCCCCTTAATCCGTATGCCCCGAGCACCTGCAATGTCCTTATCAGGGCCATCTCCCTGACTTCACGCTTAAGGAGATCGGGGTCGACGCTGATGTATCTGTTGGCCTCATCGGCATATGCCTCTATCAACCTGTCACGCTGTCGGGGCGTGAATCCGGCCTTTGCCTGCCACAGAAACGATGCCAGGTCGTAGGAGGCCGGGCCTCGCCGTCCACCCTGAAAGTCGATGAAGTACACCTCCCCGTCCTTAACCATTACATTTCTCGACTGGAAATCCCTGAGCATGAACACACCGCCCTCGCCGAGCGATCTATCCTCCACCGCCTTGGCCAATTTCACGAAATCAGCTTCAAGCAACGGTTCCATATACGGCACCCCCGACGTGTTCAGGAATGAGTATTTGAAATAATTCAGATCCCACATCACGGCACATCTGTCAAACACCGCCACCGGGAAACATACCGAATAATCTATCCCCTCCGAGCCGGTATAATGAAACCGGGCAAGCATCCTCATGGTCTTTTCAAGCAGATCCATGTCATCGCGCATCCCGAAGAGCGACCGGTCGCCCAGATCGCTCACCAGATAATCCATCCCGTCGTCGCTCACGGCAAGCACCTCGGGCACAGGCAGACCGCAATCCCGGAAATGGCGTGAGTGAGAGATAAAGGCCTCATTCTCTTTCACATCAGTACCTTTCACACCCACCACCGTAGGTTCTCCATGGATCCGGAAATATCTCCTGCCCGATCCCGCAGGGGTCAACGGTTCGATTTTCGATGGAGCCGTCCCGGCATATTTAATGTACAATTCTTGCAATTCCATACGGCAAAAATACGGAGAATTAGTTAAATTTGCAATGTGGAAACTATCACCAATAATGTATGTAAGTTTGTAGCCTCGCTCGATGAGCGCAAACATCGCCGTCGCGAAGGGGCTTTCAAGGCCGAAGGCACAAAATGTGTCCTCGACACGATCGGCCATTTCTCCCTGCGCCACCTTTTCGCAACCGCCGAATGGCTCGAAAGCCATCCCGACATAGCATCACGGCAAGAATCCGTCCGGGCATCCCGCGCTGACCTGAGAAAAATGTCGTCGCTCACCACCCCGGCCGATGTAATAGCTGTCTACGACATCCCCACCCGACAGTTCGACCCACGAGCCGCCGTGAGCAATCTCGTGCTGGCGCTCGACACCATCCAGGATCCCGGCAACCTCGGCACCATCATCCGCGTAGCCGACTGGTATGGAATCACTACCATAATATGCTCACGCGAGACCGCCGACTGTTACGCGCCCAAAGTCATCCAGGCCACCATGGGCTCCATCTCGCGTGTATCGCTCCACTACGGCGACCTTCCTGCCATGATCAGGGAGATGGGCTCGGCCAACATCTACGGCACCTTCCTTGACGGCGATGATATCGACAGCGTACAGCTCTCATCGTCAGGTATTATCGTTATAGGCAACGAAGGCAATGGTATATCCGATCAGGTGGCATCCACAGTCACCCGCCGGCTCACCATCCCCTCATTCCCGCCCGACCGTCCCACAGGCGAGTCACTCAACGCGGCCATAGCCACAGCAATCACCATATCGAAATTCCGTTCATCCCGATGAAGACAGCCAAGACAGTGTGGTTCTGCAACAGTTGCGGAGCCGAATCCCCCAAGTGGGTAGGACGATGCCCGGCATGTGGCGAATGGAATACTATGGTTGAGGAGAAAGTGCGTCCCGAGAAGAAATCCCGTACCCTCGGTCCGTCGGCCTCGCGCAAGTCAACCCCGGTGGCTGTATCCGAAATCACTACCGACGACGAGCCACGCATAAAAATGCCGTCGGCCGAGCTGAACCGTGTGCTCGGCGGGGGCCTCGTGCCCGGAAGCATAATCCTCATAGGCGGAGAACCGGGAATAGGCAAATCCACGCTTGTGCTCCAGAATATTCTCTCCATCAAGTCGCGCACCATCCTCTACGTCTCGGGCGAGGAGAGCGCCAAGCAGATCAAAATGAGGGCTGACCGCATCGGACGCCCGAGCGACAATGTGTTCATCGTATGCGAGACCTCACTACAGAACATCGAGGAACATATCGAAAAAATCAATCCTGGCCTCCTCATCGTGGACTCGATTCAGACCATCGCCTCCGACGAACTCGAATCCGTGGCCGGAAGCGTGTCACAGGTGCGTGAATGTGCCTCACGCCTCCTCAAGTATGCCAAGGAATCATCAGTCCCCGTAATGCTGATAGGCCACATCACCAAGGACGGCAACCTTGCCGGACCCAAGGTGCTCGAACACATCGTCGATGCCGTGCTGCACTTCGAGGGTGACGGTCAGCATATCTACCGCCTGTTGCGTGCCATAAAGAACCGCTTCGGATCTACCTCCGAGCTCGGCATATACGAAATGTGCCAACGCGGACTCCGCGAGGTCAAGAACCCCTCCGAGATGTTGCTCTCCACCCACACCGATGAAGACCTCTCGGGCATAGCCGTCGGAGTGACCATGGAAGGGATACGCTCATTCCTCATCGAGGTCCAGGCCCTTGTCTCCACCGCCGCCTACGGCACCCCACAACGGTCGGTCAACGGATTCGACTCCAAACGCATGAACATGCTCCTTGCTGTCCTCGAAAAGCGTGCCGGATTCAAACTCGCCGCCAAGGACGTGTTCCTCAACATAGCCGGAGGTCTCAAGGTCAACGACCCCGCCATCGACCTGGCAGTGATAAGCGCCATTCTTTCAAGCAATATCGACATCCCCATCCCCCACACCACCTGCATCACCGGCGAGGTGGGCCTCTCGGGCGAAATCCGCTCCGTGGGACGCATCGAGCAACGCATACGCGAAGCCGAGAAACTCGGCATGGACACCATACTCATCCCGCGAGGCAACCTCAAAGGCATCGACACCTCCTCCTTCAACATCCGCATCATCGAAATAGCCAAAGTCGAAGAAGCCCTCCGCACCCTCTTCGCCTGATCACCTGATCCAGGAGTGCGTCTGCGAGGTTGTTGAAACTTTCAAGAACGCCTTTGCCACTTCTCATAGCGTTATGTTTTATTTGCCAGTTTCGACTAAAATCGCTAATTTTGCTCCGAAATTAGAACCCAATATATAATTAAGGTAAAAAATGAGAAAGAATATCGTTGCAGGCAACTGGAAAATGAACACCACCCTGCCTGAAGGTATCAAGCTTGCCGAGGAGGTTAACGCCGCCCTCGCTACCGCCACTCCCAAGTGTGACGTAGTGATCTGTGTGCCCTTCACCCACCTCGCTTCCATCAACAATGTAATCGACAAGAACAAGCTCGGCCTTGGCGCCGAGAACTGTGCCGACCACAAGAGCGGCGCATATACCGGCGAGATCTCCGCTCCCATGGTGGCCTCGACCGGCGCTACCTACGTGATCCTCGGCCACTCCGAGCGTCGCCAGTACTACGGCGAGACCTCCGAGACTCTCCGTGAGAAGGTGCGCCTCGCTCTCGACAACAACCTCACTCCCATCTTCTGCATCGGCGAGGTACTCGAGGAGCGTGAGAACGGCACATTCTTCGACGTGGTTAAGGCTCAGATCGAGGAAGGCCTCTTCAACCTCTCAGCCGAGGAGTTCGGCAAGATCGTGCTCGCTTACGAGCCCGTATGGGCAATCGGCACCGGCAAGACCGCTACCGACGATCAGGCTCAGGAGATGCACGCTTTCATCCGCAACACCATCGCTGAAAAGTATGGCAAGGAAGTAGCCGACAACACTTCGATCCTCTACGGTGGCAGCTGCAAGCCCACCAACGCCAAGGAGCTTTTCGCCAAGCCCGACGTGGACGGCGGTCTCATCGGCGGTGCCGCTCTTCAGGCCGATTCCTTCATGGGTATCGTGAACGCTTTCTGATAACGGAAACCCCAAATAATCATTGCATGGACGCGGGGACACCTGCGCGTCCATGCATTTCTCCTCTATGACATCTCCTGTAACCCACCCACACTCACCCCACAACATGCGCGCCTACTTCCTGATAATATGCCTGACACTCATGTCTGCCCTGTCGCTTGAGGCCCAGCAGCCTGCCATGACAATCATAGACCATATCACTTCCGGAACCGACAACACGGTGACCCAGCCCGACGCCCTGCTGAAACGTCTCGTTACCATCGTGGAGGAGACCGAGGAGGAGACGCATCAGGAAGAGCCTTCGCGCCAGTTGCCCGGCGGACGCCAGGCCGGCTACAGGGTACAGGTATTCAGCGACAACAATGTGCGCACAGCCAAGGCCGAGGCCACATCCAAGCAACGCGTGATCTCGGCAAGATTCCCGCAGTATCAGACCTACGTGCGCTACACCTCACCCTATTGGCGCTTGAAAGTGGGAGACTTCCGCACACAGCAGGAGGCCAACGCCGCCGCCGAGGAGCTGCGCAAGGCTTTCCCGGCCTACAGCAAGGAGATACGTGTGGTGCGTGACCGCATAAGCTTGCCCGACTGATCATTCCTCCGAGGTGTCACCATCACCGGGTGACGCCTCATTCCTACCGATTATTATCCCTATCCAATCAAACGATGAATTCGACTGTCGAATTACCTGAACAGACTATCGAGAAGATCGCGGAGCACTATGCCGCAATAATCACTCTTCTCGGAGAGGACATCAACCGCGAGGGACTTGTAAAAACCCCGATGCGCGCCGCCAAAGCCATGGTGTATGCCACACGCGGTTACCGACAGGACCCCGACGCTCTCATTAACGAGGCCATATTCTCTCACGAGGGATCAAATATGGTAATCGTGCGCGACATCGAATTCTACTCCCTCTGCGAGCATCACATCCTGCCGTTCTTCGGCAAAGTCTCCATTGGGTATATCCCCGACGGACGCACCATCGGCCTGAGCAAACTTGCGAGACTGGTCGATTTCTATGCCCGTCGCCTGCAGGTACAGGAACGCATGACTGCACAGATATGCCACATCGTGATGGAGAAACTCGGGGCCAAAGGCGTGATAGTGACCTGTACGGCCGACCATCTGTGCATGAAGATGCGTGGCGTGGAAAAGCAGATGTCAGCCACCACCACCATCGAGAGCGCGGGTGTGTTCCAAAATTCGCCCGAATTACGCGATGAGTTTTTCCGCGCTATAGCCGCCGGAAGATAGCCCCCGCATACATTCATCCTAATTTCACACATTTTTAGTAAAAATTCAGCGTTGCACAACCGGTTTCGCCCCGATTGTGTTAAACCCTCACGCCCGTTAACCAAATAGAGTTAAAGCTCTTGCATATAGGCGTTTATTGTAGTAATTTTGTATTACAAAAATCATGCTGACAAGTCTTTAGATAAAAATATACTGATGCCAATAGTATCTCATAGTGCAAACCTAACGATTGATTGTGATCAATTGACGAGTGAAGCCCTCCGACGGGCGACACTGGAAGAAACTACAGAAACCATAATGCCAATCTTCTAATCAATCATCTGATTCCAAGAAACACTTATTTATCCCTTTTTCCCATCAAAGTATGTTATTGTTATCTGCGCTTGATGTATCAATGCTAAAAGAATACCGATAATTAGAATTGATGATTATAATTATGGGGCACCCCCTGCGTGATGCAGAGGGTGCTCATTTTTTTTAGTAACTGTGCGACATTATCGCACCATATCCTCGGTAAACGTATCCTACCTTTGCCGGTGATATGAAACCAACGAGCCACAAGGTCACACACCTACGCAAACGAATCCGGCGACCCGACATCTGGTGTCACCCATTCTCACGCTTTCTCGGCCGGGAACTAACCCCCGTCGAGAAAAACGTCATATCCCGGCTCGAACGCGCCCGTCGGCTCTCCCGCCCGCGCCCGATCGTAATAGTAGACCCCAAAGGCTACGACTCAACCGAACTCCTCCGCTCATACCTCGACTACCGCCTCGCCACATCCCCCGAGGGCGCAACCGCACTCCTCTATCTCTCACGCGAGGGGAAACAACGCGAATTCTCGGGCATGTACCCCGAATACACCGGCTACACCCGCCGTCAGGTCAAAACCCTGCACAAACGCATCCGTTACGCCTCCTATTCCCGCCCCGACAGCGTCCGCGGTACCTCCCCCGCCTTCATGCTCCTGCTCAACGCACAGGAATACAAAGGCTACTCCCCAATGCAACCCGACCCCGGGAAATTCCTCAGCCTCTGCTCCGCACTCTTTCCATTGCTGTGTGGCATAGGCTTCCTTGTCATACACATAAACGTCGACAGGGAACAGATCCCCGCCTTCTTCTACCTCGGCATGCAGGGCCACACCACACAGAGGCCCCCGAAACCCGAGCCCCCGGTCGAGACCGCCATACTCGTCCTCACCGACCCAACGTCCATCCTCCGCTGGAGCCTGCCCACCCGCGAGGGCCCGCAAGGCCATCCCGCAGACGATGCACCAATCCCCCGCCCACCCATACCCACCTAAGCGGAGAGCCGACCTCCGCCGTTCCCCCCCCGGAACCAGCAATAAGGTTATTCAAAAAGAGGAAAGGGACAAAGGGACAATGGAATAAAGGAAATGGACTACAAGGTCAAGGCACAAAAAAGATGGTATTCATAGCAAAAATAAGCCTCCCTATAACCCTATAACCCCCTAACCCCATAACCTTCAGCTCCGCTGAATAATAACCTTATAACCTTTCAGCCCTTGCGGGCTGAAATAAACGCTCGGCAAGAGCCCCTTGACATTCTGCTACAACACTAAAAAACAATGACTCCCACCCGTGACGGGCAGGAGCCATTATATCTATAAAAAAGATCTATGGACCTCTGGTCTAAATCAAAATTCCTCTGGACCTCTAATCTAAATCTATTGTCTCTATACTCTATACTTTCCCCTCTATACTTAATCTATAGATCTCTGGCCCCCATCAGAGACTTAACTGCCAACTAAGCCGCGGAGCGGCGATGTACTCGTAGCCCCACCACGAGCCTGACAAGCAAATCGCCCGCAGGGCAAGATTTGCGCCGTCAGGCGAGGCGTGGGGAAAACGAAAATATCACCCAAACGGGCGTCGAAGACGTCCTATAATTCCCCGGCACCATCCCTCCTAACTCCCTATATGCCATCAATATACCCCGATAAAAGACTCTTGTTCTATGGTCTAAACCCTCTGTCTAAGAATCTAATCCCTATAACCCTGAATAAAGGACTAACGGAGCGTCAGTAGCACCACATTCTCCACATGGTGGGTATGAGGGAACATATCAACCGGCTGCACGGCCTGGATATCGTACTTAGCATTGAGCAATGCCAGATCGCGGGCCTGAGTAGCCGGATTACAGCTCACGTACACCAATCGGCCCGGCTCCGCATCAAGGATAACATTAACCACATCCTCGTGCATACCAGCGCGTGGGGGATCCACGATCATCACATCCGGACGGCCATGCTCAGCAATGAAATCGGCCGTAAGGACATTCTTCATATCCCCTGCGTAAAACTCGGTATTGGCAAGTCCGTTGGCCTGAGCATTGATCTTTGCATCCTCGATAGCCTCGGGCACATACTCAATACCCACCACATGGCGGCAGCTACGGGCAAGGAACAGAGCGATGGTACCCGTGCCGGTGTAGAGGTCATACACAAGCTCATCCCCCTTAAGCTGGGCAAAATCACGTGCCACACTGTATAGACGGTAAGCCTGGCGGGAATTGGTCTGATAGAACGACTTCGGACCGATGCGGAAACGCAATCCCTCCATCTCCTCCTCTATATACTCGCGTCCCTTGTAGAGCTTTATATCCAGATCACCGATAGTATCGTTGACCTTGGTATTCACCACATAATGGAGCGAGGTTATTTCGGGGAACTCGGCAGCCACGGCATCCATCAGCAACGATATCTTGGCCGGATCATCCTCCCCTATCTGCATCACCACCATTACCTCGCCGGTAGAAGCAATGCGTATCATGAGAGTACGCAGGAAACCACGGTTCTCCCTCAGATCGTAGAACTCCAGATCGTTCTCCTTGCCAAATGATTTTATGAACAGGCGGATACGGTTGCCCAGATCATCCTGCAGGTGGCAGGCATGTATATCGAGCACCTTGTCGAAAGCTCCGGGGATATGGAATCCGGCAGCGCGACGGTCGGGAAACTCCTCGCCCGAGCGCATCTGATCATACGTGAGCCACATTTTGGATGAGAACGTGTATTCCATCTTATTGCGGTACTCCCATATATTCTCCGATCCGAGTATCGGCGTGATACCGGGATAAGGCACCTTGCCTATACGCTCAAGAGCATCCTTCACCTGCTGCTGTTTGCACTGCAACTGTATGGAGTAAGGCAGATGTTGCCAACGGCATCCGCCACATATACCGAAATGCTCACACCGCGGAGTCTCTCTCACCGGCGACGGCTCGATGAGGCGTTCGATATGCCCCTCGGCATAGCTTTTCTTTTTCTTGTCAAGTTTGATATCGGCAACATCGCCGGGAGCACCGAACGGGATGAAAACCACCATATCATCGACGCGCGCCAGGGCATTGCCCTCGGCTGCCACATCGGTTATCTTAACCCCTTCGAGTACAGGAAGCTCTTTACGTTTTCTGGCCATTATGGATATTTCAGAATGTGATGAGTTGAATTTATCTTCAAAATTACTCAATAATTCCACACCGAGCCGGAGAAATTAGATTTTTTAACAGTTCCACCATTCATTTCACGCTCTCTTATATGGCTGAGAATCATCCAGTTTCACAATGATGAATTTTCGGAGGCCATATCGCACAATATCACACTGATTTACAACAACTTACAAACGTATTGATGAATCATTTTATCTCCCAAAAAGTTGCAAAACAGCATCCCTATCCGGTAAATTTGCAACAGAATCATTTCACTCACCATTAATTTCAATCTCTATGAAACCTCATCTCATCCCATTCTTATTGATGCTTGTCTCGGCAACATGCACAGCTTCATGCTCACCGACTAATGACTCATATTCCATTGAAACAAGCATTGAGGAAAGTGAGGGGCTTACAGCCGTTCCCATCCTAATGCCGGAAGGATCCGAGACTGAAGATATCAATCCCAATGCCTGCATCATCACTTTTGACGGCGAGCGCACAATCGCTGAAATGCCTATTACTATGGTAGACTCCGCCGAATTTCACTCGAAAATTAAATCGGCAAGATTCATGAGCCATGAGAAAGTCGATTCAATAATCAATGCCAACGACATAACCATCCTTAACCCCAAAAAAGATATCTATCGAATTTCTTATAGGCGAGCTAAAGGAGAAGCCTCCGGGAGCGCCTACGTAATGATCAAGTCGTCCGACATAGTATATATAATTTTTGATGTCATAGACACAAAGGATAAGGACAAATTGGGATATTACCATGCCTCCACAATCGGCGTTGAAGCCATAAAGCAAAATGATGGTAAATTTGCGCTCAAGGCTCTTAAGAATCTGTAATACTCACTCCGAATCATTATTTTTGATTACCTTTGCTTTATGCAAATAATATCAAGAATATTATATTCCATACTACTCATCATGATCATCGGCTCATGCGCCGGATCATCTGATAGAGATTTCGGCCGGATGTCGATGGCGGATAGCCTGATCGACGCCCGGCCGGACTCAGCCATTATAATAATCAACAACATTGATATCGACCGTCTTGGTCCTCATAAAGCCCATGCTTATTTACTGAAAGGCAGGGCCAATCTCAATCTCAACAATTACCCCGATGCGATGGAATCGTTTCTTCATGCCGAAAAGATCGCGGATAAGGATGGAAATGATTCAATCCTCATACTATCACGCTTCGGGATGATGGCCATTTCCGACTCCGTAAACGATATTAACGAAAAGGCGAGGTATGCCCTAAAGCTATGCGAGATATACGAAAGACACAAGGATTATGACGGTATGTATGACGTGCTTGTCAAGTTCAAAAGATTATTTTTCGAAGACCAACCTTATGCCTACGCCGAAGAGTTAGTGAACTATGCCCGAATACTATGCGAGAACGACACCAACAAATCAAGAGGCGAAAACCTGTATGACAATCTGGCCTTTTTAGGATCTCCTGACGTAACCTCCTGGAGATATATCGACGGACTTAAAGGCTTTAATGCCCAAATGCTGATCAACAAGATAGAAAACGACGACGGATGGAAAGATGACATCGCCAATGACTCATCGGATATATCGCCGGCCAATGCCCATTTGGTGGCCACAAGATTATGGGCCGACGGATATTATGCCATGGCCGACAGTTTCATCAGATACTACAAAAATCATTATGCGGAAAAGGTGATAGCCCGGATTCCGGATAGACGTGCAGGAAGAATACATACCCGGGTAACGATGCGCTTAATAGACAGCAGAAAGCCGGAATTCCGCAAGACATTCCAGGATGATGTCAAGATGGTTGTAACACGATTCCATTACGAAGAGGGGGTGATAAAGGAGCAGACCATCCGCCACCAGCGAATAGTGATAATAATGGCATCGGTGATCATAACCGTTATAATCATCGCAATAATTATGTATCTGCGCCTCGCAAGGATGCGTCGGCAACGCCAGGAGGACAACAACATGCGCGTGGCATCGGAACTGCGCGCGTCGCTCACCTCGCTCGAGAACCTGCACCTTACCACCCTCTCACGCCTATGCGAGACCTATTATGAAAGCACAAGCAAGGACTCGGTAAAAACGCGGGTGGCACGCGACACACTGAAAGCAATCGAGGAGATAGCCGCAAGCCCTGATTTCTACTCCATGCTCGAATCGCGGCTCAACACCGAGGACGGAAATGCCGTCTCCCTCCTCCGCGCCGAGATCCCCGGCATCAAGGAACAGGACGTGCGCCTGTATCTCTGCAACGCCTCCGGTTTCTCGATCCCCACCATGTGCATGCTCCTCAACGAGCGCAGGGAGGTGATATACAACCGCCGTCTGCGACTCCGCACACGTATACAGGAATCCGACGCCGAGCACCGCGACATGTTCCTCAACCATCTGCGGTAACCTACCGACCCGGCCGAAGTCGCTCTCAGTCGCATTTGCGTATTTTTAACATTCTTCATGCAATATTATCCACCTGCTATCAGTTTGTGATTCAGACCTTTTGAAAATGTCGAATCACAAGCATATAAAACGCCACTCAACCACCTATACACCAATCCATTACCATCGAGGTGTCGAATCGCATATTCCCGGCTTTTTCTTGCAGTTGACTGTTCCGTTACATAACTTTGCGATGAATTCATAAACACAATCACAAATTCATAGCATTATGAGAACGAAACTATTTATCACCTGCATGATCATGACATTATTGTCAATGATCACCCTGGCATCCTGCTCATCCGAGTTCGGTGAGATGGAGATGCCGAAAGAGGCAAACGTCACTTTTGACGATGAATTATTCAATTTGGACTGCGATACAACGCAATTTAATCAACTCACCCCCCCTTATCATCTCGTATAAATTGACACCGACGGTCATTAGCGATAGTTGTGAATTTTACTCCATAAGAAATGAAACCAAGACTTTAGCCCGGGGTAAAGATAAAGATGAAGTTGATAAATATAGAGTACCTTTGAAATACACCCTAAAAAACGGGGTATACCATGTGAATTTCAAGGTCAAGAACATCACTGTAAAGTATAAATCCAAATATCACGATGTCTTCCCGTCCGAAGAAAACTCCATAACATTAGAAATAGAAGTGAATAAAGACGCAACGAATACAATTAAAATCTTATCAACGAATCTCTCTGGAACGGCACCATTTAAAGCCATCAAGATTATGGTTAAAATCGACTCCGACGAAGGTGGTACAAATCACACATATATGATCGGTTTCATAGCTACTCTCGAAAGTAATTATGCTGTAATAGAAGACTTCAGCTATGCAATATAATGCCAGTTGACTACACTCACGGCTATATTACCCCGTAGAATAATACAATGCTGCATCTCTGCTCATTTGCATTGTATTATTCTTTTGTCTACATTTGCAACATGCGAATCTCATCCCGATTAAATTTCATATTCATAATCATCCTCTTGCTTTCAATTGTCTCATGCAGGAACCTGACTACGGCCGATATTGATCCGGCTCGGCTGGCAGTCATTACAGAACTGTGTGAGACTGATCCCGACTCGGCATTGACAATAATCAATGACCTGAACCTCGACAAATCGGGCGAAAACAAGGCCATAGGATATTACCTGAAAGGGCGAGCCAGGCTAAATATGCTTAACTATCCCGGAGCCGTGGAGGCTTTTCTGTACGCGGAAAAAACAGCTGGCGAAGAGGAGAATGATTCGATATTGGCTCTCTCACGACTTGGTTTAATGGATGTGTATGATTCCATTCAGGACTTTACAGGCAAAGTGCAATATGCCATGAGAATCTGCGCGATATATGAGCAGAACAATGATTATCAGAACCTTTACGAGACGCTTGAAGAATTAGCCTTGAACCTATCGCCACTACCACTTGAATTTTATCCCGATATAATGAGGTATGCTTCCATGATCAAGGGCATCAACACCACAATCGTCACCGACGGAGACAGCATAAAAATGGACGGCGAGAAGCTATATGAAAAACTGCATGATAATTGTAACCTGAATTATATCGAATTAAGCATCGTCAGTCCATTAAAAAATTTCAACCCAAACAAATACATCGAGCTGATTAAAGCCGGCGACACATGGGAAACCCAACTATTGAATGATTCGACAAACATAACGCTTAATAATGCTAATCTAATAGTCTCATATTTATGGGACAATGGCTATGAAAAAGAAGCCGGAGAATTCATTCAGTTATACAGGAACCGCTACCGGGAAAAAGATATCACGTACACCATCGACCCGGCAACCAATGCCGTAAAGGGACATGTGAGACTGTTGCCTCCTGATCCGAAGAAGCTCCCAAGCACTTTTCAAAACAATGTAAAATCAGTAGCCTCCCGATTCCATTATGAAGAGGAGCTGATGCATGCCAAGACAATAAGATTTCAACGCGCCATGCTGATAAGCATCTCGGCGTTATCCATCGTATCCATCATAGCCATAGCACTGTACATGCGCTTGCTTACATTGCGCCGACGCCGACGCGAGTACAACAACATACGCACCGCCACCGAGCTCAGGAGCGCCCTCATGGACATGGAGACCCTGCATCTCAGGACGCTGTCGCACCTGTGCAACGCTTATTACGACAGCTACAACAAAGAATCGGTGAAGTCAAAGATTGCCAAGGACACTCTCAACACCATCAACGAGATAGCCGAGGCCCCCGACTTCTTCGACAGGCTGGAAGCCAGGCTGAATGAGTCGTGCGACAATCTGATGGTGAAATTCCGAGCCGAGGCCACCGGGGTAAAGGAGCAGGATCTCAGGTTATTCATATGCAATGCCATCGGCCTCACAATCCCCGCAATATGCCTGTTGATTAAGGAAAAACGCGATGTAGTGTACACCCGCCGACTGAGGCTCCGCGCCAAGATACAGGAGTCGGATTACGAGCATCGGGAGATTTTCCTCGAGCATCTGCGGTAAGGGCGGAAATGGGAAGATGACGGGCGTGATTTTATTCCAAATTTATTCACTCAAACGTGGCCCGGAATTGAAAAATAATTCTTACCTTTGTGGGTAAATTTGTCGAAAAAAATCACATTTCAATTAAAAGATGATTGAAGAAGACCGTATAATAAAGATAGACATCGAAAACGAAATGAAGAGTGCCTACATCGACTACTCCATGTCGGTGATAGTGTCGCGTGCGCTCCCTGATGTGCGCGATGGCCTGAAGCCCGTCCATAGGCGCGTGCTCTTCGGAATGAACGAGATGGGCAACACATCCGATCATCCCCACAAGAAATCAGCCAACTGCGTGGGCGAGGTCATGGGTAAGTATCACCCCCATGGCGACTCGTCGATCTATGGCACCGTAGTACGTCTGGCCCAGCCTTGGGCAATGAGATATTGCCTGGTGGACGGACACGGAAACTTCGGCTCAGTGGACGGTGACGGCGCGGCCGCCATGCGTTACACCGAGGTACGTCTCGCCCGTCTCGGAGAGGAAATGCTCGCCGATATCGCATCTGACACCGTGGATTTCCAGCCCAACTATGACAACTCGCGCGTGGAGCCTGTGGTGCTCCCCACCCGCTTCCCCAACCTTCTGGTCAACGGAGCGTCGGGTATCGCCGTAGGTATGGCCACCAACATGCCTACCCACAACCTCGCCGAGTCGATCAACGCATGTATAGCATATCTCGAGGATCCTGAGATCGACATCCCGGGCCTCATGAAATATATCCCCGCGCCCGACTTCCCCACCGGCGGTACCATATATGGCTACAACGGTGTGAAGGAGGCTTACGAGACTGGTCGCGGACGTATCGTGATCCGCGCCAAGGCCGAGATCGAGGCCGAGGATAATCACGAGAACATCATCGTGACCGAAATACCCTATGGCGTCAACAAGGCCGAGCTTATCTCGTATATCGCCGACCTGGTGACCGACAAGAAGCTCGACGGAATCGCCGACATCAACGACGAGAGCAACTACAAGGGTATGCGCATCGTGATCAAGCTCAAGAGCGACGCCAACTCCAACGTGGTGCTCAACAAGCTGTACAAGATGACCCAGCTCCAGGCCTCGTTCAGCGTCAACAATGTGGCTCTGGTAAACGGCAGGCCCAAAACGCTGAATCTCAAGGACCTGATAAGCGAATTTGTGAACCATCGCCACGAGGTGGTGATACGCCGCACGAAATTCGAGCTCAACAAGGCACAGGAGCGCGCACATATACTTGAGGGACTGATCATTGCCTCGCAGAACATCGACGAGGTGATCAAGATAATCCGCGGAGCGACCGACACCCAGGATGCCCGCGACAAGCTCCGCGAGCGCTTCAATCTCTCGGACAAGCAGACCGCCGCAATCGTGGAGATGCGCCTGCGTCAGCTCACCGGCCTGGAGCAGGACAAGCTCAACGCCGACTACGAGGCCATCGAAAAGGAGATAGCCCGTCTGGAGCTGATCCTCTCGGACGACAGCGTGTGCCGCGCCGTGATCAAGGACGAGCTGATAGAGGTACGCGACAAGTTTGGCGACAAGCGTATAACCGACATAGATTATACCGCCGGCGACTTCAATGCCGAGGACTTCTATGCCGATGACGACATGATCATCACCATCTCGCACCGTGGCTACATCAAGCGCACCCAGCTCAGCGAGTTCCGCGCGCAGAACCGCGGAGGCGTGGGAGCCAAGGGATCGGACACCCGCGATGAGGACTTCATCGAGCACATATATCCTGCTTCGATGCACAACTACATGCTCTTCTTCACCCAGAAGGGTCGTTGCTACTGGCTCAAGGTCTACGAGATACCCGAAGGTGCCAAGAACTCCAAGGGTCGTGCAATCCAGAATATGCTCAACATCGAGCCCGACGATGCCATCAAGGCATTCATCTGCACCAAGAACCTCGGCGATGAGGAATTCGTGTCGACCCACAATCTTGTGTTCGCCACCAAGAAGGGCGTGATCAAGAAGACCAGCCTCAAGGCATACTCCCGTCCCCGCGCCAAGGGCGTCAACGCCATCATCATACGCGAGGGCGACGAGCTGCTGAGCGTGGAGATGACCGACGGTAACTGTGACATACTCATGGCCAACCGTAACGGTCGCGCCATCCGATTCCCCGAAAATAAGGTACGCGAGATGGGCCGTATGTCCACCGGCGTGAGAGGCATGACCCTCGACGGTGACGACGACGAGGTAGTAGGCCTGATATGCATGCCCGCCGAGACCTCCAACAATGTGATGGTACTCAGCGAGCGTGGCTACGGCAAGCGCACCGCGCTCGACGTGGAGACCGAGGTGGATGGCCGCATGGAGCGTGTACCCGTCTACCGCATCACCAACCGTGGCGGCAAGGGCGTGCGCACCATGAATATCACCGAGCGCACCGGCCGTCTCGTAGCCATCGAGAGCGTCAACGACGGCAACGACCTCGTGATCATCAACAAGAGCGGTATCACCCTCCGCATCCACGTGAGCGACATCAAGGTTCAGGGCCGCGCCACCCAGGGCGTGCGCATAATCAATCTCGACAAGCGAGGCGACACCATCGCATCGGTATGTTGCGTTGACTCCGATCCCGAGGAGGAAGTAACCGAGGTTGAGGACCAGAACGAGACCCTCGGCGAACTTATCGACGACTCCAATGTTGAAGAAATCGAGGAGGTAATCGACGAGGCCATCGAGGAGACCGACGAAGAAGAGAACGGCTCGGAGGATTGATGCACACCGGCATCTCCTCCCTCCCCCCCAACTAAAGCAGTAGAAATACATTACCAATTCTAATAACACCTATTATGAAAAAGATCTGCTTACTGTCACTCGGTCTCCTGGCCGCAGTGTCGATGTCAGCCCAGAAGGCCACCGTCAAGGAGGCCGAGAAGGCTTTTAAGGGTGTAAACTCTTACAGCAGCTATCAGAACGCCGTCAAGGCAATTACCCCGGCATTCTCAGATGCGGAAACATCGAAGGATGCTCAGACCTACTGGATTCCCGGCGAGGCAGGATTCAAGCTCTACGACGACATGCTCGGCCAGAAGATGATCGGCAAGGATGTCAATCTCGACGATATGGGCTCGGCTCTGCTCGACGGTTACAACTATGCACTCAAGGCTCTTGCCGTTGACACCGTTACCGATGCCAAGGGTAAGGTCAAGACCAAATTCTCCAAGAAGATCGTAGGTGCCATCGCAAGCCACCACAACGACTTCGCCAACGCCGGCTCGGCTTTCTGGGATTCCAAGAACTATCCCAAGGCCTACGAGGCATTCATGGCCTATGTAGCTATCCCCGGCAACAAGAGCCTCGGCGAGGCTGCTCCCAAGCCCCTCCCCGACTCTATCGCAGCCCAGATGGCTTACTATGCAGGTCTCGCCGCATGGCAGGCTGAGAAACTTCCCGAAGCCGCCAGCGCATTCGAGAAGATGATGGAGATCGGATATGACGACATGGCCGCTTATGACTACGCTTACTCCGTAGCTTATCAGATGAACGATGAGGCCCGCAAGCTCAAATACTCTCAGATCGCGTTCGACAAGTTCGGCACAGCAAAGCCCGACTTCCTCCAGCGCATCATCTCGTCCTATCTTGCCGAGAAGAAGTATGACGAAGCCATGGCCATCCTCCAGAAGGCTATCCAGACCGATCCCAACAATGCCACCTATTACTATCTGACCGGTGTGCTCTATGACGACAAGGGCGACAAGGAGAAATCACAGGAGTCATTCAAGAAGGCTGTTGAGATCGATCCCAACAACGCCATGGCCAACTTCAGCTACGGCACCTCGCTCATCCAGCAGTACGAGCGTCTCGACGAAAAGACCGGTGAGATGAGCCAGGCCGAATACAACAAGTATCGCGCCGAGACCATGAATCCTCTGCTCAAGGAGGCTGCCCAGTATCTTGAGAAGGCTTATCAGCTCGACAACGAGATGACCAACGCCCTCACCAACCTCAAGATCGTTTACTACAACCTCAACGACGGAGCCAACCTCGACCGCGTAGAGAAACTGCTTCTCTAATATGTAGCCCTCTCCCCCACCTTGCAGGCCTGACGGCCCGATGGCCACAACCCCTGCCGGGAGAGCGGGACTTACAATAACAAAGCCAAAAGAAACATATAGTGCATAGGCATGTCCTGAATATGTTTCTTTTGGCTTTTTGCAAATAAGTAACGGCGATTTATTTTGCGCATTAATTTTTAACCCTACAGTCCAGAATGTCAACCCTGAACCAATTTGATAACGCCCTGTCGCTGTGCCGCGACATATTCGACAAGAAACTGCGTGATTACGGAGCCTCATGGCGCATAATGCGTCCCCGCTCCATAACCGATCAATTATACATCAAGGCCAAACGCATCCGCACTCTCGAAGAGGAGGAGGCCATGATCGATGAAGGGATCCTCGGGGAATTCATGGCTATCATAAACTATGGGCTGATAGGGCTGATACAGCTTGAACTGGGATACGCCGACGAGGCCGACATCCCGGCCGACGAGGCCATAGGCCTGTACGATGCCAAAGTGAAAATGGCCCGTGACCTCATGGCCGCCAAAACCCACGACTATGGCGACGCCTGGCGAGGCATGCGCGTGAATTCCTACACCGATTTCATACTCACCAAGATACAGCGCGTGAAGGAGATCGAGGGAAATTCGGGACGCACACTCATATCCGAAGGCATCGATTCCAACTATCTTGACATAATAAATTATGCAGTCTTCGCAGTCATCAAACTCACAGGAGAAACCGAGGCTTAAGGAACGGCTCTTCTCACCCACCGGAGTGTGGGCGCTCCGCATCATTATCGGTGCGGTGTTCATCCTCTCGGGCTTTGTCAAGGGGATAGATCCCTGGGGCAGTGTCATAAAGCTCTCGGAATATTTCACCGTGTGGGGCCTGGACATACCGCGCACACTCATCACATGTATGGCATTCGCGCTCGGAGCCTACGAATTCGTGTGGGGCTGTCTGCTCTTTATGGGTTGCTATCGCCGGGTATCGGTGTGGGCGCTATCGCTGATGATGTGCGTCATGTTGCCGCTCACACTCTACATAGCCATCTATTCTCCGGTGGACGACTGTGGATGCTTCGGTGATTTCCTCATCCTCTCCAACACTGCTACATTCGTTAAGAACATATTCATATCAGCAGGACTGGTATACCTGATATATTACAACTCCCGCGTCGCAGGCGCATATATACCCTACATCCAATGGATCGTAGGGGGAATCGTGACCATATATATCCTCGCCATAGAGCTGTATGGCTACAATATACAACCCCTGATCGACTTCAGGCAATACGCAGCCGGAGTATCCCTTATGCCCGACGACGAGGAGGAAGAGGACGGTGCGGAAACCATCTATGAATTCACCTACGAGAAGGACGGGCTGACCAAGAAATTCACCATGGATGCCCTGCCCGATTCCTCATGGACATTCGTGAGCCGTGAGCTAATAAGCGGTGAGGAGGTCAGGACCGACGGTTTCACCATACTTGAGGAGGGGGAGGACATCACGGCCGATGTAATAGATCCCGAGACCGAGCAGTTCCTGGTCACAATCCCCGACATTGACAATGTGGATCTCTCGTACACCTATCTTATAAACGAACTGAACGACTTCCTCATCCAGCGCGGAGGATCGTTAGTGGCCCTGATCAACAGCGACGATGAGGGACTCGAACGATGGAAGGACATCTCCATGGCATCCTATCCCATATATCAGGCAGACCCCAAGATGCTGAAGGAACTGGCCCGCGGAAATGCCGCCCTCGTGTATCTCGACCATGGCGTGGTAAAGTGGAAACGCACCCTCTCATCAATAGGATACACACTTGTCACCGAGACACATCCCGACAAACTCATCGCCACGCTGGACCCAAACACCGGCTACGTGCTGAAACTTGTGACGGCACCGTTTGTTATAATACTATTGATAATCCTTGCCCTCGACCACAGCGGAAAGCTGCTTGCATGGCATATAGCCCGACGGAAACGCCTGAATACCGCCAAAGCCGAAGCCAAGAATAATCAACCTGATGCCCGCTGAACATGTGGCATCACATATAGACATCTTTACCCTTATGCCTCATAACCGCCACGACATAATGCAATGGGACAAGCTCATATCCGACAAGCGATTCGGACTCGAGCATTACCACGACCCGAAACCCGGAGCCCGCAACGACTTCCAGAGGGACTTTGACCGGCTCGTGTTCTCATCGCCTTTCCGCAGGCTCCAGAACAAGACCCAGGTGTTCCCGCTTCCGGGGAGCATTTTCGTGCACAACCGTCTGACCCACAGCCTTGAGGTGTCGTGCGTAGGGCGTTCGCTTGCCCGCGAGGTTGCTATCAGGCTCAGGGAACGTTACGCCGACAATCCTCCGGTGCTCGACAGCCTTAATTATATCGGCGATATCGTGGCGGCCGCATGTCTTGCTCACGATCTGGGCAATCCGCCGTTCGGCCACTCGGGAGAAAAAGCCATCCAGGCTTATTTCAGCGAGGGAGCCGGTCAAGCCCTCCGTGCAAAACTCAGCGAGCAGGAATGGAACGACCTGACACATTTCGAGGGTAACGCCAACGCATTCCGTCTGCTCACCCACCAGTTCAACGGGCGTAGGCAAGGAGGATTCGCCATGACCTACTCCACCCTGGCCTCGATAGTCAAGTATCCGTTCGAGTCATCATTATCGAGCAAGCACGGAAAATTCGGCTTCTTCACTTCGGAGAAGGACGACTTCATCAAAGTGGCCGACGAGTTGGGCATGATCCCGCTCACTGCATCCGACGGGAAGATCCGGTATTCACGCCATCCGCTCGTGTATATCGTCGAGGCAGCCGATGATATCTGCTATGAGATCATGGACATAGAGGATGCCCATAAACTCAAGATACTTTCCACCGAGGAGGTGTTACCCCTGCTCCTGAGCTACTTTGACACAGCAAAACAGGAACATATGGAGCGGGTGATGGCACATGTGGAGGACCCTAACGAGAAGATAGCCTATCTGCGGTCGTGCATCGTGGGAGTGCTGGTAGAGAAATGCGCCGACGCATTCGCCGAGCATGAGACCGAGATACTGAACGGCACATTCTCAGGATCGCTACTCGATCACATCACACCACGTGAAAAGGAGGGCTACCGCCGATGCGAGGCACTGTCGTGGAAACGCATATATTGCGCGAGCGATGTAGTGGAGATCGAGCTGGCCGGTACACGCATCATCTCATTCCTGATCGACGAGTTGGTCAAGGCCGTAAGCAACCCCACGCTGAATTATTCACGCCTCCTGCTTGCAAAAGTGCCCGAACAATACGAAATACAAGCCTCATCGCTGTATGGCAAGATCCAGGCCGTGCTTGATCATATATCCGGCATGACCGACGTATATGCCCTCGACCTGTACCGCAGGCTCAACGGCATGAGTCTTAAAATCAATAATTGACATGACACATCTCAACCGTTATTTCATACTGCTGATAAGCTTAGTCGTTGCATTCGCCACCTCGGCCATGACGGTAGACGAGGTGCCCAACGTACACGTTACAGCCAGAAACCAATACGTATCCAACCCCTCGGGTGTGCTTTCGCCCGCCGCCGTGGACAGGATGAACGTCACCATCGGCAACCTGTGGCAACAGACGTCGGCCGAGATGGCCGTGGTGGCCGTCGACAGGATAGACCCGTCAATGACTCCCGAGGAATTTGCCACAGCGCTGTTCGAGAAATGGAATATAGGCAAAGCGGACAACGACAACGGTATCCTGCTGCTGATATCGCGTGACGACCGTGCTGTGCAGATCCGCACCGGATATGGCATGGAGGGAGTGGTGCCCGATATTATAGCGGGACGCGTGATCCGTGACGATATAATACCGCGCTTCAAGGAGGGGGACTATGACGGAGGCACAACCGCCGCCGTGGAGCACCTCGCGCAGATAATCAGCGACCCTAATGTAAGGGAGGAGATGCTCTCCAAGTATGAGAACGACCGGGTATCCTCAGGGATAACCGATTACAATGGCGAGGAGGTATTCTCGTTTTTCCTCGAGATAGCCGGCTTCGTGGCCTTCATAATGTTTGCCATCATCATCTATTACATCTGGAACACCCGTAAAATGGATGATGTGGAGCGATGGAGACAGCTCAACAACCTGTGGTTGCCATCGGCTATCGTCGCATTCGTGACGCTCGGCATCGGGGCCATCCCGTTTGCCATACTGTCATGGAAAATGCACCGTGTGCGCCGGCACAAACGCCCCTGCCCGCATTGCGGCACACGCATGAAACTAGTGGACGAGGTGCACGACAATGACTATCTCACCCCGGCCCAGGACCTGGAGGAACAGCTCAAATCAGTGGATTATGATGTGTGGCACTGTCCTAAATGCTCCCAGACCGACATATACCCCTATGTCAACCGATCGAGCCGCTACACGGAATGTCCTGTGTGCCATGCACGCACCATGACACTCTCCGACCGCCGCATCCTGCGCCAGCCCACCACCCGCCAGGAGGGGGAAGGCGTGGATATCTATTACTGCCGCAACTGTGGTAACCACACTGACAAAAGGTTCCGCATACAGCGCAAGGCCGACATGGAAGCAGCCGCGGCTGGAGCCATACTCGGAAGCGCGCTCGGATCACGACGTGGCGGTGGTGGATTCGGCGGAGGCGGATTCGGAGGCGGATCCTTCGGCGGAGGCCACACAGGTGGCGGCGGTGCCGGTGGCAGCTGGTAACCCTCACCTGAGGAATCATACATAATAGTTTCTACAACTTCACACATTTACCCCTCATCTACTACCTTGATAACTACAGTCGCTGATTTCCTGTGCGGATACCCGCTTTTCATTCTCCTCATAGGAGGCGGATTCTTCCTGTTCTTTTACTCGGGCATGGTGTCACTGCGTCACCTCCCCACCGCCATGAAGGTACTTAAGGACAAAAAAAGCCGTGATTCAGGCAACCAGATATCATCGGTACAGGCTCTTGCTTCGGTAGTAGCCGCCACCGTAGGCATGGGTAATATCGCCGGCGTGGCCATAGCCCTCGTGATGGGCGGTCCAGGAGCGATATTCTGGATGTGGATAAGCGCGCTCGTGGGAATGTCGACCAAATTTCATGAGGGGGTATTGACCACACGCTATAAGACATCACTGCCCGACGGCTCTCCCACAGGTGGCACAATGCACATCATCGACCGCGGGCTCGGTAGCCGGTGGCACTGGCTGGCGGTTACGTTTGCCGTGGCCGGAATGTTTGGCACCCTGTGCATCATGAATGCCAATCAGCTCACCGAGGCCATAGTCACCACATTCTCCACCCCCGCATGGCTCAGCGACAGCCACATAGTCAGCCATGTGGCCACAGCATCAGGTTGGTCACATGAAAGCATTTTCAGGCTTCTCATAGGGTTGACCATAGCCGCAGTGGTGACAGCCGTGGTGATAGGCGGAGTGAAAAGGATAGCGCATATAGCTACATGGCTTGTGCCTTTCATGGTGGGAATCTACTTTGTGAGCGTGTTCTACATCGTGATCACGCATATCACCGAAGTCCCCGCCGTGATGAAATCTATATTTGCCGAAGCGTTCAATCTCAGGGCCGGCTGGGGCGCACTGGCCGGCATAGCCATAATAGGAGCACGACGTGCAGCCCTTGTGAACGACGCAGGCGTAGGCACGGCCACAATCATGCACGGCGCGTCGACCAACACCAATCCCGCCCGCGAGGGTCTTATAGCCATGCTCGGCCCCGGTATAGATTCAGGATTTGTATGCACCCTCACCGCCCTGGCTATCCTCCTGTGCGGCGACATCGAGACGGCAGGTGGCATCAAGGGGCTGGAGATAGCGATGAATGCGTTTGACAAGGCGATCCCAGGAGGGAAATACCTGCTCATGCTTATCGTCCTGTGCTTTGCCCTCTCGTCTATGTTCAGCTACAGCTTCTATGGACAGCGGTGCGCGGCCTACCTGGGCGGAGAAAAAAGGGCCAGGTACTACACATGGTTCTTCATAATCACTATAGTGATATTTGCAGTAGTTCCCTTAGGCATAGCCGTGGGAGTGTGCGACCTTTTCTATGCCCTGATGGCATTCCCTACCATGATCACGCTCATACTACTCAGAAAAGAGGTAAAGCGAGTGATAGGAACCATAAATACCAAGGCTCCGGCACCCCGTGGCAAACCCGCGTGAAAACAGCCGGCAAAAGCATATGCAACAGTGCGCCTGAGTGGAGGCCTAAGAATGAGCCTAAAAGTTTTCAACATTTTAACACGTTTTGTTACTCCCCGGCATTGATTTTTGGCATATTTTTGGTTACTTTGCAAAGAATTTGTTGACATTCCGGTACTCTACCCCTAAGAATGGCGACATATAACCGCATATATGGGTAAAATCATCGCTATAGCTAATCAGAAAGGCGGTGTGGGCAAAACCACCACCACCATAAATCTGGCGGCCTCTCTCGCCGCCGAGGGTATGCGCACACTAATAATTGACGCCGACCCTCAAGCAAACGCGACATCCGGCTACGGCATCGATCCGAAAAAGATGCCTTCATCGATCTACGAGTGCCTTGTGGATGATTATCCCATGGCGGGATCGCAGGTAGCCACCTGCTGCAAGGGACTCGATCTGGTGGGATCGCGCATCGACCTGGCCGGAGCCGAGATCGAACTGATCAACAAGCCGGCCCGTGAGAATGTGCTTAAGAAAGCCATCGCTCCGATATCTGACCAATACGATTTCATCCTCATCGACTGCTCCCCCTCATTGGGACTCATCACCGTCAACGCCCTCACGGCCGCCGACTCGGTGATAATCCCTGTCCAGGCCGAATACTTCGCCCTTGAGGGGATCACCAAGCTGCTCAACACCATAAGGATCATAAAATCGAGGTTGAACCCCTCGCTCGAGATAGAAGGATTCCTGCTCACGATGTATGACGCACGTCTGCGCCTCGCCAATCAGATATACGAAGAGCTGAAAGGTCACTTCGGCGAGATGGTGTTTGACACGGTGATACCGCGTAACATACGCCTGAGCGAAGCCCCAAGCCACGGACTCCCCGTGATACTGTATGATCCCTCATCACGAGGATCGACATCCCATATAGCTTTGGCAAAAGAGCTGATAAACAAGAACCAGCACTAATCAAAACTATCCAGAATGGCACCAAACAAACGACCCGCGCTCGGTCGCGGACTCGATTCACTGATAGCGATGGACGATGCGCCCGCACGCGATACATCGGCCATCAACGAGGTTGAGCTGTCGCGTATATCGCCCAACCCCGACCAACCGCGCACACTGTTTGACTCGGAAGCCCTCGAGGAGCTGAGCCGGTCGGTGCGCGAATTCGGAATCATCCAGCCCATCTCCCTCCGCAAGACCGGCCCTGATACCTATCAGATCATAGCCGGAGAGCGTCGATACCGGGCGGCCCAGATGGCAGGCCTCACCACCATCCCGGCCTACATCCGCACCGCCGATGATGCCCTTGTGACCGAAATGGCCCTTATAGAGAACATCCAGCGCGAGGATCTCAATGCCATAGAAATCGCCCTTACATTCAAGAAGCTGATCGACCGATACGAACTCACCCAGGAACGCCTGAGCGAGCGCATAGGCAAGAAACGCGCCACGATAGCCAATTTCATACGCCTGTTGCGCCTGCCAGCCGATGTGCAGATCGGACTCCGCGACAAGCGCATCGACATGGGCCACGCCCGCGCACTCCTGAGCATCGACAATCCCAAACTGCAGTTGAAACTCTACAACGAGATCCTCAAGCAGGGGCTGTCAGTGAGGCGTGTCGAGGAGCTTGCCAAGAAATATCAGCAGGCCGGAGCCGAGGAGGATGAGAGCGCCGAGAAAGCCCAATCAAGATTCTCTAACAAAGATTTCGATATTTTAAGAGACCATCTATCCCACCGATTCTCAACGCCTGTAAAGGTATCATGTGACGCTTCGGGCAAGGGGAAGATCTCGTTCTCGTTTCGTGACGATGACGAACTTCAAAGATTAATTGCTATCTTTGACACAGCAAAACAGTAATTACGAAATGCCTACAACGGAAAATACCGTATCACATACACCGGGAAGAATCGTGACCTCTATAATCGCAATGCTCATCAGCGCGGTTGTAGGGTCATTCGGCGTTTATGCCCAGGATCCGGCCAACCGTCCTGACGAACCCGCAACAGACACACCTGCAAGTGTGACTGCGCCCACACGTATCACACCCGAGACTCCTGCCAGGCCAAAGCGTCCTGTGAGACCGCAACGCCGCCACTCATCGCCGATCTCCGAGCTCCCTGACTCGATCCCTGTGGGACAGCAGGTGGATCTGCCGGCAATGGTGGTGGAGGACAGCCTGTCGGCAAGCGCCACTACACCGGTATTGATCCCGATTGATTCCATTCCCGTGGTAAATTCGCCCGAGATCGAAAAGAAATTCACATTCAACCCCGATCCCACTCGCGCCGTGTGGATGTCGGCGCTGTGTCCCGGTCTCGGACAGCTGTATAACCGCCGTTACTGGAAACTGCCCATTGTGGTAGGCGCATTCATGGGCTTGGGATATGCCACATCATGGAACAACACCATGCTACGTGACTACACAACGGCCTACAGCGACATCATGGACAATGATCCCACCACCAACAGCTACATGGACTTCTTTGCCCCTACGGTCAATGAAGCCGACCTGGACCGTAGCTGGCTCACCAATCTGTTGCGCACAAGGAAGAATTATTTCCGCCGCAACCGCGACCTGTGCATCATCTGCATGATAGGCGTGTATCTCATAGCCATGGTCGATGCTTATGTCGATGCCCAGCTCGCTCACTTCGATATATCGCCGTCACTGTCGGTGGATGTGGCTCCTGCCCTGATGAACAACGATATACGCAACGGCACGTCACGCCCGAGCTTAGGCTTGTACTGGGCCCTCACATTCTGACCAATCATTATCCCTGCAGCGGGTAGGACTCCTGCCCCTGATCCCGCAACGCAGTCAATATACCGCACGAGCAATGAAAAAGACCTTATTCACCATCCTGCTATGCTTTGGCGGAGCTCTCACCGCTTCGTCAGCGCAATCAATACTCGAACTCAGATACTCAATCACTGATGACAATATCATAGCCCCGGAAAGCTTCGAGACTCAGACAAGACTGCTCGAGGAGAATTTCTACCTGAAAAACTTCGTGGTTCCGGGCATTGACACCGGCAACTCTACAACCGCTACCCCCCGCGAATACGAACAGCGCCTGGCCAAACTGCCCACCGTGATAGATCTTCCCTATAATTCCATCGTGAAGAATTATATCGAAATGTATCTCACACGCCGTCGCGGGCTGGTGGCCGACATGCTTGCTCTGCACAACTATTACGGAAGAATCTTCGAGGAGGAACTGCTGAAGGAAGGGATGCCCCTTGAACTGGAATATCTCCCGGTGATCGAATCGGCCATCAACCCCAATGCCGTGTCACGCGCGGGCGCCGTAGGCCTATGGCAATTCATGCCGGCCACAGCCAAGGGCCTGGGCATGGAGATAAACTCGCTTGTCGACGAGCGCCGCGACCCGCGCATGTCGTCGCGTAACGCCGCCCGGTACCTGAAACAGCTCCACGACATATACAATGATTGGTCACTCGCCATCGCCGCCTACAATTGCGGGCCCGGCAATGTGAACAAGGCCCTGCGCCGTGCAGGAGTCGAGGAAGGTGACGAGAACGCCAAGAAGGACTTCTGGGAAATATACAATTACCTCCCCTCCGAGACACGTGGATATGTGCCCGCATTCATCGCGGCCAACTATGTGATGAACTATTACCGTCAGCACGGCATCTCGCCAACCATCGTGAAACGCCATCTGACCACCGACACCGTACAGATCAACAAGAATGTACACTTCAACCAGATCGCCGCGGTGCTGAATATACCCGTGGAGGAGATCAGGATGCTCAATCCCCAGTATCTGAAGGACATGATACCGGGCGACTACCGTCCTTACAACCTCACACTCCCCACCCAGCAGTGTCTCAGCTACATCATGAGCGAAAAGAAGATTCATGAGTATGACAAGGATCTGTATGCCCGCCGTACAACAGCCGAACCCGGAGGCTCCTCCTCCACCGCCTCGGTAGTATCGGATGGTGGACAAGCCAATCTGGCAAAGGCCGAGAAGCAGACAGCCAACTCCGACAGCAATAAGGAGATAGCATCCCAGGCCACCGAAAGGATCATCAACAAGACCCATGTGGTGGCACGTGGCGAGAACATCCGCGATATCGCCAAGGCCTACGGAGTGTCGGCCACCGACATCAAGCGATGGAACAAACTGCGTCGCGGCAAGGTGAAGGAAGGTGACCAGCTCACCATACAGGTGGTGGAGCACATCACTCCCGAAGAGGTGCGCGTGGTGGCTACCCCCGAGGTTGCCCAGGTGTTCCCCTCCGAGAACAAGGAGAACGGTAACGCACAGACGGTCGCGAACGAGTCGACCGGCGATGAGACCGCCAAGACCGTCGCAGAGCAACCCAAGCCCCGCGAAAACACCCAGCAGACCAAAGCAGTGCGCACCACCACACATGTGGTAAAGAAAGGCGACACTCTCGACCGCATAGCCCGTAAATATGGCACGACAGTAGCCGCCATACAGGCCGCCAACGGCATGAAAAAGACCCAGACCGGAATCCAGATTGGACAAAAGCTGAAAATCCCTGCCAAGGGTGGCACCGTGTCATCGGCAAAGAAAAGCTCAGGAAAGAAAGCCACTCGCAAGAAAACTACCCGTCGCCGTAAATAATGAGTGAACCACGCACACAATTCGCCACCCGCCTTGGCGTCATAGCCACCACAGTCGGGTCGGCCGTCGGGCTTGGCAATATCTGGCGTTTCCCTTACGAGGCTGGCGCACATGGCGGAGGAGCGTTCCTTCTGCTCGATCTGCTCTTCATATTTATAATAGGTGTGCCCGTGGTGTGTGCCGAATTCATCATAGGTCGGCACACCGGCAAGAACATACGTGGAGCCTTCCGCGCGCTCGCGCCTGGCAAGTCCTGGGGACTGGTAAGCTATGTGGGACTCACCGCGGCAATCATGATCCTCAGTTTCTACTCCGTGGTGGCCGGATGGACCATGCATTACACCGTCAGCTCCGTGACCGAGTTCTCGGGCCGAATGTCGACGGCCGCGCTCCATGACCGGTTCGACTCATTCGCATCCAGCGACATGGCCGTGGTGTGGACCCTGGTATTCCTCACAGCCAATTACCTTATAATATCTCGCGGAGTGCAGAAAGGGATCGAGAAAATGAGCAACATCCTCATGCCCATCCTCTTCATAACCCTGCTGGTTTTCACCATCAACTCGCTCATGATGCCGGGTGCGATAGACGGCGTGACATTCCTCTTCAAGCCTAAATTCTCCGAGATTACCCCCGCCGTAGTGCTCAGCGCCATGGGCCAGGCATTTTTCTCTCTGAGTCTCGGACTTGGATGCCTCATCACCTACTCGAGCTACTTCAAGAAGGAAACCCCGCTTGTGCGCACGTCGTTCATCACCGCGGGACTCGACACAATGGTGGCCATACTCGCCGGCGTGATCATATTCCCGGCTGTATTCACCTTCGGACAGGAGCCCACCGCCGGGCCGAAACTTGTATTTGAAGTGTTGCCGTCGATCTTCTCAAGCATCAGCGGAGGAGTGATATGGTCTACCCTATTCTTCTTCCTGCTGTTTCTCGCATCCATCACCTCGACCATTTCCATGGCCGAGATCACCACGGCCTACTTCTCGGAAGAGTTCGGACTGTCGCGCAAACGGGCCACAGCCTTGACCATCGCCTTGGCCATGGTGTTCGGTTCGCTGTGTGCGATGTCGTTCGGTTCGCTCGGCCACATCACCATATTCGGGATGACGCTGTTCAATCTGTTCGACTATGTTTCGTCCAACATCCTGTTGCCCCTTGGCGGACTCATCATCTCGGTATTTGTAGGATGGGTGCTTGACCGATCCATTGTCAACAGCGAGCTGACCCACAGCGACCGCCCCGCTTCACGTGTGATCACCCGCATGGTAGTGTTCTGCCTCCGATGGCTCGCACCTGTATGCATAGGGATCGTATTCATATTCGGACTCGGGATTTTTTGACCTCACCTCGGCCGATCCCCACTCCCGGTTCCACGTTTTACACGCATAAAAATGAGCGTTTAAGCGGGAATATTTCCCTCTATTTTACCGGTTGCAGAAATAGTGATTTCTTTTTTACTGAAATTTTTCTTTAATTCAGAAATTATCTATTATCTTTGCACGGTAAAATCATAATTGCCGCCTCGTCAGTGTCGGGCCGGCATAAAAAAAGAGACTGAGAATTAATACCATAAATCATGGCAGAAAAGAAAGAAAAATTGTTTGAGCAGTTTCCCCCCATTTCCACTGCAGAATGGAAAGCCAAGGTGGAGGCTGACCTGAAAGGTGCTCCATTTGACAAAAAACTTGTGTGGCGCACCAACGAAGGCTTCAATGTCCAGCCCATGTACCGCCTGGAGGATATTGAGGACTTTGCTACCACTAATTCCCTCCCCGGAGAATTTCCTTATCTCCGCGGCACCCGCACCGACAATGATTGGCTCGTGCGTCAGGAGATCATCGCCGAGACTCCCGAAGAGGCCAACCGCCTCGCTCTCGATGTCCTCACCAAGGGTGTGAACTCGCTCGGATTCAACGTACAGGATCCCTCAGCCGAGACTCTCAAGGTTCTCCTTGCCGGCATCGATCTCAAGAAGGTGGAAGTGAACTTCACCTGCTGCATCAAAAAGGCCCAGCCCCTGGCTGAAGCCCTCGTTGCATATGTGAAAGAGAACGGATGTGCGGAGGAATTCAAGGGCTCAATCGACTTCAATCCTTTCAAAAAGCCCCTGCGCAAGGGTGTGAACTTCGGCGAGGCCGAACTCGTTAAGATGGCCTGCGACCTTCTCGACACCGTGAAGGATGTACGTGGTCTGCGCGTTCTCTCGGTTGACAGCGACATGCTCAGCAATGCCGGCGCATTCATATATCAGGAACTCGGTTACGCCCTCGCATGGGGTGCCGACTGGATGACAATGCTCACCGAAGCCGGACGCAACGCATCGGAAGTAGCCTGCCGCATCAAGTTCAACATGGGCGTATCGAGCAACTTCTTCATGGAGCTTGCCAAATTCCGCGCCGCCCGCATGCTGTGGGCCCAGATCGTGGCCCAGTACAAGCCCGAGTGTGGATGCGCTCCCAAGATGGTGGCTCACGCTACTACCTCGCGCTTCAACCAGACCCTCTACGATGCACACGTCAACCTGCTCCGTAGCCAGACCGAATCAATGTCGGCAGCTCTCGCCGGTGTTGACTCAATCACTGTGACTCCGTTTGACACCCCCTATAAGACTCCCGATGAATTCTCGGAGCGTATCGCCCGCAACCAGCAGCACCTCCTCAAGGAGGAGAGCCATCTCGACAAGGTGATCGACCCCGCCGGCGGTTCCTACTATGTAGAGACCCTCACCGTAGCCATCGCCAAGGAGGCTTGGAAACTGTTCCTCGACGTGGAGGAGAAGGGTGGATTCCTCGCCGAGTGTAATGCTGGTGAAGTACAGAAGGCCGTGCGCGAAAGCGCTGAGAAACGTCACACCGATGTGGCCCGCCGCAAAGAGATACTCCTCGGCACCAACCAGTATCCCAATGTCAACGAAATGGCAGCAGAGAAGATCGTGGATCTCAAGGGATCGCTCGGATGCTCGTGCGGAAAGCACAATGGCGACGCCTGCGACAATGCAGCCGGCCTGCCCACCAAGCGTGCCGCAAGCGACTTTGAGGATCTGCGCCTTGCCACTGAGGCCGCCAGCAAGCGTCCCAAGGTATTCATGCTCACCATCGGCAATCTTGCCATGCGTCTTGCACGCGCCCAGTTCTCGACCAACTTCTTCGGATGTGCCGGCTACGAGATCATTGACAACCTCGGTTTCAACACCGTGGAGGAAGGCGTGGATGCCGCTCTCGCCAAGGGTGCCGACATCGTGGTGCTCTGCTCAAGCGATGATGAGTATGCCGAATACGCTCCCGCGGCGTTCAAGTATCTCAACGGCCGTGCCGAGTTTGTGGTTGCCGGAGCTCCCGCTTGCATGGAGGATCTCAAGGCCCAGGGCATAAACGACTACGTACATGTACGTTGCAACGTTCTCGACACTCTCCGCGACTTCAACAACCGTCTGCTCAATAAGTAAACCATTCATTCCCTATAAGATATGAAACCCAATTTCAAAGACATTGACATTGTAAAAGACGCTTTCGGTGACCGTCACGTCCCCGAGACACAGGGGGAAGAATGGCTCACCCCCGAGCTTATCCCCGTTAAGCCCATATATACCAAGGACGACCTCGAAGGTCTGGAGCACCTGAACTATGTGTCGGGTATCCCCCCGTTCCTCCGTGGCCCGTACAGCGCGATGTATCCCCTTCGCCCCTGGACAATCCGTCAGTATGCAGGTTTCTCCACCGCCGCCGAGTCCAACGCTTTCTACCGTCGCAACCTTGCGGCCGGACAGAAGGGTCTGTCGGTAGCATTCGACCTCGCTACTCACCGCGGATATGACGCCGATCACGAGCGCGTGGTGGGCGACGTAGGTAAGGCCGGTGTATCCATCTGCTCGCTCGAGGATATGAAAGTACTTTTCGAGGGAATTCCCTTGAACAAGATGTCCGTATCAATGACCATGAACGGAGCCGTGCTCCCCGTGCTCGCATTCTATATCAATGCAGGTCTCGAGCAGGGCGCCAAGCTCGAAGAGATGGCCGGTACTATCCAGAACGACATCCTCAAGGAATTCATGGTGCGCAACACCTACATATATCCCCCGGAATTCTCGATGCGAATCATCGCCGACATATTCGAGTACACCTCTCAGAATATGCCCAAGTTCAACTCCATCTCGATCTCGGGTTACCACATGCAGGAGGCCGGTGCTACTTGCGACATCGAGCTCGCCTACACTCTGTGCGACGGTCTCGAATATCTCCGCGCCGGTGTGAACGCAGGCATCGACATTGACGCTTTCGCTCCCCGTCTGTCATTCTTCTGGGCTATCGGCATGAACTACTTCATGGAGGTTGCCAAGATGCGCGCCGCACGTCTCCTCTGGGCCAAGATCGTAAAGCAGTTCAACCCGAAGAACCCCAAATCGCTCGCACTCCGCACCCACTCCCAGACTTCGGGATGGTCGCTCACCGAGCAGGATCCCTTCAACAACGTGGGCCGTACATGTATCGAGGCCATGGGTGCAGCTCTCGGCCACACCCAGAGTCTCCACACCAACGCCCTCGACGAGGCTATCGCCCTCCCCACCGACTTCTCGGCACGTATCGCCCGTAACACCCAGATCTATATCCAGGAGGAAACCATGGTCACCAAGCAGGTTGACCCGTGGGGCGGTTCCTACTATGTGGAGGCTCTCACCAACGAGATCGCCCACCGTGCATGGAACCACATTCAGGAGATCGAGAAACTCGGCGGTATGGCCAAGGCTATCGAAAGCGGTCTTCCCAAGATGCGCATCGAGGAGGCTTCAGCCCGCACTCAGGCCCGCATCGACTCAGGCCGTCAGACCATCGTGGGTATCAACAAGTATCGCCTCGACCATGAGGATCCCATCGATATCCTCGAGATTGATAACACCGAGGTTCGCAAAGACCAGGTGGCCCGTCTCGTTGACCTCAAGGCTCACCGCGATGAGGCAGCCGTGAAGAAGGCTCTTGAGGCTATCACCGAATGTGTACGCACCAAGGAAGGCAACCTTCTCGACCTTGCAGTGAAGGCAGCCGGTCTGCGTGCCACCCTCGGAGAGATTTCAGATGCCTGCGAAGACGTCGTAGGCCGTTATAAAGCAGTAATCAGAACTATTTCAGGCGTGTATTCATCAGAGACCAAGCAGGATCCCGACTTCATCAAGGCACAGCAGATGTGCGAGGAATTTGCAAAACGCGAAGGCCGTCAGCCCCGTATCATGATTGCCAAGATGGGCCAGGACGGTCACGACCGTGGCGCCAAGGTAGTGGCTACAGGCTATGCCGACTGCGGATTTGACGTGGACATGGGTCCGCTCTTCCAGACTCCCGCCGAAGCCGCCCGCATGGCTGTGGAGAATGACGTACACATCCTCGGCGTATCGTCGCTTGCCGCCGGCCACAAGACCCTCATCCCCCAGGTGATCGAGGAGCTCAAGAAACTCGGCCGCGAGGATATCCTCGTTACAGCCGGTGGTGTAATCCCCGCTCAGGACTATGACTTCCTCTACAAGGCAGGTGTGGCAGCCATCTTCGGCCCCGGCACCCGTATTCCCCTCTCGGCCATCAAGATGCTCGAGATTCTCGAGGGTGAGGAATAATCCCTTATAGAGATACATAACATCTTTTCCGGGACATAAGAAATGCCATTGCTCATGGACTTTCTTATGTCCCGATTTGTAAATTATAAATCAATCGCAACGCTACATGAACAATTTTTCTTACATAACACCCACACGCTATGTATTCGGTCATGGCGCTGAGGAGAAAGCCGGAGAACTCGCCAAAGCCAACGGCATGACACGCGTGATGATCGTGTATGGCAAAGGCAGTGTGGTGAGAAGCGGTCTGCTCGACCGGGTAAAGAAATCACTGTCCGACTCGTGCATCGAATCGGTTGATCTCGGTGGCATACAGCCCAACCCTACCGATGAAAAGGTATATGAAGGAATCGCTCTCGGACGCGAGACCGGCGTGGACGGCATCATTGCAGTGGGCGGAGGCTCGGCCATAGATACAGCCAAGGCCATAGCCGCAGGCATCCTCTACGATGGTGACTTCTGGGACTTCTACACTGGAAAAACCGTTGTTGAAAAGGCACTCCCCATAGGTGTGGTGCTGACCATCCCCGCGGCCGGAAGCGAAGGTAGCGGAAATTCGGTGATAACCCACCGCAACGGCATGAAGAAACTGTCGCTCCGCACCGACATGGCCCTCCGTCCCAAATTCTCATGTATGAATCCCGAACTCACATTCACACTTCCCCCTTACCAGACCGCCTGCGGGATATGCGATATGATGATCCACATTTTCGAGCGATACTTCTCCCCCACTACCGGAGTTGAAGTGACCGACCGTGTGGCCGAAGGGCTCATCAAGGCCATCATGACCGAGACTCCCAAGATTCTTGCCGATCCTTGCGACTATGACGCACGTGCCAATATAATGTGGAGCGGAACACTCGCCCACAATGGACTGTGCGGTACCGGCCGCGCCGAGGACTGGGCATCCCACTTCATGGAGCATGAGGTGAGCGCGCTGTATCCCGAAGTGGCCCATGGAGCAGGGCTCGCCGTGATGGTTCCGGCTTGGATGACACATGTGTCACGCACCAACCCTGCGAAAGTGGCTCAACTGGCCCGCCGGGTACTGGACGTGAACGAGACCGATGACACCAAAGCCGCGCTCGAGGGGATCGAACGTCTGCGCGCTTTCTTCACTTCGCTCGGACTGCCATCCACCCTGTCGGAACTTGGAGTCAAGGAAGCCGACATCCCCGTGATGGTGGAGAAACTTCACATCAACAAGGGCGAACACGTGGGAGCCTACGTACCGCTCACCGCCTCCGATACTGCTGAGATATACCATCTGGCTATGTAAACACCGGTCCTGCCGAGTAAAAACGCGATCCGGAACCTGACGGGCTTTTAACATCCCTGCGGTTCCGGATCGCTGTTCTAGTATGTATTTATCAGAGCCTTACGGTTCAGGAATACATTTTCTCACGCGCTGCGAGCACCTTGGCGTCAGTGATATAATCATCGTAATCCATCAGCTTGTCGATGGTTCCGCGCGGGGTAAGCTCGATTATGCGGTTGCACACAGTCTGAATGAACTCGTGGTCGTGGCTCGACAGGAGCACATTGCCCTTGAAGCCCTGAAGAGTATTGTTGAAAGCCTGGATCGATTCGAGGTCAAGGTGGTTGGTGGGAGAGTCAAGCACCAGGGTGTTGGCATCGGTCATCATCATGCGGGCGATCATACAACGCATCTTCTCGCCACCCGAAAGCACCGAAGCCTTCTTGAGCACCTCCTCGCCCGAGAACAGCATCTTGCCGAGGAAACCCTTGAGATAGATCTCGGAATTGTCGTTGGAGTACTGCGAGAGCCAGTCCACAAGGTTCAGATCGGTGTTGAAGAACGCCGTGTTATCGAGGGGCAGATAGGCAGTTGTGATGGTCTGTCCCCATTCATATGTACCTGAATCGGCCTTGCGGTTGCCGGTGATGATCTCAAACAGCGCGGTCATAGCACGCGGATCGTGGCTGAGGAAAGCGATCTTGTCCCCCTTCTCCACCTGGAAATTCACGTCGCTGAACAGCACCTCGCCATCCACGCTGGCCGACAGACCCTTTACTTCAAGAATCTTATTGCCCGGCTCACGGTTGGGTGTGAAGATGATGCCCGGATAGCGGCGCGATGACGGCTGGATCTCCTCCACATTTAGTTTCTCAAGCATCTTCTTGCGCGAAGTGGTCTGCTTCGACTTGGCCACATTGGCGCTGAATCGCTGGATGAACTCAAGGAGTTCCTTGCGCTTCTCCTCGGCCTTCTTATTGGCCTGCTGCTGCTGACGCAGAGCGAGCTGGGAAGACTCGTACCAGAAACTGTAGTTTCCGGCAAAGAGTGTGAGTTTATTGTAATCGATATCGAGAGTGTGGGTACACACCGAATCGAGGAAGTGACGGTCGTGGCTCACCACGAGCACGGTATTCTCAAATTTCGACAGATAATCCTCAAGCCAAGCCACGGTGTCGAGGTCAAGGTCGTTGGTAGGCTCGTCGAGAAGCAGATTGTCGGGGTTACCGAAAAGAGCCTTGGCAAGCAGCACTCTCACCTTCTCGTTACCGCTCATGTCGCGCATCAGCGTGTAATGCTTGTCCTCCTTGATGCCCAGGCCGCTCAACAGTGCGGCGGCCTCGCTCTCGGCATTCCAGCCCTCGAGCTCGGCAAAACGCTCCTCAAGCTCCGAGGCACGGATACCGTCGGCATCCGAGAAATCCTCCTTGGCATAGAGGGCATCCTTCTCCTGCATGATATCCCACAGCACAGTGTGACCGCGCAGAACGGTCTCTATCACAGTACAGTCGTCAAACTTGAAGTGGTCCTGCTCAAGCACACTCATTCGCTCACCGGGACCCTGGGTCACCGAGCCGTGGGTAGGCGTGAGCTGATCACTGAGAATGCGCATGAGTGTGGACTTTCCGGCGCCGTTGGCACCGATGATTCCATAACAGTTTCCTGGGGTGAACTTCAGATTCACATCCTGAAACAGCACCCTCTTACCAAATTGTATCCCTAAATTGTTTACAGCTATCATAATGGAGAAAAATTTCGAGGTGCAAAGTTACGAAATTTTTCCCAATCCATCATCAATTTGACTTCCATTTAGCCATACGTTGCACGTAATCAGTGAGATAAACCGTAAACAGCGGGAATATCACCATGCCCATTATGGGCAACACCACCGCCACGAGCTTACCCACCACCGTGACAGGCGATATGTCACATCCCACAGTGGACATGTTCATGAACGCCCACCACAGGGCCGACCAATAGGTCTGAACCTGAGGATTGCACGGCTGCTCCATCTCATAAAATATCAGCGAGCAGAAATAAGTGATCATAAGCAGGATCACCAGATAGGACATGAACAGACTCGTAACCGCATTGCTCGATAGATACCCCATCACTATCGACATGGCCAGCGCCCCACGTGCGAGCGGGATGAAGCGCACGAAATAAAGCACCTCGCCCGAGATGTGTATATCCAGGAGGTTTATTATGTTCAGATAAGGGATCGACAGAAACAGGAATGTTATGCGATGCTTGGTAAAGCTCCACTTGTCAGGCGCATAGGCCAGTTCCACGAAGAAATCTATCATAAAAAATATGCACACCCAGAACTGAAACGTCATGTAACGGTGGCTCTGCAGGAAATCCACCTTCTCGAAAGTATCGATAGAGATAAACACAATCAGAAGTGTCGACAGCAGAAGCACCAGCAGATTCATCACAGTGATGATGCGCGGAGTGTGATGTGACGGCTTTGGATCCTGCGCCGCCGAGGCAGTTGTAACGTGAGAATTATCCATAGCTCAGAAGCTTTAACATCAGTTAAACAACTGAGCTTCGCCAAAAGTTGCCACCAATCCCTCCGATAGTTTCCCGATTACGCCGACAGTTCGGCACAACCGCTCAACACCAATATTATCACATAGGGAGGCACATCCCCCATCCCGTCCCTAAGCATCATCAGCATCTGGGCCTTCTGCTTTTTCACCGTGATTTCGGCCACGCCGAGCCGGCGTGCAATCTCGGCATTTTTCAATCCCTCCTGATAGCTCATTCTTAACAGTGTCCTGTACTTCACCGGCAGAGACTCTATGGCTGCATGCAACCTGTCGAGCGTCTCCTGTTCCAGCATAGCCACTTCCAGGCCCGGAGTCACATGCTCGTTTTCGTGCGATTCCAGATAATTATTGCGGGAGTTATGCTTTCTCACCAGTCCTATCGCGCTGTGATATATACATTTGAGTATATAGGCATACCATGCCATTGATGTCCTCAACCGTTTACGCTCGGTGTAGGAACTCATCACGGCATCCTGCACGCAATCCTCGGCAAGATATGAAAGATCAGGCCCAAGTTGCCGTGAGGCATACACAAGCAGGCCCGGATACAAGTCCTCATAAAACGGGGTGACATCCCCTTTCACGAACGACCGATATATGTAATCGTAATCATGCACGGCACAAATATAGACAAATAATCCCGAATATCAATCATTGCACGAGATTTAAACAAAATATTTAAAATTTCTGTAAAAAAATATATACTTTTTCGTACCCATCGCTCTTTACAATTATAAACACTCCCATAAAGGATATGACCGACATACGGAATCTATTATACCGCAACGCAATAGGCCAGTGCACCGATGAAGAAAAGGCTCAGCTTGAAAAGTGGGCCGAAGGCTCACCCGAACGCCTTGACCTGATCAAGCGACTGTCTGACCCTGACTTCATTGCCCGACAACTCCTCCGTCGGGACTTCGTTCCCATCGACCGCCCCATGGCCGACATGCAACACCGCATCTCTGCCATAAGGAACCGCACCCGCCGCAAGGTCATTGCCATCGCCGCCTCGATAGCGCTCCTTGCCGGCATACCGGTCACCTACTCCTTATATAATAGCGACACATTGTCCACGGCCGATACCGTACTGTCCGAGTCCACCCCCGCTGTAATGGATCTCGACTCCATAATGCCCGGCACCACCCGTGCCCATCTTATCTCTGCGTCGGGAGCCACACTCGAGCTTTCTGCCGCCGACACATCCGAGATAAAACGACCAACGCTCCTTGCCGGAACAGGCGAGTTTCAGGCCCCACGCGAGCTATGTCTCGACGTGCCACGCGGCAGCGAATTCAAGATCATACTTGAGGATAGCACCGAGGTGTGGCTCAACTCCGAGTCCACTCTCAGCTACCCCGAGGTGTTCAGCCCCACTGAAAGGCGTGTACGTGTCACCGGCGAGGCCTATTTTGCCGTAAAGCACGACCCTAATCGTCCCTTCTATGTCGAAACCGATGAGCAGACCGTGAGAGTGTACGGCACGGCTTTCAACGTGCGCGCCTACGCCGACGATCCATGTGTCTACACCACCCTCGAGCAAGGCTCCATATCCATTACACGCACCGATATCCCCTCAGGTGAAGTCATGCTCTCACCCGGCCATCAGGCCCTCCTCAACCGCGAGGACAATAAGCTCAATATGCGCCAGGTGGATCCGGCCATCTTCACGGGCTGGAGAAAGGGCCGTTTCGTATTTGAAGAACAACCGCTGTCAAGCATAATGCGCGACCTCAGCCGATGGTACGACTTCCGGTATGAATTTGCCACCCCCGAGGTAGCCGACATTGTATTCATGGGAAGTATCCCGCGCTATGCCGATTTCTCCACCGCCATATCAATAATCGAGAAAAGCGGAGGCCTCCGATTCACCACACGCGACGACAAGGTGATAATCTCGGCCTTATAATAATAGATCAGCCACTCCATACACGCCTTTACATCACATTTTATACCAATTACACAATGAGAAAAGTACTGTTAGCCCTTCTGCTGGCTGTGACGATGCTCGTGCCGTTAAGCGGTTACGCTCGTTCCTACAATGCCCGCTTCGACAAGGCTTCTCCCGAAGCAGTGATCAACACTCTACGGCAGGAAACCGGCCTTGAATTTGTATATCAGAAAGAGCTTCTGAAAAACGCTAAAAGCCCCGTCACATGCAACTACACGGACCTTTCGCTCGAACAGCTCCTCAACAGGGTGCTGTCCGTCAACATGCTACTCGGCTATGAAGTGGTCGACAAGACCGTCATACTCAAGCGCCCCGATGTCAATGTTGATTATGTACAGGGCGAAATCAAAGGTACCGTGTGGGACTCCGAGGAAAACGAACCTCTGGCCGGTGCAACCGTCATGATCGACGGCACCACCAATATCACTGTCTCGGATGCCGACGGACACTTCACGCTCAAGAATGTCCAGGCTCTCAACCCCATGGTGTCGGCCGTATTCGTAGGTATGAAACCCGCATCAATCAAAGTCACCCCAAAGAATCAGAACAACATACGTTTCAACCTCGAGACACACGTCACAATGATGAGCGAGGTTGTCGTGACCGGATACCAGGATATCAAGAAAGAGAAAATGACCGGATCGGTAGCTACCATAAGTGCCGATAAACTTGAAAACCGCTATACCCTAAATCTTCTCGACAATCTCGAGGGGCGTGTGGCCGGTCTCTCCACCTACGGCGGCAAACCCATCATCCGCGGTGTCGGCACACTCAGTGGCTCGACCGCGCCCCTGCTTGTTGTCGACGGTCTGCCCATCGAGGGTGATCTCGATGACTTGAACCCCTATGACATAGAGAGTGTCAACGTACTCAAGGACGCATCGGCATCGGCCATCTATGGTGCCCGCGCAGCCAACGGCATCATCGTCGTCACTACCAAAAACGCCAAGAAAAAAGGTAAAATCGACATCGATTTCTCAGCCAACCTCACATGGTATGAGAACAAGAACATGGACTATCACGACAACTTCTATATGACTCCCGAGGAGCATATCAATGCAGAAACCAAATATCGTGAATGGTATTATTTCGAAGAGGATGCCCAACATAATAATTTCCCCCAACAAAACATTGCTAATAAAGCCAGCCAGCTCTCGAAAGGTAACGCATATTCAATCACACCCATCGATTACGCTTATTATCAGCTCGCAACAGGCGTAATCGACAGGAATGAGCTAAACCGACAGATAGCTGATCTGGCAAAAAATAATTATGCACAGGATTACGCGGACAATATCTACCGCCGAGAGGTGATCCAACAATACAATCTCGCACTGCGTAGCTCCTCCGAAAAGTCGCGCAACAATATAGTCATAAACTACAAACATGACAACAGTGGCATCATCAACCACAAAGCCGATTGGCTAAATGTTTCCTACAAAGGCTCGTTTGACCTCGCCAAATGGCTCACAGCCACTGTATCCATAAATTCCATATACTCCACCACCCGTTCATATGGATATGACTTCAACAGCAGTGCCGACAATCCTTGGGCACATGCGCCTTATTATCCCTTCTATAACTCCGACGGCAGCATCATGAACCAGTATCCCTGGTTCTGTGGTACCCGTTATTGGTCTCCCGGCGAAGGTATGTATGACCTTGGTGTAAACGCTGTGAGCGAAATGTATGACAATACCCAGACTGACCGTAGACAAAACATGCGTTATCATGCCGATCTTCTATTCAGAATTATTCCTGGCCTGACAGCCAACGCCCAATTCATATATGAAGTTGACGACCGTAACGAAAAACACTTTGCCAACGAGCAGAGCCATGCTTCACGCACAATGCGGAATGCCTACGCCTACATGAAAGATGGAAAGATCGACTATATGACACCACGCTCAGGCGGATTCCTACAGACCAACGAGATAACCGGCAACTATTGGACAGCGCGTGGACAGATAAATTACTCCCGCACATTCGGCAAACATGACATCGCGGCGATCGTCGGTCTGGAATTCCGCGAAACACTCTATAAAGGCACCCGCGCCCTGGCTCTTGGCTATGACGAGCAACTCCAGTCAAGCGCCACCCATACCGTTGATTTCGGCACCCTAAGCCAGATGCAGTACAGCCCCTTATTCATGGTAGCTGATGGAGGATTCCCCTGTGACCAATTCGTTTTTACTCCATACATGGAGGAGGGCATGGGAGTCATCCAGGAAGTGCGCCACCGCTACGGTTCAGGTTATGCAAATGCCACATATACCTATGATGAGAAATACAACATCTTCGGATCGTTCCGTAAGGACTATGCCGATGTGTTCGGGCTCAACTCCAAGTTCCGCGGAAAACCTCTATGGTCGGTAGGTGCCGGATGGAACATCCACAATGAGGACTTCATGAAGGAATCTGCACCGTGGTTATCATTCCTCAAGCTCCGTTTCTCATACGGTGTCACCGGTAATATATACCAGGGAGCTACTTCAGTCATGACGGCCGATGCGGGAATGATCAACGGACTCACCAACCTCCCCTACGGCACGGTGACATCTCCCGCCAATCCTGATCTGCGCTGGGAGCAGAACCGCACCACTAATGTCGGTATAGATTTCAGTCTCCTCAACTATCGTCTGCGTGGCAACATCGATTATTACAACAAGGTAGGAAAAGATATTTTTAATGGCCTCAATCTCGATCCAACAATCGGTTTCACCTCAATCGTGGCCAATGCCGCATCAATCCGCAACCGTGGCCTGGAGATAGTTGCTTCTTACGACTGGTTCGTTCCACGTTCCCGTAATGACTTCTCATGGACCACAAGCATGACATTCACATATAATAAGAACGAAGTTACCGAAGTCGAAAATGATGCTACGACAGCCTCCCGACTGATCAGCACACCATATAAAGTAGGCTATCCGGTGAATACTCTCTGGAGCTATCGGTTTGCCGGCATCTCCGATGAGATCGGCATGGAAGGACAGCCCCTTTTCTATATCGAGGATGGCGGAAAGTCACATAATCCTGCTGGCCGTGGTATAGAAATCCTCGAATTCTCAGGTCAAAGCGATCCTAAATACATCGTCGGGCTTGACAATACATTTAAGTGGAACGGTATCAGCCTCGGCATAGTTCTCGCTTACTACGGTGGGCACAAGATGCGTTGTCTCGCCCAGAACGAAACATTTTCCACGGCATTTTATGGCCCTCTTGGATCATACTTCAATGACGCATGGACCCCTGAGAATCCCACATCGGTACCCGGAATCGGACAATATGCCTCTTCCGAACTTGCCGGCGAAACCATGTACTCCAACACCGCCGTTCATGACGCTTCATTCATAAAACTACGCAACATGGTGCTTGGATATACTATTCCGGAGATTTGGACCCGAAAATTCGGCATCAACCTGCTCTCATTGCGTTTCCAGATCAATAATCCCAAGGCTTTATGGACAGCCAACAATCTCGGAGTAGATCCCGAGACTCTGGGGATACGTAATCCGACCTCTTATACTATCGGTCTGAATCTAAATCTCTAAGAGTGTCTAACCAATAATGAAAATAAACATGAAATACCACATAACCGGCAAAAGCATTATCTCTGTTTGCTTAGCCATAACGTCTTTGCTTTCCACGTCATGCTCGGATTTCACTGAAATTGACCCTAAGGGAAAGAATCTCCTGTCATCGACATCCGATCTTGAGCTTCTGCTTAACGGCAACTATTCGTTAGAGACCAAAACCATGCAGGAAATATCAGGAGATCTCATATATGCTCTCGATCCTCTTGCGGTATCACTTCAACCACCGGTGAAGACTAAATTCTCAATCATTGTAGGGTGGGATGAAGCCGGCCATCGTGACAAGCTCCCCGAACTCACCAATAGCGACTCGTTCTACGCCGGTTGTTACGAATATATCGGCAAAATCGCGAATCCCATATTGTCCAAGATAGATGAAGCAGACGGCAATGAATCCGACCGTCTTGCCATAAAAGCCGAAGCATTGGTAATACGCGCTTATTTCCACTATCTTGCCATACAAAAATTCGCACCGGCTTACGACATGGCAACTGCAAGCTCCACCATAGGGCTTGCATACGTCAAGGAGGATCAAGACATAAAACTCCCCACCATACCCATTTCCCTTGACCGTTTCTACGATAATATAATCGCAGATCTTGATGAAGCCATAAACCTCAATGCACTTCCTGAAAAGCCACTGAACCAAATGAGGTTTAGCCTTGTAAGCGCATATGCCATAAAGGCCCATGTACTAATGGCCATGCAACAATCAGCCAAAGCAGCCGAGTATGCACAAAAAGCGATCAACATCAACGGAACGGTAGCCAACTACAACAATATGTTGGTGGACACACAGAACATGTTGGGAGGAACCTATAAATCCATTCTTCGCCCCAAGCTCGAATGTCCGGAGGACTACTTCTCAGATTATCATGTAGCGCTGATGGAAACATATCCAACCTGGGATACTATGGAGGATGGCCATGCAATACGAGATTATTTCAGCACCGCCAGTAAATTCATGGCCGGAATGTTTGATGCCTCTCTTATGATGCTTGGAGTACCTGGACTCACTATGTCAAATGATTTGACGTCATCATGGCCCACCATATCCTTGAGTGCCCCGCAAATGTATCTTATCCTCGCTGAGAACTCCATTAACGAGGGTAATTTCGATAAAGCCATGAGCTATCTCGACATAATACGCGAAGGACGTATATCTCCGTCCAAATATGCACCTCTGGAGGGTACTGTAAGCGACAAGGCATCAGCTATCGAAAAGCTCAAAACTACAGCCCGCGGAGAATGGATATTCTCGGTGTGGGGATTCATCAACTACAAACGATGGACCCGCCTGGAGGACTATAAAGAAACCATCACACGCAACTTATGCGGAATCGATATGACCCTATCACCCGACTCGCGTCTGTGGGTATTTCCGATTCCACAAAACGTAATCAACAACAATCCTAATTTTAAACCCTATCTGAACGATTAATATCTTGATGCGCGGAAGGGACAAAAGGTTTTCAAGTAAATAGATTAACTCTTATATCAGGTATAAGAAACCTTTTGTCCCTTTTCAATATAAAATCATTTATTATGAAAAGGATATTTTCAATATTCATAGTGATCATGATGGCCATCAGCTGTCATGCCAAAGAGAAATTAAGGGTATTATATGTTGGTGGCACCCCCGACATAAATACAATCGGGACACCTCCGGTTGACTCGGTAGTTCTCGCACAATCAATCAGGGAACGGAGCAATGACTTCTCACGATTTCTAAAGAAACGCTTCACTCATGTATCAGCAATCAATGGCAAGGATTACACCCCCGAGATGTCGAAGTCATATGATGTAACTATATTTGACGGCAAACCTAAAGATTCATCTTCAGATGATGCATTAAAAACATCATTACTCCCGTTTGATTTTGATTGCGCCGCCATATTAATTGCCGAAATGAGCGAAGTCATCGGAAATTCCATAGGATCTAAAAACGATTGGTTCTGCCTTTGCCTCGATAATTATGCCCTCGGGTGGAAAAAAGATCATCCTATATTCAATGGCCCCTTTAAAGTTAACATTGTTCCGGAAATACGGCCCATACCTAAAACAGCAAACGAATACAGTTATATATATGGCTACACACTTCCGCTCGAAACCGAGATGTGGAAGGTACATGAAAGCACCGGATACGAGAATGGCCAGCGCATAGGCATGGTGTCGCGTCCGTGGGGATACACCGACTCGCCCGACACTGAGATAATCTCGGGCGGACAATGTGCCAAAAGCATCGATGCTATCGCCATAGGTCGTCACGGCAATCTTTTCCACTGGGGATTTGCCGCAAAACCATCCGATATGACCGACGCGGCGCAAGCCACATTCGCCAATGCGATAGTATATATGAAAGACTTCAATGGCCAGCATCCCATAGCCCGCAAACTCAACGAAAACATAGCTACACGTGACAATGTTACCGCCGCTAAATACTATGCCTCACGTGAATGTTGGAAAGAGATGGAGAAAACCAACATGCGCTTCTACCTATCAATGGATAGCCTTGTGAAATCGGTTAAGGCTAAAATGGATGCAGGTAAAGAGATTACCCCGATGGAAGCTATGACGCTACAAATGCCTCTCCAGAAACCTCAACCTATCCCATTCTCCAAGTATCTTAAGGACCGCGAGCCCGAACTATACAAAATCTTTGGAGATGACGAAACCGAGTATGCTCGCTATTATGACAAGAACCGCCCATATTTCATTCCCGATAAGGACGGCTACAGATTGGAAATCGATCAGGAAGCACGCGCCCTCGGCATAGCCAACAATGACATACGCCTCCTTGACAAAGCTATCGAACTGCTTGAGAATGGCGGTGACGATGCGGTGATAGGCCGAACACTGCTTGAGCGCTATACACTGTGCCGGTTCGCCACTCCCGCCGAATGGAAAACATGGCTCGATGCCAACCGTGACCGAATGTTTTTCACCGAAAGTGGAGGCTGGCTATGGCTCGTAGACACTCTCGATCCCACTATCCCCGGTAACGATTATTCAGTGCTCACAGCATGCACCACCCCGGTCAGCACGGAATCCAACGTTCTGCCCGAAGCGACCGATCGAGAGAACCCCGTGGCGATCGACGCCTATCTCTCCGACACTACCGATGGCGAAAAAGAAGTGGTATTGACCATGACCGTCCATGATGGTTTTCACACATATGCGATAGTCGACAGCAATGATCCTTTCATCCCTACGGAAATTGACATTCAGCTTCCCGACGGCTATAAAAAGCACGGTGAATTGATCACCCCTGCACAATCGCCATCGGCAACCGCTACCACCTATTATACAGGCTCGGGAACATTCCGGCAACGCATAAGCGGTGAAGGGAAAGGAACCATTATATGCAAGGTAAGTTATCAGGCTTGTGACGCTTCAATGTGTATGCCTCCGGTGACAAAAACTTTCAATCTCGAGATATAATCCCTACTTTTTTCTAATCTCATCTTTTGGACTGTGAGAGTCGGCTCGTCTGAGTGAATCAGACAGCCGACTCATTTTTTTATTTAAAACAAGCAAGTCGTAAAAATTAAACGCTATATGTAAATCTTAAAGAGCTTACTCAATAAATCTTGTTCTTTTTGACTATTTTAGCTTTGTCACTCAGTCGCATAGCTCGCTATGCTCCTTCATTCCGCAGCCAAAATACCACAAAAATAACTGCGATTTATTTGTGCATTAATTTTTACGACTTAATTAGCATTTTGCTATTGCAATAAAATATTTTTCACTATATTTGCACCGTGATCAAACATCCGATACTCACAATCATTCAACAATACTATCACTTTTCCAAAATCAAGATGAAAAAGTTATCGTTCTTCGGTCTTGGCGCACTCGCTATCATGAGCGCTTGCAACTCCAAGCCATCAACCGAGTACTCAATCAACGGCACTACCGACATTGCCGACGGAGAGATGATACAACTATCATTCCGCGTATCCGATGATTCCACTTTCAGAGACAGCTGTGCGGTAACCAACGGCACTTTCACTTTTGCCGGTACCGTTGAAACACCCAAGATGGCTTACATCAGCCGTGGTCCCATCAAATATATCGATGAGTCAGTACGCCCTCTCATGATCGAGCCCGGAAACATCACTGTGGCCCTAACCGGCGACAACTTCAGCACCGCTGAGGTGACCGGCTCGGCCCACACTCAGCAGATGGACTCGCTCAATGGCCAGATCAAAGTGCTGTATGACCAGATGAAGGACCTGAATAAGCAGTATGCAGCCGTGCAGAACGATACAGCCGCAGTGGCCGACCTCCAGAAAAAATACATGGCTCTCAGCGACCAGGTAAAGGAGATGAATGTCAATTTCGTAAAGACACATCCCGCTTCGTACTACTCGCCCGTGGTGATGCGCAACATCAAAAGCGACATGACCCTCGATGAGATCAAGGAGATCTACAACAGCTGGACTCCCGAAATCCAGGCAGCCGACGCGGCGACCGCCAAATACATCGCAGCTCTCGAGAACATACAGCCTGGAGCCAAGGCTCCCGAAATCACCGGCAAGGACCAGAACGGCAATGAGGTGAGCCTCTCGGGCCTCAAGGGTAAAGTGGTGCTCCTCGACTTCTGGGCTACATGGTGTGGCCCGTGCCGTGCTTCGCTCCCCCACATCAAAGAGGTGTTCGAGAAGTATCACGACAAGGGACTCGAGGTGCTCGCCGTATCACGCGACCGCAGCGAGGAACCCTGGAAAGAGTATATAGCCAACAGCGGCATGGGTATGGAGAATTACGTTAACATCTATGACGCTCCCGTGAATAACGCCGCCAACTACGCTATCCAATACATTCCCTCCAAGTTCATCATCGATGCCGAGGGCAATATGGTGGGACGTTTCGACAACCCCGATGAACTCGACGCCAAGCTCGCCGAGATCTTCGCCGGAAAGTAATCGCCATCACATCAAGGAATTATGCGGTAAAATAGAGCATAATATCTAATCATCAAAGCTGTAATTTCAATTATAGGACATTTATCTAAGGAAAACTGTGTCATTTAGAAGCATTTTGAACAAGCTTTAAAAACACCTTTTCAATAATTACTGACTTCAATAGACAGTTAAACGGGACGGCATATCTGCGAATAGACAGGCCGTCCCGATGTTTTTCCCGTTTTCGGCCTCGATGCCCGTATTTTTGACCCGTTTTTTGACAACGAGACAGTTGTTTTATAGGCATTTGATAGTGCTGATTAAAAAATTCTCCGTATATTTGCACGGTGAACACACATTCACATCCTCACTACTAACTAACAACTAACATTCCAATCATTTTAATTTTCTCAGAATGAAAAAATTATCAATCCTCGGTCTTGGCGCACTCGCCATCATGAGCGCGTGTGATTCCAAGCCTACCACCGAGTACACCATCGCCGGTACTACCGACCTGGCCGATGGAGAGATGCTCCGCATCGAATTCCCCGTATCCAAGGACTCAGTGTTCAATGACAGCTGTGTCGTGGCCAACGGTGCGTTCACCTTCAAGGGCAATATCGAAGTGCCCCGCGTAGGTTACATCTACTATGGCGAGCCCTCCTACACCAATGAAAAGATCCGCCAGATCATGGTAGAGCCGGGCCAGACCAACATAGCACTCACCGGCGACAGCTACAAGGCTGCCGAAGTAACCGGCTCGGAACTCACCATGCAGATGGACTCGCTCAACGCCGTTCAGAATGCCGCATATGAGAAGATCATGCCCCTCCGCGAGCAGTTTGTAGCCGCACAGGGCGATTCAGCCACTATGGCCGGACTCGAGAAGCAGTACAATGACATCATGGGCGAGGTGACCGAGGCACAGAAGAACTTCCTCAAGACCCACACCTCATCATTCTATGCACCCGTAGTGCTCCAGCAGCTCAAGAGCAACATGAGCCTTGACGAACTCAAGGAGGTTTACTCAAGCTGGACACCCGAGGTTCAGGCTGCCGATCCCGAGACTGCAACCTATATCGCCGCTCTCGAAAACATCCAGCCCGGAGCACAGGCTCCCGAAATCGCCGGTAAGGATCAGAACGGCAACGACGTGAAGCTCAGCGACCTCAAGGGCAAAGTAGTCCTCCTCGACTTCTGGGCAACATGGTGCGGTCCCTGCCGTGCTTCTCTCCCCCACGTTAAGTCGATCTACGACACTTACAATGACAAGGGTCTCGCTATCCTCGCCGTGTCTCTCGACCGCGACCAGGAGGCTTGGAAGGAATTCCTCAACACAGCCAACAGCGGTCTCGAGCTTTACAACAACGTGTTTGACGAAGGTGGCAAGAACGCCGACAGCTACGCTATCCAGTACATCCCCTCCAAGTTCATCATTGATGCCGAGGGTAAGATGGTAGGCCGTTTCGACGACGAGAAGGAACTCGACGCCAAGCTCGCCGAGATGCTCAACAAGTAATCCAAAAGCAACACTCGGGAGCTGTCACACCGACCAAGCTCCCCACCGATAACAGTCCGGTCAAGAACCCCGAGTTCTTGACCGGATTTATTATTATCGGCATACAGACTTATTCCACATACAGATGGTAACGAGCCTGAAATCAGGAGGGCGCCTGAAATCAGTATCAGGCACCCTCCCGGCAATGTATTAACCTTGATTCTATAGGGAGTCAGATCCTATGCCCCTTGAGATATACCCGGGTGATCATAGGCTCGGTGTAGGAATACAGCATGTAGGCGGCCGACGGAAGCGGCTTGGTGAGGAAGAACGATGCCGTCTTGCCCGGAGTGATAGAGCCGTAACTGTCACCGAGTCCCAGCGCCGAAGCTCCATTCTGAGTGGAGGCATTGATCGACTGCTCGGGAGTCATGCGCAACTGGATACATCCAAGCGACGACATGAAACGCATGTCGCCCGAGGGGGAGGATCCCGGATTATAGTCTGACGCGATGGCCACAGCCGCACCTGCTTTAATAAGCTCGCGAGCCGGCGCATGGCACATATTCAGGAAGAACGATGCTCCAGGGAGCACAGTAGCGATAGTCGATGAGGTGGCGAGCAGGTCGATTTCGGCCTGTCCGATATTCTCGAGATGATCCACCGAGGCAGCACCATGAGCCACCCCTACCTGAACGCCTCCGGAGCAATGAAGCTGATTGGCATGCAAGCGGGGAGTTATACCATATCGGGCAGCCTCGTTGAAGATACGGTCGGTCTGCTCGACTGTAAAAAATCCCTGCTCACAGAACACGTCCACATAGTCGGCGAGAGACTCGGATGCCACCGCGGGCAACATCTCGTGGCATACATAGTCGACATACTCCTCCTGCCGGCCCTCGTAGGCCCTGCCCACGGCATGGGCTCCAAGGAAAGTTGACTTCACGGCAAGGGGGAAGTCCTGACGGATGCGGGCTATCACACGGAGCATCTTAAGCTCGTCGGCAAGATTCAGGCCATAACCGCTCTTGATCTCCACCGCTCCCGTTCCGAACGAAATTATGTCCCTCACGCGTGATGAAGCCTCCTCATACAACCGGTCCTCGCTGTAATCGTGCAGACGGTCGGCCGAATTGAGTATGCCTCCGCCACGCGCAGCGATCTCGGCATAAGAGAGACCGTTGATCTTATCGACAAACTCCTTCTCACGGCTTCCGGCGAAGACAAGATGAGTGTGGGAGTCACAGAACGACGGGAACAACCATTCGCCACATGCGTCCACCACCTCGACGGCATCCCATGCCGGACATTCCGACATGGGGCCGTAAGAGTGGATAGTTTCTCCATCGACAGCTATCCAGGCGTCCTCAAGGACAGGCAGATGATTCATGGCATCGCCACGCAATGCCCCGGAGGCCTGCTCCCGGACCCCTACGATAGCTCCGATATTCTTGATCAGCAACATTCCTGATTACTGGTTTTGGCGTATGAACTGGACTGACTTCTCGATGAACGGATACATCACCGTGTCGTTCTGGATGAACGGAACCTCACGGCGATAGGCAGTGTGAAGCTCCTCCACAACGGGCGATGACTTCAAGGGACGGCGGAACTCGAGGGCCTGGGCCGCATTGAACAGCTCAATGGCGAGCACACGCTCGGTGTTGTCGGCCACACGCAACAATTTGGTCGCTGAATTGGAACCCATCGACACGTGATCCTCCTGACCCTGAGAGGAAGGAATGGAATCCACGCTATTGGGCCAGCACAGCCCCTTGTTCTGGCTCACGATTGAAGCGGCAGCATACTGCGGAATCATGAAACCGCTATTGAGACCCGGATTGGCCACAAGGAACGAGGGGAGTGAACGTACACCGGAAATCAGCTTATAGATGCGACGCTCGGAGATATTGGCAAGCTCGGCAAGAGCCACGGCAAGGAAGTCCATGGGAAGAGCGATGGGCTCGCCGTGGAAGTTTCCGGCCGAAACTATGATATCCTGATCGGGGAATACTGTGGGGTTGTCAGTGGGGCTGTTGATCTCGTCCTCGATCTTGCCCTTGACATAAGCTATGGTATCCTTGACAGCACCATGCACCTGGGGGATGCAACGGAATGAGTAGGGATCCTGGACGTGCTTTTTGGGATGCACGGCAATCTCGCTACCTTCAAGATACTTGCGCATCACGGCCGCAGTCTCGATCTGTCCGGCATGGTGGCGCACACGGTTCACCTCATCGCCAAACGGTTCGAGGCGGCCGTCAAATGCGTCAAGCGACATAGCGGCGATCTTATCGGCATAACGGCTGAGACGGATGGCCTTGATGAGACCTTCGACAGCGTGGGCCGACATGAACTGGGTGCCGTTGAGCAGAGCAAGACCCTCCTTGGACTGCAGTTCGATAGGACGCCAGCACATATTGTCGAGAACCTCAGATGCAGGGATGATATGGCCGTGCCACATCACCTCGCCAAGACCGAGAAGCGGCAGACTGAGATTGGCGAGCGGTGCGAGGTCGCCCGAAGCTCCGAGAGAACCCTGGCTGTACACCACGGGGAGAATGTCGGCGTTATAGAAATCAATGAGGCGCTGAACGGTGGCTACCTGCACGCCCGAGTTTCCATAGGAGAGTGACTGAATCTTGAGCAGGAGCATCAGGCGCACGATCTGGGGAGCCACACGCTCGCCGAGTCCGCACGCATGTGACATGACCAGATTCTTCTGCAACTGAGACAGGCCCTCACGGTCAATGGAGATATTGCACAGAGAACCGAAGCCGGTGGTGATACCATAGATCGGCTCGGTCTGTGACTTCATTTTCTCATCCAGATACTGACGGCATTTCTCGATACGGGCCTTGGCCTCATCACCGAGCGAAAGGGATGCATGGCTATTGACGATCTCCTCTACCTTCTCGATAGTAAGCCATTCGGATGATATTTCATGGTTCATATTGAATCAGATTTTCAGTTTTTACAATGTTGATATTATGCCAGCGAAGATTCGATCAGCGCATCATCGGCCATATTGGGTAGGGTCACCTTCATGCCGGGGGTACGTTCCATCTCGCGCTTGATAGCGTCGATCGCACCCTTGTTGCGGGCCCATGAACGACGGGCGATACCGTTGTTGACATCCCAGAGCAGCATGCGGCTTATGCGGGTGTCAGCTTCCTCGGAACCGTCAATGACCATACCGAATCCGCCGTTGATCACTTCACCCCAGCCTACTCCGCCACCATTGTGGAGTGACACCCATGTGGCTCCGCGGAAGGAATCGCCAATGACATTATGCACTGCCATGTCAGCACAGAAATTGGAGCCGTCATATATATTGGAGGTCTCGCGATAGGGGGAATCTGTGCCAGACACATCATGATGGTCGCGTCCAAGAACCACAGGACCCGACAGCTCGCCACGGCGTATAGCCTCATTGAAGGCAAGAGCTATCTTGGTGCGACCCTCGGAATCGGCATACAGGATACGGGCCTGGGATCCCACCACGAGATGATTCTCGGCGGCCGACTTGATCCAGTGGATATTGTCGTCGAGCTGTCCGCGTATATCCTCGGGAGCGTTACGGCTTATCTCCTCCAGGACTTCAGCCGCAATGCGGTCGGTCACGGCAAGATCCTCGGGACGGCCTGACGCGCATACCCAGCGGAACGGTCCGAAACCATAGTCGAAGAAGAGGGGGCCCATGATGTCCTGTACATAGGAGGGATAACGGAAACCACCATCGGGCGCCATAACATCGGCTCCGGCACGTGACGACTCGAGCAGGAATGCGTTGCCGTAGTCGAAGAAGTACATACCGGCATCGGTGAGTTTGTTGATAGCGGCGATCTGACGGCGCAGTGAATCCTGGACCCTCTTACGGAATTCCTCGGGGTCGTCGGCCATCATGGCATTGGACTCCTCGAATGTGAGTCCGACGGGGTAATATCCTCCGGCCCACGGGTTATGTAGAGAAGTCTGGTCGGAACCGAGATCCACGCTCTCACCCTCGGCGGCAAGTCTTTCCCATAGGTCCACTACGTTTCCGAGATAGGCCATGGAAACGGCTTTGCCCTCGGCACGGGCCTGACGGATGCGTGGCAGAAGTTCATCGAGAGAATCGTACACCTCATCGACCCATCCCTGGGCGTGGCGTTTCTCCACAGCCTTGGGGTTGATCTCGGCTACAACGCTCACCACGCCGGCGATATTTCCGGCCTTGGGCTGAGCGCCTGACATGCCTCCGAGTCCCGAGGATACGAAAAGCATTCCGGCAGTAGATTTCCGAGTGTCGGTAAACCGGCGACGTGCGGCATTGAGCACGGTGATAGTGGTGCCATGGACTATGCCCTGAGGACCGATATACATATACGATCCGGCAGTCATCTGGCCATACTGGGAGACGCCGAGGGCGTTCATACGCTCCCAATCATCGGGCTTGGAGTGATTGGGGATAACCATACCGTTGGTCACTACCACTCGCGGAGCCTCTTTGTGGGAGGGGAAGAGGCCGAGAGGGTGTCCCGAGTACATGACAAGGGTCTGCTCATCTGTCATCTCCGACAGATATTTCATAGCGAGCAGGTACTGAGCCCAATTCTGGAACACGGCACCGTTGCCACCATATGTAATCAACTCGTGAGGATGCTGGGCCACAGCGGGATCCAGATTGTTCTGAATCATCATCATGATGGCAGCAGCCTGACGTGATTTTGCAGGATACACCTCAACCGGACGAGCATACATCTCATACTCAGGACGAAGACGGTACATATAGATACGTCCGTAGGCACGGAGCTCCTCTACAAATTCCGGAGCAAGCTCGGCGTGCATGTGCTCAGGGAAATAGCGCAACGCATTTCTCAGAGCCAGTTTTTCTTCCTCGGGAGAGAGAATGTGTTTACGACGCGGTGCATGGCTCACCGACTCGTCCCTTTCCCGGCGAGGGGGGAGGACTTCAGGAATACCACGCTTGATGTGATCCTGAAAAGCAGTTATTTCTGACTGTGTCATCATTATTTATCAGATTTTAGATTCTACGACTTTAAGCACTTCAGCTTCCTGGCGTTCAGCCTCGGCGGCGATAGCCTCGGCACGGCCAACGAGTTCGTCGGCCAGCTGACGGTTCTTCAGCCCTGCGGCATTGATCTTCACGTTAAGCAACGCGCCACGCACTGCGGCACGGGCTGCAAGCGCGCCTACACCGGCATCGCTGACTGAGGCGGGATTGCCCTGCTCGGCCATGAGCAAGGCCAAGGGGAATACCTGCACGGCCTGCTCCATGGTGCGCAACGGCACGCGGGTGGCATACTCGGTGGCATACTCCAATGCCTGCGCGCGGGCTTCTTTCTCGGCATCGGTACCCTTAGGCATTCCGAATACCGCCATAATGCGGTTGAAGGCTTCGGTGTCCTCATCCACCAGGTGCATGAGGGAATCGACAAGTACCCTACCCCGGTCGGCAACATTGGAAAACTCCTCCCAACGGTCATCCCATCCTGCCTTGTGGGCTGAAAGGTTAGCCACCATGGTGGCGAGGGCTGCTCCGAGCGAGCCCATGTAGGCTGAAATAGAGCCACCACCGGGAGCGGGAGACTCGGAGGCTGTCTCATCGGCGAAGTCCTTGCAGGTCATATCGACAAGTTTCTTGCCTTTATTATCGGAAGCGATCAGATACTCGATGATCTTCTCGTTGGATTCAAACGGCTTGAGTTCATCAAGTCCCATCGACTTCACGGCGATGCGTATGATCTCGCTTTCAGGGATTCCTGAGGAGCGCTGCTGTTTGTGGAGGAAGTAGCGGCCGGCATCCACGATCGCACTCTTGGGAACAAGACCTACGATCTCAGTGCCGGTGACACGTATGCCACGAGCCTGGGCGGCACGGCTGACTTCATCGAACGCTACGTGGAGGGGTGTAGTGGTGATATCGGTGATGTTCATCGACACCTGTGCGATACCGTACTCATCAATGAACCAGCCGATGGCCTTGGTGCAGGGGAGTGTACCGGGGATGGTTATGGGATTGCCATTGGCATCCTTCATGGGTTTGCCGTTGGGCTTGCCACCCTCACGCATGGGGCGTCCTTTCTCGCGAACGTCAAATGCGATGGCATTAGCACGACGGGTGGAAGTGGTGTTGAGGTTGAAGTTGACAGCAATGAGGAAGTTGCGTGCTCCGATGGCTGTGGCACCGGTGCGAGCGGCGGCTTCGTCAAAAGGACGGTCGCCGAAGTCGGCACCCGAACCCGGTTTTCCGAGACGGTCAACAAGGCCTTCGTATTCACCCTTACGGCACACGGCGAGATTTTTTCTCTCGGGGGTGAAGGCTGCGGCCTCGTAGCAATATACAGGAATGCCGAGTTCGTCAGCAACCCTGCTTGCAAGTTTACGCGACAACTCGGCACATTCCTCGAGGGTGACACCGCTCACGGGCACGAATGGACAAACATCGGTAGCTCCCATTCGCGGATGTGCTCCATGATGGTTGCGCATGTCGATCACCTCGGCCGCTTTCTTGATACCCTGAAAGGCTGCTTCCACGACGTCATCGGGGCTACCTACGAAAGTAACCACGGTGCGGTTGGTGGCCTCACCGGGATCCACGTCAAGCAATCTTACGGGCGAGGCCGCACAGATGGCATCGGTTATGGCTTTGATCACACTCTTGTCGCGTCCTTCGCTGAAATTCGGGACACACTCTATCAGCTTGGTTTCCATTTTACAATTTATGATATGATATAGGTTATTAGACTTAATGACGCAAAGGTAATAAATTTCAGTATTTTTTATCAGTGTAAAAACAATGTTTTTTAACAGCATCCAAATAAAAAATACCGGTTGCGCTGATCCATGCGAAACGAGTTTTTCACTAACTTTGTCCGTGTCAATAAAATATTTGATCATGGATTACAACGATTATCTTACATATGCGATGGAATGGGCCAAAGAGGCGGGCGAAGCTACTTTGCGCTATTTCAGGAACCGGGATCTGAAGTCGGAGACCAAACAGAATGATTTCGATGTGCTCACTGAGGCGGACAAGGCTTCGGAGCGTATAATCATGAATAATATCCGGACATGTTTCCCTTCTCATTCAATCCTTTCAGAGGAAAGTGGCAATACTACCGTTGAAGATAGCGAATGGCTGTGGGTGATAGATCCCCTCGACGGGACCACTAATTTCAAACAGGGGTTACCTGTATATTCCATCTCGATAGCTTTGCAATACCGGGGTGAGACCGTGGTCGGGGTGGTGTATGCGCCCTATCTTAACGAAATGTTCCATGCGGCTAAGGGGTGCGGGGCATATCTGAACGGACAGAGGCTGCATTGCGTGGAGAATGAGAAGCTCTCCACGATGGTGGTGGCAACCGGTATGCCGTATGACCGCGACAGGAATCCCGACAATAATCTCGATAATATTTCGAGAGTGAGCACACGTGTCCGTGGTATAAGGCGCATGGGTTCGGCTGCTATCGATCTGGCTTACACTGCAGCTGGGTTCTTTGATGCCTATTGGGAGTTGAATCTGAATCTATGGGACGTGGCCGCCGGGGAATTATTGGTGAAGGAAGCGGGCGGTGTTGTAGAGTCAATCCGAACCGACAGGAATCATTCAATAATGGCCGGAAGTGAGATGTCTCTCAGTGTGTTCCGGGCTCTTATCAAGTGATTTTTGTTTAATGTCAAGTATAGAGGGGAGAGTATAGAGTATAGAGTATAGGGATTAGAGTTTTTAGACCAGAGGACCAGAGATCTTTTTTTATAGATGTAATGGCTCTTTATAGATATAATGGCTCCGGCCCGTCACGGGTGGGAGTCATTCGTTTTTTAGTATTGTAGCAGTATGTCAAGGGGCTCTTGCCGAGCTGTTGGGGAGTTTATAGGTTTAGAAGTTTATAGGTTTATGAGCTATCCTTTTTGGCAATGAATACTATTTTGTAGCTCTACTATTTTCTGTAACCTTATTGCTGGTTCCGGTGGGAACGGCGGAGGTCGGCGCTCCGCTTAGGTGGGTATGGGTGGGCGGGGGATTGGAGCATCGTCTGCGGGGTGGCCTTGCGGGCCCTCGCGGGTGGGCAGGCTCCAGCGGAGGATGGACGTTGGGTCGGTGAGGACGAGTATGGCGGTCTCGACCGGGGGCTCGGGTTTAGGGGGCCGTTGTGTGGTGTGGCCCTGCATGCCGAGGTAGAAGAAGGCGGGGATCTGTTCTCTGTCGACGTTTATGTGTATGACAAGGAAGCCTATGCCGCACAATAACGGAAAGAGTGCGGAGCAGAGGCTGAGGAATTTCCCGGGGTTGGGTTGCATGGGGGAGTAGCCTTTATATTCCTGGGTGTTGAGCAGGAGCATGAAGGCGGGTGAGGTGCCTCGAACGCTGTCGGGGCGGGTGTAGGAGGCGTAACGGATGCGTTTGTGGAGGGTTTTGACCTGACGGCGGGTGTAGCCGGTGTATTCGGGGTACATTTTGCCGAATTCTCTATCTTTTCCTTCTTTGGAGAGGTAGAGGAGTGCGGTTGCGCCCTCGGGGGAGGTGGCGAGGCGGTAGTCGAGGTATGAACGGAGGAGGTCGGTGGAGTCGTAGCCTTTGGGGTCTACGATGACGATGGGGCGCGGGCGGGAGAGCCGGCGGGCGCGTTCGAGCCGGGATATGACGGTTTTCTCGACGGGGGTTAGTTCCCGGCCGAGAAAGCGTGAGAATTGGTGACACCAGATGTCGGGTCGACGGATTCGTTTTGTCAGGTGGGTTACCTTGTGGCTCGTTGGTTTCATATCACCGGCAAAGGTAGGTTACATTTACCGGGGAAATGGTGCGATAATGTCGTGTAGTGGGTGAATTTTTAGACCAGAGGGCCAGAGATTTTTTATTTTTAAGTATAGAGGGGAAAGTATAGAGGGGAAAGTATAGAGTATAGACAATAGAGTTTTTAGACCATAGAGCCAAAGGGTTTTGGATTTAGGCCAAAGAACAAGAGAATTTTTAGGGTATATTGGTGGGATATAGGAGGTTAGGGAGGGTGGACGAGGGGAATTATAGGACGTCTTCGACGCCCAAATTGGTATGTGTTTCATTTCCCCACTATATCGCCTCTTCGAGGCTTAGTGGGCGATGTAGCCTGCGGCACAGCGACGACAGGCTCGTGGTGGGGGCTATAATTACATCGCCTCTTCGAGGCTTAGTGGGCGATGTAGCCTGCGGGACGGTGACAACAGGCTCGTGGTAGGAGCTATAACTACATCGCCTCTTCGAGGCTTAGTGGGTGGTGTAGCCCTGACGGGAGATTTGAACGTTCCATCGAGGCGGGGGAATTACATCGCCTCTTCGAGGCTTGGGGGGACGGGATTATTTTTTCAGGATTTGCTCGCGGAGCCATTTTTCAAGTTCGCCGGTCCATTCACGTTTGTAGGGGAAGGAGTCGCGGAAACCCCAGCCATGTCCGCCGATGGGGTAAACGTGCATACTGGCGGGGACTTTATTGGCGATGAGTGCTGAATAGTAGTTGATAGAGTTAGCAGGGGGGACTGCCCTATCGTCGGAGGAGAGGACTATGAACGCCTGAGGGGTGGATGGGGTCACCTGAAGCTCGTTGGAGTAACGCTGTTGCTGCTGGGGAGATATTTCCTTGCCAAGCAGATTGGTGCGCGATCCTGCATGAGTAACGGCAGGATCCATGGTTACAACCGGATATAACAGTACCTGAAAATCAGGGCGTGAGGTGGAGTCGGAATAATGTGTGGAAAGCATGGATGCAAGATGTCCGCCGGCTGAAGCTCCCATTATACCTATCTTGGCGGGATTGATGCCCCACTCACCGGCATGGGTACGAAGGATGCGAACAGCCTGCTCGGCATCGGATAACGGGAGGGTGGGATCGCCCTGAGGCAAACGGTATTTCAAGACAGCGTAAGTGATGCCTTGGGCATTGAACCAGGCAGCCATATCGTGTCCCTCATGGTTAATGGCCTGATGGGAATAGCCTCCACCCGGGCACATGATCACAGCAATACCATTGGGCTTGGAGGGACAGTAGACAGTGATGCCGGGATCACGTGTCAGGTCCTTGACATCGAGCTTCACGTCCTTGGCCTCGGGGTTCCACAGCAACATCTCGATTTTTTCCTGGGCCGATGATGCAAGCGAGGCGAAAACAAATAGTGCAAAAAGTAATTTCTTCATGGTCGGTTTATTTAGCAAGGTGGTGGGATGTCCGTCATTTACGGGGCTTTAGCTTCAATGTGTCGAAACCGTTGCCCCAAACTCCACGCACATCGCAGTCGGTAATATAGGCATTGGGATCGACCTCGTGTACGATATGGAATATCTCGGCTGTATTGTATTGGCGACACCACACGAGGAGCAGGACTCGGCTCGCTCCGGTCCAGTAGCCATGGGTGTCGATAGTGGAGACACCACGCCCGGTCTCGTGAGTGATGCGATAGGCGATCTCCTCCCACTTGTCGGAAAGGATGAAGAACTGGATGGTCTGCTTATCGGCCACAATGAACCGGTCGGCAATATAGGAGTACACAAATATCGCAACCCAGCCGTAGATGATGGTCTCGGTGCGGGCCTGGATGCGGGCCTCCATATCGCCACCGTCGAACGGAAGGAAGAATGAAGCGGCCACAATGGACATGTCGACTATCATCATGGTGCGGCCCACACTCATAGAGCTGACGCGTTCCATGACAGCGGCCACAATATCGGTGCCACCGGTGGTGCCGTTGTGACTGTAGTATATGCCTATACCAACGCCGAGGAGCATGGCTCCCATGAGTATGCTCATGGTCATGTCGCTCACAAGAGGCGGACGGGAAGCAAAGTAGGTCTCCATGGCTCCGATCACAAGCGACAACATAGTGAAACCGAACACCGTCTTTACGACAAAGCTGCGACCAAGGTAGCGCAACGCGCACAGGAGCAGGAGAAGGTTGCTACAATACATGGCAACCGCCACAGGGATGCGTTCGCCCGAGAAATAGTAGACCAACGTGCCAAAACCCGACATCCCCCCGATCACCACATGGTGAGGGAGGATGAAAACGGTAAATCCTACGGCATATATCAATATGCCGAGGATTATATAGAAATAGTCACGTCCGCTGAGGACGAGCCTATTGCAGGCCCTTAAAATATTCATCAGAATGGAGTTTTATTCTTTAGGATGACGTATCTCGGTGGATAGCTTATCGGCTCCAGGGGTGTAGGAGACGTAGATCTCATCGCCGGGCTTGACGGTATCGTCGATTATAAGCTCGGCAAGCGAGTCCTCGAGATACTTCTGAATGGCTCTCTTGAGCGGTCGTGCTCCAAACTGGGAGTCATAGCCCTTGTCGGCAACAAAGTCACGGGCCTCGTCGGTCAAGGTGAGTTTATATCCAAGCTGACCGACGCGCTTGTAGAAGCCTGCAAGCTCGATGTCGATGATCTTGAAAATGGATTCGCGGCTCAGGGGATCGAACATCACGATGTCGTCGATGCGGTTGAGGAACTCGGGGGCGAAAGCCTTGTTGAGCGCCTTGCGGATCACACCCTGGCTCACCTCGCGGTCGTCGGCCGGACGGGAATTGAAGCCTATGCCACCGCCGAAGTCCTTGAGCTGACGGGAACCGATATTGGAGGTCATGATGAGGATGGTGTTCTTGAAATCCACGCGACGGCCGAGCGAATCGGTGAGACGGCCCTCGTCCATCACCTGCAAGAGGAGATTGAACACGTCGGGGTGGGCCTTCTCGATCTCGTCGAGCAGGACTATGGAATAGGGATGACGGCGCACTTTCTCGGTGAGCTGACCGCCCTCCTCGTAACCAACGTATCCCGGAGGCGCTCCAACGAGACGCGACACGGTGAACTTCTCCATATACTCGCTCATGTCGATGCGGATGAGGGAATCGGAAGTATCAAACATGTATTCGGCGAGCTTCTTGGCCAGATGGGTCTTGCCGACGCCGGTGGGGCCAAGGAAGAGGAATGTGCCTATAGGCTTGTTGGGGTCCTTGAGGCCGATGCGGTTGCGCTGGATGGCCTTGACAATCTTGTCGATAGCGGTGTCCTGACCGATGATCTGGGACTTGATGGAGGGGCCCATTTCCTTGAGGCGCTTACCCTCGGCCTGGGCAATGCGCTGCACGGGCACTCCGGTCATCATGGCCACGACCTCGGCCACCTTGTCCTCGTCGACGGTCTCGCGCATGGTCGAGAGCTTCTCCTGCCACTGGGCGTTGGCCTCATCGAGCTGGGCCTTGAGCTGCTGCTCACGGTCGCGATAAGAGGCTGCCTTCTCGAAGTTCTGAGCCTGGGCGGCGCGGAGCTTTTCGGCCGCGGCCTCGTTGATCTCCTTCTCAAGCTCCTCGATAGCGGCGGGGACGGCAATGTTGGTCACGTGCACGCGGCTTCCGGCCTCGTCCATAGCGTCGATGGCCTTGTCGGGGAAATTGCGGTCACTGACATAACGCTCGGTGAGCGCTACGCAAGCGTCGAGAGCCTGGGGGGTGTAGAGGACATTGTGATGAGCCTCGTATTTCTCGCGGATGTTATCGAGGATGACGCGGGTCTCCTCGGGTGTGGTAGGCTCGACCATCACCTTCTGGAAGCGGCGTTCGAGGGCGCCATCGTTCTCGATGTTCTTGCGGTACTCATCGAGAGTGGTGGCTCCGATGCACTGGATCTCACCGCGGGCGAGGGCGGGCTTGAGCAGGTTGGCGGCATCCATCGAGCCGGCGGCGTTGCCTGCTCCCACTATGGTGTGAAGCTCGTCGATGAAGAGGATTATATTTTTGTTCTTGGCAAGCTCGTCAAGGATGCCCTTGACACGCTCCTCGAACTGGCCACGATACTTGGTGCCAGCTACGAGCGAGGCCATGTCGAGCGACACTACCCTCTTGTCGAAAAGGATGCGTGACACCTTGCGCTTGACAATGCGCAGAGCCAATCCCTCGACAATGGCCGACTTGCCCACACCGGGTTCGCCAATGAGGACAGGATTGTTCTTCTTGCGGCGGCTGAGGATCTGAGCGAGACGCTCGATCTCAACATCGCGACCCACCACGGGGTCGAGACGGTTCTCCTCGGCGGCACGGGTCATGTCATAGCCAAACTTGTCGAGCATGGGGGTATCAGAATTGCCACGCGAGGCACCACCCTGGGTCTCGCGACGCGGGCCGGACTGCTGACGGCCTGAGGGGCCTGATGAAGCCGATGGGGTGTCATCGTCCTCCTCATCCTCATCATCGCCGTCGCGCTGAAGGCTCATGGGCTGATCGGAAGTTCCGGCCAGGAGTCGGTAGAGCGACTCGTAAGTCACCCCGGCACGGCGAAACGGCTCCATAAATGCCGAGTTCTGAGCATCGGAGTTATGGAAGATGGCAAGCAACAGGTGCACGGCATCGACCACATTGCTCTTGAGCATGCGGGCCTCGAGAACGCTGAGCTTGATTATACGACTGGTGAGATCGCTCACGGAGACGTCAGACACGGCTACGGTGCCGGAGTAACCGCTCTCGGCGGCGGCGTTGAACAGTTCCTTGTCGAGCGACTCCTGGAGCCGGGCTGAGGAGCTGTCGCGCGAAGCCCGGTCAATGAGCTGGGCGGCCTCCGAACCCGAGTCGGACAGCAGGGCCAACAGCAGGTGCTCGGGCATCACATAACGGCTGTTGTGACGGGCAGCAAGCACGGGGGTAGAGTTGACCGTATCCTTAAATTTTTGAGAATATACTGTTTCCATTAATTTCTATACTAATTGGTGGCGTGATGAGTGTTATTTTTAAAAGTATAACAAAAACCATGCCAAAAAGTGCGACCGTAAAGCAAAAAATGTTAAGTAAGTCTTAAAAGCTCTTCAATGCCTCATACAGTCGATGGACCGGCAAGCCCATCACGTTGTAAAAACTTCCGTCGATTCCCTTGATGGCGGCGGCCCCTATCCATTCCTGTATGCCATAGGCACCGGCTTTATCGAAGGGGTGATAGCGGTCGATGTAATAGCGTATCTCATCATCGGTGAGCTCTCCGAACTCCACCACAGATGTGGCGCTGAAGGTGAGACTCCGCATGGCTGTGCGCAGGGTGACACCTGTGACCACCGTCTGCTTGCGTCCGGCCAGGCGACGAAGCATCTCCATGGCCTCGGAGGCATCGGCGGGCTTGCCGAGCACGTCGCCGTCGAGGATCACAACGGTGTCGGCCGTGATGACGAGGCGGTCATCGCCGGGAGTCAGCGGATAGGCATCGGCCTTAAGGCAGGAGAGGTACACGGGCACGTCGTGGGCCTCGGTGCCGGGTGGCACCGTCTCGTCCACCGGATGGGAGGTGTCGACTGTGAAATCAATATCGAGCAAACCGAGGAGTTCACGCCGGCGGGGGGAACCGCTGGCAAGTATCACGTTGTATTTACTGAGATTTTCGAGCGGATGAAACATAGCAGGTATATACAGGTATAGATATGTAAGACCTTTATCGGTCACAAATTTATGAATAAAAGATCGATTTCACCCAAAGAAACTGTTTAAATTTATTTGATACGGTTTCTAATGGAGGATGATTTTTTAACAAATCATACCTAAACCTTACCCTTGCGGCTCATGGCAGACGGATGAAAATACTCTTTTACCACCTTAATAATATATAGGATCATTTAGCTGGAGATGCTTTTGTCTTCCCTACCCCCTCGGCCGATGGGGGGGACGCAATGTGATGGCAAAATCCATAGGCAAAAGGATAGTAAGGTTAAGCGGAAGTGGCGATAAACGGGCTGAGAGGGGCATGAATCGCCCAGGAATTGACATTTTGGACAAAATCGCCACAAAATAATTTTCTTTTTTTAATCGATTTTCAGATTTCAGGTCAAAAAGCACCTATTTGTATATTTAAAGATAACAAATTGATGTCAATATCGTGACCACAGCGGTCTGTAGATAGGATGTTGTCGCATTGACATTATTCCATTTTAATTCAATTTCAGCTTCCGAATGAGAAATTGCAACTCTATTTTATTTCTTTTTTTAAATAAAAACCGCACTTTTTGCATACTTTGCTTGTTTTTTACAATTTTTATTCCTTATTTTGCAAAAAGTAAAAATCACTTAAATCCAATCGTTCACCATTAAAGATTTATTAAAATTAACATTCTCCTTAACGGATATTTAGGCTCTGCTAAAAATCCTGACATTTAATACTTAACAAGACTCTCAAAATAAGTCACATTATCAATCAATCATTATACTCAAACCAAAGGACAAAAGCATGAGAAAAAACGTAATGCGATTTTCAGCGATATTTACGGCTGTCTTTTTGGCTTTAGGGGGGCTAACTCCATTGAAGCTCAGTCAGTTGTAATGTCTGACAATCCCAAAACAGTTGTCTACCGAGGCGAGGTCATCGACGAAGAAGGTGAACCACTACCAGGAGTTACTGTCAGCATTAAGGGAAAAACGGCGGCCGTAGCTACCGATATTGACGGACGTTTCATCCTTCCCGGCCCCAAAGGAACCAGTACGCTCGTTTTCAATTCAATAGGCATGAAACCTATTGAAGTCAGAGCCGGTGCCAACAAGTTCGTCACCGTGCGCATGGAATCAAATGCCGAACAGCTCGGAGAGGTTGTGGCCAACGGTATTTACACTCGAAACATCGAGAGTTTCACAGGTTCAGTATCATCATTCAATAAGGATGATCTGAAAATGATCAGCTCCAACAACATTCTTAAGAGTCTGTCGGCGCTTGATCCATCGATCATTATGCCTGAGAATACCCTCATGGGATCGGACCCCAATACTATGCCCAAATTCACCATTAACGGTGAAATGAACCCCCAGGCACTCGCGCAGGAGTATGAGACCGACCCCAACCAACCTCTTTTCATTCTTGACGGATTCGAGTCAACACTCCAGGCCATCAATGACCTTAACATGGACCGCATCGAGAGTATACATATTCTTAAGGATGCTTCCGCTACCGCTATTTATGGCTCCAAGGCCGCTAACGGTGTGATCGTTGTAGAGACCAAAAGACCTGAAGCCGGACGTCTGCAGCTCAGCTACAACGGAACTCTCCAGTTTGCATGGGCCGACCTTTCAGATTATAACCTCATGAACTCGGAACAGAAGCTACAATACGAGCTTCTCTCCGGCGAATATGGCACGCTTGGCGAAGACGGTCTTCCCATTGGAGAAAGCAATAGAAATGCCTATTTCAGTCGTCGCAGGCTTGTTGACATGGGCAATAATACGTACTGGATGAATGAACCTCTCCGCACCGCCATCTCTCAGACACACAACGTGTATATTCAAGGTGGTGACCCATCCTTCCGCTATGGAGCCGGACTTTCTTATAATAAAAATGAGGGTGTCATGAAAGGGTCGAATCGAGATGTAATCAATGGTAATGTCAATCTTACTTACCGCGTCGACAACTTCAATTTCACCAATCAGACCACCATCAATAATGTGAGTTCCAACAATGAGACCGTATCTTTCAGCGAATTCTCAAGGATGAACCCATTTTACTCCAAATATGATGAATATACCGGAGAAGCTCCCAAATATGTATACCGAGAGGGAGATTCATATGTTTGGAACCCAATATGGGATATGCAACAGAACAGTTTCAAGAAAAGCGACATCACGAGCATAACCAATAATTTCCAGTTTGAATGGCGTGCCACACGTCAGCTTCGTCTGCGCGGTAACTTCCAGTACCAGATGCAGAAGACAACAAATGAATCATATACATCTCCAAACGAGACATCCCAGGCTCAGCTGGAGGGTCTGAAGAGAGGTTACTATACTAACCAAAATTCAACCGCTAATAGCTATAATGGACGTATCAATGCCACGTATGGCACTGCCATAGGCAACAATACCATAAATCTTGTTGGCGGTATGCAGTTCTCGGAAAAAAATAATAAGTCGTATTCATTCGGAGCCCAAGGCTATTCAAGCGATACATTCTGGAATCCCAACTTCTCGCAGGGCTATCCCGAAGGCAAACCGTCATCATCTGATTCAAAGACCAGAAATGTAAGCTACTATGCCAATGGTAACTACTCCTACGATATGAGGTATCTTCTTGATTTCAACTGGAGTATGAGTGGTGCTTCCCAATTTGGCATCAATGACCCGTTCACATCCACATGGTCGGTAGGTATCGGTTGGAATGTACACAATGAAAAATGGTTCAAGGCATCCGATATAGTAAACTATCTTAAGATCAGAGCATCTTACGGTAACCCCGGCAACCAGAACTATGACGCCAAACTTGCCGCTTCAATATATGCGTTCCTCAAAGATTATTCCAATCCATTCGGAATCGCCAATATTATTGAGCAATGGGGTAACAACGGACTGAAATGGCAGAAGACCAATACATATAACGTTGGTATCACCACAACCTTGTTCAATAACAGACTATCTCTTAACGCTGATTACCAGATCCGCAAAACGGATCCTCAGCTCGTACGCATAGACCTCCCGGGTTCCACCGGCGTGGCATCCGCTCCTATGAATGTCGGTGGCACAGATAACCGTTCCATCAGCCTCAGTGCAACATATTATATAATTAAAAAATACGATTTCAGCTGGTATATAAGTGGCAATATGAACCACTACACCACTAAATATTATGGCATAGGCAATCTTCTTGAACAGTACAATGAAGAAGGTCGTGAATCAAGCACATCTCTCACACGCATGTTTGATGGGGCAAGTATTTCCGGATTGTATGCTGTACGTTCACTCGGTATTGATCCAGCGACCGGTAACGAGTTGCTGTTGAAGAAGAATGGCACACCCACATATGAATGGAATGCCGATGATGAAGTACTTATTGGAGATTCGACCCCTGATATCCAAGGCAACTTCTCGACCTCATTCCTCTATAAAGGATTCTCATTCGGAGCTTCATTCTCATTCAAGATGGGTGGTGATGTCACTCTTTCAACACTTATGGATAAGGTAGAGAATATTGGTTCGGACGCCAGAAAATACAATCAGGATGTTCGCGCTCTCACTGACCGCTGGAAGAAACCTGGCGATATCGCCAAATACAAGCGTATCGATGATACATCAACGTCTCATATCACAACGCGCTTCATCAAGACTGAGAATACACTGACTTGTGGATCCATCAATATTGGCTACAGGACATCCACCGCAAAGTTCCTTCATTCGATCGGTGCATCATCGGTTGATCTCCGCTTCTACATGAACGACATCTTCCGTATCTCGAATATCAAGGAGGAACGTGGATTGAGCTATCCGTTCCAGCGTTCATGCTCAATGTCTCTCGGACTGAGCTTCTAATCTTAAATTTCTAAAGGATTTAAAAATGAAAAAAACTATTATAAAGGTTGCGGCATCTGCCTCTATATTGCTCTCCCTTTCCTCCTGCTCGGATTGGTTGCAGGTGGAGATGGAGGACAAGATCATGGAACCGGTGCTTTTCAGCAACTACCCAGGATATGTAGCAGCTCTTAATGGAGTATATATGTCATTAAATGACTATTACACTGTAGGATCTCTCAATGACATTCTTGATGTTATGGCTCAGTACTACTACGTGACCGATGACATGAGGGATAATACCTACAGGATATACCAATCATATAGCTTCAGCGATGCCGGTTTTGAAAGCAAAAATGGTGCATTGTGGAATAAGGCTTATACTCTTATCGCCAACACCAATACTATACTTGATCACCTCACAAGCATCGGCGATACTCCGTTAAGCCAAACCCAATACAATGTCCTCCGTGGTGAGGCATTAGCCATGAGGGCTATGCTCCATTTCGATATACTTCGCCGACATGGTGCGATATACGCTACCAATCCTGATGCCGAGACTATACCATATCAGGACGATACCAGCCGTGAAATCAAGCCGTTCCTGACAAATAAAGCAATCATGGAACGCATAATTGGTGATCTGACCGAGGCTTCATCATTGCTCAAGGAGTCAGACCCGATCATCACTGAGGGTATCAGGGACACTCAAGTGGAAGACAATGGCGTGGCAAGTTATGACATGTCATTCCGTCAGCTCCGATTGAACTATTACGCCGTTCAGGGTCTTCTTGCACGTGCATACCAGTGGATTGGAGACAAAACCAATGCTTACAAAGTGGCTAAGGAAGAAATCATTGATAAGGTAACAACTGAATCACTTGAAGTATTCCCTTGGATCACCGACGAGCGTGTGCATGCCGATGGCAAGCCCGACCTGATGTTCTCAACCGAGGTTATGTTTTCGTTATACCATAACCAAAGGAGCAAGTATAATAGTGCAGTATTTGCATCAAGCATATCCTCTTCCCTACGTCTCACATTCTATGGAGAAAATAAAGATGGCGAAGACTCCAAGGTAGGACTTCTGTATGACTATGTAAATGATTATCGCCGTGATCAATGGGCATTAGCTGATCCTCCTCAGGGCGCTGGTGATGATGATAACCCTATCGGCACTACGTTGTATCTGACAAAGTATGACGATTTCAAAAGCGGGGCAACAGAAGAGACATTCCGTTACATGCTACCCATGATACGTTTGAGCGAAATGTACTTGATAGCAGCAGAATCGGCATCAAATGCTGATGAAGCTTACAGGCTATTGAATGAAGTCCGCCTCCATAGAAATTGCCCGAGCTTGGAAACCAGTGGTAATTTCAATGTAGATTTATTATATGAATTTGCAAGAGAGACGCTCGCAGAAGGTCAATTGTATTATTTCTATAAGCGTCGCCAGGAGACACGCATCATAAGCCGTACAGGCTCATATGACTTCAATATGTTGCTCTCCAATTATATATGGCCAATTCCTGAAGCCGAACTCAACAAACGTACACATTCAGGTAAGTAACTATTCATAACGATAAGAACATGAAAAAATTAATATATCTCACTCTCATCCTCTCCATAACATCATTATGGTCGGGATGCACCAAGGAGGACATCGATCTATATAGCGGCATGGACGCTTTATATTTCTCACAGCAGTGGGGCGTTGCCACTTTTGAAAATAACATCGATCCCACCGGAGGCGGTAAGAATATGCAACAGGCTTATTCAAAAATAGGCTTTGGAGGTATTGCTCAATCCGATTCGCTTCTGAGATTGAATATTCAGGTAGCAGGATCCGTAAAAGATTACGACCGCCCCTTTGGCATCGAAGTGGTTAACGATAGTACAACCGCATTGGAAGGCATTGAATATGAGCTTGTAGATCCTGAAGAGGATGCAATCATTCGTGCCGGGCAGACGCGCACCTTGGTGAGAATACTATTCCATAAGACTGAGCGCATGAACGACGAGAACCTGATGCTCCAGGTAAGATTAATACCCGGTGAGCACTTCGTTCTTCCGTTTGACACCGCAGGATACGGAAAAATGCCGATTATTCACACTTCTGCATCTCTTCTGAACGAATACAACCATCTGAACCTCGATCCATCGATCCATAATATCTTTATCAATAACTTCCTTGTTTCTCCTCCGGGATGGGTTGATAACTTCATGGGCATATGGTCAGAGACTAAGATGCGAATTCTTCTTGACACTACCAATGAACGTCTTGGCTGGACAATCGACACATGGAATGACAATGCTAACATGTGGCCACCGGCTACCCGCTATACAATGGCTCAGACACTTCTTGCTGAATACCTATTGGAGCAGTACAACAAAGGCCGTGAATACTGGGTTCTTGATCCCGATGGAACAATGATGTGGTGCCCGAGCTCACTACTTCCCTGGGGAGAGGATTCAAGACCTGAATACATGTAATTTGCAATAATAGCCATACTAATATTTCAAATAATGAATACTAAATTATATATCTCACTATTCGCCATCGGGCTGTTGTCGACCGCCTGTGTCGAGGATGAGACCAACTATGACATCACTCCAATCAATGAGATATCCATCGGAGGATTGGAGGAGAATTACTATGGAATGGCCTACAACGATGTGATTTCAATCAAGCCTGAAATCACCGGATCCCTTACCGGAGATGATCTTTCCAACTACGAGTATACCTGGTATCGCTGTGGAGGCAACCATGTACATGATACTATAAGTCATGAGAAGGATCTGGAATGGTTAGCTCAAGCATCTCCGGGCACACATAATCTTTATCTCGTTGTCAGAGATAAAACTACGGGCTATGAGAAGAATCTAAGCACGAATCTTGTGCTTTCGTCTCCATTTACCCGAGGATTTCTTATCCTTGGCAACCGTCCTCATTCCGACAACATGATAGGATTGGATATGCTCACAATGATTCAAGGTAAGAATGATACGATCTATGCCAAGGACATATTTGACAATTCCGAGACTAAAATCCGGAATGCCAAGACTATGTATCTTACCGGCAACTCCCGATCCAATCGTTTTTACATTCAGACAGAAGATGGTACGTATAACCCAATCTTCACAAACGAACAGACCCTTGAATCCATCGGTGAGGAATTCAATGATCTTGGCTTAATTGAGTGTCTCGAACCTCATAAAACGCCCATTAAGCTTATGGGCCTCGCACTGCAAAAAGGTGAAGGCAGATATGCTGCGGCTCTAAGCCAGGTACCCCGATTCTATTTAACCGAGGACCAATTCTTCGGACATAAGAGAACAGAAAAGATGAATCAACCGATCAACAGGTACTCCAATACCTCCAAGATCTTTTTCAAATTCTATCCCTATATCTTCTATAACACAAGAAAGACTATTTCACATGCGCAGACAGACTACAGCAGCCAATATTCACCTGTAATCCTATATGATACAGACAACGACTGTTTCTCATACGTAATAGGTACTGCCCTTGGATTCACTCATATGGGGCAAATCTCAAATACCGTTGTATTGCAACAATTAGGAATCTATCTGATGAATCAGCCCAACGGACGAACCTTGGTCTATGGAGAAAACGATCATAGACTTTCAAGCGGTCGTTGCAATTTCATCATGAAGGATAACGATGATAAATATTGCCTGTATCGTTTTGAGTTAGGATTCCCCTCGATAGGATGGAATCCTCAGCCATCAATCAGGAATCCATATTTCTGCAATCTTGATGTTGCATCAATGACCGGATTCCTGGATCGTGAGCAGATATTCTTTGCTTCCGGAGCCAACTCTATAATATACTATTCTGTAGGCAATACCTTATATGCTTACGACTATGTGGCAAAGAGACTCGAAAGCAAACAATTTGATGGAAACATCACTTATCTTGCACCCGACTTCGCTTCACCCAGAGAAAACAATCTTACAAATGATGCAACTAATTATTGGGTTGCAACTTTTGACGGCGACAAAGGACATCTCTATAAGATGAAGACGATTGAAAATGCTGATAAGATCGAATTCACTCATCTGGATGGTCAAGATTGGGAAATAGATCTTGAGATAAAGTCCGTTTTATGGAAAGATGGTGCTATATATTAATAACATCAATCTCGGGTCTCTAAAAATATCCTAAAGATCAACTGCCTGGAAAAATCCTAAATCAATCGGGTTTTCCCGGGCAGTTTTTTCTACGGGGGATTAAACTTTCAGAAATTATATAAGTCATACTTTTATAAGGCAATATTTACCGCGACAATAATTTGCAAATCAATGTTTTTTTGCTAAATTTGACCCGCCTTAAGTATTACAATGCCGTCAAAAAGCAATGCCATTCGGGCCAAAGCTCTCTTACCTCCAATAACCAATCGTCACATAACACTTACCAATTTAAAACATATGAAAAAGTTTTTAGCAGCCCTCCTCGTAGGGACAGCAACCTTGACAGCGTCTGCCCAGACCGATTTCCGTCACATCACCTTTGATGAGGCCCTCACAGCAGCCAAGCAGGAGAACAAGCTCGTGTTCATCGATTTCTTCACCACATGGTGCGGTCCTTGCAAGATGATGTCCAACAAGGTGTTCCCCCAGGTTGAGGTGGGCAATTATATGAACGCCAAGTTCATCCCCCTGAAACTCGATGCCGAGAAGGAGGGTCTGGACCTTTCCAAGAAATATGGCGTGACCGCCTACCCCACTTACGTGATAGTAAACAGCGCCGGCGAACTCCAGGCTAAATTCAGCGGTGCTATGGACGGCGAGAAGTTCGTGGCCAAGCTCGAGACCAGCCTCGATCCCGACATGCAGCCCGCCCGCATCAAGGAGCGTTACGTGGCCGGCGAGCGCAACCCTAAGCTGGTTAACGCTTATGCCATGCAGTTTATGGAAGCCCGCGACGAGGCCAATGGCTTCAAGGTGATCGACGAGTATTTCGCATCGCTCAATGATGCCGACCGCCTGAAGGATGAGAACAGCTTCATCTTCACCACCTACACCGTGGATCTTGAGAACGACCGTGCCCGTTTCATGGTGGCCAACCGCGACAAGTTTGGTGCAAACACCACACCTGCCGTGAAAAAGCGCATCGCCGATCTCTACCACAACGAGCTCAACACTTACTTCTCGGGCTACAAGCGCAAGGAGGGACTGTTCAACGCCGACACCTATGCCCAGCTCAAGAAGGATTTCGCCGACCTCGGCCTCAACGACGACAACAAGTATAACTCGATGTTCAATTTCATCGAGCAGCGCAACGCCCTCAACGATGCCGATTTCATGGCGTTCTGCGAGAGCAACTATGACACGCTGAGCGACCGCAACAAGGAAGTGCTGATCATGAACCTGCCCCGCCTCTTCAACCTTGAGGAAGCAGCATCGGCCAAGGGTGTGTCCAAGTTCATCCGCACCCGTCTAAACACCATGAGCCCTATCGCTATCCAGCTTGCCGGACGCACTCTCGGCAACATCGAGAAATAATCGACACTCAATCCGAGCATGATTAAATTCATATCCTATCCACGCAGACTCATGGCCGCCTCAGTGGCAGTCGTGAGTCTGCTGGGTATATCACCAGTCCACGGTGAAGTCAACAAGCATTTCACCGATATTCCTGAAAAGCTGACCCACGCGACAGCCCAGATGCGTGAGATACTCAAGGAGAATCCCGACGCGCATGTGGACTCGATCGAAGCCCGCATACTCACCGACATGAGCATTGACGGTCCTGTGGGGAAGCTCTCGGACCTGAAAGGCGCGAGCAAGAAAAAGCTCTCGGCCGAACAGGTGTTCGAGAAGTGCCACCGCAGCTCGCTCGTATTCGGCAAGATGGAGCATGTGCCCTATATCAAGGCCGACTCGGCCTATTCCAATGCCTCGGCAGTGGTGCTGACCCCCGATGGCGTGTGTGCCACTAATTTCCACGTAGTGGCCGACATGGTGCTGCGCGGAGCCATGAACCACAAGGTGGGCACCGACCGTGGCCGCTTCGTGATGGACTATGACGGCAATTGCTATCCTGTGACCGATGTACTCACCATCGATCCGCTCAACGATTTCGCCATAATCAAGGTCGACACCAAGGGCACCAAACTCACAGCTCCCACCATCGGCGATGATCTGCCCCAGGGAGCCACGGTGTATTGCCTCTCCCACCCCAGCGGGGCGTATTATCACTTCACTGAGGGTATAGTGAGCAACAATACCCGCAAGACCGATCCCCGCAAAGGATCCACCAAGTACATCACCGAGATCACAGCCGACTATGGCGTAGGCGCAAGTGGCGGTCCAATTTTTGACGAGTGCGGCAATCTGGTAGCAATCGTCAGTTCCACATTCTCCCTCTACGGCAATCCTCAACAATACCGCAACTTCCAGATGTCATACAAGCAGACCGTGCCGGTGTTTCTCATCAAAGAACGTTTCACCAAGTAATCCCATTACCCCTGACACATGAAGAAAACGATAATCACATCGGTATTTGCCCTGGCCGTGGCTATAGCGGCCTCGGCACAGCAACCGGGCGAAAGGCACGGTCAGCACCAGGGACGCGGACAGCAAGGTGGCGACCGTGAGGCCCAGGCCAAAGAGATGCAGGCTAAAGCCAAGGCTGAGGCTGATGCTTACTATGCCAACGCCGACACTGCCGAGTATGGCGTGAGATACCGCCTGAAGTATCTGTTCAACAAGGAGAACAATCTTACTTTCGAGGAGGACCGCGTAGTGCTCATAGCCCCAAAAGTGGCTCTAGATATGAGCTACGAGGGGATAGGCGAGGTGCGCTGGAAGATGCAGAACAAGGACAAGCAGGGGGGAGATCCCTCACTGGCCTATCATCTCACTCCCTCGTACTATTTCTACTATCCCGAGACCGGACGGTGCGTGAACACATATCGCATCATAGCTGATGAGTTCAAGCTCAAGGATGCTCCCTGCGACAATAAATGGAACATCTCGGACGAGGAGAAGACCGTAGGCGAATACAAGTGCAAGAAGGCCACGATCAGCAAGGGCGGACGCGACTGGACAGCATGGTTCACCACCGATCTGCCCCACCGTGGCGCGCCCCGTGAATTCAACGGCCTCCCCGGCGTGGTGCTCGAGGTGGCCGACGCCGACAATGAGGTGGGCTGGACGTTCAACGGACTCGTGAACCACATCGAGGGGGACGCCCTGTTCATCAAGTATCCCGATCAGTTCTCGGACATACCGTTGGAGAAATTCCCCAAGGTGCTGCGCATATTCTCCATTGGCGATGAGAGCAACTATCTGCAGACGTCGGGCGTGATGGACAAGCACAAGGGGCAATTCCCCAAGCGCTACCGCCCGTCGACCGGAATTGACGCCTGTGTGATAGATAATCCCATCGAGCGTTAACCTACATCCGGCCAGCCGGCAACAGGCTTTTCGGCAGATGCAGGAAAGCTAACACCGATCAATAAAATCTCTCTGATGCCACAGGTTTGGGCATTAGAGAGATTTTTTGTACCTTTGCGGTAATAATCAGGCCCTCAACACAGAAACGCCGAGGAGTTGAACCCGGCAATTGGTCAAATTGTTTCTGTAGGAGAAGCATATAAAAATTGTAATCATCGATATGTCACAGTTAATAGCCATAGTGGGCAGACCCAATGTGGGCAAATCTACCCTCTTCAACCGTCTGACACAGACACGCACAGCCATCACCAACGACGAGGCCGGAACCACACGCGACCGCCAGTATGGCAAGGTGGACTGGAACGGCAAGGAATTCTCAATCGTCGATACCGGCGGATGGGTGGTAGGTAGCGAGGATGTCTTCGAGACCGAAATCAACAAGCAGGTGCATCTTGCCATCGAGCAGGCCGACGAAATCCTCTTCGTGGTAGATGCCACCAACGGTGTCACCGACCTTGACGATCATGTGGCCGAAATACTACGCCGTTCCACCAAACCCGTAATACTGGTGGCCAACAAGGTGGATGCCGGCGATTCACTGTACAATATAGCTGAGTTCTATTCCCTCGGCCTCGGTGACCCCTACGGAGTGTCGGCCGTGAGCGGATATGGCACCGGCGATCTCCTGGATGAGGTTGTGGCCAAGATGCCCGAGAAGGATGAGGACGAGGGCGATAAGCTCGATGATATCCCCAAGATATGTATAGTAGGACGTCCTAATGCCGGAAAGTCCTCGCTTGTGAACGCATTCATGGAGCAGGAGCGTCACATCGTGACGGATATCGCAGGCACAACCCGCGACTCCATATACACCCGCTACAATAAATTCGGATTCGACTTCTATCTGGTCGACACTGCCGGAATACGCAAGAAGACCAAGGTGAATGAGGATATCGAGTACTACTCCGTGATCCGCTCGATCCGTGCCATCGAGGCCTCGGATGTATGTGTGCTCATGATCGACGCAACCCGCGGTATCGAGGCTCAGGATGTGGCCATATTCTCGCTCATTCAGCGCAACAAGAAGGGCCTCGTGGTTGTGGTCAACAAGTGGGATCTCGTGGAGGATAAATCCAAGGAATCCATACGCCACTATGAGGATGCCATACGCTCGCGTTTCGCTCCGTTCACCGACTTCCCCATCATCTTTGCCTCGGCACTGACCAAGCAGAGAATTTTCAAGGTGCTCGAGACCGCTCTCGATGTGTGCAAGAACCGCCAGCGCGTAGTCCCGACCTCACAGCTCAACACTGTGATGCTCGAAGCCATCTCGGCCTATCCGCCACCAGCCAACAAGGGAAAGTTTGTAAGAATCAAGTATGTGACCATGCTCAAGGGCTCGCCCATACCTACCTTCATATTCTTCTGCAACCTTCCGCAGTGGGTCAAGGAGCCGTACCGCCGTTATCTGGAGAACAAGATACGCGAGAACTGGGATTTCCACGGCACACCCGTGAATATCTACATGCGCGAGAAATAATATAGACCGCCCTACCCCTCCTCATCATTATGGATCTCACCTGCATAGCCCAATTCACCAATCCCGTGACGGCCGACATTGCCCGCGGAATGCTCGAAAACCATGGCATAAGAGCCATTGTGGACAACGGCACCATATTATCGGTACTCCCCATGCCATCGGCTATCGGTGGAGCACGGCTCATGGTGTTCGAGTCAGATGCCCAGGAGGCCCTGCGCCTGCTTGGCGAACACGGCGATCTGGAATAAATCAACATTTTATAACCTGGCCCAAGAATCCTAAAACGCGCCCAAAAAACATCGGAGCCCATCACGCAGTTGCGTGGCGGGCTCCGATGTTTTTATAACATTGTTCGGTCAGGCGTCGACATCAGTCAAGCTTGAGCACGGCAAGGAACGCTTTCTGAGGCACCTCGACCGAGCCGATCTGCTTCATGCGCTTCTTACCTTTCTTCTGCTTCTCGAGAAGTTTGCGTTTACGGGAAATATCGCCACCGTAACACTTGGCTGTCACATCCTTTCTCACAGCCTTGATAGTCTCGCGTGCTATGATCTTGGCACCGATCGCGGCCTGAATAGCGATATCAAACTGCTGGCGTGGTATCAGCTCCTTGAGCTTCTCACACATGCGGCGGCCGAAAGTAACGGCATTGTCCACGTGAGTGAGAGTCGACAGGGCATCCACGCTCTCGCCATTGAGAAGGATATCGAGTTTCACAAGCTTGCTTGGACGGAAATCATGCAAATGGTAGTCGAACGAAGCATACCCCTTGGAGATGCTCTTCAGCTTGTCATAGAAATCGATCACGATCTCGCCGAGAGGCATATCAAATATCATCTCCATGCGGTTGCCCGAGATATATTCCTGCTTAACGAGCTCTCCACGCTTGCCAAGACACAGGGTCATGATCGGGCCGATATAATCGGCGGCAGTGATTATGGATGCACGTATGTAGGGCTCCTCGATGCGTTCAATCAATGTGGGATCAGGGAGGCCCGAGGGGTTGTGCACTTCAGTCATAGTGTTGTGCTTATCATACACACGGTAGGACACGTTTGGCACTGTGGTGATCACATCCATGTCAAATTCTCGGCCGAGACGCTCCTGAATGATCTCCATGTGGAGGAGTCCAAGGAAGCCGCAACGGAAGCCAAATCCAAGAGCCATTGAAGATTCGGGCTGGAATGTGAGCGAAGCATCATTGAGCTGGAGTTTCTCAAGCGAAGTCCTGAGATTTTCAAAATCCTCGGTCTCGATAGGGTACACACCGGCAAACACCATAGGCTTCACCTCCTCGAATCCATCAATCGCAGCGGCACAGGGACGCTGTACGTGAGTGATGGTATCGCCCACTTTTACTTCCTTGGAGGTCTTGATTCCCGAGATGATATAGCCAACATTCCCGGCCGACAGTTTGTCGCACGGCTGCATGTCGAGCTTCAGCACCCCTATCTCATCGGCATTGTACTCCTTGCCAGTGGCCACAAACTTCACGAAATCGTTCTTCCTTATGGATCCGTTCTCGATCTTGAAATAGGCTATGATACCACGGAAAGGGTTGAACACCGAGTCAAATATAAGGGCCTGCAACGGCGCCTCAGGATCGCCCTCGGGAGCGGGGATACGCTCCACGATAGCCTGGAGGATCTCGGGCACACCGATTCCGGTCTTACCGCTCGCGCGAATTATATCCTCGCGGTCGCAGCCGAGCAGATCTATGATCTGGTCCTCCACCTCGTCGGGCTTGGCACTGTCAAGATCCACCTTATTAATGACGGGAATAATCTCCAGATCATTGTCGATAGCCATGTAAAGGTTAGAGATGGTCTGGGCCTGAATGCCCTGCGACGCATCCACTATCAATAATGCGCCCTCACATGCCGCGATGGAGCGTGACACCTCGTAGGAAAAATCCACGTGTCCCGGAGTGTCGATCAGGTTGAGCACATAATCCTCACCGTTCAAGCGGTAATTCATCTGTATGGCATGACTCTTTATGGTGATACCTCTCTCGCGCTCGAGATCCATATCATCAAGCACCTGGGCCTGGAGATCCTTTCCGGCTACAGTATTGGTGTACTCAAGGAGACGATCGGCAAGTGTGCTCTTGCCGTGGTCTATATGGGCTATTATACAGAAGTTGCGAATATTCTTCATAGGACATTTCAAGTAGTATGCAAAGGTACAAATTATTTTTTGATTGAAAAAATTTGGCAAAATGTTTGGTAGTTTCAAAAATCCTCCTTAACTTTGCACCGCAAAACCAAAGATGGTGAGCATAGCTCAGTTGGTTAGAGCGTCGGATTGTGGTTCCGAAGGTCGTGGGTTCGACCCCCACTGTTCACCCAAAGCAAACAATAGTTAGTCACGGGCCCTGCAAAATAATTGCAGGGCCCGTGACTATTTTCATAAGCCAATATATTACAATCTATCGCCACACCCGAGCGAACATTTCCAGTGCTTTCATCCTTATATATGTAGGTGACGCGCGTGCTGACGGGCAACCGCCTCACGGCAAATCACCCTCACAATATTCAACCTCATTAATTTCAACGTTATGAAAGCCATAGGAAAAGCCCTGTTTTGGATAGGATTTGTAGCACTCATCGGAGTAGTTCTCGCTTACCTTATAATAATTCTCTCGGGCGCGGTAGCATTCGCAACCACCGCCACAGCTCTGTCGATATGCGCAATCATCCTCATAGGATCACTGCTCATGCTCATGGGACGGTCATATGAAAAATCGGGCGAGCGCAAGGAGGAGATGCGGCGCATGCGCGAAATACAGAACAACCAGTAATCCAGCCCTCACCCGCCCACTCGGGTTGGGCATCATGGCTCGCCATCTTCCCGAAATAGGAAAATAAAAGGGCAAAAAACGATATGGATGGATGGATAAATTATAGAAAATGCGTAAATTTGCACTATTATTCATCCGAAACAACCTCAACATATGAAATCCATATATCGTATTGCCCTTTTAGGCATGGCTGCAATTGCGGCATCATGCTCCAACAACGGCCCCCAATGGCACCTGAACGGCTCGATCGAAGGTCTGGCCGAAGGTGACAACATAATCCTGGAAGGAAACAACCAGGGATACTGGTACGTGATCGACACAATACATCCCTCCAAGGACGGATCCATCAAATATGCCGGAGAGCCTCATGGCTACCCCGACATTTTCCGTATCCGTGTAGGAGAGAGTTCGGTCTACTTCCCCATCGACAGTCTTGAGACTGTGACCGTAACCGCCACAGCCCCCGACATCGCAGCAAACCACACCCTGAGCGGTTCACCCCAGGCTGTGAACCTCGCCAAAGTCGACAGCATGCTCACAGCATCGGCCGCCCGTAACGGCGTGAAAGCTGTGGTTACCGACGACAACCTAAAGCGCGAGCTTGGCAAAATGATACTTGCCGATCCCGCCGGAGTGGTGAGTTACTATGTGATCAGCAAGAGCGTGGGCAACATGCCTCTGTTCAACCCCACAACCTCGGTTGACCACCGCATCATCGGGGCTGTAGCAAATTCTTACGCCCAGTTGCGCCCCAACGATCCGCGCACAAAATATCTCACCAAACTCTATCTCAATAACCGCCGACCCAGCGAAAAAGCCGATGGAGGCCGTCAGCTGAACATCCAGGAGATTCGCGCGTTCGAGATCAACCTGTTTGACCACAAAGGCAAACAGCACTCCCTGCTTGAACTCACAGCAAGCGGCAAACCGGTGATCCTTAATTTCACAGCCTATGCCGCCGACTGGTCGCCCGCATTCAATGTGGAGCTGAACAAGGTGTATGAAAAGTATCATGCCAACGGCCTGGAAATATATCAGGTGTCGGTTGACGAGGATGAGTACGCCTGGAAGCGCACTGCCAAGAATCTGCCTTGGATCACTGTGCTCAACAATGTGGCCAACGGAAGCAAAACCCTCTCCCAATACAATGTAGGAGCCATCCCCACCACATTCGTATTCAACCGTGACGGTCAGCTCGTGGAACGCGTGCTCGACATCGCCGATCTCGACAAGGCCGTTGCAAAATGCATGTAATTTATTGGTTCTAACCACATAGTGAAGAGATTTTACAAAATTCTTCGCACCGTATTGGTACTGATGCTGGTGCTGCCTCTGGCAGTACCGGCTTTGCTATATATCATCCTGTCGATACCAGGAGTGCAGGCATCGCTCGGACGCAAGGCTGAGAAAGAACTCACCTCACTGCTCGGCACGGAAGTCAGCATAGGCCGTGTGGACTACTCCCCCTTCACCCGCATAGTGCTGAGGGATGTTTCCGTCAATGACTCCACCGGTCATGAAGCATTGCATGTGGGGCATCTCGGGGCAGGAATCAGCATCGGTGAGACACTGTGGAACAAACGTCTCATCATCACCTATGCCGAGATCATCGATCTGCAGCTGTCATTATGGCGCGACTCGGTGGGTGCGCCGCTCAACATCGATCCTATACTTGCCCGATTCAAGAAAAAGGACAAAAAGGAGAAATCTCCGTTTGACTTAGCTGTCAATATGGTAGTGATACGCCGATCGGGGCTGTCATACGACGTGCGATCCATGCCTGTACGCGAGGACGGAGCTTTTGACCCGTCTCACATAAAGGTCTATGGCTTACGTGCCGACTTGCGTGCCCCGCGCATATCCAATGGAGAGGTCGATGTGGAAGTGAAGCGAATGGCGGCCACCGAACAATCAGGATTCACCCTCAGTTCGCTCACAGCCGCCCTCCACATGGACATGTCGGCGGCATCGCTCACCGATCTGTCCATACAGCTCCCCAACTCTTCGATAGCATTTGACAATATCGATATAGAAGGCTCACCGCTTGTCCCGGGATTCGACTTCAAGAGCGTACACACGGCCATCAGGCTACTGCCAGACTCGCATGTGGCTACCTCCGACCTCACTCCATTCGTACCCGCCCTCAATGGAATGGGCATTATCGCCGATCTCGAGTTGGAATCGACCGGCGATGTGTCGCACGTGGATATATCACGTCTCGGCGTATCGCTCCGCGACCGCAATACCTGGATCATACTTAACGGAAGCATAAGCAATTACATACGCAACCGCGACTCCATAGGCATCGAGATCGAGCGCATCACCGCCAACTTCAATATTCCCGAAGCCTTGAAGGCCATTGCGAAAATAAACGAGAAAACCGCCTCACTGGCCCAGAAACTGCAACCGCTCGCCAGCCTCGGGGATATAAACATCCTCGGGCAGATGGACGCTACGTCGAGAAGCATGGATTTCAACGGATCGATAGTAACCTCGTGCGGAAGCATTGATATCGACGCCGGAGCCATGCGTCCCACCCCCGACTCCCCACTGAGGGTGGATGGAAGCATAGCCACAATGGATCTGAACCCGTCAGGGCTCGATGCGAAATTCGCACGGCTCACAGGCATCACGCTTGAATCGACAGCCGATCTGTCCATAAGCAAGTCAGGAGCTATCGACGGTAATATCGACCTGTCCATCGATGAGGCTATATGGGACGGCATAACCTACGACAATATTGCCGGAAATGCCACCTTTGCCGGACGACATGTCGATCTGGCCATCGACAGTGACGCACCGTTGGCCGACTTCTCGATCCGTGGAGGCTTTGACCGCGGAGGAGCCGACCCGCTCACCGAAATGTATGCCAACATACGCAACCTTGCTCTCTCGCCATTCGTCACCAAGGGGTTGTTCAAGGACTATACTCTTCAGGCCGACATCGATGCCTCGCTTCACGGCCTGAAGGCCGACGACATGGATGGCTGGCTCAACATCAAGGGATTGCACCTATATGGAACGGACGGGAACGAACGGGACCTTGACCTCCCGCTGATCTCCCTGACAGCCGAGGCCAATGACTCCCTCCACTCCCTGTCACTCACCGGCGGCCCTATTGACCTCAAAGTAAATGGAGAATTCTCCTATCCCGGACTGATCCGCGACATAAAGATGCTCGCGTCCACTGCATTACCTGCACTTGTACCCGCACCGGCCTCGAAGCACACACACACTTCCGCCAAACTTGGGAAGAATAAGACACCGATCACTGAGAACAAAGGGTTCGATATGACGAGCCGGGCCGTGATGCATCTCGTCATCAACCCTGACACTATGATATCACGCTTCTTCCGCCTGCCGGTGGAAGTAATATATCCCCTACAGATCGAAGCCATCGCTGACAACCGCGACAACACGGCTGTGCTCATGCTCAATGCCCCCTATCTGAAGCAGAAGGACAAACTCATAGAGGAGACAACCCTCACGGCCCGCATTGACGGAAACGACAGCACATGCTACATGGGATTCAGCTCACTCATCCCCACCAAGGATGGACAGATGGACCTCAGCATCAAGGCCAATGGAGTCAATAATCTGATCGACACCGATATACATTGGCGCATAGACCGTAAGAGTGATTTCCACGGCGACATATCCCTTGCCTCGATATTCAGCCGTAATGAAGAGAATCAACTGCTTACCGACATCCGCATCAAGCCCGGCACATTGGTGTTCAACGACTCGGTGTGGAATGTCACTCAAGCCGATATCAATGTCAAGCCCGGCGAAATACTCGTCAGCAACCTTGGTGCTACCCGTAGCGGACAGGTGCTGGCCATCAACGGCGTAGCGGCAGCCGACTCGTTAAGCAGAATCGAGGTAGCGCTCGACCATATCGATCTCGACTACGTGTTCGAGACTTTGGCCCTGAGCGATGCCGTGAAATTCGGCGGTATAGCATCGGGACGCATCTTCGGTGAAGCCCTGCTGTCAAAGGATCCTATTCTCTACACCCCGCGCCTGCTCGTGGAAAACATGAGCTATAACAACTGTAACTTCGGTACAGGTGACATACACAGCTGGTGGGACAACAATACAAAGACCATCACCATCGGTGCCGAGCTGAAACAGCTGAATGGAAAATACTCCAAGGTTTCGGGCATCATAAAACCAATGAGCGAGGAACTTGATTTCACGTTCACCGCCGATGATGCACCCGCCGACTTCATGCTTCCGTTCATGTCGGCATTCACTTCGAGTGTCACCGGTGCCGTGTCGGGCGAAGCGCGCCTCTATGGCACATTCAAGGACCTCGACCTGTCGGGCGACATATATGCCAAGAATCTCAAAATGAAGCTCGACTTCACCAACACCACCTACACCGTATCCGATTCAGTCCACATCACCCCAGGAGTAATCACATTCAATGACGTTATCCTCACCGACCGCGACGGCAATCAGGCAAAACTATCGGGCGAAGTGACCCACCGGTATTTCCACGACCCGTCGTTCAAGTTCAACATCACCGAGGCCAACAATATGCTCGTGTATAACGTGGGCGAGCACGACACCGAGGATCCATGGTATGGCCGTATCTACGGCACCGGATCGGCCACGGTGACCGGTGTGCCCGGAAAGATCGATATAGGAGTGAAAATGCGCACGGCTCCCAAATCGACCTTCACGTTTGTACTAAGCGATGCCGAACAATCGGTGGAATACGACTTCATAACCCTGCGCGACCGCGACCGGGCTAAAAAGGACTCCATAGAGGCGCTCGACCCCACTCCGCTCATCGTAAAACAACTGCGTCAGCGCATTAAACAGCAGGAGGATGGTGCCCCAACAGTGTATGCCATGGAATTTGTGGTGGACATCACCCCCGAAGCCACCCTCAACCTGATAATGGACCCCATAGGCGGTGATAAGATCACTGCCCACGGATCAGGACATCTGCGCATGAACTATGCTTCTGACGGCGAGTTGGAGATGTATGGCGAATACACGCTCAACAAGGGATCCTACAACTTCACGCTCCAGGATATCATTATAAAGGATTTTACCATCCTCGAAGGGAGCAAGATCACATTCCTCGGCGACCCCTATGCCGCACAGCTCAACATACGCGCATCCTATTCGCTGAACGCCAATCTGAGCGACCTCGATGAATCATTCCTCGAGGACCGCGAGCTCACGCGCACCAACGTCAAGGTCAACGCCATAATGATCGTAACAGGCGACATGAGGCAACCCGACATAAAATTTGACCTCGAGTTCCCCACCCTCACAGCCGACACCTACCGCAAAGTACGGTCAATCATCTCGACTGATGAGATGATGTCGAGACAGATTATCTATCTGCTTGCCCTCAACCGCTTCTATACACCCGAATATATGGCCACCACCCACGGCAACGAACTCGTATCGGTAGCCTCGTCAACCCTCTCATCACGCCTCGGGTCGATGCTCGGACAGCTCAGCGACAATTGGAGCATAGCCCCGACCATTCGCAGTGACCGCGGAGACTTCTCAGATGTCGAGGTCGATGTGGCCCTTTCCAGCCAGCTTCTCGACAACCGCCTGCTGTTCAACGGCAACCTCGGCTACCGCGACAAGTCGCTCAACAACAACAGTTTCATCGGCGATTTCGACATCCGCTATCTGCTCAACCGCGCCGGCACCATACAACTCAAGGCCTACAACCGCTACAACGACCAGAACTACTACCTGAAAAGTGCCCTCACGACCCAGGGCATAGGCGTAGTGTTCAAGCGCGACTTCGACAATATATTCTCGTTCCTACGTCCATTGAGAAGGAAACTCAAGAAGAAAAAAGAGGAGGAGAAACCTGACTCAGTGGATGTAAAAGTCAATGTAGAGCTCAACGAAAACAAGCAGGAAGAGTCGGAAGATGAATTCATAACAATACGTCCCGCCACCAAGACTGAAGATTAACAATCCATCCTCTCCTTCGGCAGGCCATCCATGCACTATACAATCATCAGCCCGACCATCTTAACACTGGTCACAGCACGAGGCCTCGCAACGTAACCATCAACACAAAAATAGCCCCGATCTGACTCACGTCACATCGGGGCCCGTTCTTCTTTGGATATTAACACATTATCCTAAGCATTAAGTAGATCAATCAAATAAAATCAAATCAAAAGTTTTGAGTCAATGACGGATTGAAATTTACAGCATTCTGCGGGAATGGCAGTACCCACAGCGGTGAATCAGGATTCATAGTATAGGATCCATAATCCTTATAGTCATGCACACAGGGTGATGCATATGCTGTCTCAGAATTCCAACGTTTCAGATCAAAGAATGTCTCGTAGGTACAGAGCATCTCTATGCGCTTGCAATCTTGCAACAACTTCATTGCTCCGGCCTCGGTATCGGCACCGTCACGGGTGGTCAGAGACGCATATTTGCTCGGATGGATACGCTTTTCGCGTACCTTGTCGATCAACTTCAGCCCTTCGGCATACTGGCCCTTACGTATCAGGCACTCAGCCGCAACATAGTACATCTGCTCAGCACGCATACCGAACGGATTCACGCGTGCATCACCGGAGTAAACCATCGAGCCTTCCACACCGTAAGTACGCCCCATATTGTCATCCCAATCTTCCTCACGGGAATAGTAACGCACATAGTCGCCCGGCTCGTAGAGGCTCAATGCCGCAGGCGTAATAGTGTAGCCCGACATCTCACCGGCATTCTCCTGATTCAGGAATGTGATGTACAGATAATTGTTGGGGGCATCCTCATATTTCAGCCATGTGGCTGTATTGGCGATCTCCGAGCGGTCCTCGATGGTGCCGTTGACACCCAAGGCAAGATTGGCATACTTCAGAGCCTCGTCATAGTGTTTCATCTGAAACAGGATGCGGGCACGCACACCATAGCCGAAGTCGGCCTCGAAACGTGAAGAATTATCGACAGCGGTCTGCTTCAGACATGCGAGCACATCATCGGAACAATCCTCAAGAGCCTTGGCATATACCTGATCAAGCGGAAGTTTGGTTTTCTGCACACTCACATCAGTATCGTCGACATAAGCGATTCCTCCCAGCGTGGAAGCAGTAGCATCGTCATACTGACGGGCATAGAGATTCACAGCAAGAAAATGGAGGTAGGCTCTCATTACGCGGGCCTCGGCTATTATACGAGGTTTCTGAGATTCGTCACCTGTGGCATCGGGCATTTTAGAAATAACCACATTCATGTAATTTATATACTCGTACAGATCCCTATATAATCCGTCGTCAGTAGCCAGATCGGCACGGTCGATCGTCTCATCGCAGAACATGTAGGCATAATAGTCCTCCTGCTTCTGATTCACCATATCGCCCATCCTGCGCCACTGAGGTGTGGAGTTGGCAATCATATTGTCAAGTTCAAAACCACGCTGGTAATACAGCATCCATGGCTGGTTCATGAGGGTCTCGAGATCGCTGACAGAGGCAAGCGTGGTATCACCCTTGGGCACAATGTCGAGCTTGTCGTCGCACGATGAGAAGAGCATCGCAAATCCGGCAAGCAAACAATATATTTTTTTCATTTCTTATATTCGTGTAAAAAAGTGATTAAAGATTGATGTATAGTCCCATGGTATAGCTGCGGGGAGTCTTGAGCTGATTCATACCTGTACTGGGATTGACAGCCTCAGGATCAAGGCTCATGCCGTTTCGGGCCCAAGTCCACACATCGTTCATCTGCACGCGCAGGCGGATATCGTTGAGGCGAAGCTTGTTACATATTTTCCGATCGAAACTGTAGGAAAGCACGAGTGTGCGCAGTTTCAGATAATCGGCATGCTGTACAGTGGCCACATCATACATTCCTATGTCAGCATTACGCAGATAACTGCTCTTGAATCCGTTGGGCACAGCACCTTCCACGCCATTCCAGTAATCCAGCGCACTGGAAAGTATGGGAAAACCGCCGGCTGTATAACCTCCGGCTCCGCCACAGAATGTGTTCCAGCGGTCACCGTTGACCTGCATCACGTGTCCGGCATAGAAGTTGAACATAGCCGAAAGCGAGAATCCGTTCCATGTAACCTCGGGAGTGATACCTCCAACCCATTTCGGATCAAGAGATCCGGCATAAACGCAATCCTCGATCTTGAAACTTGACGATGTAATGCTCGAAGTATTCACATTTCCCTCACTGTCGGTCCATGTACCATAAGTGATGCCATCCTTCTCCTGCAGTCCGGCGTAATTGATGCCGAAGAGCGAATTGATGGGGTAGCCGAGATGTAGGCTCGAGGTTCGATACTCGTTACCGGTGCGGGGAGTCTTGGCGATGCCTGTCACCTTATTCTGGTTGTAAGCGACATTGAATGTCACGTTAAGTCCAATATCTTTGCGACGACGGGCAGTGAGGATACGGCCATTGAGCATGATCTCCACACCCTTATTCTCCATATTGCCATTATTGATATACAGATCGGTCCATCCGGTGGTGACATCAAGTTCAGTTCGGGTCAAAATGTCGGAACCGCTCTTCTTGTAGAGATCCACCGAACCGTTCAGCCGGTAACCGAAGAATGCGAAATCCACGCCACCGTTCCATGTCGCGGTCTTTTCCCAACGCAACTGATCATTCGGCGGAGTCTTCAATGTGGCATACAGGTCGTTGTTGTACTTGTTGTTTCTCAACCTTGCGGTGAGATAGGATGAAATCGATGAATTGATATTTCCTGTCAGACCATAGCTGGCGCGGAGCTTGAGTGCATCAATCCATGTGAGATCGTGCATGAAAGCCTCGTTGTGGATATTCCAGCTCACACCTGCCGACCAGAGGGGACGACCACGGAATTTAGGATCGGCACCGAACAGGTCGCACTTGTCCACACGGTAGCTTCCCGACACCGAGTAACGTCCGTCATAGACATACACGGCATTGGCATACAATGAATAGAACCTGTGAAGCACATCGAGCGATGAAAAATCCTTGGGACAACCCGAAGCGGAATGATCGGAACCAAGCGCGCCAACATTGCCCTGACCGTTTATAAAGGCCCAGTCAGCAGCAAGATTACCATTCGTAAGGCTCTGATCGTCATATCCAAGCAATGTGTTGGTTTCTCCCGTAGTATGGGTCTGGCGATATTCAAAACCGGCTATCGCATCCACGGCATGACGGCCAAACTCACGGTTAAACGCAGTCTGGGCACGGAAAGTATAGTAATTACCCTCGCGAGTGTTGGTCACGAGTGCGCCACCGTCGGGGACATGATGCACTGTAGGCTTGTTGACAGTCACAGGCCGTTGAGCCCAATGGTTGAAATCCACCCATGTCTCACCATTCATAACAGCGCCTATCCACTCATTGTAATCCATATCCTCCCACACTGTGGATGTGCCACCCTCGGTGTAAAGGTTGTAGATATTGCGCATGAAATAGGAATCCTTGGCATAATGGGTCTTTGTGTGGCTGTATATGTCCTCATATTGGAACATACCCTGAGCCGTCCATCCGGGAAGGATCTTGAACAAAGCCTGCACATAGGTGCGTATATTGGTATTGCGGTATTTCTCCATATTCAGGCCTGTTTCCTCTACAGGATTGTAGGAATGATCCTTTAGCCCGATCTCCGAGTTGGAGAATGCCGGATTTCCGAGATATACCCCACCCTCCATACGTGAGAGCGATCCATCCTCGTTGTACATGCTCTGATACGGGAGGAACGAATTTATCTGGCCGTAAGAATCATAGGAATGTCTCTTGGACTGATTGTTGAGGACATTCACTGAGAATGACAGATCCATCCACGATGTCACTTTCAAGTCACCCTTGTAACGGAATGTAAGGGAATTGTTATTCTCCTTCACTGTCCCGTTGTTGTCAGTCATATAGTTTACCACGATGCTCGAAGTGAGAGCCTTACCCTGAGTGCGCAACGACAGGTTGTATTGCTGGTTCACATGAGTGCGGGTGCGCAGATCAGTGTATTCCTTACGGTAATCATTACGGCTCCAGCGGTCAAGTGTGGCATTAAGCTCCTCATCGCTGAGCTCGCCTTTATAATTTGCGGCAAGCAGGCGGGTCACAGGCGAGATATTCTCATAGCGGTTGACATCCATATCCTGGAGCACACCGTTGAGAGAACTTTGGTAGGGCTGTTCATCGAGCATGGCGTTCCAGTTGTTGCGCTCGAGCTGGATCACCTCAGCAGCCGTAGCCCACCCCATGTTGTCATACTTCTGCTTCTCGCTTATAGTGAGGTCGGCATTGAAATCAATGGTAAGTCTCTCCTTTTTAGCCTGCTTGGTGGTGATGACGATCACTCCATTAGCCGCACGGGCTCCATAGATAGCGGCTGCCGATGCGTCCTTCAGCACAGTGACATTCTCCACGTCGTAAGGATTCACCGAGTTCATACCGCCCTCGATTGGCAGACCATCCACAACAACGAGCGGTGCTGTACTGGCATTGAATGTACCGGCGCCACGTATCAACAGCTGATCCTCCCCTTCCTTCACACCATTGTAGGAACGGGTGCGCACAAGGCCGGGGATCGATCCTTCAAGATTACTCACAAGATCCGAAGCATGACGTTTTTCAAGGTCGGCCGCTGTGAGTTTCTGATAGGAGCCGGTGGCGTTCTCTCTTTTGATATTCTGGTATCCGGTCACCACGACCTCATCCATCATATTCTCTACGGGCTGGAGTGTGATATCCAGAAGATTATGTTTCGTTGGCAATACTATCCTTGCGGTCTCCATTCCAATATATGAAATGAGGAGCACCGGATTCTTCTGCTTCGTAAGTATCGAGAAGTTTCCGTCAATATCGGTGGCTACACCCTCTTTTGAGCCTTCGATAAGTACTGTGGCTCCCGCAAGAGGCTCGCCGTCAATATCGCGGACTATACCCACGATATTTTTTTGAGTAATTTTAGCGTAAGTCTCTGCTGCCGACCTTGTATCGCTCTGCGCTACCGCCGTCAACGGTATGGCTGAAAGCATAGAGGCCACAAGCAGGATTGGCAATTGGTTTACTTTCATAAAACTTAGGTATTAATGTGTAAATTTGGGATATTGGTTTGTTGGTTATTTAGATATTAAGGTATCTATGATCGTTTTTACATCGTCAGCTTTCTGTGGCCGGGGTGCATCTATCATGGCGATAGTCAAGTCGGGGTTAAGGATTATGAACCTTGGGATACCCGTTACTCCCATGGCGGTCATGAACTCCTGTCCACTTTCCCCGCTGAACACATACTGAGGCCATTCAGGATTATCCTGATCGAGCTTTCTGTGCCAGGCATCCAGGTCCTCATCACATGAAATTGATATGCACACAACCTTTCCGTTGTTTTTATAATACCCGGCAATCTTCTCCATATAAGGGATCTGCGCACAGCACGGACCGCACCATGTGGCCCACATGTCAATATATGCCACCTTCCCGGCACAAGACTCGCTGAGGGTAGTTTTGCTACCGTCGGGACGCACGAGCACCGGATCGCATGGAATCCTATCACCATCCTTGGTGCGATGCTCGATCTCAGCAATGCGCTCGTTAAGTAATTTGAGCTGATGCGCGGAGATGCGCGGAGCCATATCGTTGACAAACCGTTGTAAATCCCCTGCGGGCATATCAAATCCGAAGACTATTTCGGAGAGAGAATTGAATATCGCACGACGGTTGGCGTGATTGGTAACATTAGCATCCACACGGTCACATATCGCGGTGATCATCTTCACTAAACCACCATCGACAGGAGCATTGAACGAGAGGCTCCATTCGTGCAACGCACCTGCGGCACGCGAAGCATCATCGTTAGGATCTATCATCTTTAATGTTTTGATCTCGGCTGGATATTCAGCGCCTGACTCTCTCAAATTCATTTCATAATCATATGAAAGAATCTTGGCCCGGGTACGCTTGTGCATGAGTTCGCCAAGGCGTCCGTAATAGGCCCTGAGGCTATCATCCTTGACCTCGGGGAGTATTGACTCCGTGGCCTTGCGAGCTGTCTCAGCCATTGACATGTATTTGTCGGGGCAATAGGCTCCGTCACGGATCACCACATGTTTGTACCGTAATGGATCATACCCGCTGAAGCATGCGTTGAGCCACCGGCTCTCGGCCACATTGTCGCCTTCAAACGATGCCTCACCCACCGAGTCGATAGTGAGGTTGACCGAAGCTCCATTCTCAATTCTCACTCCATAGGTGCGTCCATTTATACTCAACGACAGATCCGTTCCCTTAGGGATGGAGGGATTGTAGGTGAAGCAACCGAGCGAATCGGTGAAGAACTCATCGAAATAGGTATCACCGTCTATATCGTAATATGCAGTCACCATCACCGAGTCGTTGGTAGCGACCGCACCCTTCAATAAGGGAGATTCCTGATGTGAGCATGACACCATCAATAACGGCATCAACAATACACGGCTCAACAGTTTCATTGCAATATTGGATTAATCAGTGATATTTGATTCGTAGAATTACGCAACAAATATATAGATTATGCAATCCAATTTCAATTCAGGATGTTCATGATAGGTCAAAATGCTCAAATCTTATAAAAATTACCATGACTATACATTGATATTCAGCACAATACAGAATCACACGACTGAGGGTTATAATACGTAAAAATATACATTTTACAACCCTGTGGGACGAATCTTCACTTCAACGTGGCCCTATATGCTGCCGGTGTCATGCCCACGATATTGCGGAATGTGGTGTAGAAAATCGATGGAGAGGAGAAACCCACATCCATGGCTATGGCTTTGAGGGGGACATCATTCTCCCGGTCGCTCATCATCTCGATAGCGGCACGGATACGATACTCGGCAAGTATCTGGGGGAACGATTTATTGAACGTGCGGTTGATCGCATTGGACAGATAGGTACGGTTGGTATCCAGCGCTTCGGCAACACTTTTTATCGAAATACCCGAATCGGTATAGGCCTTTTTCTCGGTCATCAATTCGTTGAAACGAACCATCAGATCCTCAATCTTCTCCTCGGTAAGAGGCTTTGGCGCGGCTTTTTCCGACAGAATCTGAGCCTGAGACCGGGCTTGCTCAAGAGCGTGGCGTAACAATTTCTCGCGCGCCATCGCCTCATTCTCACGTGCGACAATCGACCTGACCAAATGCTCCTTTCTCCTGTAGAAATACCACATCAACGCTATCACGGCAAGCAACATGCACCCGATGGAAATAAGTATCACCACCAACTTCTGTCGCATATGCAGTTCGGCATCCTGTCGGGAAATCAATGTCTCATTGAGCGAAATCTCACTATCGACACGCTTTTGATTGAGAGAACTGAGCTGCTCGGTAACCCACAGACTGTCGAGCCTCTGCTGATATGCCTTCAAGTATCTGTAGGCTTCCGGATAATCCGACATGTGCTCGTAACAGTACGCTATCGCCGAATATATCTTAAGGAGCAGACTATTGTAATGCATCTCGCGTGAGATCTCAAGAGCCTCATCAAACGAGTCAATGGCCACTCGGTATTTTCTGGACTGAATCATAGTGACACCATAAGCCATCAGCAATCTGGTACGCAACAACTTGGGGATATCAGCCGACGACTCGGCCAAAGCCTTGGACAATATCTGCTCGCTTTTAGCATAATCCCCGGTCACGCGGGCATATGTCCCTTCGATCAGAGCGAATTCCTCATTGTCAACATACCCATACTTACCGTTGATTTCACGGGCATTCTTTACAAGTGACGGCACTTCATCCCTTAGACCATAATAATTAAGGCTGAGATGCGCAAGGGTGATGAGAGCCGAGAGTGTAGCCCGTGGATTCTCAGCCTTCTTGGCATATTCAAGAGCTTCTCTCGCAAACCTTATGCCGGAATAGTCACCTCTCCACAGGTAAGCCTCTGCCTCATTGTTGAGTATCCGCGAGATGAGAAGCGGATCGCCCAATGCCCGAGCCTCGGCGAGAGCAGTGTTATAATACTTTATAGCCGAAGTAAAATCCTCGCCATACTTGGAGCACCAGTTGCCTATGGCATCATTTGCATCAATTATATCAACCGGAATCCTGTTGTTATCCGCAATAAGCAGGGCCTGGGAGAGCTGTAAATAGGCATCATCAGCATTTCCCATCATGGTATTGGCCAATCCCATGAACAATCGGGCCTTGAACTTGGCCGAGACACTATCGGGATTATTGATCGAGACTGTTTCCAGGCGGGATGCGATCTTAACTGCCCCCTCGGGATCGTACATATCGAGATATAGCTCACCGGCCTCCACAAGTGCCGACACATTGGCAGGGTCGGTCCTTATCACAGCCTGAAGTTTCGACATTCTTGTCACCGGATTGTCTTTCCCGCCGGAAGCCCACACGGTAATTCCGGCACATAACCATATTACCACAAGCATAAAGCGTAAACTCGGGGAAAAACGATCAATCAGATTTTTGAATCGTAACATCAGACTTAAGAGCATATCTAAACGAATTAATGAATAGATTCCGGCAACTATTTTACCGAGTCGATTATTGCAAATACCGCATCGCGGCCGGATGTTATGCGCGAGGAGTAATGCGCGTCACTGTTTACGGCAATAGGGACTCCGGCCAATACGAGACGACGTATAATGTCGGGCGACGGGAAGAGGCGCGGCACATATGATGCCTTCTGCTCCTCAGTTGCTCCCACCGGGGCCGGATAAGCCTTGGTATTGACCTCGACAATTATGTCGGTACCCTTCACGGCATCAATCACATTGTCGATGTGGCGACGATACCACGCCTCATCCTCAATACCGGGAGAGAACGACGAGGCATTGAAACCGATCTTGTTGAAATGTCCCATGATGTCGAATCCACCCTTCTCTATCATGGCGAGGGTGCGTTCATAGAACTTATCCACCACATATCGTATATCATTATCGAAATACTTGGCCATATTCCCCTTGAAATGACCGGGATCTCCGTCGACATCAATCTCGCGTTCCCCGTCGGGGGTAGGAACGAAATGGATCGAGCTCAACTTATAATCGAGCGGAATAGAGTCGAAATATGGATTGGAAGCGCCCCATCTGTCACCAAGAAAATCAATCTCCATAGAGAGATACAGATTGATCTTCCCGTCGTAAATTGCCTTGAGACGGTTGAACTCGGCCACATAGTCATCCACACTCAGGGCCGACATGTTGCACGATGATGGCAGGGGTATGGGGGAATGGGGCGAGAATCCGTAATGCTTCATGCCGCAGGCAAGAGCAGCTTCGGCCATTTTGGACATAGGCTCGCGCCCGTCGCAGAATTGTGTGTGGGAGTGGAAATTATAATCGCGTGTCGATAATATTATTTCGTGTAAGTTCATATGTACTCTGATTGGAAACCTGTTTCTTGCTTAACCGAAAAGCCACAGGAGACGGACTTCCCGGTCAATCTCCTGTGGTCGGATATTCATTTATTGACAGCCACGGCGCCCCCCTACTTCGCCGAAGTGGGAGGATTGGCTATGTTCTGGCGCATATTGGTATCCGACTCGATATTCTTCATCTTATAATAGTCCATGATACCAAGATTGCCGTTGATGAACGCCTGGGCCATAGCGCGTGGCAGTTCGGCCTCGGCTTCGATCACCTTGGCACGGGCCTCCTGGGCCTTGGCGCGCATCTCCTGCTCGAGAGCGATAGCCATTGCGCGACGCTCCTCGGCCTTAGCCTGGGCGATGTTCTTGTCGGCCTGAGCCTGGTCAATCTGGAGTGCGGCTCCGATGTTCTTGCCTATGTCGATGTCGGCGATATCGATAGAGAGGATCTCAAATGCCGTACCGGAATCGAGTCCCTTACGGAGCACAAGTTTCGAGATGTTATCGGGATTCTCAAGCACCTGCTTGTGGCTCTCGGACGATCCTATCGACGAGACTATACCCTCGCCTACACGGGCAAGCACAGTATCCTCGCCGGCACCGCCTACGAGCTGACGTATGTTGGCACGTACAGTCACGCGGGCTATGGCTATGAGCTGGATACCATCTTTGGCAACGGCGGTCACGTGAGGAGTCTCTATCACCTTGGGATTGACTGACATCTGCACAGCCTGAAACACGTCGCGACCGGCAAGATCGATAGCTGTTGCCATCTTGAACCCGAGGTCGATATTGGCCTTGGAGGCCGATACCAGGGCATGCACCACCTTCTCGACATTTCCTCCGGCAAGGTAATGGGCTTCCAGATCATCACGGTTCACGTCGTTGAGACCGGCCTTATGGGCCTCGATGAGCGCACGCACTATAATCGATGCGGGCACCTTACGGATACGCATCAGAAACAGCTGCATGAGCGAGATATGCACTCCGCTCACCCGCGCCGAGATCCACAGGAAAAATGGCACATAGTAGAAAAATATGCTCAGGCACACCAGCAGTGCGGCCGCAAGCAGTACTATTGTCAATATCATACTGTTCATATAAAGTAAGTCTTAAAAATTAACCGCTATATGTAAGTCCTAAAGAGCTTGCCCAATAAATCTTGTTGTTTTTCTATATTTCGGAATTAACCACCTGATTGGAGAGGTGTTTCAGATCGGCCTTACGGGCTTCCAGGTCATGTTCCATCCTCAGGATCTCACGCGCCACCGATTTCTCGCCATGCGCATAGCGGTCTCGGAGTTGTGACAGCGATTCCTGCATCTCGGCTATAGCCTTCTGCTCCTTGAGATAATTCTGCATAGCGGTGCGGGCCATGGCCGAACTGAAATCGCTCAGTCGGTGCACCACCCTGCCATCGGGCAAAGCAAAATCAAAATCACTGGAAGCTACGGTACGCCGGGCATCCGACGACTTGTCAATCCAGTTTCTCAATGTCTCGTAATCCACCCCGTCAACCCATGTATCGGCTATCGAGTTCACCTTGGCATAGTCAGCCAATCGCGGAGTGCCCACCTCATAGTTGATGCGCAGTTCCTGTGGGATGAATGTATAGATTGTCACGCTATCCTCGATCAGATTCCTGTCGGTGGCCCACCACCCCACTCCATTGATCTCGTCAACGGCATAGAGATAGTCATTGAAGGGAGAATTATAGGGCATACCCACATTGGAGGGTTGCAGAAAACCGTCTTCATCCCTACGCGAGATGAATATATCAAGGCCTCCGAGCGACTCCTCGCCGTCAGCGGCAAAGTAAAGAGTCACACCGTCAGCCATCAGGAACGGATAGGCGACGCTCGTACCGGTATCGGCACCGAACACCGACGCGTAATCGAACAGTTTGCGGGGTGAATCCCAGGTGTTGTCCGACAGTCGGAACGACTCATACATCACCGAGCCTCCGGTCGGATCAGCCCCCACCCATATCATATCGTCACCGGTCTCGGTGAGATAGGCGGGCGATACTATGTCGTCAAGACCGAGACTATCCAGGGCCTGGCTCGTGACCACACGCTCCACCACGGGAGTGCCCTGCAACGAACCGGCACTGCGGGCCAGCTTCACGAAATCAAAGAATTCCTCGGCCGGCACGTTGATGCTGTCAATAATCTGGATTTTCTCCACACGGTCGAGCATGGACTCGCCCAGACTGATGCGGCTCGAGAGATATTCCGTCCAATCCACCGGACCGGAATTCAATCCGTAGGAATAGTTCACATCCTTCTCAGCCTCGGCCTTGGTGCGCTTCTCCAGATACTTGTCGAGATACTCTCTGGCCGACTCGAAGTCATACATATAGTATGAAGCCTCGGCTGCCCCGAGATTACCCTGATTTCCGGCTTTCATGTAGAAAGGTATCGATTCGGCATACCGACCCGCACCCTTGAGCGCATCGCCGGCCGCACGGTTCAGTCCCTGATTGCGGGGAGCGTCCTTGGCAGCCGATACCGCCCGCTCCACCTCGTCACCATCGGTTCTGGCCTGCGCCGGTGCCGCGGGTGCGGCAAGCGCACCCGTCAGCACAGCGAGATATGTGATCTTACGTAACGATGATATCATATAGCGAGATCGTGTACTTGAAAAATGATTATTTTGAAAGAGCCTCATGCATGGATGCGGCAGCCCTGCGACCATCGCCCATAGCGAGAATCACGGTGGCACCGCCTCGCACGATATCACCGCCGGCATAGAGATCGTCAAGCGATGACTTCATGGTCTCCTCATTGACCACGATTGTGCCTCGGCGCGAAATCTCAAGATCGGTGATCGCATTGGGGATAAGCGGATTGGGCGAAACGCCTACGCTAACAATCGCCAGATCCACAGGGATCTCCTCGATGGCTCCGGGAATAGGCTGGGGCGAACGGCGACCCGACTCATCAGGCTCGCCAAGTTCCATGCGCTGAATCTTCATTGCACGTATGCGTCCATGCTCATCAGCCAGATATTCGGTGGGATTGCACAGTGTCATGAACTGTACACCCTCCTCCTTGGCATGCTCTACCTCCTCGATACGGGCAGGCATCTCAGCCTCGCTGCGACGATACACTATCATCGCCTCGGCACCCTGACGGCGTGCGGTGCGCACCGAGTCCATAGCGGTGTTACCGCCACCGATCACAGCCACGCGATGACCCTTCAGCACAGGAGTATCCTCACCGGGACGGCCGGCACCCATCAGATTTATACGGGTGAGATACTCGTTGCTCGACATCACGCCAATGAGATTCTCGCCGGGAATACCCATGAAGCGGGGAAGTCCGGCACCGGAGGCCACGAAAATGCCTCTGTAGCCCATGGCGTGAAGGTCATCGTAGGAGAGAGTCTTGCCCACTACGCAATCCTTCACAAAGTCTACACCGAGGGCACGCAGACCGTCGATCTCGGCCTCAACCACACTGTTGGGGAGACGGAATTCGGGAATACCATATTTCAGCACACCGCCTATCTCGTGCAAAGCCTCATAGACAGTCACCTCATAGCCTCGCTTTATCATATCGCCGGCAAACGACAATCCTGCAGGGCCTGAACCCACCACTGCGATCTTTATACCGTTGCTCTCGGGACGCTTCACCTCCACTGGATGAGCGGCACGCTCCATGCGCTCATAGTCGGCGGCAAAACGCTCCAGATAACCGATAGCCACAGGGGCCTTTTTCATCTTGTTATAGATACAGCGCGACTCACACTGCTTCTCCTGCGGGCACACACGTCCGCACACTGCCGGGAGCGCACTTGTATTCTTGAGCACAGCGGCAGCCTCGAGAAACTCGCCACGCTCCACATTCTTTATGAATCCGGGGATGTTGACAGCCACGGGGCAACCCTGCATGCACTGGGGGTCAGGGCAATCGAGACAGCGGGAAGCCTCAAGCAGAGCCTGCTCGGCCGAGAGGCCCTGATTCACCTCCTCATTGCAGGTGACACGATAATCGGGCTGCAACTGCGGCATCACCACGCGGGGTGTAGCCGAACGGTCCTTTGCAGTCTTGGCATTACGGAGAGCGACGCGCCACTGGGCATCGCGGGTATTATCTTGGTTCATTTCTGCTGATTCTCAATATTGTAACTCTTCAATCGCATCATCATCTCGTCAAAATCCACCTTGTGGGCATCAAACTCGGGACCGTCGATGCACACAAACTTGGTCTTGCCGTCAACTGTCACGCGGCATGCGCCACACATTCCGGTACCGTCAACCATAATGGTGTTGAGCGAGCACATGGTGGGGACATCATACTTCTTGGTGGTCAGGGCGACAAACTTCATCATCACCGCCGGACCGATGGCCACAACGAGATCCACTTTCTCACGCTCGATCACCGACTCCACTCCGGCGGTCACAAGGCCCTTGCGGCCGGCCGATCCGTCATCGGTCATCACTATCACCTCGTCACTGTACTGGGCCACCTCATCCTCAAGGATCACGAGGTCAGCTGTACGGGCGGCCAGGATCGAGATCACACGGTTGCCGGCCTGCTTCATGGCCTTGATTATAGGCAGAAGCGGAGCCACGCCCACACCGCCGCCACAGCACACCACTGTACCGACCTTCTCGATGTGAGTAGCCTGACCGAGCGGACCCACCACATCGGTAAGGAACTCGCCCGGCTCAAGAGCACAGATCTTACGGGTTGACACACCCACTTCCTGGATGATCAGGGTTATTGTGCCACGCTCTATGTCCGAGTCGGCAATGGTGAGAGGAATACGCTCTCCACCCTCTCCCGCACGCACTATGACAAAGTGGCCCGCACGGCGCGAACGCGCTATCATAGGAGCCTCGACCACAAGTTTTACCACATGTTCCGAGAAATGCTCCTTGGATACAATCTTATTCATAAATAAAGTGAAATGATCAGTTTTTCAGATTCACAAAGTTACAATATCTTATCTAATTATCATCACAATAAACCCGAAAAAAGTGAGGGCCATGCCAAAATCAGCATGGTCCTCACCTATATTCATTTCATGTATCCGATCAGAATTCAGCCTTTCCGGGTGTGCGGGGGAAAGGTATCACGTCACGGATATTGGTCATGCCGGTGACAAATAGCACCAGACGCTCGAATCCGAGACCGAAGCCCGAGTGAGGCACAGTGCCGAAACGGCGGGTGTCGAGATACCACCACATATCCTTCATTGGGATGTCGAGCTCTTCGATGCGGGCAAGGAGCTTATCGTAGTTCTCCTCGCGCTCCGAGCCTCCGATGATCTCACCGATGTTGGGGAACAGCACGTCCATAGCACGCACCGTCTTGCCATCCTCGTTCTGCTTCATATAGAAGGCCTTGATCTCCTTGGGATAATCGGTCAGGATCACAGGCTTCTTGAAATGCTCCTCTACGAGGTAACGTTCGTGCTCGCTCTGAAGGTCGGTGCCCCAGTGAACGGGGAACTCAAACTTACGGCCCGATTCCTCAAGAATCTTCACGCCCTCAGTGTAGGTCAGGCGCACGAAGTCGTTATCGACCACGAAGCGCAGACGCTCCTCCAGGTCCTTATCGAAACGCTCCGACAGGGCACGTATATCATCGATATTGTGCTCGAGAGCGTAATTGATACAATACTTCACGAAATCCTCGGCGAGATCCATATTGTCCGAAATATCGTAGAACGCCATCTCAGGCTCGATCATCCAGAATTCCGAGAGGTGACGGGGAGTATTGGAGTTCTCGGCACGGAATGTAGGACCGAAAGTATAGATCTGACCCAGCGCTGTGGCTCCGAGCTCACCTTCGAGCTGGCCCGACACTGTAAGAGCGGTGGGCTTGGCATAGAAATCCTTGCTGTAGTCCACCTTGCCCTCCTCATCCTTGGGGAGATTGTTGAGGTCGAGGGTAGTCACCTGGAACATCGCGCCGGCACCCTCACAGTCACTTGCCGTGATGAGCGGGGTGTGGAAATAGTAGAATCCGCGCTCGTTGAAGAACTTGTGGATTGCAAAAGCGAGCGAGCTGCGGATACGCAACACCGACCCGAAGAAATTAGTGCGGGGACGCAGATGTGCTATCTCGCGCAGAAATTCCAGGGTGTGGCCCTTCTTCTGCAGAGGATATGACGCGGGATCGGCGGTGCCGTACAGCTCGAGGCTGTCGGCCTGAATCTCGGTAGACTGGCCTTTGCCCATCGACTCCACGAGCTTGCCGGTGACACGGATACTCGATCCGGTGGTCACGGGCTTGAGCTGCTCGTCGGTGAAACGGCTCATGTCGAGCACTACCTGGATATTATTCACCGATGATCCGTCATTGAGCTGTACAAACTGCACATGTTTGTTGCCACGGCGGGTACGCACCCAGCCCTTGGCCTCAACTTCCGTTCCCATCAGGGATGAATCCGACAGGAGATCCTTTACGGTGGTTCTTTTCATAATGATTGGCTTAGTTGTTGATTGTTATTCAAATGAACCCATCTTGAGATAGTTCACCTCCTCCTGGGTGAGGTAACGCCAGCGGCCACGGGGCAGATTCTTCTTGGTGAGACCGGCAAAGTACACGCGGTCGAGCTTGGTCACATGATAACCGAGGCTCTCGAAGATGCGGCGCACGATGCGGTTGCGGCCCGAGTGGATCTCGATACCGGCCTGATTGCGGTCAGTATCGGTGGCATACGAGATGGCATCGGCATGGATGGGACCATCCTCAAGCTCTATACCGTCGGCAATGCGCTGCATGTCATCCTCGGCGATATCGTGGTCGGTCCACACATGGTAGATCTTCTTCTTCACAAACTTGGGATGAGTGAGCTTCGATGCGAGATCTCCGTCGTTGGTGAGCAGGAGCACACCGGTGGTGTTACGGTCGAGACGGCCCACGGGATAGATGCGCTCGTCACAGGCACCCTTCACGAGGTCCATCACTGTGAGACGGCCGTTGGGGTCATCGCTTGTGGTCACGCAATCCTTGGGCTTGTTGAGGAGGATGTAGCACTTCTTCTCCAGTGTCACCACCTTCTCATCATACTCTACCACATCGCTGTGGCTGATCTTGGTTCCGAGCTCGGTCACTACCTCACCGTTTACCTTGATCAATCCCTGGAGGATGAATTCATCGGCCTCACGGCGTGAGCACAGGCCGGCGTTGGCCATATATTTGTTGAGACGCACCTGCTCATTGGGATCGGGCAGAGGAGTCTCGTATTCTATACGTTTGGGGCGCGGAGTGAAGCTACGTCCACCCTGAGGCATGCCATACTGGTTCTGGCGAGGACCCTTGTTCTGGTATCCTCCCTGCTGACGGTTGTTCTGATAGCCTCCCTGGCGGTTGTTCTGGTAGCCACCCTGCTGACGGTTGTTCTGATAGCCGCCCTGCTGACGGGGCTGATAGCCACCCTGCTGACGGTTGTTCTGATAGCCGCCCTGCTGACGGGGCTGGTAGCCACCCTGCTGACGGGGCTGATAGCCACCCTGCTGACGGGGCTGGTAGCCACCCTGCTGACGGGGCTGATAGCCACCCTGCTGACGGGGACGATAGCCGCCCTGATTGTTATATCCGCCCTGACGGTTGTTATAATTGTTGCGGGGCTGATAACCGGTGGACTGCTGGGATTCGCCTTCTCCTGATGCGTTTTCCGAAACTGCACCATCGGTGGGCTGTCCCTCTACCTGGGGCACACGGGGACGGGGCTGATAGCCACCGTTGTGCTGGCGGGGCTGATAACCTCCCTGGTTTCCGTAGCGGTTGTTCTGGTATCCGCCCTGATTGTTGTAACGGTTGTTCTGGTATCCCCCTTGGCGATTGTTGTAATTGTTGCGGGGCTGATAAGGACGCTGCGGACGGTCCCCATAAGCCTGTCCACCATAAGTGTTGTGCTGTTCGTGCTGTCCCTCGGCATTGTTCTCGGTCGAAGGAGCGAAATCCCCCGACACATTCTCTCGACCATTGTCATGCGAATCGGAGGAATAAGGGCGCGCTCCGATGCGTGGTCTCTTACCTTTCTTTTCGTTGCTGTCCATGATAGCTTTTTAGAATTGGATGTGAAGTGATTAGATATTTCCGGCCTCGCGGCTGGCTTAATTATTAATTATAGGATAGAATGATAAATAATACGTTTTTTGTTTAAGACGATTATGTTATGGAAACGATTTTGACCGTTAATTTGTTGATATTAACGTGTGAAATAGTTTCACAAAGGTAATAATTATTACACAATAAGTCAACAACAATATATTCATAAAGAATGTTAAATATAAAATGCCGACTAAACCTCGCCGAATTTCCCGAGTCATAACAATACATCCGACGACCTGACGGAGCACAAACGAACGAACAAATAACTGACAACAAACAACAAATAAACAATAACGAACAATGAAGAAGAAACTTTTCAGCATCGCACTCGCAATCGCATGCCTCGCCGGCCCTGTAGCAGTATCAGCCCAGACTCCGGCTTCAACCCCCGAGACCAAGGAGCAGAAAGCCTGCTGCAAGGACGGCAAGAAACAGGACCGCCCCAACCCCTTCGAGGGGCTCAATCTCTCGGAGAAACAGCAGTCCGAGCTCAAGGCTCTTGCCGAGAGCCGCAAGGCTGAGATGAAGAAAAACGATGCCGACCGCAAGGCCCGTAAAGCCGAGGACAAGGCCAAGAAACAGCAGGCCAAGGCCGATAAGATGCAGGCCCGCAAGGACTATCTCGCAAAGATCAAAGGCATCCTCACCCCTGAGCAGTACGTGCAGTTCCTCGAGAACTCATTCCTGAACGACCGCGGAGGTGCCATGGGCCACGGCAACAAGGGCAAGATGCGTCATCACGCTCCTGGCAAGCCCGGCAAGGATGGCAAACGCATGGGTGGCCAGCGCGCTCCGAAGCCCGCTCAGCCCCAGGCCGGCCAGCAGACTAACAACTAATTTTTTCATAGATAAACACATCTCTCCCACTCTCCTCAGTCCACTCACGCTTCATACGAGGGATTAGATAATAAGCAGTTCTTATTAATTGCACATGCAAGAAATAAGAACTGCTTTTTTATTTACCCATCGGCATGCGCCCATGGGCGCATGCTTGAGATATAGCCTTGTACAGCCTCGGCTTAGCGCTGAACGCGACCGTTGGCGTTACCGCCGGCGAGCGACTTAACCTCATCAACCGATACGAGGTTGAAGTCACCGGGGATGGTGTGCTTGAGAGCCGATGCGGCTACAGCAAACTCGAGAGCGTCGGCCTGGTTGTCCATGGTGAGAAGACCGTGGATCACACCGCCTGAGAACGAGTCGCCACCACCTACGCGGTCGATGATGGGGTTGATATCGTAACGCTTGGACTCATAGAACTCCTCGCCGTTATAGATCATGGCCTTCCAGCCGTTGTGGGTAGCTGAGTAGGACTCGCGGAGTGTGGAGATCACATACTTGAAACCAAACTCCTTGGCCATAGCCTTGAAGATGCCCTTGTATCCTTCGGCATTGGTCTCGCCACCTTCAACGTCAGCATCGGGCTTGAAGCCGAGGCAGAGCTCAGCATCCTCCTCGTTACCGATGCACACGTCAACATACTGCATGAGGGGACGCATGATCGACTGAGCCTTCTCCTTGGTCCACAGTTTCTTGCGGAAGTTGAGGTCAACCGATACGGTCACGCCGTGACGCTTGGCAGCCTCGCAGGCAAGACGGGTCAGCTCGGCAGCCTTGTCCGAGATAGCGGGAGTGATACCGCTCCAGTGGAACCAGTCGGCACCTTCCATGATTGCATCGAAATCGAAATCCTCGGGATCAGCCTCGGAGATAGCTGAATGAGCGCGGTCATAGATAACCTTGGAGGGACGCATCGATGCGCCGGTCTCGCAATAATAGATGCCTACGCGCTCACCGCCACGTGCAATGTGATCGGTGTGGACACCATAACGACGGAGGGCATTGAGAGCGGCCTGGCCGATCTCATGCTTGGGGAGCTTGGACACGAAATATGCGTCATGGCCATAGTTGGCGCAGCTTACGGCAACATTGGCCTCGCCGCCACCCCAGATGACGTCAAAGTTATCTACCTGCACGAAACGATAGTTCCCGGCGGGGGAAAGGCGGAGCATAATCTCGCCTAAAGTAACTACTTTACTCATGGTTATAAATTTGATATATAGGTATTATTTGGCTTTTCGATAATTGAATTGTTATTCGGTGACATTATGTCGGGCCTCATCGGCATCTATCCCTTCCATCAACCGTTTGGCATCGACGTATTTGATAATGCCTTCAGCTACCATCTTGGCATCCTGCATGGCATGCACCACGGTAGCGGGGCGGTTGGTGACATCACCTCCGGCAAACACGCCACGGCGTGTGGTCATTCCGTAGGGGGTCTCTCGGGTCAGGACATAACCCTTGGGGTCGACATCGATACCCTCGGTGGTTGAAACGATTCGCGATGCGGGCGCGCTACCCACGGCAAGGATCACGCGGTCAACCTCCATACGGGATTTTTCGCCCTCGGTCTCCACGGTGATGCTGCGCAAGCGGTTGTCATCTCCCCCCTCGATCTCGGTGACCGATGATTTCCACATGAATTTCACACCCTCGGCCACAGCATCCTCATACTCGGCCATCAGGGCGCTCATCTCATTGACAGTGCGGTGATATATCACCGTCACCTCCGATGAACCCATGCGCAAGGCGGTGCGGGCCGCATCGATAGCAGTATTGCCACACCCTATCACAGCCACTTTGTCACCGTTGCCAACTATCACCTCCTTACGGTCAATGAAGCCTGACTGATAGAGGCTCACGCGACGGAGGAACCATATGGCCTGACGCACTCCGGGATGGTCAATTCCGGGGATTGGCAATTTCTTGGGTTTGCCCGTACCGGTGCCCATGAATATGGCGTCGAATCCGCGGGCAAAAAGGTCATCGATAGTGAAATCGCGACCTATGGTGGTCATAAGATGGAAAGTGACGCCGAGATTCTCGATTTTCTTGATCTCGCGGCGCACCACTTCCTTGGGCAAGCGATACTCGGGGATACCGAACATCAACACTCCGCCCGGCTCTGACTCCATCTCGAATATCTCCACTTTGAAACCCTTGCGGGCAAGATCTCCGGCGATAGTCAATCCGGCAGGGCCACTGCCTATCACGGCTACCGAGCCACGGGTCTTTTCGGGGATAGCCTCATGGGTGAGGCCGGCGGCGCAGTCAAAGTCGGCCACGAAACGTTCGAGCTTGCCGATATTGATATGCTCACCTTTTTTATTCAGCACGCAACTGCCCTCGCACTGCCTCTCGTGGCCGCACACGCGTCCACACACGGCGGGAAGGTTGCTGCGCGTATTAATTATTGACATAGCGTTGCCAAAGTTGCCTTTGGCCAGCTCAGCGATCCACTCGGGGATGTCATTGCTGATCGGACACCCTTTCTTGCACAGAGGCACCTTGCAATGCAGACACCTCTGGGCCTCATGCACCGCCTCAGGAAGAGTATAGTTCTCGGATACTTCCTTAAATTCGTTCATGCCGATTTATTTGAAATCGTTCTGTTTCATCAGCGGATACCGGGCCCGATGCCCTCGCCACCGATTATTATTACACTATGCATGAATCCTTGACATGCAAGGATCACATGCACAGTGTAGGGGGATCTTGATTAATTATGTGGTGAAACGAAGTGGTTGTCACGCACCCTTGACGGGAGCGGGATTACTTCATTTCGGAATAGGTGATCTTGTCCATGTCGCCATAGTTCAGGTTCTCGCCACCCATGCCCCAGATGAACATGTAGTTGGAGGTACCTGCGGCAGCATGAATCGACCATTCGGGCGACATGATGGCCTGCTCGTTGTGCAGCCACACCACGCGGTTCTCCTGAGGCTCGCCCATGAGATGGCATATGGCGTTGCCTTCGGGAACATTGAAGTAGAAGTAAGCCTCCACACGACGGTCGTGAGTGTGGGCAGGCATGGTGTTCCACACGCTACCGGGCTTAAGCTCGGTGAGACCCATCTGAAGCTGGCAGGGTCCCTCCTCGAGCACGTTGTTAACGATAAGCTGGTTGATCACGCGGTCGTTGCTCTCCTCCATAGATCCGGCAGCAAAGCTGTTGGCCTTGATCGAGCCCTTGCGACCGTCAATGGTGATCAGCTGGGTCTTGTAAGCCTTGTGAGCGGGAGTTGAATTGAGGTAGAACTTAGCGGGATTGGAAGCGTCCTTACTACGGAAAGTCACCTTCTTGTTGCCACGTCCCACATAGAGGGCGTCCTTGAAGCGGAGTTCGTAGTCCTTGCCGTCGACATTTACTATGCCGTCGCCACCCACGTTGATCACACCCAGCTCGCGACGCTCCAGGAAGTAATCGGCCTTCAGGGGATCGATAGTCTCAAGCTCCATGATCTTGGTCACGGGGATAACACCACCGAACACCAGACGGTCATACATCGAGTAGGTGAGGTTGATCTTGTCCTGCTCCATTACCTTGGGCATCATGAAACGGGAACGCAATTGAGCGGTATCGTAGTGCTTGACATCATCAGGATGGCAAGCCCTCTGTACGGTATATTCAGTCTGAGCCATAGCAGATATTGAGGCTAATGCAAGTGAAACTGTAAGAAAAATCTTTTTCATATAGTAGTTATTCTGTTGTTTCGATAGTATCGGAATTCTTGGCAATCATATTGTTCTGATTGCGGATGATGAGCACGCGGTTCCACACCATGAGGCCAAGAGTGATTATGACAAGGATGCCGGCTCCGATCCACTTGAGACCGATGGAGCACTGGTAAATCACCCAAGCGAGGGGGCTCGATGCGAAGTCGAGGCTACCGCCATCGAAATTAGCCGGGATAGCCACGGCTGTGTCACCGGTAGCGGCAAACACATCCTTGGCGGCAAGCGTGAAGGCCGGGGCAAGGTTGGTCACGAAATAGAGGCCGATTGTCAGCACCACGAGTCCCACGATGAAAGTCTTCACCACGCTACCCTTGGTGTAAGGGAGCACGAGAGGGAACACATAGAACATACCGGCGAGCGACGCAAGCGGCAGGAACTGGTTGCCGGGCAACACCACGGCAAGCATCAGGGTGACAGGGATAAGAAGGATCGACACCACAAGTGTGGTGGGATGACCGATCACAAGCGCGGGGGTCATACCGATATTGAGACCGTCGGCACCCTTGAATTTGCGGGCGATGAGACTGCGTGTAGCCTCGCTGATGGGGCGGAGACCCTCGATAAACAGCACTGTGACACGCGGGATAAGCTCCATCACGGCACCCATCTTGATACCGAGGCCGAGGATGTAAGGGATCTTCTCGACAATCTCGTTCCAGGTGTTGCAGGTGAGGCATCCTATTACAACGCCTACCACTACTCCGAGGAACAGAGGCTCACCGAGCAGACCGAACTTCTTCTTCAATCCCTCGGCATCGATCTCCAGCTTGTCCATGCCGGGAATAGCATCGAGGCCCTTGTTGATGGCCCATGCGAAAGGCACGAAACCGGCGCAGAAAGGCTGGGGAATGGAGATTCCGTCCATATCCTTATAGAAGCCCTGGAATTTCTTGGCAGTCATGTCGGCGATGATGAGAGTGAGGATGTAGCAGATGATAGCGCCGAAGAATCCCCACATGATGGAATCGCTCGCGAAATAGATGATCGCTCCGATGAATGCGAAGTGCCAGTAGTTCCACAGGTCGATATTGACAGTGCGGGTGGTCTTGGTGAGAAGCATGAGGATGTTCACTCCGAGACACACGGGAATGATGAACGCACCCACGGCAGTGTTGTAAGCCACCGAGGCAGCGGCCGGCCAGCCCATGTCGAACACCTTGAGCTGCAGGTCGTATATGTTCACCACGGTATCAAGCGCAGGGCCGAGGGCCGAGGTGAGAAGAGCTGTAACGATCGACAGACCGATAAAACCCACACCTACTTTAAGACCCGACTTAAGAGCGTCGCCAAACTTGATGCCGATACAGAGGCCGAGCACGGTAAAGATGATAGGCATCATCACTGCCGCACCCAGCCCTATTATATAGGAGAATACTTGTTCCATTATTTAGGCTGCTTTCCGATGTAAGCCAAAATACCGCCGTCGACATAGAGAACGTGGCCGTTCACAAAATCGGAAGCGTCGGAAGCGAGGAACACGGCAGGACCCATGAGATCCTCGGGAGTACCCCAGCGTGCGGCGGGAGTCTTGGAGATGATGAACTGGTCAAACGGATGACGGCTTCCATCGGGCTGGAGCTCGCGCAGGGGAGCGGTCTGCTCGGTGGCGATATAGCCCGGACCGATACCGTTGCACTGGATATTGTACTCACCAAACTCGGAGCAGATGTTGCGGGTGAGCATCTTGAGGCCACCCTTGGCGGCTGCATATGCGCTCACGGTCTCGCGGCCAAGCTCGCTCATCATCGAACAGATATTGATGATCTTGCCATGACCCTTCTTGATCATTCCGGGGATCACAGCCTTGGCACAGATATATGGAGCGATAAGGTCAACGTCAACCACGCGACGGAAATCCTCGACATTCATCTCAGTCATGGGGATACGCTTGATGATACCGGCGTTGTTGACAAGGATGTCGATTGTACCTACAGTAGCCTCGATATCGGCAACCATAGCCTTAACAGCGGCCTCGTCGGTCACGTCGCAAAGATAGCCCTTTGCATCGATCCCGAGTTCCTTATAAGCTTTCATGCCACGGTCTACTGTCTCCTGACGAGAACAGTTGAACACTATCTTTGCACCTGCTTCAGCATAGGCCTGGGCAATAGCGAGGCCAATACCGTAAGCCGCGCCGGTCACAAGGGCCACCTTGCCCTCGAGAGAAAAGTTTACCATTTTTAGTATAAATTTAGTGTTATAGATTTCAAGGTCACAGGTAACGGTAGCAAAGGTACTCAAAATTTACAGTAATATCCGCATTGACGCCAATAATTTTAAATATTTTTTCTTAAGAAACACAAAAGCACATTCATTTTCTTTGTACATTTGCGTCACAAAATCCATTAGTGCCTATTAACGACCATGACTCAGCACACAATAAATGTAACTCCGGAGAAAGTGAACAACGACCGGCGTATCCTCGAACTGTTAGCGCAGACCTTCCCCAACATAAGCGCGGCAAGCACCGAGATCATCAACCTCGAGGCCATACTCAATCTACCCAAGGGGACTGAGCATTTTGTGGCCGACCTCCACGGCGAGCACGAGGCATTCCTGCACATCCTGAAGAACGCATCGGGAAATATAAAGCGTAAAGTCACCGATCTGTACGGCACCACGATGCTCGACAGCGAGATACGTCAGCTGTGTGCCATGATATACTATCCCGAGGAAAAACTCCAATCCATAAAGGCCGAGCAGGAGGACCTGGACGACTTCTATAACATCACCCTGCACAAGCTTGTGAAGGTGTGCCGGAGCGTTTCGTCGAAATACACCCGCTCCAAGGTGAGGAAGGCTCTCCCCAAGGAGTATGCCTACATCATCGAGGAGCTTCTCCACGAATCCGGAGGCGATTATGACAAGCATGCCTACTTCAACCGCATCATCGAGACAATCATCACCACCGGTCAGGCCGAGCCGTTCATCATAGCCATGTGCAATGTGATACAGAAGCTGAGCATCGACCAGCTCCATATACTCGGCGACATATACGACCGCGGCCCGGGCGCCCATATCATCATGGACACCCTGTGCCACTACGGCAACTGGGACATCCAATGGGGCAACCACGACATCCTGTGGATGGGTGCGGCCGCCGGCAATGACGCCTGCATCGCCAATGTACTGAGAGTGTCGCTCCGCTACGGCAATCTGGCCACCCTCGAGGACGGTTACGGCATAAATCTGATGCCACTGGCCACTTTCGCCATGGAGGCATATGCCGATGATCCGTGCAAGGATTTCGAGACAAAATCAGTGGAGGAAGGGAACACCCACACCGTAAAGACCCTGAAACTGATGGCCAAGATGCACAAGGCCATAGCCGTGATACAGTTCAAGCTCGAGGGCGCATTGATCGAGAGACACCCCGAATGGGGCATGGCCGACCGCCGCCTCCTGCATCAGATCGATTTCGAGAAGGGCACCGTGACGATCGATGGCAAGACCTACCAGATGAACGACACCTGCTTCCCCACCATCAATCCCAACGATCCCTATGCCTTGACGCCCGAGGAACTCCACCTGGTGCACAAGCTGCATCACTCATTCACCGTGAGCACCGGACTGAAACGCCACATCGAGACCCTCCTGTCGCACGGTTGCATGTATGGGATATACAACAGCAACCTGCTGTTTCACGCCTCCATGCCCCTCAACGACGACGGCACGCTCAAGGAGGTGGAAGTGCGCGGACGGAAGCTCAAGGGCAAGGACCTCATGACCGGAATCGGCATGATGCTCCGCTCGGCGTTCAACGACGATGCTCCTGAGGAGGATCGGGCTTACGCGAGAGACTATTACTGGTATCTGTGGTGCGGACCTGACTCTCCTCTCTACGACAAGGACAAGATGACTACATTTGAACGGTATTTCATCGACGATCCCGAAGCCAAGAAGGAGGAAAAGGGTGCCTACTACAAGCTCCGCGACAAGGAGGAGGTGTGCGACATGATCCTCAACGAGTTTGGCGTGGAGGGATCGGACCGCCATATCATAAACGGACATGTGCCCGTGCGCACAGGACGAGGCGAAAGCCCCATACGCGCCAACGGAAAGCTCATGGTGATCGACGGCGGATTTGCCAAAGCCTACCACAAGACCACCGGAATAGCAGGATATACGCTGATATACCACAGCAGTAACTTTGAGCTCGTGGAGCACGAGCCGTTCACCTCGGTGGAGGATGCAGTGAAGAACGGAAGCGACATTGTGAGATCCAAGAAGATGGTGGAACAGACCGCCCGACGCAAGTGCGTGAGAGACACCGACAACGGCAAAGTGCTCCAGAGCCAGATAGGCGAACTTACCGAACTGCTCTACGCATTCCGCCACGGAATGATCAAGGAGGTAAACCGCCAGAGGACATAACCCCCGCCCCACCCTCCGGGCCTCCGCCCCGCACATATCAAAGAAACCATCTAAAAGAGTGGCACCCCCTAACGCTACGGGGATGCCACTCTCGATTTATGCAGAAAATCCAATATGTGTCTTACAATATGTGTCTTGCAACATACCTGACGGTGCGCCGTTACCATTCATATCCTATGGTCACGCCTACGTTGTTCATCGTGACCGATCCGGATTTCCAATAGTAGTTATGGTTGGAGGTCAACAGCTGATAGGATATACCCACATTGAACGCCTGACGGCTGTTCTTGGTGTTGACCGGGATGCGCACACCTATGGTAGGTTTCAGATAGAACTGAGTCTCGTTGGACAGGTAAGCATTCTCCATGCGCAGATAGCTTGAACCCAACAGCCACGCCGCACCGACCTTGAGGTCAATGAATGCCGAGACGGTCGACTCGTTGCCAAGGTTGAAACGGAAATCGGTGAACACCGGGATCATCACCTTGGTTTTGGTCGTCTCATAGTAATCATACGGATCCTCGAGAGGTTCCGTGCCCAGCAGGTCATGCCCCTGCGACATGGCCACATCCACGCCGAGACCAACACCCATGAAGAACCATGAGGCATATTTGAATCCCTGACTCGTGGAGATGCCTATGAAATTGGCTCTGTTGTCGCCTATTCCGGCCGTACCGCTGAAATCGACATAGCCTTTATAGTTAAGACCGCCCGACAGCGCGGGTGAGAGCAATCCCGGGATCTGGTTGGCTATTTCATAATACTGCGCGCGGGCCGGGACCGACACCATCAATAACGCGAAAGCAATGGCCGAGAAGAGTAAGCGTTTCATATAGTGCTTGTTTTGATGCTTGTGAGACTATACAGTTGGAGTGATCACGCACTCACCTATAATAACAACACAACCTGCCGGGATGTTTAAAACAGTTAAAAGCGCGTCCTCATCCTTAATCGGGGACGAGGACGCTTTGCAAGCTGTAAGTAAGGATTAATATAGCTTTCGACGCTCAGCTTCGGCTGTGCATCGCGCTATTTCTCTATTGTACAGGCATGAATGGCGCCGCGTTTGCGGTATTCATGCCGACATATCAATATTTGCGACGCTTCTGCTCGTAAACGAGTGTGAGCGAGGGGAGATCGCACACCTCGGCCGGACCGAAATACTGGATAGGGCCGGGATAGGTGTAGCAAGTTCCGGTCTTCCATGCCTCACGCTCCTTGGCAAACTTGAGGAAGGGCGCACCGTCAAGCTCTACAAGAGCCTTGCGGATAACGGGCTTCATGTGTCCGTGGCGACGCTCCATATTCATCATCATGGTGATGGGGATACCACCGGCTACCCAGTTGACGGGAGCGAAAGTGAGGTTGCGGAGGCTCGACATGTAGCCGGTCACGCCCGATGCGATGAGGCAAGCGGCAGTGAATCCGAGGCCATAGCAGTAGTTGGCATCGAAGTTGGAGGGATCGGCGCAACGGCCTTCGTAACCGAAGAAGTGGTGCATGGTAGAGTATTTGCCATTGTACTCACCCTTGGCTGCAAGTTCCTCAAGACGCTTTCCTACCATTTCGGAGAGGAGCTTCTCGGTCTCGATGAGTGACACCTGTACATTGCCGTGGGGGTCGCGGTCGAGTGTGAGCTGACGGGCAACACCTGCGGGCAGAGACTCGTAGGTGGCGGCGCACTCGGGGGTGAGGTTGCTGATCACCCATGCGCGCTGATCCTCGGCGGGAAGTGCGGCAAACTCCTCAGCCTTGGCAGCGAGAAGATCGTTGAGCTCGGCAATGAGCTTCTTCACAGCGGGGATGAACTCGATCAGACCCTCGGGGATGAGGACAACGCCATAGTTCATGCCATTGTTGGCGCGGGCCACTACAGCCGATGCGATCTCATCAACCACCTGGTCGAGAGTCATGTTCTTGGCCTCAACCTCCTCGGAGATGATACATACGTTGGGCTGGCACTGGAGAGCACACTCGAGAGCGATATGCGAAGCCGAGCGGCCCATGAGCTTGATGAAGTGCCAGTACTTCTTGGAAGAGTTGCAGTCGCGCTGGATATTACCGATCACCTCGGAATACACCTTGGTAGCGGTGTCAAATCCGAAGGATGTCTCTATCACGTTGTTCTTGAGGTCACCGTCGATGGTCTTGGGGACACCGATCACCTGCACGCCTGCGTCGATCGACTTGTAGTACTCAGCGAGGATAGCGGCATTGGTGTTGGAGTCGTCACCACCGATAATTACGAGAGCCGAGATGTTGAGCTCGCGGAGGATTTCAAGGCCCTTGTCGAACTGCTCCTTGGTCTCGAGCTTGGTGCGTCCCGATCCGATGATGTCGAAACCGCCGGTGTTGCGGTACTCATCGATAATGTCGGAAGTAAGTTCCTTATAGTTATGGTCAACGAGACCACCGGGGCCCATGAGGAAACCATAGAGCTTGCTGGAACGGTTGATGGCCTTGATACCATCGAAGAGACCACTGATTACGTTGTGACCGCCAGGAGCCTGACCACCTGAAAGGATCACGCCTACGTTAATGGGCTTGGACGATTCGGAAGCAGGAGCCTTTTCGAATACGAGTTCGGGGAGGCCATAAGTATTTGGGAAAAGCTTCTTGATCTCTTCCTGATCACCGGCCGACTGAGTAGGTTCGCCTTCTTTCACCTTCACACCGCCGGTGAGGACGATGGGAAGCTGAGGACGATAAGCCGCGCGGGCAATCTGCAACGCACTTTTTTTCATTATCTTAGATATTGATGTATATTGTAGAATTTTGCTTGATAATTTAAGCGCAAAAGTAACAAAAAGAAATGAATTTTTCAAAACTAAATACCTAATAAATGTAATGAGGGCAAAATAGTGCCGTCTCCCTCCCCTTACACACATGTAGGTGCCCACCTTGAACAATCGCCTTTTAGTTAAAATATGAAAAATATTGTAAAATGCACTAATAATCCGCTCGTGTATATTTATCAATATTTCTGATATTTACCGATCGCGAGCCAAAATTTGATTTAACATTAACCACAACAAACAGCGATTCATAAAAATGAATTTTAAAGATTCAAGAGATTCTTTGCCGATTTTAATAGTTAAAATATGCAAATTATTGTATAAAAACCGAGCAATTCGGGCTATTTGTTAACAATCGGCACACAAAGTGCTAAAAGGCGTTACTAAGCGTCAATGATGTTTTCAATTCGGCCAATCGAGCCAGCATCAAATAGTTGGCATTTGGCAGGGTGCATAATTATTCGTAACTTTGCAGTGCAAGTCGGGATTCCGGCTCACCAATAAACCGGAACCAAATTAATAATTGTCAACACTGACAAGCAAATCATTGGAAAAATGGCATTAAACATCAAGCATATATTAACAATAATCATATCAGTAGCAGGCATAGCCTACACACAGGCAGCTCCTACCGCCAACAACTACCCTATTCCGGCCAAGCACCTCAAAAGCGTTGTCGACACATCCGAGGAACTCGTGAAGTGCGCCTACGAAAGTGCGCGTGAAAATTCGCCTTTCGCTTCCATGCAAGCCGAATCACAGGATAACAGCGATGAGCACTCTCAGCTCATAGGCCAGATGAAAGAGTTTGCCTCACAGTTCTTGGGCACACGTTACCGTCTTGGCGCCGCCGGCCCCAAGCAGTTTGATTGCTCAGGATTTGTAGGATACGTGTTCCGCAATTTCGGTTTTGATCTGCACCGCGATTCCCGCAGTCAGTTCCTCCAGGGCGAGAAGGTGGACAAGAACGATCTGAAGCCCGGCGACCTGCTGTTCTTCTCAAGCCGTTCAAGTGGCAAGGGCCGTGTAGGCCATGTGGCAATGGTGACCGATGTGAACGAGGACGGTTCCTGCCGATTCATACATGCCTCCTCATCCAAGCGTGGCGTAGTATATCAGAATTTCCCCGACAACGGCTATTATTCCAAGCATTATATCGGAGCAAAAAGAATCATTGGCTCATCAATATAATCCACATAGATAACCTATAACCAGCAGAAGCAGAAAAAAGAATTAGAAAAGACATTATTTAGATCGAGAGAGTTTTGAGTGGCCCGAACGACACGGGCCACTTTTTTTTATTTTCTGCGCAAAGGGATTTTCGACCATAGGGCCAAAGATCTTTTTTATAGATATAATGGCTCCTGCCCGTCACGGGTGGGAGTCATTCGTTTTGTAATAATTGTAGCAGTATGTCAAGGGGCTCTTGCCGATCAGTGGGGGAGTTTATAGGTTTAGAAGTTTATAGGTTTATGAGCTATCCTTTTTTTTGCTATGGATGCTATTTTGCAACTTTCCTATTTTCTGTAACCTTATTGCTGGTTCCGGGGGGAACGGCGGAGGTCGGCGCTCCGCTTAGGTGGGTATGGGTGGTCGGGGGATTGGTGCATCGTCCGCGGGATGGCCGGGCGGGCCCTCGCGGGTGGGCAGGCTCCAGCGGAGGATGGACGTTGGGTCGGTGAGGACGAGGATGGCGGTCTCGACCGGGGGCTCGGGTTTCGGGGGACGTTGTGTGGTGTGGCCCTGCATGCCGAGGTAAAAGAAGGCGGGAATCTGTTCCCTGTCGACGTTTATGTGTATGACAAGGAAGCCTATGCCGCACAATAATGGAAAGAGTGCGGAGCAGAGGCTGAGGAATTTCCCGGGGTCGGGTTGCATGGGGGAGTAGCCTTTGTATTCCTGGGCGTTGAGCAGGAGCATGAAGGCGGGGGAGGTGCCTCGGACGCTGTCGGGGCGGGAGTAGGAGGCGTAACGGATGCGTTTGTGCAACGTTTTTACCTGCCGGCGGGTGTAGCCGGTGTATTCGGGGTACATTTTGCCGAATTCTTTCTCTTTGCCTTCTTTGGAGAGGTAGAGGAGTGCGGTTGCGCCCTCGGGGGAGGTGGCGAGGCGATAATCAAGGTATGATCTCAATAGGTCGGTTGAGTCGTAGCCTTTGGGATCTACGATCACGATTGGGCGTGGGCGGGAGAGCCGGCGTGCGCGTTCGAGCCGGGATATGACGTTTTTCTCGACGGGGGTTAGTTCCCGGCCGAGAAAGCGTGAGAATTGGTGACACCAGATGTCGGGTCGCCGGATTCGTTTTGTCAGGTGGGTTACCTTGTGGCTCGTTGGTTTCATATCACCGGCAAAGGTAGGTTCCCGGGGAGGGTGATATGGTGCGATAATGTCGTGTAGGGAGTGAATTTTTAGACCAGAGGGCCAGAGATCAAGTTTTTTATTTTTTAGTATAGAGGGGAAAGTATAGAGTATAGGAATTAGATTATTAAGCCCGGCTTTAGAGGTATATCAGTGAAATATAGGAAGTTCGAGCGGATAGATGCGGGGATTTATTGGTGGTGCGTAAAGCTATGCCCGCCGGGCGATTCTCATCGACCGACGGGCCACACAGTTTATCACCTAACCTTAAAAGTGTTTTTTCTTGCCTGATAAATGGTCTCAGATTAGTTGATAAACAATCGAGCAGGTGTCTTACTCTTCAGAATCATCTAACCTTAATACCTTTTTGCTTGTCTGATAAATCTTCTGATCTTTATTGATGAGTAGCCGGTGACTGGTTCTTGATGGATCACCGGACATCATCATTTTATTCGCCTGATAAATAATTTAATTTTAATGGGTAAATAATAGGGTGATAATTACTATGCAAAAGTAGTTGTGCTGATGGAGATATGTGTAACACAAAATACGGGTTTTATTACCAATATTTCGTATCTTTGCATTGCTTTATCCGTTTCCGGATAATCAGTCAAAAGATTTCTTGCACGTTAAGATATGAATAATACACTCAGGACTGCTTTAAGCATTATAACCAATCTGCTACTTGCATATGTAGCCTACAGCATATGCCGAGCAGCATTTCTGCTCGAGAATTGGGATCAGTACTCCCTGACCATGACATGGCAATCGGCCTGGAAGATATTCCGGGGAGGAATATGGTTTGACACCTCGGCCATCTGTTATACCAATATCCTGTATATAGTATTGGCCATGCTTCCGTTCGCATCACCTAAGAACGGATGGTACAAGAGGTTAACCAAGTATGTGTACCTGATACCTAACGCCTTGTGCATAATACTGAACCTCGGCGACAGCGTGTATTACCCGTTCGGGCATCACAGAATCACCACCCGCACATTCAACGAGTTTGGCAACGAGGACAATCTTGGCCGGATATTCGGGATAGAATTCATCAACCACTGGTACCTGGTGCTACTTGCCGCAGTGCTGATATTCGGCATGTACAAGCTGTATCAGCCATCGACGCTACATTTCATAAAGCATACATGGAAAAAGTGGGTAGTGAACATCGTGGCCATCGGAGCGACCGTGGTAGTGGCCATATGGGGCATGAGAGGTGCTACATTCTTCACATCGACCCGCCCGATAGCGCTGAGCAACGCTCACCAGTTTGCCACTCGCCCGTCGGAGGCCAATGTGGTGCTCAACACACCGTTCTCGCTCATCAGGACAATAGGCAAACGTCCGCCCATGGTGCCGAAATATTACACCACCGGGGCAGAGCTCGACAGCGTGTACACCCCGCTCCATCACGCCGCGCCCGACAGCATCGCCCCTAAAAAGAAGAATGTGGTGATCCTGATTGTCGAAAGCTTCGCCACAGAGTTTATCGGCGGACTGAACAACAACCGCGCTCTTGACGACAGCACTTATCGCGGATACACCACATGGATGGACTCGTTCATCCCGCAGACACTCACATTCGAGACCACACTGGCCAATACAGGAGTGTCGATCGACGCGATGCCGGCCATATTGTCGTCAATCCCGCGAATGAGATATGGATTCTTCCTATCCCCCTACTCCCTCAACCACATCACAAGTTTCGCCACCGAGCTCAAGAACTGGGATTACCACACAGCATTCTTCCACGGCGGCACCAATGACTCGATGGGATTCCAGGCATTCGCCCGTGGAGCAGGATTTGAAGAGTACTACGGACTGAACGAGTACTGCGAGGACGACCGTTTCAACGGCAAAGATGACTTTGACGGCACTTGGGCAATATGGGATGAGGAGTTCCTGCAATACTATGCGCTCAAAATGACCGAAATGCCCGAGCCATTCGTGACGGGAGTGTTCACAGCCTCGTCACACCACCCGTTTGCCATCCCAGACCGCTACAAGGACCGATTCAAGGATGAGGGAATACACCAGTTGCACAAGTGCATACGATATACCGACTACTCGCTGGGACGGTTCTTCGAGACGGCAAAGAAACAGCCATGGTATGACAACACCATATTCGTGCTCACCGCCGACCATGCGAGCAGCAAGACCACCCATCCCGAATATAAGTCGGAAGCGGGCGACAATCATGTACCCATAGTGATCTTCGACCCGTCGGGCGAGATGCCGCGCGGTGTAATGCCGGGCATGATGCAACAGCTCGACATTTTACCCACGGTGCTTGGCTGGCTCGGTTATGACAGAGATTTCATAGCGTTCGGCAACGATGTGCTGAACACACCTCCGTCGGAACGCTGGGGTTTCAACTGGAATTTCGTCCCTCAGATGTATATGGGCCGGTACTTCATGCAGGCCGATGAGAACTGCAACGTGACCGGACTGTATGACTACAAGAACGACATACTGATGCACAACGACCTGAAGGACTCATTGCCCGAACAGCGCGACATGATGCAGAGGAAACTGAAGGGACTGATGCAAAGCTACTTCGAGCGCATGGAGGTGGACAGCGTGAAAGTGGTTCACGCCGACCGGCCTGAATGACCGGCGGCCGAGGGCTGAGGAGCCGCTTTGCTTATAGTCACAAGGAACACTCCGGAGAATATCAGCACCACGGCAATGACCTTGCCGAAATTGAACGAATCGAGGCCGAGCCATATGCCGACGCATGAGGCCACAATAGGCTGGACGTAATTGTACATGCCCACCAGTGTGGGGCGGAGATTCTTCTGTCCGATCATGATGCAGATATAGGCAAGGAAGGTTGCGAAGAACACCACATAGCCCACGCCCATCACCTCGCGCGAGGTGAACTCGGACCATCGCACCCGTGACCACTCTCCCACCGACACGCAAAGTATGGCAATGGAGGCGAAAGTGAACATCCATTTCATGAGGGTGAACACTGAATACTTCTTGATAAAATTCCTATAGAATGTCAGATAGAGAGCATAGCTCAGCTGGGCCGTGAGCACGAGGATATCGCCGAGAGTGGGATTGTCACCCTTCATGCCGGTCTTGGAAGCGCCCAGCACAAGGATGAGCGCGCCGGAGGCTCCGAGCAGAATTCCACCGATCTTCTTAAGCGTGATGGGCTCGCCGAGAATGACTGCCGCAAAGACCATGACCCACAGAGGCATGGTGGTGGTGATGATAGAAGCCTCCCCCGGGGAGGTGAATCCGACACCAAACACGTAGCAACCCTGGTTGAACAGGATGCCAAGCATTGCCGCTCCGGCAAGGAGCAGGAGATCGCGCGGAGGCACTTTCTCATAAGGGGCGAAGAGGGAGGCCGTCCAGAAAAGCAATGCTGCCCCGAGGATGCGGAAATTGGTCATCAACAACGGAGACACAATACCGGCCGCCATGACCATCTTAGCTATCGGGGCCATGAGCCCCCACATAGTGTTGGCCCCGAGCATTGCAACGTGACCTTTTAAGCTAAACGTTCTCATCATTCAGATTTTTTTGAAAAAACTCCGCAAAGTTACAAAATAAACCGGACATAGAGTCATGAAGACAAATATTGCAAACGAACTGATGCGCGACGGAAGCATCGAAGCCTACTATACAACCCGCGGGGAGTGTGAGCAGGACGCTCCCTACAGCGGATTCAACATATGCCATTACACCGGCGACAGCCCGGAACATATAGCGAAGTGCCGTAAAGATCTCGCCGAAGGATTTAATATACCCGAAGAGAACATCATAGTTCCGCGCCAGACCCATTCGGTCAACGTGGCCACCATAACCGCCCTACCCCTCAGCGAGGACGCGGTTGAAAACGTCGATGCCATAGTGACCAACCTGCGAGGTGTGATCATAGGCGTGAACACCGCCGACTGCGTGCCGGTGATAATGACCGACTCCACAGCCGGGATAGCAGCCGTGGCCCATGCCGGATGGAGAGGGGCTGTAGGCGGAATAGCCGAGAACACCCTCGATGCAATGATAGCTCTCGGGGCCGAGCCATCGAGGATCAAAGTGGCGATGGGGCCATCGATATGCCAGAAATGCTTCGAAGTCGGCGAGGAAGTGGCCGAAAAATTCAGCGGGGAGTGCGTGGACCGCTCATCGTGGGACAAGCCTCATGTATCGCTCCACACGCATATAAAAGAGGTGTTGACGAAGCGTGGAGTACCCGAGATCAACATAGCAGAATTTGATGACAACCTGTGCACAAAATGCCATCCCGGCATGCTGTATTCAGCCCGCCGGCTCGGCGTGGAGTCGGGAAGAGTGTACACCTTCGCCATCATCAGATGACCCGGACAAGCACTGAGGCCACCGGGCCTTATTTGTAATTATTCTAAATAATTTATTTTAACAATTGCAGACAGGACGATTTTGCAAACTTGCGCAACATCAGGCATTTGAGTATCCGACAGATTCACACCCTACTGTTGCAAAAGTCGCAATTTATACGCACAACATACTAAATATCAAGCCATTGCAATCGCCGAGCCACGACAAATAAGCCATTGGGGCACTGCAAATCATAAATATCTGAATTTCAAAGCAGTGCAACAAATATCAAAAATGCAAGAAAAAAGCCATTTGATTTTATAGATTTTTTTTAGGAAATTTGCAAAAGAAATGCGCGGGCTCCCCGCCCGAAAGCAGATCGAACTACCCCACATATCCAATCACTCTCTTCAAAAGTATCTTTAACCGTATGCAATACCAAAACTCGCCACAGTGGGACAAATGCCTGGAGATAATCCGGGACACTATTCCCATGGAACAATTCCGCCACTGGTTCAGTCCATTGACATTCGTTAGCCTGAATGACAATGTGCTCACTATTTCATGCCCGTCGGAGTTCTTTGCCGAGCAGCTTGACGACCGTTATGTGGGGGTCCTCAAGTACACACTCGAGCGAGTATTCGGAAAGGGTATCCGTCTGACCTACGAGTTCCCAATCGTGGCCGGCGACCCCTCGTCGAACGTCAATATGGACAGCGCGCACCCCAGCCCCGCTGTCAAGCCCGCTCCCGGCGCATCGGCCAATCCATTCCAGGAGAAGTATGTCGAGGAGATCAACTCGCAGCTGAATCCCGAATACACTTTCGAGAACTATTGCATAAGCGAAAGCAACAAGGTGGCCCAGTCGATCGGCGAGGCTATCGCAAATGACCCGAAGCTCAAGACGTTCAACCCGCTCTTCATCTTCGGCCCCTGTGGAGTTGGCAAAACCCACCTCATACAAGCTATCGGTATCCGCATCAAGGAGCGCGACCCGCGCACGCGCGTACTATATATTACATCACGACTGTTCCAGGATCAGTTCACCTCGGCAACACTGAGAGGCAAGATCAATGAGTTTGTGAAGTTCTATCAGAGCATCGACACCCTCATAATCGACGACATTCAGGAGCTGATAGGAAAAGAGGCTACCCAGAGATCGTTCTTCCACATATTCAACCACCTGAAGCAGAACAACAAGCAGCTCATCATGTCGAGCGACTGCGCGCCTGCCGATATGGAGGGCATGGAGGAGAGACTGTTGTCGCGATTCAAGAGCGGCATGACAGCCCGCCTCGAGAAGCCCGACTATGCGCTCAGAAAAGAGGTACTTCTGCAGAAAGCCCGTCGCGACGGAGTGAAGCTCCCCGACGATGTGGTGGAATTCATCGTCACCAATGTGACCCAGAGCATCCGCGAGATCGAGGGCGTGATGGTGTCGCTCCTCGCCTACGCTACCGGATTGAACTGCGAGATCGATATAAACCTGGCTCGCCGTGTGCTCGCCAATTCAGTGAAGCTCAATCAGCGCAAGACCAATTTCGAGTCGATCGCCAAGGTGGTGAGCGATTACTACAACATCGAACCGGCCCAGATATTTGACAAGTCAAGGAAACGCGAGGTGTCAGATGCCCGCCAGATGGTGATGTATCTCGCAAAGAAGCACACCAAGATGCCTTTCAAGGCTATCGGAGCAAGACTGCAACGCTCACATGCCACCGTGCTTTACGCCTGCAAGCTGATCGACGAGCGTCTGCCCATAGAAAAGAAACTCCAGGAAGACCTGTCGCAGATAGAGCGCGACCTCATGGCGGAGTAATCACATGTCTCCGGTCGGACAGGCCGGGATAATAATAAAAAGAGCTACAGCTCCTCATAACGCGGAAAGCGTGTGAGGAGCTTGTATTTTCCGGACCCGCTGTCGAATTTGATGCAATAATGGCGCATGCCGTTACTGATGACGAGATATGGGACGCGGAGCACCACGTTGTATCTCATGATCTGATCGAAAACCTTTTGATCAATGGCCACCGCCGGAGCCTTGTACTCGACGATCATCAACGGCTCGAGCGAAGAAGAATATACCACGGTATCGCAACGGCGTAAAGTGGAGTTTAGACGGATGCCGACCTCATTGCCCATCAACGAGGCGGGAAATCCCAACACCGATATGAGATAATGAACGAAATGCTGACGCACCCATTCCTCGGAGGTAAGAGCCACCCACTTGCGACGCAGGAGATCGTGGACCTCGACTCCGGCCGACCCGCTACGAAGCGAGAGAGGCGCGGCCGGAAGATTGAGCTGAGGAGGAGGTGTCTGCATTGATACGGGCATAAGTAAGTCTTAAAAAGAACCGCTATATGTAAGTCCTAAAGAGCTTGCTCAATAAATCTTGTTCTTTTTGGCTATTTTGGTTTTGTCCCTCAGTCGCATAGCTCGCTATGCTCCTTCATTCCGCAGCCAAAATACCACAAAAATAACTGCGATTTATTTGTGCATTCTTTTTACGACTTACTTATTGACAAGCGTTTTATCATAACAAAGATACACATTTTAAACGGACAGGCCATAAACATGCAATGAAAAACTTTTGCACGTACCGGGAAATATCACTAAATTTACACTCGTAACCCAATCCCCTACCCTGATATGGCCACACCCAAGACCGGTACATCTTCGGAAATAACGTTCTCACAATTGAAAAAACTCATTACGGAGCGCAGGCTCGCCCCGCTGTATCTGCTTCATGGTGAAGAGGGATACTATATCGATGAGTTAGTGAAGGTGTTTGAAGAGCTGTTGCCTGAGGAGGAGCGTGACTTCAACCTGTACACCATATATGGTCCTGAAACAGGAGTGGAGACCATAATGGATGTGTGCCAACGATTGCCAATGATGGCTGAGCATCAGGTGGTGATAGTAAAAGAAGCCCAGGCGATAAGGGCCGATGCACTCAACAAGCTCCATTTCTATGCCGAACGGCCCAACCCGTCCACCATACTGGTGATAGCTTGCCGTGGCGATAAAGCCAAGGGGAAGGATCTGATAGCGGCGATAAAGAAAAACGGCATAGTATTTGAGTCAAAGAAGGTGACCGAACGCAATCTGCTACCGGTGATTTCCGACCTGATCCGTGACAAGAATATGACGGTGGCCCCGAAGGCCCTGTCGATGCTCCGTGACTACATAGGCACCGATCTGTCGAGACTGTATAACGAGATAGACAAGCTGTCGTTCATACTCGGCCCGGGAGCCATGATCACACCCGAGGCTATAGAACGCAACATAGGCATCTCGAAGGATTACAACAACTTTGAGCTCGTCGACGCCATCAATTCACGCAACGCGGCCAAGGCCATGACCATCGTGGAATATTTCAGGAATAATCCCAAGAATAACCCCACGGTGATGACCATGTCGACACTGTTCAACCACTTCTCCAATCTGCTGATATACCATTACACACGCGACAAGTCGCAGAGCGGCTACATGGACGCACTCGGGCTGAAATCGCCATGGGCCCTGAAGAATTACGAAGCCGCCGCCAGGGCGTATAACGTGAGGCAGACCATAGAGATAATATCGGCGTTGAGGGAATGTGACTGCCGTAGCAAAGGCATAGGGTCGCGCCAGAATGAGTATGACCTGCTGAAGGATCTAATGTTCAGGATACTGACGTCGCAGGGAATAATCAGAATGTGATAACTCCGGGCCAATACCGACGCAGAGAGAGCGACAAAAAATCAACGGATTTCTTGGAAATTTCCCCCCTTGGTTGTACCTTTGTGACTGATGAACGAGGACAAACGCAAGGGGCTCGCACGCGAAGCCTTGAGCCGATATATCACGGAACATCACCGACGTTGCACTCCCGAACGGTTTGCTCTGCTCGATAAAATGATAGAAATGCCGGCGCGTTTCACCATCGACGAGCTATGCACTGCCATAAGTGGGGGTGAATTTCGTGTGAGCAAGGCCACGATATACAACACCATGAGACTGTTTGCCGATGCTGGCATAGTCAGGAAACTTCATCTTGATGGATCCCAGTGGGAGATCAGCATCGACAGCACTCCGGCAGTGAGGCTGGTGTGCCGGAATTGTGGTCGAGTGAGGGAGGTGCGCGATAGTCAGCTATTCAATACTCTCAGGCTCAAGCGTTATCAATCGTTCGTTATCGATCGTTTCGAGATATGCGCATCAGGATTGTGCTCGAAATGCCGAGACAAAGGAAAAAGGAAGAAACAACAGTAATATACACTAAAATATAGTAACTGAGAAATGAAAGTAGACGTGCTACTCGGGCTCCAATGGGGCGATGAAGGAAAAGGCAAGGTAGTGGATGTGCTCACCCCACGATATGACGCCGTGGCAAGATTCCAGGGCGGTCCTAATGCCGGACATACCCTCGAATTCGAGGGCAAGAAATATGTGCTCCGTTCAATCCCGTCAGGCATCTTTCAGCATGGCCAGATCAACATCATAGGCAATGGCGTGGTACTTGATCCGGTGCTGTTCAAGCAGGAGGCCGAGGAGCTTGAAAAGAGCGGCGTAGACCTTCGCTCGATCCTCAGGATATCCAAGAAGGTACATCTGATCACCCCGACCCACCGTCTGCTCGACGCCGCCAATGAGAAGGCCAAGGGTGGAAAGAAGATCGGAACCACCGGAAAAGGCATCGGCCCGACTTATACCGACAAAATCTCGCGCAATGGCCTGCGACTGGGCGATGCGTTCCACAACTTCGATGAGAAATACAATGCCCTCAAGGCGATGCACATGGCCCGTCTGGCCTCACTCGACTCTACCCCCGAGGCTGAACAGCTCGCTACTCTCGAGGACACCTGGATGGATGCAATCGAGTATCTCAAGGGATTTGATATCGTTGACTCGGAATTCCTGATCAACGGCCTACTGAAGGAAGGCAAAAGCGTGTTGTGCGAAGGCGCACAGGGCACACTGCTCGATATTGACTTCGGTTCTTACCCGTTCGTCACCTCATCCAACACCATTAGCTCGGGCGCATGCTCGGGCCTCGGCGTGGCCCCCAACAAGATCGGAGAAGTATTCGGTATCTTCAAAGCTTATTGCACACGCGTAGGCAGCGGACCGTTCCCCACCGAGCTTTTCGACGCCACCGGCAAGCGTATCCGCGATCTCGGACACGAGTATGGTGCAGTGACCGGACGTGAGCGCCGTTGCGGCTGGATCGACCTCGTTGCCCTCAAATACACAATCATGCTCAACGGCGTGACCCAGCTCATAATGATGAAGAGCGATGTGCTCGATGGTTTTGACGAGATCAAGGCTTGTACAGCATATAAGATCGGTGACACCGTAACCACCCAGTTCCCCTACTCTATCGAGGAGGATATCGAACCGGTATACACCACTCTGCCCGGATGGAAAACCGACATGACCGGCATGCAGAGCGAGGATGAGTTCCCCACGGAATTCAAGAATTATATCGAATTCCTTGAGAAAGAACTCGAGACTCCGATCACCATTGTGTCGATCGGTCCTGACCGTAAGCAGACCATAGAAAGAACCAAGAAGTAATTTCAATAAAATTATTAATCATCATTTTCATTCATCCCAACCTAATATCATCATACCATGGCTAAAATCAGACCATTCCGTGGCGTAAGACCTCCAAGAGATCTTGTCACACAAGTGGCTTCACGTCCTTACGACGTTCTCAACTCGGAAGAAGCCCGCTCCGAAGCCGAGGGTAATCCCCGGTCACTTTACCATATCATCAAGCCGGAAATCGACTTTGAGCCCGGCACCGATGAGCACGATCCCAAAGTGTATGGTAAGGCCGTTGAGAACTTCAACGCGTTCCAGCAGAACGGCTGGCTCGTTCAGGATGAGAAGGAGCACTATTACATATATGCCCAGACTATGAACGGCCGTACACAGTATGGCATCGTAATAGCAGCCAACGTGGCCGACTATATGGAAGGCCGCATCAAGAAGCATGAGCTCACCCGCCGCGACAAGGAGGAGGACCGCATGAAGCATGTGAGAGTGAACAATGCCAATATCGAACCGGTGTTCTTCGCTTTCCCCGACAATGAGGCTCTCCAGCAGGTGATCGATACCGTTACTGCCGGCGAACCTGAATATGACTTCGTAGCTCCCGACGGATTCGGACATCACTTCTGGGTGATCGACTCGCCCGAGATGATCGAGACCGTAACCCGCGAATTTGAGAAGATCCCCTATCTCTATATCGCAGACGGCCATCACCGTTCGGCCGCCGCCGCGCTCGTGGGGCACGAAAAGGCTCAGGCTAACCCCAACCACAAGGGGGATGAGGAGTATAATTACTTCCTCGCTGTAGCTTTCCCGGCTTCCCACCTCAACATCATCGATTACAATCGTGTGGTGAAGGATCTGAATGGTCTGACTCCCGAGGAGTTCCTCAACCGTATATCGGAGAACTTCATCGTCGAGGACAAGGGTACTGAGGAGTATCGCCCCGCAGCACTCCATAACTTTGCATTGTATCTTGGCGGACGCTGGTACTCATTGACCGCGAAGCCCGGAACCTACAATGACAATGACCCCATAGGTGTGCTGGACGTGACAATCTCGAGCGACCTTATTCTCCGCGACATCCTCGGCATCACCGATCTCCGTTCGGATAAGCGCATCGATTTCATCGGTGGAATCCGCGGGCTCGGCGAACTGAAACGCAGAGTTGACTCGGGCGAAATGACCATGGCGCTCGCTCTCTATCCCGTATCCATGAAGCAGTTGATGGATATTGCCGACAGTGGCAACATCATGCCTCCCAAGACCACATGGTTCGAGCCGAAACTTCGCTCGGGTCTTGTGATCCATAAGCTTGACTAATATTCCGAGACTGAATATCAGCCATAATACACTTGCCACTGTGTCATATTTAGAATTACGACACAGTGGCAAGTCTTTTATATCATACATCCCGAAAGGGCACATAATTGTCTATATATCAACCTTAACAGGTGTGTTCAGCTGATAAATGCACGTAATTACATGTGCAAAAAATTCTCAAAATACATCCCCACATTTGGAAAAAACCACAAAATATATTACCTTTGCACTGCTTTAGGCACCTATATCGGGATGCTTGAGCAAAGGATTGTCTTATGGTGTAATGGTAGCACTGCAGTTTTTGGTTCTGCCTGTCTTGGTTCGAATCCAGGTAAGACAACATTAAATCGCTAAACAGTCATAAAAAACTGTTTAGCGATTTACTTATCATTACGGCCACACACATCGGCATAATCTATGCAACATGAATAACCCATTACATTAGACATTGGTGTTGCAAACCTCTCTCAACAAACCATCGGTTTTAGAGGGGGGGATGCGTGAAAAGGCTTGGGAGGAAGGTGGGGAAATTTTACTTAAAATTAGTTATTTTTGCTGGTTGTGTTTTTTGATTAAGCCGGAGATTTGGTGGGGTTTATGGGGATGTGTGAATCTCTTTGTAAGAGATGTTCGAGGTTTTTAAATCTCTATATATTAGTATGTTAATAGGCGGAGTGGTAGAGAGGGAGAAAACAAATGCAACTTATTTGCTAATACTCATCACTCGAAGTCTAACATGCTTGTGCTTAATTTAACTGTAAAAAGACTTGGTAATTAACTAAATTATTGCTAATTTTGCGTGGGATTAAAGTATCTCTTACAAAGAGATACTCATTTAGTTCTCTCTAATACTTAAATAAGTGTGCGAAGATAGAGTGGCCAAGCATAATAGCGCCAATGACACATGTCGTTGACGGCACCGGAGGCTTGTCCGGAGGCCACTGATTCTCAGCCTGAAACTTAGATTCTCTCATAGTAAGCGATACCTTATCCTTACTAATACTTAAAATAAATGTGCGAGGACAGAGTTGCCAAATTCGTGGCGCCAGCGATAAATGTCGTTGACGGCGCCGGAGGCGTATCCCGAGACTGCTGATTCCTGCCATTTAAGTCCATTCCAGCTCCTTTTCCCAAGAAACTTAGCCTTTAATATCACGCGTGTGCGACGCGGGATTTGACAGTATTGCCATAACCCCGTTTTTCTCATCCGATTTATATGACTATGCTTGTGCTTCTGGGCTGCGGATTACATTTTAATAAAGAATAAAGTCGATGCCACATCATCGCATGACGTAAAAAGTCATGTTGTGATGTGGCTAACTGTGTCTTGTCAGGAGCCTTTTCCAGTCATAACCACGCATCTGAGCCGCAATTTCATACACCCGCGGCGGAAATTAAAGAAATCGCAAACCAAGTCTATTTGCACGCATCCTTAGCATGCGATGCGGGTAACATAATAACGCATGAAAAAGTTAGTTTGTTTAGGACTCTTTTTGCTCTGCTCCATTTGTCACGCCAGCGCCGGGTCTCCGGGCATTGAGGCTGACTCAGTAAAGATATTCTTCCGCCAGAGCAAAATAGACTTCGCCCCTCAGCTCCACGACAACGAAGCATCCTTGAAGGGCTTTGTAGAACGTGTGCGGGAGATACTTGAGTCGCCGTCCAAACATTTCACCGGCATATCGGTCTACGGCGCCGCCTCGCCCGAGGGATCCATCAGTTTCAACCGCTGGCTTTCAGAAAAACGTGCAGCCACGCTTCTGTCGGAACTCTCGCGCCACGTGGCTCTCAACGATTCGATGATGAAAGTCGAATTTCTCGGGCGCGACTGGAAAGGGTTGCTGAGAATGTGTGAGGCCGACTCACTCATGCCTTTCCGCGATGAGGCGATAGCCCTGGTAAAGACCATAAATGCCGAACTCGACGGGGTGATCCCCTCCAAAGGGCGCCATCTCCAGCGGCTGAAAGCCCTGCGCGCGGGAGTGCCCTACCGTTACATGTACACCAATATATTTCCCGAGCTGCGCGCATCGCGCATGAGCGTGGATTATATAACCATACTCCCCGAACCGGAACCTATACCTGCCCCCGTGCCCGAGCCGGCTCCCATGCCTGAGCCGGAGCCACAACCCGAACCACAGCCCGAGCCCGAACCTGAACCCGAGCTCGTGTTCGAGACATGTAAGCCGTTCTACATGGACATCCGCACCAACATGCTCTTGGATGCCGTGCTGTTGCCTAACATCGGTGTGGACTTCTACGTGGGCCACAATATATCGGTTGGCGGAAACTGGCTCTACGGATGGTGGAGCAAAAACAGCCGTCACCGCTACTGGCGCGCCTACGGAGGCGACATCAACGCCCGCTGGTGGTTTGGCGAGGCCGCCCACCTCAAGCCGCTTACCGGGCATCATGTGGGCATCCTGGCCCAGATCCTGACCTACGACTTCGAGTGGGGCAAGCGCGGCTACATGGGTGGCAAACCCACAGGATCGCTCTGGGACCGTTGCCACTGGGGCGTAAGTGCCGAGTATGGTTTCTCGCTCCCCGTTGCGCGCCGGCTCAACATCGACTTCTCTCTCGCTGTGGGCTACCAGACGGGACATGTGTACGAATACCTCCCGCAGGACACCCACTATGTGTGGCAGGTCACCCGCAACCGCCATTGGTTTGGCCCCACAAAACTTGAAGTATCACTCGTTTGGCTAATCGGATGCGACAACTACAACCGTCCAAAAGCAAAGAAAGGAGGCCGGCTGTGACACACCGCATCCTCCACGCCCTGATTGCCCTCCTCCTCCTGCCCGTCATCACCGGATGTGATCACAAGGACCTGTGCTATCACCATAAACATATGGTGAAACTGCGCCTCGAGTTTGACTGGAGTGATTGCGAGGATCCCGAGCGCCCCGACGGCATGTGTGTGTTCTTCTATCCCGAGGAGCCGGGACTGGAGATCCGCCGATTCGACTTCACGGGTCTGCATGGCGGTGAAATCTCCATTGCGGCGGGACGTTACCGACTTCTAACCTACAACAACGACACTGAGTCGGTGCTGTTCAGGGGAATGGATGTCCATTCCACCCACGAAGTCTACACCCGCACGGGCGGACTGTTTGAATCCGTGGCTCGCGGCAACCTCTCCAACAAGGGAATCCCCCGTGCCGAGGGTACTGAGGAAGAAGATGTTGTGATTTGCCCCGACATGATGTGGGGATGCTCGGCCATCGATGTAAAGATTTCCGAGCAGGGCGTGAGCTACATATGTATTCCCGTAAAGGATAAGGATGAGTGGGTAGGCCGTCCGCCGATAGTCACCGAGAGCACCATCATCCTATATCCCCACGAACTCACCTGTATCTACACCTACGAGATACGCAATGTGAAAAACATAAATAACTTCTATCAGGCAACGGCCTCACTCTCGGGTATGGCACCCAACCTGATGTTGGCCGAGGAGGAAATGGGACGCAAACCGGTTACATTGCCATTCGAGGCCTACAGTGACGGAGTGTCGAAAATCACCGGCCGGTTTATCACATTCGGCCACCATGCCGAGCTCCCCGATCCACACCGCATGATGCTGTATGTGTGGACCAAAGATGGTAAAGCCTACAGTTTCGGATCCGAAAGTCCACGTTTCAATGTGACCGATCAGGTCCATTCCGCCCCCAACCGTCGCCATGTCCATCTCATTATTGACGGACTGGATATCCCCACTCCCATTGATCCTCCAACACCTGATGTGCCTGGCGATTTTAACCCCGATATCGATGACTGGGGCGAAGTATTCAAGGATATCTTTATATGATAGGTGTAAACAGTTCTCCTAAGCTATATCACAATTATCTATTTTAGTTTTATAATCTCAAGTAATTTTATCCACTTTTTTAGTAACACAAAACGCAATGAAAAGTAACATTATGTTAGGTATTGCGGGAGCCGCTCTTGCGCTCACCGCATGCTCGCAGGATGAAATACTCAACAATGTTGAGTCAAATCCTGACGTAATCGGTTTCGCCGCTGTGTCCAACCTCACCAGCCGTTCTGCCGATTCCTACTGTAACACCAACCTCCCCGGTGCTTTTAATGTAGTAGCTACCAAAGCTGACGGTACGGTTGAGTTTGAAGATGTAGCCAAAGGCAACGGTACCGGTTATACTACCGACGCTGCCCACTACTGGAAGGCAGATGCCCTCAACTTCCATGCCTACGTAAACGGCACTTACTCCCGCGACGCTAATGGCGCTTACTTCAAAGGTTTCGAGCCCGCAGCCAACGCTACTGAGCAGCTCGACCTGCTTTACTCAGTGAAGAACGACGTTTACCGCGAGACTGTGAAGCTCAACTTCCGTCACGCTCTCTCGCAGATCGTGTTCCGCGCTCATAACCAATCTTCTCTCAACGTCACCATTTCAGGCGTTACCATCGGTCACATCAACAGCAAGGGCGACTTCACCTTCCCCACTGTCAACACCGAGGACAACTATGAGAACCACGAGCTCATGGCCGACCCGACTAAGCAACTCGAAGGCCAGGGCACATGGGACAACGTTGCTACTTCTGAGTTCAAGAACTACACCGCAAAACTCAAAGAGGCAATCACATTCGCTCCCAAGAGCGAGGTTGGCATGATCACCAACGTTAACCACAAGCCTGAGTCGGAGAACAACCCGAAAGGCGACCTCTCGATGCTCCTCCTTCCCCAGCAGACCAAGGCTTGGGATCCCTCTCAGACCGGTGCAGAGTTCAATGGTGCTTACTTCCTCCTCGACGTGGAATTCACCAACGATAAGGGTGAGCTCATGAACTACAAGGGCATCAAGCAGGCCGTTATCCCCGCCGACATTCTCTGGAAGCAGGGCGTGCGCTACATCTACACCTTCATCTTCGAGGATGGTGGCAACGGTGGTTACACTCCCGATCCCGAAAATCCCGAACCCGTCCTCGGTGGCAAGATCTCTTACGAGGTTAGCGTCGACGACTTCGTACCCGCTGACAACTGGGGTGACACTCCCTGGAATGGCTCTGGTGCTGTTCAGCAGACCAAGGAATACACCCTCACATTCCAGGGCAACTCTCCTATCGTGAAGACTTCCACCGCCAACGAGTTCGTTTTCTCCGGCAATGCTCCCGCTGCTACTGCTGAGGGCAAGAAGTTCCTCGGCTGGGCTGATACCGAAGGTGGTGAGGTTGTTCTCGCAGCCGGTGCTGCTTACGAAGTAACCCTCACAAGCGACAACCGCTCAAAGACTTACTATCCTGTATTCGCCAATGAGTACACCTACACTCTCACCGTAGGTGATCAGAAAGCTACCGAGACCACTACTGAGGAATCAGCTACCCTTAAGCTCACTCCCGAGTCTCCCGTTAAGGAAGGCTACAACTTCCTCGGCTGGGCAACTACTCCCGACGCAACTGAAGCTACCGTTGCTCCCAATACCGAAATCGTATTCGAAGCAACTGCTGAGAATCCCTCAATCACCTACTATCCTGTATTTGAGGTAGCTACTGTTGAGATTGTACTCTCCTTCGACACCAATGGTGAGAACACCATCGCTCCTATCACAAAGACTGTAAACTACGGTGAAGAAGCGACTTTCACACTGCCCACCAACGCCGATGTTACCACCGCCGATGAATCTTACTCTCTGGAAGGCTGGCTCACAACTCCTCCCGCACAGAAAATTATCGGTGCCAACGACCCCGATGTAGAAGGTCTCTATAATCCTGGCTACCGCAATTTCAAGGCGAGCAAAAGCATGACACTCTACGCTGTTTATCGTGCTACAACCGCCGGTAGCGGTGGCGGTGGTGACGACCCCAATATCAAATAATAAGTTGATAATTTAACCTATCCAAGTTGAGCCTGGAGTATTTTAAGCTCCAGGCTTCACTAATAATTTAATTTGAAACCAATGAAAAAATTATTGTTTTCACTCTCCTGTCTCGCTGCATTCGCTTCATCAGTCTGCCTAACTTCCTGCCAGAACGATGAGATGGTCAATGCAGGTACAGAAGAATTTCAGACCGTGATGGCCACCGCCACCGGTAGCTTTGGCCCTGAATCAAGAACTTCATTCCCTGTAACCAACAATTCAGTTAAATTCAACTGGAGCGAAGGCGACCAGATTGTTGTTTTAAGCGAAGACGGTGAACGCAACATCGGCGTAATGACACTTATAAGCGGTGCCGACAGTAATTATGGAGAGTTTCAAGGTAACCTCCGTACCAAGCCAACCGACCAGAAAGTTCACGTTTACTATCTCGGACAGAATGTAAAATCAGGTCTTAGCGGTGTGGCATACGACATGCCCTTCAACATCGCTGATCAGCTGACCGCCCACGAGAACCTTACCGACTACGGTTTCATGCACGCCGATGCCGAACTTGAACGCTCTACCGACGGTCAGGTCAATATAAAGTTCCAGGTTAAGAGCCTCATGACCTACGCTCACTTCTGCTTCCACCTCCCCGAAGGTGTGAACGCAACCGACGAGAATGTTTCAGTTGCCGGAGCAAAAGTAAGCAACAGCTTCACTCTCAACTTCAGTGACGCTTCTTTCACCAATGTTGCAGAAGGCGCCATCGCCATTCATCCCGAATGGGACGGCACCACAGGTAGCGCTTTCATGGTGTTCCTGCCTGCTAACGGAATCGCTCCTGAGTTTAACGTAACAGTTGGAGAGAAAACATATCGTGCCACTCTCCCCGCCACAGAATATGAACCCAACGACTTTATCTGCGGTGGCAATCCTGCTCACGGTAAGGATGTTTACTTCTCAGAGAATGGTGAGTGGAAAGTTACTTATATCAATTATGGCGATGCAAGCGATAAGAAGGATGTCACCAAAATAGGCTATGGTCCTTCTATGACATTTAAAATCGTAAAAGATCCCGTAAAGGCAGGTTATAAGTTCATGGGCTGGTCTGACGAGGAGAACGGTGCTGTTAACACTGCATACATTTATAATGCAGACCTTACCCTCAACCGTCCGAATACTGAAAAGACACTCTACTCTGTGTGGGAAGAGGAATGGAAGTATACAGCATACACCCTCACTTATAAAGGTGGTGCAACGGTAACACAGTATTATTCCTCAAAGATTGAGACTCCTTGGATTTTCACTTGCCAGGACTCTGACAATACCGATTACACTGCACCAGAGGGTTATACCCTTCTTGGATGGGCTGATGAAGAAGGCGCACAAGAGGCTAAGTACACTGTAGGCTCTAAGATCTCTACAGGTGGCAAGGATATTCAGACTAAGACTGTTTATCCCGTCCTTAAAAAGAAAACCTCTGAGGGTACTATCACTGCTCCCGGTAGCACCGGTACAGGTTATTAATCAAAGTCTGAAATTGACAACTTAAAAAAATTGAAAATTCCATGACTAAAAATTTCATATACACAGCCTCAGCCCTGCTCCTTGGCTCGGCCATCACTCTGACCTCATGTCAGAGCGAGGAGGACTTCGGCCAGATGGGTGGCAATGGTGAGGTGCTCCTCACCGTCACCGCCAACCGCGGAGTTGCAGGCTCACGCACATCGTTTGAGGAGTCGGAAGGCAACCTCATCACCAACTGGAATGAGGGTGACCAGCTTGTCGTGACCGATGCCACAGGTGCAAACCTCGGTGTCCTCACCATCATCTCCGGTCAGAACACATCAGAAGGTGTGTTTGAGGGCACAATCAAGCTCGGAGATAACGAAAATGTCAATATCGTTTATCTTGGCTCAGGTTACGAAGGAGATCTCGAAGAAGTAAGCAACAAAGTTGTTTTCAATATTTCGGCACAGGACGGTACTTTTGCCGGTCTTACTGAGAAAGATTATCTCACTGAGACAGCTCCGGTGACTAAACTCAATGGTACTGAAGCAACAGCCAAAGTGAATATGACGCGTTCGCTTGCCCATGGCTATTTCACACTCGCACTCCCCGATGGTGTGACACTTGCAGCTGGTGATCAAATCACTATTACCGCTAATGAGGGCCTCTATGCACAGCGCACTCTAAAACTCGGAGGGTTTGGCATATCGAATCTCACAACTTCCAATACAATCACTGTCACCAAGGCTGAAGCAGGCAACGATTTCTATCTGACTGTGATTCCCGGTACGTTTGCTCCTCAGTTTACCGTGGTCAAGGACGATGTGACCTACACCGCTTCGCTCGCCTCACGTTCATGGTCTCCTGCTGAATATGTACGTGCTAATGAGAACAACGATCCCGTTAAGATTACTGATTGGTCATATGAAAAGATGCCTACCAATCCCGGTGATATGGGTAACTGGGGTTCGGGAAATAACATTTTTCCTGATTTTACCAATATCGGTTGGACTCGTACCACTGACTATGGTTGGACAGTCAACATGAGAAATCTTGAACCTTCGATTACCGGTGGTTTCGGAACCTATATCACATACAATTCAAACGGAATCACAGGTACAGACCTTCTGTTCTCCGATAAAAAAGGTTATTGCTATTTATTCCAATGGGGTCGTTGGATGGGCTTCACCCCTGACACTCAACGCACACAGATTTCCAGCTATGGTAGTTGGAGCCCTGAGCCAAACAACTCACAGGAAATACCCGGCGTTGATTGGCTAAATGATAAAACTGTAGGGTATATCTTTGGCAACGGACTACCTTTCGCTTATGCATGGATTTATGCGTCCGGAAATTGGTCGAAACAAAACTCTCTTGATTACTCCTTAGTATATGGTGCCTGCAGTAGCCTTTCCAACACTATGGACTACATGAGTGACAACAGTTTGACAACTTGGGAAGCCCGTTGTGGCAATCCTTGTCCCGATGGTTATCGCATCCCCACAGCAGCCGAGCTCGAAGTACTCATACCCAATAATGTTGAGACTATCAATCGTAGTCATGCCGAAGTCAAAACTATCAATGGCAAAAAATATGCCATGAAGTGGGTAGTCAACACATCAGTCACTCCATATCGCTTGGAAATTTCATCAGTTCCCACTACTAAAACTTCAGTAACTGTTAACGATGCTATATTCGCAGATGCCACTGTGATTTATCTTCATGCTATGGGTTATCTTAATTGGGAATGTAAATATACCGGCAAGAACGAAGTTGGCGCCTATTGGTCCAATGAGATGGCCGCACTCAGCGACAAGAATGGTAATGGTGGTAAATACCTTGAGATTGATTTCAATGGTAATACCGTAACAATGGGTATGGGTGTAACTTATACTTGCATGGGACTTTGTGTAATTCCTATCAAGGATTCTGAGGCTAAAGCATCTTCTATTACTCCTTTGTTCCCTTATGCGCACTAATTCATAATTCTGAATTATAACCCTCAATAATAATTCCGGAGTTGCGTGGGGAGCGCCACGTTTCCCCACGGCTCCGGAATTTTTTAATCAATCTCTCGAATTCTGTTTTCTTAACTACACAAAACAGGATGTGCATTTGCTCCTCTTTCAATCCTTTAAAATCAACCTCTCCTTTACTCTAATATCTCTCTATCCCATCCACTCTCCGGGCATTTATCTCTCTTCCACTTCTATTTGACTAAAATAGCGAAACCAATATATACCCTGTCGCCGGGTAAGGCGATTGTTCACGTTCTCTGCCTCGTAAAGTCGATCAATCTGATTATCAATAATTAAAATCATACTATATACCAATCATGACATTTTCACTGAAAAATTACTTGCTACTCTCCGCCGTGGGCGCCACTGCCCTCTGCTCTTGCAGCAATGAAGATTTTGACGGTCTCGGCGCGGATGCCGAGGCTCGTATGGTAGAAATGACTGTAACACTGGCAAAAGGTGATGTCGACGACGACATGAGCGGTTCGCGCACAACTCTCGTTGAAAACGGAGGGGATCTCACATGCCTCTGGGAAGAAAGCGACCAGGTGCTCATCGCCACGGCCGACGGCACTCCCGCGGGTGTGCTCACGCTCAGCGACGGTGCCGGACACGCAACCGCCACTTTCACCGGCCAGGTGGATGCCAACGCCATCAGCTCGGCCTCATCAGCTACCTACGTATATGTGCACTACTTCGGTACCGAGGTGGATCCTGAGACAGTGACCACTACCTACCGTCACGACTTCTCAACACAGCCCGGCACACTGGAATCGCTCTCTGACTACGATTATTTCCGCAGTACAGTGGGCATCACCCTCGCGGGCGATGTGCTCACCACCAACTATACCGCCAAGCTCTCGCGCGTGACAGCTTTCGGTCGCTTCCACCTCAATTTCTCTGACGGTGCTATCCTTACGCCCGATGCGCAGGTGACCGTGACCGGCTCTTTCCTCCATACAGTAGGCAATTTCGGTCTCAAGGATCAGTGTACATTTGATCCTCCCACGACCAATACTATAACAACTGCCATTGATCCCGCCAACGGCGATATATGGCTCACCATACTCCCCGCGTCGGATCCCAACACCACATCGTTGACTTTCACTGTGACTGTGGGTGAGACCACTTACACCGGCACTCTCGCCGAGCGTCAGTGGAAGGCCAACGAATATGTGCGCGCTACCCTCGAGGATGGCACATTTGCCGGTATCCCCGTGGAAATGACCCCCACAACTACAGGCGGTGACGACAATGGCGAGACCAATGAGTATGGCGAACCCCTCAACAACCCCCTCGCCAAGTGGGCGAAAGGTAACCTCTACCGCGTAGACGGCCTTACCAACGGTATCCTTGAAGATGAAACCGACAACGGCGCTCTCTACCAGTGGGGCCGTAACTATGGATATATGGATACAAAGGGTTTCTGGGAAACTTATACAGCATTAGATGGTTCGACATGGGATCCGGGAGAAGATTTCACAAACAACATTGATGCTTTGGGTACTTTTGAGTATGATGGTCATTCAAGAACTTTCGACTTTTATGTAACTAATCCTCAGAATGTATTTGTCGGAACTGCTACCGGCTTCAATTCTAATGGAGGCTATATCGATGTACCCCGTAAATATGAAACTCTTGCGGAGCTTCAAGCCAATCCTGATAAATATTATATGGATTTTGGTACTAAGACAGGTGATTATTGGCTAAGCTCTTTTGGTGACGGTGGAAATACTTGGGAAGCCCGTGCTACAGCATGTGGATATGAACAAGCAAATCCATGTCCTGAAGGATGGCGCATCCCTACAATGAAAGAATTTAAGGAAATTGCTCCACAGGTAAACAAAGAAAGCACAAATACTCTCACGAATCTCCTCATGAACAGTGCAGAGTTGCGTGAAACAGAGGGAGGAGTGCGCTATGTTATCCGTTGGAACAACCGTAGCACCTATATTGAGATTCAGGCACTTGTAGTGGATAATAGCTTTACAGAATCCAATATATCAACTATCATTTGGGATAATAATCCGTCGGTAGTAACCCGTATTTTCCCCTTTACAGGTAATATAAATGACTTGATTGGTTACGACAGATATTTGAGAGTATACTATGCTCGTCCATACCATCGAGGTGTTGTAGATGCAGGTGTATTCAGTGACTATTCATTCTATAGTTGGATCATCATTGGCCCCGGTGGAAACTGTGGAGATGGTCTTGGTGCTTATTGGATTGCAGATGCAAAACAAGCATTCAAGTTCATTGATAAAGGAATTAATCCTTCCTATGAAAAAACATCGTGCCTACTTATAGAAGCAGGTGATCCCGAAATGGGTTATGCCATCAGGCCGGTGCGGGATTATTCCAAGTGATGAGGGATTGACTGCCAAGAAACTCACCACCCAAAACTAAAAAACAATGACAATGAACAAACCAACTATATATATATCAGCTTTTTGCATGGTGGCGGGCATGAGTTCATGCTCAAGCGATGCCACCATGCCGGGAGCAACCGGCGAAACGCGCAGTGTGGACATGCAGGTTACCGTCAGCAAATCGGCCGACATGTCACGCGCCGTAATCGGAGAAAATGGTGGCGACCTTGACTGCCGTTGGACTAACGGTGACCGCATAGTGGTCAGCTCAGCCGACGGCACCAAGCTCGGAATCCTCAGCCTCACATCGGGCGAGGGGGAGAGCGTGGGAACGTTTGAGGGCAAGATTGAAGTGACCGGCGAGGGCACAGCCACCTACAACTTCTTCTACTTCGGCACAGCCACCGATATCGAAAGCATCGGATCCACCGTGGCTCTCGATTACTCCTCACAGGAGGGTACACTCGCCGGGCTCCCGGCCAATGACTTCTTCAGCGCGTCGGCAAACGTAAGCATCGCCTACGAAATTGCGACAGCCGAGAGCGTAGTGCTTGAGCGCGCAACAGCCTTTGGCCGTTTCAATCTGCAGTTTGAGGGCGCAGACTGGTCGGGCGGAACTGTCACAGTAAGCGGTTCGGGACTCAACAATTTGCTCAATGTGAAGCTCAACGGCAATATCTCCACCACCGCGAGCAGTGAGACAGCCACAATCACCGTGGACAATGCTACCGCAGACCTGTGGCTCACCATTCTCCCCGGAGAAACCGACCTGACTTTCACCACCACAATCGGTGAAAAGACCTACACAGGCACTCTGCCCTCGCGCACTTGGAAAGCGGGCGAATACGTGCGCTCGGAAAACGCTGACGGCACTTTCGGCGGTGTTACAGTGGAAATGACCACCACACCCGATCCGATACCGGAACCGGGCGATGCAGTTGGGCCGGTGTTTGAGGTCAACGGTAAGAAATTCCGCTTCACCAAGGCTAATCTTGCCTACAATGTGAATGAGAAGCGCTGGTATCTGCTCGATGAGCAGTGGTCGTTCCTCTGCAAGAAGGGTTGGGCATACGCCAACGGCTCATATGTCGGCACCAAGGAGAGCGATATTGACCTTTATGGCTTCGGTTGTACCGGTCTGCACTTCTCATACTACAATGATCGTCTCCAGACTCCGACACAGTTTGAGGAGGATATCAATGCTCCGGAATACTTTATTCAGAAGATCCTTTACTCAGGACAGAGCATCAATGCTACAGACCAAGGGCGTTATTATCCGACACAAAATGCAACCTGCAATCAAGGCTATACCGGAGGTAATCTTGAGTTTGGCATCCAGGGGATGGCAATGGACTGGGGCACGGCCTACGGACAGCAGGAGAACAATGGAGGCAACTATTACACGCTCCTCTCCTCGGATTGGTCGGATCTGCAGAGCAAGTATTTCATGACAGGCGCGACAATCACCGATATTGCCAATCCCAACAACAGCAACAAGGCGGGCCTGTATGGTTGCATGATACTTGATGCCACCAACAAGACCGAGGCAAGCGCGCTGTTGAAGGAATATGGCGCTACGGTGAGCACAAAACTTTCGGATAACCTGAGCTTTACCGGTACCAACTATCAGTATTTTGACTACACTTACGTGAAGCTGACAAGCGAGCAGTTCAAGGCACTTGAGGCTGCCGGCAAGGTGGTGTTCCTCCCCGAGGCGGGCCACACAGCAGTGACAACAAATTCTTATACTAAAACCGACGGTTATTATTGGACCGCTACAGCAGGACAGGCCTACACAAGCACTATTTTCCGCTTTGACGGGAACGAGACACCGAAGGTGTTCAAGCTCGACACGCAGTCAAGCCGTATGTTCGGTTGCGCCGTGCGTCTGGTGAAAGAGGTTAAATAAAATCATTATATAGAGTTACCGAAATTACAATTCCACACACTATAATACACATCCGAGGGATTGGGATGTGGGGAGAGGGATAAAAGGAGGCTGTGCCGGTTGGCACGGCCTCTTTCGTTGATAGGAGTGGGGAGAAATGCGCCCGGTCACCGGCATGAGGAAGCCGGAGGCCGGGCGTTATAAGCATATAGTGGTTGATTAAAGGGTATGTAATGGGTGATTAATGGATGGAATAAAGAGGGTGTGTGGATATGAAAGGGGGATGAGGGGGTATGTATAGATGAGGGGGTATGTATATAAGAAAGGCAGCCGGACCTCACGGTCGGGCTGCCATATTACACAGTATTAAAGATGGGTTGTATTTGGCATGCTTAATCATTCACATGATCATCACATGTCAGAGGGAGAGGTCTTTGTAAGCATATTTTCTCAATTCATCTTTATGTGTAATTATTATTACGGTAAGCCCACACAGATACTGTGTGAGCCTGTCGAGCATCGTTCTTTCCGTGAGCGAGTCGAGCGAGGATGTGGGTTCATCCATGAGAAACAGTACAGGAGCGTCGGTCCGGCTGTTTCTCACGGCCATGAGTCTCAGCAGACCGCGTGCCACAGCAATGCGCTGGGCCTGGCCTTCGCTGAAGCCATATCCGTGTTCGCCACAGGCTGTGAGTACCCCTTGGGGCAACCGCTCCACGAAGTCGGCGGCGGCAAGATATAACGCCTCATTTATCTCCTTATCGTCAGCATCGGGTTTTCCCATCAATAGATTGGACAGGATAGTGCCCGAGAGCAGTGTGTTGCCCTGGGGGATATAGATGATGTTGTCGAAACCGGAGGAAATAAAGGGGGATATGATGCGTCCCTGCAGGGGGGTACAGAGGCCGAGAATGAGTCTGAGCAATGTTGTCTTGCCTGATCCCGTCGCACCGTATATAGCCGTGATTTTCCCCAGAGGGATGTCGGCAGTGAAATCACTGAAGACATAATCATTTTCGGGCTTATACCGGAACCATACATTCTCGAAGGAAAGTTTATCGCCATGCCGGGTGCCTGCTGACACGGCAGATGAGCGTGGAGGGTAGCTGTCACGTAGCTGCATGATGCGATCCACCGATACCGAAGCTCTCGCCAGGGGCGACAGCTTGTGGGATAGATCCACCACGGGGCGCTGCACCATAGCGACGAGCTGCAGGAGAGCTGTCATGGTGGCAAAGCTGACAGTGCCGCGGGCCAGTCCATAAGCGCAATATAGAAACATGAGGGCATATCCGGCCATGAAACCGAAAGTCACCATTCCGCCGGCAAACAGGCCGAAGTCGTTGCGCCGCATGGTGAGGCGGAAGTAGCGGTTCTGCCATCCGTCGAAATCTTCCTGAGCCCTACCCGAGTATCCGAGGGTGGCCACGAGGAGACGGTGGCTTATGTCCTCCTGCATCACGCGATGGAGGCCGCTTTCGGTGTCGCGGATCTCGCGGGTGAGACGCCGGCTCTTGGAGAGCGAGAATTTTCCCACCAGGATGGATAGGGGCATAAGCACAGTCACGATCAATGCCATGGATGGGGCGATGGCCAGCAGGAAGATAAAGGAACCTATGAGGCTGAACACCGACACTATGATGGCCGGGACGGTGGAACAGAATGTAGAGGATATGCCTCCGATGTCGGAGGAGAGGCGGTTGACAATATCAGCTGAGTGGATCCCGGGGGTAGCCATGAAGGATCCGTTCATGATGCGTGAGAACATGGCCGAGCGCATGCGGTTGGAGAACCGGGTGATGCTCCAGGCCTCGAGCCTCTGCCCGCATTTCGATGCCAGGAGGCGTGCGAGCAGGAGGAGGCACAGCAGGATGGCGAGCCGGCCGAGGGCCCGGATGTCGTGACGGCATGCAACATCCACGATCTCGCGGGTGCACCACACGGCAAGGAGGGCGAGCACTACGGTGGCGATGCCACAGAGGGCATTGCCGGCTATACCTATTCTCACTCCACGGGTCTCGGCCAGGAATGTGAGCAGCAGTGCACGTAACGATGACGATTGCTTCATAAGTCTCCTTTCCTACGATATAACCACAGAAAATATCGGCGGAGGGGAAGCAGACGATGCCACAACAAAATACGTTTGCGGTTCAGGATGGGGGTGTCGACACGTGCGGCCACGTCCTCCCTGCGGCACCATTCGGTCTGCACCAGATTTCCGGCACCCATGAGCGTGTAGCCATGGCGGTCGGCTTTCACTATGTAGTGGAGCACGGCCCGGCGCCGGGGTGAGGTGATGGCGAGCACCACATCGCCGGGGAAATAGGAGGGCGATTGCCTGAGCGTCACCGTCATGCCGTGGCGGATGAACGGGAGCATGCTCCGGCCTGTGGCAGGGAATGATACGGCCCGCCCCGAGTCGAGGGCGGGGCGGACCGTGTGATAGAATTCCTCAGGGGTCATTATAAACGTGGGCCGCATCCTGAACCGGATGCGAGAGGGGGGATCAGTTCTTGGGGGTGATGATCACGACACGCGAGAGGGCGGGATCATCGTAGAACATGTTGCCTACACCACCCTTCCAGGAGATGTCGAGGCGGGAGAGGGGCACACCAAATTCGTTGACGAGACATTCCCTAACCGATTCGGCGCGTTCGCGGGAGAGGATCTCGTTGATCTCGGGCGATCCGGTGGCCTTGTCGGCGTAACCTACGATCATGAATTTAGTATCCTGGGGAGCATCCTTGATGGCCTGGGCGCACATGTCGAGCTGGGCTCGGTCGGCCTCGGAGAGCTTGGATACATTGATGGGGAAGTAGATGAGATAGTCGGCACCGACGAGCTTAACGACAGTGCGGTTGACGTTCTTACCGTTGGCGAGGTCGCGCTCGAGTTTCTCGTTCTTGGCCACGAGGTCGTTGACCTGGGCGCGGAGGTTGTTGATGGCCTCGTTGTCATACTGATATACGGTGACAATCTCCTTCTTGTTGTAGAAGCCGCGGGGAGCGAACTTGTAGGTCACGCCCACGGTGAGCGAGAGGAGTCCCTCGAACTGGGAGTCGCCCATGCTACCGTCGAAGTTGTCGTTGAAAGCAGTGGCGCGGAGCTCGGCGTTGATGTCAAATGCCTTGCTGATGTGGAATGAGTTGAGCACACCCACATTGGCAGTGATCGACTTGTTGTGAGGACGGTTCCAGGTGGCGGCAAAGCCGAGGCCGGCGTAGGGCACACAGCTGTAGATGCGCGAGGGCTTGTAGCCACCGATGAGGTTGCACATATCGAACATGACGTCGACATGGAGGTTCATGAAGTCGATCTTGGACTCGTTGAGCCAGTAGCCGTTCCAGGGTTTGCCACTGATGGGGCCTCCGCTCTGGAAGGCGCCGTTCTGAGTGGCTCCCTTGGCGTACAGACCGCTGTACATGAGACGCATACCGATAACAGGGGTCAACCACTTACCTACAGCTACATCGAGTGCGGGAGAGATGCGCTCGCCAAACTTGCGCTGCTTGTCATGGTCGCCGAAAAACACTTGCGGGCCGGCTCCGGCTGAGATAAACCAGTTGCTTTTGGCTGCCGAGGGAATTTCCTCCTCGGCTACTACGGTCTCGCTCACCGCTGTCTGGGCCATTACTGACCCTGCCATAGCGATTGCGATTGCTGAAACAAAAAACTTTTTCATTTCGGTTAGTTATAATGATTAATAGAAACGTTATTTCGAGGTGTATTCAAATTCCACAACCACGGGGTAGTGGTCGGCGAGGGGTGAGCCGTCGGCTTTCTTGAAGGAGGTGTCGCGGAGGTAGGATTTGGCTTTGAGCTGAGCTTTGGAGTCCTTGCTGTTGATGTAGAATATCTTGTCGACAATCTCGCCTTTCTGGAGGCCACCGTCGGCTTCGGAGATTATCACATCGGTCTCGGCATTTGTACCGGTGGCATCGGAAACCATGAGTGATTTGCCTCCGTAGAGGGGGTAGTTGCTACCGCCTACTGTGGAGAAGTCGTTGTTCCAAGTGAGGTCAATCCACGGGTCAACTACGGAATATCCGTCCATTGCGTTGATGTTGTCCATGAAATATTCCTGCAATTTATGGCGGGTGTAGCGCATGTTGGTATCACCCATGAAGATGGCAGGACGCTTGTTGGCGCGCATGTTGTCAAGTAAGTAGTCGCGCACCTGCTTCAATTGGGAGTGGACTGCGGCAACATATTTATTGCTGTTTTCGTCGATGGAGGAACCGCTATAGGTGTTCATGTGGGTGATGTAGACATCAATTTCAGCTCCATTGGCAAATGTCACGAGATAGTAGCGGAAGCCTTTCTTGATACATTCGTTTGCGCCGTTGTAGAGGTTGCCCTCCTTGTCGTTATATTCAATGAATTTTTCGTTGGAGACAGTGATGCCGGAATTGTTTTTCCAGAACATGTTAAGACCATCGGTATCAGCAACTTTACTCAGCTGTGCCAATCCGACTGAACCTCTATAAGTGCCATGAGAATAGTTGGTAAGGGCGGTTGTCAGTTGGCTGTCATATTCGAAATCTTCTGATACACAGAAAATATCCCAGTTGTTGTCGGAATTGATGCGCTGTGCAAGCGTGGTAGTACCACTTGAACCCGGACCATCGGAATTAACAAGCGAGGGCAGGCCGTCGACGTTGTAGGTGGCGCAGGTGAATGTGAATGTATCGGGATCGGTGGTGCCGGGACGGGGAGTGACAGTGATTTTAATGGGGTTGCCGGCATTGTCCTTGATGTTGGAGAGGGTGAGGGGGAAGTTGTAGAGGCGCTCGGATTCAAAGTCGACTTTTGAGGTGACTGAGAATGAGGCGATATGGCGGTCGGTGATTATCTCGAAGTTGAGGATGTCGCCGGTCTTTACGTTGGGGAATATGCTTGCATAGCCTACTTCGGCACCGGTGGTGGTGTTGCCTTCCCAGTTCATAACGAGGCGGTTGGCGGTGGAGTTGGCCGGGAGACCGTCTTCACCCATTGTTTCGGAAGTGGCTACGGATGTTGCGAGTGTGTATGTGGGAGTTGTGGCGGTGGCATCGAAGTTGAAATGTCCGGTGATGGCCACAGGGGTGGTGCCACGGTTGACGGTGAGAGTTGCTGACTCAACGATGTCGTCTTCAAGGCCGTCGGTGCCGTTGAGGTCGATGGCTACACGCACGAGCGAGAAGAGGTGAGTAAAGGTGAAGTGGCCCGGGGTGGTGGTGGGGCGACCGATCTTATAATCGCCGTCGATATTGCTACGGGTCATTTTCTGTTCCATGGGTACGAGGCCGAGGAGGTCGGATGGGGTACGGCCGTCGTTGTCGGCGGAGTATGGGTAGTAAGCGTAGGCGGGCGAGGCGATGGTTTCGGCTCCGGGTGCGGCTATGAAGGTTGCTTCGCGTTCATCGTCGATCTGATTCTGCTTTACGTATTGAACCTGAGAGGATGTTGCGGAAGCGAATACACCGAGAGCGTCGCCGGGTGTCCAGAGGAGACCGGCTTGGCCTGTTTCGGCCGGGTCGCCGTCGATGCATGTACGGCTTGGATTAGTAGGGGTGATTGTCGCTGTGATTGCATTTTCATGGTTGGCGATGTCGTCGGGCATCTGCTGTAAGGTCGAGTTTTCGGAGCAAGAGAAGAGAAGTGTGGCTCCAAACGTGAGGCTTGCAAGAGTATAGTCCCTCTTTGGATTGAGTTTCATGATTAATATTCAGTGATTGTTTTCAGTTGATGATAGTTGTGTATGCGAGGGGTTATAGAATGACAGGAGAGGGATGGTGGGAATCGGGATAGTATCGAGAGATGCCGATTGCGAACTGATAATGAAAAGACGGTGAGGAAGGGATCTGTGAGGATTTCCTTCCTCACCGTCGGGGGGTGTTATTTGTGTTTTAACCTATTCACGTTCTTATAGGAGTTGTTCTAATATTGTGGCCGGTGACCGGCGAAGATATCAGAATACGTTCCAACCGTTAGTGTCAACTTTCATTGAGGACTGGTAGTTGGTACGGGATTGGTCACCTCCTCCTGAGACAGTCTCATCACGCTGGAGATAGAACTTGTTGTTCATCTCGATGATGGCCTGAATAAGCTCCGGTCCATTATACTTGGTGTCTGTAATGCGATTTACCAGTACCAATCCGAGGGGTGAGGGCTTGGAATTAGCTATCTTGTCGTTAATTGCTTTGAGGATGTATGGGTTAAGAGCGGAGGCTATATCCTGAGGTCCGTTGGCATCAGAGTCACCGTCCTTAGCAAGAGCATATGTTCCACCGGCTCCACAAAGAATCCACAGGTTATGACTTGCATTGCCGTAGATAACGTCGGAGTTCGTGATGAGAGAATTGATAGCATCCTTTCGGTCCTGAAGGTCCGGCATTCCGGTAGGAGCAGTACCTGTACCGCTATAGGTTCGGTTAGCCAAGGTGTAGTTCAAATAAATGTTGGATGGAGATGTCTGTGATACATCGTCAATATTGGCAAAAGAAGGCCACCCTTTCCAAGAAGCAGTAGATATCAACGAAGAAGTTTCTTTTATCCAATTAAAATCAGTGTATGCGAACAATCCATTGATACCCTGTACGGCTGTCTCGTTTTTCTCATTTTCATTATCGACGCATACGAGGAGGATAAGTTTTCCTTGCACTGCTTCTATAGTGGTGTTCGGCGAAAGAGGGCCACTGTATAGATTGCTCAAGTTTAATCCGTTTATAAGGGTCTGAAGTTTTGAAAGCCAAAGTCCTCGCCAGGTAGCTGACACACCACCAGTGCCACCATCGGCATAATTCAGCACAAGAACAGCAAATTCATTCGTTCCTGCAACTGCAGTCGCGATATCTTTGACAGGCTGCTCGATAGATGTTGCCCATTTATAACCATCACTCAATGTAGCATTTGTTCCAGAACCAGATATTACAACTGTGGAATTAGACTCCGAGGGATTATCTAATAAGCCACCTCTTCCGGTTGAACCAACACGAGTTTCAAGATGGAAGGCACGCACGCCGGCATTGAAAAGCTGTGTGACAGATGTGTTAGAAACTTGGTAACCCTCTTGTTTGCCGGAACCATCATAAGCATACCATGCACCGGGGAGAGAGAGCTCCGAGACATAGACATTTGTAGGGATGGTTGATAACCAAGAACCACCTTCGTATTTCCACTCTGTATCGCGATTGAATTTGGGAAGGTTGATCTGATGGATTTCACCGGGGAGAAGTTCTGTTGTTTTGCCAGCGGTAGTGGTATTGTCAAGAGGCTTAGAGAATGTACCCTCGATAGCTTCAACGGTTATAGTCCAAGTGTTGTCAATTGTATAACCTGAGTTGGCACTCGGAACAGTTATGAACATATTGGCAGTCATTGTACCACCAGCAGGGATAGTGATATATGTGCCACTGTAGCGTGTTTCGAGAGAAACGGAGTTCTTTCCGTTTTTGATAGTGACGTCAGGAGTGGCAGTCTGGGTTGTATTGCCAAATGCCATTGACAGATCACCGGAAATATTCACACCAGAGGGAGCTGTAAGTGTGATTTTTCGGATGGTGATCTCATTATCGACTCGACCAGTAGCACCCGTGCCAACCGAGAGACAGCCGAGATTGATCTGGAGAACGGTAGAAACCGGATGGAATTGGAGATTGACTGTTTTAGTTCCATTTGGAACATTTGTCTCAGCCGCATACATCACGTTGTTGGGCATATCGCCCTTTACAAAGATATTGTTTGTGGCGGTGTTTGTGTAGGTGGGAACACTGTTGACCTGTTCCTCAGCGACGGTAGCGGTGATAGTTGTGTGCTCGTCGGCTGTGCCTACTGTGGTAAAGTTGTTGACTCCTTCAACGTAGGGGTATACTGCATAAAAGTTAGCAGAAGCGGCTGAACCCCAACGTACACCGGTCTCATTGACAAGACCAAGTTGCTTGGCGTAGTTAAGAGTGTTGTCGTCAGCACCCTCATCGGTTGTATTGATAACCTTATAAGGGGCGGTACTGAAGCCTGTCTCGGCCTGAGGCGAGCATACGTTGATCATGTCGCCATTAAGCCAATTGATGCGCCAGTAACCTGTAGCCATGGCTTCATCGTCATAAATGGTTCTCGCGCCACTCAAGCTACTTTCAGCATCGACCGTAGTGGAGAAATTCACATCCTGACCAGGGGTTGGCTGAATACCAGGCATATCCTTTTCATCGCTACAAGCGGAGAGCGCAAGAGCGGAAAGTGCGATATATGAAAATTTTTTCATTGCTTGTGGTTGTTAGTTATTCGGTTGGTTTTATTGTTCGGTCCAACTGCCGGTGTTGAATCCGTCACTGTTGAAATCATCGTTGATGTGCTGTTCTTGAATGCCGGCTCCTCTATCCTGGTTATCAGGATTCTGGATGTCGACAGATCCGGCGCAGATGGAGCTTTCCAGCTCCACGCGGGTCTCCTGAATGTCAGGAGCCTGGTAAGGTAGTTTCTTTTTTACCATGTCTTTTGGGGTTTGAGTTAGTTAAAATATTGAGTTTTGAATTGATGTCAGATGAAGCGTACACGGCGTGAGCGTTTCTTTTTCTTCTTTTTTCCGTAACCGTATCCGTAGCCATATCCGTAACCGTAGCCATAACCATAGCCGTAGCCGTGGGACTTATGGGCGACAGCGTTGAGGACCACGCCCATCTCACCGAGCTTGCGCTCATCGTAGAGGGCCTGGATCTCGGGGAGCATACGACGGTCGAAGCGTCCGGCACGAATGACAAAGACGGTGAGGTCGGCTACACGGCTCACGATGGAGGCGTCGGCCACGATGCCAAACGGCACACCGTCCATGACGATGTAGTCGAACTGAGAGCGCAGCTCATGGACGAGCGAGTCGAGGCGGGCGTTCATGAGGAGTTCGACGGGATTGGGGGGAACTGGGCCCGAGGTGATCACCGATATGCCACCGGGGGTGGAGGTGAGGATGTCGGCTACAGTGAGCTGATAGTCGGAGAGATAGTCGGTGAGACCGGTGGTCTTGCGGCTGAATCCGAGGCGGTGGCTGAGGGTGCCTTTGCGGATATCGGTGTCGATCACCACTACCCTTTTGCCTGTGGAGGCGAGCACACCGGCGAGGTGGCGGGTGGTGAATGATTTACCGGCGCCTTCGTTGAAGGATGTCACCATGAGCACCTGGGATTTGAGCCCGTTGGAGCGGGCCACGAAATCGATGTTGGCGCGGAGCATGCGGAAGGCTTCGCCGGCCACTGAGTCGACGGCGGCATCGAGCGATGAGCCGGGGCCTGAATCATCACCGTCGGGGGCGTCCTTGAGGTCGCTATCGAGGGGGATGTCGCCGAGATAGGGCACCGAGATGGCTTCCTTGACGTCGCGACGGGAGCGTACCTTGGTGTCGAGGAACATGATGAGGAGCAATGCCAGGAGGGGAGCAAAGAGACCGCATGCGCCACCGAGCAGCATGATCTTGTTGCGCTGAGGGCCGATGAGCACCGAGTTTTCCTGCGGATCGTCGATGATGCGGGCATTGTTGTCGGCCATGGCCTGGGTGAGGGCGTTCTCCTCGCGACGGTTGAGGAGGAAGAGGTAGAGCTGCTCCTTGATTTTCTGCTGACGCTCGATGGATAGCATCTCTCTCTCCTTGCGGGGGATCGAGGCCACTCGGCTCTCGGCTGTCTGCTCGTATCCCTTGGCGTCGTGACGCTTCACGTTGATGGAGAAGATGATGTTGTCGAGCGCGCGGAGGATGTTCTGGCGGAGCACTGAGAGGGTGCCGTTAAGCTCGGCCACGACGGGGTTGTTCTCGGAACTGTCCTCGGCGAGGCGGTCGCGCTGGAGCTTCATGGAGTTGTACTGGCTGATCTGGGAGTCGATGGAGGTGTCGTTGATGCCGAGGTTGGAGGGGATGAGATCATTGGCTCTCGAGGGGTCGACAAGGTACTCCTTGATGAACATTGCGATGCGCAACTGGGTCTCGTACTGGAGAGCATCGGCGTAGTAGCGGGCCGATTCGCCCTGGTAACGTGAGGCTGTTGAGCCGATGTCGATGATCTGGTTGCGGCTCTTGTAGCTCTCGAGGTCGTTCTCGACTCCGCCGAGCTCCTCCTCGATGATGTTGAGGCGTTCGGAGATGAAGTCGGCGGTGTTGACGGCCACCCGGTTCTTGTCGTTGATCGATTCCTCGTTGTAGACGTTGATGAGGGTGGTGAGAATGTCGGCACCGAGCTTGGGGTTGGAGCTACGGACGGCGAGGTTGAGGATGGATGATTCCTCGTTTTCCTGGCGTATGCCGAGGTTGGCCAGCCAGAAACCTACGACGCGGTTGATGGGGAGACGGTCGACCTTGATCTTAACGCCCTCCCACTCGGGGGAATAGGTGCCGGTGGGCATCACCATGAACCTGACGTTGCCGATGCGGTAGGGGGTGCCGGTGCGGATCACGCGCTTGTAGCCGGGTGAGGCCCCGGAGATGGAGGACAGCTCGACGGAGTCTTTGCCCAGCGGGGTGATGACCATTGAGGCGTTGAGGCGTGGCGAGGCTTTGATGAAGGTGACGTTGAAGGGGGTCTCGTCGTACACATCGACGTCGCGCAGGCCACGGTGGGTGGTGTAGGTGACGTTGGCGTTGGTGCGTGTCACGACTTCCTGCATGAGGCGCTTGGAGCGGAACTGGAGTATCTCGTTGGCTACATTGACCTTGTTGATGGAGTTGGAGTAGCGGTCGAGTCCGGCCGAGGTGGTCTTATTGGATGGGTCCTTGATTATTACCTTGGCACTGGTGTAGTACTCAAACGGCGATGAGGCGTATTTGTACCATGCAAATGAGCAACATACAGCCAGTGACAGCAGGAACCAAGGCCATTTGGACAGGAAGTAGTAGAGAACATCGAGGACGTTGACTTCCTGCTTGCCTTTATTTTTAGATTCGGGATTCATTTTTCAATGTAAAGTGAACAACTCTTGATCGATCGGTTTCAAGTGGTTATCGTTTGATGGCCCAAGCGACTGTGCAACCGGCTGTGATGACTGAGAGGGCGAGAGTGATCCATGTCATGTAGTTGGTGTTGGCAGTGCCCTTGGCTTTCTTTGGGCGGGCGTATATGATATCGTTCTGCGCGAGATAGAATGCGGGGGAGTTGAAGATGTCGGTGCTGGTGATGTCGACGGAGTAGATCTTGCGCTCACCGTCGGCCTCGCGTATCACGGCGATGCGGTGGAGGTCGGCCTCGGCGGTGAGGTCGCCTGACTTGGCGATGGCTTCGAGGATGGTCACCTTGTCGCCGTCGACGGAGTATGTGCCGTTGGAACCTACGGCACCGAGCACTGTGTAATGGAAGTTAAGGAACTCGGTGGTGACGATGGGGTCCTTGATGTAGTTGCCGAGGATGATGAGGTCGCGGATCTTGTCGGATGCTTCCTGGAGTGAGAGTCCGGCCACGTGGATCATGCCGAGGATAGGGAAATTGATCTCGCCGTCGATGTTCACACGGTAGGTGTTGGCATCGTTGTTGGCTACGGCCGACACCTGTCCGGAGGATGAAACCTTCACGTTGCCTGTGCTCACATTGAAGGGGGCCGCAAGCTCGGGGTTCTTGCAGCTGACGGTGATTTTCAGGCGGTCATCGCTCTGGATGCTCGATTGGTGGCGGTTGGCTACGACGTAGCCGGCACTTTCGGTCATGTCGGCGAGGTAAAGAAATTCCTTCTTCGCACAGCCTGTCAACATGACTACGCATAATAGCAGCAAACTGATTACTTTTTTCATATTAAGAGGGTGTATTAGTTATTATTCTACGTGTCGGCGACATAGGATGGCGGCTCCGGTGTCGGGGAGACATTCAAGCTCACCAATGCGGACGCCTGATATCACTGCCCCAAGGGTGGTGCATGCCTTGGCATACAGGGGGGCGGAGTGGGATATCACGGAGACTCCGGGGAGGACGGCCACGAAGGCTGAGACGTCGGCGAGAGGAGAGTAGCGGTTGGAGGGCGCCTGACGCAGACGTGTCATGGAGATGAGGGGTGCGTGGCGGTTGATCCAGCATTTGGTCTTGCCGCTCCATGGGGTGCCGTGGACTGACGGTGAGCCTGAGGCGTTGAGCCTGACGAGGGGATTGTCGTCGTTGAGCAGAGAGGAGTCGGGGAATGTGGCGTTCCACAATGCGGAATGTGTGCTCTTGCCGGTGCCGCTCCTGCCCATGAACAGGTGGGATCCGGCCGAGGTGACCACTGCGGAAGCATGGATGAGGAATGAGGACTCCAGAATGGCTATCTGGGAGAAAAATATGCGTGACATGGAGTCTATGATGAAGCTGTTCCAGCGGTCGGCGGGAGCCAGGTAGAGGGTGGCTTCGCGGAATGAGGGGGAGAAGTGCATGTATCTCATGACTTCGCCGGGACAGGGGGAGATGCCCACGGTGTAACGGTGGCCGTCGAAGAAGAGGCGGGATTCGCCGAGATCGTTGAAGCCTGATGCTACTAAACGGGCATCCGCGGATGGGGAGGAGACAGTGGAATCAGTAGCGGGCAGGATGCGGAGTGAGCCTGCGGCCGGGGCGGAGGGGTGGTCAGTCAGGAATGGTTGGTAGGCTTCGGACAGAGGGAGTGTGAGAGGGCGGGACACCTCGAGCCTTATGATGATTCCTCCTATTTCAAGATGTTCTGTCATAAGTAAGTCTTAAAAAGAACCGCTATATGTAAGTCCTAAAGAGCTTGCTCAATAAATCTTGTTCTTTTTGGGTATTTTGGCTTTGTCACTCAGTCGCATAGCTCGCTATGCTCCTTCATTCCGCAGCCAAAATACCGCAAAAATAACTGCGATTTATATGTACATTAATTTTACGACTTACTTAATGGGGCGGGGTTAATGAATCTGTCCGACGAGGAGCCGGGTGAATGTCCAGAATGCTTCACACGGTGCGAGACGGAATACGAATGAGCGGTTGCTGAAGAATGCTGTCATGGTGGACAGTTTTCGTTGCCATTGGGTCTGCTTTGCTCGCTGTGGGCGGCGCTGGCTGTAACGACCGAAGTTGCCCCCTCGGCTACGAGCATGAAAATCTTGTCGACGGTATCGGTCTCCTCAAGCCATTCCACGATGTCGACAGCTGTGCCGCCGTCGGGGGCCGGAATGTAGCGGTTGATGAACTGATGCAGGACTCGGGTCCAGCTGATGATGCCGAGACGACGGCATATCTCGAAATATTCGCCGGGATCAACGGCTGCTTTGCCGGTGGCGGGATCAGGGAGTGTGAGCGCGCGCCAAGCCATAGCGTAGTCGCAGAACTGGCGTAATCCGATGCCCACGCCGAGGCAGTGCTTGAGGATGTGGGCGTTGATCATGATCAGCTCCACTATCGGGGCGGGGACTGAGACAGTGAGCGTGGCCGAGAGATTGACTTTCACTGGGGGATGGGTCTCGTTCAATTCCCTGAGAAGCCCGGCGTGGAAGGGGTTGTGTATCTCGATGAGCCTGGAGTGATGCTCCACTTCGGTAGAATCGGATACGTAACAGCTGCCGTTGTCGGGGGTGGAGACCACGTTGATGCCTGATTTACGGACGAGGTTGTCGGCCACAGCACGTTCTCCGCCGGGGAACCACAGGTCGATGTCGCCACAGGCCCTGAGCTGAGGCTCGGGGTAGAACCTGGCGGCTGCATGGCCTTTCTGCAGGACCGGATGCAGGCCGAGGCTCTCGAGATTGCCGACCGTGGCTGACAGGATGTTGGACATCGAGGCGTTGGCCCGGTTGTCGCGATGAGCCATGGCGAGCCATGTGGCGAGCAGTGAGACCGGTGGCATCTCCATCTCGGGGAGGCGTGAAACCGCGCTGAACAGCACACCGGTGACGGTCTGCTTTTCGGCTTCGGCAAACACCTGTTGCCATTCCTTTTCGGAGAGAGTGGCTCCAAGAGAGAAGGTCGACTTCGCGTTGCCATAAAGGCTCTCGCTCAGGAGCTTCAATAGATAGCTGTATGTTGAATTATGACTTGACGTCATGTTATCCGACTTTCCGAAATTAGGTGGTCAAGGATTTATGAGACCGAGGTCTCTCCATTTTTCAATTATTTTCATAATGTCAGCTGTGGCTGTGTCGGTATCGACGTCGTAGGTGTCGCACATCAAGCTGACGAGACTTTCGACGGAGAATTCATTTCCGGCGATGTTTTCCCAGAGCCAGCCGGCTGTAGGGTTCATTGTGTAGACAGTGGCTATATCGGAATTGTCGGCACAACTGTCGACGATCATATATACTTTGCCGAGTTTGTGGATTTTAATGTCGGGGTTTAACCTCATATTTGTTGTTTCAAAATTCTTTTCCAGAAATGATTGATATCGTGGTCATATAGATGATCTTGATATCGAGGAGGAGGCTACGTCGCTTTAGATAATTGAGATCCATATTGAGACGTATCAGCATTTTCTCCATGGTGTCGGTGTAGCCGTTGTACAGCGTGGCTTCGGAGAAAAGCCCGGGACGGATGGCGAACAGATGTATGTATCTGCGGTCGTGGCTACATATCTGATCAATGAAGTATTTGCGCTCGGGACGGTAGCCCACGAAGCTCATGTCGCCTATCAGTACGTTCCATAATTGGGGCAATTCGTCGAGGTGGTGGCTACGGATGAAATTACCCACGCGGGTGAGTCTGTCGTCATGATCGGCACATAGAGCGGGGATACCGTTCTTCTCGGAATCGACCCTCATGGACCTGAATTTATATAATGTGAAGGGGCGTCCGCCTTTGCCTATCCGTTGCTGACTGAAGATGGGGTTTCCCTTGTCCTCGAGATATATCAGCAGAGCAATCACAAGACAGGGAATCGTGAATATCACAATAGCCGTCAGAGCTCCGATTATATCGAAGCTTCTTTTAAGGAAGTCTTGAAAGTCAAAGGCTGCGCCAGATTTTACCTTGAAATCGTTAGCTTCGTAGCTGATTTCAAGATGCTGGGGTTGGCCATCAAAAAAATTAGTGTAGTTACCGGAATTCATAGGTTAAAAATTTATTAATTCTATTTTATCAGGGTTTTATAGAGTTCATGGCATTGGTTGACCATACAGTCAAGCGTGAAAGTGGAGTGGAAACGCTCTCTGGCGCCTGCGCTCAATCGTGCATATAGCTCGGGATCATCACCGATGCTACGCAGGGCATCGGCGAGCTGACGGGCATCACCCGGATCCACATTAAGACCACTGACGCCTGAATTGTTGACCCAGGCAGTTCCTGATCCTTTAATCTTTGTAGCTACTACCGGTTTTCCGAGTGACATTGCTTCGATCTGAACAATGCCGAATGCTTCGGTTTTCATCACTGACGGGAGGCAGAATATGTCGCAAGCCGAATAATAGGCAGGGATCATATCGTCGGGGACTCTGCCGAGGAATATGACTTTGTCATTCACGCCTGACGATTGGCGCATATGTTCAAGGCTGTCGCGTAATGGCCCTTCACCGCCAATGAGCACGACGTAATCGTCGGGGAGCATGGTGGCGGCTTCGAGCAAATACTTGTAGCCTTTGTATGGGACGAGGCGTCCGAGAGAGAATATTATTTTCTTTCCGGCAAAACGTTGGCGTATGGAGGGCGCCTCTTCGATATCTTCGGTAAGTCCGGTTATGCCGATAGGAATGCATAATGTGCGCGAGCGGTGACGGGCTAAAGCCGGAGAGTGCTCGATGGTGACGGGAGATGTGGTGACAATGACATCGGATCGCTTTATAAGCCATTCCTGAAGGGGCTCATACACTTTAAGCATGGTTTTGCTCTTGATTATGTCGGCATGCCAATGCAGGACCACCGGGCCCTTGTAGCCTGACATCCTCAGGGCGATTGCCGCCATGGGATCGGGGTGATGAATGTGGATGAGGTCATATTCATTACACCGTGCTCGGAGTGAGCTGATCATCGACGGGGCTATCGTGGTTGAGGCGATTTTTGCCCAGGAATGGAATGAGTGGATGTGAGCCCCGGTATCGATATCGCGCACTGTGCCACTTCCTTTCGTCTCAGCACACATCATGTCGCATTCCACGCCCAATTTGCTCAGGCCTGATATGAGGTCATACATAACCTTCTCGACACCACCCCTTATGGGATAAAACTTACCTAATTGTAGAATTTTCATAAATGAAGGTAGAGAGATAGAGTTTTTACCGACGTAAAATGCTATTGTACAAATCTATATATTCAGCGTATTTGTCCTGCTTTCTGAAATTTGCCATGGCATGAGTTCGGCAGGCATCGCGAAGTTCGGTATGAGGCATCTGCGCAAATTCCCTTACGGCTTCAAGCAATCCAGTTACATCACCTTGCTCGACGATACGACCGGTTGCAGGCAGCAATGATTCCGGACTGCCCCCCGTGCGGTAAGTAACGACAGGTGTGCCACAGGCTTGTGCCTCAAGATTGACGGTGGGATAGTTGTCCTGCCACGTAGGATTGACAAATGCAGTAGCCGCCGAGTATAGGGCTGCGAGTTCCTGTACATTGTCAGTGCGCCTGATGGTTAGTATATTGTCAGGGAGGAGCCTACGTGTTTTATCATCAACTCCGACCATTACAATCTTTTCATCGGGTCGAAGCATCTTGGACATTTCGATGAAATCATAAAGACCTTTCTCCCTGAACCATAGGCTTGCCAGTCCAAGTATAATCTTGTCGTATCCGGCAATACCGTATTTTTTCTTTACCTCTTCAACCGGTTGAGGAGAAAATATATCGGTATCTATTCCATTATGAATTACTCTAAACGGATAGTCCTTCAGATAAGACTCGCGCATTTCATCACGCATCCATTGTGACACGGGAACGATGACCATGTTGTCATGTGGCATGGATGTAAAAGCCCGTTTCTTATCTATGTAGTTCTGCGCCGACCGATCGAACATCAGGCTTTTGGGGAATCGCATACGTTGCGGACAATTACCGCAACCGGTCTTCCACTTGTAACAGCCGGCAGCCGAATAATAATAGCAATGGCCTGTATATAACCAACAATCATGCACGGTCCAGACAACTTTGACATTGTTTTTAGACAGATATTCAAAAAGTAGCTTATAGTTTAGGAAGTATCCGTGTATGTTATGGATATGCACTATATCAGGTTGGATTTCCTTAAGTTTATTTATAAATATTTTGGTTGCCATGTATGATGCGAGGCCATGGCGGTCGAAAAATCTGGTATTGAGACCATGAATGATAGTAGACAGAAAATTTCCAACTGGAATTGGATTCATGCGAGTTGAGATCAATCCGTCACGCCCTTTACTGTATGCCGCATAACATTCCCATCCGTTAGTCATCATAAGGTCACCGATTTCCTCCATGATACGACCAGTAGATGTAGAACGTCGGAGTACCGGATTTATCTGAACCAATTTCATATACGTCTTTCTTTAAGGTTATGAAATAACTTCATCCAAATGTCCATAATCACATCTTCTGATAACCAGTTTTTAACATCACGGGCATTCATCCCCATTTTCATCCTATTATGTTCATCCGACATCAATAATGCGAGTTCTTTAGCAAACTTTTGCTCATCAGAACCATTCACAAGAATACCATTTTCACCATTCTTGATAATATCTCTGGGTCCACACTTAAAATCATATGACACCACAGGAAGTCCAAGCGACATCGCCTCGACCATCACCATAGGAAATCCTTCGTAGGCCGAAGTCATGACAAGTATTGAACTCGAAGCATATTCGTAGCCTATATTTTTCACCGGAGCATGTATCGTGACAGATTCAGTAAGTCCATACTTATTAATCATGTCGTTCAGGTGCTCATTCCACTCACCCTGACCGAATATATCAAGGTGCCAATCACCGAGCGAGGAGTCTTGCATGACCAAATTCCAGATACGGATCAGGCGATCGAAACGCTTCTGATAGTCCAGACGCCCGACAGCAATCACACGCTTGGCTGAACAGTCCGAACAAACATCGGCAAGGGGCATTGCCGCATTAGGTATCACGGAAATATTATCCATATCACCCCAATAGCTCCGATCCTCATCTGTCAGCACAACAAAACTGTCAAAGCGTCGAGCGATTGCCACATCCCGCTGCGAACGGAAACGGTCAATCCAACCAATGATACCATTACGACCATATTGCAACCGAAAAAAACGATTGAAATGTAGTTCAAGCACCTTTTTACTCCCATCATTTATATCAGGAATAAATGAAGATTCAGAGGGATATAGCGACACTGTAATGTCGGGGCGCTCCATCTTAAGCAGGTCGGAGAGGCGTCGGCGGTGCAGACGCCGCTTGCGCAGAAATGCGACGACTTTGCGGTATAGCGGCTTGCCATTGTCAGCCGAATAGTTGATGCCGAGATCCAACAGACGCACACCTTCCGGGAACTCATAAAAAGGAGGACGTCTATCTTGGTCAGTGGTTACAACCATCACCTCATGTCCATGGGAGGCAAGCCACTTCACCTTGTTTTGAAGCACCCGCTCCATCCCTCCGGGATTATATATCGAGCAATGGCAAAAAACAATCTTCATACTTTTGCTACAGGTATATAGATTTTATACTCAGCATCCTTCTCCATCAGCATTGTAATCCAGAGAAATGGTGCGAAAAACAAGAACAGGTCGGTTGCAACCTTAAACCAAACAATGAAATTGATAAGGATAGCGAGAAAAAACATCAGTCTAAATCTTCTTGACAAATTCATGCACAATCTGCCAACTGTAATCATAAAGATTGAGAAAACTAAAAGCCCCACTAAACCGAAATAGAATATGAACCTCACGAAACCCACATCAGACCCCATATAAAATCCCTTCCATTGATAACCGATGTAATATGGATCAGTTCTAACTGGATTATTGAAATAGCCATCACCTATTATCCAGGTATGTAGCGTTTCTGGCCATCGATACATATCAACCAATATGTCATTCGAGTTGGTGTTCCATTCACCATTTTCCCATAAAGAGAAGAATCCTTCAAATGCGAAACGGAGATTTTCGTGATATGTCTGATTATTGTTATAGAGTAACACTGCTAAAACTATTGCTAACACTCCGAAAAACAAGAACATGAGTGACACCTGCTTTTTCTGTGTATTATCCTTGCTGAATAACAATGCGTAGAGGCAATATGCCAAACCGACCAATACTCCGACTGATGTGGTTCTGGCAATCATGTTTCCAACAACAGCGATAAGCATAAAACAACCTGCATATAAGAAGAGTGCAGTCTTGTGCCAACGCTTATAAGGACTACTGTACAGCATATAACATATACACATCTCAATCACGGCAAAACGGGTGCCAGAGAAATCAAGTGCTGCACTGAAGCCATGGATTCTTTCCAAAGCTCTTGTCTTAGCTCCAACCTCAGCCATGCCAAGACTTCCGACAATGGAGCGTTGGAGATTGTCAAAAAACGGGAAATGCATTATGAGTACCGCATAAAGGCACTGGAACGCACATACTGCTATAAGGTAATTCAGGACCAAAGGAATCGATATTTCTCCATGAACAAACCTTATAACTATGGCAAGAAAGTAAGCGGCTCCGAGCCATACCCACATCGATATAAAATATGATACATAAGTGTAATCTGACTTTTCATTTACTACAACGGATACGAGTGCACAGAATGAAACCACAAATGCCAACACACTTGTCAGGACAATGGCATTGTTGGCCACAGGCAACTTAGATTTAGATGCATTGAATCCGATTGCGCAGAGCCCCATAACACCGAGAATCATCTTGGTATTGGCAATCGGGAAAAAGTAAAATACAAATGGGAAGAAGTATAATACCGCAACAATAAATGCAAATAAAACGCCTATACTTTTCATATCTTTTTATAGTATACGGTGTCCGTAATTCCTGATTCCAAGACGATTCTACGCTTTCCACTATAATGACGTCCAATGAACAATCCAGTGAGCAACCATGACTTATTGGCAATATAAAAAGCTCCCACCAGCATCGCAAGCGTGACGACAAAGGTCACAGCAAGAGCTAATATAAGCATTGGCTCACTCAAGGGGTGTAATAATGTAAAGACTGCTTTCTGCACAGGAGGCAAAAACAGCGGATGACCCGCGTATATGAAGAAAGATGATGCTGCAAGAAAAGAATTGGCTTTGACATTTCTTTCCTCAATCAGATATACGGCCAGATTGAACGCAAAAAATAGGCCACATATAATATTAAGACATTTTAGTGCCGTGTAAACGGAAAGCTCGTATTCCAAACTCCAAAATAGAGCCATACCTAACAAGGGATATAACATAAACGAGGCAATGCTAAATTTCTTAAAATCCAAAATCATGTCGCGACCGTTGATGCTAAAGAAGGCTCCAAGCGAGAAGAAAAAGTATCCTACCGACATTTGCTTCCAGAACATCGACTCAAAAAACCAACAGTAGATCCACACGATGCAAAATGATAGCACAACATAACACTTAGCCCATTTTATAATAATATAAAGCAACGGAGTAGTCAACACTATTATAATGAGATCACGAACAAACCACATGGCAAAATCCTGCGGAACTATTGCGGTATCTCCACTATTATTAATAACCCCCATGTTTGTATTCCACAATGTATTCAGGATTGCACCAACGGAAAAGTCCAATTCACTCGCAGTATTGTCTGCAGGAGCATAAACCAACAGTTTAGCCAACAGCATCAAAAACAACGCAAGATAGTTCCAACTCACATACGGAATAAAAAGAGACTTTAACCTATTCTTAAATTTTGTCTTAAACTTCCCAGCATTCATATTCCTTCCAAGGAAAAACACATACCCCGATATGAAAAAGTATATCGGAACACTCTGATCCTTGAAAAAGGCAGCTTTGAGATTATACATGAATTGCAAGATCCTGTAACCTGATGTATCGACAGTGATACCATCAATCTGGAACCCACGGAAATCCAGTACGTGAATGCCTACAATCACCAACGCCAACGGGAACCTGAGCAAATCAAGAGACTCAGACCGCATAGACCTAATTTCTACCATGAGATAATATCCTATAAAACAAGACGTAGTAAAGGTTGACAAACCACCACTGGTTAGCAGCAGCCATCATCTGCAGAAGTTTTCTCCTTCTTCCCATCTGAGAATTGCGACCCGCATATCGATTCGCTTTGGGAAACCACTTCCTCCAGACATCATGAAGTCGCTTCTGACCCGACACGAGAAACGGGAACTTCACTTCAAGGAGAAACCAAGCAAGCATCTCATCCGTAATGTCACTATTGTTTTTCAGAAATCTGCAAATATCCTCGACATTGTGACATAGATCAGAAAGATGACGATCTGAATAAGTATTACTGAATGCATCACTATTATATTTCACATAGTGGTAATAGCCTTTGGGGATATATGCTATCGACTTGGACTTAGCCATGAGCTTTATGACAGTCATGTCCTCACCCATTCCGAATCCATCAGGGAACCGAATTCCGGAATTCTCATAAAGTGAGCTTCTCACAAGTTTATTCCAGACATTATATTTCATGGCTCCTGACATAATTCCTATTAATGCTTCTGCCGGCGTACGATAACAAGGTTGCTTCAAGTATATTTCATCATTACTATAGTTAAGGAACAAGTCGCACCATACAATATCGGCATTAGTTTCCTCAGCCTTTCGATACATCTCTTCAAGCATAATAGGCTCAACGTAGTCATCACTGTCGCAATGGAAGATATATTCACCTTGAGCTTCACGCAGCCCTGTATTTCTTGCCGCCGGCAACCCTCTGTTGATTTCGTGGCGAAATATCCGTACATTCCTGCCGGGAAATTCGCCCTTCAAGCGCTCAACTATATCCATGCTAGAGTCAGGAGTAGCATCATCGACAAAGATAAATTCCACATCCTCCAGTGTCTGGTTAAATAAGGAACGGACGCATCTTTCAATGAACTTCTCCACTCCGTACACTGGGACTATGACTGATACCTTACAACTCATTTTACGGTCTTGATTCATACGTTTTTTATTGTATCACCTTCGCAGGAATTCCGGACACCACATCATAATTTTCTATTGGGCCCAACAATGACATTGTCGCCTACGGTCATCTTACCTATCACTTTAACACTTACCGCGATCTGCACATTGTATCCGATTATAGTATACCTGCACTTATCTCCTAAAAGATAATTTTTCAAGTCGGCCTTACCCCTTATCATCATTATAATCAGAAACCTTTGATATCACTGTCGAGATAAGTAACCAGGCCATGCAACTTCCGTTCGGTGTAGAGTAATATCCTTTCAATCACAGGAAGTTTTCTTCCAAGAATTCCAACGTGGCGCTTTACTTTACGCATCAACATCTTTGCCCATTTCAGACGATATCCAAGATTGCTGCGGACACCTTCAACAGCAAGATTCCCAATAAACAGTTTCTCCCATTTCTCAGCTACAACAACTGGAGAGAAATTTGACTCTATATATTCAATCGCTTTAGCATAGTCCGTAGCGTCTGAATTAAGCAACTTGATGATATTGTCGGCTAAATCTGATTGCTTTCTACCCAGAATACCATTTCGAACAGTATCGATAAATCCTGGAGACCTATATGTTGCAATGCGTGCACCCATCAGCTGCATCTCAACTGCAGATATGCAAAATGTCTCCGTAATTCCCGACGGGTTAGGTACACCAACCTTGGTACGAAGCAAAATTTCATTCTTTTCTTCTCCCATAACGCCCATGAAATGAACACTGTCAAGAATCCGTCCATTATCATCAGTGAGGTATGGCATGAACTGTGATTCGTATTCAGATGAAGCAATATTGTAACATCCGAGAGTAGCATTCTTATCATAAAGCTTGCCTGAGCCGATGATATATAATTGAGCATCTGGCACCTCTTTCAGAATCTTCTTCCATGCCTTTGCCAGCAGATGAAAACCCTTGAATGGTGAAAGTTGACCTATATATGTCACTACATTGGCTCTATCTTCAAAAGGATGCGCCTTACAAGCCTCACTTGCTCCTGATGTATTGACAGCGTTGAAGATATAAGTTGATTTGTCGTATGCTTTATGGTCAATGTTAAGTTCGAGCGTCTCTTTCCCGACATTCACTATTCTCGTTATATTAGGATTTGAAGCATAGTAGTCAAGTTCCCAATAACACATGAACACATGTGCCCACACAATAACTTTAGTTTTCAGTCTATTTTGCCTGTCGAAAATATTGGAATAGATATTGTCCTCGACATCATGCTTTATAACCAGAAAGTCAAATTCCTCATATTCAACTATTGTCACACATTCAGCGAGCCCATTGCAGTATTTTACTTTCAATTCTTCAGGAAACTTGAATTTGGAAGTTGTGAAAAATGTAACATCAATTCCATTGCTTCTGTCTGAAAGCATTGAACTTATAAGCAGAAACATATATTCAGTACCTCCTATTCCCGGATTTCCTTTGCCAACTGTGGAACAATCAACTGATGCAACGGTGGAATTATCAAGATAGAAACCTACTTTCATACAGCGGGATATTAAAAACGGAGAAAATCCTTTGATTCCTTTATGACAGGCGCAAGCTTGGAATCTACGCTATCAAAATCTATAGGCTGCTCATTGTACTGGTCGAATGTTTTCAACATTCTGTGGTCAAGACCTGCGAGATGAAGCAGGCTGTGTTGCCGACAGTTGTCGCCTTTATTAATCAACCATACATTGCGGTGTAATATCAGCGAAAAAGCGAGGCCATGAAACGATGTGGTAAACACCACTTCGGCATTCGCAATCAATCCAAGAAGCTCTTGTGGCCCCCAATTGCATATTGAGTCGGCACTTTTCTGATGCGCAGCAAAGCCTCCGAAACATTCTATCAGCCTAAGTCCTTTATTCATTGCAAGTTTAGATGCAAATTCAACAAGTTCCCTTGAATATGTCATATGAAATACAAGTATATATTTCCTTTCACGCGGCTTCATACACACATCCTCATATTCAGATGCCGACAACAGAAATACAGGGTCAACACATACTGATACTTTCTTATTTGTCAACTTACCAACAATATCTTTAAGAAATTGCTCCCGGACTGAAATCTTGTCAAATCTATCAAAAGCCTCTCTTAATTGAGATTCGGGAATACGAGATAGACCGTTTCGTTCAGAACTCGCAGCATATGAAACCCTCATTAAAGATTCTGAGCCGAAATTAAGCAAATATACATTCTCATCACCTTTATTGATATGAAAATTCCATACCTGATCGCTGCCAGTAATGATAATGTCATAGGTGCCGATTTCCCGACGAGCACGGACAGGCTTACTCAATGGTAAGTTCTTGCGAAATTCCTCAAACTTTCGTTTCTTGGTCCTACGATCCGCTATGTTTGAGAACCTACCAATGTATTCCTTTATTGACAAATAGATGTTCTTACGCGAAAGAAGTATTCCAGGACTAAATATTTCATATCTCCTCTCTATATTTTTGCTGCGATAGTCAATCACTTCAACATCATGCTTCTCTGAACGAAGGTATGATGACAGGGCATATGCCTGAAGGACCGCTCCGAAATTCTCGGCTCTGTGATATGTTAGAATGCCTATTTTCATATTTAATACCTACCCATCAATCGTTTGATACGATATTTAAGCATGGAAAAAGCTGACACTTTGTAATATTTACGTCTCACATAATCAAAGCCATTGGCAATATAATCCTCCTCAAACTGCTTGCTCAATGGATCCTCAGGAGTAGGATGTTGCAAGTTGGGTTGAATAGCGCTCTTAAAATCAATCTTATTAATAATCAGGTCATCTGAAGCAGCGTCAAGCAATGCTTTTCCTTTTTCCGTGTTACACATCACTATTGATATCCCACAATCATCGCTATTGTCGATCTTCCCGGACTGTCTCCAATTCCAGAAGTCTCCAAGGGTAATATCAGAGACTCGTTCCTCTGTGGAGAACGGACAAGAATGGCATGCAGAACGCAACAGGAATGACTGATAGAATGTAACCGGCATTACAACTTTTTTGTCATCTGACATGATAAACGATTCCCGATGCAAACCACTCCAGCCATAGATCACTTTGTCACGGAAATCAACAGATTTTATCTTTTTTTTCTCTTTAGCCTCTATCATTTTGAGAAAGTCGCTCCATACAGCGTCTGATGCAACTCCATGACACACCATATCGATAAGAATGAGATTTGCATAAAGTCGCATGGGTAGATAATTTGCAAGTCCTGCACACTGACATGGAGTCCCGGCAAACATCACAGTCTTACCCTCCTGCAGATCAAATTTCAGTAGCCGGTAAATGCCGGCACTTTTGCTCTGAATATATTTGCTTCCCTTGAATGTGTCACGCTCCTGTCTTGTTGTTGCACGCGTATGACTTACATGCATTTCACTATCTATGCAAGCTCCATATACTATCCCACCATTATCAAGTATCACATCTGATAAGGCTACAAAGGCTGCCCCACTTCGGCTGGTTTTGACTTCAGACAGATTCCGGTGGCGTGCTTCATGGACATCGTGGGCTGCAGTTCCAAGGAATCTCTTTATTTCAAGCGGACACACCTTATCACATAATCCGCAATTGTTACATCGGTCAGTGTCAACAGTAGCATTCCTGAAACCCAACCCATCAGCAGCCATTGAAATTGCATTGAACGGGCAGGCATCAACACACACCTCACACCCGCAACATCCATTTTTGGTAACATCAATCATTTTGAGAATCTTTCTTTTAGATTCTGGCGACTTTTCGGATAAACAAATGAAAATAATATACGCTGAAACAGGGAGAACATCTCTTTGTCGCTTTTATTATCAATCTCAGTAAACGACATATCTAAGAATCGGGATATTTCGGCAAACAATTTTGGATTACGCCTCTTCTCATCCTCTGCTTTATCTCTTACACCCTCTCTCATTATTGCAATATGCGTCCACATAAAACCCATGAACACTATCCTGTAAGGATGCTTGAACTCCTCGATCAAGCTATACCTATTGGCACGTGCTATGTTATAATAAGGCATATCGAATTTTTCATATCGAGTATTCTCCGAAATTTCAAATAAGACATGGTCTCCTTCTCCATTGAAGGGCGGTAGAATATTGATTCCCGTCCCAATCCTCCCGAACGTCACATACCTTTCGTCATCGCTTTCTAATATATTTAACCCTGAGAAAGATAAACAAGCCTTGGAATGGGCAAAGAGATACTTTGCATATTCATCATAACTTGTGGAAAATACCTTTATAAACCATTGTGGCATCATCGGCAACCGTTTCTTAAGCTTCAGACTTAACATCCGGTAGACAGATAAATATATTTGAAACATGCAACCAATCGCCACACGAGGTGTGAATCTTTGTTTCTTCTCACTTCGGCAATAGTCACACCATCGCTTCAGTTCATCGGTGAAATATATCTGGTCCGCATCTATCTTTATTGCATATCTGAAAGATGCCTTTGATAGTGCAAAGTTATAGTAATTACAAAGTAACTGAGGAGAATCATCAGGCAGGGACTTTGCCAACTCATACTCCTCTTTGGTAAGACCTGCACCTAGAACTTTATATGGATAAGCATATACCTTTATTTTTTCAGGATGCTGTTTTCTCATCCGTTCAATCTCATCCTCGCTGCCATCGCTACAGTCATTATAGACAATCACGAGTTCATCAAGAGCTCCAATGCATGACTCAACACAACGCTCAATAAAATCCTTGTCGTTTTTTACGCGCATAAGCCCAGTAATTCCATTACTCTTGTTCATATATTAACAGCCGATTTCCTCCAAACGGGAACCTATTTCTGAATTATTATGTCATCGACCTCCCGTCAGGATTTTGTAAACCTGTCGGTCTTTTAACTTCAAAGCAATATTAAGCAACGAAAAAACTGTGATAGTGAATGATATTATTAACGTAAAGACAAGAACAATCTCACTTGGTGGGAAATGTAACACAGCTACTTTTTCCAATATGTTCAGGACAAAATAATGAGTGCAATATAAAAAGAATGTACAGTTCATCCACGCTTTAACTATGAAGCGTTCGCGAATAAAATTCCCCATAAACCAGTCACATCCAATCCAGATTGCAATAGGCATAAAGTAGCGAAAATATATTATTTTTTCAAAATCATATATGCCAAGTATCATCACTATCACCGTCATTATGACAAGGAATATCAAAGTTGATGTGCGTTTTGCCAAATTTATCTTACAGTAACCGAAGAACGCACCTGATAGATATATCGGTAACCAAAGAAAAAAATTATCATAAACTTCAGGTTCTAGCATAAGCGAATAGCCCACGCTTGATATCAACACAAATACAAATACAATTTTACTACGAATTATAAGATATATTATAGGAGCTGAAATAGTATAGTAAATCAATATTTTAATAAACCATAATGGGGTGAACCGAGAATCAACAATTCCAACTACTATATCGTACATGCCATTGAATGCTTTACCCATATTCATATGAGAGCTAATGGATGGAATATTGGTTAATACAAAGTAAACCGCCACAAAAAATACATTCCATAATAAATAAGGGACAAGCAATGTCCGAAAACGTCGAAGGATTTTTTTTGAAATGTCTTTATAGCTATTAACCGTATTGTAAAACAGAACTGCCGATATAAAAAAGAACAATGGAACCCCAACTTGGCAAATGGCTCTCAAGAGGTAAATGACCACGCAGGACGCATCAATGTTCATGCCGAATCGTTCATTTGGCAATGCATGTAACGCCACTACCATGAAAGTAGCAAATACATTCAATAATACAATCTTATTTCTAAAATAATTCTGTTTGTCTTCCATTGATATCATTATCAATCTACGTCTCCTCCCCTTCTGGAATAATGAGATTTCAATATTTTTGACTTGAACCATACACCATAAACCGCAAGCGGTTTGCAATCCGTACAATTAGTCCCATTCTATGGTCCAACAACCACATCATCCATTTAATCTTATTGTTCAGCCAAGGACAGGAGAGTATATATTTGTGAGATTCAGGACTGATTGTTAAGAACTCAGAATGTTTGTCGGGATAAAGCACCAAATCTTGTTTGGCCCTTAGTATTTTCCATGCGAACATTTTGTCAAGTACAGGATCCTCAATTATTCCTTTGGAAAAGTCTCGTACGGATATGATTGCCTTCAGAACAGATCTATAGTAGTCAAAACTAACAGTGTTTAAGGCACTTCCATCATTTATACGGTTATAGTAATAGAGTGGCTCTGCTACTTTGTCGATACGTTTGGCCAACATAAATGCTTTCAATAAGAATACAAAATCTTCTCCAAATTTTATTTCTTCGTCAAAATACAACTTATTGTCGACTATCAATTTTCTCTTCATAATCAAATTCCATACAACAGTCCAACCATCCATTATAAAAGACTTTACCAAGGATAGATTATCACCATTATGTCCTGGCTGCGAAACCGGTACGGTAGCATTCTTATTGACAGCAAAGAAATCACAGTACACTAATTCCGTCTCATGACGTTTAGTTATTTGCATCATTGTGTCATACATACCCTCTTCCTGCCAATCGTCTGCATCTACGAATCCTATCCATTCACCTTCGGCAGCCTCAATCCCGATATTTCTCGCTTTGCAGACTCCTCCATTAACACAATGAATGACAATGATCCGTTTATCAGTCTCGGCGTAGTTGTCACATATTCTACCTGAATTATCGTTACTACCGTCATCAACCAGTATTAATTCAAAATCATTGAATGTTTGAGAAAGTATTGAATCGATGCAGCGATTCAAATATTTCTCAGTATTGAAAACCGGGACTATTATGGAAAGTTTTGGCATATCCTCTGACTATCATTGTTCTGCAACCAACGTCTTGAACAAATGTTCCCACTGGTGCATAATTACATACTGATTAAAAATATCTGAAATATTTCTCGCCCTCTTTGACATTTCAATTCTTAAATCCCTGTTATTCATCAATTCAATTAATCTTAATGCCATTTCATTCTTATCTCGTGGTTGGATCACAAAGCACAATGTCCCGTTGTTTGACAATTTTTTCATGCGGCCATCAGTCTCAAAAACCACAGAAGGCACTCCACATGTTAAGGCTTCTATTAAAACCATTGGTTGTCCCTCGTAATGAGAAGTCATACAGAAAACAGAGGCGCTAGCATATTCTTTCTCCATATCGTGGCAAGTTCCCATTAACTCAACAGATCCGGATAAATTGAGGGATTCAATTTTGTATGCAAGTGACGAATGTTCTGGTCCATCACCATATATCTTTAAGTTCCAGCCATCAATATCGGACTGCACAATCTTCCACACATCAAGCAGTGTCGAGAAATCTTTTTCTTTTGACAATCGGCCAACAGCTATAACGGTTTTAGAATTGGAATTGTAACTTATATTCACATTCATATAACAAGCATTGGGTATCGCAATAGCATTATGCAAAGCCCATACATTTAACTCATGTTCCGATAAAATTACAAATCGATCGAACTTGGAAATATTCTTGTATATTGAATTATAATTAATCCGGTTAATAATGCCTCGTATCCCCTTTGCATTTTTCATTTGATGAAATTGAACAATCGCACTATGAAATTCCAATATCTTAGGACATTTCAACTGCATATCAGCCAATATTCCCATTTCAGGACCAAAGGTGGAAATTACAATATCTGGGGATAAATCATGCAACACCTTTTCAAGTTTTATACGGTGGCAGTAATGGTTTTTAATTAGTTTAATCGCTTTACAAAACCAATTCTTACCTCGACTGCTTTTGTAATTCAATCCCAAATCTATCAATTTCACCTTTCCAGAGAGATTGAAAGCAAGCTTTTTCGAATTTTGGTCAGTTGTAACAATTGAAACCGTATGCCCTTGTTGAACGAGCCAATTTGCCTTATTGACAGTTACGCGTTCAATTCCTCCGATTGTATGTAAATCGTGAATGAAATAAATGATATTCATAATCTAATTCCCGTCAGCCTAAGGTTTATGCGTTTTTTTAATTCGACACTGTAATTCAAAAAATATCATTCCTAACATCCCTGTTTTATCATGTCTAAAGAGAAATTTAGTTATAGGGAATATATCAGATGAATGATAGTCGCTCTTCATTAGTTCCCTAAATTCTTTTACACAATGTAGTTTTTCTCTTCCAAAATGAGATTCTATAAAACGCATCGTGAGCGCATACTCATAACCTTTTCGCAGCTTTATGCGAAAATCGGTCTGTCTATCTATATTAAGAATATCAAGCGATTTGAAACTATTTCGATAGAACTCTATACTTTCAGCAAGATTTATTGGATACTTTTTTAATAAATTTGGCACATAATAGAAATATCCTTTTTTCCCCGTAGAACGAACACGTTTACAATGAATTAAATATCGCAAAAGGAAATCCACATCCTCTCTAAATCTGATTTTTGCATTGAACTGAAGATCATTGTCAACAATTATATCCCTTCTTAATGCTTTAACCCAAGTGTAACCAAATACATTTATAATATTATTTAATCTGATATATTCATTTGCTTCTCCCTGAAAATCGATTGTGCCGTAATCACAATTATCATCTGTAACGAATGATTGGCAAATCAAATCAAATCCCTCGCTCTTACTCAATTCATAATTTTCCAACCAATTTTCGAAGACATAATCATCAGCATCACAGAATGTGATCCATTCACCAGATGCTCTCTCTATCCCATAATTCCTTGCTGAAGAACTCCCTCCGTTCTGTTTATGGAAAACTTTGATTCTTGAATCTTGTGCCCCATATCTATCACAAATATTTCCGGATTCATCATAACTTCCATCATTAATCAACAATATTTCAAAGTTCGTTTCAGTTTGGTTCAAGATGGAGTCAATACATCTTTCAAGTGTATTTTCGGTGTTATATAACGGGACAATTATGGAAATTAACGGATGGTTCATGGAGATACAGATCAAACAAATTTCCTATTTATAATATTACATAGTCTCACCCACATGTATATTCCCGACACATTATTCCTCAAGAATAACCAAAAGAATATTTTTGCCTTCTTCCCACAATTCGCGTTACTACAAATTGTAAATATCCTTGTTATATCTTCATTACAGATATATTCAGATATGAGCTTCTTCATCTTCTGATATGAAAGATGAGAAAAATCATTCGGGAAAAAGGACGACAAAGTTCCGCGTGTGAATAAAGGGACGAAAACTTCTTTAGGAATTCCATATACATCGTACAGCTTATCTATAATTTTGTTGAACTCATTTGCAAATTCTAATGTCGTTGAAAAACTATAATTATTTGACAAACTGTTATATCTTCCTACATAATAATGGTAGTATGAAATCATGTCACCAATTATGTAAAGGCTCCCTATTTCCATAAGAAAATTATAGACAAATATTGAGTCTTCTCCTTTTGACAGGTGTGTATTGAATCTCAAATCAATTTTGTCTATTATGCACTTTTGAAATAATTTCCCCCAAGGACTTGTAAAAACAGGATTTGAATATTTCATCAGTAATGCTTTTATTCCTGTCGAATCATATTTACCTGGTATGATTTCAAAATACAAATAAGATTCGGGGCCAATCTCAAGTTTAGACTGTCCAATTACCAACCCTGAATCAGTAGCATTTTCTCTAAGTCCTGAAATAAAGCCACAATCAATCCAATCATCCGCATCAATAAAAGTAATCCATTCACCGTGTGCATTGTCGAGGCCGAGGTTGCGGGCCGAGGAGACACCTCCGTTAGGTTTATGGAAAACGCGGACTCGCACATCAAGAGCGGCATACTCCTCGCAGATAACTCTCGAATCGTCCGTCGACCCGTCATCAACAAGCAATAGCTCAAAATCGGTGAAAGTCTGTGCAAGTATAGAGTCTACACATCTGCGCAGATACTTCTCCACATTGTAAACCGGGACAATCACACTTATCTTAGGCGAACCATTCATATCATTCTCAGTTATCCGCACCACTTGTGGAGAGACAAAATACTTTGATTTTTAATTTATTGACCAAATATTTACGTTCGCTTTTTGTAAAAACAATAGCTAAGGACATTATTACTACAAAAAATAAGCCCAATAAAGAGACCAGTGCTATGTAAAACAATGATTCAATAAAAGTACAACTTTCAGCAACAAATCCTGTAAGCACCATTTCGTTGATTAAAAGAACAAATCCAAAAGATATAAGAATACATAAATATATCTTGCCTGCTACAGCAATGATTCTTCCAACATTCATTGTTGGAATCTGGATCTTAAGGAATACAAGGCCGCATCCACATACGAGGATATTTGCTATAAGCGAAACTACATAAATAGACCAGACCGCACAATTGAATTTGAATAGGAAATAGGAAATCAAGGGCGTAATCAAGTATATACTGCCGTTTATATACGATATTCTGCGGATATCTCCTGTAGCATGAATTGCAGTATTGGTCACTGTCACGAGAATAAACATAAAGGAGCTTAATATCGTTATCTTTAAGAATATGACAGTATATACCGGTACTTGTCCCAACCATAAATGTATAATCCTGGGTGCCGCAATCATAAAAGGAATTATCAGTGCGGAATAAGCTAATGTGGTAAACTTTACAGACTGAAGCATAACACCGTTCATCTCACATATATTACCTACCGCATACTGCTTGGTGATCTGTGGCTTGAATGCTTGATTTATCGTCATTATCAATCCGAGCAATATCCCGTTAACGGTTCCGGCAATAGACGCGCCCGTATTAGCAATAACTCCAAAAAACATATTCAGCAATATAGGTTGAGTTTGTCCGCTGACAGCAACACACATATTACCATATAGATCCAGCCCGAAGAACTTACACATAGCACGCGTCAGCCTTCTATCAATACGCAGCCTGAATTTTGTCTCTTGAAAATTGCGGATACAATACCACCGGTATAATAATGCGTTGATAAGGTTGACAATGAACATTGCTATTCCATAATAGATGAGCTTATCAAAATCAACCCAGGCAAGCGACATCACCACAAGTAGTTTGAGTGATACAAAAACTATCTCAATATAGGCGTAAATACCCATTTTTTCGTGAGCAATAATACTTGCAGCATAAGGAACTTGCGTGAATGATACCATTATTGATGCCACAGACAATTGATATAATATGTTGACGGCGAACATTCGGTTTTCGGGAAAAGACATCTTGTTGTTTACAAACCATAGCCCGGCTGTTTCAGCAAGTATCACCACAATCATTGCTATTGCAAAATGGATCAGCAATGAAGTTGAAAATACATTCCGCAACTTTACACTATTCCCCGATCCAAGTTCATAAGTGATAAACCGGGATGTTGCACCAGCCATTGAAGTATTAAGAAAGGAACCCAAAGCCACAACGCCGGATACTACCCCATATATACCGAAATCTATATCACCCAATGAGCCAAGGACTACTCTGGAAGTATAAAGGCCAACTACCGCAACAATAACCATTCGTATTGTCAGCATAGTTGCATTTTTTACTATAACTTTATTATCTGGTTTATCTATCGCCATATTATTCTAAATCCTTGCCCCACTCTTGCGAACATCTGAAAGGAATTATTGGAATTATATCATACTTATTCTTGATTGCCGTATTTTCACGAGTTCACAATCGATACATTGATGAAATGTTATTATGCTAAATAAGAATGTTTGTTGTATTAGTTGGTTAGTTAGTTAGTTAATATTGGATGTATTTATTTTAAGCTTATCAAATCTGCATTTAAGTCCTGACTAAACCAAAAATACGGAGGAAAAGCCCCTTACGTATTCGGTATGAATCTTTACACGTTGGCTCTGGATAATACCGAGAGTAAGACACCCCAGAGGCGCAGCATCTCATCGCTTCGTCGGCATTGAGCTTATGGCAGGCTATACGATATCCGTTAGCAGTATGAGAAATCACTCCGGTGTGGTTCTCGTTTACCGCAAAAGTCACTATCGTCCCGTCAAAGTCTACTGCGATTATCATATATTAAATTCTTCCGATGAAGTCTGTTCCAGAAGTTCGGTTATGGAGTTCATGAACCTCCGGGCAATTACGCTTTATAAAGTTGACGATGCTGGTGTATACTATACCATGTCGCTCCGCTATATTTTTAAGAGAATCGGTAGAGTTTGTGTAATCCTCGATCGCGGCTCCATATTTTTCCATTGCAGAACGTTTCACGAGTCGGCCGTTCGGCAATACCATCATGCCTTGCGTGCTTGCCAGCCCAGGTTCGTGTTTTTTCAAGTATTCCCTGAACACTTCCGGATTATGTCCGAATTCGGATGCAACGGCGTTAATAGATCGTGGATTGGCTTTGAGGCTTGCAATCGCTTCGGCATATTTCTCAGCTACCGACTTCAGGTAGTGGCGGGTTTTATTGAGATCCGGCTCCATCTCGCCATCCCATTCGTAGCCTCGCCGGCGCACACATTCGCCCTTGTGCCATTGATGAAGGTACCCGCGAAATCCAGCATAGCTCACTCCGGTAGTGTCCACAATCTCATTTATGGTCATTCCGGTGGTCTTATACAATTCCAATGCTGGTGCATATTTGGCAATCGTCTCGGGTTTCGGGCCATAGACGTTGCCGTTGCCTGCAAGATGTCCCGGGCGTCTGGAGCCGACCTTTCTTTTAGCTTGCCTGCGACGCTCGGCCTTCTGCTCAATTATATCCTTATGGTAGAATCGCAGAAATTGAGTCAGGCCTCGAGGGGATACGCCACATGATTCAGCGACCTCAGGAATAGTCTTGTCAGTACCACGATACATGTCTAAAGCCTCGGCATATGCTTTCTGGCTACATTTCCTTGGCCCTCGCTGGGCATTATCGGCAACACCCAGTTGATGACGCAGCATCTCGCGGTTGTCAATTACGGTAGGATAGTGGGCGTGCAATTGCGATGATAGGGAAATCCCGTCCAGGCCAAACATTCGCGCGATCTGGGAGACGTTGAACTCTATGTATGCCATGTCCGAGCATGCCTCGATCGCCTCCCGGTATTTTATGTAACACTGGTAGGACTGACCCTTTCTTGGTTTAACCTTAAGCGTTTGACATAAAGATGCTTTTGGATCAAGGCCATACCTTTGGAATAGCAGTGGACGATGATACTTGCCAAGATGCGCACTCAAGCCCGACGCCGAGACGTCACACAAGCGCGCAATCTCAATAATCGTCATATCGGTAGTGGCATACATCTCTACAGCTTTGGAATACTTTAGCTCCGCGGCCGACTTACGCTCACTGCTCGGTAAACGACTTATTGATTCAGGAAACGTTGTATTGGGGGAAATAGATCTATCAACAAGCTTCATGAAAATTCTATTCCACACAAAGTACTTAACAGGTTAAAGCAATGAAGCTTTTCTGTTAGGTTAAAATATAGTTAGGGTTTCGCGTGATTATCGAACCATCTCTAAATTGACAGTATCAATAATCAGCTTTGCACATCCGAAATATTCAAGTCGGACAGTGATTTCACTTTGTGATGAATTCACGTCCAGCACCTTACCCTCAAGACCGGCCAAACTACCGCGAATCACTCTTACAGTGTCGCCCTCGGCATACTGCTGGTCGGATATGGTTACAGGAACATCGGATTGTCCCAACATGAATTTGAGACGGTTTATTTCATTGTCAGAGACAATTGCAAGAGGTTTAGTTAGGTTATTGCCGGAAGATGCAGATCTGTTTGTCATAAACCGGAATATGTAGGGCAACTTTAATAACTCTCTCCTTTTTTGCTCTGTGCAATGAATGAAAATAATAGAAGGGATAACGACTCGGTCAACTTTAGCTTTACGACCGTTCTTCCAGACGCGGAACTCGGTTTGTGTTGGTAGATAGTTCTCTACGTTCAGTTTCTCCAGCCTTTCTGAGACCTTTTTCTCTGAATTATGATTCACAATAGCTACGTACCACGACCTTTTGCCCACGCCTACGGCGTCGTCAACGACAGTGGTCGCTGGCGAAACGGAAGAGGCGGCTATCTCTTGATAAGAGATGCACGATATCTATAACCAGTTGAATGTCACTGTATTTTACACCGCGTTAGCCGTGCGTTACAAAACAAATGGGCATTTATTGATTATATTTTTATATTTATAATCTAAATTTCACTATACTAATTTTGAAATTTAACGACCTAAAGCATGGAGATTACCCAAATTATTGCTAATTTTGCATAGAATTTAAGCATCTCTTATCAAGATATGAAAATCTCTTATCAAGAGATGCCGTGGAAAAGTATATTGCTATAGTTGGAAGCATGACTACATGCTTTTTACGATCAGTCGGAAATTATGTGCTTGAACCTCTTTCAATTGCAAACAAATGCGATAGTAAGGGGGTCGAGAAGAATTGTATCAAAAATAGAGAAAGTTAACTTTTCCGCCCTAACCTAACTATTTGGTGCTTTGGACTGTGACATATTTGACATATTGGACCGCTTCAGATTGGAGCTGTCTCTAACAGGTGATAAGACTGCTCAAAACTACTCTAAAGCGGTCACATCGCTTGCTCGCTTTGTTGAATCAGAGCATACGGAAATATTCTCCGAAAGGCTTCTTTCCAATTGGATAAGCTACTTATTGCAACAAGGTATCACACCCAAAGTTGCGCTTTATTATCTTAAAGTCATAAGTTCCTTGTACAATAAAGGTGTTAAAGCCGGCGACTGGGAGGCTTCGGGAATCTTCAAATCGTTGAAGAGTAAGCTATCGCTATACACTCCTGATGAAGACTTTCAGTCTAAACGCCTCGATCAATTCCATAGAGTTCGAAAAATTGCCCAGGGTGGATGCAATCTTACCGATAGAGAAATATTGGCACAAGACATCTTTTTAACATGTATCCTCACCGGTGGCAAAAGTCCGGAATCTGTAGCTTTATTAAGAAAAGAACAGATTGGCGACTTTATTCCTGAGGTTGCGGAAATATTAGAACGCAACATCTCGCCAAAACGTAAATACATATTTAACTTAGGACAGTCGTTATTAACCGGCAATCAGTTATCTGCCAAGGTCAATGGAATGTTCGATGACGTATTTTTGTCAAGGGGGATTAATAAATACAGCTCAGTTGACGAGACTATCATTAACTTGTGGGCCAACATAGCATTGGCCAACGGCTTCAGTGCTGAAGAGATTATTGCATGCCTTGGGGAACGACCGACAGCAGACCCCATATTTACCTTGGGTGAGATGACCTCCATAAATGATGCCGACAAACATGTGATAATCAGCAAAGTTGCAAAGGCAATAATGGTCAATCCACAGCAATGGTTTGTAATGCGATTACGCCCTAATGTAAGATACAAGCAACTCGAGGATCGACTAAGCGTATTGAACAACGAATTCACTAACATACAATTGTTTTATCCTTGCGAAGAAATCAAGAAGAGAGTGAGACGGAAACTCGTGAGCAAACAAAAGCCTATGATTCCTGACATAGTCTTCTTTAAAGCCAAAGAAAACGAAGTGAACCCACTGTTCCACAGAATAGGCGATATTGCATGGTGCTATGCCGACAATAGCCGTCCAAATTTCAAATACGCGGTTGTTCCACGTAAAGCCATGGAACGTTTTCAACGGGCTATCGGCAAATTTACACCTGACTATGAAGTCGGGCCAATCGGTTCGATAACACCACGAGAAGGAGACAGAATCGAAATTATCGGTGGACTCTTTTCCGGCAATGAAGGCGTAATCGACAAAGTCGAAACAAAATCCGATAGCGGAAATGTGATATACCGTGTGACATTTCCTGACCAGCAGGGCATCGAATGGCGCGTAAGCGTTGATTCGCGTCTTGTAAAGAATGTAATCTGATCCAAGTCTATCAAATAAATCAACATAAATCAACATAAATCATCACATAAAAACTCTTGTTAAATTCACCACCTATCATGAATTTAAAAAATAAAATCGCCGGAATCTCAATAGCCCTGCTATTCATCAGTTCCTCGTGCTCTACCCCGAAGGATATAACATATTTTCAGGATATAACCAATGGTCAGGTCTTCGAAACTGAGCGCATAGCCAGCATAAGAGTAAAGCCCGAAGATAAACTCTCAATCATTGTCAATACACAGGATCCGGCCTTATCCACATTATTCAATCTTGTACAGGTACAGACGCGTATCCAATCTTCGACGGCAAATACTAAAAAAATTGGTGATGTTGCAAATGGAGGTAATGGGCAAATTTCATATTACACAGTAAATGCCATGGGCGATATAAACTTCCCTGTACTTGGAGAAATACATATAGCCGGCATGACTCGTGGAGAAGTTTCTGATTACATAAGGGAACGACTTATTGCTGAAGACCTTGTAAAAGACCCAATTGTAACAGTAGAATTCGCGAATACCGGGATAACTATACTTGGTGAAGTTGCATCCCCCGGACGCTATGAGTTTAACAAGGACCGCTTAACAATCTTGGAAGCTATAGGTATGGCTGGAGATCTCACCATAAATGGCATTAGAACTAACGTTCTTGTTATACGCCCTGACGGCAATGGTAAAGAACAAGCCTATTTCGTGGATCTTACAGATGTGAATAACGTGTATTCATCACCCGTTTTCTATCTCCAGCAGGATGACGTGATATACATTGCTCCCAACGACAAGAAAAAACGTGAGACAACACCTAATGGCAATACTCCGTATACACCATCGTTCTGGGTATCAATGGGCTCGTTCGGCGTAACTATTGCGACTCTTATAATAACGCTAACGAAGTAGACTTCATACTAATACGCACAACTTCATCATGGCAGAATCAACTATGTCATCGGCAAAAAAAGCCACAAATTCGAATACCGTTCCCATAATAGATGTGGTCTATCGGACATTACATTATTGGCCGTGGCTACTGTTTTCTTTATTTATATGCGTCGGTGTAGCCACACTGTACTTATTATATACGCCAAAGATATACACAACATCAGCGTCATTACTCATTAAAGATAATTCACAGCCTGAGAATGTACAAGGAGCCGTTTCCGAATTCAGCAATATGGGATTGTTCCAAAACAAAACCAATATTCAGAATGAAATGACCACCCTTATGTCATCAGATCTGATGCGAGAAGTAGTTATCAGGCTGAAACTTGATTATAATTATTATACTCATGGTACTTTTCACAAGAAAATTGCTTATGGCAACTCTTTACCGATCAGAATAGAGATGCCAGATTTTTCAAAATGGAGTACAGCAACTTTCGATTTGAATGTAGATGAAAAGAAGAGAGTTGTAATCGAGAACTTGAAAATAAATGACGATGTTAAATGCGATGAAGTATTTAAAGGGGTGCTGAACGATACAATCCTTACAGCTGCTGGTCCTATAATAGTTATACCGACTGATGCATTTGACGCCGAAACTGCTGTTGATTTAATCGTTGAAAAGATACCGACCCCATGGGCCGTGGGATATTATTCTGGCAATCTAATGGTATCCCTCAATAACAAAGAAGGAACAGTTATTGACCTAACGATAACCGATCAATCAACAAAACGGTCACAGGATGTCCTCAACACTTTGATCGAAGTGTATAATGAGAATTGGATTAGCGACAAGAATCAGATAGCCATATCCACATCAAACTTCATCACCGAACGCCTTGGAGTTATCGAAGGTGAACTTGGTAATGTTGATGCCAACATATCAACTTATAAAAGTGAGCATCTCATACCTGATGTTGATGCCGCATCCGCCATGTATATGACAGAAAGTCAGAAACTTTCCCAAGAGATACTCCAATTACGCAACCAGTTGCAGATGGCAAGATATATTAGAGACTACCTTTCCAACGATCGTTTCAGGAAAGAAGTTCTACCAGGGACTTCAGGCATTGGGAACGTAGAGATTGAATCACAAATAAAAGAATACAACGATCTTATTCTGCAACGAAACAATCTTGTAGCACATTCTTCGGAAAAGAACCCGCTTGTCATATCTATTGACGAACAGCTTCACGCCCTTCGTGGCGCCATGATCGCATCTGTAGACAATACAATTCATGGTCTAAACACCCAAGTAAGCAACTTGAGTCGATCACAAGCATCCACTACTACAAAAATTGCGTCCAACCCGACCCAGGCAAAATACCTTCTTTCCGTTGAACGTCAGCAGAAAGTAAAAGAGGCTCTATACTTATTCTTACTTCAAAAACGCGAAGAGAACGAATTATCCCAAGCATTTACTGCCTATAATACACGAATCATAAAAAAACCATATAGCTGGGGGCCAACCGCACCAAATAGCAAAAAGATAATCTTAGCAAGTATATTTCTTGGCCTTGCAATCCCATTTGGAATTGTGTTCCTTAAAGAAAGTAACAACACGAAAGTGAGAGGCCGTAAGGACATCGAAAATCTCACTCTCCCATTTATGGGTGAAATTCCGAATAACACTCCACGTTCTCACAAAAAAGATGAACGCAGTAGTGACGGGAAAAATTCATTTGTCGTTCAAGAAGGGAAACGGGATATCATCAATGAATCGTTCCGAGTTTTGCGCACGAATGTACAATTCATGAGTAATTCTACAAGTGGCGCTAATATTATTGCCTTAACATCCTTTAATCCTGGTTCAGGCAAATCATTTATTTCAGTAAACCTTGGAATGGCGATCGCGTTAAAGAGGAAACATGTACTTGTAATTGACGGAGATATGCGTCATGGCTCTGCGTCAACTTATGTCGGCAGCCCAGGACATGGATTATCTGATTATCTTAGTAAAAATGATGTAAATCTCGCATCTCTCATCATTAAGAATGAAGATGCCACTACTCTTGACGTTCTACCAGTCGGGACGGTTCCTCCAAATCCAACAGAACTACTTGAATCATATAAATTCGAAGAATTACTAAATCAATTGAGACCCAAGTATGACTATATCCTGATTGACTGTCCGCCTATTGAAGTCGTGGCAGACGCTCAAATTATAAATTCATACGTGGATCGTACAATTTTCATAATCCGTGCGGGATTGTTGGAACGATCAATGCTAAATGATCTCAACAAACTATATGAGGAAAAGAAATACAAAAACATGGCAATTGTATTAAATGGGACCCGCAATGATCAGGGCAGATATGGCTATAGCCATTCTTACAGATATGGCTACGGTTACGGCTATGGTTATGGCTACAACTACGGAGACGGCAAAGGGAAATAGGCATAAACTTTCAATGTGTTATAGCGCATATTGATATATGTTGCTTACGATATTTACCCCTACTTATAACCGAGGATACATACTCGGAAGACTCTATCAGAGCCTATGTGCGCTTGATTCTAAGGATTTTGAGTGGATAATTGTTGATGATGGTTCGACTGATAATACCGATAATATCGTAAGTGGATTTTGCAATGAAAACAAAATTAAAATTCGATATTTCAAGAAGAATCATGGCGGAAAGCATACAGCATATAATATAGGATTAAGAGAGGCCGAAGGTGAATTCTTTTTCAACATTGATTCCGATGACTATGTTGCACATGATTGTCTTAGCCATCTCAAAACAATAGCAAATTCAATTCGCAATAACAAGCATCTGGCAGGATATATATCCATGAAATCAGATCGGAGAGGCAATATTTTAGGATGTCTTTTTGACTTGAATTTACACACATCATCATTTGATGAACTGTATTCACAGGGATATCGTGGTGAGTACTCAATAATATTCCTGACAGCGATAGCTCGGCAATATCCATTTCCTATCATTGATGACGAATATTTCATGCCCGAATCTGTAATATACAATAGGATGAGCAATTACAGATTCTTTTTGGACAATAACATAATGACCATCTGTGAATATCTACCAGATGGGCTTAGCTCGATATGGAACAAGCTTCGTTTCGATAATCCGCAAGGGTTCATGTTATATCATCAAGAACAGGCAGATCGTTCTAAAAGGATTATACAACTCATAGGTAATTTAATCAGCTTTAATCATTACCATTATATAGCAAAACGTCAAGGTAAAGATTGTCGCTACAAAGGAAAACATAGCATTTTGGCGGCACTCATTTCTCCAATATCCTGGTTGATTGATAAACGAATCATTCGTAGAATGACATCTGCGCATGAGATATAGATTACATTCGATAACGGATTATATAAAAGGGGCTGGTCTATTCATGAGTGCATCCGTATTGATGCTAATTCTGAATCTATTAGCTAATCCGGTAATTGCATTAAACATGTCGCCGTATGATTATGCTATTACGGGCTACTATACTTCATTCAATGGGTTGATATCACCGCTGATCCTATTTTATCTGATTGGATATTATGTCAAGGAATACTTTAAAGTATCTCCCAACCAAAGAGAAATATTATATGCCGAGACATTCAAAGGACTAATATATATTTCCGGAGTGATTGCAGTCATTTGTTTCTTCGTGTTACTCGTTTATCTATGCACAATTAAAAAGGCCAACAGATTGCCAATACTCCCCTATCTTGCATTGTCAGTTTTTACGATCCCCCTTTCAGGGTTATTATCTCTCAAATTATCCCGGTTTAGAATTGAAAAACAGTTCAAGATGGGATTTATTTATTCTGTAACCACTGGAGTCTTTATATTGGTGGTGACACTGCTGTTTGTGGCCTTGTTCAAATGGGGTGCTTTCGGTAAATTACTGGCCCCGTTTATTTGCAATATCGTAATATTTTCCTGGCTGCTTTATACTTCCCGAGATATAATAAAAATTTCGATAGCCAATACAAAATACAGGCAAATATTGAAATTCTGTTTCCCTTTGGTCTTGGGAGCCATGCTTGAATACTTCTCATCCGGATACACCACCACTTATCTTGAAAGCCTTGGAGATATGACTACATATGGAGTCTATGTAGTAGGAGTTTCTATAGGAGCATATATAACCATATTTTCATCAAGCATAAGTGGCGTAATCCAAGCTGATGTATTTGAAGCGACTGTCAATCAAAATTGGCGACGATTAATACTGATATCCTTGGGAGAGATTCTGGTTGTCGGTGTGATAGTAGGATGTTTTATATTTATTGCTCCATATGCGATACACTTACTTACTGCCGGCAGATACGATGACTCGACCATATATGCTCAGATCTCCTCAATTGCTGCTCTAAGTACTACGATATTCTACCGGTTGAATGATTTTGCCATAGCCACCAACCACCAGTATTTCTATTTCATTGCAACAATTATAGGAAGTGTAATCATTACGGTTTCCCTTTATTATATAACAAGGCAATACGGGTTTATTGGCGGATGTTGGGTCAATGCCTTATCAAACCTTTCATTCGGAGTTATACTGGCGATTTTGTTAATTATTTCTAACCTTAGGTTTTATACATCAAAGAAATATTAAACATAACAAAATGAGTACCAATACAATACCAATCGGGGGGGGGTAATAATCGTATCGGCTACATTGATGCTATGCGAGGCTTCTCTATGATTCTTGTAGTCCTTGGCCACGTGTTATTAGTGATGGGATTTCCAACTGACAGTACAGTATTAGGCTCTATTTTACTCACTTTCAGGATGCCACTATTTTTCTTTGTAAGTGGATTCTTTGCTTATCGAGCTTTAGAAAAATGGACTCTTCGGTTCTGTAAATCTGTCCTAAAAAGAAAAATTCAGGCTCAAATTATCTGCACCATTTTCTTCTACACACTGTTCCAGTTCTGTCATGACAGAAACCCATTGATAGCTCTTCAAGAAGGTTTTTCATGGTTTTGGTTTACGATAGTGCTATTTCAGATGTTTGTCATCTACATGATGTTTGCATCAGCAGAGCATATAACAAAGAAACGTAATATAGTAACACCCTTGCTGATATTTCTTTCGGCATTATTCTTTTTGATTTTCGTGAAATCAAATGAAATTAATTTCAGAGTTTGGAGGGTTTTGCAATGGGGCTATCTTGCTGAATATTTCCAATTTTTCACATTTGGTATTCTTTGCAGGAAATATTATCCACTTTTGAATAAATGCCTTAACTCCGACTCATTCCGCACAACAGCGATATTGACATATATCATTTCACTTATGGCTGTGTATGGATTCAACAGGCACCTACAAGACTTGAACAGCAGCATTTACAATATAATGTCAATGGTAGTTGTCAGATATACCGGCCTACACACCATATTTATAATGTTCTTTTCAAACGGGAAATATTTCTCCAATAATGATCGTCCATGCCGATGGCTTAGATTTGTTGGGCGCAGAACACTTGATATATACATGCTTCACGTTTTCCTCCTTCCTAATCTTCTTTTTTTACAACAATATCTTAGCGGTAATGGCATGTTGCTGAACCAACTCACAATCGGACTCATCGGAGCTATCCTGAATATAGCAGTATGCCTGTTTATAAGCAATCTGCTCAGAAGTTCAAACTTTCTGTCGCGATGGCTTTTTGGAGAGAAAGGGAAACAAAATACCAACTTGTCAACATCCACACTAATTCCATAAAAATTTAAGCACATGACTATCCTTTGGATATATAACCAACCGTTGATACCTGAAGCCGGAGGCACGGAACGAATAACATCGCTCGTGGCTAAAGGCTTATCTGAGCGTGGTTACAGATGTCTGGGGATTCTTGAGTTTAAGGAGTCGGACTGGTCAATGACTTATAATGATAAGCCGGTTGATAATCTATACAACTTTCTTAAAGCAAACAATGTTGATGTAGTCATCAATCAGATTGCCTATGCAAAATGGTTGCTCGAAGCCTTCCTGACCAATGGAGGTAACCAATGGCATGCTGAAGGAGGCCGCATAATCTCCTGCCTGCACTTCGATCCAAAATCAACATCCTCGCTATATTATCTTAAAAGCCTTCGCAAAAAATCGTTGCGAACCTATATAAATATCGCCAAGGCCTTCATGCTTTATCCCTATTACTCAAAGAAACAAGATAAAGATGCAGGCAAGACCTTTAATTGGATATATGATAATTCGGATTGGTACGTCACTCTTTCCGAACGACACTTCCCATATTTCAAAAAGGTGACAAGACGTTCCGAATACACAAAACTTACCGCCATAAATAATCCTCTTACATTTGATTCAATTGCAACCAAAAAATCCCTTGGCAAAAAGGAGAAAATGATTCTGGTATGTTCTCGCATGGATGAATATCAAAAGAGAATCTCATTAGTGCTCAAAGCATGGAAACAGTTGCTTAAAGACGGAGTAGTGAATGATTGGGAACTGAAAATAATTGGTGCCGGTCCAGACCTTGACATCTATAAAGAGTATGCTCGTGAAAAGAAACTTCCACGTATATCTTTTGATGGGAGACAGTCGCCTGAACCATACTACGATCGAGCGTCCATATTCCTCATGACATCCTGCGGCATAGAGGGCTGGGGACTGACCATTACCGAAAGCCTACAGAAAGGCGTGGTACCAGTGGTAATGGATACATGTCCAGTTTACAGCGATATCATCAATCACTGCTACAACGGCTACCTCTCCAAAGGTAGTAATTTAACATATTTCGTCAATCATATTAAGGCATTAATCACTGATGAGCGACGCCTTCATGCAATGCAACTGAACGCCCTTGAATCAGCCCACCGATTCACTCTCAATAAGACTATGGAGAAGTGGGACAAAATCCTATGATATAATGCATTGAATAGGGAATGGAGGACATTCAAAACATCTCATTAATAGGTCATGAAGACTGCTTTGGATGCAGCGCATGTGGAAATATATGTCCAAAGAAATGTATATATTTCTGCACAGATAAGGAAGGCTTTAATTTTCCCCATGTTTCTAATGAATGTATCAATTGTGGTTTATGTCTTAAAGTATGTCCTGTAATAAATAAAAGCCTATCTACCGCAGCAGAAGTCTATGCCACAAAGTCATTAAATCTTAATAATCTTCGTCAAGCTTCATCAGGTGGAGTTTTTTTAGAGTGTGCGAATTTTGGCATTGAGAATAATTACAAAATACACGGCGCAAGTTATTCCATAGATTTTGAATCAGTTTCACACATATACGTACCAGATCAAGGATATTTATTTAATCTTATAGGGAGCAAGTACGTACAAAGTGATTTAGGACTGCAATTTAAAGTTATTAAGGAACAACTTAACCGAGGGGAAATGGTCATATTTTCTGGCACCCCCTGTCAAGTTATGGGATTAAAAAATTACATGAGAAAAGATTATGACAATCTCATTCTTATTGACTTACTTTGTCATGGAGTACCATCTCCCGGTATCTTTAAGCAGTATATTCAAGCCATAAAAGAAAAGTTTGGTGAGATCAAAAAAATTAACATGAAGGACAAGGAAGATGGTTGGGGTCATCAAAAACCTAAAATCGTCTTACAGAACGGCACCACAGTCCCTAAATATTATTCATCTCTTTGGAATAAAATATTCTATTCTCGTTTTTGCTTAAGACCTTCATGCTACACATGTCCCTTTACATCTACGAATAGGGCTGGAGATCTATCAATAGGTGATTTCTGGGGAATAGAAAAAGTCCATCCGGACTTTTATGATAAAAATGGAGTTTCCTTAGTTCTAGTAAATACTGAAAAAGGTTCGTCTTTTTTCAAAAAAATAAGGTCAAGATTCTGTCTGAAAGAAAGTTCATTAGAAGAATGCCTACAACAAGCCTTAGAATATCCTATTGATGCCCCCATAGAACGCAAAAACTTTTGGAATATGTTCTATAGTCACGGTTTCTCAAGAACAGTAGAGTTCATATGGGGGGTAAGATTTGGATCTAAGTCAATCTCCCTCTGGAGCAAGTTAATTAGGAAGCTAAAAGTATATATAAAACGATGGCAGTAGCTACTAACAAAAGGAGAATTGCGAAAAATACCTTGTTTCTTTATGGTAGAATGTTTTTTTCTCTCATAGTAAGTTTTCTTACGGCAGGAGTGTTGTTGAGTACTCTTGGTGTTGTAGATTATGGTATTTACAATGTTGTAGGAGGACTGGTAATTATGTTTTCATTAGTGTCTGGCTCTCTATCCGCATCAACAAGTCGATTCTTGACCTTTGAATTAGGGAAGGAAGACGGCGAGCCCAATAAGGTATTTAATGCCTCTCTTCAGATTCATTTGTTAATTATAGCTGTAGTTGTAGTTTTGCTTGAGACCGTAGGACTTTGGTTCTTGGAACATGAGATGAATATTCCTCAAAATAGGATGTTGGCTGCTCAATATGTTTTTCAGTTTTCAGTTTTCGCTTTTGCATTAAATTTACTCAGCGTCACCTATAATGCGGATATAATCGCAAATGAACACATGGATGCATTTGCGTATATTGGCATATTGGACACTGTACTAAGATTCTTAATACTATACTTACTTCGAATTGGTAATTTTGACAAGCTCATCCTTTATAGCTTCTTGCAGTTTGCAGTAAGCCTTATTATTCAAAGTGTATATATGATTTACTGTAGATATAATTTTGAGGAGAGTAAATTGCATAGGACATTCCATAAAGATATGTTTCTGAAAATTGCCGGTTTTTCTGGTTGGAATTTTATTGGTTCAAGTGCCGCTCTTCTTAGGGATCAAGGAGTTAATCTATGCATAAATATTTTCTGCGGCCCTGCTATTAATGCTTCTCGAGCAATTGGTGTGCGTGTAAATAGTATGATTAGTGTCTTTGGCCATAATTTGTTATCAGCCTTCAACCCACAAATAACAAAGAATTATGCAAGCGGCAATTTGGTTGATGTGACTAATTTATGCATACTTGGCTCACGATATGGGTTCCTACTCCTTTTCTTGATATCTTTTCCAATAATGGTCAGGATGGAATATCTTTTAGAATTATGGTTGCATAATGTACCAGAACATTCGGTTGCATTTGGAATCTTAGCTCTATTGCTATCCCTTGTCGACATTCTATCGATACCTCTTATCACATTGCTATTAGCAACTGGTGACATAAAATGGTATCAAATTTCAGTAGGTGGTACTTTGTTGTTGAATGTTCCAATTTCGTATGTATTGTTGCGACTTGGTTACGCTCCTGAATGGACAGTTGTAGTAGCCATTGGATTAAGTTTGGTTTGTCTCTTTATACGCCTGAAGATGGCCCAAATGCTCACGGACTTCCCGGTTAATCGATTTTTAAAGGAAGTTTTAGTCAAAGTCGTTACAGTCACCATTATCGCACTATTATTCTATTGGACTACAACTCAATATTTTAATCTTGCGTCAACAGGCGCTATACTCTATGTTCTTACTTGCGGAGCCTTTAATATGATTATATTATATTTTATCGGGCTTAATCGTAATGAACGTGTTAAAATTAATGTTCTTGTAATAAAACATCTACATTGGAACAAATTAAAATAGGCATACTTACATTTTCAGCAGCTCATAATTTTGGAGCGATTCTTCAATGTTATGGCTTGTACTCAACTTTGTGTTCCATGGGGCATGATGTTAAGGTCATAGATTACCGGCCAAGCTACCTGGCAACTTATGAGCCAAAATTTGGATGGCGTCAAGTTGTAAGTAGACATATAGGTACATTGAGGAAAAGATGGAATACCTATAGTTATTGGAGAAGAATATATGAGGGCTACATGACCTTCAAAGAGCGTGAAATGATAATGACTCCTCCAGTTCTTACTCCGGAAGAATTCGAAAAAGTGTCGATTCAATTTGATTGTATTGTTGTCGGAAGCGATCAGATATGGAATCCTAATTTCAATGGCAATGATACCGTTTGGTTTGGTGGACATTCGAGCCCTAATATAAAAATGATCGCCTACGGAGCAAGTGCGGGCAATCCATCAAATCTGATGAAAATTTATGATCTAACCAACAAATTGAATCGATTTTCTGCAATAAGTGTTCGAGAACCAGAACTCTCTATCGCTCTGTCAAAATATGTCGATAGCTGTTTTATTCAGAATGTACTTGACCCATCTCTTCTTGCTGATAATTCAGTTTGGGAGAAGTGGATCGAGCCGATAGAAAAAGGGGATTATATATTAACCTATCAAGCCAGAGAATCAAACGATGTGTTCAGAATTGCTGAATCTTTGGCAGAGCAACTTAAGTGTAGCGGTATCATCCCTGTGGATTTTTATGGAAATGTCGAAGCATTAGGATATAAGTCCCGAATAACTTCCCCCAGTGAATTCATTTCACTAGTTAAAAATGCACGATGTGTCGTCACAACCTCGTTTCATGGTACAGCATTCTCGATTATATTAGGGACTCCATTTTATACGATTCGTCTAAATGACGGGGCTGATAATCGATCGGCAGGTCTCTTAGAATCTCTAGGATTGCTATCAAGGATGATTGACTATACAGATACCCCCACGTTTTCAAAAGTAGAATTTGATAAAACGAATTCTAAACTCACTCTCTTAAGAGCTTCCTCTTTAGAATTCCTGACAAGCTCTCTTGTATGAAATTGAATATTGCACTTTGTACCGACGAAAATTTTGTTGTCCCTGCCCTAGTATGCATAACATCTATCTTTGAAAGTAATTGCCAGGATGAGTGCAGGATAACAATCCTAACTGAGGGTATTTCTGAAGAAAGCCATGAGAAATTCACAAAGTTGGCTTCTACATACCATCAGGCAATACAGGTAGTAGTCATAAATCCAGAAAAATTCAGGACATTAAAATCATACGATAGATATCCTACTTCGATGTATTTTAGGTTCCTTCTTCCGGAGATTTTAAAAGAGGAGAGCAAAGTCCTATACCTTGACTGCGATATCATGGTAAGACGCCCCCTTAGGGATTTATTCGATATAAATATTAAAAATTATTCATGTGGCGCGGTAATAGACCAACAATGTGATGACGTTCAGATAATAAACCGATTACGCCTCAATACCCGATATTTTAATAGTGGGGTAATGATGCTGAATCTTGATGCATGGCGTAAGAATAACTACACTAAAAAACTGATAGATTTCATAGAAGAAAATCCCAATAAATGTGTCTTCCCAGACCAGGATGCATTAAATGCAGTTCTATCAGGAACAGTAAAATATCTTCCTCTAAGTTACAATCTCCAAGAAATGTGGCTAACAATGCTTGATTATGCCAGATTTAGTTATAGACACTATCCGGAGCTGGAAGATGCTAAGAAGGATCCGATAATAATTCACTTCTGCGTTAACGACAAACCTTGGTATATGGAGTGCAAGAATCCATATAAGGAGGAATATCTTAATATTGCGTTACTTCATGACTTCATAGGCTTTAAGCAAAAAAAACATTATAAAGGTCTTTACTATCGATTGGAAGCAGAAAAAATACGGCTCCAAAGATGGCAACAGCATTTCATTGATAAGTAGCAATGACAATAATTACTGCAATTATTCCTATTTTTAATTCTGAAAAATATCTACACAAGTGTCTTGACTCTATTAGGAACCAGACATTTAAAGATTTTGAAGTCATTTTAATAGATGATGGTTCATCTGATGGCTCTTTGGCTATTTGTGAAAAGTATACAGCCTTAGATTCCAGATTTCGTACAATACATATCAATAATAATGGAGTAAGCCATGCTCGAAATATAGGGCTGGACAACGTTAATGGTAAGGTAGTTACTTTTATAGATAGTGATGATTATGTTGAGCCTCAATTATTTGAGACATACATAACCACATTCGAGACGAATCAAGATATTGATGCAGTCAAGGTAGGTTATTTTCATGATTTCAACCTATCGCCCAAGATTGTAACATGTACTAAAGACAATATTTTTGAAGACAAGAGTGATTTGTTTAAATACCTAGAAGAAATTCAGTACTATAGCTTTGTTTGGAATGTATGCCTAAAAGCTGATAAATTGAACGGATTAAGGTTCAATGAAGAAATCAACTGGCTTGAAGATCACATTTTCTGTTATCAGTATTACTTAAGTTGTTACAAAGTGGCAGTCCTTTCTAGTCCCTTATACCACTATATTGTAAATTCAGATACTGAGACTTTATCTAATGTAAAAAATCCAGATATCATTGCAAAAGCAATGACCTTAGAGTATGAATTAAAAAAACTTTTGAACGCTGGAAAATACAAAGAGATTGAAAAGCAAATAGTGTTAAACTATTGCCATAATGTTCATCGTATGGTTGATGTACTCTATCGTTGGGGCTCTGATGCAAAAAGTAGAAAGAAATTATCTAAGATTCATCTTTTGGAAAATCAATTGATATACAAAGAAGAGCAAATTTTCTTTAATACTCGTTTGCCTTTCTTTTTCCGAGACATGATCCTTAAAGTGCTTTACTTCATAAGAAGAAAAAAACAATGATAACAACATTTACGGAGCTGCAAGATGTTTTAGCATACGAGAAACATCAATATTTTACTTATATGTTTCCAACTAAATGGAGACGGATAATGGGATATATAAAACATGAGCCTATCATGAGCATATGGCGATGGCAAAAGGCCTCAAGATATTCGGACTTCTATCATTATCGTGCGGAAAATGAAGGAACAATTATTGACAAGCTTCGCTATCTTTATTGGATTACTCGACGCAATCGCCTTGGTGAAAAACTTGGTATAGAGCTGCAGACAACTGAGATTGAGAGAGGTTTGTTCATCTATCATTTTGGTGGCGGCATAGTTGCCAATGGTAAATGGGGTAAAAACGTTCATTTGCATGGCAATAACTGCATTGGTAATGGCGGTCCGGGACATCATATTCCTCCAACACTCGGTAACAATGTTATGGTAGGAGTCGGAGCTAAGATCATTGGAGATGTCCATATTGCCGACAATGTTAAGATTGCAGCAGGAGCAATAGTAGTAAAAGATATATTGGAACCCGGATGCACCGTAGCCGGAGTGCCCGCAAAAATAGTTAAACACTCAAATGATTGATAATGAGATGATTACCCCCCCCAGGCAATGCCGCTCGAGGCGAAAACATACCATCGGTATCCTTACATAAAGGTAAACAACGAATCGAATTTATAGATTTGGCAAAAGGTATAGCTATATTATTGGTGGTATATCTTCATTGCTGTTCTCCTTCGACACAAACTCCTTTAGATGTATCGTTAAAGGCATTGAGAATGCCATTGTATTTTACATTATCAGGAGTGTTCTTTTCAACATATGGATCTTTTTTCAATCTAATAAAAAAGAAGACAAATAAGATGATCATTCCGTTTGTGTTTTTTCTAATAATAAGCTATATAATCCAATGGATAATCGATTATCATGGGACAGGAAGTGTCACACTTTCTTTTACTGATAATTTCACGTTATCAAGGCGATGGTGGAATAATCCGAACTGGCCTAATATCGCTCTATGGTTTCTTGTGAGTTTATTTTGGGCAAATTGTATTTTTTATTTTACAACAAACTCAACAAAGTCGTTAGTCCGTCAGTGCCTTTGTGTTTTCCTGATCGGTTTTACTGGTGTGTTACTGGGCTTTTGGGGCAAAAGGCTTCCATTGTATATAGATTCAGCGTTTACAGCTTTGCCATACTTCTTTTTGGGATACTTATTGAGAACGACAAAACTACTTTATGGAGCTGTTTCAAAAAAAGAGATTGTCATTTTGATTATCTGTCTGTTTGCACTATTTATTGTATCGAATATGAGTTGGTCATTCATCGATTTCAAAAGAAATATGATAATGGGTAATCCTTTGGTCGCACTGACTTTGCCTATTTTTGCAGTAACAGGCATACTTTTGTTATGTAAACTTATAAAACGTTTGCCCGGCATCTCTTTTATTGGAAGATATTCAATTGTTGTTTTAGGATTCCATTATCCGGTAATCTGTATACTGAAATCATTTTGGCCTATCGGAGAATATTCAAATATCATTGTATTCTTAATGACATTGGCTTTAATGCCTTTAGCTATTCAATTATGTATAAATAAAATCCCATATTTTGTCGCACAAAAAGATTTAATATCAATTAATAAGTTGCCAGTATCAGAGTCCAAATCAATACAACACTGATAGTTAAGTCATACAACCGCAATGATATCCAGATTGATAAATAAATATCGATATCTTTACAACCTTTTCTTGCTTAAGAGGTCAACTGATATCTTTTGTAATAGCCATGAAGTCAAACTATACAATTGGAGTCGGCCGTTTCCTCAAGATATGTGGCTTATTGATTTTATTGAAAAGAGAAGATTACTGGAGGGGAAGCATAATACTCGTATAGCATTGTATAGCGTTTTTGGCCCACGATGGATAACAATGTTCGACCATGCCGATACCCGTATTTTTGTGGAAAGAGAGAATCTGCATAAACCCCATTTCATCGGACTTCAGCATCGTTATCTCGATGATAAAAAATTTCAATTGTCATTGGGATTTGATGAAATATCACATTCGCAATATATGCGTTTCCCCTTTTGGCTTATGTGGACGTTATTTCCTGCTACAGTAGATTACAATATGGTAAGGCAGCATGTTGAACAAGCCAATCATATATGTCCCACAATAGCAGGTAAAAAATTCTGCGCCTATGTATGTAGTCATGATGACCTTAACCGGAAGCGGATTCACAGTGAATTTGATGCTATAGACCGACTAAGCTGTCCTGGTCGATTGTTTCACAATGATGATTCGTTGAAGACAGATTATAACGATGATAAAATTGAGTATTTGCGTCACTTCAAGTTTAATTTAACACCGGAGAACTCTGACTCGGAAAATTATGTAACTGAAAAACTTTTTGAGGCAATAGCGGCCGGGACAGTCCCAATCTACAATGGTAGCAATAATAATCCTGAACCTGACATAATCAATCGCGATGCTGTTATTTTCATTAAGTTGGGACAAGATAACACTGATGCTGTCAGACTTGTACGTGAGTTGCATCGTGATGATAAGAAATATCTTGATTTTGCTTGCCAACCACGATATAAGGATGGTGCCGCTGAAAAGATCTGGTGGTATTACGAGACACTTGAAAACAAACTCCGTGAAATTATAGCAAATATCTGAGATGATCGACAAAAAAAGATTACAAACTTTTGATTTGGTCAAATTTATTGCCATATTCTGTGTTTTATGGGGGCACATCATTCAGTTTATATGCGTAGGAACGTGCTATGAGAATCCATTTTATCAGAAAATTTATGCGTTCCATATGCCGCTTTTTATGGCAGTGGTGGGATTCTTCGCATACAGAGTTCTGTCCGCTTCTTTTATAGATTTAATTAAGAAAAAAATAACCCAACTCATATTACCTGGGCTGGCGTATAGTGTAATCATCTGTATCATAATGAAATATACTAACTGGGGGGGGGTATTTGACATCCTCTTATTTAGCCTTTGGTTCTTAAAATCAGCGTTTCTCAGTCTTATTATATTCTATATATGTGCAATAAATACAAGACTGCGTCCTTATTTTATTGTCATTTCTCTGATTGTAAGTCAGGTCGTGTATTTCTATCAGTTTAATTTGATGTATCCTTGCTTTCTGTTTGGTGTGGCACTGCATGGATTATGGGGTAGGATAAAGAAGCGGGCCGTGGCCTTGACCGCATTGTCAGGCATCTGCTTCGTTTTTATGCTTATCCCTTGGAATGTGGATTTCTGGATAATTCCATCCGGAGGCGTTTACCCATTGTCGTCGGTAAAACAGTTCACAGCATATGCGGGCATGTTCTATTATCGACTTGTCATTGGTCTGACTGGCTCACTATTCTTTATTATGCTTTGTGAATCAATCTGTTCAAGACTGCATGACAATAAAATTATAGATAGTCTTTCATCCATAGGTCGGGAGACCCTCGGCATATATCTAATCCAGACGATCATAATCGAGATATTGCTATGGCGGTGGTTTAAGTATGATGGCTCCAATACGATGATCTTTGGCTTTGTCATAGCTCCAATTGCTTCTGTTATTGTTTTGGCACTCTGCTTAATTGGAATCCGTATATTGCGGATGTCAAAATACAGCGCATTGCTTTTTCTTGGCGAGAAAAGATAAATATAACATATTCAGATGATCAGGATAGCGCAAATAATACCTTACTTCGGCAAATGGCCCGAGTGGATGCCCCTATACTTATATTCATGTGGTAGGAATCCGATGGTAGATTTCATATTCTATACTGACTGTGAAATACCTGAAACAACCTACTCTAACACTAAATTTATCAAAATTTCATTTGATGATTATTGTAAATTGGTGGGGGAACGTTTAGGTATTGATTATCAGATATCAAAGGCATATAAACTGACTGACTTGAAACCTTTTATCGGTAAAGTTCACGAAAAAGAGTTACTTGGATATGATTGGTGGGGATTCGGAGATATTGATTTAATATATGGGGACTTATCAATGCTAATAAACGATGATAATTTAAAGAAATATGACATTCTTACCACACACAACTACCACATAGCCGGACATTGCACTTTCGTGCGTAACAATGAATTCTTTCGAAACCTATGTCTGAAAATAGTCAATTGGAAATATCGACTATCAGATGAAAAGCATTATGGATTTGATGAGGCCGAGTGGTCCAACCTTTTATATCCTAATATCAAATGGCCATTGACAATCTATAGCAAGATCTTATCCAAAATATCGCCAAAAGTATTCAATCCATTTATGAATTTTGCCAATAGGGTACTTAATCCAAGGCAACTTTTTAAGGAGTATTTTACAAGCCCCATACCCAAAGATAATTTAAAATGGACATACAACACACGAAAATCCAGTATTTATTCGCCATGCGGTAAGGAATTGCCATATCTTCATTTCTTGTTTTTCAAGAAAACGCCTTGGCTTGAAACTGAGAATTATTGGAAAGCCGGATACTATAGAATAAAAATGCCATTTGATAAGTGTAACTATATATATATAGACACTTATGGAATCAGTAACGATTAGAAATAATAGAGATGCCTGAGATTTCAATAATACTGGCGGCCTATAATGCCGAGAAAACGATTAATCGTATGCTGGATTCGATAATCTGCCAAACTTTCTCCGATTGGGAACTGATAGCAATCGATGACGGTTCGTCAGATTCAACTGGCAGAATTCTCGATAATTATGCAGGAAAAGACAATCGCATAAGGGTTATACATAAAAAAAATGGAGGTGTCGCAGCCGCACGTCAAGATGGAATTGATTCGGCCGAGGGAGAATACACCATCCACGCCGATGCCGATGATTGGGTTGAGCCTGATATGCTTGAGGATATGCATGATGTGGCTAAAAAAGATAATGCTGACATAGTTATCGCTGATTTTTTTACAGATGCTAATGGTAAATCCATAATAACTATCCAGCAACCCACATCTCTCACTCGCGAGGATGTACTCTACGGTCTTTATGCCAAAGGTCTCTTTGGAGGCCTTTGTCATAAACTGATTAAAAAATCAGTTTATGACAAAGCTTCAGCTTTTTTTATCCCTGGAATTAATTATTGTGAAGATTTACTTGTCTTGACACAGATACTGAGCAGGACAACACCTAAAATCTCTTATATTCCCAAGGCCTACTATCATTATGTGGTAAATGGAGAATCATTAACACAGAAAGTTTCCGCAGATGGGCTGAAATCCATGCGTCGCTTCCATAAAGAGGCTATCAAATTTTTACCAGATGATAAAAATTATCAGAAAGTAAAAAACTCGTTTGACAAAAACGAGTTTACGGTCTATTTCACAAATAGGCTCTATTCTAATAGATCAGAACTTCAAGAAGAATACCGCAGGCTTAAACCTATTCTGCTCGTATCCTCCGGATTGAGATGGCGGATAGGATATTTATGCATTGGACTGGGGTGGACATTCTTAGCTCACCGTCTCATAAGGTTCTAATGATTACTACAAAGAAAGAACTCAATCGTTATCTTACGCTTGACAAAAAAGTGTATGGAATAACGAAGAAACGCCCCTCATTTTATGGTGACTGGCATTGGAAATTCCTTATAGCCCTCCGCCATGAAGAGTATCACTTTGCTCAGTCCGGTTGCTATCATCGTATTATGAAACGTTTCTGGGCGATGCTCCACACCCATTATGGAGTGAAAATGGGCTGGGATATTCCCATCAACACATTCGGACCAGGACTGAAGATAAATCACTTTGGCCTTATTGTAGTAAATGCCAATGCCAGAATTGGAGCTTTCTGCGATATACACCAAGGTGTAAATATCGGCCAACACGGCTTGCATCAGAATGATGTACCTATAATCGGCGATAACGTATGGATTGGTCCCGGAGCTAAAATCTTCGGGAAAATCACCATACCATCCCGATGTGCCATTGGTGCTAATTCTGTAGTCAACAAGAGTTTTGAAGAGGAAAATATAACAATCGCTGGAATCCCGGCAAAGAAAATCAGCGACAAAGGCAATCCATACATTAAATCATGATTCCCAAAATAATACATTACTGCTGGTTTGGTGGATCTCCATTGCCTGACGATGTCAAGGCATATATTACCACATGGTGTGAAAATTTCCCTGATTTTGAAATCAAACAATGGGATGAGAGTAACTTCGACGTAAACCGTTTACTTTATACACGTCAAGCCTATTTTGCTAGGAAATATGCCTTCGTCAGCGATGTGGCCCGTTTATATGCCCTCGCTACCGATGGTGGCCTCTATCTTGACACTGATATTCTTATAAAGAAACCATTCCCAGAAGAATGGTTCGATCTAGAGGGTTTCGGCAGCTTTGAACATGATAAGTATGTAGAAACTGGTCTGATAGCTTCATCTAAAGGAGGTTCTATCATATCCGAATTTCTTGAGTATTACAAAACTTTTAGTTTTTTCAAAGGATTGACTTTCGATATGACCACCAATGTTATTCGTTTTACACGCTTCATGCAGTCCCGAGGGTTTGAGATGAATAACAACGAACAGAGTGTTGATAAGTTTACCTTATTTCCCCAGCAATTATTGTGTGGTAAAGACTGGCAAAAAGGCAGGTATGATGATGAAACAACCTTCGCAGTCCATGATTATTCAAACTCATGGAACACTAAAAGTTCTACTCTCAAGTTCTATATATCCAATGCAATAATTGTTATAAAATACATTTTAAGGGCAATTATGTAGAACCATGATAAATCCAAAAGTATCCATAATTGTGCCATGCTATGGTGTCGAGAAGTATCTCGACAGGTGCATGGAGTCATTGCTCAATCAATCTCTTCAAGAGATCGAAATTATCCTTGTTGATGACGGAAGTCCTGATAAAGTGCCGCAGATGTGCGACAATTATGCAAAACAAGACTTTCGGGTTCGAGTAATACACAAAGTTAATGGTGGACTTGGTTTTGCCCGAAACTCAGGACTTGAGATAGCAACTGGCGATTATGTAGCATTTGTTGACTCCGACGACTATGTTGATACGACCATGTATCAGTCACTTTACGACGAAGCTATAAAATATAACGCCGATGCCGTTTTTTGCGGATTCAAACAAGAAATAATGACTGGACAATGGATTGATTCAAGAGAAGTTGACACTACAGCGCATTTTCAAGGCTCAGAGTTGACCAATTTTATGCTCGATATGGTAGCTTCCACACCAAATGAACCAATAGAAAGACGTTATTATATGTCAGTCTGGCATGCGATATATCGTAATAAGATAATCCAGGATTATTCTTTAAAATTTTTATCCGAGAGAGAGGTTGTTTCAGAGGATATACCGTTTCAAGTGGATTTCTTAAAAAAGGCAAGCAAGTTGATATACATTCCTCAAAATTTATACTATTACTGTAAGAATTCAGCCTCTTTATCATCTACATATAACAGGGCGAAATTTAATCGTTTCAAGGATCTATATCAAACTTTAACGAAAAAATTAAATGGAATAGACGGAGGAGATCAGAGATCCGGTAGACTTTTTATCGGCTATTGCAGGACACAGCTTAACCATCTGATGCTGTCATCAGAACCCCGCAAACTTAATAGGATAAAAGAGATTACTAATGATGAAATCTGGAAATACTTTCGTCAGAATTATCCTGTGAGTAATTTTTCAAGATTAGATCATCGAATTGTATATTGGCTAATTTTGCATAAATGTGATATACTCCTATACTTAAATTCAAAGATGATTAATCTAATTAGGTGTAAATTATTCATGAAATAGTAGTCTGGATTATGTTTATATTTGAAATTCTGATATATGTATTTTTTGCGTATTTTATGTATTCATTGGCCAGAAGATCAGATGAGCTATATCCCAATGAAGAAGTATGGGACTTTAACATTATATTATACATAGCTTTTTTTACAATAATCTCAGCTATAAAGTATTGTGTGGGTGGAGACTATTTTTCCTATGCAAGAATTTTCGAAGAAGGAATGATAGTTGAAGAACGCGCTGACCAAGAAATAATCTGGAACACAATAGTTGAAATCAGTGGTAATTTACACCTCCATTCTGGAATCGGATTTGGAATATGTGCTTTTCTTCAAATTTATTTCTTAGTAAAAGCTTGCGGGGATAAAAAATATTTGCTGATTACTCTCCCAGTGGTAATGTTTGGTTCAAGATATTTTATAGACATGGAGGGAGCTATAAGGCAAATGACAGCAGCTTGCTTTTTTATCTGGTTTAGCAAGTTTATAGTCGAGAGGAAATTGCTGAAATATGTTGTCTGTGTATTCATTGCCTCGTGCTTCCATCATTCAGCCTTAATTCTCTTACCATTATATTTGATACCGCCAGGGTTTACATTGTCCGATAAGCCCAAAATGATGACCGCAATTTTTCTTGCCTGCGTTATGCTTGGATTTACTCCACAGTTTAATAATGTTGTTCCCTATATTGAAAATCTTGCTGTTCTATTTGGTTACTCGGGATATGAAAGTAGAGTGTCAGTGTTTCTAACTGACGCTAGTGCGCAGGAGGCTCTTTCTTTTGGCCCGATGATGTTGTCATATCTATTAACCGCATTAGCCATTATTTGGTTTGGGCCACTAATAAGAAGAAAATATTTAGCAGACAGCGAATTATTAAATTTATGGTATAATTTGTCCTTCGTCTATGCATGTGCATATTTTTTGATAGCCAATACTAGCCATTTCTTCATACGACCAGTCCAATATTTGGAATTTTCCCAAATGATGACGGCTGCATTGTTATTATATACGCTCATTAATGAAATGCAAGTCGGTAATTATAAATATTATGCAATTGGATTTATAATAGTTTTATGGACAAATATATCATGGGATATTATGAAAAATTATGAAAATCCATATAATCTTTCTTCTTACAAGACTATACTGTTCAATTCCAAGCGTCCGATATAACTGGTTAAATGATTATGGATCAGTCGTTAACACGATTAAATGAGGACAAACGAAGATATGGATGTTCACTGCCATCCTTAAAAGATTGGTTTGTCAATAACGAGAGTTGGTATCTATACCAATTGATAAGGCATGTGAGATTGCAGGAATATCATAAAACTAAAGGTGGATGGCATAAGTTAGCATATTGGTATCATTGGTATAGATATAAGAAATTAAGTTTTAATCTTCATATTACACTTTATCCTAACACTATTGATGGTGGGTTGCGTATCTACCATTCTGGTAGTTTTATCCACATCGGTCCAAATTGTCGGATTGGTAAAAACTGTACCTTGTTGCCTGGAGTAGTGTTTGGCAACAAACAAGAGGAGGAAACAGACGGATTAACTATCGTTGGCGATAATTGTTACTTTGGTCTTAATGCGAAAATTTTCGGCCCTTTGACTATTGGTAACAATGTGACTGTCGGGGCTAATGCTGTTGTAACCAAGGATATTCCTGACAATGCGATTGTGGTAGGGATACCAGCTAAAATATTACGGTTCAAATGTTAAACATTCTTATGGGGGGTAAACGCCTTCCTTCCTTTCAATCGGTTATCTAATTGATAAATTAGAATCTTACTTTTACAAGCGGTGTTTCAAAAAGTGTGGATCAAATGTCTATCTTAGACCTTCGTCTTCCGACATAAAAGGCCTAGCAAACATCTCCATTGGAGACAATGTCTCTATCCCTAAATATTCGACAATCTACTCCACAGAAGCATCACTAATAATTGAAGACAATGTAATCTTTGGTCCGAAACCAACCATAATAACTGGCGACCACCGGATAGATGTCATGGGGGTGCCAATTGTCCACTCTCATGAAAAACTTCCTGAAAATGATGCAGATGTAATCATTGAGGAAGATGTGTGGACTGGCACTAATGTGGTAATTCTTAAGGGTGTTACCATCGGAAGAGGGAGTGTGGTGGCTGCCGGTGCTGTCGTAAATAAGTCTTGTCCTCCCTATTCTATTTTAGGTGGTGTCCCTGCAAAAGTCTTGAAATATAGATTTACTGTTGATGAAATTATTGAGCATGAGTCAAAAATCTATAGACACGAGGATAGATATTCTCGTAAAGATCTTGAATCATCTCGTTCAATCAAATTCCAATGACGACTGAGTAAAATATATGGCTAATAAGGGAATAAAATTTCCAAGATTGGATTGTGGCGTTATGTAGAGGCTGTTTCAAAACAGGCGTAGCCTCTTGAGGATGTTCTTGAACGTAATAGTTAATCATAATAACATATTGCATAACCCGATAATTAATTTATGAGGAAAAAAGTACTTGTTGTTGCCACCTCGCGCAAAACACGTGGAGGCATAACATCAGTTATCAAGGCGCATGAGGCCAGTTGGCAGTGGAAACGCTTTCATTGCCATTGGGTGCAGACACATCGGGATGGACCATCATGGAGGAAGATATGGTATTTCATAAGCGGAATGGCCGACTTCATTGTCAGGCTTCCTTTTTACGATATAGTTCATATTCATACAGCAGATTATGGCACGGAGAAGCGAAAGAGGATATTTGCCCGTCTGACAAAGTTATGCAGGAAGAAACTGATTGTCCATCTTCACTCTTCTGGACCGGAGTTTTCAATTGGAGGTGAGCATAAGGAACTCTACCGCTATTCTTTCACTCATGCCGATAAAATCATTGCACTGTCAAAGATGTGGAGAGATGAGATTATAAAAGCTTATCCTATCCCAGATGAGAAGGTAGAAATTCTTTACAATCCATGTCCGACCGTCCGACCGTCGGATTCATCCGAAAGAGAAAAATACATACTATTTGCCGGCACACTCACTCATCGAAAGGGATATGACGACCTCATCAAAGCATTTGCTTGTATTGCCGACAGATTTCCAGATTGGCAACTTAAACTAGCTGGTAATGGTGAAATTGAAAATGGCAAACAGTTGGTGTCTAAACTTGGCATAAGCAATCAGGTTGACTTCCTTGGTTGGATCAATGGAGAGGAAAAAGATAAGGTGTTTCGTCATGCTTCCATCTATTGCCTTCCAAGCTATTCGGAGGGATTCCCGATGGGTGTTCTCGACGCGTGGGCGTATCATCTGCCGGTTATTACAACTCCGGTTGGTGGCATTCCTGACGTTGCCAAGATTGGAGAAAACTTGCTTCTATTCACACCTGGGAATGTAGCTCAACTATCAGAGATATTAGATAGTTTAATTTCAGATAAAAAACTCTATGAGAAACTGACAGAGTCGTCAAGAGATTTCGCTCAAAATAGGTTTAGTGTTCCTATGCTAACCTCTCAGCTAAGTCTAATTTATACTAATCTATAACAATGCTTAATATACTCATAAATGCTTACGCTGTAAGTCCAACTTGGGGAAGCGAGCCTGGAGTTGGTTGGAATTGGATTATAAATATTGCAAAAAGTTGCAATGTATTTGTAATTACAGAAGCCGAATGGAAAGAGGATATTCTAAAAGCAGTAGAAAGACTTCCTCAAAAAGAGAATATTCATTTCTACTTCAACCCTGTTCCACAAGAGGTAAGAAATATGTGTTGGAATCAGGGGGATTGGAGGTTCTATAACCATTACCGACGTTGGCAACAAAAAGCATTAATAATAGCGAAAGAGATTATTACCCAAAATCATATTGATGTGATCCATCAGCTCAATATGATTGGGTTTAGAGAGCCTGGCTATTTATGGCAAATAAAGGATATCCCTTTCGTTTGGGGGCCTATTGGGAATATGGCACCTATACCAATAAGTTATTTGAACGGAAGTCCACTGAAAGACAAACTCAAAATATCTGTAAAGAATATAATATCTTATTATCAGGCACGGACTGGCCGAGTAAAAAAGGCTATACGGCGTGCTGATAAATTGATTACTGTGTTAGAAAGCAGTGCTGATATTATACAACGGAGTCACAATGTTCAAGACATTATCGTTATGCCAGAAACGGGTCTTAAAATAACTGATTATATCGAGCATACGCTTTCTCCATATGGCAAAATAAAACTTCTATGGGTTGGTCGTTTTATTCCGACAAAAAAACTGGATATTGCTCTACAAGTGTTGTCTTTAACAAAAAATAAAGAACAATTTGAACTCCATATCGTAGGCTGGGGAAATGAAACGGATGAAGCAAGGTATCGAGAATTGGCAGCAGAGTTGGGGGTAGACAACCTATGTATCTGGCATGGAAAGATAACTAACACTAAAGTTCAAGACTTAATGAAGACAAGTGATGTATTCCTTTTCACAAGTGTATTGGAGGGAACACCTCATGTCATCCTTGAAGCCATATCAAATAATCTACCCATTATATGCTTTGATGTTTGTGGACAGGGAGTAATCGTTAACAAAGAGGTTGGATGGAAAGTCCCTATAACGAGCTTGACTGAGGCCACAAACAAAATGTCTAAAATTTTAGATTCTCTACATGATAATACGTCCATGATGTATGAAAAATCAAAAAACTGTGAAAAAAGGAAACCGGAACTTTCTTGGGAGAAAAAAATCGAAAGAGTAATTGAAATATATAATTCACTTCAATGCCTGAACAAGAAATAAGACAACAACGTAATGCAACCTTTGATATAATCAGAGTAGTGGCATTAATAGCAATTCTTATGTGTCATTCATGCTTTGATAATTTTCCTGCTCTCATGGGAATAGGACGCTATTTGGGTGTCACCTTCAATTTTCTTTTTCTAATATTGTCTGCCTTCCTTCTTGGCAGTTCATGGAATAATAAAGGTTGTCCTAAACTGAGTTTTGAATATGTAGGGAAACGTGTTGCAAAACTTTCTAAAAGTTATTATCCCTATCTCATCGTTCTTTTTTTATTCTTATACTTCAGTCAAGATTACTTTAATTGGAGAAACTTGATGACTCACACTCTTTATTTGCCTTGGTTCGATAAGATTGATGGGTTCGGCCATTTGTGGTTTATGACAATGATTGTTTTATGTTATATCTCGATTTGGGTTCTATCAAACTTATCCAAATGGGCATATAGGCCTAATTCACTGATATACGGAGCATTAATCGGGGGGGGGGTATTGATTGGTGTTTGACTGATATTGGATTACCTGGTTATATGTTTCCATATCTTGTCGGATATTTGTTTGTCTTTACATATTCAAATCGTATTCTTGAAGTAATCTCCAAATGTTCTATAAGCGCTTTACTTGCTCAGTTTTTAGTAATAAATACAATTGTGATTTGGTCGTTTTATAATAGCCTATATGAAAAAAGCCCGTTCATATCTTACCTCATTGGTATGATAAGTGCATCCTCAATATTTTGCACATTTTATGTACTATTTAAAAATACTTCCAGAATAAAGTTTATAGAGTGGCTTTCAGGAATCAGTTTTGAAATCTATCTCGTCCATGAATTCTTCTTAGGTAGATTTAGTATATATAGATTAGTCGATAATGCGTTATTAGGATTTATGACGCTATTTAGTAGCAATCTGTATAAAGCATCTAAGATGCATTTATACACCACGTTAATAATCTTTGTTTACTAAGGTTAATAAAATAAGTTCAAAAGTTTAAATTATGAATTCTATTGATAGATGCTATAATAAGGCCGATATCAACACATCTAAGATACTGATGTCATTAGAAATATTAAATAAATATCACAATGAAAGGATTTAAGAATTTTTTATATAACCGGCCGAAATATCGGCAACATGATTCAGTACAAGGGTTGACTTTTAATGGAAATTATTGTAAAATCCGTTTCATGAACCATCATAAAGATGTTTCAAAGTTCATCTTGTGGATAAAAGGATTGAAACCTGAAAAAAACAAAATTATTATTGATTTTTCTGAGACTGACAATCAATTTTTTCCAAATCCAATTGTCCCAATAACGGCTATTTACTCGTATTATAGAAACTTAGGAGTTGACTTCGATATTAAAGGTATGCCGCAGTGGTTATCAAATATGGGAGTTTTAAACCCTAAAGTCTATAATGAAGAAGTTGATGTCCTGAATCAAGTTTGGATATTCAATCAAGATAATGTAGGCAGATTACAGAATGCTATTTTGAAGCAAATGGGTCAGAGTGATATATATCCAAATAATTTTTTAGAAAGTAATGATTGGGCTTTAGGTGAATTGATGGATAATGTACTTATTCATTCAAACAAGAGTGAAGGTTATATTATGGGGCAAGTTCATAAGAAAACAAAGCATGTTACATTTACGATTTGTGATCTGGGTCAAGGAATCTATAATTCGTTGAAAGGATCGAAATATCATGTAGAAAATGAACTTGATGCGATAAAAAAGTCCTTGAAAGAGTCTGTCACAAACGGAAAGGGAATGGGTAATGGCCTTTTTGGTCTTGCTACCTTGATTAAGCAGGGTGACAGCAGATTGCATATAGCGTCTGGCCGTGGATTTTATTCTGTTTCATCAGGTAGAATTGGTGAATATGATAATTGCCCAAGAATATCAAAAAGTGTTTGTATGACTACTGTTGATTACGTATTAGACTATTCCGGAGAGAATTCATGGGAAGACATTCTTGTTTTCAATGGCAGAAAAATTAACATGGTTAATCTTAGATTGGATGAAATGGAAGATGTAGAAACCGGAGTCATGACATATAAGGTCAAAGATGAGGTTTCGGACACCAGTACACGCAATGCTGGGGAACGAGTATATAATGACATTCTCAATATACTTAGTAAAGATCCAAGGATTATTGTGTTAGACTTCTCTGAAAGTTCAGTGTTTACATCATCATTTGCAGATGAACTTTTGGCTAAACTTTTTATGAAATTAGGGCTCTTCCAGTTCCTTAAAGTTATCAAATTGAAGGGAATAACTTTTAATAATCAAAAAATTTTACAGAATGCCATAATAAAAAGAATCGTAACTACAACTCAATCCGAAAAAGAAGATAATATCCACGATTAGAATATTATATTGAAATGTCGTAGCAAATAATACAATATAACTATGGATTTTGATTATTCGTAATCAAGGGATTGATTCCTATGCCTCCTGATTTAAGGATGATTGAGATGGACTTAAATGATGGTTGTTCTAATCTGTGCGCGAAGCTGAGCAACCAGATTATAACCCCAAGATCTGACATCAAAGGATGTTGGAGAACAAACGAACATGACCTATATTTTCGTTAACTCATGGCTGAAACGCTTCGAGACAGAAAGTATTTTCTGGTTTGAAAACACGTCCAGGTTGTGGCCGCAAACCAATAATGAAGTTAAGACGAGTAATCTGTACGCCGAGCCATAGAGCATTACAGACATAGGATGAAGAAAGCCTAAGAGGAGAGCGAAAGCACGTTCAAGGCTTTGTATACGCATTAGCGCGAGATATATACGAATAAGAAAACACCACATAGGACAACTCTCGCCCCTGCTCTATGTATATGAGACCGAGAATCTCCAAAAAATCGAAAAACAAGCAAACAACGGTCTCATAGACCTTTACTACAGATATGAAAGCCATATCAGCATTGAGTGGTATGTGCCTTACGGCAAGCAATTCCCTAAATAAAATATCCTTGTGCTATCTCATAGGAGTTACAGACTCAACATTTTCGATATGTTTTACAGAAACAACCGATATGAGGTATTCAGTACTCTCAAGAGTATAACCGCAGACATGGTCGCAGACCTTTTTGATCGCCTTTCCTTCTATGTCAAAAAGACAACTTCATCGTTTTGGATAATGCAAGTGTTCTTCTCGGAAAACTCATTGCAGAACTCAGGCTCATATGGAAAAAACGAGGGCTCTTACTCTTTTACCACCTTACATGCCGCATCTGAATATTGCTGAAGCCTTATTGCTCATTTTCAAAGGTAAATGGCCCATACCTGCGGATTATATCTCCACAGACTCTATGCTTTACGCCACAACAGAGCTTTGGCCGGACTTGTATCTTAACTCTATATCAATTTTACCAATGCAACTTAATGTAAATTAATTTTTATAACTTACAACTAAGTGCTACATTATCAAAATCAGCAACAAGAATCAAAATTAACCTACATATAACACACAATAGTATTACAACAGTCACTCTTCAAATAAATGGAAACCTACTTTAACATCCGATATGAATTTGACCGCAAGGCTGTTCATCAATCGGTTGACACGCGTCTTAATGAACCAGGCTCAGACTACATCTGCGTGGCTGACGGCGTGATCCTGAACACTGCAAACCGCTTTCCCGAGTATCTTCAAGTCGTCAACGGAGGCATGTTCGCGATATGCGACAGCAGCTACGTGCCGTTATATATAAAATGGATACATGGTAAAGAATACGGCCAATATTGCGGTAGTGAGATATTTCTCGATATAGTATCCAATAGAAAATACCGCATGATATTTCTTGGCACCCAGCAACATATCCTTGATGGCCTTAAGGCTAATCTACAGAGATATAATCCTGATGTATCCGGAATGAAATTCGTGGAGCTCCCGTTCCGCAAGGTCAGCCAGTTCGACTATCCCGGCATAGCCCGTATGATAGAAGAGGATGGTGCCGATATCGTATGGGTAGCCCTCGGTGCCCCAAAGCAGGAATTCTTCATGTCCATGCTCAAGCCTCATTTAAATCATGGAGTAATGATTGCCGTAGGAGCCGCTTTTAAATTCTTCAGTGGTCTTCAGGAAAAACGAGCTCCGGAATGGATGATAAAGAATCATTTGGAATTTGCCTATAGACTCACTCAAGCTCCTAAGAAACAGATGAAGCGTTGCGCATGGATCCTCGCGACCCTCCCAAAGATGTTCTATGACGAATGGATGCATAAACGCAACAGTAATAACCTGAATCCCACAACCGGTTTATAATAATATCCTCCCTACCCTCATATTCAATATAAATTGACTCATAATAGAAAATGAACCATCTATTATATGGCCCCATTCTCTCAAGAAATAAGTCAGAAAATTGAATATCTTTCCGTTCACCAATTTAAGAATCGGATTCCAGTAACATCTATCATTAATTGGTTGACCAACTTTCAAACCGATGAGATACATCAGGCCCTACAACTTTTAGATAAAACTGAGTATTTCACCCTAACCGATCTATCCAATATCATCAATGGTTACATTAACGATTTTTTAATCCACCTAAATTTATCTGAGGATGGCGCTACACTTCACTTTGTGCCACTCGGAGAAGCAGGTAAGAGCGGACATGTAATCTCCTATCTTGTAAAAAATCTTTTTAAGGGACGAAAGATCGCAAAGAATCTATCCATTAAATATTACAATAATATACAAGAAGTAGACCTCAAGACTTTAACCGAAAAAGATTTCATATTTTATCTTGATGACATTATTGGATCTGGCAGTACATTTCTAAATATCGCTTGCGACAAAGAAACCATACGCAGAGAACGTCTTCATACAAATGCCGAAAACGATGGTGCCGCGCATGCTTTCTTTAAATCCGATATCCGACACCATAATATACTCATGAGTTGTATCATCATGGCAGTTGCTAAAGAGCGTATTGAACGCCTTCTTCCGGGGTTGAAAATATATGGAGAAATCCGTCATAAAGCATTCGATAAACGTAATTCGCCATTTCATAGCTATAAGACAATCCTTATACTCCGTGAAATGTCATATCGGTACGGTAAGCTTTTGATAAAGAATGAGAAGAATATACTCGGATTTGACAATTCGCAAGCTTTAATCCTATTCGATCACGCCACTCCAAACAATACATTGCCGATATTATGGATGGATAGTAATAACTGGACTCCTCTTTTATCCCGGTATCATACATTTAGGATTAAGCATCAGGCAAGTAATCGAGAGACAAATAATCGATGGCTCATCAAACTTTCTGATTTATTCGATATTGCACCAGAAGAGATTGTTGGATCTAACTTATTTTCCCCTAAGAATTATATTCTTTCCATAATGTTGAGACTCCGTCTAAAACAATGGGATGATATTGACATTGCACGTGAACTCGGATTAACCCTCAATGAAATATTAGAATATAGAGCAAACGGGGTCAAAGCAAATCTTTGGGATGAAGAATTTAGACCCACATCCAACGCAATTGACCGAATTAGGGATGTAGAAAAGAAAATACGGTTTTCTGAAGAAGAGGACAGCTATATCTACGAATTTGACGATTGCAATCAGATATACGTACCGAAAACATTCGGCGGGAAGTCATAATTTTAGTTTCGGTAAAATGAAAGAAGTTTACCAGTTCGTTCCGTGGACGAACATTAAAATTAAACATCATTATACTGATAACTCGAAACACAAGGTTCCGAGTTGTCACTCGTGCACTCGTGCCACAAAGTAAAATTATGACTGCCCCCCGAACGTTTTCTTTATCTTGGGAAAGTCTTTTCATCGACGAAGCTCGTTCTGAAGGTCATTCTGAAGAATATATCAAGACATGCCTTGAATACGCCTCCGCCCTACGAAGCAAAAATTTACCTATAATTTTTGATATCCGGCATTTATCCATACTGCTTAACTCTAACGAAGAAGTTCTGAAACAAAGTAATTTTAATGCTTACTATAGGAATTATCTTATTTCTAAAAAAAATGGACGAGGTTATAGGGAAATCAACACTCCTACTCATTGGCTAAAAAAAGTTCAGAGTTGGATATATGTCAATATCTTATTGAAAGATCCAACTGTAAGACCGGAGGTCTATAGTTTCCTTCCTAATGGCTATTCGGGAAGAAAGTCTATTAACATTCGAGAAAATGCGTCAGGCCATCAGAATAGACGATGGCTGTTAAGTATTGATATAAAAAACTTCTTTCCTTCAATCAAAACCATAAAGATAAAAACATATTTCAGTTCTTTAGGCTACACTCCTGAAGTCGCTGAAGTCTTTACAAGATTATGCGTTTTCAAGCAACGACTTCCGCAGGGAGCCCCGACAAGTCCTATGCTATCAAACATAGTCACCTCTCCTCTTGATGACACAATGTTATCTTTGGCTAAAGAGTACAATGCTCACTATACCAGATATGCCGATGATATTACTTTTTCGGGAGATGAGAATGTCGTTCCCATAGACCGCATTATATCCATAATAAAATCCAACGGATTATTCCCTAACCATCATAAGACTAAACTACGATTCAAAGGACAGCGTCAGACTGTAACAGGACTTACAATCTCTAATGGAGTCCATGTTCCCAAAGCATATCGGAGAGAAGTTGAACGCGAATTATATTTTTGTGAAAAATTCGGCATAGAATCGCATATTGAATCACACCGTAAAACCCTCAAATCTCCTCAAGGATTCTACAAAGAATGGCTATTAGGACGTATAATGTTCATACGCATGATAGAACCGGAACGTGGTGAAAGTATGCTTTTTCGATTCAATCGCCTAAATTGGTTGTAGCAAAATCCACCGATTAATACCATAATTCACATACAAAACGAAGAATAGCCTACCGAAAGATAAAAAACTTTCCGTTGGCTATTCTTCGTTTTATATCATACTTTAGCAAACTGCATTCTCCCACTCCTATCCATCCTATGCACCCATCCGCGCCACAGTAGTATACATATATACTATCAACACAAAGGAGACCTGCACTATCTCTCTGTGCAAGTCTCCTTTATAGTATTCAGAAATATGTATCAGATCTTACGGAACCAATACACTTTCCCTGCTGTTGACGGTAACATGTATTGACCCTTGATCTTGATGCCCTTATTGACCACTGTGGAAACACCGGTCTTTGGATCTATTGACTCTACGCGATATTTTCCCTGCTCAAGATCCACAGGCACATTTCCATCGGCCACGGAGTATATAATGCAACCGTCCTTCTTTGAAAGCATAGTGTAGGACTCATCCACACGTGGCACTACATTCATTGTAGCAGCCTCGGCAAGGAACTTCTGATCCTTGACAGGAATACCGGCAAGCGAACCTCCGCCCATGAACACAGCCCATGCCATATCGGGATAATTCTGGGCATAGTATATCACAGCTTTCTCAGGATATTTGGCTCGATACTCGCTCACGGCATTATAGGCCTGGTCAAAAGTCACCTTGCCCACCTTCATCTTTCTTGCATGCTGGCGCGGTGCAAGATTCTTGCCACCCTCGGGAGCATATACACCGTCGGTTTTGTAATGCCAGTAACGGATATCAATAATATCCACCACGTCGGCATATTTCGGATTGGCGAGTATAGCATCCTGCACATCCTTGGTCGCACTCAATGCCACCTTCACATCCTTGCCTGTCTCCTTCTGCCACTCATCTATCACATCGAGCCAGAACTCGGTGAAATGCTGAGGACCGGTATATTCCGCACTAATGAAATGAATCACATTGGGATTGTCGGCAAACTGGTCGAGATTCATTCTTATGTAGTCACGGTGCAATTTACGACGCTCGGGATGATTCACATCATAGAACATATCAGCCACAAAGATGCGCTTATCACCGGCAAATGGCACAGGCTCGGGGAAATCAGTAGAATTGATATTGTTGGTCGAGCGCCACGGCGAATCCACCCAGTGAGCGCCAGCCTCCAGGATGTTGTGCTGGAAATAATGCTGATTGAAGAGCAGTTTACCCTTCTCGGCACCCTTCTCGGCGAAATCATTCAACCTCTGCCAATACCATGCGTTAGGACGAGTGAGGTCATACTTGCTCAGGCCGTCCCATGCTGTCCCCTCGCCACTGCGGGCAAAAGGCTGCTCATAGAACGGAGCCCACACATCACCGTCGCGACGGCGTATGCGCTCATGATCATCCCTGCGGCGCTCGTACCACAGTCCATAGTTGTGATCCAGGACAAGGATATCAGCCTCCTCCATATATGCAAGCGTGGAATCTATGCGGTCAGTCAGCCCGAGGCCCTCACGGCCCGGCACAAAGCGAGTGACATGAGGCTTAGCCTTCACCGTGTATGAAGGCTTGATCTTGCCGTTCCACCAGGGCACCTCCTGACGGCCACCGGTCAGAGCCGATCCGTCCATCACTATCACGCCATTGACCACATCGTATGTGTGCTCCTGCACCTTGGGTTCTGCCACCTTCTTAACCTTAATATCATCCACATTCTTCACGCCATTGGATGAGACGTCGGCAAGCACAGGCGCATCCTCAATCCACTTCACGAGAGTGAGACGAGGAATGTAAGCCTCCTTGGCAAGCTCCATGGCAGCCTCTACCGTGGGACTGCTCGTGGCATTGGTAGCCATGGGAAGTATGCGCGACTGTGACTCGGGCACATCCTTACCGAGACGCTCGGCAAGCTGAGCGTAGAAGAAACTGCGGGGCTGAACATGATTGTTGGACTGCCCCCAGAAACCGTCGCCTGAGAATTGAGCCCAACTTCCGTAAGCCGCATTGCTCGCATCCTCAGCCGGAGTGTAGCACTCTATCTCGGCAGCCGTACACTGCCAGAACAGCGAATTACCGGTATTCCATCCGGCACCATTCTTGTCCTGACCGAGATTCTTGAACGAAAGATTATTGCCATCGATATTCACCACATCGAAAAGCAATCCGGGAGCCCACGCATCAGAAGCACCGCTGAAACCGAGCGATTCCTCAGCCTCACACTGCACGAACGCATTGGGGCCGGCAGCATACATTCCGGCCGAGAAGTCATGGATACCATGCTTGGAATAGCATCGCTGGAACAGGTTCTGCTGACCGAGCGACAGGAAAGTCGAACGGCGCATACCTCCCACCTCCGACACCGGCTCGGTAGAACGGCAATCCTCAACAGTGATGCACGAAGCCGTGGGCTGAAGTATCACCGCACTTCCTGCAAAATTCCTGAAATCTACCTTTCTCACCCAGCAATCCTCGGCATTGGAAATGCTTATGCCATCCCAGCAATGGTCCTCATCCTTGGGATACTTCTTATCGTAGGCCGACACAAGGGTCAGATACTCCACGCCCACCTCGGAGATGCGTCCCGGCCAGGTGTAAGTCATAAGGCTGGATTCTCCCCACTTGCTGTCCAGAGCCATGGTCACAGGATAGTCGATGGTGACATCATTACCCGAGACCGATGTGATATCACGGTCCCATCGCAGATCTATGTCGCCGGCTTTCCACCCGAGGGCGCTGATACCACCGCCGAATATATCGCAACCTATCGAAGCGATCCACTCTTTGGAGCTCGGACGCACGATGAATACCCGCTCACCGGCCTTAAGCCCCTTGGAATCGCTCACCTGGAATGTCCGGGAGTTGACAGGCACGTAGGCCGATGTTATAGCCACCGTATCGGTTACCACCGGGTTATACACGCCCTCGACATATATCAGAGCTCCGCGGTCCACTCCATTCTTCACGAGAGTGGTAGAATTTACCCCATTGCCACGGAGCACTACGCCCGAAGCCGAGATGCGCAGAGGGGTGGAAAGTTCAAACGTACCCTTGTCGAGAAGCACAGCTCCACGCCGCCCGTCAGGTCCCGCGGGCAAGGAGGATACATAATCGATAGCCTTCTGTATGCGGGCCGAGTTATCGCCGGCCTGCCATGATACGAACACCGAATTGGGCACAGCCGGAACAGCCTCGGATGAATTGCGGTAGCCACACGACGAATAGTCGAGCACCCGGTTCCCCCGGGCATCCGTCTCATATGTCAGCTTCCCATCGACCTGCTTCACCGGAAAAAACTCCGGAGCAGCCATGACCGTCAGCGACGAGCACACAGCCATGCCGATAATTAATAAATGATTTTTCATGTTCTTATGATTTCTAAGAGAGTGTCTAAAACGAGGTGCTGAAACCACGCGCCCCTATTCAAGCAACGTAGCTTCAGCACCGGTTATTGCAGTGACTTGTGATTATCAGATCTTACCACCACGGGCCTTGATACGCTCATACCAGGCCTCGCGCTCCGCCTTCAGGTCATAACCGCGGGCGGCGAGGTAATTATTGATACGACCCTTGTATTTACCGAATGCCTCATGCTTCTTATTGGAATTTTCGGCATCCATAGCAATCTCGCGGGCCTCGATAAGCCAAGCCATTATCTGAGCCTTCTCCTCATCCTTCAGGGTGGGGATCATGTCGAGGTGAGAATCATAGGTCACCCTCACCACGCCATAGGTCATTCCGTCCTTCACGGCATCGATCTGCTCCGAAGTAAGGAACAGCGACAGATCAGCCGGGAACTCGAAATGACAGCGATACAGCGCGGCATCAGCCTCATCGCGGGCAGCCTTGATGGCAGCGTTCTTCGCATCGCCGGTCAGCGACTCTTTGGCGGTCTTCACCTTAGCATCGCGAGCCTCATATATATCGTTGAGCTTGAAGTATCGGTTGGCGATGATGTTTGTCACCTCATTGGCCTTATCCTCATTATTCAGCTCCAGCTTATCGACAATCTTGCGTGAACGGCCCACAATCGACTCCACATACTTCGGATCGCGACCTTCGGTCTTCAGATCCACCGCGCTTGCGGTAAAAGCCACGCCACCGAGAAGCAGGCCAAATATAAATGCTTTACACTTCATAACTGTACAATATTACATGAGTTTGCCCTTAGCGGCAAGAGTATCATAATTGTTGCGGAGATCCTTCCAGTCCACATAATTCTTGGTGGAGATACCGTTGATATACTTCTCGATATTGGTATATCCGTCGCCGGTGCAATCGGCGTTGGCATCCGAGGGATCATTGGGGTTAAGACCGTTGGCTATCTCCCACGCATCGGGCATACCGTCGCCGTCGGTGTCAACGTAAGGAGTACCCTTGTACTCGGGATAGCCACCCATCTGCATTGGGTCAGTGATAATACCGATCTTGTATGAATCCTTGGGCAGACGGCGATACTTGAACTGTCCGTCCCCCATTGACTTGGGAGCAAGACCGCTGATGTCACCGTGATGCTTCTTGGCCAGTTTCTCGTCATAGTATGGAACGCCTGTGCGAACCTCCTCGATGATACGCTGGTCTATGATGTCACGGCAGGGAATATTGGCACCTGCATTATTGAGCACATACTCATAGGCATCTTCGGCCGACTGGATGCGCACGTAAGGCATATCAAACGGCGAACGCGAGCGCATATACGATGTGAACTCTCCGCAATCGGGATCGCTCTCAATCTGGATACCGCCGGCCCAGTTATCGGCAGTGATTTCGGGATAACCCTCCATGATATTACCCTCGGCAAACACGCGGCCATACACCTTGTGGTCCAGCTTGCTTCGGCCGGCCTCAGGCTTGAGGATACGGTGGCCAATATTACCCTCCTTCGGCGTAGCGGGACCCGGCTTATAGTAATTGTTGATCATGTTGAACTTGGCAGTGTAGTCGCCACCGTCCGACGAACGGTGCACCCAGTTGAACACCACATTGTTCACAAAGTTGAACACACCGTTCCAGCCGATCGACGGATTACGGCCCGAGTTGCTCGCCCAGAGATTGCGGGCAAACATACAGTTCTCACCGCCGAGAGTCGAACCAAACGCATGGTTGTAAGTATCGAGAGCCTTGGCCGAGATAGTGTTCTGGATAGTCACATTCACTGTGGGGAGCTTCAGGTCGGTGCTCTTGTACTGTCCCTCGCTGGGATCATACATGTGGCGGTAGAACGAGATATTCTCATCCAATCCCCACTCGGCCGAGCAGTGGTCGATCATGATATTGCCCACGGGATTTCCACCGAACGAGTCCTCACGGTTGTGCACACGGGTGTCGCCACGACGGAAACGCATGTGGCGAACGATCACATCGTGAGTATCCACCTGGAACGACTCGCCTGCGATGCACACACCGTCGCCGGGAGCGGTCTGTCCGGCAATGGTCACATAGGGAGCGCGCACATACAGCGGTGTCTTCAGATTGATCACGCCCGCAACGTTGAACACGATGATACGTGCCCCACCCTGCTCGCAAGCCCAGCGGAACGAGCCGGGGCCGTCGTCATTGAGGTTGGTCACGGTAAGCACCTTTCCGCCACGTCCGCCGGGAGTGTACATGCCACCACCTTCGGCACCGGGGAATGCGGGGATATTGGCTTTCAGAAGATCATCGGGACGGGATGCCCAGGGCACATACGGACGGCCCTCGCAAGCCTCTTTCTCTACAATAGTCTTGGCCACAGCCCAGGCCGAATCGGCATGCTGACGGGCAGCGGTTATCATTGTCGAATAGTCATTCCGAGCCTTCTCATTGAGCTGGGGATACTGTGCCATCATAGCCATCGGGGCCATGGCGGAAACAGCCAGAAGAGCTGTCAAAGCTTTTTTACGGTTCATTACTATTGATTTGTTAGGGTTTTAAAACAGAACTGATCCGGAATGTCGGGTTAGACCGACATCTCCGGATCAGCCTAAAAGATATTAGTTGGTTCTATTATTCAGCAAGAGGATCGAAAGTACCCATTCCTCCATGGTAGTAATCATTCCAACCGGCTGTCTGCATGAGACCGACGTTATTGGCATGAACACCTGAGGACAATCCCATAATATAATATGTGGGTTTGAAATCGATTTTGAGAGGAGCGTGGCTTGAATCATATGCATCACCCTTCTTGGTGTTGCGCTCAAGGTAAGTGTTATACCATGCCTTGAGAGTCTCAAGCTGATCATCAAGAGGCTGACGGTAGTCAAGAGCCGCCGGACGGGCTACGCTTCCGATAGGATCATGTGAAAGGTCATTGTTCCAAGAATCCTTGCCAAGACCATTGTTATAGTCAGCCTTAACACGGAACTCAAGATTTTCACGACGCTGTCCGTTCATCGGTGGGAAACCAAGATAGGTACAGGTGTTTCCGTTCCAACCGGTAAGTTTCCAAGTCGAAGGTGTTCCTGCAGGCTGATTAGCTCCACCATCAAAGAGCATCCAACGACGCATATCCTCAAAACGCTTGCCCTCGAAAGCCAACTCGATCTGACGCTCATAGAGTACAGCAGCCATACATGCGGCCTGATCACTTGAGAGGCTTGACTGGAGACCACAATCACCGGTGTAACCTACACGCTGACGGATTTTCTTGAGTTGCTCTACAGCCTCAGCCATGTGACCGGCACCGCAAGCGGCCTCGGCATAGTTGAGCAATACCTCAGCGTAACGAATTTCAAGATAAGGAGTAGCACTCTGCTTGAAGCCATTATTGGACTTATCGAATACGTAAAGAGGTGAGGGATTCACGTCGAAATCATCAGTGCGCTTGCGCACATACAGCCCCTTTACATTATCCATCAGACCGTCAGGGCCATAGTTTTTACCACTCTCGATATTATTACGATCAGCTTCAGAAGTGTACCATACGTAATTCCACAGCTGATAGTCTTTTCCATCATATACATTATGGTTCTCAGAGTCGCGGGGATCACCACTGAATGCCCAACGCACACCGGGGAATGCGTATGTACGATAGAAACGGGGGTCACGATCCATGAAAGGAAGAGCCTGATCGTAAGTCAAACTTGACGCATCAAGGATATTATAGACATTGGCAGTTGCCGGTCGCTTTCCATCTTTCATCGGGAACATGTCAACAAGCATAGCCGAGGGAACCTTACCACCGGTACCGGTTGTATTGGAGGGACGGATACCGGCCTCCCATGCACACCACTTACGATAGTCAGGTGCACCGGGACCAGGCATTACCAAATTGTTGTGGAGCACTACAAATACACCCTCTTCCGTGGTGTTTTCCACAAACATTTTTGCCCAATTGGAAGCGTTCACGCCGGGGGCGCCCGCATAAGCAAGGCCGTAGCCACAATTATCAATAACAGGAATAGAAGCCTTGATCACCTCATAAGCATTGTTCCAGCGTTCAGGATCGTTAGCACGGTTGAACAGAGGGCTTGCCCAAAGGAGGAGTACGCGACCCTTGAGTGCAAGAGCAGTACCGGAAGTAACACGACCGAAATTCCCGCTCTCCTCCCAACCTCCATGCGTTGTGAAAGGAGCGAGCATTTCATTTGCTTTATCAAGATCAGAGCAGATGAAGTCGATACAGTCCTTAGTAGAGGAACGGGGAACGAACGCATCTTCGGTAGGTTCCTGTACCTCAGTTATGATGGGAACACCACCATACCATCTTACGAAGTTATAGTAGCACCATGCACGGAGGAAATAAGCCTGTCCGAGAAGTTCATTCTTCTGAGACTCGGGAAGAGAGCTTCCGCTGATACCTCTGATCACATCGTTGACGTTACGGAGTCGGCCCCATGCATTGTAACGGATGTTGCCGGTCTGACCCTGGAAATAGTCGGGCGCTCCATAATTGCCATCAGTTCCGACTGTCTTTTCAGGATTTACAAATGTGCTGAAACCACAGTATTCCTCAGTTGCCTGTGATTGTTCGTCAGAACTACCGGTGCTGACATTCATATAACTTGGTCCGGTTCCATCATCAGGAAGACACAGCATGTATGCATCAGCGAGTCGGCCAAGGGCTCCCTCATAATAGTTATATGCGTCCTCGTTTACCTTGTCATAGCTCTTCTTGTCCTGAAGGAAATCATCGCTACAGGACGCAAATGCCACTGAAGTGAGAACTGAAAGGGTTAATATCTTGAAATTCATTTTATTGTTGGATTAGAATGAGAGGTTAACGCCGAGAGTGAATTTTCTCAGGTTGGGATAGTTTCCATAAGTACCGGACATGGGATCCATGAAGTGGTCGGGATATGGATTATAGAAGCTGAAAAGATTCTGACCTGTCACATTGAAACGACAGCTTGAAACACCAATCTTGTTGACAAGCTTAGCGGGTATAGAATATGCAAGAGTCAGACGGTTGAGCTGTACTCGTGTACCACTTACGCGCCAGAACGAAGAGTTCACACTATTGACGCTTGAGTAAGCGAGGTTAGGATAGTAAGCATCACGGTTCTCAGCCATCACGAGATTTCCTGCTCCATCATAGATATCCTGATATACGAACATATTGTCAGGATTCCAGAACGAGGGCATATTTGTCGATTCAAGCGAGTTTCCTGCCTTGAGAGCGGCTGTGGGGATAAAGCTGTATCCACCCCAGTTAGCGGCAATCTGAGCTGTGATAGAGAAACCCTTCCATGTTGCATTGAGATTGGCTGTAACGTGATAGGGATTTGAACGGTTAGAGAGGCGTACCTGGTCATTCTCCTTATCTACGATGCCATCAGGGCCTTCATAGGTACCATCGGGGAGGCGTGCACCACGAACATCTTTATATATAAGCATACCGGGACGTACCTTGTCTTTGGTCATACCCATATAAGAGATGATATTGTTCTGAGTAAAATACTCATCAATTTCCTGGAATGAACGGAACATACCGATGCACTGCATACCCCATGTACCCATATCGGTACGGTGTCCGGGATAGAGGCTCTTGTAACCCATATTCTTATCATCCCAGTCAATAAGGAGTACCTTATTGTCGGAGTAACCGGTGTTAAGTGTCACCTTATAGCTGAAATCCTTACCGATACGATCGCGCCATGTTGCTGAAATCTCAGCTCCGTAGCTATCATATTTACCCATATTCATCTTGGCAGAAGGAGTACCTACAGTGCCGGGCACAGAAGCCGAGTAAGCGATAAGCATTTCACGGTCCCAGTTATAATAGCCGTCGATATTGAATGAGAGACGGTTGTGGAGCACATTGAAATCAAGACCAAAGTTTGACTTGTAGCTCTTATCCCAGTGAGCATCGGGGTTAATTGCGGCATTATTCTTGCTGAGTGAAATGTGGCTACCGGCATTAATATTTGTTTCTTTTCCAAATACGGGACCCTTGTCAGGATCGGTACCGTATGTCTGAAGCCAAGCCCAGTACTCGGTGTTATCACGACCGGTAACACCAAATGATCCGCGGAGTTTCAAATAATCAATGAATGTGACATTATTGCGGAACCAATCTTCCTGCGAGGCTACCCAGCCAAGCGATACCGAGGGGAAAGTACCCCAATAATTCTTGGGAGCAAACTTTGTGGACGCATCCGAGCGGATAAGGAACTCAAGGAGATACTTGTCAGCGAAAGCATAGTTCACACGACCGATGTATGACAGGGTTCCTGACTCTGCACGGAAGAATGTTGTTGCCTGCTTGCTGTTTGGGCCTACGGCCTGAGACTGGAGACCACCGAACGACAGAGGATCCGATACGGTGCCATAAAGAGTCTCGCTCTCAAATTCTGATTTCTCTATAGAGAAGAGTGCTCCTACAGTGTGATCGCCAAAACTGCGGTTGTAGGAAACTGTAAAGTTCATCTGGTAGTTGTCGGCACGGTTCATATCACGCGATACGTAAGAAGATCCGCTACCGTTATAGATAGGAGCTCCGTTATTGCCGAGGAGGAAGTTGGACGCTTCAAGAAGAGCATCATACTGGCTCTCCTGGCCGGGTATAGGAGTATAAAGGTGTTTACCGCTACCTGAACGTTCATTCATGTAGTAGATATTATACTGCGATCCATACTGGTTGCTCTTGTCGTTGTTGATACTCTTTGAGTAAGAGAAACGCAACTTAAGACCGTTGAGATACTTGCTCCATCCGAAATCATATTCAACTGAGGTATTGATATTGAGATTGGAGCTTGTATTCTTGCTGAAGTCGCCCGAATCCTGAAGAGTGTAGAAAGAATAATCCTGATTGGCTTCAACGCGAGAGTTGCTCGGACCATAAGCCGAGAGAGCATAACCGTTTACTGACTCGGGGATATAACGGGGACGAGTGAGGAGGATATTGTAGTCCTTCTCTGTTCCGGTACCACCCACCTTTACATTAGGAGTCTCCTTGGTTCCATAGTCACCGGAAACCTGGATGCTGGCCTTTACCCATTTCTTGAGAGTAACGTCAACGCCGGCGCGGTAGTTCCAACGGTTATAGCTGAGCTTGCCAAGGTTGCCATCCTGATCAAAGTAAGAAATAGAAGCATTGTAGCTGGCATTACCGGTAGCACCGCTTACACCTACACTGTGCTTCTGAGTAAAGCCCGAAGACCAATATTTGTCGAGGAGGTCATAGTTGAGATAACGCATTGCGTTGAGCTCATCTGCCTGATAGAGATCCTTGAGGGGATTGAGGGTGGTGCTGGTGGGATCAGCTGCTGTAACAGCGTTCCACAGACGGCCATAGTTATAGGCATCAAGCATCTTGGGACGTGAGATCTCATCGGTATAACCGAAAGAACCACTGTAGGAGATCGTAGGCTCACCGAGCTTACCACGCTTGGTTGTCACAAGAATAACACCATTGGCAGCACGGGCACCATACACAGCGGCGGCGGCATCCTTAAGTACCGAGATGCTCTCGATTTCAGAAGGATCAAGGTTATTAAAAGCTACTGAACCTGAGTTCTGCTGTGTGTTACCGATACGCACGTCATTGGGATAGATGAAACCGTCGATAACGAAGAGGGGCTCCTGAGAAGTTGCACCCATAGCAGAAAGACGATCGGATCCACGAATTGTAAGACGGGCTGACTCACCGGGTCGACCTTCGCCACCACTCACGCCAAGACCGTTTACCATACCGGAAAGCGAGCTTGCAAGATTACCGTTGGCGAGATCGGCTATATCATCCATGTTTACAGTGGAGATAGCACCGGTAAGGTGGGCTTTCTTCTGTGTGCCGTAACCTACAACCACTACCTCATCGAGAGTCTCGGAATCCTCTTGAAGCACAATGGTGGTCTGAGAAAAATCAGTTATGGTCACGGGCTTAAAACCTATATAGGTGATTTCCACCGATTTAGCATAGGGGGGGATCTTGATTGAGAATTTTCCGTCAAGGTCGGTAACAGCAATATTCTGTGTATCGGGGACCTTTACGGTTGCACCCATGAGGGGTTCGTCATTGGTATCCACTACCGTAGCCTGATAAAGAAGATCATCAGCCCACGCAGTGGTACTCATAAAGAGTCCCAACAACAAGAAACATATTTTTACTATACTGTGTTTCATTGCGATAATAATTGATTTAAGGGTATGCTTTATTCAAACCAGCGGGGGTCGCCGATACGGTTGGTTGTGGTGTAATTGGATGAAGGACGGAAGTCCACACCACCCTTGGGCTGAGAGAGATCAAACTCCTTGAAAGGCTCGGTAAATCCTGGGTTATCTTCTGTACAATAGGGACGGCCCTGCTTATCTTTACGGCCACCGATATCATTACCCTGAGGAGTACCGCTGTCAACACCCCACATTGTATTATACGGAGTAAGGATGTATGACTGGCTCTGGAGATACTGGTAAAGACGGAACACATCGTAGAAGATGGTGTACTCAACAGTATGCTTGAGAGTATTGGTATTAGGCATATTATTTGCGAAGTCCTTATTGGTGAAGACCTTTGCAAAAGTACAATGGGAAATTACATGAGTGGATGAGTTATCACCATTACCAAAGATCTTCTTAGGCTGAGCATTGGAGCTATTGCTGTAGCGGATAAAGTAAGCGCTATTGTTCTTCACAAGGTTATAGAACGTGGAGTTTTCAATGCGCATGTCCTTGATAAGACCGTTTGATGCTCCCTGCATATGGATCACAGGTGTGCTACCGGTGTTATTAAGCTGGGCTATACAATCAATGATGCGGAAATCACGGAGACTCCAATTCTTTTTGTTACCGTAAAGAAGGGCATTTTTAAGATTCTTGAAGTTACATTCCTGAATTATAATAGGATCATTGATCACATATCCATTTTGGTTAGCACCATCGGCTTTATAACCAAGAGCTTCAGTGGAAAGAGTCTCACTCGGATTATTGCTTAGCTCAAGAACGCCTGTCTGCTTTGAGTTGGTGCAATCAAAGTTGATAAATTTAACCTTAAGACCTCCCTGAGTCATGAGCTTGCCGTTCTCACCAAGTTCAATTATAGGACGGTTGTTCTTGTCACCACGGAAAGTCACAGTGTTAAGGCCGAAATCGAGAGTGCCGTCAAGTTTATATGTGGCACCACCCTGAAGCTCGAAACCGAGCTCTCCTTCACCACCTACAAGATTCTCAGCAATCCACTGGGAAATCTCTACTCCTGTAGGAATCGTAAGCGCGGGCACAAGTGTCGAATAAGCATATACCGTTGCCTCGGGAGCCTCGGTATTGTTGTATTTTGGATTGCCAAGAGTCTTGATTGAAATCTCATACTTGGTATCCTCGCGACGCTCGAATGTAAGTGTTGTTCCATCCACGATGCTGTCGGTAACAAGAGCCTCGGGGTTGGAGGGATCGTCAACCACGCTGACGCTGCACTGATATCCACCGGCACCCATCACGAGTGGCCATGTGAATTTCACTGATTCAGTACCGTCGGGGTTGGTCAAAGTCGAGAAACAATCGGCCGAGATCTCCGGCGACTGCAACTGGGCATTTGATACGCCTGCCACAAATCTTTCGTTATCATCGAAGCCGTCTTGGGCACACGACGAAGCCAAAAGAACGAGCAGGGACGCACTGCAGGTTTTGGTTAATTTGATGTTCATGATATTTGGTATATAAGTAATAAAAGATTAACTCCACAATGTGATAAGACACACATTCACATGCCCTATATCACAGGGGCATGTGATGCGTTCAGTGGGCCGTCGTTCAGCCCGGGATCGTTCATTTCTGTTGGAATATCTTTTTCAGATATTGGACGTTCGTTCCGAAATTTTTCTTCACGTTCCTCACCTCGTTCTTGTCGCGGGAACGTTCAACCACGAGCCATCCGCTCCACCCCATCTTGTCGAGGGTCTGCTTGATGGCCGGCATGTCGAGCGCCGGATCATTGGGGATGGTGAATCCATCGGTATTGGAGGCGTGTATCTGGCATATGCGGTCCTTGCCGAGAGTGCGCAACTCCTTTATTATATCGCGGTTGTTATCTAACGCAGTCTGGAATGAATAATAGATCTTGATGCCCGGCGAGTTGATCTCCTTCAGGAGCTTGATATTCTCCTTGGCATCGAGCGGAGTGCGTATGCCTATTACCGCTCCGTCGGCCTCGGCCATCACTCCGGCCACATGGAGTCGTTTCACCAGCTCGTCGCGGGCCGGCCCGGCCACTGTCCAGTCCTCCTTTACACCGCCCAAGGGCAGGAAAGCCACCTTGGCACCCATTGCCCTCATCGTGGAGAGGCAATCCTCCACAAGAGCCTTATAATTATGGTGGGTGAGGAACGACTGTCCATAGAATCCCGACATTGCCACCGAGGGTACCTCGATGCGGAGCGAGTCGGCCGTCTCGCGGAATAATTTGCGGAAGTGGCGGTGATGGAATTTGTTGTCAAACGTGTCGCGGACACCGAGACCGCCCACATCCATTTCCACGCCGTCGGCACCGATATCACGTGATAGCTTGAATTCGCCCAATTTCTGACGCTTGAGCATCATCCAGTCACATGCGGCAATCTTGTAACGCTGAGTGCTGCGCCATTCGGGAGCAGGAGGAGTCGCCACACTGTTCTGGGCTACCTGCGCACTGGCAGGGACTCCACCCCCGGCATAAGCCGAAAGGGTAAGGATCGCCAGCACGGTCAGACTGAATAGTCCGGATAGTTTCATCAATCTTAGATTTAAGGTGACTAAATTTACATGAAAACACTTATTGTATCTTGTACAGGAATACTAATTGTATCTTTCACTCAATCAGTATTCCCCTCCTTTCTACACATCTGGGGCTATAGGAGGACACCCTCCTCTTAGCGGGGAACTCGCATAGCACTGTCAAGAATACTCCGCGCACTGCTATACGCCCACAAAATTATATATTTTTTTATACTTACAAAAATATTTTTGGTTAAAAGTGTAAATTTAGCACTTAAATTTGCAATAAGCCCCGTTTTCAGGGACTTATTGTATTTAACACAGTATCATTTCTTCCAGAACTTTATTGCACCGGCGGGCAGTTTCTCGCCATTGGCGCCGAAGCTCTTGAGAGCGTCGTAAGGCTCGATGGTCACCTTAGACTCATCGATCTTGGAGCGGTCGAGCGAGAACACCTTGGCGAAGAAGTCATACACGGCATTGCGCTTGTTGGGGCCGAAGTCATGACCCTCGGTGGGAAGATGGGTGTTGCTCACATTACCGACAGCGTCATAGAACCCATAGATGCGCTGGAGATAGGGATACTCGAGCGTGGGAACAGCCGCTGTCCAGTCCTTGCCGTCCGACACCACATGCAAGGGCCTTGGAGCGAAAGCCGCCGCCAGTTCGGCATTGCATGTGCCCCCGCCGGCACGCTGTATGGGCATACCGCTCTCGCAGGGACATCCGCCGTCGAAGTGCGACGACAGGCTTATCACCGGACATGAGGCCGTGTAGCGTGGATCGAGAAGCGAGAGGAGCACAGTCTGTGTGCCACCGCCCGATCCGCCGTTCACTCCCACCATCGTGGGATCCACATCCTTGCGGTCCATCATGAAATCGAGTATCGACATGCCGTTCATTATCTGTATCACATGAGCCTCAGCCGTGTGGTGAGCCTCCGACCCTACCTGCAATGCCGATTCGCTCCAGCCATACAGGTCATAGTCCACACATATCGCACCCATGCGGGCCAGTGTGGCCAGGCGCTGCTGCTGGGCCTTGTTGTAACGGCCATCGCCGAAGTGTCCGTTGGGGCATATTATCAGCGGGTGCTGTCCCTTGCCTGTAGGTTCATATATCGAACCGCACACGTACAGCCCCGGCAAAGTCTCGAGATAGAAGTTACGCACAGAATATCCGTCAAACTTCCTCGGTTTTGAGAACACAGGCTTTGCATCCACCCGCTTGGCCAGGTAATCATCGATGGTGAGGAGCTCGCGCACCTCGGTACGCAACGAGTCGCGACGTGCCTCCCACGACGCACGGTCGGGATACAGACTGTTGAGCCACGCGAGCATCTTTATACCGTCGGCCTCAGTGCGTCGGGCAGGCTCGTAAGGCTTAATCTTATATGTGTTGTCGTTCTTTACGAATTTGAAGTCGAAAGGCATCAGCACGTTGTTGAGCGACTCCTCCACCGAGTACGGACGTATGCGCGTATCGGCATAAGGAAGCTTCAACCCCACTGTATCGATATTATACTTGATCCTCACATTGAAACGCTGACCTATCTCGTCGAGCACCTGTCCGAGAGGACGGGTGTACTGGTTCTCGAACGTATTCTGAGCCAACGCCGGCATTGCCATGAGCATGGCTCCGGCAAGTATTCCTTGGTATTTCATTATTATATATTAAGGTGTATTGGTATATTATTTACAGAATCTCGGTATTTAGGTAAAAAATCTCACCCAACTTTCATAATGCAAGACAAATTTAGCACATTATTTAACACATTCCAAATAAGTAAGCAATTTTACTTGAATATTAGCTAAACTTTGTATATTTTTGTATCATCATTAAATATGGACTTTAAACTCTCATCGCAATACAGCCCCACCGGCGACCAACCCCAGGCTATCGAACAGCTCGTCAACGGCATCATGGCCGGCGACAAGGCTCAGACACTCCTTGGCGTCACCGGCTCGGGCAAGACGTTCACCATGGCCAATGTGATAGCTAAGGTGGGCAAACCTACGCTCATACTTAGCCACAACAAGACCCTCGCCGCCCAGCTCTACGGCGAGTTCAAGAGCTTCTTCCCCGACAACTCCGTGCAGTATTTCGTATCCTACTACGACTACTACCAGCCCGAGGCATACATCCCCACCGTGGACAAGTATATCGAGAAGGACCTCATGATCAACGATGAGATCGAGAAACTGCGCCTCTCCACCGTGTCGGCGCTCCTCTCGGGCCGTAAGGACGTGATAGTGGTCTCCTCCGTGTCGTGCCTCTACGGCATGGGCAACCCCGAGGACTTCGACAGCAATGTGATCAAGATACATGTGGGGCAGAAGATAGCCCGCAACAAGTTTCTGCGCACACTGAGCAACGCCCTCTACTCGCGCAACGAGATCGAGCTCTCGCGCGGCACTTTCCGTGTCAAGGGCGACACCGTCGACATCCGTCTCGCCTACGAGGAAATCATCGTGAGGGTGACATTCTGGGGCGACGAGGTGGAGTCGATCAAGACCTTGCACCCCGACGACAATGTGTCGCTCGGATCCCACGACGTATTCCAGATCTATCCGGCCAACCTCTTCGTGACCTCCCCCGAAAGGATGGGATCGGCCATCGGCCAGATCGAGATTGACCTCGGCGAGCAGTACAACTTCTTCATGCGTGAGGCCAAGGAAATGGAAGCCAAGCGACTCCTTGAGCGCGTCACCTACGACGTGGAGATGCTTCGCGAGCTCGGCCATTGCTCCGGCATAGAGAACTATTCACGATACTTCGACGGACGCCAGCCCGGCATGCGCCCGTTCTGCCTCCTCGACTACTTCCCCAAGGATTTCCTCACCATCATCGATGAGAGCCACGTCACCCTTCCCCAATGCAGGGCAATGTATGGAGGCGACCTGTCGCGTAAACTCAACCTGGTGGAATATGGCTTCCGCCTCCCCGCCGCCCTCGACAACCGCCCGTTGCGCTTCGAGGAATTTGAACGCCTCACCCCCCAGGTGCTCTACGTGAGCGCCACCCCGGCCGACTACGAACTCGAAAAATGCGAGGGCGTGGTGGTGGAACAGATCATCCGCCCAACCGGTCTGCTCGATCCCCTCATCGAGGTGCGCCCATCGCTCAATCAGATCGACGATCTGCTCGAGGAGATCAACCTGCGCATCGAGCGCGACGAGCGCGTGCTGGTCACCACACTCACCAAACGCATGGCCGAGGAGCTCAACGACTATCTGTTGCGCCTCCGCGTCAAGACCGCCTATATCCATAGCGATGTCGACACCCTCGACCGTATCAAGATCCTCGACGGCCTCCGAGCCGGTGAATTTGACGTGCTCATAGGCGTCAACCTCCTCCGCGAGGGTCTCGACCTCCCCGAAGTGTCACTCGTGGCCATACTCGACGCCGACAAAGAAGGCTTCCTGCGCTCTCACCGCTCCCTCACACAGACCGTGGGCCGCGCCGCCCGAAACCTCAACGGTACCGTGATAATGTATGCCGACAAGATCACCGACTCGATGCAACAGACCATCGACGAGACATCGCGCCGACGTGCCGTTCAGCTCGCCTACAATGAGGAGCACGGCATCACCCCTCAGGCCATCGTGAAAGCACGCAACGCCATCATCGGGCTCGACACCGACGAACTGCTCCCCCAGGGCAATCCCAAACAGAAAGGATCGGCCTCGAAAAGCGCGAAGACTCAGGCCAAAAAAGCCCAGGCGCTCCCCTACGCCCGCGAATACTCATCCCACGTGGATATAGCGGCCGACCCCGTGATGCCTTACCTCTCGGCCGACGCCCTGCGCAAACTCATCGACAAGCGCCGCGTGGAAATGGTCGAGGCAGCCAAGCATATGAACTTCATCGAGGCCGCCCAGATGCGCGACGAGATCATAGCCATGGAGGATCGCCTCTCGAAAATGAACACCGAAGAATAATATATCAAGCATGACACCACGACCCGACTCATTCCTCCCCACAAGCGTAAAGGAGATGAAAGCCCTCGGATGGGACAGCGTAGACGTTGTGCTGTTCACCGGTGACGCGTATGTCGACCACCCGTCGTTCGGAGCCGCCGTGATAGGCCGTGTGCTCCAGTCGGCCGGCTATAAGGTCGCCATCGTACCTCAGCCCAACTGGCAGGACGATCTGAGAGACTTCCGCAAATTCGGAGCGCCCCGCCTGTTCTTCGGAGTCTCGGCCGGAGCCATGGACTCCATGGTCAACCACTACACAGCTGCCCGTCGCCGTCGTAGCGACGACGCATATACCCCCGGAGGCCGTCACGGCGCCCGTCCCGACTATCCTACAATAGTCTATTCCGGCATACTCCGCGACCTCTATCCCGACACTCCCATCATTGCAGGAGGCATCGAGGCATCCATGCGACGCCTCTCGCACTACGACTATTGGGAGGACCGTCTGCGCCCGTCGCTCCTCCTCGACTGCAAAGCCGACATCATATCCTACGGCATGGGCGAGAAAGGCGTTATCGAGATCGCCCGGGCCATCGAATCGGGCGAAGGGCTCCAATCCCTCTCCGATATGCCCCAGATAGCCCTCCGGTCCACCTCAGCCCCCACCATCGCAGGCATCGGTGAACTTAAGGACGGAAAGATCTACGCCGGCGAGACCGACATCGTGCTCCACAGCTTCGACCGCTGTCTCCGCGACAAGCGCTGTCAGGCCGAAAACTTCAAGCACATTGAGCAACAGAGCAACTCGATGCACGGCAAGACTCTGTGGCAACGCCATGGCGACCTGTGGATCCGCGTCAACCCCATGTACCCGCCCATGACCACCGCCGAGATCGACGCATCCTTCGATCTCCCCTATACCCGTGTCCCCCACCCCCGCTACAAAGGCAAACGAATCCCCGCCTACGAGATGATACGCCACTCCGTCAACATCCACCGCGGATGTTTCGGAGGATGCTCATTCTGCACCATATCAGCCCATCAAGGCAAATTCATAGCCTCACGAAGCAAGGAATCAGTGTTGCGCGAAGTCAGGAAAGTCACCCTGATGGATGATTTCAAAGGATACCTGAGCGATGTCGGAGGCCCGAGTGCCAACATGTATGCCCTCGGAGGCAAAGACCTGTCGATCTGTGCCAAATGCCTGAAACCATCCTGCCTCCATCCCGCTGTTTGCCCCAACCTCAACACCGACCACCGCCCTCTGCTCGACCTCTATCATGCCGTCGACTCCGTGCCCGGAGTGAAGAAATCATTCATAGGCAGTGGAGTACGCTACGACCTGTCGATGCATCACACCGGTGATCAGGCGATTGACCGGGCCAACCGCCAATACAACGAGGAACTGATCACCCGCCACGTCTCAGGCCGTCTCAAGGTAGCCCCCGAGCACACGTCCGACGTTGTGCTCGACCTCATGCGCAAACCCTCGTTTCAACTTTACCACGAGTTCTCCCGCTTTTTTGAGCGCGTCAACTCGGCCCACGGACTGAAACAGCAACTCATCCCCTACTTCATCTCCTCCCACCCCGGATGCCGTGAAGTGGACATGGCCGAACTTGCCGCCGAGACCAAAAGCCTCAACCTGCATCTGGAGCAGGTACAGGACTTCACCCCCACCCCCATGACCCTCTCCACCGTGATCTATTATACCGGCTTCCACCCCTACACTCTCAAACCGGTATTCACCCCCACCGATCCCGACGAGAAGAAAGCCCAGCGGAAATACTTCTTCTGGTACGACCCGGCCTATCGACGCGACATCACCACATCGCTACAGCGGCTCCATCGCACCGACCTGCTTCACAAGCTCTTCCCCCGCCAGGCATCCTACCCCTTCCGGCCCGCCAATCACCCTAAGCGACGTTGACTTCTCATCTCTCCTCTCATGTCCCCTCTCCTCGCCCCTCCCGTTTGACTTATAACTTCGCATTTCAATATTTTATCACAGTATTATCCAATTTTGCTTATGAAGAAACTTCTACTCTTTTCGTTGACTGCTCTTGTCTCTATCATGACAAACGCACGCCAGCTCACCCCTCAAGAGGCTCTGTCGCGAGCCTTAGGCACCGAAGCGGCTCATCTCACGGCCTCACGGTCATCCGCTCTCACCCTCTCCTACACCTCCAAGGATCCCGCAACGGGAAATGCCGGAGTGTATGTGTTCAACTGCTCCGGCGACAACGGTTATGCCGTGATCAGTGCCGACGACGTAGCCGAGGCTCTGCTCGGATATGCCGATGAGGGCCGTTTTGACCCCGACAATATCCCGGCCAACATGAAAGCCTGGCTCGAGACCTACACCGCCGAAATAGCATGGGCCTCCACTCAATCATCTTCGGAGGGAATCTCCACCTACACTTCCGGTCGCCCCACCCGATCCTCCATCGCACCCCTGTGCAAGACCCAGTGGAACCAGAGCGCACCCTACAACAACGAGTGCCCCCTCGATCCCCGCAACAATCAGCGTTGCGTCACCGGATGCGTGGCCACAGCCATGGCCCAGGTCATGAAGTACCACAACTGGCCAGAAAAAGGCACCGGATCCCACTCCTATACAACTTCCAGTCTCGGTATTGAGCAGTCACTCGACTTCTCATCAATTACTTTCGACTGGGCCAATATGCTTGACGTTTACCCAAACACCGCCACTGCAGCCCAGGAGAAAGCCGTCGCAACCTTGATGCACGCCGCCGGAGTCTCCGTCGACATGAACTATACTTCCGGTTCCAGTGGTGCAGCATCTAATCTCCCATCTAAAGCATTAATCGAATATTTCGGCTACGATAAGGGGATTACATATCAGCATAGATATTGGTACTCTCTAACTGAATGGGAAGACCTTATATATGAAAACTTGACCACTTGTGGACCTGTTATCATTGGCGGATCAAGCTTCGATGGCGGACATGAGTTCGTATGCGATGGTTACAGTCAGGATGGATACTTCCACATCAATTGGGGATGGGGAGGCATGAGCGATGGCTACTTCCTGCTTTCAGCCCTCGATCCGGGAGAACAAGGTATTGGCGGTAGCTCAAGTGGCTATAATATCGGTGTAGATGCAGTCTTAGGCATACGCAAACCATCGGCCTTAAACGAAGTGACCCCGATCTTTGATTTAGGTTCCGAACTTACCGGATCTGGTAACGGCAAGACGCTCACTCTTAACGGTGGTTTCTGGAACCGCTCCTACTCTGCGATTAATGCCTCTTTTGGTGTTCAGGTAACTGACAATTCCGGTAAAGCATCATATTTTGAATATGAGTATGGAGCGATTGATTTCGGTGTCAATTCCGGATTCAACTCTTATACTACTCAGCTTGATCTCCCTGCCGGCACATATACTGTTCGCCCCGCTTTTAAAGCAGGAGAAAATGGCGAGTGGCAGTTGATGAAAGCTAATATTTCTTTAATCAATTACCTGATTATAAGCACGGATGAAAATGGAAACATAACATCGGTTTCACAACCCACCGATGCTGTAAACGCCCAAATTTCCGATCTGAAACCTGCCACTCCGCTTATCACAGGAAATGCATTCCGCGTGACCGCTAAAATCACCAATAATGGCACACAGGAATATCTCAACGGACTGACTCTCATAATACAGAAAGACGGCAACAACTACAGCGTTAGCCAACTGGCTGTTGACGTCATGCCTGGCGAGAGTCTTGAATTGAACTTTAATGGAACCCTTTCAAGTCAGTTTACCCCTGGCACCTACAAAATGCTTATCGGCAGAATTTCCGGAAGTGGATTCATTAAGGAGACCGAACCCGTTGATATCACTGTCGAAGCCAAGGTCGATCCTGTCCTGACCATATCCAATGTATCAGTTGATAATGCCAATAACGTATCTCTTGATAATATCACCGTGCGCATGAAAGTATCCAACACCGGAGGATATTTTTATGGAACCTTTACTGCCTGGATTTTCCCTGAGAATGGAGGTACGAGCTTGTGGTATTTCAACTCTCCCTACATTGAAATTCCGTCAGGAGCAAAAGATCAGGAAGTAGTATTCTCAGGAAGTTTCCCTGAAGGAAAAACCGGAACCTCCTATACTTTAATGATTCCCGATGGTAAAGGACAGATCACATGGGATCTATCCTCCAAATTCACCGTCGGGACCACTACCGGCATTGAGGAGATCGAGGCCACGGGCGAGAGCCGGATTCTCGACGTTTACTCCCTCAACGGCATACGGGCAAATATCCAGGCCGACATCCGCACTATAGCCGACCTTGACAACTCGCCCCTCGCTCCTGGCACCTACATCATCGTCATGATCGACGCCAACGGCAACCGCAAGTCCATCAAGTACATGAAACGATAATCCCCTCCTCGATCCAAATCGAGAGATAAAACATCTACCCCCGCAGGGCACACCCCGACACATGTCTCAGGTGTGCCCTTTTCCTATCTTTCACCGCGGGAATGTTAAATACCGCCACAAATTTTAACAGCTCATAAATATTCATTACATTTGTAAAAGAATTCCAAAAATCATTTTTAATTATCAGTCTATTAACCATCAAAACCAGTCATCAACTATGATCAAGAGACTCCTCCTAACAGCCGGAGCCGTATGGCTTAACTGTATGGTCGCGCTCGCCGCCCCTGACGATGTAGTGTGCAAGGGCGTGCTGGTGAGTGAGACAGGCGAGCCTATCATTGGCGCGACAATCACTGTGCCGGGCACTAAAATCGTGGCCACCACCGACATCGATGGTAACTTCTCGTTCACTGCTCCCGCAGGAAAGAAGATCCATATCAACTATATCGGCTACAAGCCCATGGACCTCGCTGTAGCCGCCGACCTCGGCCAGATCGCCCTGGATGTTGAGAGCCAGATGCTCCAGGACGTTGTGGTAACCCAGTCCATCGCTCGCACTCGCCGCACCCCCGTGGCAGTGTCGGCCGTCAATTCCGAAACCCTCGACATCAAGCTCGGCAACCAGGAACTCCCCGAAGTACTCAAGACCACTCCCGGCGTGTGGGCCACCAAGGACGGTGGTGGCTTCGGCGATGCCAAAATCAACATCCGTGGCTTCAAATCTAAGAACACCGCAACAATGGTCAATGGCGTGCCCGTCAACGACATGGAATGGGGTGGCATATACTGGTCCAACTGGGCTGGTCTTGGCGACGTAACATCATCAATGCAGGTTCAGCGCGGACTCGGAGCAACCATCATCTCATCCCCCTCGTTCGGTGGTACCATCAACATGATCACCAAGGGCCTCGACGCCAAGAAAGGTGGTACAGCGTGGTATGGTCTCGGCAACGACAACTCCATGAACTATGGTATCTCGTTCTCGACCGGACTCATGAAGAACGGCTGGGCCCTCACATTCCTCGGCTCGCGCAAGACCGGTAACGGATATATCCAGGGCACCGAGTATGAAGCGTTCAACTACTTCCTAAACATCTCCAAGCGCATCAACGAGTCCAACCAGATCTCACTTACCGTAACCGGTGCGCCTCAGACTCACTATAAGCGTAGCTCCTACGACGGTCTCTCCATCAAAGGATGGCAGGACGTAGTCAACTTCATGCCTAAGGGACAGGCCTACCGATACAACCCCACCTACGGTCTCGGTCTCAACGGTGAGCGCATGTCGTCACAGTACAATTATTACAACAAACCTGTGGCAATGCTCAACCACACTTGGCAGATCAACCACAAGTCTTCTTTATCTTCAGTCATTTACGCTTCTGTAGGTAATGGTGGCGGTTCAGGTGGCCAAGGTTACACCAGCTCGTATCGAAACCTTTGGTATGGCTCTACCAATGGCGAACTCAACTGGAAAACAGTTGAAAACAACGGTGTTACTTATTCCCTACGCCATGGCAACGGTATGTTCGCATATGATCAGATTCAGCTTATGAACCAGAATAGCACCACCGGTTCACTTATGGTCATGTCCAACTCTGTGAACAACCACCGCTGGTTCGGAGGCATCTCCAACTATAAAAACGATCTTACCGAAAATCTCTCTGTGACCGCTGGTGTTGATATCCGTTACTATTACGGCGAACACACCAACGAGATCTCCGACCTCTATAACGGTGCCTACTTCATCGACTCAAGCAGTCGTGCCAGCTCCAACAACCGCCGTACATTCGCTACTCCCGAGGCCAAGCTCGCTTATCAGAACCAGAAGCTCGGTGTTGGCGATGTAGTTTATCGCGATTGGGACAGCCGTATCTGGCAGGAGGGCGTATATGCACAGGCCGAGTACCAGATGTTCGACAAAAACCTCACACTCCTCCTTGCAGGTGCTGCCAACCTCAACACCTACACTCGCTACGAGCACTTCTATGCCGATGCTGACAACAGCAAGTCACCTACTAAGACCTTCTTTGCAGGAAACATCAAGGCCGGTGCCAACTACAACATCAACCGTTACAACAACGTATTTGTCAACGGTGGCTATATCACCCGCGCCCCCTATCTCCAGTATGGCGTATTCGTTTCGCCGGCTACATCCAATGCTATCAACCCCAACCCCAAGAACGAAAAGGTAGGTGCATTTGAATTAGGCTACGAATTCCATTCTCCTAAATTCACTGCTCAGGTAAACGCTTATTATATCAAATGGCTTGATCGTACCATGATCACAACTGGTACACTTGAATATGATAGCGACCGTTACACTGCTACAATGAACGGCGTCGACTCACGCTACATGGGTGTTGAGCTCAACTTCGTGTACAAACCCACCAAATGGTTTGAATTCTCCGGAATGTTCGCACTTGCTGATAACACATGGCAGAATGATCCTATAGGATACTACTACAATAGCCAGGGCGAGGCCCTTGCCGATCTCGGCGACCGCAACACTCCCGCTGTTACTACTACTCCCATGTCTGAGGATCATCTCTACGCTACCATCAATCAGAAAGGCATCAAGGTAGGTGGTTCCGCTCAGATCACTGGAGCCCTTGGCGTACAGGTAAAGCCCTTCAGCGGTTTCCGCATCGGTGCTGACTGGACATGCAATGCCAATAACTACAGCGACTTTGACCTTTCCGATAAGAGCGATGTTAGTCTCAATCCCGGTGATGTACTCACCATTAACAAGCCCTGGAGAATTCCTTTCGGAAACCAGCTCGACATTAATGCAAGCTACAATTTCCCGATTACCGAGGGTGTACGTTGCTCTTTCTCAGCAAATGTTTATAATGTGTTCAACAACTACTATGTTATGGACGCATTCACCAACTATAGCTCACCCGGTACCTGGGAGAATGCTTACCGCGTATTCTACAGCTACGGCCGTACTTTCAGCCTCCGCGCTAAATTCTATTTCTAATCCGATACCCCACTCATATAATATAAAGATATGAATTACAATATAATTAATGCTTTCGTTATTGGCTCACTTGCCTTGGGTATGGCAAGTTGCGACGAAAACTCCTGGAACGACCATTATCTTGATGGTTTTGTTGGAGGAGCGGACTACGAAAACTCTGAGTCGGGCACTTATACCCTCACTGAATCCGACTACTCCGCTATATCTAAATTGATGCAGGCCGAGGCCAAAACCGAGGAAGAAAAAACAGTGGCCAAGGCCATTGGCACCAACCTGTTTTTCGATAAGAACAGCGTATTCACAGCTCCCGAAGCTATCCCATTCTTCCTTGATAGCTCTTCATTCCCCTACTTCCTCACATCCAACGGCTCATCCTTCGATATAACTTTCCAGGAAGCCGGAGCAGTCCCCGAGGAACTTTCCGCTCTCGCAGGTGCCAAGACCTACACTGTCACCAACGAGGACTACGCTACTGTATGGGGCAGCCAGTCAGCTTTCATTAAATCATTTGCGCCCGATGCTTCCGCCTCTGCAAAACTGCCTTCCGTTCTATCCAAGGCCTTCTCGGGCGACAACGCTGTCGAATCTGGCACATATGCCGTTGTTACTTATAACAACGCCACACAAAACCCCATGTTTGGCATGCCCGATGAGGCTCCTATCACTGCCGATCTATTCTCTGACAACACCTTCAAGGCTGGCAAATATGTCATCGGCACTGGAGGCGTAGTGGCTAATATCATTGACCCGACAATGGCCGATGGAAAGTACAGCTACCTGTACACCACCGAGGTTACTGCTAATGGTGATGGCATCTCTGGCATCGATCTTGAGACTAACGTATTTGTCTTTACCGACGCAGGAACTCCCGGTCAGTACTATCTCGGTGATGATCTCGGTCACTTTTACTATGGAGCTGTGAAATACAACAACTTGTACATTGCAAGCTCCTATGATTCTGACAATGATCTTTATAAGTGGACTGTAACTAAGAATGACGATGGCACATGGACTATAACCAATATCGGCTCATCTAAATGGTTACAGTATGACTCAGGATATGGCAACTGGGGTACTTTCAACACTGCCAAAGGTCCTCTGCCGGTACTCTATACCCCTGGCGAGGCTGTTGAACCCGTTGAAATACCTCTCTATACTCCCGCATCAACCACTGAAAACGCCGTCTACTTCTACAATGGTAGCAAATGGTCAGTTGCCGAAGGTGTATCAGTTCTCAATCCTTCCGATTATACATCAATGGGCTTCTCCAATAATAGCCTGTCCGATCCCGAACTGTACATTCCCACCTATCTCAAAAACAAACTCCCCTATGCTCAGAATGGTGATCAGGAATACGTAGTCTTTAACGGTACAACCACTAATCTCTACGTATATGACGGCACTGCCTGGACTCTTAATGAGAATGGTCTCGAGACAGTTACCGGTCGCTTCATTAAGAAAGATAACAAATGGTCATTTGTAAAATATATAGGCAAAGCCATATTCACTGACTTCGATCAGGAGCAGATTGAACTTGACCGCAGATATCTTCTTGTATCAGGCAACGTATGTGGCACTCTTATCGACAAGAATCTCTCTTTCAGCTACTTCTACACCACCCCCATCTCCATATCGGGTGGCCAGTATATAGCTCCTAACGATGCAAATGCCATCCTTTTCGCAACCTCTTGCGAAATTGACGGCACCGTTATCAAGGCCCCCGAAGGCAAATTCATGATGCAGGATGCCAACGAGCGTTACATCTACCTTGATGCTACCCATTCAAGTGCGCAACTGTCCAACGGCCCGGCTATTGACGGTGGCGAAATATCCTCAAGCTATCTTTGGTCTGCAAAACGTAACGATGACGGCACATGGGCTATTTCCTGTGATAGCAACGGTAAGAAATGGTTCTATTCCACTAAATACGGAAACTTTGCCGCCTATCAGTCTCAATCAGATGTTGATGTATTCCCCTCTCTGATGATTCTGTCTGAATAACCTGAGAAATCCGAACTCCAATACTAAGCAAAGGCCCGGCCCCACGCCGGGCCTTTCTCATATCCCCACGCCCAACAATCTAATCCCTATACTCTATACTTCCCCCTCTATACTAAAAAATAAAAACTAAAAAATAAAAAACTTGATCTCTGGCCCTCTGGTCTTAAAATTCGTGCCAACGCGACATTATCGCACCATATCACCCTCCCCGGTAACCTACCTTTGCCGGTGATATGAAACCAACGAGCCACAAGGTCACACACCTGACAAAACGAATCCGGCGACCCGACATCTGGTGTCACCCATTCTCACGATTTCTCGGCCGGGAACTAACCCCCGTCGAGAAAAACGTCATATCCCGGCTCGAACGCGCCCGCCGGCTCTCCCGCCCGCGTCCCATCGTCATCGTAGACCCCAAAGGCTACGACTCCACCGAACTCCTCCGCTCATATCTCGACTACCGCCTCGCCACCTCCCCCGAGGGCGCAACCGCACTCCTCTACCTCTCACGCGAGGGGAAACAACGCGAATTCTCGGGTATGTACCCCGAATACACCGGCTACACCCGCCGTCAGGTCAAAACCCTGCACAAACGCATCCGTTACGCCTCCTACTCCCGCCCCGACAGCGTCCGCGGCACCTCCCCCGCCTTCATGCTCCTGCTCAACACCCAGGAATACAAAGGCTACTCCCCAATGCAACCCAACCCCGGGAAATTCCTCAGCCTCTGCTCCGCACTCTTTCCGTTATTGTGCGGCATAGGCTTCCTTGTCATACACATAAACGTCGACAGGGAACAGATCCCCGCCTTCTTCTACCTCGGCATGCAGGGCCACACCACACAGAGGCCCCCGAAACCCGAGCCCCCGGTCGAGACCGCCATACTCGTCCTCACCGACCCAACGTCCATCCTCCGCTGGAGCCTGCCCACCCGCGAGGGCCCGCAAGGCCATCCCGCAGACGATGCACCAATCCCCCGACCACCCATACCCACCTAAGCGGAGAGCCGACCTCCGCCGTTCCCCCCGGAACCAGCAATAAGGTTACACAAAATAGGAAAGTTGCAAAATAGCATCCATGGCAAAAAGGATAGCTCATAAACCTATAAACCCCTAAACCTATAAACTCCCCCCCTGATCGGCAAGAGCCCCTTGACATACTGCTACAACATTACTAAAACAAATGACTCCCACCCGTGAGGGCAGGAGCCATTATATCTATAAAAAAAGATCTCTGGTCCTCTGGTCTAAAAACTCTAATCCCTATACTC
>CAJUSW010000004.1 GCA_910589485.1 uncultured Duncaniella sp.
AAAAAAAGATCTCTGGTCCTCTGGTCTAAAAACTCTAATCCCTATACTCTATACTTTCCCCTCTATACTTCTTCATATACCAGAAATAGGCCATTAAACGGCGCCTGACGACATCAATCATCGCACATGAAACATATATGCCGAGGATTAACAAAACCGCCACAACGGAGAACTGGGAAAGCGACAGAGAATTCCACAACCCGATAACCGTGGGCTTCATCCACCCCACCCACACCTGAGGCGATTTATGGATCAGATACACAGCAAAAGCTCCCGAGGCAAGCATATTCACATGACGCGAACGAAACTTCATGGAGACAAAAATCATGAAAAACGCCACCGACTCCACTATGACAAGCGGTGAATTGTAAGCAAACGCTTTAGGAGCCTCAAACATCGTGGAACTATAGGCCACCCCCATGGCTGTCACCACATACATCACGATGGCCAGCACCATCATCCTCAATCGGTCGGACCACTGCCAGTAATCGATATCGGCAAACACTCCCATCCTCATCCATCGGCCTATCATGTAGATCATCACCAACTGGGACACCGTGTATCCCGTGGGATTGAACTCCAGGCCCATGATCCAGCCACCCGCCACATTCACCCCCACGACGGCTATAACCACAGCCGGCACCACATACGTCGGCAACTTGTCCATAAGGCCATTTATGGCAGGAGCAAGAATCATCAGAGCGAAATAGGCCGGGACATACCACAGATCGGTACGGGTGATCACCCTCAGGCTGTCGGCCACGCCGGTCCATGAGAACTGCCACGGATACACACAGCAATATATGAGGTAGATGGCACAGGAATAGAGCATTGCTGTCCCGAGAAACCTCACAGCCCCTGCGAGACGCAATCTTATACCGAAATATCCTGAAATGAGGGTGAAGCAATTCACCCCTATAATGGCAAAGGACTCTACAATCACCCTCCACAGGCCGCGGTCGGTGAGCTGGGAGAAATCGCCCACAGGTCCGGGGAGCCCTAAGGATGCACCGTCGACATGCACCGTGAGCACCATGAGCATGCTCACTATGCGCAATGCCTCAAGATTGGAACTCCTTGTCAAGCGGGCCTCAGCCATATTGCCGACATTTTATTACAGCACCCTGAAGAAATAGGCGAGCGACACCTCGATCGACGATCCGCGCGAGGCGGCAAAGAAATCACGCTTGGAGTCCTTGAAGATATTGCCGATGCCGAAATAGTAACGCCCCTCGAGCAACAGCGAGTTGCGACGGTTGATAAAGAACTCAACACCCGCTCCGCCGGCTATACCGTAGTCAAACTTGTTCTCGACATCCATCTTCATCTGCTCATTGGTGCGCGTACCCTTTGGGAAATCGGGAATGGCATCCAGATTCTTGTAATCGAAATTGGCGGTGATCTTGTCGCCGATCATGAATCCGGCCTCGGGGCCGAGATTAAAGAAGCCCTTCACCTTCTTTGACCCGAAATAGATGTGGGTGAGCAGTGGGATCTGTATGTAGGTGAGTTTCCTTTCATACTGGAACTGGGGAGCCTCGTCACGGGCAAAGTCCTCCTTCCATCCGCGCTGGGTGATGTTCACCTCGGCTATGAGGCCGAAGTACTTCTCCTCGGTGTATCGTGCGGTCACACCCATTGTGATGCCCTGTATCATGGACTGGTGCACCTCGGGGGTGAACGACATGCTCGACAATGTGGCGCCACCGCGCACACCTATCGAGAAATTAGGCGAGTACTCGCGCTGGGCCTTGGCTATGCCGGGCACCATGAGCATGGCCATGACACATATCAGCCACGTGCCGAGAGAGGATTTGAGACTGATAGCCTTCATCAGATACGTGATTTATCAATTACATTGCCCGGACGGAAATTCACGAAGTAGAGAGCCTCGTTGTAAGCTCCGGCGCCATCCTTGGGTGTGGTGAAGAAATATCCGTTCTGCACACCGTCGTAGGTACCGTTGCCCCGGGTGAGATATGGGATGATGAACATTCCGGTATCGAATCCGAGCAGACCCTGGCGCGGGATGGCATTCTCCATTCTTCCGCCATACCATTTCTTGTAACGGTCGTCGATATCGGCTGTGCGCGGAGCCTCCTCATCGGTATAGAAACGGGAGTAGACGGTGGTGTTGAGATTGTGCATATTCTCGAGTGTCTCGCCACGGAAAGTGGTCCACTCGGGGTATCCGAACATTCTCACCACAGGTGTCACGGCCTGATCGCGCCACTCGATAATGCCGGGCATTAGCTTGTTGAGATCGGCCTGGCGAGCCGAAGTGGGTATGAAAGTATAGTTTCCGTCGGAAGGAAGGGCGCGCAGGTCAGCGACATCAAGCCGGCCGTCCACCTCAACCTCCATGTAGGTCTTGCCACGGGCTGAAAGCGACTCCTTGAGAGTCTCCACGAAATCGGCCTTGTCACCGGCCACGCCCTTGATCGACACGAACACGGGGGTGGAGAATGAAAGCCTCTCCATCAATGCGTCGGCGGCCTTGCGGTACATCAGGGCGCTGGGCAGGTTGCACTGCATCATGGAGGGATTGGTGAGATAGGAGTCATCTTTCACAAGGAATGTGTTGAACACCTTCACATTGTTGTTGCGTCCATACTCGGCAAGGATAGCAAGCTGAGAGGCATTGTCGGGTGCTATGATAGCGTCATGACGGCGGAATGTCGAGTCAGTGAGCGCCTCCTTGATATTCAGCACCGATCCCTCGGTATCGTAGGCTGTCACATGGATGGGAGCGCCATTGTTGCGCAGGCTGTCCACAGCGAGCAGGAAGCCCTTGTAGAACTCGGTATATCTCATCGCGCTCTTGGAGGGGTTCTCCTCCTTAAGCATGAACGGAAGCATCACGGCCACCGAAATCTCGCGTTCCTGACCGACGGGAGCAGTGGTCACAAATTCGTTACCGGTCACGGCTACCATACCCCCCTCGGGAGCACCGATGGTGACAGAATCACGCACCACGGGGATCACAGGAGCAGCATCGGTAATTGTGACCTTATTATCGGCCTTATCTGTATCATTATTACGGGCCATATCGCCGGCGGTCTCGTCAACCGTTACCGGGATGTTGAGCACCTGCCCTTCACGCAACGAGTTCACGCCGGGGTTGGCAGCCTCAAGCTCGGCCACAGAAAGGCCGTGGGATACCGCGATGGAGTAGAAAGTCTCTTTCTTCTTCACCACATAGCCTTTAATCTCGGTCTTCTTGGGAGCAGGTTGCGGGAGGCTCGCGGCTGCGGTCTCCTCGATGTGTCCGACAGTCTCCTCAGCTGCTCCGGGCAACTTTACAGTGATTGTCTGACCGGCCTTTAGTCCATCCTTCAGCACGGGATTCTGGGCAATGACATCATCGGTAGTGACACCGTACTTATGGGCTATGCCAAATATGGTCTCCCCTTTCTGCACATGGTGGGTTATCACCTTACCCGGAGTCTGTGATGCAGCAGAGGCCTGAGCGGTCTCGACCGGGAAGAACAGCTTCATGCCCGAGCGCAAGCCATCGGCCACAGCAGGATTGTTGCGTATCAGCTCATCCTTGCTTATACCAAGCTTGTAGCAAAGCGAATAGACTGTCTCCTTGGATGTGACATCATAGTAGTGATATTTCTGCCCCTGCACTGTGGTGACAGGCAGATCCTTGATTGCAGCTTGCAGAGAAAATATGGAGGCTACGCCCATCAGGGCCGCCATTGTTCCGAATCGTGAGAAATTCATGGACATAAATGAAAAACTTTACGAAGTCTTGAGCGCGATCCGTCGAGGGGGACGACAATACTGACGTCGGCCGGCCCCATAGAATCGCTTGTGAATTGCAAAGTTACAAAAAAATCCTCAATCACGCCCTCTTCAATTCCTAATTCTTGCTAATAAAGAGCGTGCCGACCCGCATGAGGATCGGCACGCCGCATTATACATCAATATTCAAGAGGTTGATCAGATATGTCCGGTCAGCCTGTGTTTGCCCGAAGTCATGGTTCGGGGCTTGGCTTCGCCGGGCACGTACACTTCGGCCGTAGTGTTGGCCGGAATTGTGACGTCGAGTGTGACAACCCCGTCGCCATCCCTGTGCCATTCCACCTCGACATCACCGTAGAGCGTAGCTGTGTGCCCCTTGGCCATGGTGAGGTCGCCCACTATCGAGGGGCGTATTATGAAGTGCTTCATTCCGGGACGCTCAGGATCGGCCTGTATGCCGAGCAGAGAGCGGAAGAGCCACTCGTCAATCTGCCCCATCATGAAGTGATTCCATGACGAGCCCTGGCGGGGATCCCACTGCTCGGTGAGTGTGGTGGCTCCGAACTTCTGCTGGAAACCATAGCCCGGTGCATCATAGTGGTCGTGCATCTTCCACATGAGCGAGTCCAGACCGTTATCGGCTAAAGCGCGGAACAGATACCTGTTGCCCACATCGCCGGTGGTGAGGCGGTCGCCATGCTCGCGGATGTCGCCCACAAGATTGGCAAGCACGGCATCGCGCTTGCTGTCGGGCACCATGCCGAGGAACAGAGGCAGTGCATTGGACGCCTGACTGCCTGTGCCGTAATCGCATGTGGCCTCGTCGAAGTACTTCTTGTTGAAAGCCTTCTTCACCTCATCGGCACGGGTCGTGTAGAGTTTCGCATCTGCATCGTTACCTATCAGAGCCGCAGCCTTGGCGAGATAGAGCAGATCCATGTAGTAGTGGGCCGAAGCTACAAGTCCAACAGGGGTATTGCGGGAGAAGCCGGCACGGAAATCGCCGTAATCGTACCAGTCGCCGAGGCCGAAATCAATGAGATTGCCGTCGGCGCGGGTACCCAGGTATTCAACGTAAGCCTTCATCTGGGGGTAGTAGTCACGTATGAGACTGTCATCGCCATACGAGTCATAGTACATCCAGGGAGAAACGAGCAGAGTGGCGCCCCATTCGGGAGACTCGGCAAACGGTTCCATACCGGGACCCTCGAACACTATGTACTGCGGAGCCGTAGTGGGCACCATACCGTCGGCACGTTGCGAGTCAGAGATATCGCGCATCACCTTGGGCATATAGGTGGCTATGTCATAGTTATAGAAGAGGCTCGGGCCATTGAGATGCACCTGTTCAAGCCATCCCAGTTTCTCGCGGTGGGGACAATCGGTGAACACCGACTGCATGTTGCTTCGCTCGGCATTGCGGATCAGGGTGTGGGCGGCGGTCAGCACCGGGCTGGAACATTCAAACGCACTGATCTCGGGGGCCGAATTGTAGATGAAACATGACTTGATATCCTCGACAACCGGCAATCCCTGTGGATTAGGCTCACCGGCGAGCACCGCTCCCTCGAGCTGGATGTAACGGAAACCGTAGTAGGAGAAACGCGGATGCCAGGTCTCGGGACCATCCCCCTTGAGGGTATAGGTGTAGATGTGCTGGCGTCCGGTCTGCTTCTGATTGGCCGCATTCTCGGGAGTGATACCCTCGGCCACAAGCATTGTGATCTTCTGTCCGGCTTTGCCCTGCACAGTGATCTGCGGGAATCCGGCAAGGTTCTGGCCCATATCGAGCAGTATGGCCGACGGATCCACCTTGCGTTTCGTGGACACGGAGGCCTTCTCCACCTCTTCGGGGGTGAGCTTATGGGTGCTCTTCACACCGAAATGCTCCATGATCTTGACCGGAGGAGCCATCTGGGGTGTGAGCTGACCCTTGGGCGCACGCTGTACCACGGCATTGTGCCAATCACTGTCGTTGAACCCGGGGGTGTCCCATCCTTTCTGCTCCAGGCGGGCATCGTAATCCTCACCGCCATACATGGAATGGAATGTGATGGGGCTGAGTGAGTATTTCCAAGAGCCGTTGGTCGCCACCACCTCGGTTGAGCCGTCGGTGAAGCGCACAAGCATCTTCAGCCACAGGGTCTCGGGACCGAAACCGATCTGAAGTTTGCTATAGCGGTCCCCCTTGACCACATTGTAGAAACCGTTGCCGAGCAGAACGCCAATGACATTCTCACCACGACGCAACATATCGGTGACATCGTAGGTGTTATAGTACACCGTGTGGTCATAGTCGCTCCACAGGGGGGTAAACTCACCGTCGCCTACCTTATGGCCGTTGATGGAAAGTTCATAATGACCGAGACCGCACACATACACAGTGGCATCAGCCACCTTGCGGGGCACCTCGAAATCCTTGCGCAGAAGGATGCTCCTGTAGGCCAGGGAATCCACCTTGGCCCATTTCTCCTTCACCTCGGGTTTCTTCCACTCCACGTAGCTGTAGTTACGTCCGGCCGGCAATGCCGCCTTGTCGTAATCCACCGCTCCTATCCAGTCGCCTTTCAGGAATGTGGCGTCGGGGGCTACGCGAAACTCAGCCGGGGTGCTCCATGATGACACCTTTCCGGCCTGATCCCACACTCTCACACGCCAGAAATAGCGGGTGAGCGGGCTGAGCGAAGGTCCGGCATAAGCCACGAGCTGGCTGGCTGAGGATGTTACCTTGCCGGAATCCCACACCATGCCACGACGCTTTCCGTCGCGGGTGAACACCTCGACCTGATAGGCCGACTGGAGCGTACCGTCGGCCCCCCTCATCTGCCAGCCAAACCTCGGGGTCGAGGTAGGCACGGCAAGAGGATCGGCTGTCATCTCGCATGTGAGTCGTGTGATCTCAAGAGCTTGGGACGACACGAAGGCACACAGGAAACACAGATATAACAAGATTCTTCTTTTCATCACAACACGTCTTTACAGATTATGCGGCCAAGTTCGGGGGCGTTACCAACGACCTTTCCGTCGACCATCACACTAAGGCCTTTACCCTTGTGGTAGCGAGATCCGTCCTTGTCCCATATAATGGTCACATTGTGGCCGTGATAAGGCACATTGTCAAGGCAGAACCAATCCCATGTGCCGGCGGGCACCAGAGGATTCACCTCAAGGTTGTTATCGTTGCGCGGACGCAGACCACACAAGCCGGTAATCACCATGTCATTGAACGTGGAGTGATTGTAGTAGCGGCTACGCTCCTGATCACCCTTGAGCCAATAGCCGGTCAGCTCATCGAGATACTCGCCGATGTAGGGACGGCCACGATGATGCTGTGACTCCACATAGCGCTTCATCTGAGCGAAATAGGTGCTGTCGTTGACCACGGGATTCTCCTCGGTGTTGAGATAGTTGGCAAGCGCTGTAAGGGTCTGGGAAGTGGCGAAGGGCCAGATGGCTCCGTCCCACTCACACTGGCCCACGCCATGAGAGCGGAACTCGGGGTGACGGCGCTCGGCTGTGGTGAGTCCGTAAGGAGCCGAGAAACCTTTCTCGTCATTGAGCTGGAGCCAAGCCTCATCGTACACGCCCTTATCGGGGAGATTGAAGTACCAGGGAATGTAGCCGATGGCCTCGCGAGCCTGGGCGCACGTGTCGCCACGCACTGTCTCAAAGAATGAATGATCCTTGTTCCACAGGCGCGACTGGATGAGATTCTTTATCTCCTCGGCTTTCTTCTCGTAGAGCTGCTGATCATCCTTTTTGCCGAGCTTCTCAGCTATAGCTGCAAGGGCCTTGGCATTGCCATACATATAGGAGTTAATGGTGGGACGGGCATACTTTTTACGGCGTCCACCGCTTATGCTCTCCTCCATGCCGTCCTGCACATCACCCTGCCAGTAGAGGCCGTTGGGGAGACGGTGGCTCTCCTCCCAGCGGGCATACTCGGCCTTGAGATCGGGATACATCTTGGCGAGCGCGTCAAGATCGCCGTCGACAAGGTAACGGCCATACACTGCATCAGGATTCCAAGAGCTGAACTTCATCATCTTCTCCATGGGCTTGCCGTCGTTGCCATGATACCATGTGTTGATGATACCGTCGAGATACTTGGGATCGCGCAACCAGCGGCTTTCATAGATGTGATGGCCGATAGCACAGGCTATCAGATTATACTTGTCGGCATAGGAACGGTTAACCAAAAACTCGGTCATGCCATATCCAACAGGAGTTTCCTTGATATGCTTACGCAGATTCCACCAACGGTAATAGTACATCTGCTCCATATCCTCGTCGGGACACTCAAACAGGGGTATATTCTCCTTCATCCAAGCCGAGGACTCGGAATTGGGAATGGCTTGGACGATATTCTCATCCTCCATGCCATTGAAGTAATCCACATGGTGGGCGTAATCGTCATACTTGAGCACGGCCGATGTAGCATCGGCATCACGGGACGAAGACTTGAAATTAGCGATACGGTACACAGCCAGCGGATCCACATCGTTGGCACGGGGCATGTCATTGGTCTGGTCAGCCTCGGTGTCTACATTGGGGAAATTGGAGTGAGGTCCGGTGCGGAACACAACGCGCTCGATGGACTTGACAGGAGCGAAAAGCATGCGGGTAGCTTTCTTCTCACCGTTCACATATACAGTGGAGTTGCGGTTGTCGACCGACACGTCAACCTTCACATGATAAGGCTTGCCCGGCTCGTAATTAAGTATCTTACCGTAACGTGCCCCACCCTTGGAACGGAATTCGCCCGAAGGGGTGAGATCAAGACGGGCACAGGCGGTACCTTCGTCATCGACAAACTCGATGAGCAGGTCGCCATGATCGTTCTGCTCGGCCATGAGGTCAAACTCCACAGTCAGCTCGCGTGTAGGGGGAATCTTGCGCTCAACCTTGGAGACATCATAGGGATCCTTGTCCGAAAGGGTGAGCCAGGTGTTGGCATCCTTCTTTTCAAGCGAAACCGGAGCCCACACGGGGGAATATATATTCCACATGGTGAGATCGGCAAGGGCGGGATAGTCGGCAAAATTCTCATTGGCATGAGCCGAAGCCACAGTCTCGACAGGCACCGGGATACGTGCTACCCACATATCCTCCTTGCCCACACTGTAGGTCACCCACAGGTCGCCGTCGGCCGGCGTACCATTGCCCTCCTGGATACCGCGCACATACTGCGGGCCGAATGATTTGTACTGGCCGGCATAGCGCATGGGAGGAACCTCGCCGTGAACAAGGTTGAGCGTGTTGTAATCCAGGCCGTCGGAGCTGAGCGAGATGGCGAGCGGCCAACGGAATTCCGAGGGATTATATACGGTAGCATAAGTGCCGTCAGAGAGCTTTTGGCCCCATATCTTGGCATTGCTGTTGACAAATCCCTTGGCCCTCAACACAGGCTCATGCCAGGTGTTGCCGCCATCCTTGCTCACCGAAGTGAGTGCATGTTTCCACAGTCCGGCAATGTCGCCGTTGGGGAGAGTGTACCAGCAGAATGCCTTGTAGGGATTCTTGAGAGGGATGATGGGATCCTGACGGTCAGCCTCCTCCACCCACTGCATACGGTAGAGAGGATTGTCGATTATCTCCTTGCATGCCTCACGGAAACCCTTGTCCTTGCTCTTGGTATAGAATGGATACTGGGTGTTCTTCTCGTTGAAATCATGGTTGTAATAGATGAAATATATCGGGCCGAACGAGCCGTCGGGATATATCTCACGTACCACACGGCCAATTCCGTTGCCGTCGTTGGGATCATCCTTATGATGGAGCGCTATACCATAATTGCCTATCGCGAGCAGACGGCCCGACTTGGACACATAGAAACCCACACGCTGGTGCATAACGGCATCCATATTCTTGGCCACGATGTCCGATCCCTCCTTGGTGAAGCCGTCAGGAACGGGATAGACGGGGAACAGCACCTCGGGAGCCGACCATGTGTAACCGTCGGACGAGGTCTGAAGAAGTGTGCGGCCACCGCCCACATGCTCGTCAACAGGGTTGGAAAGATAGTGCATGTAGAACTTACCGTTCCAATATGCCATCATGGGCTGATGGTTGTAGGTCCAGCCGTTCTCATTGGGTGCATACAGGTCATAGCGACGGTTGGCACGCATCGTCTGAATGTTGTGCACACCCACTGTGGGGGAAAGTCCTCCGTCATGACGGTTGGGATTGGAGAGCTTTGAGCCGGTGTAATGTACCAGATCCTCGGCTCCCGCACCCGATGCCACCGCGATGGCGGCACCTATCAGCAATAGTTTTGTTCTCATTTCTGTTTGCTTTTTTCGATAAGGTTTTCAACTACCGATTTCGGTGCGCGGAACACTGTGCCGTGCTTGTGTCCGGCAGGAATGGAGATGCTGTCGGTCACATCGGTGAAATGGATGAAATCACGGGTCTTATGCGCGCTATAGATGAATTTTCTGTAGGTGTCGTAATACACGTAGTAGTCATCACCCACCTTGGCCACGGACGGACCCTCGGTAAATGACTCGGTGAACGGCTCGGAAGCCTCGGAATAAGGCCCCTCAGCGTTCTTGGCGAATGCAATCTTGATATTGCGGTTGGGACGTGTGTTATCCTTGACCACCATCACGTAATCCTCGGGACCACGCTTCACGAGGGTGGCGTCGATACAGCTGAATCCGGGCTCGTAGAACAGTTTCGGATCGGAGAATGTGACAAAATCCTTAGTGGTCACGCAGTAGAGACGATGATTGTTCTTCTCATCCTCGATACCTACGTCAAAGCCGGCGTCAGGCACACAGGAGGCATATACGATCATGAACTGCTCCTTCACATCGTCGTAGAACAGTTCGGGCGCCCACAGGTTCTGGGCTGAAACCACTGAATCCATGGCGGGAATACGACGCTGTTCGGTCCAGTTCACAAGATCCTTGGAGCTGGCGTAGCCAAATCCGGTGTCCCCCTTCCATGCAATAGTCCACACGAGATGATAGGTGCTGTCGGGGCCGACCACAATAGAAGGGTCGCGCATGATATTCTGGCCGAGCATCGGCTTGAGCCATGTGCCCGCTATGCTGTCCCAGTGGATACCGTCCTCGCTGTAAAGGAAGCGGAGACCCTCGTCGGCCGGTTCATGGAAAGATGTGAACATGTAGAGCTGCTCCTCGGGCTGCTCGGATGCCTTATTGGCCGACTGGCAGGAATATAATCCTGCGGTAAGCCCCATTGTAGCTATTATCGCTGTTAAAAATTTCATGGTGATAAAGTAATGGTAAAATAACTCGTAAAAATGATGGTTTATAGATCTATTTCAGCATGCTTGATGCGCTGGCGACGCCAGGTGTACACGGCATGGAGCTTTCCGTCCTTTCCCTGGATGATGCTGGGATAGGAGTATTGGCTCACGGGGCTCTCCTCGAGAGTTATCACGTTATCCCAGTTGAGGCCATCGTCCGAGACAGCTACACACAGAGGATTGCGCACACCCTTGGGGGTGCCGTCGAGGGTAGCGAAATCATTATATATAAGCACGTGACGGCCATCGGCAAGAGTCACGGCATCGGTGCCGGAATTATTGTTGGGCATATCCATGAGTGTCATGGGGGTCCAGGTAGAACCATTGTCGGAACTCCAGCTCGTGGCGAGTTTGGCGTTACGTGTACGGCAAATGATCTGCAGGCGACCATCGGCAAGCTTAAGTATGCTCGGCTGAATGGCATATATCGGTTCGAGCTTCTCCTTCTCATTTGTACGGTAAGCCGAATCGGAGGGGAGAGCACCGGTGGAATGCCATGTCTTACCGCCGTCATCGCTCATCTCGATCCATGCACGCCATCCTTTACCCTCACGGCTGCTGGGGGCTATGATGCGGCCATTGATATACTCGGGCTTGTTCTTGATCGGGCCAAGGATCCCTTCGGGAAGAGGTTCGCGGTCCGACCAGGTGACACCACCGTCGGTCGAGCGAGTTACCCATCCGGTCCAGTCTCCCACGCTGGAGCCTATCTTGAAGAACAGCATGATCTCGTCCTTGCCGGGAATACGGAACAATACCGGGTTCCAGCAAGCCTTGCGACGTGCGTTGGAGATGTCACCTTTGAAATGGGGACCTACGGGACCGGCCGTTGCAGGGGTGGTCTCGGCATTGATACCCGAGAGTCCTGCAAGCTTGATGGTGGGATCGTTGAGATCAAACACACCGTCGGCAGCAATCACGGGTTCGGTCCACTCGGTAGCACCCTTGGGCTTACGGCACACCCATATCACACAATCGGGGTTCTTCTCCTTGGTACCTCCGAAGAAGGAAGCAACAAGGTCGCCGTTGGCCAATTCCACGATAGTGGCGCCGTGGCACTCGGGGAATGATGTGGACTCATAGAGGAATTCATCAACAAGGATACCCTTGCGCTTCTCACCGAGCGAAGGATCGACCTTTATATCAAAAGTGTATTTGCCTGAACCAACGCTCCAGTAGGAGTCATTGCCCTCGGTGCGCACATACTTGGCACCCTTGGCCTTGACAGCCTTCTTGTCGGGAGTAGGCACACACACAAGAGCCGTAGTGTTGCAGGGGATCTCGATGTTCCACACAATGTGCATGGGGGTCTTAACCCAGCTGCTTCTGAGCAGGCCGTAGGGAGTGCGGTAAGTGGCGCTGATGCTGTCGAGCTGCTGTATGGAGAAATCGGGCTTGAGGAGTATCTGCTTGTAACCGGGCTGAGCGGGATTGAAGCCGGCGAGGTCCTGATAGTACCAGTTGAGATGGTCGCCAAGCATCATCACATGATTGTTGCTGTTCATGCGCCAGCTTGCGGTATCGCCGTTCCAAAGCTCCCAGATAGTAGTGGCACCCTTGGAGATCTCGTAACCGTAGCTCGGATAGGAAGTATTGGTGGCAAGGAGGGCTGCCACATCGCCTCGGCCGATGCGGGAAAGCTCGCGCATGAGCCAGTTGACACCGATCACACCGGTAGAGATGTGGCCATTGTTGGTCTGGATAATGGTCTTGATAAGATTATCGGCCACAGCCTGACGGTATTCATCAGGAACCATGTCGAAGGCAAGCGGAAGCACATTGGCGGTAGCGGTATTGTTACCGTAGAATATACTGTCGGGATATAGGATATGAGGGGTCTTTACCGGCGAGGTGCCTTTCTTAACAGTGAGGAAATGCTTGTTGAAGGCATCCTTCACCTTGTCGGCATCAGCTTCCCAAGCTGCGGCCTCGGAGTCAAGGCCCTGCAGACGGGCAAACTTGGCCATCATCTGACACACCTTGTAATAGTAAGCCGAGGCGATGAGTGTACCGTCGGTCTTACGGGCCGGATCCTGGCTATGCACCATCTCGGGTTTCTCGGGGGGTACGCACCAGTCGCCAAACTTATCGGCGGTGATAAGGCCGTCCTTGCTGGTATAATCCTCGCGGATGTGACGCAACCACTTCTTCATGGCATCGTAGTTGCGCACGATGGGCTGGATGTTTCCGGTCTGCTCATAGAGCATGTCGCACACCACAGGAAGAGTGGACGACCATGTCATATCGGAGGTATAGTAGTTGTAATAGGCCGGAGCGATGTCGGGCAGACAGCCGTCCTCGCGCTGCGATTCCCTCATGTCGTCCATCCACTTGGCGTAGAATGTTCCGTTGTCAAAGAGGAAATTCTCGCCCCATGTACCCATGTTATGGTCACCGGTCCACGGCTGACGCTCGTCGCGCTGAGGGCAATCGACCGGCACACCCTTATAGTTGCTCGCAATACCCCACCAGGCGTTGCGGTGGATGGCGTTCATAGTAGGATTGGAGCTATGGAACGAGCCATTGTCGGGCAGATTATCGTAAACGAACTCGGCCACGATATCCTCGGGCTTGAGATCCTTGAGACCGGTCACCTCGACATACTGGAATCCGTGATAGGAGAATTTAGGGCTCCATTTCACACCTTTCTCAGTGCCGTTGGCAACGTATTTATCGGTGCTCTGGGCATGGCGGAGATTCTCGACATTGAGCTGAGTGCTATCGGGTGAAATGCGCTCGGCATAACGGATGAACACGGTGTCGCCCTTGGCCACATCGGAGATGGCTATATTTACCCATCCTGCCATATTCTGGCCGAAATCCACAAGGAAACGGTCGCCGAGCTTACGCACGGACTTGGGGGTCAACGTGCGCATCACCTTCATGTTGGGGGCAGTGTTGCCACGCAGGGTACCGTAGGGGAGCTCGGCCCGCTGGGCCTTGAGCCACTTGGAATCATCGTATCCGGGGAGAGTCCAGTCGCCAAGCTCGAGAGAGGCGTCATATACCTCGCCGTCATACTCATTGTTGCTCCTGATAGGCCCCTTGGCTGTCAATGCCCACTTCTCATCGCTGTTGACACGCTGCTTGGTGCCATCGGTGTACTCGATGATGAGGTTCATGCGCATCTTGGGGTAACCGAATGTGGGGATCTTATAGGGCTTGTAATTCTGACGCATGGTGTAGAAACGGCCATTGCCGAGGGTCACACCCACGGCATTTTCCGCTCCATTGCCTTTAAGGAGGTCAGTGACATCATAGGAATTGTAGAGAGTGGTGCGGCGGTAATCGGTAGGAGCCGGGGTGAGCACATCATCACCCACTTTCTTTCCATTGATATACATTTCGTAGAGACCAAGGCCCGAGATGTGGGCGGTGGCTCTCTTGATGGTCTTGTTCTCGCTCTTGAACTCCTTGCGCAGATAGCGCGAGCTCATGCGGCTGTGGGAATCCTCGATGTCCCACTCGAAGGGACCTTCCCAACCTATCCAGCGTCCGCCCCAGTGGCCTTCGCCTACGATACCCATGCCCCACTCGGCCATCGGGCTCCAGGGAGATTCGCCACGTGTGGTGGATACCTTGACTTTCCAGTAACAGCGGGTGTTGTCGGCAAGTTTCTTGCCGGCATAAGGAACCCATACCGACTGGTCGGACTTCACGACTCCGGAATCCCAGATGTCGGCCTTACCCACGGCGAGCTTCTCAGGCTCGGATGCCACGAGAATGTGATATGAGGTCTGCATGACGTCACGGTCAGTGGATGTTATAATCCAACTGAGACGGGGCGCGGGAGTCTCAATGTTAAGAGGTGTCACCAGTCCCTCGGTAGTGAGCGAACCGACATTGACTCCGGCCCTGACTCCTACTGATACGAGAAACGTAAGCAACAGGATTGATATCCTAAACATGATAGTTACTAAGAGTGTGTATAAAAATATTATATATGCACATGCTGTCCGCCACAGGCAGACAGCATGATTATCACTTTAAGTTGATCAGTTACGGGTAGGAAGCTTGGTCCAATCCTTGCCTACGTAATCCTTGGTGGAATCGACAGCGATGAGAACACGGTCATTGCCTGCACCGTGGCCACCGTCGTACTGGAACGGAGTTACCTTGCTGTCAAACTCACCGGCATATTCAAGATGTCCGTCGGTGGGATCATACCACCATACGTTTTTCTTCTTGCCCGAGATCTTGGTGAGATCAATCTCCATGGGACGGTTGGTGTAGTTGTAGACCAGGAGGTAATCATTGCCACGGGTGGCGATGAGACGGTCGTAACGGGTGCCGTTCTCTCCGGCTATCACGCTCTGATCAGGCACACGCTCGAAGTAAGGGAAAGCAAGAATGAGGTTTTTGAGATGCTTCATCTGATTGAAGCCGGGATCCTTCATGCCTTCATACCATGTTTTCTTGGCACCATAGCCACCCACATTGGCAGGCTTAAGCATCTGCATGATGGAGTTGTGGCCATAGGTGTGACCGAATGCACCGGCAAAGACTGCCCAGTAGGCATAGCGACGTACATCGGGGGCCTTCCACCAAGGCTGAGAAGGATCGTGGAGGCCCTGAGGAATCTCCTCGTAGGAGGGCTCGGCATCAAAGATGGGTTTGCGGGGCTTCATGGCGAGACCGGCCTCGACGTAACGCCAGTTGTCCTCGGCCTGAGCAGCCTGGGCTGTGTCGTCACCGTCGCCCCTCACCTGGTCGTAACGGCGGTGTCCGCTCTGGAACATATTGAAATCAAGCCAGTCGGCATTGTGGAACCAATTGATTGATGAGGTACGGCCGAAAGGATGGTAGCTCATGAGGTGGTTCTTGTCGATGGACTTGATGGTGCGGGCCATGGTGTTCCACTGGTCGGGGTTGATGTCACCCTTGATGTCGCCACCCATCACCCAAATGATGTTGGGAGAGTCCTTGTAACGCTCGGCAAGGAATTTACCATAGGCCTCGGCGTCCTTCACGCTCATAAGGCCGGCCTTTACAAGACCGCCCCAGATGGGAACCATGGCGATATAGATGCCCTGGTTTTCGGCCTGCTTTATTATATAGTCCATGTGATCCCAGTATCCATATACTCCCTTTTTGTTGATATTGGAGAAATCCCATCCGTCGGGATTGGATAGCTGGCCATAGAAGTTAATTGCCGGCACACCGTTGATGGTCTGCACCTGTACCACATTGTAGCCTGCCTCACGGCAACCATTGAGGTAATAGGAAGCCTCGGAACGGTCCAGACGCTCGGGGAGGAGCCATCCGGTCTCACCCATCCAGAAGAACGGACGTCCGTTCTCATGCTGGAGATAGGTACCATTGTCGGAAACACGAAGTTTTCCATTGTCCCAAGGCTTATAGACAGTCTTTACAGGATCCTGTGCATACGCTGAGGTAATAGCGGCAAGGAATAGTAGAATTAAGGTTAGTTTTTTCATTATAGTAACTGGTAATATAATTATTCTATAAGGATTTCAGATATGTACCGCCGGATCATGCCATCACAATGCGATTGCGTGATCCGGGCGATTATGATATCACTTGCCGGTGAGAATATAGGTTTCTCCGGCTTTGGTGGAAAGATCGTAAAGATATGTCTTCTTAAGATCGACGGGATTGAGCTTGGCTTCGGGGCTAACGATAGGAGCGGGTGTCTCATACATCGCGAAAAGGGTGTTGGGGTTCTCACCCTTGGCCTGCTTGAGTCCTTTGCCCTTGATGGGGGTGAGAGTGCGGAGACGGCACACACCACCGATGGTGGAGGTGATCTTCACAGTCTCTATCTTGCCGGCACGCCACTTGAGATCGATCTCAAATCCGCCACGGGCACGCAGTCCCTTGATCTCGCCGTCGGGCCATACCGACGGAAGCGCGGGCAACAGATAGATGAATCCATCGTGGCTCTGCATGAGCATCTCGGCTATACCGGCCACACAACCGAAGTTTCCATCGATCTGGAACGGCGGATGCGCATCGAAGAGGTTGGGATATGTGCCACCTTTCTTCTTCTCATTGCGCACGAGGGTGAGCTGGTCAGTGATCAGCTTGTAAGCATGATCGCCATCGAGCATACGTGCCCACAGGCACACTTTCCATCCCATGCTCCAACCGGTGGACGGGTCGCCACGGTGGATGAGCGAGGTGCGGGCGGCATCGAAGAGCTCGGGAGTGCGGAACGGTGATATCTGATTGGAAGGATACATTCCATAGAGGTGAGACACATGGCGGTGAACATCCTCGGGATCATCCCAGTCGCCGGCCCATTCCTGGAGCTGGCCCCAATGGCCGATGCGCATGGGGGAAATCTCCTTAACACGTGTCTTGAGACGCTCGGCAAATTCCTTGTCGGTGTCAAGGATGGCAGCCGCGGTGATCACATTGTCCCAAAGCTCGGTGACAAGCTGATTATCCATAGTGGCACCGGCAGTAGTGGTAGCGTTATGACCCTTGGGGGTGTTCTCGGGGGAATTGCTCGGGCACACCACAAGCATGCCGTTGGAAGGATCATACACCATGGTGGCATCGTAGAACTCGGCAGCACCCTTCATGATGGGATAAGCCTCCTTGAGAAATTCGATATCACCGGTGTGGAGATAGTGTTCCCACAGATGACGGCTGAGCCATGCTCCACCTCCCATCCACATGCCCGAGGGGGCATTGTCGATGGCTCCGGTAACGCGCCATATATCAGTGTTGTGATGGAGCACCCAACCGGGAGCATCGTACATGGTCTTGGCGGTCTGTGCGCCGGTCTGGCTCACTTCCTTGATGAGACGGAACAGAGGCTCGTTGAGATGGGTGAGATTGGTGACCTCGGCAGGCCAATAGTTCATCTCAAGGTTGATATTGCAGGTGTATTTGCTGTCCCAGGAGGGGAACATCTTGTCGTTCCAAATGCCCTGAAGGTTGGCGGGCTGGCATCCGGGCTGAGAGCTTGACACGAGCAGGTAACGTCCAAACTTATAATACGTTGCCACGAGGTGAGAATCGTGAGTGTCCTTGAAGCGCTCCACGCGGAGATCGGTGGGGACGTCGGCATACCTGTCAGGGCCGAGATCGAGCGATGAGGATCCTATCTCCTTCTGATAGAAATCCACATGGTCCTTCTTAGCCTCGGCGTAAGGACGAGTCACGGCAGTGTCGAGATACTTCTTGGCACGGGCCACTTCATCGCCTGTTATATCCTTGTAGTTATTGAAGTTGGTGGCTATAGAGGTGTAGATCACAGCCTCGTCGGCATTCTCAACGGAGAGCACACCGTCGCGCGACGAAACCTTTCCGCCCTTGGCCACGGCACGGGCGCGGCCCTGGAACTCGACCTTGCCTTTAAGACCCTCGTGATTGGAGCTGACACCGCTCAGGGTAATGTCGTCGCCCTCGGATGCTATCATGACATCGGGGTGAGGAGTGGTGAGGGTGGCGTTGAACATTACGCTACCGGGCTTATCGGCCGTTATGCGGGTGACCACTACCTGATCGGGGAATGAGGCGAATGTCTCGCGGGTGAAATTCACGCCATCAACCGAGTATTTTACCACTGTGCGGGCCGAATCGAGGCTGAGCTCACGGTAATAGTTATCATATCGGGTGTGGCCGGGGAAAGTTATGCGCAGATCGCCAAACGGCTGATAAGGCATACCCTGATTCTTGTGAGACTTTACATGGGCGGTGCACATGTCCTGAGCCTCGCGGTACTTCCCTTCAAATACGAGCTGTCGGATCTTGGGAATCCATTCCTTAGCATCGGGATTGGCATTATCATTAGGCTGTCCGGCCCAGATGGTCTCTTCATTGAGTTGAATCTGTTCCGCTCCGGGATTGCCATATACCATGGCACCAAGACGACCGTTTCCGAGAGGAAGGGCTTCTGTCCACACTTGTGCCGGGGAGTCGTACCAAAGCTTATATTCCTGCTGGGCCGACGCATGCAACGACAACATGGATATGACAGAAAAAAACAAAGATTTTGACAGTAATTTCATGGAAGATTTCATTAATAAAGGCAAAATTAATAAATATATCTCATTTTCACAAATCATTTGCCACATGTATCGGCTTGTAAATCGCACAGTTCACGCCCGGATCCGATAAAAAAGAAAGCTCCCGGTTGATGACGTGATCAAACCGGGAGCTGATTATTAAGTGTAGAACTCACACTTATTCAGCGAGTTCATTGGCATATACTTCAATCCATGCATATCCGTTGGGCGAAATTTTTGCGGAATCAGTAGGATCTTTAGGATCAAGACCATTTTTCTTTTCCCAATCGTCGGGCAGACCGTCACCGTCGGTGTCGACACGGGGTTTGCCCTTGTATTCGGGGAGACCTCCCACCTGACGGGGATCGGTGATGATGCCGTACTTGTAAGAATCGATAGGCAGACGACGCTTCACGTAAGGAGACACAGCCTCGTACTTGTCGGCATCCTTGGCATAGATAGCCTTTCCGGTAGCTACTGACTTGATTACACGCGCATCAACAGCATCACGACGGGGCTTGGTGGCACCGGCATTGTTGAGCACATGGTCATAAGCGGCCTTGGTATCCATGATGGTCACGTCGGCCATGGGGAAAGGCATGTTGACCTTGATGTCGGCAATGCGGTCGGAAACCTTGATATTATCGGGAAGCTGCACACCTCCGGCCCAGTTGTCGGCTGTGACAGTCTCGTTGCCCCACACCACGTTACCGTCAACATAAGCACGGCCAAACTGTCCCTTATGGGCGGGATCACGACCGGCTTCCATCTTCACGATGCGGTAACGGATAGGAGCATCCGGGGCATTGGTCTCGGTGATGGGACCGGGCTTGAAGTTGTTGTTGATAATGTTGAGGCGGCTTGTGTTGTCCCCACCATCAACCGAACGATTCCACCAGTTATAGGTAACGTTGTTGATGAAATTAAATCCGGCATTCATGCCTATAGAGCAGTTGCGGGAGATGTTGGAGGCAAACAGATTGCGGGCAAAAGTGCTGTTGTGACCACCGATAGTGGCACCGAAAGCATGATTGTAGGTGTCGAGAGCCTCGGAGAAGATACTGTTCTGAATGGTGATGTTCACGGTGGGCAGTTTGTCGCCACGTCCGGTCTCAGGGTCACGGTTGTACACGTGACGGTAGACCGACATGTTCTCGTCAAGGCCCCATGAAGCCGACACGTGGTCGATCATGATATTACCTACAGCATTTCCACCAAGAGCGTCATCACGGAAAGCCACATCCATGGCACCGCGACGGAAACGCATGTGACGCACAACTACATCGTGGGTGTCAATGAGGAACGAGGCACCAGTAACGCATACACCGTCGCCGGGAGCAGTCTGACCAAGGATAGTGAGATAGGGTGCACGGACATTTATAGGAGATTCAAGATTTATCACTCCGGCCACATTGAAAACAACAATACGTGCACCACCGGTCTCGCAAGCCTCGCGCAATGTGCCGGGGCCACGATCGGCAAGCGAAGTCACTACGATCACCTTTCCGTCACGTCCGCCGGGGGTGTATGCACCACCACCTTCGGCACCGGGGAAAGCTACAATGTCGCTCTGCAGGAGATCGCCCGGATACTGCGCCCAAGGACGATAAGGACGGCCTTTCTCAGCCTCCTCTTTCATCACTATGGGATAGGCTTTTTCCCAGGCCTGGTCGGACAGGGCTTCCCACTCAGCTTCCTGCCTGGCAGCCCGGGCCTTGACTGAATCAGGAACCTGGGGGTACTGGGCAGCAACGTCCATTGACACAATGGCTACAGTAGCTAATAATAAGATTCTTTTCATTTGTTAAGGTATGATTATAATTGGTCTTTTCTAAGAATGTGGTGTTACTTCTGAATACCGAATTCCTGCTGCTGGAGATCCACTTCCTCGAGAATTTTGCGCTTCTCATCCTCGGAAAGGGCAGGAGCGTTCTTGCTGTCGCTACGGCCAGTCTTGACATTGGTGCCAGCTGTACGGACATCAGTGTAAAGTGCCGGGATTGTGGCGGGAACACTCTCAATGACAAGTTCGGCAGGAGTAGGCGCATGAGTGCCGGGAGCCTCGACTCTCGCTGTGATCTTGATCTTGCCAGGATTACGGGTGGTTCGGATCAGAACAGGAGCCGAACCCCACTCCACTGGACGTGGATTGGCATGGATCGAAGCATCGCCGATGATCTCACCCTCACCCTCAACGGTGAACACAATGTTTTCCTTGGCAAGACGACGGACATTGCCATTATCGTCAGTGACCTCGGCCACTACTACGATGAAGTCGGATCCATCAGCCACGAGCGGTTTGCCATTCCAATCGGCATAAAGGCGCAGCTTGGTGGAACGACGCGAAGGCATCTTGCGCTGTGTAGCCACGACTTTGCCGTCAACTATACCCTCGGCCACAAGATTTACGGCCTGCCAATTCTTGTTGGTGTAGCTGTAGCCACGGGCCTCCCAGAAATCCCATACATCCTTGAATACAACAGGAGCAGAGGGCATGTGGCCCTCCTCATGGAGCACGGGAAGTGTCCAGGACTTGGCACCGTCGTAGATAGAGAGGCGCACGGAGTCGCAGTTGCTGAACACAACCACATCGGGGTCGGAGAACTGGGTCATCTCGTGCATGATATAAACCATGGGACCTGACTCGGCCACAGGGTGCTCAAGATCGTGGGCTGTCTGGCTACGGAACATGTGGTAAGCATATTTGGGCTGACGGAATGCGTCGTATATACCGCCCCAATAGGGATCGGGATGATAACCGCGCTGGTGATCGAAGGGGTGCCACTGCGCTCCGCCGATGAATTTGCCGGTGGTGCGGTAAAGGCCATCGTAGGTCTTGGCAAGCGACAGAGCCTGAACCTTCATGGGACGCTCGCCCCAGCTGCGGGACGCACGATTATCATTGTTGTGGGCATACCAGTCATCCACATTCTCGCCGAACTCTCGGGTAAATATGTTCTGACGGGGAGCATCGGCCTTCTCATCATCACCGGGCCAGCCATACACGAGGTCATAATTCTCCTTCACACCGGCCGAGTGCATGTCGGCGGCCGCGATGGGGCGTCCGGGATAGGGATATTCATCCTTGGTGATCTGGAGTGCTTCAAGAGAGAAATTCTCGGGATAACGGGTCTCATTCAGGATAGGTTCCCACATGAGTACCGACGGATGATTGCGGTCACGGCGGATGATGGAGCGAGTGTTATCATGAACACGCTCGGCAAACTGAGGATCCTTATTCCAATACTGCCAACCCGGAGTGGCGACAATCACGAAAAGGCCGAGTTCATCGCAGGCATCCATGAACGAAGGATCCTGAGGATAATGGGCCACACGGATGATGCGACATCCGGCGTCGCGCAGACGCTTGGCATCACGCCACTGCTGGGAGTTAGGAACAGCATTGCCTACGTAAGCGAAATCCTGGTGACGGTTGGCACCGATAAGCTGACCGAAAGGTTTGCCATTGAGGAAGAAACCCTTGTCTCCATCGAAATGAAAATAACGGATACCCACGCGAGTGGCACCGCCATCGATAGTAGTCTTGCCGTCCTTCACGCGAGATTCCACGCGATAAAGTACCGGCGAATCGGGCGACCACAGATCAGGATTCTTGACCTGAATCTTCTGTGCTACAGAGCGGTTCTCTCCGGCCTTAAGGGTGACAGGGGTGCTGACTTTACGTACCAACTTACCCTGAGGATCGATCAGCGAGGTCTCTACGGTGACCTTGCGGGCCACGCGACCATTATTGGCAAGATCGGTATCAATATTCACCTCGGCGGATTTATCGGAAACCTTGTCGAAATGAACGAAGACACCGCCTCCGGCCACCTTGCCGGCCTCAACCGGATCAGTGATAGCCACAGGATCCTTGGCGATCATCCACACATCACGGTAGATGCCACCATGATATGCGAAGTCAAGCGAATGTTGAGGCTTGCCGGGAGGGAAGGTCTTGTCATCGCTGTTATCGGCCATTACGGCTACAACACACTCCTCGCCCGGCTTCACACCGGCCTCGGTGAGCGAAATGGTCACGGGAAGGTAACCGCCGAAGTTTTCCTTGACTTCCTTACCGTTGACATAGAACTTCTGTTTTCCCATGACAGCCTCGAAATGGAGGGTCACATCCTTGCCCTTGGTATCCTCGGGCATCACAAAATGCTTGCGATACCAGGCTTTACCCTGGTAGTTGCGGCAACCGCTACCTTCAGCAGGAAGGAGCTCGACGGTGTGAGGGGTCGAAACTACCTCCCATGAAGAATCGTCAAGCGAAGTGGATGCTCCGTCGGTGACATCACCAAGGTGGTAACGCCACCCATTGTTGAAATCATAGATAACCCTGCCGGAATCCTGCAACGGGAAAAAACCGGCTACGGAAATCTCCTGAGGGGTTATCTCTCCGGCTATCGCGAACAACGGCAACAGCAGAAGGGCAATAATACTGGAAAATATTTTCATGATAAGATGTTATTTCTTCTTTAAAGAATCAGGCAATACAATATCGTCGATACGCGATGATGGAGTTACGTTCAGATAGACTATCTTTCCGTCCTGAAGTTTAACCTCCACCTCGGTTTTTTCCGGGGCATGGAGCTTAAAGCTGATATCCCTGTCGAGCGGCCATGACGGAAGTATGTAGATTTTCTTACCATCAGCACCGGTCTGCATCAGCATCTCCTGCAAGCCTATCATGGCGCTTCCGCCCCAGTTATGATCGGGGGTCCAATCGTAGCCCGGGCCAAAGAATGAGGGGAAACGGTGAGAGCCGTCAGCAAACTTCTGAGAAGTGAGGTCGAAGGCTTCGTCAACCAAGCCAAGACGTGCGGCCCAAATATTGTCCTGCTTCCAGCCTGTGGATGAACGGAACCTGAGAGCATCGGGATCGTAAAGATATGTGTTGCGCGCAACCTGAAGATCGGCACTGTCGCTCACGGTGACACCATAGAATTTCCATGGCCACACGGGGTAAAGCTGAGGGGTCTCGACATTATTGATGCGTTCCCAAGTCTTTGCCGGGGCTATCATGGTGCGTCCATCGACAGTGCGCAACGGCATTTCAGGGATGCGTCCCAGCAACGATGTCCATTTTGACACGGCGGTATCGCCATGAGCTTTCATGTAATCGATATATTCTCCGGTCACACGGCGGAGCGCGGATATGGTCGAGGACGCATTGTTGGTCATTTTGTAGGTCTCGCAACCCGAACCTGGGAAGAGTATCAGCTTACCATCTCCGTCGAGGTTCTTGCTACCACGGCGCGATGCAAGGTAGCGGTAATGCTCATCGAAGAATGTGAGGGATTTCTCAATCAAGGGACGATACTGTGAAATATCAGTGCCATTGTAACGGGCGCTCTCAAGCATCATCTGACAGAATTCAAGCACCGTATCCCATTCATATTCGAGCCAGGCGTTGTATTCAACACCGGGATCAGCCCAAGCCGGACGCTTGGTGCCATATTCCATCATGTTGGGGAGACCGAACAGTTCGATCTGCTCGGCGAAACAAGCTCCATCATGTCCCCAGTAGACCTGAGAACGCAAGCAAGCATTGTCGAGCATACGGTTATAGAAATCAAACTGGGGTGTCATCATGTCAAAATCACCGCTCTTGAGCATAGGCCAATAGACGAGGCGCTGATTCTGGGCAGTCATGGTGCCACCGCCCCAATTACGGTAATCGGGAGTAAATACTTGGTCCTCCTTCACATGGTGCGGATCGAAGGTGAAGAGTCCTCCATTGAACTTGGTGGGTTCCTTACCATACGCATTACATCCGAGCATGTAACGGAACAAGGTGTAATTGCGCGCTATGCGTCCCACGATACTGTCGTTAACGTCGGGCGAAGCGATGTAGCTACGGTCCCAATATCCGCGCCACCACTCCCGGGAAGCCTTGCGGTCGTTACGCAGATTGACCGATCGCTCCACGCTGTCAACGTCAGCGATCCATTGGGAGAGATCCTTGGTCTGCTGATTATTGAACGAGATTGTGAAATGGTGCTTGCGTGCCGGCTTTACGCTCTCGAAATTCCAGGCTCGATAGTCGGTGCCGTCATACACACCATCGGAGGTGCCGACAAAACGCATATTATCGCCACGGAGACGGCCACCTGATGTAAGATTGGCCAACGGATTCCACAGACGATTCTTTACTGAATCAAGCCCCTCGCGTGCAACGGTCACGTCAAACACCGTCTCATCGGGATTGGCATGAAGGAAAGTCACAGCGTTGCCAGAAGCGAACACCGAGTCACGCGAAGTGATCAGCCCCTTGGGCGACGACCATTTCCAGGAATTCTGCCTGCCCTCCCCTTTCTTGAATGGACGGTCGGCATATCGCCAATTCTCATACGAAACCGCCGGGGAGATGGCCTTGGAGCTCTCAACCTCGACATGCACTACCGGACGGAACACATCGGCCCATATCGTCACCTTGGAACCATTGGCATCAATGGTGCAATACCCCTCTTCGAGTTTCAGACGCTGGGAAAACCCGGATGTGTTGCCACCGAGCAGACGCAACCTGACACGCCCCTGCTTAAGAAGCGTGCCGTGCTCGTCGTAAGCCCCACTACGGCCCATATAGAAGAGGATATCCCCATTGTCCTCGGCCCATACATTCAAACCGATGTCTCCACCACCCACGGGCATGGAGGCTGAAGAGTCAGTGCTCGGGGTGTCCCATACATAATCAGTAGGGGCACCGGCCGAGACATTAAGCATCAGGGCGAGACTCAGGGTAGCCAGTGAATATCGCTTCATGAGGATCATTTTTTAATCGGACGGTCGTCGGGCCAATCATCGGAACGGAACGATGACACGGGCAATCCATCGGTGCTGAACAGGTCGCCCTCAGAAGCATTCTCGAAAGCATAACGCACAGCAACCGGATAAGGCACCTTGTCGCTCTTCACCATCACTTTACTACGGGAGATCCACGCTTTGGCCGGATAGAACACCCGGTCGGCTCCTGCGAGCTGAAACTGGTTGGACTCAAAACTATGCTTTCCGGCGATCCACTCGGGGGCGCGGTCAAAGCTGACTATCACGGTGTCGCCCTTGACTTCCATGGATTTGTACACCGGGCTCTCATATCCTATACCCTTCACGCCATAGGTCTTACCAAGAGCGAGGAGGGCAAGCCTCTCGCCGGGAGTGCGCTTATTGGAGGGATGAATACCGCCCGCCCAGCCGGCATCCATGAGCACTGCCATACCGGTATTAGGCACGAGATTCTCAACACGGGCCTGAGCCTCGCGAAGATAGGCTGAATTTATAATCTCCTTACCGGGTTCGGTAATGATAGAATAGTCATAGGGGGCTATCTGACAATAATAGAAGGGGAATTCTCCCTGTCCCCACAGGTCGCGCCATCCTTTGATCATGGTGGAGAACATATCGGTGTAAGTGTGCGCACGATTCCAGTTATCCTCGCCCTGATACCATATCACACCACGCATGGGGAGACCGATAAAGGGGTTGAGCATGCCTTTGAACAGAACACTCGGAGTGCGGTTCTTGGACTTGATCTCTCCGTCAACAGCCGGAATATTGGCGGCAGCCTCGGGGAAAGCGGCGAGCATCTCGTCGTTCATCCACGCCTCGCAAGCCGATCCACCCCATGCCACTACGATCAAGCCAACTGGAACATCGAGATAGTCCTCGATGCGACGGCCAAAGAAATAGGCTGTGGCACTGAAATTGCGCACCGATTCCGGTGAAGCCTCGCTCCATGAACCGGTGACATCATCGACAGGAATTGTAGATGAGTTACGCTTTACGGTGAATAGGCGCAGATCGGGATTGCGGCTCTCGAGGATAGCCATGTTGGCTCCATCCACGGGCTGGTTCTTAAATCCCTTCATGGGCATCTCCATGTTGCTTTGGCCGGAGCAGAGCCACACCTCGCCGAGCATTACATTGTTGAGGGTCACCGGAGTGCCATCGCTGACCGTGACGCTGTAAGGGCCGCCGGCATCGGGAGTGGGGAACGAGATTCTCCATTTACCATCCTTTCCGCATTTCACCTTGTAAGTGTCGCCGGTCCAGCCCGGAGATACGGTGACGGTGGAACCCGGGGTGGCCTCACCCCACATTTTGGCATCAGTGTTGCGCTGAATCACCATATTGTCAGAAAAGAATGCAGGCATTTTCACCTCGGCCTGCGACACAAGGCTCATAGCCATGAGAGCAAACGCTCCCAGGCCACGAGTCATATATTGACGATTCTTAGTCATTTCCATTGCTTATTTAGTTATAACAGTCAGTTTAAGCGGTCCGGTAAGTCCGGCAGGAATGAGAGTCTTCTCAGCCCTACGGTATTTGCCGTTGGTCCATATGCCATCGAAAGGAGCATTGCCCTCATCAGCGCCCAACAAGGCATTGGCCCATGTGTTGGTGACGGCGATACTAAGGTTGTTCTTACCTTTCTTTACAGCATCGGTGATATCCACCTGATAGGGAGCTGTCCACACAATGCCACATTCCTTACCATTGACCACAACGGTAGCGACATCATGAAGCCCCTCGAGATCAAGCATCACACGATCGTTCTTTCCAAACTTAGGCGCCTTGAAAGTGGTAGTGTAAGTGGCAGTTCCGGAGTAATATTTCACATCGTTATCCTCGCTTGAGGTCCAATCAAAAAGCGTGTCGGAAACAATCTCGCGACCAGTGGTGGAGAATTTAACATTCCACTTGCCGGTATTGAGCAGTTCCTGCTTCTCGTTGCGGACCGGCGCAGTCCCGGCTGTTGCCTCAGTGGGCTGGCTGAATACAATGAATGCTGAACCGGCTCCTGCAAGATCCATCTTAACCTCAGTGCGACTATCCACCGTTTTCCAATCAAGGTTACGATCGATCTCACCGGTCATAGGATCCCACAACTCGGGAACACGTCCGGCTACACGGAACGAGGCTGTGAACTCGCGCGGAGTCTCTTCCTGATTGGAGATGAAATAAAGGTCAACGTTATCCTCATTGTTACGGCGATGGGTCCATGCCACATTCTCGGGAAGCACAACATCGCGGTCAAGACCATATGCTCCAAAATCATCCTTGACATAAGGCAACTCGGGCACTATCACACCGGCCTTGATCATCTCGTCGACCTTGGACCGCACTTCAGGACTGAGAGTGGTATCAGGCATCAGCTGATGGGCCAAGGGGAGCACAAGGACGCGGTAGGAAGAACCACCGGGCATTTCTATACGGCCATTTTTGACTGTTGCAAGTCTCAGAAGGGCGTCCTTGTTCATGGAGTCATAATTGTATCCGCGCATAGGATTGATCCACTTCTCTGGATCGGCCATATTGGCTGAATGGGAGACACCTACGGGCTTGACACGCAGAGGCTGACCGACATTAGCAAGACGAGTGCGCTCGGATTCCACTCTCTCTGCGCCAAAGATACCGGGGAGAGAAGGAACGAGGCGGTCGGGAAGGATGGCTCGACGAGGCATCTCCTCACCGGTGAATACCGCTATGTCGATCACGGGACTACCGTACTGCAACAGAGCCTGGCAACGACGCATATAGTCGGTCAATGCCTTACCTCCATCGCCATACCATGTGTTATCACGCTGGAAGAACAATCCGATACCATCGAGCGTCATGCCGGGTTTCTTATCAAGATAAGGATTATGGGCGTTCACATGATAGAATATGCGGTTGATTCCAAGAGCATAATTTCGGTCGAGAAGAGTCTTGAGAGTTGCCGGAGTCTCATCCCATGTGCCACGAAGTTCGGTGAAGCCCTCGGCCTGAACTATGTTCTTGCCATATACATGCGCACCATGAATAGCATCGATCATATCGTTAGGCTTATCATGGGTTGGGCTGTTGAGCCAGAATTCGCCCATGGGATAGTCCACCTTGGAATAGTGCATCATGCCGTCGCTCACCATGGTGGGAGACACGCACTCGGCTGAGAAATAGCAGTCGTACTCCTTGGCCTTCTCGGCAAGAACCGTGTAGAACACATCCACAACAAGCTCGGCCATAGTGGTGCGTATGTCGCGGAGCACCTTCTCGGAGGTCTCGGCATTGTCCATGGGGATTCCGGCATAAAGAGGCAGGTAGGGCATGAGGTCATATCCGCGACGGCGCTTGAATTCCGATGCGAAATTATCGCTCCAGTTCTGGCTGCCACATTCCCAACTGTCGACGTGCATATATTTCAGCACACGTCGGGCAAGCTCGGGATCCAATTCATGGAACACACGGCCAAACCAATTGTCAAACTGCTTTGCCACGGCCTGGGGGCTGAACTTATCACATTCAAGGCCCTTCCCTGCTCCACCAGTAGCATTGGTATGACCGGTGGATGTGTGGCCGAGACGCAATATCCGCCATTCTCCATCAGGCAGTGAGGCGGTGAGTGCTCCGTCCTTCAATGCCGGGGTGAGGTCGATGACCTCATCCACCTGAACACATTCCGCCGCGGGAGCCTCGGTATCGGAAGTAGCCTCCGCCACTCGCCATACCCGACCGGATTTTCCCTCCCAATGATTTATCTTCGGTTCGCCACTGAGGATAATGTCATTGACCTTGAGATTGGGTTTCCACTTGGCGGCATCGAGATCCTCGCTTGCGGGTTCGCTCCCCTCGGGAGTCCAATAGAACCGGAAATAACGAGCCGTAGTCTCGGGGAGGGAATAGGTGTTGTTCTCATCGGTATTCTGCCATCCATGGCGCGGTGGCACCAGCTGTTTCACCTCCTTGAACACCTTGCCATCTTCGCTGGCTTTAACGTTCAGGCGATTGGCCTGATAATTATTGCCCTTCAGCACTACCTCGAGGCTTCTTACGGTGACAGGCTGAGGATATTCGTACTGGATCCAACAGGGAACTGATGAACGTATCACGCCCTTTTCATCGATATTCACACCCTTACCGGCAGGGACATCGGCGTCAAGGTTGCCACATGTTATCACGGGTTTCGCGAGTATAGGGCTACCCTTTACTGGCATGGCATACACGGCTATATCCTCGTAATATCCCTCCTTCATTTCGGGTACAGGCAACGTCAGGCCGGCGAGTTTGCCTCCACTGACTACAGTATCGGCAAACACGACTTTCTGCATAGACTCCTTAGGGGATATCCACGGACCGCCTGCAAGCGCGAAACCGTCACAGATGTGCATTCCGAGCTTCAGACCCAGGCTATCGGCAATCTCCATGCTACGACCCACGAGGCGCCACCATTCAGGGGAGAGCTGAGGAGCCTTTCCTTCATATTGGGGAGCACCCTCCACAGTTTTTATGGGCATAAGATAGGTACCACCGAGGCCTACATTCTTCATAGCCTCAAGATCGGCCTTGACCCCCTCCTCGGTAACGGCACCATACATCCAATACCAGAACGACCATGGACGGGCATCGTAGGAGGGGTTGAGGAACGATTGCTCAAGGCGTGACGCCGCCGACGCTGAAAGCGAAAGCAACGCCACCGAGAGCAGTATTTTATTTCGTATTTTCATTACGATATATTTCAAGGAATTTACTCAAAACGGAATCCTACACGACCGGTGTACTGGCCCGAAACCCATTTGGGCTGAGATGACGGACCTGCGAGATCGGTGGTGTTCACCTTGTTTCGCACGGGAGGAATCACTTCCATCACTGCAATACCGGTCTTGGGCAATTCATAAAGGATGTGATCACGGCCGTCGCGAGGCTCATATACTCCGATGTAACCGCCGGGGGTCTCGTTGATGATACCGATGGTACCGTCCTGTGTCTTGATATCCATCCAATCCACATTGGCGAAGTAGCCCTTGAATTCGGGATAAGTGAAACTTTCGGCAGGGATAGGATCGTTGTAATCATTCTCCCACAGGCCATATTGGGGACCGTGGAGACGATTCTGCCATACACGATAGGGGCCATCGCCTACCCAACGCTTGCTCAGCACCTTATCCTCGGGGAAATCAAACTTCACACCCATGAGGTCGATAACGCCATTGAAGTTGTAGGCAAAATCGAGTGTGGAGCTTCCATCGGGAGCAATTGTCCAGGTGGCATTATCGAGATTGCCGAGCTTGTAATCAGCCTTTACCACCACATTGTCACCGGATTTTTCAGCCTTGATGCCAACAAACTTGCCGGCATCCTCAAACTCGGTGTACTGGGTCTTTTTCTTCTCGGCCTGGGGATCGTCGTGATTATAGAATCCATCCATCGAACGGTCTGAGCGCTTTGCAACAATCACTCGGGGACCATCGGTCAACGCGATGTGGCGACCATTGACATCCACACCCTTGAGCTGACCATCCTTCTTGCTGAAATGATAGGTGCGGCCATTGGCATTTACGGTAAGTTCATCGGCGGTCTCGTTCCACTGAGGAGCTGCACCCTTGACAGAAGCAACCTGAGCCTTGTCGCCCTGGATCTTGTGAGACCATGTGAAGAGGTCCTTACCGAAATTATCGGTCACAGTAAGCTCGAGAGCATCGGCATCAGACTTAAGAGCAGGGATTGAAACTTTTCCTGACTGACGGGCAGGGATGTCGGGAAGTTTCACTGTTCCCTCGGCAACCACTTTCACCTTGCCGTTGGAACCGGGGGCGGGCATGGCGAGCTGCTTCCATGTGAGCGAGCAGTCACGGAGATTGGTGAAGTCATAACGGTTCTCTATATCAAGCACACCGTCGAAATCACGATCAAAGCCTGTATTCATTATCTGTATGGGGCACCATATCTCCTTTACGGTCCAGTAGCTACCCTCCTTTTCATGGTGGGGGCCTACGATACCGTCAGCACCATAATTGCCACAATTATCGATGAAGCCATCCATATCCACGCGCTTCACACCCTCATCGGCAAGCACCCAGAGGAAGCCACCGGCACAACGGGGGTGATTGCGCATCATCTCCCAATAATCGTAAAGTCCGGCTCCGTGACCACCGTCATAAAGACCGTGGAGGAACTCGGTGGGCATGAATATTTCGGGCAGACGCATGTAGTTCTGGCTCTCGCCATAGGAACGGTAGTGCATGGTCTCGAATCCACCGAAGTTGCCCTGAGGATGCAACACTGGACGCTTCTGAGGATCATACTTGTGGAACTCACCGTTAAGCTCATCGTTCCAACCCTTCTCGTTACCATTGCTCCACCAGATGATACTGGGATGGTTGACATCGCGCTCCACCATCTCCTTGACAAGCTTCTGGCCGTTGATGGTCTCATGCTTACCGTGCCAGCCGGTCAGCTCGTCCATCACGTAAAGTCCGAGCGAGTCGCATATTTCATAGAACTCTGGATCGGCAGGATAGTGGGAAAGACGCACGGCATTCATGTTCATGGACTTGATCAGCTCAGCATCCTCAAGGTTCTTGGCCCAACTCAAAGTGCGTCCACTCTCGGGACGGAAACTATGACGGTTCACGCCACGGATATTGATCTTCTTTCCATTGATATAGAGGCCATCGCTCTCGCGAACCTCGATGGTGCGGAAACCAAATTTTTCAGTCTCCTTATGAAGCACTTTTCCCGACGCATCGGAAAGGGTGAGTTCCGCATTGTACAACACCGGCGTCTCGGCACTCCAGGTGGCAGGATCTTTGACCTGTACTTTCACCTGAGTGTCGCCCTGTCCGGGACGGAGAGGGGTAACGGACTCCCCTACTTTCTTGCCGTTGCGATCGGTGATCACAGTGGTGATCTTGCCACCCTCAACAGGCATGCTCAATGTACAGTCGGCAGTAAACGAGCCATCGGCCTGAGCATCAATCGCAATATGCTTGAGGTTGAGTGCGGGACGTGCTACCATGAACACAGGACGCCACAATCCACCGAAATTCCAGTAGTCGGCGCGACGCTCGGCGAGGTTCACACCGGCATTCTCGCTTTCCTTGGCTACAGTAACCTCCAGGCGATTCTTCTTTTTGGGGCCGAAGAACACTCGATCGCTCACATCATAGGTGATGCGATAGAATCCGCCCTGATGCTTCGAGCCTGCTTTACGGCCATTGATGAGCACGCTTGTATCGGTCATCGAAGCCTCAAAAATAAGCTCGATCTGCTTGCCACGCCACGACTCGGGAAGTTCAAATTCATACTTATAGATACCCTTCTCGTCGGCCGCACCCTCTGGGAATGCCTTGCCATAGAATTTCATACCATACTGGTAGGTGCCGAAGCCCTGAAGCTCCCAGCATGAGGGGACACCTATTTTGGACCATTTTCCCGAGTTGTTACCGTCGGTACACATAAAGTCCCATTCCACCATGTCGTCACATCCTTTTCCTGAGAGGTACTGACGCTCGGTGACGACCGACTGGGCCATCATCGTCATGCCGGCAAGCATGGAACAGATAGTTACTGCAGTTTTTTTCATTGTATATTTTAGATTTATTTCTTCGTGATAATGATTGAGGAGGCTTACTTGAAAGGTGTGATGCGCACCTTCAGGGTGTGAACCCCATGATCGATACTGTATTTTTTCAATACGCCCGGACCACAGCTACTGTTACCCAATCCCATGACAGCTGCATCGAGATTAAGATAGGTATAATTTCCGGGGATCAGATCACAATCGTGGGTGACTGATGCGATATCTGTGGCCGAATACGGAAGAGCCGAGGCTGAGATGGGTTTGTCAAGGGCATCCACCCTTATACCATATCCATTCTTACCCTCAATGGAAATCTCAGCGACCGATTCAAGATTGCCCGAGTCCTGAGGACGTGGATAATGGGTGTACATATCGGCTACACGGCCACTCCAGCGACCTATTCCGACAGCCTCATGACGGTCAGGATAATTCTCCATGGGTCCGTATCCATACCATGACACATTGTCGAGACTCTTATCGGCCATAATCGAAATGCCGAGACGAGGCAGCTCAGGCAATGTTCCCTCGGGTGTATATGACTGCTCCAGATCAACAGTGCCGTCACCATACACTTTATACGTACTTGCCACCTTGATTGAACCGGCCTCACAAGAATATTTCTGCACAGCGTTCACAGTGACAATACCGTCGATATCCTTGAATGAGAGTGACTCACACTTTACTTCAGGAGAATCAATGCGGTTTTTGCTCCAGTCCTTCGCGAGCCAATTGCCGAAACTACGGTCATTGTCGGTAGGAGCCCTGAACGCCTGGAAATAGGATCCGTCGATCAGCTTCCTGCCTTTATACACAAGGCTCGCAAGATTTCCTGTAGAACGGTTCCATGCAAGCGAGAAATTCTTTCCATTCACAATGACATCGGAGGACGACTCATTGACGGAAAGGCCCTTGGAACTCTTGGGTGAGGCTTTAACATTACCGATCATGTTTTCGTTGAGAGCAAGCTGAGTCTTAACGACCTCATGTCCGGCAGGAGCCCAATCGGTCTTATCGAGGAGATTTACCGCAATATTCAGACGCAAATCGGAATCCTTGGCACCAAATTTCTTCAAATTCAGTGAGACCGTACCGCTTTCGCCGGGAGCTAAATCGGGCAAATCGAGCGACTGTGACTTACCCACCACTCCATTGATCACGGGGGCCCATGAGCATGTGTAGCCCTCTAACCCTATGTGATGATTGCGGTTAGTGAAACGGATCACGGTATTGCCTGTAGCCGTATCGTAGGATTCAAGATTGATTCCTACGGGAGAATACACTGTCTTCACCTCGTAGTATTTGGGGTTAAGCGAACGGTCGGCGAAAATCACACCGTTCATACAGAATGCCTTGAGATTAGGTTTATCTCCGAAGTCTCCGCCATAGGACATCTGTATCTTGCCGTCGGCACGGCGCACTTCAATGCCCTGATCAACCCAGTCCCAGATGAATCCGCCGGCCATGCGTGGATGGCTGTAGATCTCATCCCAGTACTCACGGAAATTACCAAGAGCATTGCCCATACAGTGAGCATATTCACTTGTAAGCACAGGGCGATTGTCATTGTCGCGTTTCGCTATCGACAGCAGACGCTCCCAGCGGGCATTCTCAGCACGTTCCTTATCATCACCTTCCTTTATGCCGGGATTGAGGTATTCATCCTGAACTCGAGGATAGAAACGGCTTATAATATCTACGGTGGCAGGATCAGGCTCCCCGTCGAGTCCCTGAGCACCCTCGTAATGTACGGGACGAGTGGGATCAAAGTCATGAAGCCAAGCCGATATGGCCGCGAAATTGGGACCATAACCACTCTCGTTGCCCATGCTCCAGAACACGACAGACGGATGGTTCTTGTCGCGCTCGGCCATGCGCACCGCTCTGTCCATAAACGCGGCATGCCAATCGGGGGTACTTGCGAGGGTTCCACGCAGTCCATGTTCCTCAATATCGGCCTCATCCATTATGTAAAGGCCAAGTGAATCGCACAGTTCATACCAACGGGGGTGGTTAGGATAATGGCTGGTACGCACAGCGTTCACGTTGGCTTGCTTCATGAGCATTATGTCCTTGATCATAAGCTCCTCGCTCATCACTCTCGCCGAGAGCGGATCATGCTCATGACGGTTCACTCCGCGGAAACGGATAGGCTTGCCATTTACGAGAACCTGACCACCCTTTACCTCAACACTGCGGAATCCGACCTTGCTGTCGGCACGTTCCACAACATTTCCGTTGCTGTCACGCAACTGCAGATTCAAGGTGTACAGCGAGGGAGTCTCTGCCGTCCATCGTTTCGGCGACTCAATCCTGTGGGATATACGCCCCATTTTGCGCGGACCGCGCTGAGGGAACCATTCATTCATGACCGACGCCTTATGATCGAGATCAAGGATCTCCTTTATATCCACGATAGTATCGTAGACAAGAGTATTTCCATCCTTAAGCTCCACACGCAGGGTGTATCCCTCGCCTTTTTCGCCTCCGTACACCGAGAATTGGGGATCGATCTGCAACGTGAAGTTCTCATAATTGGCATCGGGCAGAGTCCTCACTGCAAAATCACGGAGTCTCACGTCAGGTGTGTGAAACAGGGTGACATCACGATGTATTCCGGCAAAACGCCAGAAGTCCTGATCCTCAAGATAGGAACCGTCGCTATACTTGTAGACCTCGACAGCAATCTCATTCTTTCCGGCATGTATGTAGGGGGTGATATTGAACTCGGAAGGCTCCATGCTTCCCTGGGAATACCCTACCCTTTCGCCATTGATCCACACGTAGAAAGCACTCATGGCTCCGTCAAAGCGGAGAAACGTCTGTCCGCCCTTCATCCATCCAGCCGGGATCTCAAATGTACGTCGATACTGCCCGGTGGGATTACGCTCGACAAAAGCGGTGAAATTCTCCTTAGGAGTATCGGTCACATAGGGTGGATTTATCTTGAATGTATATCCTGCGGACGCATATATAGGTGTACCATATCCATTGACCTCCCATACGGCAGGGACTGCAAACGTGGTCCATCCGGAATCATCAAAGCCCTGAGCTTCGAATCCAACGATCCGACCATCGGGCGTAGGGGACCAATGGAATTTCCAATCACCATTGAGCGATAGGGCCCGATCACCCTTTGCGGCTCCGTAGGGTATAAACGCGGCTCGGGCAGGCTCACGATTGATCTGGAGAACATGATGATTCTCCCAGTCATGCTGCACCCGTTGGCCGGCCATGGTCACGGTTGACGAGAGTATGAGAATAGAAAACAGTATATTTCCTCGCTTCATCATAATTATTGTATTTCAAGTGAATCGAAAGCGACGCCATTCATATCGGGAGCCGACAAGATTACCTTGTAAGTACCGGCATTGATATAACCGCCTGTGGTAGTGCTGAGCATTCTCCATTTCTCGGGAGTGTCAGGAAGATTGATAGTATCATCCTTGAGGACCGAGCCATTGGGAGCGATCAACTTAAGATTTACGGGCACAGCGTGCTTGTTGACATTCATGAACTTGAACCTCAGAGCATATACCTGCGCAAGTCCGGTTGAGATAGTCCACTCGATACTACCCTTGCCGGAAAAGAATACACCTGTCTGTTTCTTGAACTCCTTGGTGGTGTACTTGCCAGTTGACTTGGCATCCTCGGCCTCATAAGTTACAGCCTGACGGGCATTTTCATCCTTAGGAAGCATTTCAGCAGGCATCTTGGCTATAACATCCTTATCGGCCTTAGCCCAGCTCCATTCGGGGGCGGCAGCTCTCGTGACGGCAGGCACATTTCCATCGGCTGTGGCTATGGCTATAGCTGAAATCACAGCTTGACCGGCTTTAACCTCGGGGAAACTTATGGTGAGCAGTCCATCCTTGACATCACACTCGACCGTCTTCTTCAGAATCTTATCGTGACCGGCCTCAGCCCATATATCGAGATCATCTATGACGGTGGAACCATTGACGGCTACATCAAATATGCGCAATCCTTCACAATCGGTGCCTTCGCCACCTCCTGTGCCATGCCACGGCTCGATGAAATATAGCTCTACATGGTACTTTCCATCGGGGAGAGGCACTCGATAGGACAGTTTATGACGGCCGAAGCGGAAATGCTGCATCAGAGACCAATCGTTGGTGCCGGCGATAGGATCATTGGTTACGCGCTGGCTTGCAAGATAGGGGGAAAGACCTTGGAAGTCCTCGGCCCATGAACAGGAATAGACGGAATCATCAGCCATCCATAACTGACCGAACTCGTCGGTGTAATCATCACCGCCACAGTTGATCCTGAACACATAGTTATATCCATCCTCACCCTTGAGCGTGGTGGAACCGGGTGTCAGCAACGCATTGTAGCCGGGAGCCTTTTCAAGATTGTTGAGAACGATCACATCCTCGCTGACAGCCTCTCCATTGCGGTAGCCAACAGCGCGGAGAACATTGTATTTCACAGGAGCATCCTTCCATGTCATGTGGGTTCCGATTCCACCCTTAACACGCGTGCCAAGGAAATTGGCGTCGACCGCATCGTTGTAGAGGCGCACAGAATCACAATTGCTGTAGACCTCAACAGTGGCGTTGCGGGGAGCAGTGAAACGATCGGGCCATGTGTGGGACATGATATAAACCATAGGATCCTTGTCAGGATCGGTATAGTTGGACTTATACATATAATAGACATCGGCGGGTTCCTCCCACGGGGTGAGAAGACCTTTGTAATTGAACGGACCTACCTTGTCGATGCGACGGTAAGCCTCGTCGGGCTGCCGGCGTCCGGGATTATCATGGCTGCTGAAGATCCACTGATAGTGACCGCAAACACTGTCACGGGCCTGCTCGGCAAGCCTTACCTTGGTCTCCATTATCATGTTCATACGTTCTTCGCTCCACGGGCCATCTATAGCCACATCCTCGGGCTCGGAATGTAATCCGAGTGTACGCCATGCTCCATACTCGCCATTCAGCAACTGATTGGGGAGCGAAAGCTCGTGGTTGTACTTGTTGACATCGCCACCATAGGTTCCGCTCCAGTTCTGAATCACATTCCAATCGGTGCCTTCGCCTCCGTTACATGTGGTGATCACACGCATATCGCGTGCCATGGGGTCCATTTCACGAATGATATCGGCACATTCCTGAGCAAATTCCCTGGGCAATGTACTTTCGTTCTGTAGTCCCCACATCACTACCGAGGGAGAATTACGGCGTTCCTTGACCCACTGGCGCAGGAGTGTCTTGAAATTCTCGCGGAATTCGGGGGTATCGTACCATACATGAGCCGAGAACTGAGGCCAGAACAGAATACCCTCCTTGTCCCAATGCTCCTGATAGCACAGATTGTGGGGCTGGTGGGCATCACGCACGGCATTGAACCCGGCATTCTTGATCATCTTCACACGGGCATCGACCTGCTCGTCGCTAAAGGCGTGGGAGGCACCAAACTGATGCTCATACTCACACACACCGTTGATAAAGACCGGCTCACCGTTAAGAATGAAACGACCGTCGCCGTCATTACGCTTCACCGGCCAACTGAACGTGCGGATGCCATAGGGGGTGGTCACCTCCTCGGTTGTCTTTCCCGATCGCTTGATCATGGTTGACAGCTTGTAGAGATAGGGATCCTTGGTGCTCCACAAGTGCGCATTCTGAACAGGCGATGCCTGCTTTATGACACGGGTCTCACCCGGCTTAAGGGTCACATGCTCGGTGAGGCGGAACACCTGCTTGCCATCAGCATTGCTGAACTTGTTGACAAGATCAAACTCTGCGACCGATGATGAATAATTTTTCAACTCACTTTCCACGAATACCGAGTCGGCTGTAGCATTGTTCCATATATGCACTCCGAAAGGCTCTACCCTCACCTCATCGGTGATCTCAAGCTCAACGGGGCGGTAAATACCCAGAGGCTGCGACCCCTCGCTGAATCCCCACTCGGAGGAACAGCCTCCGCATACCCAGGGCATATCGGAAATCATTTCGGGGTGCTCGGCCACTACCTCAATGGTATTATTGCCACCGAACACAAGATAATCGGTGACATCGAATGTAAGTGATGTGCGACCTGAGGGATGACGACCAAGATCATGACCGTTGATCTTAACACCGGCATAGGTACCTACACCCTCAAAGTTGATGAAATAACGCTTGCCATCGACACGAGCGGGCATATCGAACTGACGCGAATATGTGGCCTTGCCATGCAGATTGCCATGAGTGAGCTGACGGTATCCGTAATAATCATCCCAATTGTGGGGAACGTCCACATTGATGCCGGCCATGCGGGTATCGCCAAGCCATGTGGTCCAACCTTTATTCAGGTCGATATGACCACGACGGCCTGTAGCCGGGCGTTCGGGGAAACGGACCGATGAACGTCCCATAGGCTTACTGGTAGCCACAGCTATGCCACGCTGATCGGCATTGTTCACAGCGCAATAGAAATGATAGACCACGCCGTCGTGCTTCACAAGATAGCTCTTGTGGGCAAACAGTTCATCATATTGCTTGGTGGGATAAATAAGGTCGTCACCTTCCCAGTCATCCCATGTAACCATATCGTAGCTGCAAGCAAAGGTATTGAATGCCTTGTAGGGGCGTGAGGGGTTGAAAGCCGAGAAGTAGAACATCACATACAGGTCACCCATCTTCTGAATCTGAGCATCACCGGTAATGGTGCCCTGAGCTTCATGAGTAAACACCGGATTCCCTTGATAGCGTTTCCACTTTTTCATATCCTTGGAGAGCGCTATACCTATACGCTCACCCTTCATGCCATTGGCAGGGTTAACTCCTCCGGCATTATAGTACATTACGAAAGGAGCTCCAAGTGTCTTGGAATCGTCCTTATATACAGTGCTCTTATACTGCGTGAGGTTCTCCCACCACTGCACCTCCTTGTCGTTGATGGAAAGTATGGGCTTGTCGAGCGATTCCCACTCGTGGGCTGTGCCGGGATTACCTTTAGTCCATGCAAGACCCACAGCAAGCGGAGCATTGACAGCCTCGTAGCCTGTGCCCTCACCACCGATATAGGTCATCCAGCAACGGTTCTTGTAACGGTGTATGGCATAACTACCACCCCACTCCATGTCGATAAGACCGGGGAAACCGCCACGCTGATTGCGGTCCCAACCGGTATCGGTGTAGCTGAGTATGCGACCGAGAGTTTTCCACTCAAGCAGATTGTCACTTTCGGCTATCCAAGTTTCATAGCCACGGCCATCCTGACCTGAACGGCCATTATACACCACATAGGTCATATACCACTTGTCGCCTTCACGGAAAACCGTGGGACAATCTATCTTATGGTTATTGTCCTCAGGGGCCATGACAAGGCCATATTTATATGGAGTACGTGACTCACGGTACACCTCCGCCATACGCTCCTGCGATACATGACGCTGCGACCATAAGGCTGTTGCCGAGAGCAGAAGGAGACTTGCGGATAATAATATTCGTTTCATGAAAATAGGGGTGTAGTTACTTATACAAGTGATCAATAGAAGAGCCAATCCATAGCCTCGTCAGTACCGGCAAGAGCGGCATTACGTGGCTTAATCTCATCGGAAGTCAGGCCGAGCACCAGAGCATAGCCTTTGGGAAGCAAAAGCGAATGAGTTCCGGGACCAAAATTATAGGTATGGATATTGGCAAGAGGCATATTCTCAAGATGAATAGCATTGGTGAGCACCGGCTCGGCCTGTCCATACTCACTGGCCGAAGCATCGGTCTCGAGTTTTGGAGCCTTGGCATACTTCTTCTGATCATCCTTGAAATAACCTATGAGCAGTTTCACCGGAGATTTGCATGTAAAGTCGATCTTGGTTCCGTCCTTTCGCTGGTTGTCACCGTTGACCACGAATGCTGTGAGGCCCTCCAACTCGGGAGCAAGCCCCTGGATCTTAGCATCAGGCATATTGGAAAGAAGCGATGTACCGGTGGCAAGTCTCACCCTCTTCCAGTTACCGCCGACATTCACATCGGCATCCTTAACGGGTTCAATCTTGCTGTCGGTCTCGGAATACTTACCTGCGGCCTTATCCTTAAGCATTGCCACATTGTTCTTGTAATTCTCAAGTTCGGTTTTATAATGCTCGTAGAGTTCAGCCCATGTCTTGTTCTTGCCATTGTCACCAGCGATGGGGATACGGCGCATGGAGGTCTGCATACTGTTGGCGTACAGGTATGTGCTATTGGTGAGATCTACCAACTGTCGGTAATAGTCCAGACTCTCTTCAAGGAGTGGAAGAGCGGCATCGAGATATTTCAGATCCTTGGTCCACTGATAGTTCAGGACCTCACGGGCAGCCTTGACCTTGCGATCGAAGAAATAAGCGAACAGACGGTAGCAGTGCATGTCGTTGCTCAGACGGGCAAATTCCTCATTGTTGGCCTCGACGTTACCGCTCACACTCTCAATAGCCGCCACGGCCTTGTCGCCATGCTCCACGCACTGAGCAGTAATGTCGAGAGGCAGTTCTCCTACATGGGGCTGTCCCTTATGCTCTTTCTCCACAAATTCTATCAGCTTCTCGCCTTCAGGGCCACAGCTTTCGTAGAATCCGGGATAGATGGTGTACTTATAGGGATTTACAAGCTGGCTCATGAACATACCCAGAAGGAGGGTCTGGCGATTGCCCTCGGTGATACCGAAGCGACGGAGCAATTTCGGAGCGATTTCACCCGACTGCTCGTAGGCTTCGCGCACAGCCTGTCCCTTTTCATCTGAAAGACCGTAGGTGCGGGCAAAGCGGTGATTCCAATATTTCTTCTCATCCTCGCGATCGCGACGGCAGTTCCAGGCATAACGTCCCCAACCCTCATACCATGTGCTGTCACGCACAAGCTGCATCTCACGTCCTCCGGGAATGCTGTCGGCAGTATAGGGCCAATCCCAGTAAGAGGCCTGGGGATAGAGATGGAGGGCATTGGCTCCGTGGACATCGTGCATGGCTGTCACTGCCTTCTGGATAAAGTCGGGGGAGCTCCAACGCCACGGTTCGAGATTGGCGAGGATATGCACATTACTGATATGCACACTGCCGAGCGAGCTGAGACCACGATGGATCTCGGTCCACGGTCCATGGGGCTCATAGGTAGTGAGCGACTCACCGTTATACTTGTGCATGGTGTAAAGATTCTTGTAGAGAGGAAGAGCGGCATCCATCACCATCTTGCAATCGGTGTCATGGGCACGGAGGAGCAACGGTGGCTCATCGGTACGGCCAAGCTTGGCAAGACCATCCTTCACACCCGGGATGATGGTCTCGGTGAACCATACCACGTCATCCTCATAGGTATCCATAGCCTCTCCAAGACACACGAGCAGACCCACATTAGGATACTTCTCGATAAAAGCCGCCACACTCTTGCGGGTGTAGTCACTCACCAGAGGAGTGATGGGACGGTTGCGGTCCTGGGTCTTGAGTCCATAGTGCACGGCAAAGGGTTTGGAGAGCAGGATGTTGTAGAACATCTGTATCACAAAGATACCGCGCTTGTCGGCCTCGGATGTTATGAATGAGAACATCTCCTCGTTCTTCTTGAAAGTCTCGTCATCAACCTCCACGGCAAACGGATAATCCTCAAGCTTCACGAGCGACGCGAATGGATGTCCGTTCCATAGGTACAGAGAGTTCATGCGATTCTCAACAAGCATATCGAGGTATTTCACCCACAGCTCCTTGTCGTAGAACCAGGGGAAATTCTCAGGAGTATAGGGATACTCATAGACGCTGCGACCGGGGAGCAGATAGGGTTTCTGAACACCTACACAGGCTCCACGCAACACCATCTCTGGTGCATCGGTGAAGGATCCGGGAAGATTATCGAGGTTGCCTTCGGACTGCACACGGTCGATGAGCTCACGACAAGCATAGATGACTCCTGAACCGTCGTTGCCCATCACATCGATAGTGTCACCCGAGGTTGTGATGGTGAAGCCCTCCTTCGGGCCTACGCTGTCGGTTGCCTGGGAGAGACGTATAAGCCTGACGTCGTTCTTCCCTTCAGGAACAGCCTCGAGTACTTCATAACCGTTAGCCTCGAGGGCTGTGCGGAGATGCTCGGCGGCAAATTTAACTCGATTGGAGGCATCCTCGCCATACTCTATTGCCACTGTGGGACGGCTGGAACAGCTCCATACCGCCAAAGCCATGAGGCTGAGGGCGAATGTCTTGATCAGTCGGTTCATTTGTCTTAGATATGCTTGTAAGTTACTTTTATTTCTTTGTCGGTGTCAATTTTCAGGCGATAGCTGTCCTTTCCGGTCTTTTCCACAGTGCCGTAGGTGGACTTGGGAGTCTTTTTGGACTTGAAGTAGAGATAGCCTTCACCCTCGGTAGCCTTAACCTTGATCTCTCGCTCGTTGACATAGAGGGAGATTTCGCCATTGGGAGTAGGCACGGTTCCCTCCATCCATTTAAGACCTCCCAGCTCGGGAGTGATGGAGAATTCCTGATATCCCGGTTTAAGAGGCTTCACGCCAAGATAATACTTGCCTAACAGGTAGATGGGACTTGCTCCCCAGGCATGGCACAGGCTCTTGCCATAGGGACGGCCATACATCGCAAGGTGCTGTGCCCCGGAATCGGATGGAACGTATTTCTCCCAGAACGAAGTTGCACCCTCACGCAACATGCCTCCCCAGTAGTCCTTGATCTCGCCGAGCACCTGGGTCTGCATGCCACGGTCGCACAGAGCCTCAAGCTCATAGAATCGCATGTAAGGAGTGGTGATAGCAGGAACCTCGGGGTTGAGCATCACGTTTTTCATGACCGACTCGGTGGTAGGTTCGTCGAAATAACCGTATGTGATGGCAAACATGTTGGCGAACTTGTTGACCTGATCGCTCTGCTTGCCGTTTTCCACATTGTGGACAAGAGCCTGACGCTTCTCATCCCAGAAAGTGGGGAGAAGTTTTGCCTTAAGTTCACCGGCAAGTTTGCCATACTTCGAAGCATCGGCAGTATCGCCCACGATGTCGGCACACATCTGCATGGTCTCAAGACTCTTGCAGAACAGCACCTGCTCAAACGACAATGCTCCTTGCTTGCTCATGGGGAAATCGGCCCAGTCGACGAACACCCAGTCGCCTGTCATACCCTCGAGCATTCCGTCCTTATTGGTGCGGGATAGAACGTAGTCCATGAGGGTCTGCATGCGGGGATAGATCTCCTTGACAAACTCCTTGTCGCCCGAGTAGAGGTAGTAGTCGTATATGCCGTTGAACCAGTACAGAGTGTAGTCCATAATGGTGTTGATATGAGCAGTAACGGGATCCTTGCCACGGAGCAAACGGGTGGTGCGCTTCACTGTGGGGCTATCGAAGAACAGATAGTAGTTCATGAGATAGCTCTGCACAGCATCTCCGCTCCACACCCAACGGTCACGCTTGATTCCGTCGATGAAGAACTCGCGGGTGGTGAGGTGCATGGTGTAGGCACCAACGTCCCATATGCGGTTGATCTCGGGATCACTGCACTTGAATGATCCGCGATATTCCACGGGAGCATACTCGTAAAGCATGGCTACGTCTCCGACATTGACACCTTCCTCGGGCGCCACATAGACGTAGCGGAAAGCCTTGGTATTGTCGAGCGTATAGTCTCCCGAATTATCCTTCACTGCATTAGTGGCGAGATCGGTAACCTTACCGTCAGAGAAACGGATCTTGTCGAGCGTCTCGCAATACTCCAAGTCGAGAGCTTCCTCGGGACTCTCACCATAATATATATTGACAATACCGTCGCCAACGGGATTCTTGAGCACGATACGGCCGAATGTCTCCTTGCCAAAATCGTATAACTTGCCACCATCGGCGGTCTTTTCAGTTACCGATACGTACTGCATGGGCTCGAGTTTGAGGCTGTAGGCCGAAGGAGGATTGTCAATATCATTGAAATCCCAATATCCTGCGGGAGCATATTCAGTGGCCGATGTGTCACTTGCCTTACCGCTCTCGTCGATCCATTCTTTATCCTCGTTGGTCACACGCCAGGAGGAATCGGTGTTGACAGTCGCACCCTTGACATAAAGTGCCGGAGGTGTTGCCTGATTCCACACCTTTATATTTAGCTTGTGCTTGCCGGCAGGAATCCTGAATGTCGATGGCTGGCCGAACTGCAGCTTGCCATCGAGCTTGACGTTATACTTACCTTCGGCTTTAATGGTGATCTCCTCATCGGCAGGGAGGTCGAGATCTTTGCTGAACTCCACGGTCACGAAATGACTGTCGGTCTTCCAGAAAGGAGGGAAGAAAGCTCCACGCTCGGTGCGGTTGTTGTTCATGCGGTTACCGAGCCATATCTCGTAGTCTCCCGGATACCATATCCATGTCTGTGCAGATGCCATTATACCCATGGCAAGTGCTCCGGCCAGTGTGGCCCAACGTTTATTCATGACTTATAGAGATTTAAGGTATTGAAATTCTTTAGTGAGTCCGGCGTTCTGACGTATAGCGTCGTCAACGTTCGGTCCATTGTTCTCCCACACATTGCCGGGGCCGTTGGCATTCTGCAGATACTTCTCGGCCTCGGTCCAGTTATCCTTCACGTTGATGAAGGAAGATCCCTCGTCGGTGTAGAGATAGAACCAATGGTTGGGATCATGGGCATAGCCGGGGACATAGATGTCACGTACACAATTCTCAGTAACCCAGCTGTGGGGCTGCGATCCGAGTGTGTAGACACCCGCCACGTCATACATGTGCTTGGCGTAATGGTGGATGAGATTGGCATGGACGCGGTTGTTGCGCATGCAATTGACGGTGCGGGTCCAACCCCAGCCGAGGTTGATGCCACTGTAGGACACATCGTTGATCTCGTTGTGCTCGATGTTGATGTCGCGCACATACCCTGCACAGATTCCGAGTGTGCCCCAATCCTCGTTAGTAACGTCGGTGATGAGATTGTTGGCTATGGTGAGTCCGGAGCATACCTCACGTCCGTCGGCCGGATCATATGGGAGGTGGGTCTCGTGAGAGGCCGGGCTGAAGCTACCGACAACGATACCGTTGCCGGCTATGTCGCGGAACAGACATCCCTCTATGAGGCCACCACGCGTGCCCCACTCGTAGTCGAGGCCCGATGAACCTAAATGCTCGAAACGGCACTTGAGGAAATCGATATTATTGGCACCGCTCACCTCAACGGCTGCTTCGGGGCGTCCGAGCCAACCTTGATTGTCAAGTTTGTGATTCTGATAACGCTCCATCTTAGGCTTTATCTTATATCCATCGGTCATATACATACCGGCCTGGAGGGGTACGTGACCCATGAGCGAGGGACGCATCCATGTAGTGTACTCGAAGCCTACGTTCTCGAAGCGAACATTCTCAACCGGACGGTCGAGCGTTCCCTCAATATTGACCAGTGTCTCCACAGCAGGAACTATAGCCTCGGTCACAGTCTCGCCCTGACGGGGATAATAGTAGAGCTTGCGTGTATCGATATCGTGATACCATTCCCCGGGCTGATCGAGCAGCTCGCGGGCGTTGGTGAGGTAGAATGCTGAATTATGACCATCGGTTGTGACCATGGGACGTGGCCACGGGTGCTCAAACTGGATGCGACTCTCGGGGTTATGGAACCTCACGGCCGCACTGTCGCCCTGAATATCGATCGACTTGATGCGGAGATTGGCGACACACCACATCTCGTGGAGTACCATCTCGGCATAGGGTGACTTCTGTATCTTTTTCACCGCTTCAGCAGGCACCCACAATATCTCGTTGACGGGATCATTGTTGATGATGCGGTACATCTTTTCGAAATCATCAACATCACGTGCCCTCACGGCCTTCTTTCCATTGACGTAGAGCTGGCGGAAATCGAGGGGACGACCGTTGAATTGAGGCACATCGGCCACCATGAGCTTGCCTTGACGCTTCCATCCGCTGATGCTCACACCACCACTGATCCATGCGCCATCGCCTGAGGAGGTTATCACTGTGGGTGACGTGGGGGTTCCGCTGTCCTCGGGACGTATGAATACGGGTTCGTAGACATTGTAGGTGCCGGGGGCCATGTGGATCGTGATTCCTGACTCTACTCCAGGGGCCTTGGTGCGCCTCATCTCGCGCGCCTGACGGAGTGCCGAGGTGAGAGTAGCCTTGGGTGAGGAGGCAGTGCCGTCGTTGCTGTCGAGACCCGACGGTGATACGTAGACATCTGCGGCACTGAGGGTCAGTGCTGATAGCAGCAACGCTGCGCTTATGGAAGTTTTTTTCATTTAAGGTTAGCTCTTTATTCTGTATGAGGGCGTGTATAGCCCGAATAAAAACAGGCTTATAAAAACGGTATAAAGTGGCCACGACAATCCGTGGCCACTATGTAAGGTAGGGTGATTCCTATAGGTTTCAGCGTGCAAGGGGGAGCCATACGCTCATCTCGGCCTTGTCGCGGTTGCCCCAGGCATAGTAGGGAATGAGGGTGACTTTGACAGTCTTGTCGGCACCTGCCACCTCGCGGTAGAGCTTACCGGTCCAGTCGCCACCGTCCACAAGTCGAGCCTGGGTATCGAGTACAGTCATCTTGCTTCCGGCAATCTCGGTCTCACGGGGAGTGAAAGTAGCATCAGCAGGAATGAGCACATCGTCGAGCTTCTTTCCTCCTTCTATGTCGATACCTTCGAGGCAATACACGATGGGGCCGCGCTTAACGGCTACATGATTGCGGGTCTCCTCGACAAGAGGATTGGACTCAAGCAGTTTGGGACGCATCTCCATGTCGAGTACTATCTCATCGCCGGGTTTCCATGTGCGGTCGAGAGTTATGTAGCTATCGGGGATCACTTTCACATCTTCGGGCTGACCGTTGACTGTCACAGTGGCCTTGTCACACCACGAGGGGATGCGGAGCTTCACGGCAAACTTCTTCTTGCCGGGCACCTGATCGAGAGTGAGTGTAACTTTGCCGTCGTAGGGATAAGCAGTGTGCTGAGTCACCACGAGAGGACGTTTCTTGCCGAGCGAGGTGCTGAGCTGGCTATCGCCGTAGAGGTTGCACCAAAGGGTGCTGTCGTTGACGGTGTAAGCATAATTCTGAGCCTCGCAGATGGTGCGGAGGGTGTTGGGGGGACAGCAGAAACAGCTGATGTACTCCTCGCGGGTCTTGGGCCAACGCAGAGTGTAAGGCAGATCGTCGCTCATACGCAGAGGATTGGTGTAGAAATACCGTTTGCCATCGAGGCTCACTCCGCTGAGCACACTGTTGTAGAGGGCTGTCTCCACGATATCGGCATACTTAGCCTCGCCAGTCGACTCAAGCATACGCCAGTTGAAGAGCATGTTGCCGATATTGGCGCAGGTCTCGTTATGAGCAGTGCTGTTGGGCAACTGATAGGGACGGCCATAGCTCTGGTGTACCTTCTGTATGCTGTCGGGCTCATAGCATGTACCGTCGGGGGAAGTTCCGTCATACAGCGCACCACATGCGCCTGTGATATACATCTTGCGGTTTACAATGTCGTCCCAGATGCTGGTGAGATTCTTCATGAGCTGCTCCTCGCCGGTCTCGGCATACAGGTCGGCCACGCCAGCATAGAGATAGTTGGCACGCACAGCATGGCCCATGGCGTTGTACTGGTCGCGGAAGGGGATGCGGTCCTGATTGTCGTCGGTGCCGTTCTCTACAAGTCCACGAATGTTTATGAGGTTATTGGCCAGATCGAGATAGCGGGGATTGCCTGTCTCGCGATACATCTCCACCACACCCATATAGTGGGAGGGGCATATGGCGTTGCGGGCCAGCTCGGCTGAAGCTGTCTCGTAGAAATGGCACAGGAAGTCGGTGGCCTTGACTGCTGCGTCAAACAGCTCGGTCTTGCCTGTAGCTCTCTTGTGGATGATACCCGCCATCATGAGGTGACCGAGGTTGTAGGTCTCGAAGTTGAGACGGTTGGCAAACGCACCCTTCTCATCCTCGGCTCCAACCTTGGTGCCTATCACGGTCTGCGCCTTGTGAGTTGTGTGGGTGTCGACTCCACGGTTGCGCTCGTCGATGATAACGGGGGTGTGGATATATCCGTCCTCCCTCTGGGCCTTCACCACCTGTTCGATGAACTTGTCCATGAGGGCATCAAGCTTGGGATCCTTGTTGACGGCATAGACAGCAGCCACAGCCTCGAGCCACTTGTACATGTCGCCATCGTGGAATGGAGGGCCCCAGTGCTCGCCGGGGCATGTGCCTGCAGCGATCTCGAAATTACGGAAACCATGGGACACGTCGGGATCGGCCCATGTCTCCCACATGCTCTGAAGGGATGTGCCACTGTACACACCGAATCGCTCGCCCCAAAATCCTCCTGTCCACTTGACTGCTCCGAGAGGAGTGTTGGACATTACGGCATGACGGCTTCGCGAGGTGTCGGTAAGACCGTTATTTTGTGCTGATAATCCGAGCGATAACACTACGCCCGATAGTAAAATACCAAGTTTTTGATACACAATAGTATGGAATTAGATATAAGTTACGTTAGCTTTTCAATTACGCAAAGTTAAAGAAAAATAGTCGTTTAGGCAACTTTTTGTAACGATAATTTCGTAAATTTCAATAATTTCACAGCACAATAACCCCTTAAGAGTGTAGAAATGACACTCTTACGCTTATCCATTGTATTTCAACATTTTTTGATCCTCAGAGCCGAATTTGTCAGGAAGGCTTGTCAAATCGGGTCATTATCGCTAACTTTGCATCATATACATTATACTTCACACAACTTTCTTTCACAAGCGCACACATACCAATTATGAACCGAACATTTACCGTCGCCACGGTTGCTGTGGCCACAGTTTTGTCATTGTCGCTGAGCCCGCTCACAACGCTCGCCGACACCGTGAGCGTCACCACTGAGCAGGGACGCAAAGTAGTGGTCAGGACCATTACACCCGATATAATCCGCGTGGAGAACTATCCTACAGGCTCCACTCCATCGTCCACCCTTACCCCATCGCCAACCACGGCACCCGACACAGTGAAATGCGTATCGAGCACATCAGGGCCCCTACACATATTCACAACCCCCACGGGTGTTACCGTGAGGGTCAACTCGACCACAGGCGCTGTAGACATCAACGCCGGAGCCGACAGGGCCGTGAGCGACAACGGACTGAGGTCGCTTGCCAACGGACAACAGAGCCTATCGCTTTCCACAATGGGGGGAGGATCATTCTACGGTGCTGGAGAAAGGGGTTACAGTTTCAACCTCGCAGGTGATACCCTGGTGATGTACAATAAGCAGAACTATGGCTACACTGCCGGGGAGGAACGTATCAAGCAGATGAACATCACAATGCCGCTGTTCCTAAGCTCCAACGGATATGCGGTGGTGTTTGACGACTATGCCGCCGCCAAAATGGTGATGTCCAACCCTGTTGTTTACACCACCGAATCCACAGTGCCAGTGTCCTATTATTTCGTAAATTCCACAGGGTCGCTCGCATCGCTCACCGGCAAGCTCTCATCCATCACCGGACGCCAGGACCTGCCACCACTGTGGGCTCTCGGATACATCACATCAAAATATGGCTACCGAACCCAGGCCGAAACCGAAGGGGTGATTGACACGCTGAAACGCGCCGGATACCCGGTGGACGGCATTGTACTCGACCTCTACTGGTATGGCAAGGAGCAGGATATGGGCCGTCTCGACTGGGATCCCGACCAATGGCCTGACCATAAGGCCATGTTAGCTCGCCTGAAGAAGCGCGGAGTCAACACCGTGACCATATCACAACCCTACGTGCTACGCAACGGGCGCGGAGCTTCCAACTACACCACACTCAGCGATCAAGGTATGCTCCTGCGCGATTCTACGGGCAACGCACCCCAGGAGGTACAGATATGGGTAGGAGAAGGTGGTATGCTCGACGTATCCAACCCCGATACCCGAGCATGGCTACGGGACAGATACCGCTCACTCACTCTCGACGGCATAGGGGGATGGTGGGGCGACTTGGGCGAACCCGAGGTTCATCCCGAGACCGGTCTGCATGCCAACGGGCTCCCTACCCGACTCTATCACAACCGATATGGCAACGACTGGAGTTCGATAATTTACAACCTGTACCGCGAGGAGTTCCCCGACACCCGCCTCATGACACTGATGCGCGGCGGCACTACCGGATTGCAACAATACAGCGTGTTCCCATGGTCGACCGACGTGTCACGCTCATGGGGAGGACTTCAACCACAGATCACCATAATGCTCAACTCGGGGCTTAGCGGACTCGGATACATGAGCCACGATGTGGGTGGTTTCGCCATCGATGAGAACGCCCCTTACGATCCCGAACTGTACGTGCGCTGGCTACAATTGGGCACCTTCTCTCCTGTGCTCCGCACCCACTCCCAACGCTCGGCTGAACCTTACTGTTACCCTGACCATCAGGATATCATACTTCCGCTCATCAAGGAGCGCTACAGATGGCTCCCCTACAACTACACCCTGGCATGGGAAAACGCCTCGCAGGGACTGCCGTTGGTGCGTCCGCTCAACTTCTACACTCCCGGAAGCAATATCAATGACGATATAACCGACCAATACCTGTGGGGCCGTGACGTACTTGTAGCTCCAGTTATCACCCGTGGAGCAACCTCAAGATCCATAGTATTCCCGGCTGACGGCAGTGACTGGGTAGACTTGTCCGATCCTACCAAAGTGTATCACAGCGGTGACACCATCGCCTCCTATCCAGCCCCGCTCGGAGTGCTACCCATGTTTGCACGCGCGGGAGCGTTCATCCCCACGGCCGACTACGACATGGCCAACACCGGCGACTACCGTACCGACCGCTACACGGTGAACTATTATCCAACGAACGGGAAATCTACCTACACTCTCTATGAGGACGATCTCGCCTCTCCAACCTCTTTGCGCGACGGAGCCTACAGACTCATAACTTTCGACGGCAATGCCTCGGCCGACGCCATCGACATCAAGGTGTCCACTTCAGGCAATCTCGCCATGCCCAAGGGTGGCACCAAGCTCACATTCGAGATACACCTCAACGGCACACGCCCATCCAACGTGACTGTCGACGGCAAAAAAGCCAAGGGATGGAAATACAACGATTCCATACTCTCGCTACCCGTCGCACTCCAGTCCTCGCCTCTAAGCATACATATCACTCGATAGTTCAACGCAGCAGGTTCTTTCCTGCATAATCTCACCATCTCCACACGCCGGCAACTTCCCCTCGCCGGCGTGTGGCTTATATTATATGTGGCCTACTTGCTACCTCTACCGCAAAATTACCACGCCGATACTATGAAAAGGTGCGATAATGTCGCATAGCATATATTCCGACCGGTCCATGCAAGAGCCCGTCCGGCTTTAAAAAGTTTTTTTTGCTGTTGGTGGAAATTATGTTACCTTTGCGGTGACTAATTCAATCATTAATTCTGATTCTAACCATATAATACCAAAATATACCAGAAACCAGCTATGGGACTTTTTGAAAAACTTACCGCTAAGGCCAAATCCTCGCGCCAGCGCATCGTGCTTCCCGAAGGCACCGAACCCCGCACCCTCACCGCGGCAGCCCGCATCATCGCCGAAGGCATAGCCGACATCATCCTCATAGGCAAGCCCGAGGAGATCAAGGCCAAGGCTGAGGAGTTGAAGCTCACCAACATCGAGAATGCCACTATCGTGGATCCCACCGATGAGCAGGTGATCGACCGCTATGCACCCCTCTTCTTCGAGCTCCGCAAGAGCAAAGGCATCTCCATGGAGCAGGCCCGCAAGACCACAGCCGATCCTCTGTATCTCGGTTGCCTCATGATCAAGAACGGCGACGCCGACGGCCAGGTAGCCGGTGCCCTCAACACCACCGGTAATGTGCTCCGCGCAGCCTTCCAGGTAATCAAGACCATGCCCGGCATCAACGTAGTGTCAGGTGCATTCGTGATGGTACTCCCCGAAGGCTCAGCTTTCGGCACCAACGGTCTGCTCATCTTTGCCGACTGCGCCGTGATCCCCGATCCCACCGCTGCCGAGCTCGCCCAGATAGCCGTATCATCGGCCCAGACAGCCCGCGACATCGCCGGAATGGATCCCCGCGTAGCAATCCTCAGCTTCTCTACCAAGGGTAGCGCAAAACATGAGAAGGTCGATAAGGTAATCGAGGCAACCAAGATAGCCAAAGAGATGGCCCCCTTCCTCGCTCTCGACGGCGAGCTCCAGGCCGACGCAGCTCTCGTGCCCAGCGTAGGCAAGAGCAAAGCTCCCGACAGCCCCATCGCAGGTACTGCCAACGTACTCGTATTCCCCAACCTCGAAGTAGGCAACATCGCTTACAAGCTTTGCCAGCGTCTGGGTGGCGTTGAGGCCGTAGGTCCCGTACTCCAGGGCCTCGCAGCTCCTGTCAATGACCTTTCGCGCGGATGCTTCCCCGAGGATATCTACAAGACCATCATCATCACCTGTAACCAGGCTATCGGTCTTAAGGAGAACAAGTAATCTCCCCCACCACATTCTTCCACTTAACACTCATAACCTTTCCCTCGAAAAAGGGGAAAATACAACACAATGAAGATATTAGTATTAAACTGTGGCAGTAGCTCAGTAAAATATAAGCTCATCGACACATCCAACGATGCAGTGCTCGCCGAAGGTGGCGTAGAGAAAATAGGTCTCCCCGACGGATTCCTCAAGTACAAAAAAGCTGACGGCTCAAAGGCTATCATCGAGCTCGGCCAGACCGACCACAATGGCTCGGTAAAGGCTATCCTCAACCTCCTTACCGATCCCGTGGAAGGTTGCATCAAGAGCTACGATGAGATCGACGCTGTAGGCCACCGCGTGGTACACGGAGCTGAGAAGTTCAGCCAGAGCGTTCTCATCACCGACGAAGTGAAGGAGATGATCAAGCAGTGCTATGACCTCGCTCCCCTCCACAACCCCGCCAACATGACCGGTATCGACGCTATCACAGCCCTTATGCCCAACGTGCCCCAGGTGGGAGTGTTTGACACAGCTTTCCATCAGACTATGCCCGCCAAGTCGTTCATGTATGCCCTCCCCTACAAGTACTATACCGAGGACGGTGTGCGCCGCTACGGCTTCCACGGCACCAGCCACCGCTATGTGTCACAGCGTGTGTGCGAATTCCTTGGCGTAGATCCCAAGGGCCTCAAGATCATCACCTGCCACGTAGGCAACGGTGGTTCCATCACCGCTATCGTCGACGGCAAGAGCGTGGACACCTCCATGGGTCTCACCCCCACTGAGGGCCTCATGATGGGTACCCGCGTCGGTGATGTTGATCCGGGTGCCCTCACCTATCTCATGCTCAAGCACAACCTCTCGGCAGCCGACCTCCAGAAGATCATCAACAAGGAGAGCGGTATGCTCGGCATCAGCGGTATATCGAGCGACATGCGCGAGATCGAGGCAGCTGTCAACAACGGCGACAAGCGTGCAACTCTCGGTCAGGAAATGTATCAGCAGCGTATCATCAAATACATCGGAGCCTATGCGGCCGAGATGGGCGGCGTTGATATCATCGTGTTCACCGGTGGCGTAGGCGAGAACCAGTGCTCGCTCCGCACCGACGTGTGCGCTCCCTTGGCATTCATGGGCGTGGAGATCGATCCCGAGGCCAACAAAGTACGTGGCGAAGAGAAAGTGATCTCGACCCCCGCATCCAAGGTCAAGGTAGTTGTGATCCCCACCGACGAGGAGCTCATGATCGCACGCGATACCGAAGCTATCGTTAAGAAATAATCCCCTGTTCACCCTATCTATAGCAGGACACTGAAAAAAGTCTTGGCAGAAACAAAAGTGATAATTTCGATTAAAACTTTTGTTTCTGTTGAGACTTTTGTACTTTTGCAGCCGAAATAATACAAACACATAAAATATTATGGACAAAAAGATACGCGCAGCCGTAGTAGGATACGGCAACATAGGCCGCTTCACTATCCAGGCCCTCGAGGCTGCTCCCGACATGGAGATCGCAGGCGTTGTGCGCCGCACAGCCGGAGAGAAGCCCCTCGAACTCACCCCCTATCCCGTTGTGACCGACATTCGCGAACTGGGACATGTTGATGTGGCCATCCTCTGCACACCCACACGCGAGGTGGAAAAATATGCTCTCGAATACCTGGCCATGGGCATCAATACTGTGGACAGCTTTGACATCCACACCTCGATCGTCGACCTGCGCCGTTCGCTCGACCAGGCAGCACGCAAGGCCGGAAAAGTATCGGTGATCTCGGCCGGATGGGATCCCGGAAGCGACTCAATCGTGCGCACCCTCATGGAGGCAGCTGCCCCCAAAGGCCTTACCCACACCAATTTCGGCCCCGGCATGAGCATGGGCCATACCGTATGTGTCAAGTCCAAACCCGGCGTGAAGAACGCCCTATCCATGACCATGCCCAAGGGGGACGGTATGCACCGCCGCATGGTGTATGTAGAACTTCTCCCCGGCGCCACTCTCGAAGAGGTGACCAAGGCAGTGAAGGAGGATCCTTACTTCGCTTCCGATGAGACCCATGTGATGGCCGTCGACAGCGTGGATGCTGTCAAGGATATGGGACACGGTGTGCATATGGTACGCAAGGGTGTATCGGGCCAGACCCAGAACCAGCGCTTCGAGTTCTCGATGAGCATCAACAATCCCGCCCTCACAGCCCAGCTGCTCGTAGGCGTGGCACGCGCATCCATGCGTCTTGCTCCCGGAGCCTACACCATGATTGAGATCCCCGTGATCGACCTTCTGCCCGGCGACCGCGAAACACTTATCAGTCACCTGGTATAATCATCAGTCTTACAAGGCATCACAAGATAAGAGCCACCTGTTCGGCATCATAGCGCCACAGGTGACCCGACCCTGACCATTATAACCATTAAAACCATTCACGCGCATATCTCGACGCTTGGATGGTTAATAATGGTTATAATGGTCAGTCGTTTCCACACTTATTTTCATCAGTCAGGCGATATAATTAATAATTTTTTGTTATTTTTGCGGAAATAATGTCCCAAATAATGAAAAATTTCCTGAAACGCACCCTCACCGGAATCATATATGCCGCCCTCATCATAGGAGCCGTCCTTGGCGGAGGATGGTGGTTTGTAGGCATCTTCGGCATTTTCACCGTGCTTGCAGCCAACGAATTCGGCACCATATGCAACGCCTCCATTGGAGGAGAGAACATCGTAACAAGGATACTCGACTCGGTGGGTGCGCTTGTACTCTTCACCGGACTGTGCTGTGTCAACATAGGCCTGCTCACTCCCAGGGCAACGGCAGTGCTCGGTGGCACATTCTTTACCCTCTACCTTCTCTATCTCATAATCCGTCTTGTGATACAGCTTTACAGCCGTGAACCGTCACCGCTCACCAACCTCGCATATTCCTACATGGGACAGCTCTACATAGCGCTCCCCCTCGGCATAATGTCGATGTACTACACTCTCCCCAACGGCACATCGTTGCTCATGGCCATGTTTATCATGATATGGCTCAGCGACACCGGTGCATTCCTCGTGGGCTCAATGATGGGCCGTCACAAGCTCTTTCCACGCATCTCTCCGGGAAAAACATGGGAGGGCACCATCGGTGGCATCATCTTTGTGATCCTCTCGGGAGTGGTCATGAAAACGTGCTTCGGCCAATACTTCGAGTCAGTCTCCATGCTGCTCCTGTGCTCAATGGGCGTCGTAGTCGCCATCTTCGCCACATGGGGTGATCTGGTGGAATCGCTCATCAAGCGCACCCTCGGCGTCAAGGACTCGGGCACAATACTTCCCGGCCATGGAGGCATCCTCGACCGCATCGACTCGCTCCTGCTCGTGATCCCCGCATCACTTGTATTCCTCATCAATGTAGTGCTCTATTTCTAATACAGTGCTACTTATCAATCGATTACATACTTACATATTTCCATACATTCCATGAACAAAACCTTATTATTGACCCTCGCCACAGGCGTGGCACTTGCTTCCTGTGGCCCTAAGGCCGAAACTCCTCAGGCCGATACCAACGATGATGTGATACTCCATGCATGGTCATGGTCGTTTGACACCATCGCAGCCAATATGCACGACATAGCCGAAGCAGGCTACGCCTACGTGCAAACCTCGCCGGCCAACACCTGCTTCGTAGGCGAGGATGGGGGCATGGCACTCTTCTCACAACCGGGTGACTCGGTGAAAGGCAAATGGTATTACTACTATCAGCCCACCGACTGGAAGATAGGAAACTATCTGCTCGGAGACCGCGATCAGTTCAAGGCCATGATGGACAGTGCGGCAAAATACAATGTCAAAGTAATAGTGGATGTTCTCCCCAACCACACTGCTGTGGATCATACAGCCGTACTCCCCGACCTCGACAACGCCGTGGGTGGACACGACAAACTGTTCCATGCCAACGGATTCAACGACATCATCGACTACAACGACCGCTACCAGTGCACCACAGGCAAGATGGGAGGTCTACCTGACGTCAACACCGAGAATCCCGATTTTCAAGCCTATTACATGACATATGTCAACGATCTGCTTTCGCTCGGTGTACGCGGATTCCGTTACGATACGGCCAAACATATCGGTCTTCCCTCCGATCCCCTCGACTCGCTGGCCGAACGAAACAACTTCTGGGACATTGCCACAGGGCGCGAGGCTGTCAAGGGCATAAGTCTCGGAGTGCCGCGTGATTCACTTTTCATATACGGAGAAGTGCTTCAGGACCGCAATGTAAAGGAAGCGGAATATGGCGAATATATGGACCTCACTGCATCGGCCTATGGCCATGCATTGCGCAAAGTGCTCGACAAAGGCGATTTCAATGCCGACTCGCTTCTCAACTGGCATCATCCCGTTGACGGCAAGCACCTCGTGACATGGGTGGAGTCGCACGACACATATGCCAACGAGCACGAATCGGCCGGACTCACCGATGATCAGATACGCATGGGATGGATATTCCTTGCAGCACGTCAGAACGGTACTCCCCTATTCTTTAGCCGTCCGGCAGGAAGCACACGTGAGAACTACTGGGGCAACAACCGTGTGGGAGCAAGAGGCAACGATGAATTCAAGCACCCCGAAGTGGTGGCTATCAACAAATTCCGCCGTGCCATGCATGGCCAACCTGAGACCATCATTCCCGCCAATGAGGGAGCAGTCGTAGCCGTACAACGAGGCACAGCAGGCCTGGCTCTCATCAATCTGTCATCATCAGCCCAAACCCTCGATATTGACCTCTCGGCCACATTGCCGACGTTCCCCGACGGAACCTATACCGATCCAGTTAGCGGTGCAACCTTTACTGTAGCCTCGGGACATCTCACCGGCACCCTCGCACCCTACACCTCAGCCCTCCTCACACGATAGACTCACCACATAGGGTCAGCAGTCGCGCTGATCCCTCTTCTCTCAAACATCATACCGGCACCGTCATGGCATATAACCGTGGCGGTGTCCCTTTATCCTTAAGCTTATAATGAGGCTGAAAGCGCAACCTTAATGATAGTTTTAATGACAGATTTTTCTAAATAAGGCCGTTTTTTGTGGCAGAATGAACCAAAGGGGTAATGATTTTGTTGAAAAAATGACCGATGTTTAACAAATTTTTATTAAATTTGCGCATCGCATCATTTAAGGGCTTGATTTTCATGCCGATTTATTACTCCGGGAGCCCCATGGGAAACATCACGCCGGAATATCCTCCAATGATCATCATCGCCCCTGCCGACTATGAACCTAATGCGAACATTTTTTTAACCAAATTAATTTCTTAACAATGAACACTGAAACTATTGGCTTGAATGCCGGTCTCGTATGGGCAGCACTTAATGAAGCAGAGACTGTAGACACTAAGCAGCTCAAGAAAATGGCCAAGCTCAAGAACGACAAGGAACTCTTCGCCGCTCTTGGATGGCTCGCCCGCGAAGGCAAGCTCGTGTTCCAGCCCTCCGAGGACGGCAAGGAACTCCTCGTGTCGCTGGCTCAGGGTTAATGAACCGTTCCACAAAAAAGCATACGGCCAAGGCTTGATATAAAGTCTGGCTTCCCCTCCCCATCACTCTCGCCGTGCCTGCATCGCTCTCATGGATGTAATACGGCGAGAGTTTTTGTTAATCTTCCTCTCTTTTCCTCCTCCCGGCCATAAACAATTAGCCCTACATTATAGTTGTAGTGTATATACGTCACTCCATTCAACTATTTATATAAATTCTCACATTGTGGCACGTAGGATAGGCAAAATCATTCTTTGGATCATACTGGTCCCGGTTATACTCGTTATACTGGTACCGGTGTTGCTGTATATCCCCCCGGTCCAGGACTGGGCAGTGGGATTCGCTACCGAAAAGGTAAGTTCCTCCACAGGCATGGATATCCATGTAGGGCGGTTGCGCCTGTCGTTCCCCCTGAGGCTTAACGTTGATGATGTATCGGTGTTACAGGCTCCGGGCGACACCATGGTCACAGCCCGTCGAGCCTCGGTAGCCGTAAAGCTACTGCCGTTGCTCAAAGGCGACGTGGCGGTGGAGAATCTCAGTCTCGACAGCGCCTTCTACCAGATGGGCAACTCCGACTCGGCGATGTGGCTACGTGCCCACATTGCCCGTGGCGATATTTCTACAACCACCATCGGACTCAAGAGTAATGCCATAAATCTTGACCGTGCCGACATTTCGGGTGTGAGAGTGTGGATGCGCATGCTCGACGACTCTACTGAAACTCCGGTCGACACCACAGCCTCCACTCCATGGCTGATAAACGCCGGGGTGATAAACATCTCGGATGTCGACTATACAATGCAGATGCTCCCGCTCATCGACTCGCTTGGATGCCACATCGATGATGCTTCGCTCCGACTGGCCACCGTTGACCTTGGCACCAAGAGGATCAACGGCCGTTCACTACGCATCGACAGCGTGTCGGCCTCCTATATATACCCACGCGTGGATTCGCTCGCCTCATCTACAGCCAATGACTCGGTGGCTCCAACCGATGACTCGGAGATGTGGACCATCACAGCCGATACTTTGCGCCTGACTGGCCGTCAGGCGCTGTATGCCGAGAAAGGCGCATCACCGCTACCCGGGTTCGACCCGGCCTATATCTCAGCCTCCGACATAGAGATCGAGGTAGACTCGTTCTACAACCGTGGCACCTCCATACGTGTGCCGTTGCGCACATTCAAGGCCTCCGAGCGTTGCGGACTGCCGCTCAGGGCCTATGGACTCTTCACTATGGACAGCACCGCCATGACGGCAACCGGCTTCAACCTTTCCACCCTCGGATCCATGCTCAGGGTGGATGCCTCCATGGGTATAGGCGATCTCACCACCGATCCATCGCTTCCTCTCTCGCTCAAAGGCAACGGTACGATAGCTCCTGGCGATGTGGCAATGGCTTTTCCCGATATGAAACAGATGCTCGCTCCCATGGGCCTGTTATCACTTGCCACCGATATCGATGGCACTGCCGGTCAGCTCAACGTCAAGGAACTGTCTCTGTCGATGCCCGACGTGTTCCGCCTCAAGGGCAACGGCACTGTCGACAATCCTTTCGACCCCGACAAGATAGGTGGAGGCATAGCCCTCGAAGGCTCACTTGCCTCGCTCTCCGACAAGAAATATTCCTTCCTGCCCATCGCCGTACTCCCCGCCCTGCAACTCAAGGCCAATGTGAACTACCATCCCGGCGAAGCGGAGGGTGACATCACAGTGATAACCCGTGGCGGAAGGCTTGCGGCCGACGGCTCATGGAGCGCACGTCCCCAGGACTACGACGCGCGTGTGACACTTGACCATTTCCCCGTTGACGCCTTCATGCCATCGCTCGGCATAGGGTCAATCACCGCCCAGGCCTCGATAGATGGACGCGGATACAATCCCATGTCTCCCTCCACGTCAGTCGACGCTGACATCAAGCTGGCAAGTGCCGAATATCTCAAGACCACTTACACCAACATTGACCTGAAAGCGTCGCTCCACGCCGGTGAAGCGTCAGGAACACTCGTGAGCCACAATCCCGGTGCCGATGCGACCCTCGGGTTTGATGCGTGGATCGCGGGCGACAGTGTGCGCTACAAGGTGGCAGGTGATCTGCGCGATATCAACCTGCTCACGCTCCACATGACCGATACCGTCAATAACGGCCATCTTCGCCTCACATCATCCGGCATATACAACACTGTTTCCCAAGCTCTTGACATAAAAGCTGACATCAGCTCGCTCACATGGAATATCCCGGGCATCACTATCTCCCCTCGCGACTCGATACTGCTCACAGCTGTGTCGGACAGCACAGGATCACGGACCAGGCTCAACAACGGTGATCTCTCACTCCTGTTCACCACTCCCGGATCAATATTCAAGTTTGCCGAAGGACTCACCCCCGCCATGACCGTCATCCAGCACCAGATGGACAGCATGAGAGTCGACGTTGACGCCATCAACCGTGCAATGCCCCGCTTCGCCCTCGATGCCTCAATGGGACGCAATAATGTGGCGGCCGACTATCTCGCATCCTCAGGCATAAAGATAGGTAAAGCCACAGCAACCATCGCCAATGACTCGATAATCACGATTAACGCCCTGGTCAATACACTCGACATGGGTAGCACCCGCATCGACACCTTGCGTCTCGATGCCATACAGCATGCCGGTTATCTGGTATATCACGCATCGATGAATAACCGTCCGGGCACATTCGACGACTTCGCTCATGTCACCCTCAACGGCTTTGCCGGAAGCAACCGAGCTTCGGCATTCTTCAAGCAGGCCAATATCAAGGGGGAGAAAGGCTTCAATATCGGTCTAAACGCATCGATTGAGGACAGCGTTGTGACCGTGAAATTCGTCCCCTATAAACCCACGATTGCCTACAAACCCTGGGCTATTAACCACGACAACTTCCTGAGCCTCGACCTCGCCACCAAGCATCTCGACGCTGATCTACAACTCACAGGCGATAACAGCTTCGTGCGAATATTCACCGAGCATACAGCCCATGACGGAGAAACCATAGCTCCCGACAGCATCCGTGGCCACTACACAGGCCAGCAGGAGGATCTGAAGGTGCAGATATCACGCATACGTCTGCAGGACTGGCTGTCCATCAACCCATTCGCACCCCCGGTAAAAGGCGAATTGTCGGCCGACCTGAGATTCGCCTACGAGAAGCCCACTATCACCGGCAACGGCACTGTATCGCTCTCCGACCTTTATTACGGACGTGACCGTGTGGGAGATTTCGACCTTGATGTCAACGTGGCCAACTCGCCCGGCGGCAAGCTGATGGCCGATGTGGCGCTTATGGTCGATTCGGTGCGCACCATCACAGCCCGTGGTGTCCTCAACGACTCCACACTGGCAACCCCGTTCCTGCTCGACTTCAACATGATCAAGTTCCCCCTGAAAGTGGTCAATCCATTCATCCCCGACAAGATGGCCACTCTCTCGGGACAGCTCAACGGCACCATGAAGATTACCGGCGACATGGCCAACCCCGTGTTCAACGGTTATCTCGACTTCGACACCACAGCTGTCAAAGTCACCATGCTCGGCACCTCATTCCAATTCTCGGACGAGAAGATACCTGTCGACAGCAACATAATCACCTTCAAGGACTTCACAATCATGGGGTGCAACAGCAATCCCCTGTCGATCAACGGCACCGTGGATGCGAGGGCTCTCTCGGACCTGCGTCTCAACCTCGACATGAACGCCCGCAACATGCAGATCGTGAAAAGCGACCGTGCCCGTGGCGGAGCTGATGTATACGGCAAAGCCTTCATCGATCTCGCGGCTGCCGTGAAGGGCGATATGACACGCCTCAACGTCAACGCCGATCTTTCGCTTCTTGAGGGCACAAACGTTACCTATGTGCTCCCTGAAGCCGAACAGGCCGTGTCACAGCAGGCTGACGAGGATATGGTACACTTCGTGCAGTTCAACGACACCACGGCCGTGGCCAACGCCGACTCCATCACCACATCGGCCATGGCACTGAATCTCAAGGCAAAGCTACATCTCCATGAAGGATCGACAATCAATGTGGACCTCTCGGCCGGCGGATCCAACCGCGTGCAGGTACTCCCCTCAGGTGATCTTGACTATACAATGTCGCCACTCAACGGACAGAGACTCACCGGTCGCGTAAACATCAACAGCGGATTCGTGCGCTACACTCCCCCACTCATGAGCGAAAAGAACTTTGCCTTCAACGAGGGATCCTACATTGCATTCAACGGCGATGTGATGAACCCCGTGCTCAACATCAGTGCGGTGGATGTGGTGAGGGCCAACGTCACACAGGACGGACAGAACTCGCGCCTGGTCAACTTTGATGTCACTCTCACGGTGACTAACACCTTCGACAACATGAACGTGGCATTCGATCTCTCGACCAATGATGATATCACTGTCCAGAACGAACTCACATCCATGTCGGCCGAGCAGCGGGCCAACCAGGCCATGAACCTGCTCCTCTACAACGTCTACTCAGGATCAGGCACCAAAGCCACTACACTCAAGGGCAATCCGCTCTTCTCCTTCCTCACATCCCAGCTCAATTCATGGGCGGCCAACAACATCAAGGGCGTGGACATATCATTCGGAATTGATCAGTATGACCGCACCTACGAAGGCTCCACCTCCACGGCAACATCCTACAGCTACCGAGTATCCAAGAGCCTTTTCAACGACCGCTTCAAGATTGTTGTGGGCGGCAATTACTCCACCGATGCCAACGATGAGGAGAATTTCTCGCAGAACCTCATCAACGACATCTCCTTCGAGTACATGCTCAACGCCTCCGGCTCAATGTATGTCAAGATATTCCGCCACACAGGATTCGAGAGCATCCTCGAGGGCGAGATCACCCAGACTGGTGTAGGTTTCGTACTCAAAAAGAAGCTCAACACCTTATGGGAACTCTTCGGTATCAAGAAGGATTGAAATAGCCGTGAGTTTACTGGTTTATGAGTTTATAGGTTTATTAGTTTATGGGTTTCTAAAAAACATTCACTGATGAAAGGTCACAACATACGTCACATATTGCTCCCCTTGCTGTCGCTCGGACTTCTGGTGGCATCATGCTCCACCACTCGCCGTATTCCTCAGGATGAGTTACTCTATACCGGCCTCAAGGGAGTAGAGGTCAATACACCTCTCCCCCAGGAGAAATTTCCAGCCGGAGTGAAGGAGTCGCTAACCGAAGCCGTGTCGGTCAAGCCCAACAATCCGTTGCTCGGCTCGGCATCTGTTCGCACACCGTTCCCCGTGGGCCTGTGGGTCTATAACAACTGGCCCAATCCTCCCAAGGGATTCAAACACTGGATCTACAACAAGCTTGTGAGCGAACCGGTGCTCGTGAGTGACGTGCGTCCCGAAGTGCGTGTGCATATGCTCGACAAGATCCTCGACAACAACGGCTACTTTGCCGGAAAGGCCTCCTATGAGTTGGTACAAAAGAAGAACAAGAAGAAAGCATCCATCCTCTATACCATCGAGGCCGGTGAGCCTTATCTCATCGACTCGATCCGTCTTCTCCCCGACACCACCCACCTCTACCATCTGATCGACTCAGTGGCGCTGCAGTCGGCTTATTTCAAGACAGGCTCACGCTACTCGGTGGATTCACTGGCTACACTGCGCGTGCAGATAGCCAACGCCGTGCGCAACCGCGGTTACTACTACTTCAAGCCCGAATTCATCCAGTACCTGGCTGACTCCACCATCACCCGCGGACGCATAGCCATACACATGGAGGTGGCTGACAATCTCCATCCCTGGGCCCTCGACCGATTCTCGACAGGCACCATCACCACTTATGTTCAGCGCAACAACGGCGGTGGCACGCCTGATACCATAAGCACACCCAAGGGGGACGTAATACAGTTCCGCCCATCCAAACTGCGCCGTTCGCTCATCCCCTCGTGCATCGCTTTCCGTCCGGGACGCACATTCTCGGTAAGACAGATGGACCTCACGCAATCACGCCTATCGAGACTGGGGATATTCAACAATATCAACATGACCGTGTATCCCGACACCGTAAACCGCGACAAACGCCTGCTCAATGTGGCAATCGAATGTACATTCGACCGCCCATGGGAAGCCTCCATCGAGGCCAACGTGTCATCGAAATCCAACTCATATCTCGGACCGGGAATCACACTCGGCCTCACTAACCGCAACATATTCGGCGGAGGTGAACAGCTCAACGTATCGCTCACCGGATCCTACGAATGGCAGACCGGATCGGGCCGCAACAGCCTCTTCAACTCCTACGAGGCCGGCCTCAACGCCACCCTTGCCTTCCCCCGCCTGTTGGCTCCGCGATTCGTGCCACGCAGCCGCCGTGACCTCAACTGGACCCGTATATCGTTGGGTGTGGACGTGCTTAACCGTCCCCACTACTTCAAGATGGAGCAGTTCAACACAGGCATCTCCTACGATTGGCGGTCATCACGCTACATCAACAACTCCTTCACCCTATTCAAGCTCTCCTACACCAAGTTGCAGAACACCACCGAAGTGTTCGACTCCATAATGAACGCTAACCCTGCGATAGCCCTCAGCTTCCAGAACCAGTTCATCCCCCAGATGTCCTACTCCCTCACTTACGACCGGGCCATGAACGCCGACAACACCATCAACGTTCAGGCATCGGTGTCACAGGCGGGAAATATCTTCTGGTCCATCTACGAGCTATGCGGTAAGCACCATGAGAAGGAACTCTTCGGCACCCCATTCTCCCAGTTTATCAAGGGATACGCCCAGATTGTCTACGGGCGCAGGCTCGGGGGTGACATATGGCTCGTCAACCGCCTCGCCACCGGTGCCGCATGGGCCTACGGCAACTCACGTCAGGTGCCCTACAGCGAGCAGTTCTACGCCGGCGGAGCCAACTCGGTACGCGCCTTCACCGTGCGCTCAATTGGCCCGGGTTCCTACCGTGCTCCAGCCGACCAGATCAACGGATACTTCGACCAGACAGGTACATTCATCTTCCTGGCCAATACCGAGCTACGATTCCCCATCCTCGGTCCACTGCACGGAGCAATATTCCTCGACGCGGGCAATGTGTGGACTCTCAAGGCGGAGGAAAGCCGTCCGGGCGGTCAGCTTAAAGCATCTTCATTCCTGCGTGATCTGGCTCTCGGCACTGGCGCCGGCCTGCGGTTCAATATCTCCATGCTCGTGATTCGCGCCGACCTCGGCATTGGCATCCATGCCCCCTACCACACCTCCAAGCGCGGATACTACAACATGGAATCCTTCAAGAAATCACTTGCCTTCCACCTCGCCATCGGATATCCGTTCTGACACTACATTCTGAATAAAAAAAATTTCATTGGCCCATGTTTCGTAGCGAAACATGGGCCAATGAAATTTTTTTGTGGGACTCGCATCAATTGCGAAGCGATGAAAATGTACGGCGGTTGCGGATAAAGTAATCAAAGATAATATTGGTATCCACGTTGAGCAGATTCTCCTTAGGATGACGGCTATAAGCCTTGCGCATTGAGCGGAAATCGCGGTGAGCACGGAGTATGGCCGAAGCATTATCCATCTCGCCACTCAGCACGAATTTAAGCCAAGCCACCCCGTCGAGCAACCTTCGACGCAACAACACCCCGCGACGGCAACTGTCAGGGAGATTCTTATGGAGCATGAGCAGATTGTTGCGGAAATTCAGATAAGTCTTCCGGGGATTGGATGCCGGCAGGGAACCTCCTCCCAAATGATAAACATGTCCGGTAGGGACAGCCCACACCTCGCGCCCCGAAAGAAGTATGCGCCAGCACAGATCTATCTCCTCCATATGGGCAAAAAATTCACGGTCGAGGCCACCGCAATCGAGATACACACGGTTGACCACCATCAGAGCGGCACCGCTCGCCCAAAACACCTGCATTGGGGTGTCATACTGTCCGCGGTCATCCTCCACAGTATCAAATATGCGTCCACGGCAATAGGGATAACCGTGACGGTCGAGGAAACCACCCGATGCTCCGGCGTATTCAAACTTTCCCGGCTCCATAAGCGACCTTATTACAGGCTGGCATGCTCCGGCCCGAGGGTGAGACTCCATGAACTGCCAAAGCGGAGTGAGCCAATCATCCTTGACCTCGACATCCGAGTTGAGCAACACACTGTACTTATACTCGGGAGCCACAGCCGATATAGCACGGTTATACCCCTCCGCAAAGCCGTGATTGGTATCAAAATCTATAACCCTGACTCCGGGAAACTCGCGACGCAGGAACTCCACCGATCCGTCGGTGGAGCCGTTATCAGCCACAATCACATCGGCAATCCCGGCGGGAGTGTGCCTCACCACCGATGGCAGGTACTTCTCCATCAATGAAAGGCCATTCCAGTTGAGGATTACAACGGCCACACGGTTGTCACATGTATTCTCAGGCATACTCCAGTTTCATTTTTTACTGCATCAACCATACTTACACTACAATCTCCCCAACACACTCCTCGCAATCATCGGGGCTGACCGACGAAATGCGCACAGGCACCACCATATTGGCCAACGAAGGATCAGGATTTGTAAGGTTGACACGGAGATAATTGTCAGTGAAAGCCGACATTGATCCGTCCTTGCGGGGATGCTCTATCAGAGCCGGGCGCACAGTGCCTATGTAACGCGAAGTGAAATCAGTCAATTTACGTTCCGACAGGTCGAGCATCACACGTGTACGGGCATGTTTCTCCTCCTGGCTCACCACTGGAGTGATGTCCAACGCACGTGTGCCGGGACGCTCGCTATATGTGAACACATGGAGACGCGAGATGGCAAGAGAATCCACAAAGGCTCGCGAAGTCTCGAACAGCTCGGGCGTTTCACCCCTGGCACCCACTATCAGATCCACACCTATAAAGGTATCAGGCATGGCCCGGCGTATGCACTCCACCTTGTGGCGGAACAGCGAGGTGTCATAGCGACGGCGCATGAGCTTGAGTACTTCGTCACTGCCGTTCTGCAACGGAATATGGAAATGTGGCATGAAGCTACGCGACGTAGCCACGAAATCGATTATCTCGTCAGTGAGCAGATTAGGCTCGATCGAGGATATTCGGTAACGCTCTATGCCGTCAACGCCATCGAGCGCCCGACACAGATCAAGGAAAGTCTCGCCGGTGCGCTTGCCGAAGTCACCGATGTTGACACCGGTTATCACTATCTCCTTGCCCCCCTCTCGGGCCACACGCTCGGCCTGTTCCACCATCTCGGCTATGGAACCTGACCGGCTCCGGCCACGGGCCATGGGGATGGTACAGTATGAACAATAGTAGTCACAACCGTCCTGCACCTTGAGGAAATAACGTGTGCGGTCGCCTCGTGAACATGAGGGCGAGAATTCGCGAATATCACAGGTGGCCGTGTGGTACACAGGATCGGCTCCCGGCGAGCGCAGATAGTCGAGTATCCTGAGTTTACGGTCGTTGCCCGCCACGCACACCACTCCGGGCAACGAGGCCACTTCGTAGGGCTTAAGCTGGGCATAGCAACCAGTAACGATAATCCGTGCCGACGGGTAACGGCGCGCAAATGAGCGTATGGCCTGGCGGCACTTCTTGTCAGCCACCTCGGTCACACTGCACGAATTCACCACTATATAGTCGGGGGTTTCCCCCTCCCCGGCCTTCACCATCCCTTCGCGGGCCAGCATGGAGGCCACGGTGGAGGTTTCGGCAAAATTCAGCTTGCAGCCGAAGGTGTGATACAACACCTTGAGCCCGGCCAGGGAATTGCCCCCTTTAGCATCGGGGGATGGAAATATATTGTCAGTCAAGATTATCGGACATAATGGGGATGGGACGCTTGAATACCTCCTTGAAAGAAATCAGCGTCTCGGTGCGTCCCAAGCCACCGAGGCTCAGCTTCTTGTGTATGATCTCGAGGAGATGAGCATTGTTACGGGCATATATCTTGGCAAAGATATCATATGTGCCTGTGGTGAAATGGCAATCCACAACCTCGGGAATCTCACGCAGACGTGCCACCACTTCATCAAACTTGGTGGGGTCATTGAGTATGAACCCTATGTAAGCGCAGGTCTGGTATCCCAGTGAAGCCGGATTGATCTCGGTCCTGAAACCGAGAATCACACCCGAAGATGTGAGCTTCTGAATACGCTGATGGATTGCTGCTCCCGATATGTGGGTCTCGCGGGCTATTTCGAGAAACGGCTTGCGGGCATTGTTGGAGAGCATTTCAAGGATTCTGATATCCAATGAATCAAAATGTTGGCGTGACATTAGTTGTTATGCTGATAAGTTATAGTTATGCTTGATAGAAGAACTTAAGGTGACAGGAGAGAAGCTAAGTAACCGAGAAAAGAACTTTTTTCAGCACAAAATTACTAAAAATCCGAATATATGAAACTTTTTAGCCCCAGATTTTACAACTATTTCACATCGTGCGCCTCATCATTCCTCGGTATCCACCCACTCCTGCTGACACTTACCATCCCCTACATGGATTAACACTATTTTATGCCATCAGTCACGCGACACCTCTTGGCTAATTGGAGATAAAGTTATACCTTTGCACTGATTTTATCCATATCCGTAAGGATAGCACATCCACCCACAGACTTATAATAGAAACATTTGAGGCACACTCAACTATATATTATCATCATCGTGCTGCTGTGCGCACTCTCAATGGGAGCGTTCTCACGGCCACACCCTGCAGGCCAGGCTCTGAGCCAAATGGCCACTGCTCCTGCCGACAGCGACATAGTAGCCGGTCATCCCGATACTGCCGTTTCCGATACCCGCTTGGCAATGCCACTGACTACCGTCAGCGCCGACACAACAGCTCCGGAAACAACAGTCAACGACTTCTCAGCCGCACACGACACCGTGGCCGTTCCCACCCCGCAACCCGACTCAGTACCAACCGACAGTATAATCGCCGCCGACTCGCTGTCGATACGCCAGCGTTCACCACTGCAACGCCACACAGCGTCATTGGCCGACTCCACACGTCGCAGGCCATCGCTGGGTCGCACACGAATCAACCCCACCAATACCGGACGTGACTCTACCCGAATAGTCCGCACCAAGGTAGATCTTGACAACGCCGTCGATTTCTCAGCCAAGGACTCGATGATCATGACCGGACGCAACACCGCCTATATGTATGGCGACAGTAAAGTCACCTACGGCTCCATCAAGCTTGATGCCTACGAGATACAGATGAACATGGACTCATCAACCGTCTATGCCATAGGCACCCTCGATTCGGTAGGAGACCTTACCGGCACACCCGTGTTTGACGACAACGGTACCTCCTACGAGGCCAAGACCATGCGCTACAACTTCAAGACCGAGAAGGGATTCATCACCGATGTGATCACCCAGCAAGGTGAAGGATACATCACAGGCGGACAGTCCAAGAAGATCGACGAGAACACAATATATATCCAGAACGCACGCTACACCACATGTGACGACCACGAGCATCCACACTTCTGGATGCAGCTCACCAAGGGAAAAATTCGCCCCGGAAAGGATGCAGTGACAGGTCCTGCCTACATGGTACTCGCCGGACTGCCCCTCCCATTGGCCGTGCCTTTCGGCTACTTCCCGTTCTCCGAAAAATACTCCTCGGGTATAATATTCCCCACTTTCGGCGATGACTATAACCGTGGATACTACCTGAGCAACGGCGGATATTACTTCGCCATAAGCCAGAACATGGACCTCGCTCTCACAGGCGAAATCTACACTCTCGGATCGTGGGGACTACGTGCACAGTCGGCCTACCTGAAACGATATAAATACTCGGGCAACTTCAACATATCCTATCTCAAGACCATTACCGGTGACAAGGGTATGCCCGACTACTCCAAGTCAACCAACTTCCAGATCCTCTGGAGCCACTCGCAGGATGCCAAGGCCAACCCCAACATGAGCCTCTCGGCGAGCGTCAACTTCACCACCAGCGGATATACCCGCAACGACCTGAACTCCTATTATTCAAGCGCGTTCACCGAGAATACCAAGAGTTCTACAATCAACATGACCTACCGTTTCCCCAACTCGAAATGGTCGGTATCAGCCACAGCCAACGTATCGCAGCGCTCCCAGGACTCGACCCTGGCCGTTTCGTTCCCCAACTTCACGCTCACCATGTCTCAGCTATACCCATTCAAGCGCAAGCGCGCTGTAGGCGACGAGAAATGGTATGAAAAGATCAAGCTGTCCTACTCGGGCCAGTTCAACAACTCGCTCACTGCCAAGCAGGACGTATTCTTCCAGAAGAGTCTAATCAAGGACTGGCGCAACGGTATGAGGCACTCAGTACCCATCTCGGCCACGTTCAACGTGTTCAAGTACATCAACATCACTCCCTCGGTCAATCTCACCGACCGCATGTACACCTCCAAGGTGCGCCGTCACTGGGATCCTAACGCCGGAATGGAAGTGCTTGATACAACCTACAGCTTCTACAATGTGTGGGACTTCACAAGCTCAGTATCTCTCGACACCAAGATCTACGGCTTCTTCCAGCCACTCCCGTTCCTGGGCAACAAGGTGAAGATGATACGCCACGTGCTCACCCCCACCATCTCGTTCAACGCATCGCCCGACTTTGCATCTCCATTCTTCGGCTACTATGACAAGTACCAGTACACCGATGCCCAGGGCAACCTGCAGACACGTGAATACTCACTCTTCCCCAACAGCCTATTCGGCGTCCCGGGACGAGGCAAAACAGGATCGGTGTCCTTCTCCCTTGCCAACAATCTTGAGATGAAGGTGCGTGATGACAACGACTCCATCGGTGAAAAGAAAATATCACTCATCGAGAACCTCTCGCTCAACCAGAGCTACAACTTCGCGGCCGACTCGATGAGATGGTCCAATCTCAATACATCCATCCTCCTCCGCCTGGCCAAGAACTTTAACCTCAACCTATCGGCCACATGGGACGTCTACACCTATGCCCTCAACTCCTCGGGTAGTCCCGTGCGTGTCAACAAGCTCCGTATCACCGAGGGTAAAGGATGGGGTAAACTCATGAACACCGGCACATCATTCAGCTACACCTTCAACAACGACACGTTCAAGAAATGGTTTGGCAAGGGTGATGACAAGGATAACAAGGACAAAAATTCTTCCGACACCGAACGCACATCAATGGACAACCCGGCCGATCCCCGCAATGGCCCACAGCGATCGGGTGACAATAAGAATAAGAATGGTATCCAACTCGGCGACAACGGTTACATGGTGTGGAATGTGCCGTGGAACCTCACTTTCAACTACTCGCTCAACTATGGATACGGCGACTTCGACTACAAAAAGCTCGAATATAAGGGAAAGATAACCCAGAACCTCTCATTCTCGGGCAACATTAGACCCACTGCCAACTGGAACTTCGGTTTCTCGGCATCCTACAACTTCGACAAGCACAAGATTGCCTACATGAACTGCAACATATCGCGTGACATGCACTGCTTCACAATGCGAGCAAGCTTCGTCCCCGTAGGACCATACAAGAGCTACAACTTCCACATCTCAGTGAAATCATCGCTCCTGGCCGACCTAAAGTATGACAAACGCTCCTCCATGAGCAACGGAGTACGTTGGTGACGACACACTTCTTTACTAATAGATATGAAAATAGGATCCCCGCACAAATGTGAGGATCCTATTTTCATTAAGCCTGCCGTCTCAACGGCAAGCAATGTTTACGGATTAGTCCACATTGAAACCGGCATTGTATACAGCCTGTTTCACTGCTTCAGGATCTACATCCCCCTCCACTACTGCAATACCGGTGGGGAGATCAACGGTCACATTCTCGGCACCCTCAAGGGCTGAAAGGGCCTTCACTACGGTAGCCTGGCAATGAGCGCAGTTCATACCTGTAACATGATATTCTTTCTTCATGATTATATCTGTTTTTTGCGTATCAATATTTTCTGATTTATGGCTATGCGAGCCGTTAAGACGGCCAGTACGGGCCAGATAAGTGGTGTAGATCAACAGGCCGGCGAGAATTACCGAGCATATGGTGGGAAACCATGCCACCTCGCCATGACCGTGACACGAAGCCGAGTGCGACATCGAGGGCATGAACCATCCTGCGGGCAGCAGATAATCGATGATCAGTCCGAAACCGATAGCCGTAAGCACTACCGACGCCACGTATATCACAGTGGCACGGCGACCCATAGTGCGCGAAAGTATCATCACCGAAGCAAAATTGGCAGCTGGCCCGGCCATCAGCAACACGAATCCCACGCCGGGGGTGAGTCCCTTGAGCATAAGTGACAGAGCGATGGGAATAGATCCGGTGGCACATACATACATTGGCACCGCCACAAGTATCATCACGAGCATCGCCAAGATAGGATGGGCGCTAAGACTCAGAAACAGTTCATCGGGCACAAGCACCGTGATAAGGGCTGCTACCACGAGACCTATCACAAGCCATTTTCCCACACTGGCCACCATGTCAACAAGACCGTAGCGGAGCGATGCGAGCAATTTACGGCCGAAGCTCATGCCGGCATATTCATAGCCATTCACATCGGCACCACATTCACAACCGCCATGGCAACTGCACGATTTATCATCTCCGTCACACGAACATGACGAATCGGCACACGAATCATGACCGGAAGAAGCATCTTTGACGTCAACCTTGACAGCATCGGTATCATCCTCGGCGGTACGGCTAACAGTCCATCCGCCAAACACCGAACCGACCAAAGCGGCAACCGGACGCAGGATAGCGAAAGGTAACCCCAAGAGCGAATAGGTTGCGGCTATCGAGTCTACTCCGGTCTGTGGAGTTGCTATGAGAAACGAGGTGGTTGCACCCTTGGATGCACCCTGCCTACGCAATGCGACGGCTGTCGGGAGCACTCCGCATGAACATAGAGGCAAAGGTATGCCAAACAAGGCTGCTTTCAGAACAGGGCCGAAACCACGTCCCGACAGATGTCTCGACATGGCCGACGGCTTTATAAACACATGAAGCACCCCGGCAAGAATAAATCCGAGGAGTATATAGGGGGACATCTCGTTTACGATTCCCCACAGGGACTGGAAGAAATGTTGTAGTTTCATGCCGCAAAGTTACGGCATCAATCTCACTCGCGCGTTACACCATTACGGAAAAGTGTTGTATTCTTCAGTAGCCACACAACCACGGCTGTCAGCACCACCGACAAAATTACGGCCGCTACCGAATCAGCACCCCATGCACTCGGATCCACACCGGCATCTCCCTCACCTGCGGCAAGCGCCACATTATGTCGCCATGTAGCACACACTACCAGACTGTTGTTGATGGCATGTATCAAGGCCGGTAGCCATATCGATCCTGACCACCACAGGAGATACCCGAAGAACGCACCAAGCACCAAGCGTGGGAAAAATCCGAAAAACTGCATATGGAACGCACTGAACAGCACAGCCGTAATCCATATCGCCACATGATGGTTGACACGCCCACCCGAACTTATCAGCCTCTGCAAGGCCCCCCGGAAGTACAGTTCCTCGCTTACCCCGGCAAGCACTCCTACTATAAGTATGTTCACGATCAACGCCCCTACTGATGTACCGCTTATCAGTATCTCCACCTGCCCACGGGCGGCCTCTTCGGCCTGACGCATCCACTCCTCCACGGGAGCAAGCCCTGCAGGGAGTGTTAATCCCTCATTCCATGCCACGAGAGCATTCATGGCCGGAATCGAACAGATCCATGCCAACAATCCGGTCATGGTAAGCCATAATGATGGCATACGGTCGATACACAGCATACGGGCAGGAAGCACGCTTACCATCATGGCAGTGACTATAGCCGGAAGTATGAACAGAAAAATATCCTGAGCCACCGTGCCAAGCCTCAGCGACATGGTAGTCATCCCTCCTTTAAGTGCGACTGACATCACCAAAAGAGCCACTATGAGGCCAACAAAAGTGATGAGCAGGAAATAAAATATTCTGATCCCGAATGTGTAGCGTAGCGATGGGGTATCAGAAATATGATGCATATCGTCAATTGTAGTCATTGTCGGTCGAGATAAAATTCGTTTGTCAATAATGTGTATTCATCCGTAAAAGCACCAGAACTGTCACGCAGGCACAGCACATCCACCCTGCATGGAGCGGTCACATATTTCTCGGGCCGAACTTCATAAAGCCTGCGGATAGGTGCTTTTCCAGCCTTAGGTACCACATCAGTGATCCTTACCGGCGACAGTCTGTGGAGCGACAGATGATACTGAATGTCGTCATCACGTGTAGCAGGAGCTATGAACGACAATGAATCACCGTCCCTTACCATAACTCCGGCACTCCACTTGATCAGCGCCTCGACGCCAAACCCCTCACCGTGACGGGCAAGCGCACGGGTTGAGTCGGGCGAGCGTAAATATTCGGTATAGAACGGAGGATTGGACACAATGCTCACCACTTCATTCTTACTATGGGATCCTGCAAGGCTCCATTCCTCTACATCGGTATTTATTATGGTGATACGGTCAGCCCAAGGCGACCTCACGGCATTGTCAGTGGCATCCCGGCACGCGTCAGCATCGATATCCACGCCTGTCACTTCCACTGCCGGATAACGCTGTGCCATCATCAATCCGATCAATCCCGAACCGGTGCCGACATCTATCACCCTTCGGCATGAGTCCGCCACCCGGGCCCATGCTCCGAGCAACACACCGTCGGTGCCTATCTTCATGCCACACCGGCTATCATCGATAGAAAATCGCTTGAATCGGAATAATCCCATTGTGATATCGTTTATTGCAACTATTGTCGATTGAAGGATACGAAAAAAGCCGCAACACTTTTCACAAAGGACTACGGCCCATTACCTAAATATTATATTCTATTGCTATTTATCGAATACGAGTGCAAATATAGCAATTTGTACATTACCTCATATGCTTTTCACTTATTTTAACTTAATTATCAATCCATTCCCCTATCTGCCTACGTGATATGTTGACATTTTCACACCTGTTTTTTATACCATCAGATCGGCGGTTAAGAAAAATATCACTAATTTTGTATATCATTATGTGACCCGGCAGTGCAACACTTGGTTCCGACGTTTTCGGATGTTGGAGGCCAAAATCCATCTATATGGCTACTATTCAACAATATGCATTCCGAGCCACTGAATAAAAGTATCCATAAGCCAACACTCATCTTGTACCGCAGGCTCATCGACAGCCTCCTAAAGGGAAGTGAACGCACAGTGCTGCTGAAAAAGAACATCGTCCTATCGGTGATGCTCAAGGGCATCAATATAATCATAGTGTTGCTTATGGTACCGATGGTGATAGGCTACGTCAACACTACCCAATACGGCATATGGCTCACGCTCAGCTCTATCATAGGGTGGTTCTATATGTGCGACATGGGATTAGGAATGGGACTACGCAACCGGTTTGCCGAATCCAAAGCCCGTGGTGACACCTTGATGGCTCGCAGATATGTCTCCACGACCTATGCGGCTGTCACTGTGGCTGTAGCCGTATTACTGGCCATACTCCTGCCTCTCAACTATTTCATAGACTGGACATCGGTACTGAACCTTCCGGGTGAATATCGCTTGATACTATCCCATACTTTCATCATCATGATCATATGCTTCGGCATAAACATGGTGGCTCAGACATTCAATTACATGACCTCGGGGGATCAGCGTCCTGCCATAAGCATGCTGATCAGCGTGGCCGACCAGGCCATTGTACTTATCGGAATCTACCTGCTCACACGCATCACACCTGCCGGCGAAGGTTCACTCCCCCACCTTGCGGTTCTCAGCTGCGCTATTCCGCCCTGTATTCTTATAATGGTATCGGCCATACTCTATCGGGGACGATACCGCTGGGCATCTCCTTCCTTAAGTCTTGCAAGACTATCGCTGGTTAAGGACATTCTGGGCATGGGCGCAAAATTTTTCGCTATAACGCTTTCCACAATCATGGTGTTTCAGCTCACCAACGTAATCATCTCACGTGAGCTTGGACCTGAATCAGTGACGGAATATAACATCGCATTCAAGTACTTCAATGTCCTGTGGCTCGTTTTCGGTATCGTACTTAACCCCTTCTGGTCAGCATTCACCGATGCTTACACACTCGGCAATTACGGCTGGATGCGTTCTACCCTGCGTATGCTTGAGAGGTGCGCACTATGTATGATACCGGTCACCGGGGTTATGCTCATGCTCGCCCCCATGGCCTATCGACTGTGGATAGGCGATTCAGTAACTGTCAGCACCTCATCCAATATCGCTGTGGCAGGCTATGTATCATTGCTGACAATTGCCAACGTGTATCTTTTTCCCCTCAACGGCATAGGCAAAGTTACACTCCAGATGTGTATATACATAACATCGGCATTGATAGCCTTTCCGGTGATGTCGTGGATGTGCCGGCACTACGGTATCCCGGGACTGCTCGCTTTCCCTTCAGCCGTCTACCTCATACTGGCATTTACAGGAGCCCTGCAATCGCGACGCATCATCACCCGCTCAGCATCGGGCATATGGAACAGATAGACCGAACCACTATGGACAATACCACTACTATACCACGCGTGATACACTATTGCTGGTTTGGTGGCAGGCAGTTGCCACCAAGTGCCCGCCGATGCATCGCTTCATGGCGTAAATACATGCCGGGCTACGATATAGTGGAATGGAACGAGAGGAATTTCGATGTAAATGCCATTCCATTCACAGCCGAGGCATATGCAGCCCGGAAATATGCTTTCGTTAGCGATTACGCCCGTTTCAAGATTCTCTATGAGCAAGGCGGAGTGTATTTCGATACCGATGTCGAACTGGTGGCGCCAATGGACGACATCATCTCGCGCGGTGCATTCCTGGGATGCGAGAAACCGGCCGACAGCGTGGAATTTCATGTGTCAGGGGTGGCTCCGGGTCTCGGGATGGGAGCATACAAAGGAATGAAGCTCTATCGCATGATGCTCGATATATACAGCACTCTCAGCTTCACCAATCCTGATGGTTCGCAAAACTGCCGTACCGTAGGCGAACACACCACCTCGATGCTTAACGGGCTTGGACTGGAAGCGACCGAAACCATCCAGAAGGTGGGCGGATGCTACATATATCCACGCGAGTATTTCAACCCCAAGGATTATGAGACCGGACGCATCACGCTTACACCTGTCACAAGATCGATACATCATTATGCCGCGAGCTGGATATCGGCACGGGCACGATACGGAAACATGGTGAACAGGTTGCTGATACGCATCATAGGTATCAACCTTTCACGCAGGCTTGTGAACTTCTACTACCGACATCTATACCGCAAGTAATGACGCGGATATTCTTTCTCATAAACTCGCTCGAAAACTCCGGTGGCACCGAGAGGGTGTCCACTCTCCTTGCCAATCATCTCTCGTCCATTCCGGGCGTTGAGGTAACGTTCTGTACACTGCTTAATTCCGGCAAGCCGTTTTTCAGTCTTTCACCTGCGGTGAGCATCGAGCGTATCAGTAATGAGAAGGACCGTTACAGGATGTGGAGATACCCGGTGTACATAGCACACCTCAGGGAATTGGTGAAACGTTACCGGCCCCGGTGGATCATAGACGTGTGCAGTGCCATGTCACTCCTGAGCATCCCTGCTTGTGCCGGTACGGGATGCCGGGTGATAACCTGGGAGCATTTCAACACCTCTGTGACATGGAACGGATTCACAGCTCCGTTGGCCCGGCGGTTGGCTTCAGAATATGCGAGCACAATAGTCACGCTCACGCAACGCGACGTGGAATCATACCGATCTAAATATGGCGCTCGGCATGTGACATGTATTCCTAATCCTGTAACACTGACTGACGTACATCCATCGGATCTCTCTGTCAAGACCGTTCTGTCGGTCGGACGTCTGTCGCACCAGAAAGGTTTCGATATGCTGCTCGATGCTTGGTCCATGACATCATGCCGAAACCAAGGATGGCAACTCCATATTGTAGGGGATGGCGAGGAGCATCATGCCCTTTCGGCCAGGATACAAGCCATGGGAAGTGACGGCAATGTGACATTACATCCATCCACGACCGATATATCACGCCATTACCGCAATGCGTCAATCTACGTCATGAGTTCCCGCTTCGAGGGAATGCCCCTGGTGCTGATCGAAGCCATGGCCCACGGACTTCCGGCTATCAGCTTTGATTGTCCCAATGGCCCTGCCGAAATAATCAGGGAGGGGATTACCGGCCATCTCATTCCTCCGGACGACGTTGCGATGCTCGCCCAAGCCATCGATCGTCTTGCTTCATCACCCGCATCGCTGGGCGAGATGTCGGCAATGTGTGTGAGGGAGAGCCAGAGATATTCGCCGGCAAAATTTTTCAGTTCTTGGGAGGAGTTGTTGGGTCTATGTTGATCTACTGGCTCATATTCGCATTTCTGTCTATGCTCTCGGTGCTATCGCTGCTACGCACCAATCCAGTCACCGTGAGGAGGCTATATATCGTGATCGGTGCTATGCTCGTGGTCTTTTCCGGTCTGCGGGGCGATTTCGTAGGGTTCGACTATGACCAGTACGACATGTTGTTCAACCATCCCGGCCGACTTGCATCCCACCTTTTCGAGCCGATATATCAACTGCTGTTCCGGGCTTTCATTCCTTTAGGAAATCTGCACTATCTGCTATGTTTCATAGCCATACCGGCGATCACCATCAAACTATGGTTTTTCAAACGGTATTCATTCTATCCGTTTCTGAGTCTGGTCATTTACTACGTGACATTGTTTCTCATCGCCGATATGGGTCAGATACGTTACGGACTTGGCATGGCGGTGATCCTCATATACTTTTACCTGTTGGTCACCCGTCCACGTCTCTATCTCCTGTTGCCGGTATTGTTGACAGCACTCATGTGCCACTACTCCACAATAATCGTTTGGCCCACACTTCTGTTCTATCGCCGGCGTTTCAGTCTGTTGGCCATGGCACTGCTCACTACATTCGGAGCTGCCTTCTATTTCATTGACGTTAACGCTATAATACTTCTGGCATCCGACTATATGCCTCAGGGCCACATCCAGACCAAGATGATAGCCTACGCGCTCGACACCAAGGGTTTCGGCCATGAATTGGGAGTCAACTTCTCGCTTGTGATGAGATTCGCGATACTGCTTGCGCTGTATCATATGGTACGCAAAGCCCCGGCACGCGATCCGTGGCACATCTTCTTCAATCTGTACTTCTACGGAGTAGTGCTCTACATGGTATTCAATGCCAATTCCGAGTTTGCCATACGCACCTCGGGCTACTTCAAGATTCTTGAGGTTGTGATACTTCCGCTCTTTGTAAAAATGACCCGCGACCAGGGATGGCGTCTTGTACTCATGACCATTATCATTATCTACAGCGCATATTCACTTTGGAAGATTGTGGTCGATCCCGATGTGTGTGATCCGTTCATACCCTACAGCAACATCTTGTTCTCATGAAAATATGCATAGACTGCCGCCTTATCGACAGTGGCGGATTAGGGACTTTCATCCGAGGGATACTCCGGCACCTCATAAGCCAGCGGGAGCACAGCTTCCTGCTTATAGGCGACTCTTCGAGACTTGCTGTGTATGAGTCTCCAAATGTAAGTGTCAGTCACTGCAATCTACCCATATTCTCAGTCAAAGAGCAGGTGGGTTATCCTTATCATGATGTCAACCGTTGCGATGCCTACATCGCTCCCAACTATAATCTGCCATGGGGCATAAGAATCCCCATCTACACTGTGATACACGATGTCCTGTACATGGATATGCCATACATGTCATCATGGGTCGGACGGATGCTCCGGAAACAGTACCTGCGGCTGTCAATGAAACTGAGCCGTCACATATTCACGGTCTCCCATTTCTCTCGGGCGAGGATCGTTACACATTTCCCGGACGTAAAATCCGTCTCGGTGTGCCATAACGGTCTTGATGAGACATTCACAACCCCGATTGTCAAGCCCACAGCTTTACCTGAATGGATAACCGCGCCATATTACCTGTATGTAGGCAACCTCAAGCCTCACAAGGGCATTGACACATTGGTCGAGGCCTTCGAGACACTCCCGGGCGACTATAGATTGATAATTGCCGGCTCGGGAGACAATTTCCGATCGGGTATCAACGTTGATACTCTGACCCGAATTGAGCGTAATGTTTCCATGGGTCGTATAATATTGCCGGGGCATGTCGATCAGAACACTCTCTTCGCCCTTTATGCCAATGCTACGGCTCTGATACAACCATCAGTGTACGAAGGTTTCGGCATACCTCCACTTGAAGCAATGAGCATGGGCACTCAGGCTGTGATCTCGGACATAGAAGTGTTCAGGGAGATATATTCCGGTTTTCCGGTCACCTACTTCCGTGCCGGCGATCCTTCATCACTCACCTCAACCCTTCTCGCGCTCGACCGGAATAAACACATCAGTCTCTCCTCCGAACTGAAAGAAAAATACAGCTACCGAGCCACCGCTCAGCACATACTCGACAGGATCACGAACCAATCGGCATCCTGACAACCGGAAAAAATGAAGATACTCCATATAGGTAAATATTATCCGCCGATCGAAGGGGGCATCGAAGCCGTGAGCCACTTCATAGTCCAGACTCTGGAGGAGCACGACCAGCTGGTGATCACCTTCAACGACCGTAATGCCACTATAAAGGAAACCATAGGAGGAGTGGATGTGATACGCGCATCCTCAGCTCTTACTGTGGCAAGCCAGCCTATATCTCTTAGCTATGGGGTCGAGATCATCAAAGCTATACGCAGCTTCAACCCCGATGTAATATACTTTCACTATCCCAATCCACTTGGAGCACTGTATCTCCTCATGGCCATACCTCATCATTGCCGGCTCATTGTACATTGGCATAGCTACATAGTGGCACAACGTATCCTTCACAGGTTCGTGATGCCATTGGAATCACGGTTGCTCCGACGGGCACAATCCATCGTTGCCACAAGTCCCAGATATGCCGAAGCATCCCGGCCACTCCGCCACAACAGCCATAAGGTCAGCGTCATTCCATGCTCAATCGACGAAGCGCTGTTCGAGCTATCCCCATCCGATCATCAGCAGGTAGAAGAAATCAAGCACAGATACGAGGGTGTACCCATAGTCTACTTCATAGGGCGCCATGTGGAGTATAAAGGTCTGCAATACCTTCTCCAGGCCGAACGCATGATCCCCGACGAATGTGTCATACTCATTGCCGGACATGGCCCACTCACCCGACGATTGCAGGAGAGTTGTACCTCCCCGAGAGTACATTGGCTGGGAAGAATAAGCGAGCAGGAGATGAAATATTATTATCATGCCGCCGATGTGTTTGCATTTCCCTCCATAACCCGAAATGAGGCCTTCGGTGTCGCCTTGGCAGAATCCATGTACTGCGGATGCCCGTCGGTGACATTCACCGTGAATGGATCGGGGGTAAACTGGGTGTCGATCGACGGCGAGACAGCCCTGGAGTCGCCCAACGGCGATCCGGAAGCCCTCGCGAGAGCCATATCAAGCTTGCTGCGGGATCCGTCGCTCCGTACAAGGATGGGGCAGAATGCCGTGACACGTGTGAAAAATTTCTTCTCCAAGCATGCCACGCGCGATAAATACCGCCAGCTGATATCGGAATGTCAGTCAAGAACATTTTCCGACATTAAACCGTTACAAATATAAGGCCCATATCACACAGTATCCTAAGATGAGAATTCGGTGCCAAATACCACGATAATTCAATATAAAATCGTAACTTTGCACCGGAGATAAGGTCATGGTTCTATCCCTGACCCTGTTGACTTTCAATGAGGGATAATTTCTAAGATAAATAATTGTTTAACAATCAGGGGTCAACCTCACGGAACATAGGCCCCACATGACACACTTTATGAAGACTGCTTTAATAACAGGCATCACCGGACAGGACGGTTCGTTCCTCGCCGAATTTCTCCTTGAAAAAGGCTACGACGTGCACGGCACAATACGCCGTTCGAGCGTCGATTTCCGCGAACGAATAGCTCATCTCGAAGGACACCCCCATTTCCACCTACATTATGCCGACCTCGGCGACTCCATGTCACTCCTTCAGGTAATCGGTAAGGTACGCCCCGACGAGATCTACAATCTCGCTGCCCAGAGTCATGTGCAGGTATCATTCGACGCTCCCGAGTTCACCGCTGATGTCGATGCCACCGGAGTGCTCCGAATCCTTGAGGCTGTGCGCCAATGCGGACTTGCCGACACCTGTCGCATATATCAGGCTTCTACTTCCGAGCTTTACGGTAAGGTTGAGGAAGTGCCCCAGAACGAGAATACACCTTTCCACCCCTACTCCCCCTACGCTGTAGCCAAGCTTTACGGCTTCTGGATAGTCAAGGAGTACCGCGAGGCCTACAATATGTACTGTTGCTCAGGTATCCTGTTCAACCACGAAAGCGAGCGCCGTGGCGAAACATTCGTGACCCGCAAGATCACTCTTGCAGCAGCCCGCATTGCCCAGGGCAAGCAGGAGAAACTATATCTCGGCAACCTTTCCTCTCTCCGCGACTGGGGTTATGCCAAGGACTATGTAGAATGCATGTGGCTGATACTCCAGCAGCCCAAACCCGAGGATTATGTGATAGCTACCGGCGAACAGCACTCGGTGCGCGAATTCTGTCTCCTCGCATTCCGTCGTGCCGGCATCGAGCTGAGATTCGAAGGCGAGGGTGCCGATGAAAAGGGTATCGACATTGCCACCGGAAAGGTAGTGATCGAGGTTTCGCCTGACTTCTACCGTCCCACCGACGTTGTAAACCTCTGGGGCGACCCCACGAAAGCCAAAGACAAACTCGGATGGGATCCCTCGAAAAAGACATCGTTCGAGGAGCTGGTCAACCTCATGGTCGACGCCGACATGGCCAAAGTGGCTATCGAACGTGCCGGCGAAAAGGTTCGCACCAACCTCGCCGAATATCTTGAGAAAGGTATCGTGAAATAATCACCTATACATATTTGTATACACGCATAATGGGGAGATCGCCGTATCTCCCCTTATTTCTCTCCAAGCTAACAAATCTGTCAAACTCTTTAACCAACCGATAACCTTGGACTGGATTGTAGATCTGTTTACCACCCACACAGCACTTCAGGCAGTGATCATAATCTCCATCATCATTGCTGTTGGCCTCGCTTTGGGAAAGATACGTGTGTGGGGCATATCGCTCGGTGTTACATTTGTATTCTTTGCCGGAATCCTCGCCGGACACATAGGCCTATCGATCGATCCTGTGATACTGCGCTATACCGAAAATCTCGGACTTGTGCTGTTTGTCTATGAACTCGGCCTCAAAGTAGGCCCCGGCTTCTTCAGTTCGTTCCGAACCGGAGGTCTCGCCCTCAACCTCCTTGGACTCGGAGTCCTCGTGATAGGCACAGTGATGGCCGTTACTTTCAGTATCACCATGGGGATCCCCATAGGAGACGCTACCGGCATCCTGTGTGGCGCCTCCACCAATACACCTGCGCTTGGTGCGGCGCAGCAGGCACTACAACAGGCCGGGCTTTCAGCCAACGGAGCCGCATTGAGCTGCGCTGTCACTTACCCGCTCGGAGTGGTGGGAGTGATACTTGCCATCATCCTTCTGCGCAAACTGATGTTACGTCCCGGCACTCCGCTCTCATCTCCTCCCGCAGAGCCTGACACCACATTCATTGCCGAGTTCCAGGTGTGCAATCCTGCCATCTACGACATGAGCGTGCGGGAGATTTCAGCTCTGGCCAAGACCCCGTTTGTAATCTCACGCCTATGGCATGAAGGGGAAGTGGTACTCCCCGATTCCAATACAATTCTGCGCAAGGACGATCATCTGCTCGTGATCACTACTCCCGCCGACAGCGCCAAACTCAAGGTTATGTTCGGACGACAGGAGGCACGCGATTGGAACAAAAAGGATATCGACTGGAACGCCATCGACAATCAGCTCGTGTCGAGACGCATCATCGTAAGCCGATCATCCATCAACGGGCGCAAACTCGGATCCCTACATCTGCGTAAACAGTATCACATCAACATCAGCCGTGTGAGCCGTAGCGGACTGTATCTCCTGGCTACACCCGAACTCGTGCTCCAGCTCGGCGACATCCTCACCGTGGTGGGTTATGCAGCCGACATCGAGAAGGTGGAGCAGATTCTCGGCAACACCGACATAAAACTTAAGGAGCCTAACCTCGGAGCCATATTCGTGGGCATAGTGCTCGGACTCATACTCGGAGCCATACCTATCGCCGTGCCCGGCATTTCCACCCCCATCAAGCTCGGATTGGCAGGAGGTCCCATCATCGTGGGAATTCTCATCGGCAGGTTCGGACCACAGTTCCGCCTTGTCACCTATACGACCCGCAGTGCCAATCTCATGTTGCGTGGCATAGGTCTTTCGCTCTATCTGGCCTGTCTCGGTCTTGAAGCGGGCAGCCATTTCATCGACACCATCATGCGTCCCGAGGGATTGGTGTGGATTCTTCTGGGTTTCATCATCACAGTGATACCGGTCATAATCATGGGAGCTGTCGCTATCAAGCTGTGCCACATGGATTTTGGCCTCACATGCGGTATGCTCTGCGGAAGCATGGCCAACCCCATGGCACTGAACTATACCAACGATATCGTGCCCGGCGACTACGCCACCGTGAGCTACGCCACCGTCTATCCTCTATCCATGTTCTGCCGCGTGATTGTGGCCCAACTGATAATTCTCGCATTTGTCTGAAAACTTTTTTATAACCATTAGTGTTTATTAGATTGTATTAAATCTTCTAAACAACTATTTCGTTATGAAAAAATTCCTACTTGCAATGTGTGCCGTACTTGGCCTCGCCTTCGGAGCCAGCGCACAGAGAACGCAGCTCCATATCGGCTACGGCGGTTATACTCAGATGGACTGCACCGACATGCACGACGGGGGATCAATCAATAATGCCTGGGGAGCGCTCACTGCCGGTGTAAACTTCCGTGTGGCACCATCATTTGACCTCGGATTCACCTACACATTCTCCTCAGCCTCCTACAAACATATCGACGATGCCAATGCTTACTACCATGTAATAATGCTCAATGGTAAGTATGACTACTGGCGTAACTCCATCGTCCGTCTCTATGCACATGCCGCCGCCGGTGTCGACATCACCCATATCACCGTTGATGACTGGTCGGAAAACAAGGCTTATTTCGCATTCCAGGTATCCCCTATCGGAGCTGAAGTCGGTCTCTCGCGCGTAGCCTCCATGTTTGGTGAGTTAGGCTTCGGAGCACAAGGTCTCCTGCAGGTAGGTTTCCGTCTTACTCTTTAGTACGTTAGCTCAAAAATATTTCCGACATGAGCGACCGTATATCCTACGAGGAGCGTAAAGAACTCCCCGACAGCGTCTATGGACTTCCTGAACGGCGTGAATACCCCATGCCTGACGCAGCACACGTGAGAGCTGCCGAGGCTTATTTCAGGTATTGCCCCGAAGATCTCAAGCCTAAACTGGCCCGAGCCATCCTTGACCGTGCCAAGGAATATGGAGTGGACGTCGAGAGCCCTACAGTGCTCTCCTATGCATCGAAATAATACCCACCCTCTTGATACACACCAGGCCCGGCACTTCATAAATGCCGGGCCTGGTGTATCATGTCGAATATTATTATCGATATAAGCTTAGTTATGGTCATGGATTATACCCTGCGTCCTTAAGCAGATCGGGAGAGGTATAGAATCCGGGGGATAGAAGTGTTTCGAGAGTAGTGCCTTTGTTGCGGGAGAGATAAGAATTCACCAGTCTGTGCCCTATATACCTTCCGGCCCATCCGGGAGCCTCGGAGGATATGACCGAGGAACACGGGTTCACACCCACAAGAGATCGTATCACGGTATTATCCGAACTGAACAGCAATCTCCTCGACACAAGTGTTTCCCACATGTTGTGTTCATTGTCGCGCAACCACAGGTAATCCTTATCGGCATATCCCAGCACCATAGCCTCATCACGGCCGGTGATCCTCATCACAGCCTCGGCTACGGCCCCTTCGTAGGCCAATCGTGATATTGTCTGCGGATATTCCTCCCCCTTGTATGGATAGGATGTTCGCACTATAGCCTCTACTATATCCACCGGTATGCGAGGGCGCACCTTAAGCCGGCGCACATAGTCAGGAAAGTACTCATACATCTCATATGATGTACCCAGGTAATGGTTAAGACCTATGTACATTATCGAATCGGCCACAAATATCGACTGGGTGTAGGGCGATATTATAGTGAACAGACGTGGGATCTCCGCTCCGGGCAATTCCTCGCGCATCCTGTCAAACGCCTTTCCTATGGCTCGGCTCTCAGCTGTAAGGTCGGAAAACTCCCTCTCCACAGCATCCTTGTGCTCAACGATCGAAGGCTTATCGGCATAATCTCCCACACTAAGCTGATACAACGGACCGTAGCCACACATATCAAACAGCTTCTCGGCTGCCATATACATCAACGAATCCTCAGGTATGATACCACGCGAAAGCTCAGCATCAAGCCTGTATAACGTGACATCCTCACTGCGTCCGCCACACGACGGCAACACTAAAGCGGCAATTGACATTACACTGGCAATATAACAGGCGCGGACTCTTTTCATGGTTATGACTACGGAGAAATATGTGATGTATTGATTTCGATATTTTCTCCAAAATTAGATATTTTTTCGCACATAAGCCAAATTTTGGGAATCTAAGGCTCCAAATTGGTTTTCTTTTGCTAATTTTGCATGTTGTAAGTAAGTCTGGGGAGTCAGTGCCCGCATCACCGGCACACATTTCCCCGGCTTTCAGAACCGAAATATAGCACCACAATTCCACATATTATGCATCGCTTACTACATACTCTGTTGTACCTGCTGATGATCTCGGCCGCTATTCCCGCAATACATGCCAAGGACTATGTGGTGGTGATCGATCCGGGCCACGGTGGCAAAGACGCCGGAGCCTTGGGTGCACGCACTAACGAAAAGACCATCAATCTTAAGGTAGCCCGCAAGCTACAGAAAATGCTCAATGACGGCATGGACGACGTGAAAGTGGTGATGACCCGCGACGATGACCGGTTCATACCGTTGCAGCGGCGAGCCGACATTGCCAACAGCAAGCATGCCGACATATTCATCTCCATCCACGCCAACTCGATCTCGAAAAAATCGCCCATGCACAAGCGCATCAACGGAGCCGCGGTCTATACCCTTGGTCTCGACAAGAGCGACACCAACCTGAGCGTGGCCATGCGAGAGAATGAGGTTATGAAGATGGAGGACGATTACACCTCCACCTATCAGGGATTTGACCCGTCATCCACTGAAAGCTATATAGCATTCGAGATGATGCAGCACAAGAACATGGACCAGAGTATAGCTCTCGCCGAAGCCGTCCAGAACCAGCTAGTGCGCCATGCCGGACGTAAGAACAACGGTGTGAGACAGGCTCCGTTCTGGGTACTGGTACGCACCGGCATGCCGGCTATCCTGGTGGAGCTCGACTTTATATGCAATCCGGCCATGGAGACCTTCATGTCATCAGATGCCGGAAGCACCAAACTCGCCCAGGCCATATACAACGGCGTGGAGCGTTACCGCACATCATCCTCATCACGTGCCACTACCAAAGCTAATCCTCGGCCCCATCCCGCATCCAAAGCACGTCCTGAGCCCGATGAGGTCGAACCTTCCGACTCCCCTGCCGTTAAGAATGTTGATGAAAAGAGCGACAATAACCAGGGCATAGTATATAAGATACAATTCCTTACCGCGCCCAAGGCTATACGCAAGGGTGATTCACGGTTCAAGAAACTCAGTCCGGTAGATTCCTACAAGGACGGAGGCATGATAAAATATACCTATGGAGCCTACCGGTCCATGGCTGAGGCCAACAAGGAATTGAAAAAGGTCAAGAAGAAATTTCCCGATGCCTTTGTGATCAAGACCCGCAACGGCAAGCGAGTGAAATAACTTCCCACCTCCATCCTCTTCACATATCCCCGACAAATCACTGAATAAAAAACAACTGACATATATCCGCATTATGAAGAAGCTTTTCTCACGCGAAATAATCATAGGCACCTCGGTGCTGATAGCATTGCTGGTACTGGTGTTTGGCATCAACTACCTCAAAGGTGTCAACATCTTCAAGGACTCCAACTATTATTACGCGTCCTACACCAACGTGACCGGGCTCGCCCAGTCAGCCCCGATAACCCTCAACGGCTACAAAGTGGGCCTGGTGAAAGAGATTGCCTACGAGTACGATAACCCCGGACACGTGAAGGTAGAGCTGAGCCTCGACAAGAAACTCCGTTTGCCCGAGGGTACCGAGGCTGTGATTGTGACCGACATGCTCGGCACATCCACCATTGAATTGAGAATGGGCACCTCGGCCACAATGCTCAACGTAGGTGACAAGCTTGCCGGCATAAACGGATCGGGCCTTATGGACAAGGTATCCACCGAACTTATGCCCACGGTAATGCAGATAGCCCCCCACATCGATTCGCTCGTGGTTGCCCTCACTGCCGTCGCAGCCGATCCTGCGCTAACAAGTGCGGTGAAACGTCTTGACGTAATACTGGCTAACCTTGAAGCTACAACAGGCAGTCTCAACCGTGCTGTACCGGCCCTGCTCAACAACACCAGTGCCACCATGGCCAATGTAAACGAGATCTCGGCCAACATCTCACAGGTATCCAAGGCTCTGGCCGTACTGTCCGACGATCTCAAGAACATGCCCCTCGACTCGACAATGCGCAATGTGAATGCAATCACCGCCAATCTTGACGAGGCAACCCGCCAGCTCAATTCCACCAACTCATCGCTCGGTCTACTTCTCAACGATCCCGGCCTGTATAATAACCTCAACAACTCGGCCGCCCATATCGACAGTATCCTCATAGACCTGAAGCGTCAGCCCAAACGCTATATCCCCAGCATAAAGATTTTCTGACATAGCAGGCTTCCTATACTTGGAGGCTACTATAAGTCACATACATCACGGAGCACCGGTTCCAAAGTCACAGCAACGGCAGCGGAATCACGGTGCTTTTTAATTGTCCACGACCGGTACAATAAGCCACCTCCTGTTTACAAGTTTTAACAAAATATTGATTAACGGAGATTAAACTTTGCGGGATATTGACGGTCAATAATAACGTAACAGTTGATTCAACACCACAGTCTCCAATCCTATAATTCACTGACCACAGTTAACGATGACACGTATCACTCACGCACTACTCGCGTTTACCCTCCTCCTCATCCCGTTTACCTCATTGGCATTCAACATCACCGGCACCGTGAAGGACGCTGCCACCACTGATCCGCTCATGGAGGCTACCGTAAGATTGCTCGCCGCCAAGGACAGCGCGTTTGTCAAAGGAGTCACAACCGATCTTGATGGAAAATTCACCCTTCAAGGTGTCAAGAAAGGTAATTATATTCTCTCGGTAACCTATATAGGATATGCCGACCACTATCAGAACGTTGACGGTAACGCCGGATCCAACATCCGTCTCGGCGTTATCGAAATGAAGGAAGCCTCCCACCTGCTCGGAGTGGTCAACGTAGTTGCCACCAAGACCCCTATCAAGGTAATGGAGGATACCGTGGAATATAACGCCGACTCCTATCACACTCAGCCCAACGCTGTGGTCGAGGACCTGCTCAAGCGATTGCCGGGCGTGGAAGTTGACAGTGACGGAAAGATAACAGCTCAGGGAAAATCCATCACCAAGATTCTTGTCAACGGTAAGGAATTCTTCAGTGACGACCCTCAGGTGGCATCCAAGAACCTCCCGGCCAATATGATCGACAAACTGCAGGTAGTTGACCGTAAGAGCGACATGGCCCGCCTCACAGGTGTTGACGACGGCGAGGACGAGACCGTGATCAACCTCACAGTGAAAAGAGGCATGGACAACGGATGGTTCGGCACAGCCGAGGCCGGCTACGGTACCGACAGCCGATATGCAGCCTCATTCAACATCAACCGTTTCTGGAACGGCAACCAGGTGACTTTCCTCGGCAATCTCAACAACATCAACCAGATCGGATTCACCGACAGCAATGGTTCACGCTTCCGTGGCCCGCGCGGACAGGGTGGTACCACCATATCACGTGCCATAGGCTTGAACTTCAACGTCGGCAACGAGGAGATTTTCCGTATCGGTGGCGACATCATGTTCTCCAATACTGACCGTTCATCAACCAAGCGTCAGAACCGTGAATACATCTTCACCGACTATTCCACCTATTCCAAGATCGAGAACCTGGCGCGTGACCGCTCCAACAATGTAAGCGCCAATCTGCGCATGCTCTGGAAGCCCGACTCGTTCAACACCCTTGAATTCCGTCCCGAATTCCGCTTCAACCATCAGAACGCTTATTCCTGGGAGAACTCCATCAACCGCGATCCCCGCTACAATGTCGACGGTAACGACATAGTAAGCTTTACCGACAACAATGTGAACTCGCGAGGTAACTCCTACGAGGCTTCAGGTCGACTCATATACTCACACAACTTCAACAATCATCGTGGCCGTTCATTCTCGGTGAGCAGCAGCTACTCTATGTCGAATGTACGCGAGTACCAATACTCCTTCTCCCACATCGTCAAGAAGATACTCGATGAAATGGAGGCTGAGGAGGATGATCCTACCGCCGACGACTATCTGATCGAGGACCAGGACCAGTACGTCAACTCCCACACATGGAATAACCAGGTGATGGGCCAGTTCACCTGGACCGAGCCCCTCGGCAATCCCGCCAACGGAAACTCATTGGTATTCAGCTACCGCATGAACTACCGATGGAACAATTCCGACCGTCTTTCCTACGACTTCGACGATCCTTCTACCCCTCTCGACGAACTGATACTCAACGAGGACCTCTCCAACAGCTTCCGCAACAACTACTTCAACCAGAACATACGTCTCGGCTACAAGAAGACCGGCAAAAACATGAACTATGAGGTAGGACTTGCCCTCGTGCCCCAGATGTCAAAGTCAACCGACCTCATCAACTCCGACCGCAACATCGACACCCGTTGGGTATGGAACTACGCACCCTACCTGCGACTGCGCTACAAATTCAGCAAGCGTCGCTCATTCCAGGCTAACTACCGCGGACGCTCCTCCCAGCCCTCCATGTCACAGCTCCAGCCTGTGCCCGACGTTACCGACCCCATGAATATAATCATCGGTAACCCGGACCTGAAGCCCTCGTTCGCCCACAACCTCAACCTCCGTTTCCAGGACTTCAACATGGAGGCACAGCGCTCGCTGATGTTCAATTTCGACTTCACGTTCAACCAGAACTCCATCATCTCCAAGACCACTTATGATGCCAATGCCACCCGCACCACTACTTACACCAACGTAAACGGTGTGTGGACCGGCCGACTCATGAACATGATGTCGATGCCTCTCAGAAACAAAAAGTGGACCATCTCTAACCATATATTCGGCAACGCATCCCAGAACATCGGTTTCAACAACGGTGTGCGCAACAAGGCCCGCAACTTCAGCGTATTTGAAAGCCCTGGCATAGCATTCCGCCCCGACAACTTCGAGATCGAACTGCGTCCCCAGTACAACATCCAGTACTCCAACAACTCGGTGCAGACAGCAAGCAACGCCACGATACACCGCTACGGAGGCCGACTCGATGCATCCTACTACACCTCATGGGGTCTCACCCTCCAGAGCGACGTAAACTATACCGCCACCAAGGGTTACTCGGCAGGCTTCAACACCAACACTTGGATGTGGAATGCCTCGATATCCCAGCAATTGCTCAAGAGCAAGGCTCTCACAGTGTCACTGCGCGTCTACGACCTTCTCAACCAGGTCAACAGCATCAGCCGTAGCATCACCGCAAGCTATATCGATGACACCGAGACCAATGTGCTCACCCGTTACTTCATGCTGTCGGTATCCTACCGCTTCAACACATTCGGCAAGGGTAACGAGCCCAAGGGCTTCAACGAAGGCCACGGCCCCGGCGGTCCTGGCGGACGTCCCGGCGGATTTGGCGGTGGTCGCCCCGGCGGACGCAGATTCTGACAATCACAGCTCACACATATAACCCACCCGTCATCCTTGGCACCCGGCACAATCTACGCCGGGTGCCTTTTTATATCCTCTCATCTTCTGTCGCGTACAATGCAACACTTATGTAGCAAAATAAACATTTGACAGCTAAATATTTACGTTTCATGATAATTCGTTAAACAAAATTTATGAAATTTGTTTTAACATTATAAAACCTATTTATTTATGAAACATATCAACAAAAATTTGGCCATAGCTTTCACACTCCTGTGCTCGTCATTACCATTCATGGCATCCGCACAAGAAAGCTCTTCATCGACATCAGTAAAGGTTACCGAAGAAGTGGAGTTCAATCCTCACTGGTTCATGCAGCTTCAGGTAGGTGGCGGTTACACAGTAGGAGAAACCGACTTCAAGCATCTCGTGTCGCCCGCAGCGGCTGTCAACGTTGGCTACAAGTTCTCGCCCCTCTTCGGTCTCCGTGTGGGCGCAAGCGGTTGGCAGGCCAAGGGTGCGTGGGTAAGCCCCATGACCCATTACAAATTCAATTATGTTCAGGGCAATGTGGACGCAATGCTTTCGCTCACCAACTTGTTCTGCGGATATAACCCCTACCGCACTCTCGACTTCTACGGCTTCGTAGGTGTAGGTGGGGCCGTAGGCTTCCACAACAACGAAGCAAATGCCATAGCAGCCCAAGGCTACCATTTCGAGCACCTGTGGAGCGGTAAACGTGCCTTCATCGCCGGACGTGCCGGTCTCGGTGTCGACATCAATCTCAACAAGTGTGTGGCTCTCAACCTGGAGGCCAACGCCAATCTGCTCCCCGACCATTTCAACTCCAAGAAGGGCAAGAACAGCGACTGGCAGTTCAACGGACTCGTGGGCGTGACCATCAGCTTCGGCAAAACAAAGACTAAAGTCATCGAAACTGTCGAGACAGTTGAAGTTGTTGAGCAACCCCAGGTAACCCCCGCTCCCCAGCCGGCACCTGCTCCCGCTCCCGAACCTGCACCTGTGGAAGTAAAGAAGCCCCAGCCCCTCAAGGAGGATATATTCTTCACTATCAACTCTTCCAAGATCTCCGAGAAAGAATCGGTTAAAATCAACGAGCTCATCGAATATCTTAAAGCCAATCCCGAGGCTAAGGTATCAATCACGGGCTATGCCGACAAGGGCACCGGTAATGCTACCTACAACATGAAGTTGTCGAAATTCCGCGCCCAGAGCGTAGCCGACGCCCTCCGCAAAGGCGGCATCGATACACTCCGCATCTCAGTTGACGCCGAAGGCGATACCGAACAGCCCTTCCGCGAAAACGATATGAACCGCGTGGCTATTGCAATTGCAAAATAACACAGTAACCTGGCCATAACTGAAATGGCCAGGTAATAGACAAAGAAACTGGAAACAGAGTCTTTGTGCAATACTCTCAAACCCGTGACCGCAGGCATCCGATGTCAACTCTACGACATCATGCCTGCGGTCTCATTATGAACTATAAAATATTCTATTTTCCGGTGAGAATGGTGCGTATGTCATGCAACTTATTCAGGGCCGCCATGGGAGTGAGATTATTTATATCCAGGCCGAGGATCTGGTCTCTGAGCTGGGCGAGCACGGGATCATCAAGCTGAAAGAACGACAGCTGCATCCCCTCCTGTACATCGTTGATCTCGGCCAGACGGCCGGCTGTCTCGCGGTCGGTATCCCTGTTTACCTTTTCGAGATGGCGCAACACCTCGTCGGCACGCTTAACTATCACCTGGGGCATACCCGCTAATTTGGCCACATGTATGCCGAAGCTGTGTTCGCTTCCGCCACGGGCGAGCTTGCGCAGGAACACGACCTTGCCGTCGATCTCCTTTACCGACACATTATAGTTGACCACTCGTGAGAAGCTTTTCTCCATCTCGTTCAACTCATGATAGTGAGTGGCAAACAGTGTCTTGGGATGCATGGTGCCATGCTCATGTATATACTCCACGATAGCCCATGCTATAGAGATTCCATCGTAGGTGGATGTGCCACGGCCGAGCTCATCGAAGAGTATCAGCGACCTCTCACTCATGTTGTTGAGTATTGATGCGGCCTCGTTCATCTCCACCATGAATGTCGACTCGCCGAGCGAGATATTGTCCGAGGCCCCCACGCGGGTAAACACCTTATCCACCACTCCTATGTGGGCACTGTCGGCAGCCACAAACGATCCGATCTGGGCCAACAGCACATTCAGGGCCGTCTGACGCAACAGGGCCGATTTACCCGACATATTAGGACCGGTAATCATCATCACCTGTGTAGCGTTATTGGACAGGTTGACGGTGTTGGTGATATATGGTTCTCCGGCCGGCAATTCCTTTTCAATCACCGGATGTCGGCCTTCTACGATCGATAACTCGAGGGAGTCATCAACCACCGGACGGTTGTAACGGTTCTCGACAGCCACTTGGGCAAAGGCGCACAGCACATCAAGCCGCGCCACGAGCTGGGCATCGAGCAGAATAGCCGGAATATAGTCGGCAAGACGGGTCACAAGGTCGGAATATATCCGTTGCTCTATCACTGCGATCTTATCCTGTGCCCCGAGTATCTTCTCCTCATATTCCTTGAGTTCCTGAGTGATGTAACGCTCGGCATTCACGAGAGTCTGCTTGCGTATCCATTCAGGTGGCACCTTGTCGCGATGGGTATTGGTTACCTCTATGTAGTAACCGAACACATTATTATATGCCACCTTGAGCGAAGGTATCCCGGTACGCTGACTCTCGCGTTGCTGTAAGGCTGCAAGATAATCCTTGCCACGATAAGCAATCTCCCTCAACTCGTCAAGCTCAGCATCCACGCCGCTCTGTATCACCTCGCCACGGTTCAATGCCACCGGGGCGTCATCGGCAATCTCGCGTGAGATCTTGGCCTCCATGACCTCGCATGAATTGATCTGCTCCCCTATCGAGCGGAGCACGTCGAGGTCCGATCCTTCACACACGGCTTTTATATCCGGAAGCACACGCAGGGCATTCCTCAGCTGCAACAGTTCTCGCGGATTCACTCTCAGAGCCGAGATCTTGCCTGTGAGACGCTCCAGATCTCCTATCTGTGCCAATGCCTCATGGATGGTATCGTGATGGTCGGAGTGACGCAACAGGTGTTCCACAATGTCGAGACGCTTGTTGATCTCCTTGGGATCTTTTAGGGGGAACAGAAGCCATCTGTGCAACAGGCGCGCACCCATCGGGCTGACGGTGCGGTCTATCACATCAAGAAGGCTCTTGCCGTCGTCGTTCATTGCCCTGACCAGCTCGAGATTTCTCACGGTGAAACGGTCGAGTCGCACCGATTTCTCCTCCTCAACACGCGATATCGATGTGATGTGCTGGGTGTGGGTGTGCTGGGTGATGTCGAGATAATGAAGCACCGCTCCTGACGCGATTATGGCCTGAGGCATACGGTCGATGCCAAAACCTTTGAGCGAGGATGTCTCGAACTGCTTGAGCAAGCGGTCCATGGCCGACGAATCGGTAAATATCCAGTCGTCAAGTTCAAAGGTGTAGTAACGTTCGGGCATCGATTCCTCCACAAGCCTCTTTTTACCGCGCTCGACCAGCACCTCCTTGGGAGCGAAATTGTTCATCAGCTTCCCCACATAATCCATACTTCCCTCGGCTGTGAAAAACTCGCCGGTGGATATGTCGAGAAAGGCCACACCTACGACATGTTTGCCGAAATGCAGGGCCGACAGGAAATTGTTCTCTCTGTGGTTGAGCACATTGTCGTTGATCGACACACCGGGAGTGACAAGTTCGGTGATACCACGTTTCACGAGCTTCTTCGTGGTCTTTGGATCCTCGAGCTGCTCGCATATGGCCACCCTCTTACCGGCACGCACCAGCTTGGGCAGATAGGTGTCGAGGGCATGGTGGGGAAATCCGGCCAATTCCACATACTGTGCCGAACCGTTGGCACGGCGGGTAAGCGTGATTCCCAATATTTCGGAGGAGGCTATCGCATCGTCTGAGAACGTTTCGTAGAAGTCACCCACCCTGAAAAGCAGTATCGCATCGGGATGCTTCTGTTTCATCGCGATGTATTGCTTCATCAGAGGAGTCTCCACTATTGCTTTGGCCATCTGACTGTTATATTTTAGTATGTTACGTTATTGAATATATTACGTTGTACTGAAATCACGACTCGATCTCGGATAATTCGAGCCAGCGCATCTCCTTTTCATCAAGCATATCCTTCACTTCGCTGTAGCGCGAAGCCTTGGAAGCCACATCATCGAGAGCCTCACCCGAATTGAACAATGCTTCCAGAGCATCCTTCTCAGCAGTCAGGGCATCAATCTCCACGGTAAGAGCCTCAAGCTCCTTGCGCTCCTTGAATGTAAGCCTGCGTGCACGCGGTGCGCTCTCCCTGCGTTGCGGCTGAGTGTCAGAGGACGATTGGCGCTGCTCCTCCTTGGCCTGGGCGGCTTTCTGCTCCTTCAGGTAGTCGCGATAATCGGTATAATTGCCGGGGAAATCCTTGATCACTCCGTTTCCTTCCATCACAAAGAGATGGTCTACGATGGAGTCGAGGAAGAAACGGTCGTGCGAGATCACTATAACACACCCCTTGAAATTCCTCAGGTACTCCTCAAGAATCCCGAGTGTCATGATATCGAGGTCGTTGGTAGGCTCGTCAAGAATCAGGAAGTTGGGCTGGGTAATGAGCACCGCCGCAAGGTGCAGACGCCTCATCTCGCCACCGCTGAGGGTGGAGATGTACTTCTGTTGGTCGGCCGGAGAAAACAGGAACCTTGTGAGGAACTGCATTGGGGTGTAGTGAGTGGTACCGTTGATCACCACATCCTCGGTGATATCGGTTATGGCATCGATCACACGCTTGCCTTCAGGCAGATTCAATCCCTCCTGGGAGTAATAGCCGAAACGCACGGTCTCGCCCACATTCCACTCGCCCGAGTCTTGGGGCACAATTCCCTGAAGCATCTTGATGAAGGTCGACTTACCCACACCGTTCTCACCCACGATACCCACCTTCTCATAGCGGGCAAATGTGTAGGTGAAATCATCGAGGATCACCTTGTCACCAAAACGCTTGTTCACTCCCTTGGCCTCGAATATCTTCGAGCCTATGTAGGACGACTTTACCTCGGTGGGATCGATATTCTTCTCATCATATCTCACCGACGCCTTATCCTTCAGGTCATAGAACGCGTTGATGCGGTAACGGGCCTTTCCGGCTCTCGCCTGGGGCTGACGGCGCATCCATTCCTGCTCCTTGCGCAAGGTGTTCTTGGCCTTGGTCACTTCGTTGGCCAGAGCCTCCATACGCTCGGCTCGCCTGCGCAGATAGTAGTCGAAGTTACCCTCGTAGGTATATATCTGCTTCTGGTCGATCTCGATTATCTTGTTGCACACCCGATCGAGAAAATACCTGTCATGCGTGACCATCAGTAAAGTGATGCGCTGTCGCGACAGGTATCCCTCGAGCCATTCCACCGTGGAGATGTCCAGATGGTTGGTAGGCTCGTCGAGAATCAGCAGATCGGGGGCACCGAGCAACACACGTGCCAGTGCAGCCCTTTTCAGCTGTCCGCCCGAAAGATGGTCGACCGTAAGGCCGGCATCATCTATGCCTAACTGCGACAGCATCTGCCTCACACGGTCCTCGCGGCTCCATTCCTCATGATCATTCTCGTATATGGCCGGAAGGAGATTGTGCATGAGCGTGGTACCCGGCTCAAACTCAGGCGCCTGATCCAGGAAACCCACCCTCAGGTCGTTACGGAAAGTAACTGTACCGCTATCGGGCGATTCTTTACCCGACAGCAATCTCAGCAATGTTGACTTTCCCGTGCCGTTCTTGGCTATCACGCCTATCTTGTCCCCCTCGTTCACGCCAAACGTGATCGAGTCAAACAGCATGCGGTCGCCATAGCTTTTGGTAAGATCTTCGACTTGAAGGTAAGGTTTCATTTACTTGCGGTTATTGATTTGGTAAGTATCAGTTCTATTTTTCGAGACACGCATCCAAAGCCTCGGTAATGGCGGCACGGTCCATACCACGGCCTATGAATACCAGCTTTATCATGCGGTCGCCGTAATCGGGATCCCAATCCTTCATTATACCGGGATCCTGCTCAAGCAATTGCCTCATATCCTCCTCGGGCGCTGTGGCAAACCACAATCCGGCCTCCTTGAGAGACTTCTGTCGGCCTGCCGACTCAAACAGATAGGACATGTCGGTATTGGCGGTGAAATAGCAAACACCCTTGCAACGTATCACCTCCTTAGGCCACTGCGAAGCCACAAACCGGTCAAATTTACCGAGATCGAGAGCGGGACGGCGATAGTACACGAAGGTGCCTATACCATACTCCTCAGCCTCCCCTTCGCCATGATGGTGATGGTGGTGGCAATGTCCGCATGTACATCCCTCTCCATGCTCATGATGATGCTCATGATCGTGGTGATGATGATGTTCCTCCTCATGACCACATTCACATTCATGATCGTGGTCGTGATCCCCGTCATGATGATGGTCATGGTCGTGATCATGATGGTGGTGATGGTGATGCTCTTTCTCCTCAGCCTCTATCTCGTGGTTGTCACGGTCGATCTGCTGAACCCAAGCGGCCGAGGTGGCCACCGAGTCAAAATTGAACAGATGAGTGTTGACTATCCTGTTAATATCCACATCAGCATAATCACACTCTATGATTTCAGCCTTAGGCTGGATGGCACGTATTATGGCGCGTATGCGGGCGAGCTCCTCGGGCTTCACCTCCGATGCCTTGTTGAGCAGGATTATGTTGCAGAACTCTATCTGCTGTATGATCAGGTTCTCGATATCCTCCTCATCAAGATTCTCTTTCTTCAGGGATTCGCCGCAACCGAACTCATCCTGGAGTCGCAGAGCATCCACTACGGTCACTATACAGTCGAGCTTGGGAGTACCGAACACTGTGGCCTGTGCCCCGAGCTGAGGTATGGAGCATATGGTCTGGGCTATCGGGGCCGGTTCGCATATGCCACTCGCTTCGATTACTATATAGTCGAAACGGCGCATTGCCATGATCTCCTCGATCTGCTTTATCAGATCCATCTTGAGCGTACAGCATATACAGCCGTTCGACAATGCCACCAGGCTGTCGTCCTTGCTGTCCACAACACCTCCGCGCTCGATAAGACTCGCGTCGATATTCACTTCACCTATGTCATTGACGATCACGGCAAACTTTATGCCACGTTCATTGGATAGTATATGGTTGACCAAAGTGGTTTTACCGCTCCCGAGATAACCGGTGAGGAGCAGTATAGGTGTTGTATTTTTCATTTCCGTAAAAATTTATATTCCTGTATTTCACCATTCTATTTCCACGCCCACTCCATCGAGTTCCGCGGGAATAGGAGGTGATATCTTTGTCACTTTTATGTATCCTCCCTCTATGGCAGGATATCGGGCCATGAGTCTCTCATGTATTCTCCAGGCCACATTCTCAAGCAATGCCGAGGGGACGTCCATCTCTTCCTTTATCAATCCCACTACATCGGCATAATTGACTGTCCCGTCCAGGCAATCCTCCCGCATAGCTCTCTCCATGGGATAGGCCACACGGACATCCACCTGAAACAAGTTTCCGACCTCCCGCTCCTGAGCAAACACACCATGCCGGGCAAATAGTCGCAATCCTCTTATCTCAACAGTCCCTTTCATGACTTCAGCACTACATCCTGGACTTCTTTTCAGCCCCATGTGAGATTCGATCCGCGCTTACGCATCCCCTTTATACGGTAGTACAGCGTGTATATGGGATGATAGGACATGAACCACGGGAAAGTGATGAGTATAGATCGTGACCACAGCATGCGCGATGTGCGGCGCCATGTGAACATCAGCCATATCCATGTGGCAAGAAGCACCACCACCGATACTATCATCGGTAAAATGGAGGGAAGTCCCACTATCGACACCGCCACAACGGATCCGAGCAATATCCACCATGCCCATGAGCATGTGCTGAAAAACAGCCTTGCATGTCCTCGTAGCCTGGAAGCAGTGTAGTCACGCCTGATCTTTTCCGCACGGTGCATCGGAGCCGGAGCGGCCTGTACATTAAGGAGCATGGAATCGGTGGAAAGCTCCACTGCAGTATTGTCACCGGTGGCAACTTCGCTCACAAACACGTCATCATCGCCATATTTCAGATCCAGCGAGCGCGAGAAACCCTTGTTACGGAAAAACACCTCCCTGCGGTAGGCGATGTTACATGCGGTGCCACGATAGGGACGGCCGGCAATGGCCCATGAGATCCATTCCACGGCACTGCGCACCTGGTCAAAGGCATGCAGGCGCTTCCAGGGATGTGAGGTACCCTCCTGAGCGGCAGGAGCGGCATATCCCAACACTACATCGGTGCGTCCGTCAAATCGTCCGGCCATACTCTTGAGCCATTGGCGTGACGGCACTTGACACACACCGGTAGTGTGCAACAGCACATTATATTTGGCGGCCTTGATTCCGAGTGTTACTGCAAGTTTTTTTCTTGAAAGAGACCTCGATTCCTGGGGCGTGAATGTCATGTACAGATTGGAGTACTTCTGTTCAAGCCTTGCTATCACATCCTTGGTGGAATCTATAGCTCCGTCATTGACCACTATCACCTCGAAGGGTGCCGGATAGTCCTGATCAAGTATCTGAGGAAGCAACACCTCAAGATTGGAGGCGTCATCCTCGGAATAAACTATCACCGATACCGAAGGATATTCCCGGGCTCCATCGCCGGAATCATCACGTTCAGTATCGTGTGACACACGCTTGCTCACCATTGCGACATACCGGCGGAAACCCAATAGCAGATACAGGGCCGACACTACAATTACGGCCAACAGTGATATTATGGTAGGTGTTAAACTGATCTCGAACATCTTTATATAATTGTGGAAATCCAATTGAATCGGAAGTGCAAATTTACGAATAAAAATCCATTCACGCCTCAAAAAAAAGACAAGAATGTTGACAGGAAAGTTGCAATTTTCCCACTCTTAATTTGTGAATTTCGGGCATGAGGAGTACCTTTGCATCAGAAATGAGAATCTGGCTACATATTACAACAGTAATCATCGCCGCTACCGCGACCCTGCTTCTGGAAGGATGCAGTGCCACCCGTCATGTACCCGACGGAAGCTACCTGCTCAACAAGGTTGACATTGATATCGAGGGGGATAAGGATGTATCGTCATCCGAACTCTACAACTACCTGCGCCAGACTCCCAACCACAAGGTACTCGGTTTCTGGAAACTCCAGCTCGGCACTTACAATCTATCGGGCAATGACACCACTAAATGGTACAACCGATGGGCACGGCGCATGGGACAACCGCCCGTGCTCTATGCCCAGCAGTTAACCGATGCTTCAGCCCGCCAGCTACAGCTCGCTATGGTCAACCGCGGATACCTCGAGGCTAAGGTCAACGTCGATACCGTGATGCAACCCGGGAAAAAGAAGATCGATGTGACCTACAATGTCGTCACCGGCGAACCCCACCGCATATCTTCAATAAAATACGAGATCCCCGACCCTGATGTCGAGGCGGTGATAATGGCCGACTCGGCACGATTTACGGTAAAGAAAGGTGACAAGTTCGACCGCGACAATCTCGATGCCGAACGCACCATGATCACGCGTAGGCTTAGAGATAAGGGATATTATGCCTTCAATAAGGATTACATCTCCTATTATGCCGATACCGCGGCATATTCACGCGACGTGGATCTCACGATGACCGTGCGGCCTCCCCGGCGCCCTCACGGGGCTGACACTTCGGCCGACTCGGCTGCCATACACACCCTCTACCGTATAGGTCACGTCTACTTTGTAACCGACACCGACAATGACCGGGCCCGGCTCGACACAGTAAACTATAAAGGAGTATCCATCCTCTATGGCCGTGACCACTATCTCACCCCCGGTTCGCTCGAAGAGAAATGCTTCCTCATGCCGGGAGAACTATATAGCACCCACAGCGTCGACCGCACCTACGAGTCACTGGCACGTCTCGGAATCCTGAAATCAATCAACATCGAGCTGGTTCCTACTGATTCCATAGTCCATGGCGACCGCCTGCTCGATGCCTACATACTGCTCTCCCGTAACAAGAAACAGTCAATCACTCTTGATGTCGAGGGCACCAACTCCGAGGGGGATCTCGGATTCGGAATCGGTGCCACCTACCAGCACCGCAACCTGGCCAAAGGGTCGCAGCTTTTCACCGCCCGCCTGCGCATGAATTACGAAAGTCTGTCGGGCACATTCAATGGCCTTATCAATGACCGCTACACCGAATATGCAGGAGAGGTAGGCATCACATTCCCTCGCTTTGAATTCCCCTTTGCACCGCTGAGCATGCGCCAGAGGTTCAACGTGTCATCGGAACTCGCCGTATCATTCAACTATCAGGAACGCCCCGAGTACACCCGCATAATCTCGGGAGCAGCCTGGAGATATAAGTGGATCAACCGCACCAACACCCGCCGGCATGAATTCGACCTCATCGACATAAATTATGTGTATCTGCCGGCCCGCACCAATGGCTTCCTTGACGCGATCGCGCCTGACAATCCCCTGCTACGCTACAGCTACGAGGACCACTTCATCATGAGCATGGGCTACAGGTACTACAACACCAACAAGCGCATAGCCTCAGCCATCGGTCGCACACGCGGCATCCAGCCAATAGTATATACCATACGCGCATCGGCCGAGACTGCCGGCAACCTGTTGTATCTCGGCAACAAGATATTCAACGCCAAGCACAAGGACGGCGTATATGAAGTGTTCAACACCCAGTTCTCCCAGTACATCAAGGGAGAGGTGGACTACGCCATCACCCGAAATTTCGACCACCGTCATTCGCTTGCATTCCATGTGGGCGGAGGCATAGGATACCCTTACGGAAACTCACGGGTGTTACCGTTCGAGAAACGCTTTTACGCCGGCGGTGCCAACGGAGTGCGCGGATGGAGCGTCAGGACTCTCGGTCCCGGCGAATACAATTCCCACAATTCTGTGGCATACTTCATAAACCAATGTGGCGACATCAGGCTCGACATGAGTCTCGAATACCGCGCCAAACTGTTCTGGGTGCTCGAAGGCGGTGCATTCATCGATGCCGGAAACATCTGGACCATACACAGCTACGAGAATCAGCCGGGAGGAATGTTCCGCTTCAATTCATTCTGGAAACAGATAGCATGCGCCTATGGTGTGGGTCTGCGCATGGATTTCAACTATTTCCTGCTACGACTCGACCTCGGTGTCAAGGCCTATAATCCCGCCCGCGGACAGGAACGCTGGCCCCTTTTCCACTTCGACTGGCACCGCGACACCGCCGTGCACTTCTCGGTGGGCTACCCATTCTGATCCCCGCTATTCTGAAACATACAATAATCAACCTCCTCCCCAATATCAGCGACAGATGAAACAACTTGTAATATTCGACCTCGACGGGACATTGCTCAACACGATAGCCGACCTCGGCGCGGCCACCAATTATGCGTTACGCCAAAGCGGATACCCCGAACATAGCATATCGTCCTACCCTATGTTTGTAGGCAACGGTGTGACACGACTCATTGAGAGAGCTATGCCCGAGGACATGCGCACCCATGAAAACATCATGGCTGTACGCGAGAAATTCTGCGAATATTACGACGAGCATCTCGCCGACGAGACCACCCCCTATCCGGGCATACCCGAACTGCTTCACGACCTCAAGGATATGGGCGTTAAACTTGCTGTAGCCTCCAACAAATACCAGCACGCCGTCGAGACCCTCATCAACCGATATTTCCCCGAAATACCCTGGAGCGCAGTTGAGGGACAGAAGGAGGGTGTGCCTGTCAAGCCCGATCCGTCCATCGTATTCGAGATCCTCGGCAAAGCCCCCACACGCAAATCCAAAGTGCTGTATGTGGGCGACTCGGGCGTGGACATGGAGACAGCCCGACGCGCATGCGTGGATTCTTGCGGTGTCACATGGGGATTCCGCCCGGTAAAGGAGCTTAAGGAAGCCCACGCCGACAATTTAGCCGACACCCCTGAACAGATTATAACGATAGTACGTCGCCCAGGGCTCGAGCTCGACGTGTAAAACAACCCACCATCTTCGGGCCGATCACCGGAACACATAAAATTTACCCTATAAACCTTGCCATAAAACAGTAATGAAACGGCTCATTCCATATTTCATCACACTTGCAATGCTTACGGCCCTGTGCCCCATCAGCCACGGAGCCAACAAAGCCACAATGCAGATCATCGACTCGCTCCGCACCGAATTGCGAAATTCGGCCACGGCGATTGACTCTCTGCCCATTTTATGCAACCTTTACGACATATTGCCGAGAGAAGCGTCCACAAAGATGGGCGACAGCATAAGCCTCACCGCCATGAGGGCAGGTGAATACCGCGTGGCGCTGGACATAATACGCACCCAGGCAAGCCGCAAGATGCGCAAGGATGCCGACCTCAATGCCCTTGTGGAACTGGCCATGCGATGCCCCGACGACAATGACCGCAAAGAGACCCTCACATTCATCACAATGATGTCCAACATGAGGAAAGCCAACTACAGCGACAACCTCGAGCGAAAGGACCTGTTAGGGAAATATCTCAAGAAAATGACGATCGACACCCCCGATGACCTGTATGACCGCATAGCACTCACCCACGGCATATGCATGATGCTCTCCGATGACCCCAACGGCGACCTGCTTATATCCTATATGGACTCGCTTAACGCGCTGATCAAGCTCATGCCCTCCTCATCCCACTCCATCAGAAACATCTACAACGTACATGCCGCCACCCTCTTTGCAGGAATCCACCCCGAAAAATCCATTGTAGCCGACCTGAATTTCCTTGAGAATGTCTCCAAGCTCGAGAAATTCCACCACGAGAACGGACGCATTTACCGTAACTATCACCCCACCTACTATTCCATCTACACACGCCTCCTTTCCAACTTTGAGGTGCTTGACACCGCCAAAGTGGAGGAATATTACACTAAGGCGCTCGACCAGCTACCCTACGACCCATCCATCTATAATACACACATGATGTCACCTCTCCCCGAGGTATATCATGCGATGTTCTACAAGGACTATCATAAGGCCCTCCCGCTCATACTCGTAACCTCCGACTCTGTGCTGACCCGCCACGGCAAGCTCCAGATGCTCAAATATGAGATAGAAAGCGCGAAAGCACTCGGTGACAAAGAAGTACTGCTCGAGGCTTCCACTGAATATGCCAAAGCCCTGCAGGATGAACTGGAGGAATGTGCCCAAAGTTCCTACCGCGAGCTACAGACAGCCTATGCCATATATGAGATGAAATACCGTGTGGGGCAGATGGAAATTGACAAGCGCTCATCGGTGGCCTCCCTGCAGCGCATCATCATCATCGTGTCGGCTTGCGCATTGTTCATACTTCTTGTCCTTGCCATATTCCTCTTCCTCCAGTACCTCAAGAACCGAAACCTGGCCAACAGCCTTGCGGAATCCAATCAGAAACTGCTGACCGAAAGTGAAAACCTCAGGCAATCCAAATCCGAGCTCATACGTGCCCGCGATGCCGCCCAAAAGGCCAACAATCTGAAAAGCGACTTCATCAAGAACATGAGTTATGAGGTAAAAGTCCCGCTCCAGGCCATCAACGAGTATTCCCACCTCATAGCCGACTGTACAAGCGGCTCATCGACCACCGACAGCGAACCGCCGGCATCCATCAGGCACCTGTCGCACTTCGCCGATCTTATCGAGCTCAACAGCGAGCTACTCAGCACAATCATCGATGACGTGTTGCGCCTTGCCGAGATCGACAGCGACTCCATGCCGCTCCATCCTCAGGTAGTGAACCTGAAACTGCTGTGTGAGAACACCGTGGCAAGCGTGAAACACCGCGTGAAACCGGGTGTTACGCTCTCGCTCGATCCGGCATGTCAGCGTATCGACCTCTTCACCGACCCCACCCGCGTACAGCAGATCCTCAACAATCTGCTCACCAATGCCACCAAGTTCACCAAGGAGGGACACATCACACTCTCCTACTCTACTGACGCTACGGGCGAGAACGTTATATTCACTGTCACCGACACAGGCATAGGCATCAACCCCGAAAACCGCGAGAAGATATTCGACAGATTCGTAAAACTCGACCGCGAATCACAGGGTGCAGGCCTTGGACTTACCATCGGCCGACTCATAGCCCGCAAACTTGGCGGAGATCTCTCACTCGACACTTCCTACACCCGTGGCGCACGCTTCACCCTCACTCTTCCAAAAAAATAGCTGTAAGAGGGAAGTAATTGCCGATTTTTTAGTAACTTTGCAATTACTTTCGACATGAGAACGTATCCCCAGAAGCCAAGGAACAGGTTCAACACAGTGATTGAACCGGAAATAGTCGATCGCGTGAAGCAGATGGTGCTGTGCGCGCGAAACATCGTCATCACCTGTCATGTGAGCCCCGACGGCGACGCATTAGGCTCAAGCACAGCATTGTGTGCAGTGCTCGGAGCGCTTGGAAAAGACGCTTGCATCGTCACAGCCGATTGTCCGCCCAAGACCCTAATGTTTCTACCCGGTGTCAGGGATATCGTCTCCTCGACCCGTAATCCTGAACGGGCCCATGAGCTGATATCCAACGCCGATCTCGTGTTCTGCCTGGATTTCAACGATCTGAAGAGGGTCGACCGATTGGGTGAGGCTTTTGAAAAAGCCCAGGCATGGCGCATCGTCATCGACCACCACACAGCTCCGTTGATCGAGTGTGAAGTGCTGATCTCCCACCCGGAGGTATCATCTACATCGGCGTTGCTGTATATATTCCTGTGGCAGGCCGGATGGGCGCGTTATCTCAATCGCAGTTCGGCAGCGTGCATATACACAGGCATGATGACCGATACCGGTAATTTCGCTTACAACTCCAACGATCCTGACCTGTATCTCATCATTCACGACCTGTTGCGGAAAGGCATCGACAAGGACAATCTCTACAAACTGGTGCACAATAATGCCACCCAGTCGGGGATACGCCTGAATGGATACGCCCAGTTCCGCACCGAGTATCTGAGCAACGGTCGCGTGGCTCTGATAATGCTCAACCAGGACAATCTGCGTGATTTCGGATATTCCAAGGGCGACACCGAAGGCCTCGTCAACATTCCCCTCACCATCCCCGACGTGCAATGGTCGATATACATGCGCGAGGATTCCGATGATCTCGTGAAGATCTCCATGCGCTCCAAAGGTGAGTTCCCGGTCAACATGGTGTGCGAGAAGGAATTCGGTGGCGGAGGACACATCAACGCATCAGGCGGAGAATTTCACGGACCGCTTATCGAAGCATTGTCCGTGATCCTGGAGGTGATTCCAAAATACGAAAATTTGCTTGTATAGAAACCACACACAATAAGATAAAACAATCTCCCATACATTCAGAAAATACGATAAATGAAACGTCAAATTATTTCCATACTCTCTCTCCTTGCCCTACTCATGGCTGTAAGCTCATGCAGCGACTCCAAAAGCTATGCCGATCTTCTCAACGAGGAGAACCAGGTGGTGAACGCATTCCTCGCCCAGCATCGTGTCGTAGAGACATGGCCTGGTGTTGACAACTGTGAGGTTGGCGAAGACGCTCCCTTCTATTGTGTTGACGACGAAGGCAACGTGTACATGCAGGTAATACGTAAGGGCGACGGTACATTTCCCGAGGAAGGCGAGCATGTCTCTTTCACCTATCTGAGCTATGACCTCAACTATTATGTAGTGGGAAGCGACAGCAACGTAGGATCGGGCAATCTCAACAGCCCGGGATCATCAGCCGCTACCTACTTCATATTCGATGACTACACACTCGAGCAGTCCTCACAGTATGGCACAGGCATCCAGATCCCTGTCAAGCTTCTTGGCTTCGGTTCCAAGGTGAACGTTGTGATCAAATCGCAGGCCGGTCCATCAGCCTACATGAGCTATGTGATACCCTTCCTTTACGACATAGCTTACTACAAGCAGGTCAGCAATCCGCTCTGATTAATCCATCATAGCTTGAAACAGTACTAAACATCATAATCAATACTTGCCAATGTCACTAATCAAGTCTATTTCCGGCATACGCGGCACTATCGGTGGCGCACCCGGCGAAGGCCTCTCACCCCTTGACATCGTAAAGTTTACCGCGGCCTATGCCACGCTCATAAGCCGTGAATCGGCCAACAAGTCACGTACAGTGGTTGTGGGACGCGACGCACGTCTGAGCGGCCCCATGGTGAGCGATCTCGTGATCGGTACTCTCACTGCCATGGGCATGGATGTGGTGAATATCGGTCTCGCATCGACCCCCACCACCGAGATTGCCGTCACAGAAGAGAAAGCCTGCGGAGGCATCATCCTCACAGCAAGCCACAATCCCAAGCAGTGGAATGCCTTGAAGCTCCTCAACAGCGACGGAGAATTTCTCAACGATGCCCAGGGTAAAGAGGTGCTCAGAATAGCCGAGGCCGGCGAATACAGCTTTGCCGAAGTTGATGAATTAGGACATGTCTACAACAACGATACCTACAACCGCAAGCATATCGACAAGGTACTCGCCCTCGATCTCGTGGACACCGAGGCCATTGCCAAGGCTGATTTCACTGTAGCGGTTGATGCCGTAAATTCGGTAGGCGGAATCGTAATCCCCCAGTTGCTCCGCGCGCTCGGCGTGAAGAATATCATCGAGCTTAATTGCGAGGCCACAGGAAAATTTGCCCACACTCCCGAGCCCATTCCCCAGAATCTTACCCAGATCTCTGACCTCATGGCCGACGGTAAAGCCGACGTAGGATTCGTTGTCGACCCCGACGTTGACCGTCTGGCTATCGTCATGGAGGATGGCCGCATGTTTGTTGAGGAGTACACTCTCGTGTCGATTGCCGACTATGTACTCTCCCACACACCAGGTTCCACCGTATCCAACCTCAGCTCCTCACGCGCCCTGCGCGATGTCACTGAGAAGCACGGATGCTCCTATGCGGCAGCGGCCGTGGGCGAGGTCAATGTGACCACCAAAATGAAAGAGACCGGAGCCGTAATAGGCGGAGAGGGCAACGGCGGTGTAATCTACCCCGCCTCCCACTACGGTCGCGACGCCCTTGTAGGCGTGGCTCTGTTCCTTACTCTGCTTGCCAAGAGCGGTAAGACCGTGAGCGAACTCCGCGCCACTTATCCTGCCTACGAGATTGCCAAGAACAAGATCGAGCTCACTCCCGATCTCGATGTCGACGCCATCCTTCAGGCCGTAAAAGAGCGTTATGCCGGAGAGCGCATCACCGACATCGACGGTGTGAAGATCGACTTCGCTGACTCTTGGGTACACTTGCGTAAGTCCAACACCGAGCCTATCATCCGCATCTACAGCGAGGCCCACACTATGGAAGAGGCCGACGCTCTCGCCGAGAGCATCAAGGCTGTGATCAAGGAAATAGCCGGCTAATCAACACAAGCCTCACATCATTATATTACATATAAAATGAATCCATCCCCAGGAACCGATCCCGGGGATGGATTTTTTATTGTCACCGGCCAAAGCTACCGTCACATACGGTCGCCTTGGCCGGCCGATATTTTACACGCCTTTGAATGGCGGGGGCGTCACATCATTCTTATCGCCATCCTTGATGTCGGTATCGCCATGGGCATCATTTCCCGATGCGGCAGGATCATTCACCTCCACCTCGGTGGCCTCAACTACTTCTACAGCCTCAACATCCTCGGGCTCGTTACCGACCTCACCGTGATTCTCGGTAGTCGGCTCAGCACCTTCGGGCTGCTCCTTGGACTTTTCAGCATCGCGTGCGGCATCGCGCTCGGCCTGGAGACGCATTATCTCCTCGGTGCGTGAACGCCACTGGCGCGGACCGAATATCTCCTTAAGATCCTCGGCATACATCACCTCCTTGGTGAGAAGTGTCTCGGCAAGTTTGCCATGACCATCCTTATGCTCGCGTATGATGCTCTTGGCTCGCTCATACTGCTCAGTAATGATGCGCGACACCTCATCATCGATCTGCTTGGCTCGCTCACCGCCATAAGGCTTGGAGAAACCATAGGCCTGACCGGTGGAATCATAGTAACATACATTGGGAAGCTTTTCGCTCATACCGTAGTACACCACTATCGCATAGGCCATCTTTGTCACCTTCTCAAGATCGTTGAGCGCACCGGTTGATACCTGGCCGAATGTAATCTCCTCGGCGGCACGTCCACCTAAGGTCATACACATCTGGTCAAGCAGAGCCTGCAACGGTGTTATCTGACGCTCCTCGGGCATATACCATGCGGCTCCAAGGGCCATTCCGCGGGGCACGATCGAGACTTTAACCATCTCGTTGGAATACTCCAGGAACCACGACACCGTAGCGTGACCGGCCTCATGTATGGCTATAGCCTTCTTTTCCTCGGGTGAGATTATTTTTGAGCTGTGCTCAAGACCACAAATGATACGGTCTATCGCAGCCATGAAGCTATCGCGGTCTACAGTCTTCTTATTATTACGTGCGGCGATCAGAGCTGCCTCGTTGCACACATTAGCGATGTCGGCACCCGAGAATCCAGCTGTCTGACGGGCCATCACCTCCACGTCCACAGTATCATCCTTCTTGATATTGCGGAGGTGAACGTTGAATATCTCAATACGGTCCTTGAGCTCGGGCAGATCCACTGTGATCTGACGGTCAAAACGTCCGGCACGCAACAGGGCCTTGTCAAGAATATCGGCACGGTTGGTAGCGGCGAGGATTATGACACCGCTGTTGGTTCCGAAACCATCCATCTCGGTGAGCAACTGGTTTAGAGTGTTCTCGCGCTCATCGTTGGCACCCATGTTAGGATTCTTGCCTCGGGCGCGGCCCACTGCATCGATCTCATCGATGAACACTATACAGGGAGCCTTCTCCTTGGCCTGGCGGAACAGGTCGCGCACACGTGACGCACCTACGCCCACGAACATCTCCACGAAGTCGGAACCCGACATTGAGAAGAACGGCACATTAGCCTCGCCGGCCACAGCCTTGGCCAAAAGAGTCTTACCGGTTCCCGGAGGGCCTACGAGCAACGCGCCCTTGGGAATTTTACCTCCAAGATCAGTGTAACGTTGCGGATTGCGTAGAAATTCCACTATCTCGCGTATCTCGGTCTTAGGCTCGGTCAATCCTGCCACATCCTTGAATGTGACATTTGTAGCCTCACCTTTCTCAAATACCTTGGCCTTGGACTTGCCCACATTGAACACTCCGCCGGGGCCTCCGCCACTGGCACCCCCCGACATCCTGCGCATCATGAAGAACCAGAATGCTACAAGGAGAATTATCGGACCGAATGTCCACAGTATCGAAGAATAATCGGAAGTCTTCTCGTAATTGACCTCGCCACTGAACTTTCCGTCAGCCATCCACGCATCAATCTGATCCTTCATCTTATCGGCCGAAGGAATATCAGTAATGATGCGGGCCTCGATACCCGCGTCGGGCTTATACTGATTCTCGTTGAATATCGAGCGGGCAAGAGAATCCGAGACCACTGCCTCAGCCTTGTTGGTATTGGTGAAAACGGTGATTTTCTTCACTCCGCCTGTCGATACATACTGCTCAAACTTGGAATAGCTGACATCCTTGGTCAAAGAATTGTCATCGAGATACAGCATTCCCAGAAGGAACACTATAATAATGGCATAGGCCCAGTACATACTGAAGCGGATGCCGGTTTTCTTAGGCTTGTTATCGGGAGCGTTCATTAGCGGTCAGATAAAATAAATATGGGGGAGAATGGAACATGTGACTGGCCGGGCCGTCATCAGTCCAGATCGGGGATTTCAGTTATCACAGCATCACTCCATAACCCTTCAAGGTCATACAACCGTCGGGTCTCGGGCAGAAACACGTGTACAAGAGTGTCGTCATAATCTATAACGATCCATTGGGAATTGCCATACCCGTCATAGTTGTAAGGCTTTATACGGGCATTCTCGAGCAGATAATCGCGTATGCTGTCAGCCACGGCGGCCACATGCTGTGAGGAAGTACCCTCGCATATGACAAAACGGGAGGCCGCCGCGCTTTCTATTTCGCTGAGGTCAACTACTGTGATATTTTTGCCCTTTCGGTCCTGGATTCCCTCTATGATCATCGGGAGAAGGTCGTTGCTGTTTTCAGTCATGAATGAAGTCGTTGAAACTTGCTTGGTAAGATTATAATAATGATGATGAATGAGGAGGTATCAAGTCACAAAGATAATCAATTTCCTGCAATAACCTTGCCGGCGTGACTGATTTTTCTCGTTCATATTGGTAACAAAATTGTCCGTTCAATAGTTTTCGGGACACTCAACCGATGTCCCCGATATGGCATCGAGCCGTCCCGCCATAGATGGCAGAATATCCAGCGGCAACGAGAGTGTGAGCCTGCAGGTGTTGTCAAACTCCTGCGACACTATGCTCACGGCATCCGAAGCCGGAGCGCCCTTGACGAGTTTCATCACATCGTTCATTGCCAGATAAGGGAAGATCACCGACATGGTGGTCATCTCGCGTCCCTCAACCGTCCCTGCATCCTCGAGAGCCAGTCTCGCGGCCTCACGATAGGCTACGATCAGGCCCGATGTGCCAAGCTTTATGCCTCCGAAGTACCTGACCACGATCACAACCACATTGGTCAGCCCCAACGAGTTGATCTGTCCCAGGATAGGCTTGCCGGCGGTCCCTGACGGCTCGCCGTTGTCGCTTGAGAGATAAGTTAGACGGTCGGCTCCTATCATATAGGCCCAGCACACATGGCGGGCATCATGATACTTGTTAGCATACAGGGCAATGCACTCCTTGGCCTCATCAATCGATGTTGCCGGGAGTGCAAATGCCAGGAAGCGGCTCATCTTTTCACGATAAACCCCTTCGCCTTCTCGTCCTATAGTGAAAAACTTGGCCAAGAATCCGATCAGATAATGAGCATGGAATCTCCGTAGACTCCAAACTTGTAACCCTCCTTAACGGCCTTCTTGTAGGCTTCCATCACCAGGTCATAACCGCCAAACGCCGCAACCATCATGAGCATGGTCGAGTAAGGCAGATGGAAATTGGAAACCAATGCGTCGGTCACTGTAAAATCGTAGGGAGGGAAAATGAACTTGTTGGTCCAGCCTGAGTAGGTCTTCATGTGTCCACCCATGCTCACGGCACTTGCTATGCCACGGAGCACCTGTGTACCCACAGCACACACCTTATGGCCGGCATCCTTGGTAGCGTTCACCTTGTCCACCAACTCCTGGGAAGCCTCCATCTCCTCGGAATCCATGCGATGCTTGGTGAGGTCCTCCACGTCGATCTCACGATAGTTGCCGAGGCCGCTGTGTATGGTGATGAAAGCCTCGTTCACACCCTTGATCTCAAGGCGCTTCATCAGCTCACGCGAGAAGTGCAATCCTGCACCCGAGGCTACCACAGCACCCTCCTTGCTTGCATAGATGGTCTGATAACGCTCAGTATCCTCCGATGATGACTCACGGTTGATGTAGAAGGGGAGCGGTGTGGCGCCAAGCTTGTACAACTCCTCCTTGAACTCCTCGTGCGATCCGTCAAAAAGGAAACGCAGGGTGCGTCCGCGCGAGGTGGTATTGTCGATAACCTCGGCTACCATCGACTCATCGTCGCCGAAGTACAGTTTGTTACCTATACGGATCTTGCGGGCAGGCTCCACGAGAACGTCCCACAATTTGTTCTCAGCACTCAGCTCACGAAGGAGAAATACCTCGATGCGGGCACCTGTCTTCTCTTTATTTCCGTACAGTAACGCGGGAAACACCATCGAATCATTGTACACGAAGAGATCTCCGTCGTCAAAATAATTGATGATCTCCTTGAATTCGTGATTCTCGATTGTTCCCTCTTTGCGATTGACCACCATAAGGCGGGCATCATCTCGTTCCCCGGTAGGTTGCTGGGCTATAAGCTCTTCGGGCAACCTGAATTTAAATTGCGAAAGTTTCATCCTTTTTCAGTATGAATTCGATATATTAGAATTTCGTTTACAATGATTATGATTCCTGATCGTCGGGAATAGTGATGTCAGTGGTACGTATCAGCTCCACAACCTGATCCACTGAAAGACAGTCGTCGACCGACACCTCACCCACACGTGTGCGGCGCAGCCCTATCAGATGGCCTCCACTGCCGAGGGCCTCCCCTATGTCACGGGCAAGCGCTCGTATGTAAGTGCCTTTGCTGCACACAATCCTGAGCCTAAGCGTCATTTCGTCGGGATTGAATTCCTCGACCTCTATCTCGTCCACCACAAGCACCTTGGGCTTCAGATCCACTTCCTTACCCTTGCGGGCCATGTCATAAGCCCTCTTTCCATCCACCTTGCAAGCCGAGAATGCCGGTGGCACCTGCTCGATACGTCCCACGAAGCGGGTCAACGCTCCATCGATAAGCTCACGGGTGATGTGTGCCGTGGGATATGTAGCATCAATCTCGGTCTCAAGGTCATAGGACGGAGTGGTGGCTCCGAGCTTAATGGTGGCAATATACTCTTTCACGCCGGCCTGGAGCGACTCGATAAGTTTGGTGGAGCGTCCGGTCACAACTATCATCACCCCCGATGCGAGGGGATCGAGCGTGCCGGCATGGCCTACCTTTAATTTCTTGCGGTGAAGGCGATGCAACAGCACACCCCTCACACGCTTTACCACATCAAACGATGTCCATTCCAGCGGTTTATCTATGTACAGTGTCTCACCTGTAATAAAATCCATACACTCTTCTTTATTTATAACCAATGGATCACCACACGAGGCAGAGAATACCGGCGGCGACACAATACAGGGCAAACCACACAAGTTTTCCCTTCTTCACAAGCTCGATCATCCACTTGCAAGCAATGCAGCCGACAACGAACGAAGCGATAAATCCTACAAGCAACGGCATTGCACCTACGCTTTCACTCATCCCTTCGCCACTCACTATATCCTTCACTCCAAGCAATGCCTCGCCGAGAATAGGTATTATCACCATGAAGAACGAGAACTGAGCTATCTTGTCGCGCTTATCGCCAAGCAACAGACCGGTGGCGATAGTTGTGCCCGAGCGGCTCAAGCCGGGAAGCACAGCCACAGCCTGTGCGCAACCTATGATGAATGCATCACGCCAAGAGATGTCATGGCCTGTCACATGCGCCTTTGCCTCGCGGGCAGGATTGCGGAAATAGTAAGCGAAGCTGAGCAGACACGCGGTGACAAGCAGGCATATGCCCACGATCTTAAGCCCACCGCCGAAGAAACTCTCGACAAAATCCTTAAAACACAGTCCCACAATTGCCACAGGGATACACGACAACAGTATCTTGCATACATAGAAGAACTTATCATCACGTGCAAAAGTGAAAAATGATCTGCACAGGGGCACAAACTCGCGCCACAGCACCACTATAGTGCTGAGCACCGTAGCCACATGAAGCGCGACATCAAACTCCAGAGCATCCTCGCCGGAAAGCTCAAGACCAAGTATCTCGCGGAATATCTCGAGATGGCCGCTACTGCTTATGGGAAGGTATTCGGCCAGGCCCTGCACTATGCCGAGAATCAACGCATCAATCCAATCCATGGCTCATCACTTCTTTTTTCGGGGCGAGTACATGATTCCCACTCCCATGAAAATGAATCCGAGAAATGCAATCGTGGGTCCCACTACAATTCTCCGTGTCGAGAATATATCAGGGTTAAATGCGCCCCAGTCGCTCGAGCCTCCCGCCATAAGCAGAAAGCCAAGCACAATCATCACACCGGCCACCGCCATCAGGATGAAATTAGGACGAAGCAGAGGCATTTCGCTCTCCGACTCTTTTTCAAGAACATCCTGAGAGGCCGAGGTTGCCTTGTGTTGGGTTTTATAAGCCATAATTATTATAATTTTCTGTGCGATAGCCCTGTCACTGACAAGGCATCGACGTTTACATCAGTTACGATTGTTATTTTACTCTATCGGTACAGCTCATCATAGCTGAGCGACAGATACCGGTTGCATGCAAACAATGCCGCGATAAGACATATCAACATTCCGGTAATCACCATTCCACCCATCACCAATCCGGCTGTGCCCCAGTCCAGAATCGAGGCTATCGTGCCGTCGAGTGTGCGGCATGAGTACAGCATGGCTGTTACTATCAGTGAGGCTATGACTCCGGCCACCGCCCCGTTGACCACACTTTCCGACAGGAACGGACGGCGTATGAATCCCGAGGTGGCCCCGACAAGCTGCATGGTGTTTATTATGAAACGCTTGGAATATACCGACAATCTCACCGTGTTGAATATCAGCACGAACGACACCACAAGCAATGCTATGGCTATAGCCACAAGCGTGAGCGACACACTCCTCAGGGTGGCATTCACGTTATCAATGAGATCGCTGTGTATCTTCACGTCACCCACCTGAGGCATCAGTGCCAGTGGTGCTACAAGTCCGCCGATGCTGTCGGCCGAAGCATATTCAGGGTTGACAATCACCTCAAGTTCAGCTGTGAAAGGATTGACATTGGCGAGACGCAATATATCCTCGTCCTCCCCCACCATCTTTTGCCAGCGGGCCAATATATCGTCAGGCGATGAATACTCAGTGCGGCTCACAGCCCCGGTGCTCTTCAGATGCTCCGTTACTCCGGCTATGTCATCGGCAGTGACATCCTCGTTGAATATCACTACAAATCCCATGTTGTCTCTCACCGATTGGGACAAGCGGTGTGTAGCCACTCCTACCATAGCGGCTATACCCAGGATCACAAGCACAAGCGCCACTGATACCGTGGCGGTCGCTCTCGTACTGAAAAGAGGGATATGATGAAAATGCTTCTTAGGCATAATAAAATAAAAACGCCACAAAATTACTACCATTAAGCACCATTGTCAAGCGTTTTAACTAAACTTTAACAATTACCGTCCTTCCTACGGTAAATATGGCTTTATTACCCACTTATATCACAATCTTTATCATAACTACTGCTCAGATAGGTTAATTTATGTTGTATTTTACACAATATCTATCCCCACTATGAAAAAAATTCATACTTTAGCGGTGAATTATACATAAGCAAACTGTAAGAATAATGAACAGTTGGTAGCTACGAATTGTTATTACATGCGAGTTGTCAGGCTTGGCAACATCCGTCACAATCATAGAGTTTATCCAATAGGTAACTATAATCCGACTACACAATTAATTTATGCCATTCCGGCATCACCACGCTTCATCACAAAAATATCCGCTTTTTCAATCCTATGAGTAACTATAAAGCAAAAGCAGGCGCACAAGTATCGCGCACATATAATGCCATAAAGGTAAGGACTCCCAGAAGCAAAAGTTTTTGGATCATAACCCTCATAGCAATAGCTGCTATCGGAGTGGGTATATACTTCGCGTTCCGACCTAAAGCCGCTGTAAAGTCCATCCCCACGGTTGAAGTGCAGACAGTCACCACCGACAATGTAAATATCTACGGCGAATATGTAGGACGCATCCGCGCCCAGCAGTTTGTCGAGATCCACGCCCGTGTTGAAGGCTATCTCGAAAAGATGCTGTTCAAGGAAGGCTCATACATCCAGAAAGGTCAGACCCTTTTCATCATCGACCCACGCCTCTACAAGGCTCATGTCGATAAGGCTCGCGCGCAGGTCAACAAAGCACGGGCCGGCAAGCAGAAAGCCGAGCGTGACCTCAACCGCATAAAACCATTGTTTGCCCTCAAGGCCGCATCTCAGCTCGACCTCGACAATGCCACCGCCGCTTACGAAAGCGCAAAGGCCGAGCTTGATGTCAGCGAAGCCGATCTCACCCAGGCCCAGCTCACCCTCGGCTACACTCAGGTGACCTCGCCCATCTCGGGATTCATATCCGAGCGCGTGGCCGATATCGGCACCCTCGTGGGTCCCGGCGGCAAATCCCTGCTCGCCACCGTTGTGAAAAGCGACACCGTGAGGGTGGATTTCTCCATGACCGCACTCGATTACCTCCGCAGCAAGGACCGTAACGTCAACATCGGAGGGTCCGACTCCAACCGCAAATGGAATTCCTACGTCACCATCACCCTGGCCGACGGATCGGTATATCCTCATCGCGGACTCGTTGATTTCGCCGATCCGCAGGTCGACCCCAAGACAGGCACTTTCTCGGTCAGAGCCGAGATGCCCAACCCCGACCGGAGCCTTCTCCCCGGCGAATTCACTAAAGTAAAGGTGTTGCTTGATGTGAGGGAACAGGCCGTCGAAATCCCCAACAAGGCCATCGTCATCGAGAAAGGTGGCGCATATGCCTATGTGGTACGCCCCGACAGCGTGGTCGAAAAACGCTTCATCGAGACCGGTCCGCAGGTGGGCAACAGCACCATCGTTGAGCGCGGCCTCGTGAAAGGGGAGAACATCGTAGTTGAAGGCTACCACAAGCTCACCCACGGAATGAAAGTGAATCCCATCCCCGCCCCACTCCCTGCACAGGAGGAGGACGAGGACCAGAATGACAATGACGCGATCCCCGCGGAAACCGCCTCGGGGGATAAGAACGACAACAAGGTAAGCAAGTGACATGAAACGCAATTTCTTTCTCGACCATCCCGTATTCTCGATTGTGATATCAGTGGTGATATTCATAATCGGCGCGATAGGTCTCACTCTACTGCCGGTTGACCAGTATCCCCAGATCGTCCCCCCGGTGGTTAAGATTTCGGCATCCTATCCCGGAGCCGACGCCCAGACAGTCACTCAAGCCGTGGCAACCCCTATCGAACAGGAGCTTAACGGCACCCCCGGCATGATATACATGTCCTCATCAAGCTCCAACTCGGGAGGCTTCTCGGCACTGGTGACATTCGACATCGACACCGACCCCGAACTGGCAGCAGTGGACATCCAGAACCGCGTAAAAAAGGCTGAATCGCGCCTCCCGGCCGAGGTGGTGCAGAACGGCATATCGGTATCCAAAGAGACTGCCAGCCGACTCATGACCATCACCATCATGTCGGATGATCCCAAATTCGACGAGATCTATCTGAGTAATTACACCACTCTCAATGTGCTCGACCCCCTGCGCCGCATCCCCGGTGTAGGAAGCGTGAGCAACGTGGGCGGACGATACTATGCGATGCAGATATGGGTGGCCCCCGACAAGCTCGCCGACCTCGGCTTGACAGTCAAGGACATTCAGAACGCCCTCAAGGACCAGAACCGCGAATCGGCCGCCGGTGCGCTCGGACAGGCACCCGTCACCGACATCGACATCACAATGCCCATCATCGCCCGTGGCCGTCTCTCCTCCGTGGCGGAATTTGAGGACATCGTGATACGTGCGAGCTCCAACGGCTCACTCATCCGTCTGAAGGATGTGGCCCGTGTCTCGCTCGAAGCCTCCAGCTACTCCACCGAGAGCGGCATCAACGGCGGAAATGCCGCCGTGCTCAACATCAACATGCTCCCGGGCTCCAACGCAATGGAGGTGGCCGATGCTGTGAAGAAGGAGATGGAGCTGATTGCCAAGAATTTCCCCGAAGGTATATCCTATGAGATCCCCTTCGATATGACCACCTATATCTCGGAATCGATACATCACGTGTACCGCACGTTCTTCGAGGCCCTGATCCTTGTGATCATAGTGGTGTTCTTCTCCCTTCAGAACTGGAGATCCACACTCATCCCCATCATCGCCGTCCCCATCTCGCTGGTGGGCACGTTCGGCGTGATGCTCATATTCGGATTCTCCCTCAACATGCTCACACTCCTCGGCCTCATCCTCGCCATCGGTATAGTGGTGGACGATGCGATAGTCGTGGTGGAGAATGTCGACCGCATAATGAACAACGAGAAACTCTCGCCGATGCAGGCCACGGCCAAGGCGATGAGCAATCTCAGTGGCGCGCTCATAGCCATGTCACTTGTGCTCTGTGCCGTGTTCATCCCTGTGAGTTTCCTTCCGGGAATCACAGGTCAGCTCTACCGCCAGTTCACCATCACCATCGCCGTTTCGGTGATAATTTCCACCATTGTCGCCCTCACCCTTTCGCCGGTGATGTGCGCCAAACTGCTCAAGCCGGCCTCCCGGCAGAAGAAAGCCAAAGTGTTCCGCCTCATTAACGTGTGGATCAACCGTGGCAACCACTTCTACAACCGCATGATACGTCGCGCGCTCTCCTACCCCAAGCGCGTCTACACGGCTTTTGGCCTCGCCCTCATATTCATATGGATGATGAATACCTTGATGCCTCGCAGCTTCATGACCCAGGAGGACCAGGGATATTTCACCGTCGAGCTCGAACTTCCCGAGGGCTCCACCATCGAGCGAAGCCGTGAAGTCACCGAGAGAGCCATAGCCTACCTTATGGAGGATCCCGACATTGAGTATGTGCTGAATGTCACAGGCTCATCCCCCCGCGTTGGCACCAATCCAGCCCATGCCCAGCTCACAGTGATACTCAAGCCATGGGACGAACGCGAGACAACGGATATTTCCGAGATACGCGACCGTGTACGCCAGCACCTCTCCACCTATCCCGAAAGCGAAGTATTCATCTTCTCCCCGGCCATCATCCCCGGTCTCGGTACCTCGGGCGGTTTCGAGATGGTTCTCGAGGCACGTGGAGACGCATCATATACCGATCTGCAGAACGCCGTTGACTCCCTCAAGCAATATGCAGCGATGTGCCCCGAGATCGCGGGATTATCATCCTCGATGCAGGCCGACATTCCTCAGCTCTATTTCGATGTTGACCGCGACCGTGCCAAGATGCAGGGAATACCCATCAGCGATATCTTCTCGACGATGAAAGCGTTTACGGGATCTATATATGTGAACGACTTCAACATGTTCAATCGCATCTACCGCGTTTACATCCAGGCCGAAGCCCCCTATCGCTCCAACCGCGACAACCTCAACCTGTTCTTCGTGCGCAGCGCCGACAACGCCATGGTGCCCATCTCATCGCTCGGAACATCCCATTTCACCACCGGACCTGGCACCATAGCTCGATTCAACATGTTCAACTCGGCCACCATTTCGGGTGAAGCCGCCCACGGATACAGCACCGGACAGGCCATGGCCGCGCTCGAGGAGATCGTGAAGACCCGCCTCCCCGAAAATATCGGGGTTGAGTGGAGCGGACTATCGTATCAGCAGAAACACGAGGAGGGCAACACCGGACTCGTGCTCGGACTGGCATTCCTGTTCGTGTTCCTCTTCCTCGCCGCTCAGTATGAGAGCTGGAGCGTCCCCTTGGCCGTACTCCTCTCCCTCCCCATCGCCGGAGTGGGAGCCTATCTGGGAATATGGCTGTGCGGACTCGAGAACAATATCTATTTCCAGATAGGTCTGGTGATGCTCGTGGGCCTCGTTGCCAAGAACGCCATCCTCATCGTGGAATTTGCCAAAGAGGAGGTCGACAAGGGAGTCGATGCCGTACACGCCGCCCTCACCGCCGCCCGCTTGCGCTTCCGACCCATAGTCATGACCTCACTTGCATTCATGCTCGGACTCCTTCCGCTCGTTTTTGCCTCAGGTCCCGGCTCGGCCGCACGCAAGGACATCGGCACAGGCGTATTCTTCGGAATGCTCGTGGCCATCACCGCCGGCATAGTATTTGTCCCGTTCTTCTTCGTAGCGATCAATAAATTCAATAGCTACAGGGCATCAATCAAGCGATTAAAGAAATACAAATCCTCCAGACGATGAAATCATCCCCCATATACATAATCACCCTCCTGCTGGCCGGTACCCTCTTTCTCACCGGTTGCTCAGGAGTGAAGAATCTTGCAAAACCCGACATCGATATCCCCGCCGAATACGCCCCCGGCACTGCCGCCAATACCGACTCGCTCACCGTGGCCGACATGGAGTGGTGGGAATTCTATGCCGACGAACCCCTCAGGGCCATAATCTCACGCACCCTCGAGAACAATCGCGACATCCTGCGTGCGGCATCGCGTGTCGAGGAGTTGCGTCAGCTCTACGGTATCGAGAAAGTGAACCTCACCCCCCAGCTCACCGGACTTGCCGGCGCCAACAACGAGACCAACAATTACCATGGCAACGGTACTACGCGTGATCCCGAATACGACCTCAAGGTTACGCTCGGATGGGAAATCAACCTGTGGGGCTCACTGAAATGGGCCCGCAAGCAGAGCCAGGCCAAATACATAGCCTCGATCGAGGATCTCCGTGCCATGCGCATGACCCTCATCGCCGAGGCAGCCACCGCCTATTTCCGCCTAATAGCCCTGGATAATGAGCTTGACATTGTGAAACAGACCCTCATCACACGCAGGGAATCACTCGAGCAGGCACGCATACGCTTCGAGGGTGGCATCACCTCCGAGACTGTCTACCAGCAGGCTAAGGTGGAATACGCATCCACCGCCGCGCTCGTCCCCAACCTTGAACGGCAGATCACCACAGCCCGCAACGCGCTCACACTGCTCATGGGCGAATACCCCCAAGAACAGCTGAACCGCAGCACGCTCTATCTCAACGAGACCATACCGGCATCTCTCCCCCTCGGCCTGCCCTCCACTCTGCTCAAGCGCCGTCCCGACCTCCGATCGGCTGAGCAGAATCTCGCCTCGGCAATGGCAGGAGTAGGACTGAGCTACGCCGACCGTTTCCCCTCGCTCAAACTCACCGTCTCGGGTGGTCTCGAGAACGATGAACTCAACACCTTCTTCAAGTCCCCATTCAGCTACATCGGTGGCACAATCACAGGCTCCATCCTGGATTTCGGACGCAAGAAGCGTAAATATCAGGCTCAGATAGCCGCCTACGACCAGGCCCGCTATGCCTATGAGAAATCAGTGATAACAGCCTTCACCGAGGTCAACAACGCTATCACAGGCTACCGCCGTGCCCATGAGACTGCCGCCCTCAGGGCCGAACTGCGCGATGCGGCAAGCAAGTATGTCCAGCTCGCTCATGTGCAGTATCGTGGAGGTAGCCTGAACTACATCGACGTGCTCGACGCCCAGCGCCGATATTTCGATGCCCAGATTGGGCTGAGCAACGCCATACGCGATGAGTACATCGCGGCCGTGAATCTGTACAAGGCTCTCGGAGGAGGCTGGCAGAACATCGACTGACAGGATATGCCTGTGGCGAGATTCCGACAGGAGTTTCACGCACTTGCACAGCGAACCATCCGGCATCCGGCATTGTTTTCATTAATAGTATGAAAATAGTATGAAGAAATTCTGGATATATACAGCGTTTATAGCCGTGTTTGCGTTCACTGTATGGATATTCGCCGAGCGCATCACACGGGTTGACCCGAGCCTCAACTCCCACCCCGAGGTTCAGGCCCTGTCCAATGAGGCCGGCGATGTGAAGCTTTCCGACCTTAAGGGCAAATATGTCCTTGTCAACTTCTGGGACTCCCACAATGCCGTCTCACGAATCGCCGCCGGAGAATACGACCGTTTTTTCCGTACCCATCGCAATTCCAACCTCAAGCTGCTGTCGGTCAACACCGACACCAACCGTCGGTTGTTCAACGAAATAGTGCATGGCGACGGACTCGACTCGCTCACCCAGTATCACATCCTTGATGTGAAAGCGCGGGGCATCTCCCCAGGCTACCATCCCGAAGGCGGATACTCATCCTACCTTGTCAATCCCTCAGGCAAGATAATCGCTGTCAACCCCACCGTGCAGACCGTGGAGAAGATTATTGCAAAGGGAAAGAAATAAGACACTTACAACTTTCCCAAAATAATATTCCCGAAAAAAGTTTTGATTTTTCAAATATTCGTAATAATTTTGCGTCAAATAACAACGAAATGAAAAACCTGCTCAATAACAATTATTGGTGGCGCATCGGTAGTAATTATCGATGGCAATGGTCAACACCATTAATTTAGCGAGCGACAAAACACACCGGGTCCGTCCCGGATATAGAACTCACACGAGCCGTCGATAATTTTTCGACGGCTCGTTTTTTTATTTCCGAATATCAACAATCCAAATACTCATTTTCAACAATGTCATCATTTCACTCACTTCTGCCTGTCGATGCCGAGGGATACTACGGACACTTCGGCGGAGCTTATATCCCCGAGATACTTCACTCCAATATTGAAAATCTTCGCGAAGCGTTCTACCGGTATGCCGGTGACGAGGAGTTCAACCGCGAACTCGACCTTCTGCTCCGCGACTACGTGGGCCGTCCTTCCCCACTCTACCGCGCCAACCGTCTAAGCGAGCACTACGGCACCAACATATATCTTAAGCGCGAGGACCTCAACCACACCGGAGCACATAAGATCAACAACGCGCTCGGATCGGTCCTGCTCGCCAAACGCATGGGTAAAACCCGTGTTATTGCCGAGACCGGTGCCGGACAGCATGGCGTGGCCACAGCCACAGCCTGTGCGCTCATGGATATGGAATGTACAGTGTTCATGGGAGCCACCGATGTAGCCCGCCAGAAACCCAATGTCGACCGCATGCGCATGCTGGGGGCCAAGGTGGAAGCCGTACAGAGTGGCAACCGCACCCTCAAGGACGCCACCAACGAGGCTATACGCTACTGGTGCTGCAATCCCGACAGCTTCTATGTGATCGGATCCACCGTGGGGCCTCACCCCTATCCCGAGATGGTGGCCCATTTCCAGTCGGTCATATCCAAGGAAATGCGTTCCCAACTGCTTTCACAGACCGGATCGGAACTCCCCGACTGTGTGATAGCGTGCATAGGAGGTGGCAGCAATGCCGCCGGGGCATTTTACCATTTCATCAACGAACCATCCGTGAGACTGATCGCAGCCGAGGCTGCCGGTCTGGGCATCGATACAGAAATGACAGCGGCCACCATGAAAGTGGGATCGGAAGGCATTATTCACGGCTCCCGCACAATGGTGATGCAGACCGAGGACGGACAGATAATCGAACCCTACTCCATCTCGGCCGGACTCGACTATCCCGGCGTTGGCCCGCTTCACTCCTATCTCGCCACCTCGGGCCGGAGCGAGGTCGTGGCCATCACCGACCGTCAGGCTCTCGACGCGGCCATGCGTCTCACTCGCACCGAGGGGATCATCCCCGCTCTCGAATCGGCCCACGCTCTCGGCGTGCTCGACATCATGAAGTTTGCCCCCGACCAGAATATTGTCTTAAACCTCTCAGGCCGAGGCGACAAGGACCTCGACACATATCTCAAAAATCAATGATTCCGAATAACATGTCACAGCATAAACTTAATATAGTATCGCGGGTAATCCCCGCCGACCTCGAGACCCCCGTGGGAATATATCTCAAGATCCGCGACCTGTACCCCGAATCGGCACTTCTGGAAAGCTCCGACTACCACACTTCTCAGAACTCCGTCAGCCTCATAGGCGTATGCCCGATTGGCAGTTTCAGCGTCAACAACGGCTCCATCGAACTCCGCTATCCCAATGCGCCCTCAACATCCATCGCGATAACCGACGGGATTGATGTGGTAAAGGTGCTGAAACACTACATGTCCTCCTATTCGATCGACAACGCTGACAGCGGCACCCCAAGCGGATTTCTCGGATACACAGCCTACGATGCCGTGAGGTATTTCGAGAATGTCAGGATCCAGCCTAAGGAGGAATGTTTCGCCTCGATCCCCGACATGAAGTACAACCTCTACCGCTTCATCATCAAGGTGAACCACTACAAGAATCAGATGACCATCTACGAGCATCTGACTCCGGGTCAGAAATCAGGCATCGACGAGATCATAAGCGTGCTCCACAATAATAATGTGGCCCTCTATCCATTCTCGGTAACGTCAGCCCCCTCCTCCACAGTCACTGACGAGCAGTTCAAGGATATGGTGCGCCGGGGCATCCGCCACTCATTGCGTGGCGATGTTTTCCAGATCGTACCGTCCCGCCGATTCTCTCAACGGTTTGAGGGAGATGAATTCAACGTGTACCGTGCCCTCAGGTGCATCAATCCCTCCCCCTATCTGTTCTACTTCGATTTCAGTGATTTCCGTATCTTCGGTTCCTCGCCCGAGACCCACCTGCGTGTCGACGGCAATCACGCCTATATCGACCCTATAGCCGGAACTTTCAGGCGCACAGGCGATGATGCCCGCGATCATGAACTGGCCAAAGCCCTCCTCGAGGATGAAAAAGAGAATGCCGAGCACATCATGCTCGTCGACCTTGCCCGCAACGACCTGAGCCGTAGCGGTGGCAAGGTCAGCATCGAGTTCCTTAAGCAGATCCAGTACTACTCCCATGTGATACACATGGTGTCGCGCGTGAAGGCCGAGTTGCCCGAGGGGGCCGACGTCCTCCGCCTGTTTGCCGACACTTTCCCCGCCGGCACTCTCAGCGGAGCGCCCAAGGTCAGAGCCATGCAGCTTATCGACGAGATAGAGCCTCATTCGCGCATGACCTACGGAGGCTGTATAGGCTTCATCGGTTTTAACGGTGACCTGAACCAGGCCATAACCATCCGGTCCTTCCTGAGCCACGACAATCAGCTGTATTTCCAAGCCGGAGCCGGTATAGTGGCCCACTCCGATCCCGCAAATGAGCTTCAGGAGACCAACAATAAGTTGGGTGCGCTCGTCAAGGCTCTCACCTACGCCGAATCCTTCGGGAAATAATGATCACCATTAAGACTTACTTATCATGAAGCTACTCATACTCGATAATTACGACTCCTTCACCTATAATATAGTGCATGCACTGAAGTCACTCGGAGTCACACCCACCATCCGCCGCAATGACAGCTTAACCCTCGACGAGATTGATGGATTCGATAAAATCATCATCTCTCCTGGCCCCGGCATCCCATCCGAAGCAGGTATTCTCCCTGCCCTGCTCGACCGCTATGCCACAAGCAAATCCATCCTTGGAATATGTCTCGGCCACCAGGCCATAGGCGAGAGATTCGGTGCTCGCCTGCGCAATCTTCCCGAAGTGTATCACGGCATAAAGTCCGAAATCACCCTCACGGTTCCCGACGATTATATATTCCGCGGTCTTCCTGAGAAAATCGATGTCGGACGTTATCACTCATGGGTTGTGGACAAGGACGGTTTCCCCGAATGTCTCGAAGTCACAGCCGTAAGCCCCGACGGTGAGATAATGGCCATGCGCCACAGATCGCTCGATGTGAGAGGGGTACAGTTCCATCCCGAATCCATCCTCACCCCCATGGGTATCACCATACTCAGCAACTGGGTCAACGGAGAGAACTGATGGCATCAATAAAGGACACGATAACACTCATGAAGATATGAAATCTCTATTATATAAAATGTTCGACCACAAGAGTCTTTCGAGAGAGGAATCCCGCCAGGTGTTGCTCAACATTGCCGACGGACTCTACAACGACGCCCAACTGTCGGCTTTCATGACCGTATATCTGATGCGCTCCATCACCCTCGATGAACTCACCGGATTCCGCGACGCGATACTCGAACGGCGCAACCCCGTTGATTTCGGCAACATAAAGGCCATCGACATCGTGGGCACAGGGGGCGACGGAAAGAATACTTTCAATATATCCACCGCATCATGCTTTGTTGTCGCAGGTACGGGGCGCAAGGTTGTGAAACATGGCAACTATGGCGCAAGCTCCATTTCAGGAGCTTCCAACGTGCTCGAACAGCATGGCGTACATTTCACCTCCGACCCCGATATCCTCAACCGCTCACTCGACGAAAGCGGAGTATGCTACCTCCACGCCCCATTCTTCAGCCCCGCCCTCAAGAGCGTTGCGTCCGTAAGAAAAGCATTGGGTGTAAGGACTTTCTTCAATATGCTCGGTCCGCTTGTCAATCCCGTGATGCCCAAGCACCAGTTGCTCGGTGTATATAACCTGAAACTCCTCCGCCTCTACAGCTATATAGCCCGCCGGGAAGGTATCGACTGTACGGTAGTGCACTCATTGGACGGATACGATGAAATCTCGCTCACATCCCTTTTCAAGGTTTCATCCTCGGAGGGAGAGCGCCTGTATGATCCATCCCAACTCGGATTTGAGACGGCCCGTCAGGAGGAGCTCTCGGGAGGCGACACCGTGCAGGAAGCGGCAGGGATATTCGACCGTGTGCTTGCCGGAACTGCCTCGCGGGCTCAGATCGATTGCGTGGTGGCCAACTCGGCATTCGCAATCCTCACCCTCGAACCCTCTCTTTCCATCAATGAAGCCATCAGCCAAGCCCGTGAATCCATTACCTCGGGTGCCGCTCTCGGTGCTTTCAGGAAATTTGTTGAAATAAACCGATAACTATCAATCCTCATGTCCAATATATTACAGCATATTACCGACAACAAGCGCCGGGAGGTGGAAGCACTCATACTTACAGCCCGATTGCCTGAGGAGGTTGATCCCCGCCGGTCCACCCTCTCCATGAGCCGTACTCTCGCCGGAAGCCCCACCGGCATTATTGCGGAATTCAAGCGTCGCTCCCCCTCCAAAGGCGAGATCCATCCCATGGCAATGGTCGACAAAGTGATCCCGGCCTATACCGAAGCCGGAGCCTCAGCCTGTTCCATACTCACCGATACGCCCTATTTCGGTGGAGCGTTGACCGATCTGGCCATGGCCCGTTCACTCACAAATATTCCGCTCTTGCGCAAGGATTTCATAGTGAGCAGATATCAGATAAGGGAAGCCACTCTGTATGGCGCTGATGCAATCCTGCTCATCGCCTCGGCCCTCGACCGCAACGAGATCGAGAAATTCACCGATTATGCCCACTCGCTAAACCTCGAGGTGCTGCTCGAACTTCATTCCCTCGACGAAATAAACAAGTTCTATCCCGAGGTCGACATGGTTGGGGTCAACAACCGTGATCTCACTACATTCCACACCGATCCGGCCCTATCGCTATCCATTGCCAACGAATTGCCCGACAATATTGTGAAAATAGCCGAAAGCGGACTCACCTCCATGCGCGAGGTCAACAGGCTCAGGGACGCCGGCTACCGAGGGTTCCTCATTGGTGAAACATTCATGAGACACCGTGATCCCGGACTTGCTCTTCACAACTTCTTAAACTTATTATAACAGTCTGAATCATGATTATCAAGATATGCGGATTGTCCGACCCCGACACCCTCTCCGCCATCGCCCGGCTCAAGCCATCAATGGTAGGATTTATATTCTACGCCCCGTCTCCACGCAACGCATGCGCCCTGTTGCCGTCAGCGGTCGACGTTATCCCCGACACCATCGACCGTGTGGGTGTATTTGTCGATGCACCGGTTGACCATGTGTTGCACACGGCCTCCCGCTATGGACTGACAACAGTCCAGCTCCACGGGAAAGAATCTCCCGCCGATTGCAAAGCTCTGCGCGATGCGGGCCTGAAAGTCATGAAAGCGGTCGGAATCGGCCACGACATGGACTGGAGTATGCTCTCTCCCTACGTCGGCACTGTCGATCTTTTCGTATTCGACACGCTCACAGCCGTGCACGGAGGATCGGGCCGGAAATATGACTGGAATCTTCTGAACACCTACCCCCTCGATGTACCGTTCCTGCTGAGCGGAGGCATTGGTCCCGAGGATGCTCCGGCTGTGCTTGCCGCCTCAAAATCACTCCCACAAATGGCAGGTGTCGATATCAACAGCCGGTTTGAGACACGTCCCGGTTGCAAGGACGCCTCAATGGTAGCTTCATTTATAAACACAATCTCACAAAACAAACTCTAAGTCAAATGAACCGACTACAATCGCTCTTCGAGCGCAAATCATCCGATATACTTTCAGTGTTTCTCACTGCCGGCTTCCCCACAGCCGACTCTACCGTTGAAATAATACGCCAGCTCGCATCACAAGGTGCCGACATGGTGGAGATCGGTGTACCGTTCTCCGATCCCATGGCCGACGGCACGGTAATCCAGCACAGCTCCACCGTGGCACTCAGCGAGGGAATGACACTCTCCCGTCTGCTCGATCAGGTGGCCGAAGCCCGCAAAGATGTCCCCGACATGCCGTTTGTACTCATGGGCTATCTCAACCCCATGCTCCGCTACGGCATAGAGAGACTGTTTGCCCGTTGTGCCGAGGTAGGTATCGACGCTATCATCATCCCCGACCTTCCGTTTGCCGAATACATGCGCGAATACCGCCCGCTGTGTGAGAAATACGGCATTGACATTATAATGCTCATCACTCCCGAAACAAGCCCCGAACGCATACGCCTCATCGACGACAACTGCTCGGGATTCATATATATGGTATCGGCTGCGTCAACCACCGGCGTCCGCGACAGTTTCTCACAGGAGCAGAAAGAGTATTTCGACCGCATCGCATCCATGAATCTGCACCATCCGCGTCTGATAGGTTTCGGTATCTCCAATCCGGCCACCATGGCTGATGCCTGCGCTTATTCATCGGGCGCAATCATAGGCTCATTGTTCATCAAATGCCTTGAGCGCAATCCCACTCCAGCCCTCGCCGTGACCGACCTCCTCCACACCATCGGCCGCATCTGATATCAGCCGGAGCGTTGCCTGACCATGCCTCTGTCATAGTCAAGTAACGCTCCGACATTCTCTATATATTATATTGACTATGAGTATGTCAGAACAGGTCTTTTATCGATGGACCGTCCCCCCAGTGGTGATCCTTGGGAAAAGCCTTTCCACCCCATGCCTTCTGATTGGTCCAGGCGAGCGGTGCATCGGTCCAGAATGGATGAGTGGCCGGCAATCCTAACGGCAGAAACGACAGGGATGTCATGTAAAGCGATCCATTGTTGGTGTACCAGTCGGCAATGTTGGGCTGACGGCCGGCAAAACCTATGGTCAGGAATCCGGCCTCATTGAAATTCTCCTTGTCGTCAAACATCCGGTGCATTACAGCTGTAAGAGCCGAACGCACCTGCCCGTTGGTCAATCCCGCCGGCAGTTTCTCATACCACGCCATCAGCGCGAGCGGTTGGAGCGTGGCCATGCGGTAAGGGATGGAGCGACCGAACACAGGGAAAGTTCCCTCGGGCGAGATGAGCCGTTCCAACACTATCGAGTATTTCTGAGCACGTTTCATTGCCCGGTCGTAGTATTTAGTGTAGTGTATCCTGGTGCGCTTGCCGGCATCCCTCATCGCCTGCAGGGTCTCGAGATACATGGGATGGAACACATAGCTGCTGTAGTAATCGTAAGCGAACGACGGACCGTCGGCATACCATCCGTCTCCCACATACCATTCCTCCACTTTACGTATGGCCGAATTTACGCGGTATTCATCATGTGCGGCGCCCGCCTTGGCCAGAAAACTCTCGATCGTCGACGAGAAAAGCACCCAGTTGGTATAAGGCGGATCCACTCGGCGCAGATTGGTGAACTCCTCCACATAACGTTTCTTGGTAGTCTCATCAAGAGGCACCCACAACGCGTCATACCCGCGCAGGAAGCTCTCGGCCAAATAGGCCGCATCGACAAGCGCCTGTCCCTCGCCGTTCCACAGCAGATAATCGGGCGACTCAGGATCCACAGCATTCTTATAGCTTGCGAGGGCCATATCGCGCAATTCCCGGCGCTTCCGTCCCTCCGCACTCCCGTCGTCAGGGAGCGATAGCCACGGCGCTATTCCGGCCATAAGGCGTCCGAATGTCTCCATATAGGTCACTTTCCTGTTACGGCCATCCCAATTGGGACTCACCTCCACAAGCATATTCTTCTGTAGCTCGCCCCTCGACATGTTGCTCAGCACCGGATGGGCCATCTTATACAGGAGATCCACCCAATAGGCCCTGTCAGCCGACGATTCCGATTCAAGGTAACGGGTGTACTCACACGCTGCAAGCAGAAAGGCACCCACTCCGAAATTGGAGGTAGACTTGGCATCCACCACCTGGCCGGGGATAGCCTTTTCACCTATCGGCTGTACGTATCCCACACGGCCGTCCTTCTGCAACGCCGTATTCTTAAGATAATTCCATCCACTCATGGCCGATTCGAGATACTTTGCATCGGTCAGATATCCGTTGTTGACACCCCACAGCAGTCCGTAGGTGAAGAAAGCTGTTCCTGAGGTCTCAGGCCCGGGAGCATGAGACTCGTCCATCATCGACCGGCTCCAATATCCGCCGGGTTGTTGTGTAGCCACCACGGCATCGGCCATGCGCAGGTATTTGTCCTCAAAGAATTTCCGGTGATTGTAATCGGCAGGCAGATCGGATAGCACCTTGGCCAGTCCGGCAAGGACCCATCCGTCACCGCGCGCCCAGAAATCCTTCTTTCCATTGGCGCTCTTGTGCTTGGGATAAGTGTACTTGGCATCCCTGTAGTACAACCCCTCGTCGGGATCATACATTATACTGTCCGACACGGTGATGTATTCATACAGTTTATCCAGATAACGTGGATCATCGGTGATCCTGTAGAGCTTGGTCATTACGGGCATCACCATGTACAACCCGTCGGCCCACCACCAGTAATCGTTGCGAGGCGTTGACATCTCATACTCCATCACCTCTCTGGCACGCCTGATACGCTTGTCGTCAGGGAGTATGTTGTAGAGATCGGCATACGTCTGGAAACATATCTGCCAATCACCAAACAGCACATGGTCGTCAGTCTCGCCATAATCATATTTCCACTTGGAGCGGTCATTCCCTTTCGCACCTTTCCATTCATTGTGCTCGGCCCAACGAAGCGAATAGTCGAGCCAGTCGTCATTACCCGTGAGGCGGTAGGCCTCCATATTACCGGTGTGATAGGCGGCATTGTCCCAGAAGGCGTTCACTTCAGGGCTATTGTTGCCCTGCCAGTAATTGTTCACCTTCCTTATCACCTCGCGCACCTGCGCGGCCTCCTTCATGGAGTCATTCTGCTTATCGGGCGAGGCTACAGCCGTGACCGTGGCCGCACACACCAAAAGCAATCCCAACGACAGTTTAGATTTCAGGTCCATTTATCAGTTATCAAACAGTTTCTAAGTTTTGCGTAAATTTAGAACTTTTTTCCATAATACAACCGTCATAAATCGTTCAAACTGATGGTCAAAATGCACCACGATACAATTTTCACCCCATTACTTATCAAATTACATCCTAATTTTCAGCCGATTGACCATCTCATCCGGAGTTACTCACCCGTTCCATCTCCCCATTCACCATTCACAACCCTGCGACGACACTGTTGCATATTAATCAACATTTTGGATTGCTGTTACAAATATTATTTATAAATTTGTAACTTGAATAGTATCCGTTGTATCCCCGACGCGATTCTATCTGATATATTAACGGTTAACCCAAAATAAGTCTCGGATTTTAATGATCAAAAGGACTGACGATACCTTTGTAAAACTTTACGACACATACTTCGAGAAGTTGATGTTCCATGCCACCCGCTTTGTCGACGACCAGGCGGAGGCTGAGGATATTGTCGCCGATGTGTTCTATGAACTGTGGTCACGGCGCGATGAGATAGATTTTGAGAAAGGTATCGTGTCATATATGTACAAGGCTGTATCCATGCGCGCTCTCAACGTGTTGCGCCACAAGAACGTGGCAGCAGTGCGCATCGAGGCTCTCGAGGCTATCAACGAGCGCAGGATGGATTTCATCGACAAGTCCAACCTTGAAGATAAGATCGAGTCATCCGACATTAAGGCCGGGATACAGGAAGCGATGGACAAGCTTCCTGACAAGTGCAAAGAAGCATTCACGCTCAGTTACATCAAAGGACTGAAGAGCAAAGAAATTGCACAGATTATGGACATATCGGTACGCACGGTGGAAGCTCACGTATATAAAGCCCTGCGTTTATTGAGGGAGCGATTGCAGTACCTGATGATGTTTGTGTTAATTTTTTTAGGAATCAAATAAGTAGTTTTGAATGGATGCTTGTTTACTATATTAAAATGCTTTTAATATGTCACACGTTTCTGAGAAATTGATGATAGATTATATAAATAACGCCTGTTCCGACGATGAATTGATGTTAATAAAAAATTGGATTGAAGAATCCGATGATAACGCCAAGGAATTGTTTGAACTGGAGCGTACTGTAATGCTTGCTAAAAGCCTACAGGACAACACCGAACAAAAACGCCGGGTTGCCGAGAAAATCGACGCGCGCATAGCCCTTGATGAGGCTGTGGGCAAGGCGGTTCACGCCCGTAAACGGCGCCTGTGGATATCGGTGGCAGCCTCGGTGGCTGTACTGCTGGTTGTTGCAGGCTTATGTCTGTTCAGGCAGCCTCAGGTGAAGATGATACATGTGGTGGCTCTCAATGAAACCCGCAACGTCACCCTCCCCGATGGATCGGAGGTGTATCTCAATAATAATTCTGAGCTTCAGTATCCCGAGGTATTCTCCGGCAAAAGCCGTGAAGTGAAACTCTCCGGCGAAGGCTTCTTCAAAGTGGCTCACGACAAGAATCTCCCATTCATTGTTGAAGGACGGTACATCGACGTAAGAGTCCTCGGCACCGAATTCAATTTCCGCAGCCACGATTCCATCGACAACAGCGTGAGCCTCCTCAAGGGCGCTGTGAAAGTGACGCTCAAGGACCAGAGCCACGATGTGCACCTTACCCCCGGGCAGAAAGCCACCTACAGCATATCGGCCGGGACACTGAATGTGGATGAGACCAACGCTTCGGTCGACGGTGCATGGCACGACAAGATAATCCCCTTCGAGAACGCCAATCTGGTTGCAATCCGCAAGAAACTTACCTAGCTTTACAATGTGACCATTGAACTCGACAAGGGCCTTGATCTCGACAAGACATATTCAGGCGTGACGGTGTATTACGACGACATTGACTCCACCCTGATGCAGCTATCCTACACAGTACCCATCGAATTCATCAAGACCGACGGTAATATCAAGATAATACCAAAACGAGAATAGAAGCGGTGCAAGCCACCGTCAATTTGAAGCCATCAACCTTAAATGTCAATAGTAACCATAAAACTAAAATTGCGTCTGCTGGCATGTATAGTCTTCATGGCCGTTGTGCTTGTGGCTAATGCCGGCATCACTCTTTCCACCTCCGGTGCGAAAATCGGCGATGTGATAAGGGTAATACAAGGGCAGACCGAATACAAGTTCTTCTACGACGACGAAATAGCCAAGTCCAAGGCCAACAACGTCAATCTCAAGAACAACAATATCACCGAGGCTCTCGACCAACTGTTCAGTGGCACATCCATCACCTATGTGATCAAGGACAAGATCATCTACCTTAAGAAATCCCCGGCTCCAAACGCTCCCAACGCCAACGCTGTCACCCGAAAGATCAACGGAGTGATCCTCAACGAGGACGGTGAACCACTGGCCGGCGCCATAGTGAGCATCCGTGGCCAGAAACAGAGCGTGGTGACCGATCTGGAGGGAAGATACACCATCGAGACCTCCGAGGCAAGCCCCATACTCGTGTGCAGCTACATAGGCTACAAACCGATAGGGGTGAGAGTGAGGGACCATAACACAGTCAACCTCGACATGACCCTCGACATCCACACTCTCGATGAGGTGGTGGTCACAGCCCTCGAAATCAGAAGAGACAAGAAGATGCTCGGATATGCCACCCAGGATATCCGGGCTAATCTGCTTAATCCCACCGGCGATCCGTCGGTGACCGGAGCCCTCGACGGCAAGATAGCCGGCCTGCAGATCAACACGGCCAACACCGGTCTGGGCGGTTCGACCAAGATAACCATACGTGGCAACTCCTCGCTTACCGACAATAACCAGCCACTGTGGATTGTCGACGGTGTTCCGTTCACCGACAACAACAGCTCCGACGTGTCCACCTATGGCGGATACGACCGCGGTGGCACCTCATTCGACCTCAACCCCGAGGATATCGAGTCCATATCGGTACTCAAGGGACCTAACGCGGCGGCCCTCTATGGCTCGCGCGCCGGCAACGGTGTGATACTTGTAACCACCAAGCGCGGAAATGCCCGCGACGGATTAGGCATCAGCTATTCAGGATCATTCACATGGAGCCGCGTGGCCGGATCGGTCAAGATGCAGGATAAATATGGCCAGGGATCCAACGGCACCATCCATTATGAGACCGACCACAACGGCACTCGTCTCAAGATCAATGATACCGGAGCCTTCGGTCCGGCATTTGACGGGTCAATGCAGCCCAATTTCCGTGGCGAGATGACTCCTTACGTGTATGCCGGCGACAAGCTCACCAGCTATTTCCGCACCGGATTCTCCCAGTTCCACACTGTGGCACTGAGCAATATGACCGACAAGAGCAACTACAGGCTCTCGGTGGGTTTCAATGACAACCATGGCCTGTTTGACGGAGAGAGGCTCAGCAAACTCAGCGTTGACTTCTCCTCGGGCACCACATTTACGCCGTGGCTCAAAAGCGATGCCAAGGTATCGGTATCCAACACCAAGGCCAAGAACCGTCCTTACGTGGGTCTGCTCGGGGAGGTGGGGCAATTGCTCATGATCCCCGGCAACGTGAGACTCGAGGACCTGCAGGAGTTTTACTCCAACAAGCGTCCGCACGTCAACTGGTACGGACCCGATACCACCTACTCCAATCCCTATTATTCCCGCCACCGCTTGCAGAACTCCGATGAGCGATGGCGCGCGTTCGGATTCTACGACTTATCCATAAGCTTCAACAGCTGGATGCAGTTGCACACCAAATATGCTTTTGACTACTACCGCACCCGCATCCAGGAGACCGATCTCGGCCTGGCCAACAATGTGCTCACCAACCAGAACTCCACCTGGCAGGATCAGATGCATGACGACCGCATGAGCCGATCAGAGATCAACCATTTCGAGCATAACATATCGGCCACACTCACCGGCGACAAGAGACTCAACGGCACCTGGAGGATAGGATTCACCGCCGGCGGCAACATCATGTATCAGAAATACGAGCTGCTCAGCGCTTCGGTCCAGGACATGTTGCAGAAGGACCACTGGGTGTTCAATACCGGAAACAAGCTCACCACGGCCACCAACACCGGCCATCAGCGCGCCATGTACTCGGTGTTCGCGTCAACCCAGATAGCCTATAAGGAATTTGTGGCCCTCGACCTCACGGCCCGAAACGACTGGTCATCCACTCTGCCTAAGCATAACAACTCGTTTTTCTACCCGTCGGCCAATCTTGGATTTCTCATCTCCGATTTCGCCCGCAGGTCGGGCAACGGTCTGCCCGACTGGATCACCTTTGCCAAGGTGCGCGCTTCGGTCGCATCGGCCGGAAAGGACCCCGACCCTTACAATCTATATAATGTACGCACATTCCAGTACATCATGGGCGACCGCGTGTCCATAGCCAACTCCATAAAGATGAATGCCAATCTCAAGCCCGAGATCAAAACCTCCTACGAGGCGGGCCTCGACATGAAATTCTTCGCCAACAGGCTTGGTTTTGACTTCACCTATTACACTTCCAGCACTAAGAACCAGGCCATGCTCGTGGACGCCTCGGCGCCATGGACCCAGCAGTGGGTGAATGCCGGACGCATCACCAACAAGGGTGTGGAGCTGATCATGTATGGCACACCGGTCCACACCAAGGATTTCTCGTTCGACCTGCACATGAACGTCTCCCACAACCGGTCGACTGTCGACAAACTTGCCGACGGTGTGGACCGCATATATTTCAGCGGCGACCCCAACATGCCGGTCAAGGTGGGCACTGTGGCAGGTGGCAGACTCGGCGACATCTATGCCAACAACCTGATGCGCCGCGATGCTGACGGCAACCTCATAATCGGCTCCAACGGACTGCCTATGACCGAGACAGGCAACAACCTCGAGAGGCATCTCCTCGATAATCCCATAGGCAATATACAGCCCGACCTGCTCATGTCGGTCACCCCTACCTTCCGGTGGAAAAATCTGTCGCTGTCAACGCTGCTCGACATGAAATTCGGCGGTGACATCGTATCGGTCTCCGAGGGTATGGCCACCAAGGTGGGCACATCCGAGCGTACCGCCTATCGTGGCGAGTATAAGGAGATCAACGGTGTGAAGGATTACTACATGGTGGTGCCCGGTGTCAAGGAGGACGGATCGGTAAACGATACTCCCGTCTCGGCCCAACGCTACTACTCCACAATCGGACTTTTCAAGAGCGTGAGCGGATATGCCGAGGAGTTTGTCCACGATGCCTCCTACATAAAACTCAAGGAGCTGTCGCTCACCTACACCGCCCCGGCTAAATTATTGAAGAGGACTCCGCTCTCCAATCTGCGCATGAGTTTCGTGGCCCGCAACCTGTGCTACCTCATGAAGCATTGCCCCGGCAATCCCGGCGGAGGATATGACACCTCCATGTTCTCCCAGGCACTCGATTTTCTTGCCGTGCCCTACACGCGCACCTATGGTTTCACTGTCAACGTAGAGTTCTAAAATAGAATAATGATGGGACTTTATAGAAATCACCTCATTGCCGCCTGCGTGATGCTCTCAGGCCTCACATCGTGCTACGACCTCAACAGTCTGGGCTCCGATCCCTATTCGTTGCCCAACAATATCGTGGGCAAACCTCAGAAACCGTCCGAACCCGAAGGGGAATACGGCGATATCGACATATCCTATGAGGTGACCGACCCCGACGCGCTCGCCCAGATAAAGATCGATCTTGCAGTAGCCCCCTCAACTTTCAGGAATTTCCTGTATGAAGGTTACTACAACGACTATCAGATAACCACCAATCTCACTCACGACATATATGCCGGATACACCGGCAACAACAATCCAAACTTCGTGGGCACTGCTCCCGACTACGGTTATTCCGACGACTGGAGCTCGTCGAGGTGGAGACATTTCTATGTGGACCGTTGCAAGGAGTATGCTTCCCTGCTCCGGGCATTCAAGTTCAGCCCCAATGCCGAGCGGTATGTCAACCAGTATCACATCACGCGCATATACTTCGTGTTTCTCGCACTGGCCAATACCGATACCTATGGCGACATGCCGTTCAAGGTGTACGCATCGGTACAGACCCCCGAGACCAACAATGTGCCTTACGATTCACAGAAGGACGTGTACGACGGTATGTTCAGGATGCTACGTCAGGCGGTGGAGACCATCAATCCCAATGACGCCTCACAGTACTCCATCGAGAATGATGACATATGCTATCATGGCGATGCGCTCAAGTGGCTGAGGTTTGCCAATACCTTGCGCCTGCGCATGGCATGCCGCATATCCAACATTGATCCCGAGCGTGCCCGGCAGGAAGCCCAGGATGCTCTCACTAACCAATGGGGACTCATGGAGAGCGATGCCGACAACATGACCACTGTGCCGAGATATGCTCCGGTGGAGGCCGGTGGCATAAATGACGGTGGCAATGAAAATGTGCTGGCCATGTGCTCGGTGATGTACAACGGTGATTGTGTGCTCGGATGGGACCTTGAAAAGTTCTACCGAACACAATCATCCGGCGGAGGCCGCTACACCGTCATTGACAGTGAGGGTGGCTTGGAGGAGAAGATTATAGACCCGAGGTGTCTTGTGTGCTGGTACCGTGCCGGGATGACCGATGGATTGCTCGCCTCGGGCGAGGAGAATATGCGCGAGGATTTCCGTGGGTGCCCCAAGGGGTTTGACAGCCCCACCATGCTTGCTCCTAACCAATTCTCCCTCACACGCACGGCCAAGGATCCCGCCAAATCGAAACTGCATGATCCACGTTCATGGTTCAACTGTGCCGAACCATCCGTGTGGCTCAGTTATTCCGAGAGCCTTTTCCTTAAAGCCGAGGCTGCCCTGAGGGGTTGGTGCGGTGGTAGTCCCGAAAGTTTTTTCCGTCGTGGTGTGGATGCATCCCTCGCCTATTACGAGATATCTCCGAGCGAGAGGGAGGATTACATCAACGGTCTGCATGTGCTCAACGACGGCACTTTCTCCTCGGGCGACAATGAACGTATCCTTGAAGCTATAATCACTCAGAAGTGGATAGCCGTGTTCCCCAACGGTAACGAAGGGTGGGCAGAGTTTCGCCGCACGGATTATCCGGCACTCATGACTCCGCTCAATAATACCTCGGGCAACGATGTTCCTGCGGGACATTTCATAAAACGGTTGCTCTACCCCTATTCGGAGAATTCCAATAAAGCATTCACAGGCAATCCCTCGCTCCAGGCGGCCAATTCCCAGGGCATACGCCTGTGGTGGGATGTCTCTGACACCAACGATGATACCGGCACCCGCCGCACCCCCAATAATTTCCGGTAAAACGAAGGGGGTGATAGGAAATGAAGCGCGATTGGGGCAACGATGCGAGATTTTGGCAACATAGTGTGGTACATTGAATTAACCGACCTCTTCGAGGCCGTTAAATGGACGTTTGACATTGCCCCCACACCTCGCCCGTCAGCGCAAATCTTGCCCTGCGGGCGATTTGCGCTGACGGCCTCGTGGTGGGGCTATAACTACATCGCCGTTTCACGGCTTTTAGGGTAATCCGTTGCCACAATCGCCTGCACGCACTCGCTATCACCACACCCCCGAAGCGTAAATTCCCCGCAGGTCAACATTCCGACTAAGCCTCGAAGAGGCGAGGTAGTTATAGCCCCACCACGAGACCGGCAAGCAAATCGCCCGATAGGGCAGATTTGCGCCGTCGGGTGAGGTGTGGGGAAATGAAATAAATGCCAATTTGGGCGTCGGAGACGTCCTATAATTTGCATGTGTCGAATTAGTGTGATCGGGATAGACCAGAGGGCCAGAGAGCTTTTTTATAGATATAATGGCTCCTGCCCGTCACGGGTGGGAGTCATTTTGTTTTTTTAGTATTGTAGCAGTATGTCAAGGGGCTCTTGCCGATCGGTGGGGGAGTTTATAGGTTTAGAAGTTTATAGGTTTATGAGCTATCCTTTTTGCCATGGATGTTATTTTGCAACTTTCCTATTTTCTGTAACCTTATTGCTGGTTCCGGGGGGAACGGCGGAGGTCGGCGCTCCGCTTAGATGGGTATGGGTGGTCGGGGGATTGGTGCATCGTCTGCGGGGTGGCCTTGCGGGCCCTCGCGGGTGGGCAGGCTCCAGCGGAGGATGGACGTTGGGTCGGTGAGGACGAGTATGGCGGTCTCGACCGGGGGCTCGGGTTTAGGGGGCCGTTGTGTGGTGTGGCCCTGCATGCCGAGGTAGAAGAAGGCGGGAATCTGTTCCCTGTCGACGTTTATGTGTATGACAAGGAAGCCTATGCCACACAGCAATGGAAAGAGTGCGGAGCAGAGGCTCAGGAATTTCCCGGGGTTGGGTTGCATGGGGGAGTAGCCTTTGTATTCCTGTGCGTTGAGCAGGAGCATGAAGGCGGGGGAGGTGCCACGCACGCTGTCGGGGCGCGAGTAGGAGGCGTAACGGATGCGTTTGTGCAACGTTTTTACCTGCCGGCGGGTGTAGCCGGTGTATTCGGGGTACATTTTGCCGAATTCTTTCTCTTTGCCTTCTTTGGAGAGGTAGAGGAGTGCGGTTGCGCCCTCGGGGGAGGTGGCGAGGCGGTAGTCGAGATATGAGCGGAGGAGTTCGGTGGAGTCGTAGCCTTTGGGGTCTACGATGACGATGGGACGCGGGCGGGAGAGCCGGCGGGCGCGTTCGAGCCGGGATATGACGTTTTTCTCGACGGGGGTTAGTTCCCGGCCGAGAAATCGTGAGAATTGGTGACACCAGATGTCGGGTCGCCGGATTCGTTTGGTTAGGTGTGTGACCTTGTGGCTCGTTGGTTTCATATCACCGGCAAAGGTAGGTTAGTTTTGCCGGGGATATGGTGCGATAATGTCGTGTTGTGGGGAAGAATTTTTAGACCAGAGGATTTTTAGTATAGAGGGGAAAGTATAGAGTATAGGAATTAGAGTTTTTAGACCAGAGGGCCAGAGGGTTTTTGATTTAGACCATAGGACAAGAGAATTTTTAGGGTATATTAGTGGGATATAGGAGGTTAGTGAGGGGGGACGCGGGGAATTATAGGACGTCTTCGACGCCCGTTTTGGTGTGCGTTTCATTTTCCCCACGCCTCGCGCGGATGCAAATTTTGCCCTACGGGCAATTTGCATCTGTCGCTCGTGGTGGGGCTATAACTACATCGCCCCTTCGGGGCTGGGTGGGTGGTGGAGCCTGCGGGATGTTTGTGGTCGGGTTCATGGTGGCTATGATTTCATCGCCCGGGATTTAGTGGGTGGGGGAGTGGGTGGGGACGGGGGATTAATTTTTTTGCATGTTACGGTAAGTAGTTTTTTAATGACGGGTGTTTAATAATTGTCGATTCAATATATTTGCTGTAGTGACATGGTTAAATGGTAAAATTTGGTAAGAAATTATATAGGTAAAATAGGTAAATAGATTGAATTAAACAGATCTTAATCGTCATTTAATGCGGTAATGTCCGGTAGGATAATTGCCGCATTTATGCAATCTGAGATAATTGCCGCATTTATGTAATCCGAGATAATTGCCGTATTTATGCAATTCGGGATTGTTGCTTCATTGATTATTGCCGTGTCCATGTAATCTGAGGAGTAAGCCGTGAAAAATAATGTTCTGATGAATAAATCTTACTATATTGGGGCAAGTTATTTAGAAACGGGCCTAAATTCTTTGACCCGCTACTACTTATGTTAATTTTTTTAATAGTTTATTGTATAAGTAGTTTTTTATAGTGAGGTGTTTAATCATCAAATAATACACGAAACATCTATGACCTCAAATCTAATTAGACGATTAAATTTGACCGCATTCGCCGCGACCATGACTTTAGCGGCCACTGCGACTGATCTCACGGGATATGTCAACACCCTCATGGGTACTCAATCAAGCTATGAACTTTCGGCCGGAAATACCTATCCCGCTGTGGCTATGCCATGGGGCATGAATTTCTGGACACCGCGCACCGGCAAGATGGGTGACGGCTGGACCTACACTTATGACGCCCACAAAATACGAGGGATCAAGCAGACTCACCAGCCGAGTCCATGGATCAATGACTACGGACAGTTTGACGTTATGGCCACCGTTGGCTCTCCGGTATTCGACGAGGAGAAGCGTGCAAGCTGGTTTTCCCATAAGGGGGAGGACGCACAGCCCCATTATTATAAGGTGTATCTCGCCGATTATGATGTGGTGGCCGAAGTGACCCCGACCGAACGAGCTGCAATGTTCCGCTTCACTTTCCCCCAGACCGACAGCGCCAATGTAGTGGTCGATGCCTTTGACCGCGGATCGCACATAAGCGTAGATCCCTCGGGGCGCCGCATCACCGGCTACACCACCCGCAACAGCGGAGGTGTCCCCGACAATTTCAAGAATTATTTTGTGGTGGAATTTGACCGTCCGCTGGATTACTTCTACACCGTGTGTGACAGCGTGATGTCCACCGCCACCACCGCCACCGGCGACCACACCGGAGCGATAGCCGGATTCAAGACCCGCAAGGGGGAGACCATCAACGCCCGCGTGGCTTCATCGTTCATATCTCCCGAGCAGGCCATGCTCAACCTCGGCGAACTCGGTAACGACAATTTCGACACCCTTGTGGCCAAAGGCCGTGACCGCTGGAACGAGCAGTTGGGACGCATCGTGGTTGAGGACGGCAAGGAGCGCGACATGCGCACATTCTATTCAAGCCTCTACCGCTGTCTGCTTTTCCCAAGAAAATTCTACGAGATAGATGCCACCGGCGCTCCCGTGCACTACAGCCCCCACACCGGTCAACTCGCCTCGGGCTACATGTACACCGACACCGGATTTTGGGACACATTCCGCGCTCTCTTCCCCTTGCTCAACCTGCTTTATCCCGATGTTAACGCCGAGATCCAGGAGGGATTGCTCAACCATTACCGCGAGAGCGGATTCTTCCCCGAGTGGGCAAGCCCCGGACACCGCGGGTGTATGGTGGGTAACAATTCGGCATCGGTGCTCGCCGACGCTTACCTGAAAGGAATAAAGGTGGCTGATACCGCCACGCTCTGGGAAGGGTTGGTACACGGCACTGAGAATGTACATCCCGAGGTATCCTCCACCGGCCGTCTGGGACATGAGTACTACAATAAGCTGGGATACGTGCCCTACGACGTGAACATCCACGAGAATGTGGCCCGCACACTTGAGTATGCCTACGATGACTGGTGCATCTACTCTCTCGCCAAGGCCCTCGGCCGTCCCAAGAAGGAGCAGAAACTGTATGCCGACCGCGCCATGAACTACCGCAACGTATTTGACAAGGAATCGTCGCTCATGCGCGGACGCAACGCCGACGGATCATTCCAGACCCCGTTCTCTCCCCTGAAATGGGGCGATGCGTTCACCGAAGGCAACAGCTGGCACTACACATGGTCAGTGTTCCACGACACCCAGGGGCTCATCGACCTGATGGGCGGACGCCAGAACTTTGTCAACATGCTCGACTCGGTGTTCACCGTTCCGCCGCTGTATGACGACAGCTATTATGGCTTCCCCATCCACGAGATACGCGAGATGACTGTGATGAACATGGGCAACTATGCCCACGGCAATCAGCCGATACAGCACATGATATACCTGTACAACCACGCCGGCCAACCCTGGAAAGCCCAGGAGCACCTGCGCAATGTGATGGACCGCATGTACTCGCCCACCCCCGACGGCTATTGCGGCGATGAGGACAACGGTCAGACCTCGGCCTGGTACGTATTCTCGGCACTCGGCTTCTATCCCGTGACCCCCGGTACCGATCAATACGTGATAGGCACTCCCCTATTCGGCAAAGCGACCCTCAACCTGCCCAACGGCAAGCGCACAGTGATAGAATCATCATCGGCCGCCGACCGCTACATCGACTCAATCACTCTCGACGGAAAGGAATATACCCCCACATATTTCCGCCACAGCGACCTGACCAACGGAGCCAATATAAAGATCAAGACTTCCGACAGCCCGAACTACAACCGCGGCACATCGGTGAAGGACGCCCCCTACTCGTTCTCGCTCGAAAAATGAATTGAGCCATGAAAAGCGTCACTAATTCCCGACCGCTCGCATGGGTCCCATCGGCCTACTTCGCCATGGGACTCCCATTCGTGGCTCTCTCGCTCGCATCGGTCATCATGTTTGCCGACCTCGGCATAGATGAAGCGGCCATAACATTCTGGACATCGCTCCTCATCCTCCCCTACACGCTCAAACCGCTGTGGAGTCCGCTCCTGGAGCTGTATCACACCAAGAAAGCCTTCGCGCTGGCGATGCAGCTGATAGTGGGCGCGTGTTTCGGATTGATAGCATCGGTGCTCGACATGCCCGACTCCTTCACGCTGGTGATCTCGATGATGGCAGTGATAGCCTTTGCCGGAGCCACCAACGACATTGCCACCGACGGTATCTATCTGACGAGTCTCGACAAGGACACCCAGGCACGGTATATAGGCTGGCAGGGAGCGTTCTACAATCTCGCCAAGATCCTCGTCAACGGTCTGCTCGTGTATCTTGCCGGCAAGCTCATATCGAGCTTCATGGAAGCCGGAAGCACCAATGCGGCCGCCGAGGCATGGAGAGTGATCGTAATCATCATGTCGGCGATAATGATACTGCTTGGGCTCTACCACTACTTCGTGTTGCCTACCGGATCACGCAATGAGGAATCCCCGGCTGATTTCCGCTCGGCCATGGTGTCGCTCTACGATGTGTTCCAGAACTTCTTCACCAAGCGCCACATATGGCTGTACATAGTGTTCATAGTGTGCTACCGCCTCACCGAAGGATTTGCCGTGAAGATGGTGCCCCTCTTCCTGAAAGCCGCCCGCGAAGCCGGCGGACTGGAAATGTCCAATGAATCCATCGGATTCATCTACGGCACACTCGGCACCGGAGCCTTCATCCTCGGATCGATACTAAGCGGATACTACATAGCTCATTTCGGGCTGAAGAAGGTGTTGTTCTCACTGGTGTGCATCTTCAACATACCTTTCGGCATCTACTATGTGTTCGCCCTCATCCAGCCCGAAAGCCTTGTGCTGATAGCCGTGGGACTCGTCACCGAGTATCTGTGTTACGGATTCGGCTTCGTGGGCCTCACCCTGTTCATGATGCAGCAGGTGGCGCCGGGCAAGCACCCCATGGCCCACTACTCGTTTGCATCGGGCATAATGAACCTGGGATTCATGATCCCCGGCATGATAAGCGGATGGGTGTTCAAGCACGTGGGATATGAGAGTTTCTTCCTCATATCGGTGCTGATGTCGATACCGGCATTTATCCTTGCCCGCATGATACCTTTCAACAACAATAACTCAAATAATATATCAAATGACTAAGATAGTAAATATGCCATGGGAGGAACGCCCCGAGGGGGACAGTTCGGTAATGTGGCGTTTTTCATGGAACCCCATCATCGGACGTTACGACATCCCGTCGAGCAACAGTATATTCAACAGTGCCGTGGTGCCCTTCGGCGACGGCTATGCGGGAGTGTTCCGCTGTGACAACAAGGCCGTGCAGATGAACATCTTCGCCGGTTTCAGCAAGGATGGCATACACTGGAATATCAATCATGAGCCCATCAAGTTCAAGGCCGGTAACACGGAGATGATCGAGTCGGACTACAAATACGACCCGCGTGTGACCTGGATCGGTGACCGCTACTGGATCACCTGGTGCAACGGTTACAACGGCCCGACAATCGGCATAGGCTACACATTTGATTTCAAGGAGTTCTACCAGTGCGAGAACGCATTCCTTCCCTTCAACCGCAACGGAGTGCTCTTCCCCGAAAAGATCAACGGCCGCTACGCCATGCTGAGCCGTCCGAGCGACAACGGACACACCCCCTTCGGCGACATCTTCATCAGCTACAGTCCCGACATGAAGTACTGGGGCGAGCACCGCTGTGTAATGAAGGTGACCCCGTTTGAGGAGAGCGCATGGCAGTGCCTGAAGATAGGAGCCGGCTCAGTGCCCATTCTCACCGAGGAGGGATGGCTGATGTTCTACCACGGCGTGATACGCACATGCAACGGTTACCGATACTCGATGGGAGCAGTGATACTCGACAAGGAGGATCCCTCCAAGGTGCTGTACCGCACACGCGACTATCTGCTCGCACCGGCAGCCAGCTACGAGCTCATGGGCGATGTACCCAATGTGGTGTTCCCCTGCGCAGCCCTATCCGACGGCAAGCGCGTGGCTGTCTACTACGGAGCCGCCGACACCACCGTGTGTCTCGCATTCGGATACATCGATGAAATAATTGATTTTGTCAAGAAAAACTCTTACGTTTAAGCATCCCTATGTACCGCTACGACAATAGAATAGTAATCACCCTCGATGCCGGTGGCACCAACTTAGTGTTCGGTGCCATGCAGGCCAATAAATATATCGTTGAGCCGATCACATTGCCCTCCTGCGCCAACGATCTCGACAAATGCCTCGCCACAATGGTGGACGGATTCAGGCAAGTGATCTCCAAGCTCGATGAGAAGCCTGTGGCCGTGAGCTTTGCATTTCCCGGTCCGGCCGACTATCCCAAGGGGATCATAGGCGGATATCTGCCCAACTTCCCCTCGTTCCGTGACGGAGTGGCCCTCGGCCCCTATCTGGAAAGGGAACTGGGACTGCCGGTGTTCATCAACAACGACGGTGACCTGTTTGCCTACGGTGAGGCCCTGTGTGGCGTGCTCCCCGAAATCAACGCCCGCTTAGAGGCCAAAGGGAGTGCCAAGAGATACAAGAACCTGATAGGCTACACATTCGGCACCGGATTCGGAGTGGGTATCTCAATCGACGGCAACCTCAACCGCGGCGACAATTCCTGCGTGGAGACCTTCTGCCTCCGCCACAAGAAGGATCAGCAGATGATCGTGGAGGAGGGAGTGTCGGTGAGAGCCATCAAGCGGGTGTATGGCGAGCTGACCGGTGAGATGAACCACGGACTTGAGCCTAAGGATATATGCGACATAGCCGACGGCAAGCGCGAGGGGGACAGCGAGGCTGCCCGCCGTTCATTTGCCGAGATGGGCGAGGTGGCCGGCGACGCAATGGCCACTGCCGCCACTCTGGTCGACGGTCTCATAGTGATAGGTGGCGGAATCACCGCCGCAAAGAAGTGGATCATGCCCTCGCTGCTTAACGAACTGAGGTCGACACTCCGCACAGGCTCGGGCGACGAGATAGGGCGCCTGCCCATGAAGGTGTATGATCTCGACTCGGAAGCCGAATTCGAGGAGTTCGCCAAGGGCGAGATGCGCCCCCTCAAGGTCTACGGCTCGGAGGATATAGTGAGCTACGATCCTCAGAAACGTATCGGCGTGATCATCTCAAAACTCGGAGCAAGCAAGGCAATCTCATTAGGTGCATACGCATTCGCGCTCTCGGAGCTCGACAAGAACCCCGGCACCGTGTGACAACGCCTCAACTGCCCAATACACATTACTCTCTACCATCTATACAATGAAAAAGGCTGCTGTTTATACTTTATTAATGATATGCTGTGTATGTCACTGTGCCACCGTGGTGGCGCAGGACGTCACCGCATACGTCAATCCCTTCATAGGGACTACCAACTTCGGCACCTGTAATCCCGGAGCTGTGGTGCCCAACGGCATGATGTCGGTTGTGCCGTTCAACGTGATGGGATCCGACGACAACACTTACGACAAGGATGCCCGCTGGTGGTCAACCCCCTACGACAATACCAACTGTTTTTTCACAGGTTTCGCCCACGGAGCATTGAGCGGTGTGGGCTGTCCTGAAATGAGCTCCTTGCTCACGATAGCCACCTCAGGCCCTCTTGAAGTGGACTATCACAAGTATGGCAGCCGCTACAAGGATGAGAAAGCCTCGCCCGGATATTATTCGGTCAACCTGGACAAGTACGACATCAAGGCCGAGGCGACAGCCACGCTCCGCTCCTCGGTGGAACGTTACACATTCCTCTCGGGAGGAACGGGCAATGTGATCCTGAACCTCGGCGAAGGATTGACCAATGAATCGGGAGCAACGGTAAAGCGTGTGAGCGATACCGAGGTCGAGGGAGTGAAGCTCCTGGGCACTTTCTGCTACAATCCCCAGGCTGTGTTCCCGGTGTACTTCGTGATGCGCATATCCAAACGTCCCTCCTCGCAGGGCTATTACAAGTTCCAGCGCCCCATGACCGGGGTAGAGGCCCAGTGGTCGCCTGACAACGGCACCTACAAGCTGTACACCTCCTACGGACGCGAGATGTCGGGTGACGATGTGGGATACTGGTACACTTTCGAGGACCTGAAAGCAGGCGAAAGCATTGAGGTCAGCACCGGCATCTCCTACGTATCGATAGAGAACGCCCGTCAGAACTTAGAGGCCGAGCAGAAAGCCGGATCGACCTTCGACTCCATATATGGCAACGCACGCGACGAGTGGCAGAAAGCACTGTCGCGGATAAGGGTGAAGGGCGGAACCGAGGATCAGAAGACCGTGTTCTACACAGCCCTGTACCACACTCTCCTGCACCCCAACCTGCTCAACGACGTGAACGGGGAATATCCCCTCATGGAGCACAGCGGTGCCACGGGACACACCGATAATGACCGGTACACCGTGTTCTCCCTCTGGGACACCTACCGCAACCTGCACCAGCTGCTCACGCTCGTTTACCCCGAGAAACAGCTCGACATGGTGAGGTCGATGGTGGACATGTACAAGGAATGGGGATGGATGCCTAAATGGGAGCTCTACGGCCGTGAGACATTCACAATGGAGGGGGACCCCGCGATACCTGTCCTCGTGGATACATGGCGCAAAGGGCTGAGGGATTTCGACATGGACCAGGCTTACGAGGCCATGAAGAAATCGGCTACAACTCCCGGCAAGGATAACCGTCTGCGCCCCGACATAGATCCTTACATCTCGCTCGGCTATGTGCCCTTGGGATTCTACTCAGCCGACATTTCGGGGGACAATTCAGTGTCACACGCGCTGGAATATTATGTGGCCGACAATGCCCTGTCGTGGCTCGCCAAGGAAAGAGGCGACGTTGCTTTTGCCGATACACTGAAGAAGCGTTCGCTCAACTACAAGCACTACTACAGCCCCGAGAGCGGTACGCTCCGCCCCCTGACCAAGGAGGGGAAATTCCTGTCGCCCTTTGACCCGCGTCAGGGCGAGAATTTCGAGCCTGTACCCGGATTCCACGAAGGATCGGCCTGGAACTACACCTTCTACGTGCCCCACGATGTGGAGGGGCTGTGCAAGCTGATGGGTGGCAAGCGGAAATTTGTCGACAAGCTCCAGGCGGTGTTCGACAACGGTCTCTATGACCCGGCCAACGAGCCTGACATAGCCTATCCCTACCTGTTCAGCCGATTCAAAGGGGAGGAATGGCGCACACAGAAGACTGTGACTGAACTCCTCGACAAATATTTCACCACCAAACCCGACGGCATTCCGGGAAATGACGATGCCGGTACCATGTCGGCATGGGCGGTGTTCTCCATGATGGGCCTCTATCCCGATTGCCCCGGAGAACCTTACTACACGCTCACCACTCCCGTGTTTGACGAAGTGGAGATCGACACAGCCCATGGACCGCTGAAGATCACCAAGCATGGTGAAGGATACATCAAAAAGATTAAGATAAACAATAAACCATATTCCAAGTTCCGTGTGAGTCATGATGAATTGATCGACGGTGCCACATTGGATTTTGAACTTGAAAAGAAATGAGAGGCAAATTTTTGATCCCGTTACTGCTACCGTGCCTTACCGCATTTTCGGCAGACAAGATAGACTATACCGGCTACGTGGATACTCACATAGGGTCGGGAGGTCACGGACACGTGTTCGTGGGTGCCAACGTCCCCTTCGGAATGGTACAGGTAGGCCCCACCAGCATACCCCAGACCTGGGACTGGTGCTCGGGCTACAACGACAGTGATTCCACCGTGATAGGCTTTTCCCACACCCACCTGTCGGGAACTGGCATAGGCGACCTGTTTGACATCACAGTGATGCCTGTGGTGGGCGACGTGACCTATGCACGCGGCGAGGAGAATGATCCCGCATCGGGAATGTGGTCGTATGCCGACCGCTCCAAGGAAATAACCGAACCCGGCTACTACTCGGTGCCCCTGCTCCGCTACAACATCGGAGCCGAGATGACAGCCACACCCCGTGTGGGTCTGCACCGCTACACGTTCCCTGCATCTGACAACGCCGCCATTGTGTTTGACCTCGAGAACGGCGGATGCTGGGACAAGCCCACCGATACCCACATCGATCAAGTGACCGACCGCAAGATCACCGGCTGGCGTCACTCCTCGGGATGGGCCAAGGACCAGCGCGTGTACTTCTGCGCCGAGTTCTCCAAGCCTGTGAAATTCCAGCGCATCAATGATATGTACTACCGCCTGAGCTTCCCCACCAAGGAGGGAGAGCAGGTGATGATGAAAGTGGCCCTCTCCTCCAAAAGCGTGGCAGGGGCCGAGGCCAACATGAAGGCAGAGATGCCCGGATGGGACTTCGACAAGACCCGCCGTGAGGCCAAGCGCCTGTGGAACGACCAGTTGTCCAAAGTCTCCATAAAGACCAATGACGACACAGCCAAAAAGATATTCTACACCTCGCTGTATCACACCATGGTAGCCCCCTCGCTGTTCAGCGATGTCAACGAGACTCCCCGCTACACCACCTTCTCGCTGTGGGACACCTACCGTGCCGCCATGCCGCTCATGACCATTCTCCACCCCGAGATGAGCACCGACGTGATAAACACCATGCTCGACATCAACGATGAGCAAGGACGCCTGCCGGTGTGGCACCTGTGGGGCAACGAGACCGACTGTATGGTGGGCAATCCCGGCATCCCCGTGGTGGCCGATGCAATCGTGAAGGATATACCCGGAGTAGATAAGAACAGGGCCTTCGAGGCATTGAAGAAAACAGCCATGAATCCCGGACGCGGCAACGGACTGCGCATGGAGCATGGCTACATCCCCTGCGATACATTCGTCGAGTCAGTAGCCTACGATATGGAGTATGCCCTGGCCGACGGAGCCATTGCCAATGCCGCCGCCAAACTCGGAAAGAGCAAGGACGAGGAGTATTTCCGCAACCGCAGCCACTCCTACCGCAATTATTTCGACAAATCGACCGGCTTCATGCGCGGACGCGACAGCAAGGGTGGATGGCGCACTCCGTTCAACCCCTTCTCCTCCACTCACCGTGCCGATGATTACTGCGAGGGCAATGCCTGGCAGTACACCTGGCTTGTGCCCCACGATGTGGAGGGACTTGTGGACTGCTTCGGATCGCGCGAGGCTACGCTCACCAAGCTCGATTCGCTCTTCACCGTAAGCTCCGTGATAGAGGGTGCCGAGACCTCGCCCGACATCACAGGTCTGATCGGTCAGTATGCCCACGGCAACGAACCCAGCCACCATGTGCTGTATCTCTACACCATGCTCGGCCAGCCGTGGAAGACGGCCGACAAGGTGCGCCAGGTGCTTACCGAGCTGTATCATGATGCTCCCGACGGACTTTCGGGCAACGAGGATGTCGGCCAGATGTCGGCATGGTATGTAATGTCGGCCTTGGGCTTCTATGAAGTGGAGCCGGCAGGAGGCAGGTATTGGTTCGGCTCCCCGCTGTTTGACGAGGCCGAGGTGAGAGTGCCCAGCGGATCAATGAAGATCGTCGCCGTCAACAATTCTCCCGCCAACAAATATATCCAGCGCGTGTGGCTCAACGGCCGTCCCTACACCAAGCCCTACATCACTCATGAGGATCTGATGAAGGGGGGCGAGCTGCGCTTCGACATGGGAAGCGAACCCAAGGTATGGTACTGCACTGAGGAACCCGACGTGTACACCGACAAGCGTCCCGCTCCCGAGGCCCGGCTGTTCACCTCTCCTACCATCGAGCAGGAGATAGAGCGCGTGAACTCCCAGCTGACCAACCCGAGGCTCAAATGGATGTTTGCCAACTGCTTTCCCAATACCCTCGACACCACCGTACATTTCCGCGAGAACGGTGACAGCACCGAAACCTACGTATACACGGGCGACATCCCCGCCATGTGGCTCCGCGATTCCGGAGCACAGGTGTGGCCCTACGTGGCTTTCAGCAACAAGGATGAGCGTCTGCGCAAAATGATAGCCGGACTCATCAGCAAGCAGTTCAAGCTCATAAGCATCGATCCCTATGCCAACGCATTCAATGACGGCCCCACCGGTGCCGGGGAGGATGTAAACTATCCCGGCAACAACCAGAGTCCCTGGGTGTTTGAGCGCAAATGGGAGCTTGACTCCCACTGCTACCCCATACGCCTCGCCTACGAGTACTGGAAGGCCACGGGCGACACCTCGGTGTTTGACGGCGACTGGCTCAAGGCCATGCGTGCCATGCTCGACACCATGAAGCGTCAGCAGATGAAGGACGGTCCCGATGACTACATATTCCTCCGCGTCACCGACCGCCAGCTCGACACCCGCTCCCACGTGGGCCACGGAAGCCCGGTGAAACCCACAGGACTTATCGCAAGCGCATTCCGTCCCTCGGACGATGCTACCACCTTCGGTTTCCTCATCCCCTCCAATTTCATGGCTGTATCGTCACTGCGTAAGGCCGCCGAGATACTCACCGACGTGAACAAGGACACCGAGCTTGCCACCGAGTGCTCAGCTCTGGCCGATGAAGTGGAGGAGGCTATCAAGAAGTATGCCGTGGTGAATCATCCCGAGTATGGCGACATCTACGCCTTCGAGGTGGATGGTTTCGGAAGCCACCTGCTCATGGACGATGCCAATGTGCCGTCGCTCCTGGCCATGCCCTATCTGGGCGACGTGTCCAAGGATGATCCCGTGTACCGTAACACCCGCCGCTTTGTGCTCAGCGATAGCAATCCCTGGTTCTGGCGCGGAAAGGCCGGCGAAGGGATAGGCGGACCTCATATAGGCGTGGAGATGATATGGCCCATGAGCATAATGATGAGGGCTTTCACCTCCGATGACGACAACGAGATACGCGACTGCGTGGTCCAGCTCATGACTACCGATGCCGGCACCGGATTCATGCATGAGTCATTCAACCGCAACGATGCCTCCAACTACACCCGCCCGTGGTTTGCCTGGCAGAACACCCTGTTCGGCGAACTAATCATCAAACTCATCGCCGACGGCAAGCTCTCCCTGCTCAACTCGATAATCTGACATAATCACCTGATATAATCATCAATCCAACCCGTTATTTATCAGTATTTTTTTGAATTTATCAATTATTTTCACGAAATTTACGGAGCGAGATGTGTTCTTAATAATAACGACCTAATACAATACCGAAAATGAAAGTTATCATAAAATCCGACTATGATGAAATGTCGCGCTACACGGCCGACTACATCATCCGAAAAATCAACAGGCACAACTCATCGCCCGCCGGCGCCGAACGCCCCTTTGTGCTCGGACTCCCCACCGGCTCCACCCCCATCGGGGTCTACCACTGCCTGGTGGAAGCTTTCAAGGAGGGGAAGGTATCATTCGCCAACGTTGTCACCTTCAACATGGACGAATACGTGGGTCTGCCCGAGGACCATCCCGAGAGCTATCACTCCTTCATGGCACGTCACCTCTTTGACCACGTGGACTGCCCCGCATCCCATATACACATCCTCAACGGCAACGCTCCCAATCTTGAGGAGGAGTGCCGGAAATATGAGGAAGCCATAGCCTCCTACGGTGGCATCGACCTGTTTCTCGGCGGCATAGGCCCCGACGGACACATCGCCTTCAACGAGCCGTTCTCGGCTTTCGACTCCCGCACCAGAATCAAGACCCTCACCAAGGACACCCGCATAGCCAACTCCCGCTTCTTCGGTGGCGACCCCTCCAGGGTTCCCGAGATGGCTCTCACCGTGGGCATAGCTACCGTGATGGACTCGCGCGAAGTGGTGATACTGTGCAGTGGCCACTCCAAGGCCCTCGCCCTTAAAGCCGTGATCGAGGGTGCACTCACTCAGATGTGGCCCATCTCGGCCCTGCAGATGCACGCAAGGGGCATGATAGTGTGTGACGATGCCTCGGCTATCGAACTCAAGGTAGGTACCTATCGTTATTTCAAACAACTCGAAAACGTCTGAAAACCGTCTGAAATATGAATCTTCATCTTACAGATAATCTGAAATTCTCCAAGCCTTTCGACGGAAAGCTCCCCGACGATACATCGCTGTGGACCGACAAGCTTGTACTCTCCGCCGTGATATGGCTCTCCCGCAAGCTCGGAAAACCCATACTCAAGCTCACCAGCCGTGACTATAAGGACGCCGGCCTCCAACGCTTGGCCGACTTCAACGGCTCGGCCTACGAGCTGAACATAAAAGTGTTTGACGCTCTCCAGCGCACCATCACCGGATGGCCCGGCGGAAAGCCCGGCACCGGCAACTTCAACCGCCCCGCCCGCGAGCTCCCTTACCCGAAGCGCATACTTGTGTTCTCGCCTCATCCCGATGATGATGTGATATCCATGGGTGGCACCATATCGCGCCTTGTGAAGCAGGGTCACGAGGTGTACATAGCCTACGAGACCTCGGGTAATATTGCCGTTGGCGATGAGGAGGTGACCCGCTTCATGCACTTCATCAACGGTTTCAACCAGATATTCGGCGACAGTGAGGATCTCGATCCCCATGCCCTGATCCCCTCGAAATATGCCGAGGTAAAGAAATTCCTCAAAAACAAGCGTCCCGGCCAGCCCGACTCGGCCGATGTGCTCAAGATCAAGGGGTTGATACGCCGCGGTGAGGCACGCACGGCATGCACCTTCAACGGCATCCCCCTCAACCGGGTGTTTTTCCTCGATCTGCCCTTCTACGAGAGCGGTACCGTGGAGAAATTGCCTATGACCGAGACCGATGTCAACATAGTGCTCGACCTGCTCCGCAAGGTGAAGCCTCACCAGATATATGTGGCAGCCGACCTTGCCGATCCTCATGGCACTCACCGCAAGTGTACCGATGCCGTGTTTGCCGCAGTGGACGTTGCCAAGGCCGAGGGGGACGAATGGCTCCGCGATTGCCGAATATGGATGTACCGTGGCGCCTGGGACGAGTGGGCTATCGAGGATATCGAGATGTGTGTGCCCATGAGCCCCGAGGAGTTGCGCCAGAAGCGTATGGCTATCCTCAAACATTCCTCACAGATGGAATCGGCCCCATATCTCGGCGACGACGAGCGCCTGTTCTGGCAACGTGCCGAGGACCGCAATAAGGCTACCGCGGCTCTCTACGATGCTCTCGGCCTCACCGCATATGAGGCAATGGAGGCATTCGTGAATTATAAGTTCTAAATAAGTATAGAGGATTTTAGAAATCCCATAGTGAATAGCCTTTTTTAGTATAGAGTGCAGGGGAATCTCCTTAAGTGGAGATCCCTCTGCTGTTTTTATCCCCTCTTCAGCCAATAGCCGGCCCAGCACGCACGAGGATGGGCCGAGTGGATTATAGGACGTCTTCGACGCCCGGATTGGCACATATTTCATTGACACCACGCCTCCCGGGCCGTGCAAATCTGCCCTGGCGGGCGATTTGCACAACCCGGTCGTGGTGGTGCTATAATTACATCGCCGTTTCACGGCTTAGGGGGTAGGACCTGCGGGGAATTGGGGATGAGCCGGTTGATTATATCGCCATTCACGGCTTAGGGGGTAGGACCTGCGGGGAATTGGGGATGAGCCGGTTGATTATATCGCCATTCACGGCTACATGAGTATGACCTGCAGAGAATCAGTTGGTATGACCTGCGGGAAGTGGGGGCTGACCGATAGATTACATCGCCGTTTCACGGCTACTTGGGTATAACTTGAGGGGGATTAATAAAATTAACCTTGTTTAACACAACCCGGCTCAGTAGTTTTTCCTTCTCGCGTTTTTAATGTCTACAACAATTCTAATAACCGTATTAATCCATGAAATGACATCTTATTACCATGACAAGAACATGAACACGTAAATCACTGAGCTGTAACTAATCAGTCTCCTGTTCACCACTACTCAACCAAACAATTACTAATCATTTATAATCTACCATTACTAAACCAATTAAACAACTTATGAAGGCTAAGGTAACAAGTCTGTTATTCGCTCTCATGATGCTCCCCGTGCTGGCATTTGCCGACGTTAAGGTGACGGGCACGGTGACCGATAACAGCGGAGAGCCTCTGATCGGTGTTGCTGTGATCGTTAACGGCGCATCGATGGGAACTCAAACTAACATTGATGGCGAATACTCCATCAATGTCCCCGAGGGTGGCGTGCTGAGATTCTCATGCATCGGCTATCATCCCCAGGAAGTAACATTTACCGGAGTGACTCCCCTCAATGTCGTAATGACCGAGGACTCGCAGACTCTCGACGAGGTGGTAGTGACCGCCCTCGGCATCAAGCGCGAGCAGAAGTCCCTCTCTTACAACGTACAGCAGGTCAAGGGCGAAGACCTCATAACCAACAAGGACGCCAACTTTGTCAACTCGCTCGCCGGCAAGGTGGCAGGTGTCACCATCAACGCCTCCTCATCGGGTACAGGCGGTATCTCCAAAGTGGTGATGCGTGGTACAAAGTCCATCATGCAGTCGTCCAACGCCCTCTATGTAGTCGACGGCATGCCCATGCGCAGCGCACGTGACACCGGCGGTGCAGGTGCATTCGCTTCAGCAGGTGCCACCGAGCCTATCGCCGACATCAACCCCGACGACATCGAGTCACTCTCGGTGCTCACCGGTGCGGCCGCTGCCGCTCTCTACGGATCCGATGCCGCCAACGGTGCCATCGTGATCACCACCAAGAAGGGTAAGGCCGGCAAGACCAACATCACCGTGGGATCCAACCTCGAGTGGAACCGCGCGTGGATCCTCCCCCGCTTCCAGAACACCTATGGCGCAGGCCAGAACGGCGTGATGGACCTCAACAGCTCCTACAGCTGGGGTGCCCGCATGACTCCCTACAACAACTATGGCTACGACATTGCCAGCGATTATCTCCAGACCGGTTTCGTGGCCACCAACTCGGTGACTTTCTCAACCGGTACCGACAAGAGTCAGACCTATGCTTCGGCCGCTGCCGTCAACTCCAAGGGCATCGTCCCCAACGACCGCTACGACCGTTACAACTTCTCGATCAGGAACACCACCAACTTCCTCGACGACAAGATGACCCTCGATCTCAACGCAAGCTACATCTATCAGACCGACCGCAACATGGTGAACCAGGGTACCTACATGAACCCCATCGTGGGCGCCTACCTCTTCCCCCGCGGCAACGACTGGAGCCTCGTGCGCATGTATGAGATCTACAACCCCGACCGAAGCATCTCGGAGCAGAACTGGAAATACGGTTCCTACGGTCTCGACGTGCAGAACCCCTACTGGGTCAACTACCGCAACCTCCGCGAGAACAACAAGGACCGCTACATGCTCGGTGCACAGCTCTCGTACAAGGTGCTCCCCTACCTCACCCTGAGCGGACGCGTTCGCATCGACAACTCCTATACCAAGTCGACCGACAAGCGTTATGCAAGCACCAACACCACCCTCACCGAAAGCTCCACCCGCGGATACTACGGCGAGGCCAACTATAAGGAGAAGCAGATCTATGCCGACTTCCTCGCAAGCTTCAACAAGGACCTCGGTGCCGACTTCAACCTCCAGGCCAACTTCGGTGGATCTATCTCCGACATGCGCTACGAGTCGATCAACATCAGCGGCGGTATCCCCGACGGCCAGGGCCGTTACGAGGCTGAGACCGCAGGACTCACCAACTTCTTCTCGATCAACAATATCACCAACCGTAACGTGATCAAGCTCGCTGAAGGCTGGCACGAGCAGACCCAGTCGCTCTACGCAAGCGCCGACCTCGGCTACCGCGGCACCTACTACCTCACCCTCACAGGCCGTAACGACTGGCCCTCGGCTCTCGCCGGTCCCAAGTCCAAGACATCATCGTTCTTCTACCCCTCGGTGGGTGTATCGGTGCTCATGACCCAGATGCTTGCCGACGCCGGCATTGACATCCCCTCGCAGTACCTTTCGTTCTGGAAGATCCGCGCCTCATGGGCCGACGTGGGTACAGCATTCCCCCGCTACATCGCCAATCCCCGCTACGAGTGGAAGGACGGCAAGTGGTCACTCACAACCCAGTATCCTGTCGAGAACCTCAAGCCCGAGCGCACCAAGTCATGGGAAGTGGGTATGAACTTCCGCATGTTCAACAACCTCACCTTCGATGCCACCTGGTATCAGGCCGACACCCACAACCAGACCTTCAACCCCGGCATCGCCGCAGGTAAATACTCCAAGATATATATCCAGACCGGTAACGTGCGCAACTGGGGTATGGAATTCGCCCTCGGTTACGACAACACCTGGAAGGACTTCTCATGGAGCACCAACCTCACCTACTCGTTCAACAAGAACAAGATCCTCGAGCTCGGCCGTGACGCCTACAACCCCATCACCGGCGAGAAGCTCACTATCGACCAGCTCGTGATGACCGACACCCAGGTGGGTGCTACCCGCTTCATCCTCCGCGAGGGCGGCACAATGGGCGACCTCTACTCGATGGTCAACCTGCAGACCGACTCCAAGGGCAACATCTACGTATCCGAGGACGGCAACGTGTTCACCAACTCGGTGGCCGACAGCCCCATCAAGCTCGGTAGCGTACTCCCCAAGGGCAACCTCGCATGGAACAACACATTCCGCTACAAGAACCTCTCGGCCAGCTTCATGCTCTCGGCTCGTCTCGGTGGCATCGTCTACTCGCGCACCCAGGCCGTCCTTGACCAGTTTGGCGTATCGCAGGCTTCGGGCGATCTCCGCGACCTCGGAGGCATGATCCTCAACGGCGGTGACCGCGTCAACCCCGAGCAGTGGTACAACACTGTGGCTGCCGGCGAGACCGTTCCCCAGTACTACACCTACTCTGCCACCAACGTGCGTCTGCAGGAGGCTACCGTAAGCTACCTCCTCCCCCGCAAGCTCATCGGCAACGTGTGTGACATCAAGTTCTCATTCGTGGGTCGCAACCTCTGGATGATCTACAACAAGGCCCCCTACGATCCTGAATCAGTTGCATCGGCTGGAAACTACTTCCAGGGCATCGACAACTTCATGATGCCTTCGCTCCGCAACTTCGGCTTCAATGTTAACTTCAACTTCTAATCCACGCCAAAACAAATGAAAAAAATATTCAATAAGATAATGGCCGGGGGTGCCCTCGCGATAGCTGCTACCGCTTGCACGGGCGACTATCTCGATATCAACTCCAACCAGTTCCAGCCCGGTGACCTCACCGCCGACGGATACCTCCTGGCATCATCGATGAACAACATATTCAGCTCGGTGATCTCATCCGACCCCAACCAGACCCAGTTTACCGACTGTCTGCTCGGTGGCACTCTCGGTGGATACTTCGCCGAGGGATCCGACTGGGGTGGCACATTCGGTAACAACAATGCCCCCGACAACTGGTGTGCGGTACTCATGAAGGCCGACCAGTTCATCCCCACCCTCTACACCAACTACTCTACCGTAGAAGCCTACTGCGAGAACCAGGGCAAGACCGTGCCCTTAGCTGTGGCCAAGATCGTGAGGGTGCTCACCATGAGCCGTATCACCGACACCTACGGCCCCATACCCTTCTCCGAGATCGGTGCCGACGGTGTGATCAAGACCCCCTACGACTCACAGCAAGATATCTACAACGCCTTCTTCGCTGAGCTGGCCGAGGCCCGTCAGATGCTCCAGAACGCTATCAGCGACGACACTGACATGCTCAACTCCATCGCCGATAATGTATATTCAGGCGACAAGGCCAACTGGATACGCTTCGCCAACTCGCTCCAGCTCCGCCTGGCAATGCGCATAGTTTACGCTGATCCCACCCTGGCCAAGCAGAAGGCCGAGGAGGCTGTGAACCCCGCCAACGGTGGCGTGATCGAGTCCAACGACCAGAACGCCTCCTGGAAGAACTATGCCACCGCCACCAACCCCATGAACACCGCCATCTTCTGGAACGCCAATGACTCACGCCCCTCGGCCGAGATCATCTGCTACCTCAAGGGCTACAACGACCCCCGTCTTCCCAAGTACGTGAGCAAGGCCAACTCCGATCCCAACGGTCCCGCGCTCAAGGATATCAACGGCAACCCCATCGACTATGTGGGCATACGTCGCGGATGGCAGATCTTCAACGCTCAGTGGAGCATCAGCTACTCGGGCATCATCTACCCTGCAAGCAACCCCGCCCTGTGGCAGAACGCAGCCGAGGTTTCATTCCTCCGCGCCGAGGGTGCAGGAGTGTTCAACTGGAACATGGGTGGCACAGCCGAGTCGTTCTACAACAACGGTATCCGCCTCTCGTTCGAGAACTATGGCGTGGCCGACGCTTACGATTCCTACGTGGCTGACGCAACCTCGGTGCCCGCAGCTTACTACGACCCCATGCAGCTCAACTCATGGAACGGTACCCTCGATCCCGTCACCATCAAGTGGGACGAGTCACTCACTCCCGAGCAGAAGCAGCAGAAGATCATCACCCAGAAGTGGATCGCCAACTGGACCCTCGGCAACGAGGCATGGGCTGACTACCGCCGCACCGGTTACCCCGACTTCATCCCCGTTGCCAAGAACGCAAGCAGCGTGGTGAACGCCAACATCGGTCCCCGCCGTCTCCCCTATCCCGCAGCCGAGTACACCAACAACCTGGAGAACGTACAGAAGGCCGTGAACGACTACCTCAAGGGTCCCGACAACCTCGCCACCCCCATGTGGTGGGACTGCAAACCCGGGCTCTAATCTCATAACCAACACCATATATTAAGAATATACACGTCATGAACAGACAATTCAGATATATAGCTTCGGCAATGATCGTGGGCCTCGCGGGATCAGTCATCACCTCGTGTGACGACTGGACCGAGCCCGAGTCGATCGACATCGACTACATCACCGTCGACAAGACTCCCACCTATGCCGAGTACTGCGCCAACCTCCGCGCCTACCGTGCTTCGGACCACCGCAAGGTCTACGCATGGATGAACATCCCCGCCACCGGCCCCACAAGCCAGGCCTACCGCCTCACCGCTCTCCCCGACAGCACCGACGTGGTGGTGCTCGACAACCCCTCCGAGATCCACGCCGTGACCCTCGAGGATATGGCCAAGGTGCGTGCCGAGAAAGGCATGGAGGTGATCTACACCATCGACTTCGACGCCATCAAGGCAGCCCACACCACCCTGTGCGAGCTCAATGCAGCTGAACGCACAGCTGTGGAGGGTGAGATAACCAAGCTCACCGCCGACTACGAGGCCAACGAGAACAAGGACTCCGAGGCTGTGAAGGCCGAGTATGAGGCCGCCAAGGCCGAGCTCCAGGCCAAGCTCGACGCCATCGTGGATCCCGAGATCAACGACTATGTGCTCGAAAACCTCACCACCCAGCTCAGCTATGCCAAGAAGAACGGTCTCGACGGAGTGATGTTTGCTTTCAACGGCAAGTCCTCTTCCCACATGACCTCTGCCCAGCTCGCCGAGTACAATATGCAGCAGGCAGTGTTCCTCGGAGCCGCCTCCGACTGGCACAAGCGCAACCCAGGTCTCAGCTACGACTTCCTCGGATACCCCCAGAACGTGACCCGTCTCGACCTGCTCGACGAGTTCCGCACCATCTTCATCCGTCAGGGACTCGATGCTACCAACGGTGATCAGTTTGATTTCTACTACACCCAGGCAATGACCCAGGGCGTACCCGCCGAGCGTCTCGGCATGGTGTCAGTGTTCCCCGTCACCGACAATTCCGCCGATGACAAGACCGGTTACCTCACCGACGGCACTCTCGCCATCCACGCTCTCACCAAGTTTGCCTCGTCGTCCAAGATTGCAGCTGTAGGCGTCTACAACATCCAGCGCGACTACTTCTCCGCTCCTGCCGACAATTTCCGCAATCTCCGTGACCTCATCCAGACCGTCAACCCGAGCATTCAGTAATTCTATTAAAAAGTGACTGTAACAATGAAACTTACAAAATATATCACTTCTGTGGCTATGCTGCTTGCCGCCGCTTCGGTGACATCCTGCCAGGATGATTACGAGAACGTAGCCGACAACAACATGGTGTTCGACACCGCCACCGACTTTGTTAACATCAACGTCCTCGACGGTAAGGCCGACGAAATGACCCGCACCCTCGGCGTGAGGGTGGCACAGCCCCAGGCTGAGCCGGTCTACGTGACCTATGGCGTGGTGGACAGCAAGATCGATGAGTACAACGCAGCCTACGCTGCCGAGGCTATCATCCTCCCCGCCGACAACTACTCCATCCCCGATCCCGTGGCTGTGGTAGAGTCAGGCGCCATCGAGTCGAGCCGCGTGTCGATCGAGTTCAAGGGCCTTGCCGAGCTCAACACCGATTTCGTGTATGTGCTCCCCGTGTCGGTGGTCAACTCCACTGTTCCCGTGGTCAACTCCACCGCCACCACTTACTACGTGTTCCGCGGTGCCGCCCTCATCAATGTGGTTACCGACGTTACCAAGAACTATCTTGAGTTTGTCAACCCCGGCAACGCCACCCAGCTTTCGGGCCTCAGAGAGATCACTGTAGAGTGCCTCGTGTTCCCCGACTCGTTCGACAACCTCATCCAGACACTTCTCGGTATCGAGGGATCTTTCCTGCTCCGTCTCGGTGACGCCGGTCTTCCCCCCAACCAGCTTCAGCTCGCCGCCTCACCCAACGCTACCGATGCAGCCTGGAAGTTTGACGCCGGCAAGTGGACATTCCTCACCTTCACATGGGACAGCGCCACCGGTGAAGTCAACGTTTACTTCAACGGAGTGAAGAAGGGTGCCACACAGAAATCCCACACCGGCCGCAGTGTAAGCTGGAACGCCTCCAACTTCTACATCGGCAAGTCCTACGACGACGCCCGCGATTTCCAGGGCAAGATGTCGGAATTCCGCGTGTGGAACCGAGTGCTCACCCCCGATGAGATCAACGAGCGCAACCACTTCTACACCGTCGAGCCCGACGCTCCCGGTCTGGTAGCCTACTGGAAGATGAACGAGGGTCAGGGCAACCTCATCCACGACTATGCCAACGGTTATGACCTCACTTCCCACAATCCTCTCACCTGGATCTCAGTGTCTCTCCCCGAGAAAGATAAGTAACTTTAAACTTCTACATCAACGATGAAATACTACAATATAATTAGAAACTCGTTTCTGATGGGCATGGCGGCTCTGGCCGTCAGCGCCTGCCAGGAGGATCTGACCATCGGTACCGTCGACGCTCCCTCAGTGTCAGGATCGGGCGAGCCCCTCATCTACGTGGCCGATACCAACGGCAACACCGCCAACGCCAACCTCGAGTTCCGTGGCGACACAGGCCTGGATCTATTCGTCAACACCACCGCTCCCGTAGCCGAGGATATGACCCTCTACTTCTCCTACGATGCAACCGTGCTCGATGAATACAACCGCGCCAACCGCACAGCCCACGTGGCCGTGCCCGAGTCAATGGTATCGTTCTCCAACGATGGTGCCGCCACCCTCAAGGCCGGCAATAGCCAGTCGGCTCCCATGACCGTAGGCATCACCTCGGACGGTTCGCTCGACAGCGAGGTTTCCTATGCCGTGCCCGTGCGCATCTCCACCGGTGCAAGCCGTGCATCGGTTGCCTCCAACTCACAGACCCGCATTATCTTTGTACGCGACCTCACCGGTCTGCAGGACTGCTTCAAGACTGTGATCGACGCCAACGGTAATGAGGTGGACGGCATAAAGATCTTCTCCTGTATGGAGGTCAACGACACCAACCCCCTCAACAACCTCCGCTACACCCTCAAGAAGAGCGGCAAGTACATGGTGGACGCTGTGATCCTCTTCGCCGGCAACATCAACTACAACGACGAGACCGGCCGTGTGTACTTCAACGCCAACCCCAACGTTCAGCACCTGCTCGACAACCGCGAGAAGTATCTCAAGCCTCTTCAGGACCGTGGCATGAAGGTGATCATGGGTCTGCTCTGCAACCATGACCGTGCATCGGTAGCCAACCTCGCCGATGAGACCGCCCGCTATTTCGCCCTCGAGCTCAAGGCCCTCTGCGATGCTTATAAACTCGACGGTATGTTCTACGACTGCGAGTATTGCAGCACCGGCAACTATCCCGGCTTTGTCAGCAACGGTGCACAGGCATTCTCACGCCTTATGTACGAACTCTGGAAGCTCCAGCCCGAGCGTTGGAACATCGCCTACTGCTACGGCCCCACTTCACGTGCAGTCGCCATCGACGGTGTACAGCCCGGAGAGTTCTGCCACTACGGTCTCCACGACTACGGCAATTCCTATGACATGTCGGGCAACTATCCCGGTATGCCCAAGAGCAACATGGGTCTCTACAGCCAGGAGCTCAACCTCGGCCGTGGCATAGCATCTTTAGGCCAGCTCAGAAGCATGCGTAACAACGGCTACGGAAGCCACATGGTGTTCGCTATGGACCCCACCAAGCACTCATGGCGCGACGACAACGTAATGAGCAACTGTGCCCAGGCATTCTACGACGATGAGGTAGTGATCGATCCTCACATGTATGAAAAAGATTGGTAATAAACTCCAACTGTTATAATAGACCAATTATGAAAATCAGATATTATTTCATGAGCATGATGGTGGCCACATTCGCCATGACAGGTTTCACCTCATGTGACGATGACGATACCATAATCGAAACCCCCGACACCGAACTCACATTCGATGCCGAGACCGCAAAGGTAAAGATCGGTGCTGAGAACCGCATAGCTCTCCCCGTAGCTACCGGAGCAGGAGACTACCGTGGCTATTCACTCAATCCAGATGTTGCCGAGGTAGTGACCGGTGAGGACGGACAGTTCTACATCGAAGGCTACAAGAACGGCGTGGCCAAAGTAGTGGTATCCGATGCCGCCAACCAGTACAAGCAACTCATTGTATCGGTCTACACCACCGATGAGATGACTCTCAGCCACAGCGATTACAATTTCGTTACTCCTATGGGCCTCAGCTCAACAAGCAATGAGTGCTCGGTAGTGTTGGGCAACGGAGAATACACCGTAGAGTCTGACAATGCTAAGGTTGAAGCCTCGATCAATCCCGAGACCGGTGTGATCTCTCTCACCGCTACCTCAGGCAAGGATGAGTACACCGCCAACATAACTGTAACGGATTGCTCCAATCTTTCGGCAACAATCAAGGTGACTGTTTCAGCTACATTTGATGCGTTTACCGATGCTGACATCCAGAATCTGTTGGCCAAGACCTCAAATAATGTATATATCAAGAGCTCTCAGTTTGCACAGAACGAGCATTATTATTTCCATTATGAATCATGGGGTTCATGGAAAGATGAGGCAGGATCTGACAACCTCCACACATTCGGATGGTGGTATGGTAGCTCTTGGTCAGATTACGGTGGCCACTACATTATCTACCCCGAGGACGCAGCTATCAACGAGGAAGTGAACGGTACCTACCGATTCAAGTACTTCTATGGCTATGACCTCTACAATCTCGAAGGCAAGGTCAAAGTCATTAAGGATGACGCCACTGCGAAGATCGTAATCTGGTGGGATGTAGACATGGACAACGAGGTCATTAACCGTGGCTGGATCGTCAAGATTAAATAACATCACCTTTACTCAAAAGGTCCCTATCCCCCGTTGCCGACTCTCTCTCCCGGCAACGGGTCGCGGGGCCACTCTCCTCTCCACCTTTGGCCCACGGCCACCCCGCAACCGAGCCGTTTGGACGGATTGCAACAAGCCCACGGCCACCCCGCAACCTACCCATATGGACGGATTGCAACAACCACTACACTTGACAGTGCAGTAAAAAAGCTTTCATCCGGTAGCTAACTAAGCCAAGAGTTCCAATACCCCTCAGGAGTTGTAAGCGTTCGCATTGAAACATTACAACCTCACCTCTCTGAAACAATAGTTACAATTTCCCCGCATTGTCAAGCCTCTCAGGGCATCCCCTCACCGGGATGCCCTGAGTCATTATATAACATCAGCATATGACCTATTTTTGTAATCCTTGTTGACGTAATCGCCCCGGATCCACACCCGCCAAACGCCATCCCCACAGCCCGCAGGCGCATATACCAACGGAGCCGTGAAACGGCGATGCAATTATAGCCCCACCACGAGACCGACAAGCAAATCGCCCGCAGGGCAAGATTTGCGCCACCGGGCGAGGTGTGGGGAAAACGAAATTGGGGATAAAACGGGCGTCGAAGACGTCCTATAATTCCCGCATCTCCCCGCCTTCTTCCCCCACGATTGTATCGGATGATTATATCGCCCATCCGTGATTTTTCGGCCCATTTTATACGACCTCTTCGAGGCCGAGGGATACCCGATTGATACCTCCCCCACACCTCGCCCGGCGGCGCAAATCTTGCCCTACGGGCGATTTCCTTGCCGGTCTCGTGGTGGGGCTATAATTACATCGCCTCTCCGAGGCTTGGGGAGGGGGTGGCCTGCGGGAATTTATTGGTGGGTTAGAGGTGGTGGCGCGGGGAATTATAGGACGTCTTCGACGCCCATTTTGGTGTTCGTTTCATTTTCCCCACGCCTCGCGCCCGGATGCAAATTTTGCCCTGACGGGCAATTTGCATCCGTCGCTCGTGGTGGGGCTATAATTACATCGCCGTTTCACGGCTCCGTTGGCATATACACCTGCGGGCTGGGGGAATTTGCATCCGTGGGACTATAATTACATCGCCTCTCCGAGGCTAATTCGCGCAATTCCACCCCTCTCCTCTCAGGGCTCGTTATTTATACGATTTTATCCCCTCTCCGAGGCTACTCGCACAATTCCACCCTCCCATCTCCGGCCTCGTGATTTATACGATTTCATCCGAGGCTATTTGCATAAATTCAACCTCTTTTTAGATCTTTGGATCTTTAGTCTAAAACCTATACACCACTAAATTCTCCGGGCTTTTTGGGATAAAATATCTAATCGCTATACTTTATACTTTCCCCTCTATACTAAAAATCTCTATACTAAAAATACCCTCTTTACTAAAAAATCTATACTAAAAACTATACTAAAAAAACACTTCATATGCATCGTATATGATGGAACGGCCACCGAACTCCTCTTTATGCCTAACCATTCCCTCGTTGAGATACCGGCCTGCGTCCTCGTTGGATATACCGAAATCAAAATAATTATTTCCCGCCAGACGCTCGTTGATCAACTCGTGGTATATTACATCGGTCGCATACATATCCTTGCCCTCGGGAGTACATGCTGCATATTGCAGATGTATCACCCCTCGATCAAGATATATCACCGCACCTCCCAATACTTTATCACCCGACGTCGCCGTGTAAAACCTTATATTTTCAGGGAACAGACTCTTGAGGTAATTCAGCTCACTGGCCGTGTGGACCGGCCTCACATTATGCCTCACCCTGCGGTCCTCGACCACTATGGACCAAAAACTATCGGCCACCTCCACCTCATCGACCTTTATGCCATATCGGCGTTGTCTCTTCACGGCCCTTTTCATAAGCCTTGATGACGGAATAGGATCCCTGAGATTGATAGTAGTGGACAGATTACGCACCGCCAACCGCGCATCGTTGCGGAACAGCGCATAAAGATCCTCATCGGACGGTTGCCTATGGTATATCGACGGGACAGGCTTATAAATCATCCGCTTCACACCACGATCGGAGAGATACTCCCTCAACAGAGAGAAAACCCCGAGCATATCAGCCCCCGACATGCGGGTATCGATCACGAAACCGCCATAGGTCAACCCTCCGTGGCTCACGATGGTGTCACCTGTCCTGTTGGCCGGCAACAGTGCCACTATGCGGTCTCCCTCACCGGTCACAATCAACGAACTGTCGGTAAACCTGTCGGCATGATACTCCATATACCCGCGCATGAACAGGAAAGTGCCGTTCTTGGACGCCAGCACAAAATCATCCCACGCCTTTCGCCAGGCATTATCATAGGCCGTGATGCGCATACCTTATTGCAGTTCCCCCTTGCCTTCGCGGAGGATATCGGGCGAGGAACTGTCGGTGAGATCAATCACTGTCGAGGGCACTCCCTCCCCTTCGCCACCGTCGATGAATAGTGACGCGGTATCCTCGTATTCAATCGCTATCGTGGCGGGATCGATCCCATCCTCCTCCTGAGGAATAGAGGTGGACAGCACCGGATGGCCCAAACGCTCGGCCAAGGCCCGCGCAATGGCATTGTCGGGGATGCGCACACCCACCGTGCGCCGTCCCTTGAACACCTTGGGAAGCCTGGTGGAGGCGGGCAGGATGAATGTGAAGGGGCCGGGGAGATTGGTGCGCAGTATGCGGAACGCCTCATTGTCGATGCGGGCATACTCGCTCGCCATCGACAGTCCGTCACATATTATGGAGAGGGTCTGTTTCTGGGGATTCAGCCCCTTGACGCGACACAGCTTCTCGATAGCCCCGTTGTTGAGGGCATCACACCCAAGGGCATAAAGCGTGTCGGTAGGATATATGATGATCTCCCCTCTACCCATCGCCTCGACCGCCTCGTCGAGATAACGGTCATTCAGGCTGGAGGGATACATGCGCAGTGTCTTCATGGTCTATAGTACTTAACAGATATGTTATCGGCTTCGGCGAATTTTCCGAGCAGGTCAACCGACATCTCCACCACATCGGCCACCGCCATCTCCTCGCCATAGATATTTATGCACATCAGCAGGCGTGTGGTGGACTCGTCGAGCTTGGTGCGCTCGTTGTCGCTGGTGGGGGTGCCCACCCCGCCGATGTTGTCGCGGTAGACGGGCATATGGCTGATATTGAGAGGTCCGCGGCCTATCGCATCGAACGGTTCCCCCTCACGGCCCACACCGAGCGTGAGCGTGTCGCCGTCGATCTTGCCGGCATCGAATCCGCCTATTGAATAGCCCGAGAGGAGCGATACGAGGTTGATCAGGTCGACCACGGCATTTATCCTGTAAAGTTCCATCCCCTTCACGGCCCTGCGTGTCAGAGCCTCGGACGACGGACGGTAACGGTTGGGTTCCTTCCCGAGAGCCTTGTAGACGTCGCGGGTAGCCTTTATGCCGGGACGCTTGTTGACATCACCAAGCTCGGTCACGGCCGCTATGTCGCGCGCGGCATGCTCCAGCAGATCCCACAGCCCGTCGGGGGTAGGACAGTTGTGTATATCGGCCTCTATGGCCACCACGGTCAATGCCGGAGCCACCTCCCTGATTGTATCTTCTATCCTTATTTCCATACTATTGCAAAATTAGTGAAAAAAGTATGAATATCTCAACAAAAAGTCGTAATTTTGTCAACTGTAATCCATGTTACAATCCTGTTAAAGGCATAGGATGCCGATAACTCACACAACTCAAGCACCTGAAGCATCACATGCTACAAACATATAATTTAGCAATGCGCTTGGCTCGACGCCTCACAATGGGCGTGTCCACATTCGTTCCGGGCAAGAGCACCGCGAAGATTATGCGGTTTGTCCGAGGGCAGCGTTCAGCCGTAGGCAATGTCGTCGAAGGCATGTCGGAGATCGACAGGTCCAAGCCCACTGTGTGGCTTCATGCGGCATCCTTGGGAGAGTTTGGCATAGCCCGCCCCATCATTACGGCCATAAAGAAGCAGATGGACTGCAACATCGTGGTGACATTCTTCTCCCCTACCGGTTACGAGGCCGTGAGCCGCAAGCCCGGATGCATCGACAGGGTGTTCTACCTCCCGCTCGACACAAAAGCCAACGTATCGACATTCCTTGATGCCGTGAGGCCCGACTGTGCGGTGTTCATGGTATCGGAGTATTGGCACAACTATCTGCACCAGCTCAAGGAGCGGGGCATACCCACATTTCTCGTGTCGGCCATCATACGTGATGACGGCCCGTTCTTCAGGTGGTATGGCAACCTGTACCGCAGTTCGCTGAAAGCCTATTCCAAGATATTTACCCTCGACGACAACTCGGTGAGGAATCTCCAGAAGCTCGGATGTGACAACGCCTCGGTCAACGGCGATCCGCTGTTTGACAACGTGGCGCTTGTGGCCTCGACCCCATGGAGCGATGAAAAGATAGAGAGGTTCGTGGGCAAGGAGCCGGTGTTTCTCGCCGGAAGCATCCACCACGACCGCGACCTGGAGATGGTGACCGAGCTTGCCAACCGTCACCCCGACACCCGTTTCATAATCGTGCCCCACGAGATATCCGACGATACTATCAAGGCTATCGAGGACCGTGTGAAAGGGGGATGCCTGAGGTATACCGCATGTGACGGCGACACCGACATGACCCGGGCCCAGGTGATGATAGTGGACTTTGTGGGAGCACTGGCCTATCTCTACCGCTATGCCTCGTGGGCCTATGTGGGCGGAGGATTCACCCGCCTGCTCCACAGCGTGATAGAGCCGGCCGTGTATGGCATACCCGTATCGTTCGGCCCCAACATCAAGCGCAAGGTGACACCCACCGAGATGGTGCGCATAGGTATCGGACAGGTGGTGCACGACATCGACGAGCTGGACATGTGGTTCAAGATGCTGAAAAGCGACAAAGCCCGCACCCAATATATAGCAAAACGGGCCGGAAAATATGTGAAACAAAACACCGGGGCTACCCCAAGGGTGGTACAACAGATATTGCAGACCCTATGCGACAGAAAGTGACCTATGCCCTCTACCGCGTGCTGTTCACACTGCTCGCCCTGTTGCCGTTCGCTGTGCTTTATGTGCTCGCCGACGGCATTAAGTATATCCTGGTCCATGTGATGAAATACCGCCGTGAGGTGATCCGCTCCAACCTCCGCAACTCATTCCCTGAAAAGTCGGAAGCCGAGCTCAGCGACATCGAGGATGATTTCTACTCCCAGTTTGCCGACAATATCGTGGAGACCGCCAAACTGCTCCACATAAGCGACAGGCAGGTGGACAAGCGAGTGGAAGTGATAGGCGGAGAGCTGGTGGACGAACTCATCGACAAGGGGCATCCCGTGGTGATGTATCTCGGCCACTATGCCAACTGGGAATACGTCCCCTCGGTGGTGAGGCACTTCAAGAAACCTCAACTCTGCGCCCAGGTGTACAAGCCTCTTCGCGACAAGGCCTTCGACAAGCTGATGCTGAAAGTGAGGTCGAGGTTCAATCCCGTGTCGGTGCCTCAGGACAAGGTGTTCCGCACCATGGTGAGATGGTATCGCGACAAGGTGCCATTCATCATCGGTTTTATAGCCGACCATCGCTCCAACAGCAGCATATCGCACCACGCCACCACATTCCTGGGACAGCACACGCCGTTCAATCCCGGTGGCGAGGAGATAGGCAAACGCGTCAACGCGGCCTACCTGTATCTCGACGTGGAGAAGGTGTCGCGCGGACATTACCGCATGACCGTGAAACCCATCGTGCCCGAAAGCCTCGAAGGGGACTCCCCCTACACAAAGCGGTACATGGAAATGCTCGAACAGACCATCCGTCGGCGTCCGGGACTGTGGCTATGGTCCCACCGCCGGTGGCTTTACAAATAACAACCCGTTTACTACTACATTACTCACCCCCACTACTCACGAATGACTGACATGAAAATTATATGCGTTATACCGGCACGAGCCGAATCCTCAAGATTCTTTGAGAAACCCCTCGCTCTCATCCTCGGAAAGCCCATGATCCAGTGGGTGTATGAACACTGCAAGGAAGTGGAGATATTCGAGGAGGTATATGTGGCCACCGACAGCGAGAAGATCAAGGACAAGGCCGAGAGCTTCGGAGCCAAGGTGATCATGACCCGTGACGACCACGACACCGCCACCGAGCGCCTCTACGAAGTGTCGACACGCATCGAGGCCGATCTCTACGTGATGGTCAACGGTGACGAACCCCTCCTCACCCGCGACGCTATCGTACAGTGCATCCCCGACGGACTCAAGCCCGGCGATTTCTTCGTGTCCAACCTCATGACCGATTTCAGTAACCCCGTCGAGGTGGTCGACGCTACCAATCTCAAGATCGTGACCGCTGCCGACGACCGTTGCCTCTTCATATCGCGCTCACCCATCCCCTATCCCAAGGGAGCGATGGACTATGTGTTCCACAAGTTTGTGGGCGTGGGAGCATTCACCCGCAAGGCTCTCGACTTCTATCACAACACCCCCCGCGGTCCCATCGAGAAGATCGAGGAGAACGACTCCTTCCGATTCCTCGAGAACCACATGCCCATCTACTACTACAACTGTCATTGCAAGTCGCTTTCGGTAGACAACCGCAAGGATATCGATGGCGTTGAGTCCTATCTCAAGAATCTCTAACAGTGAGTCGCGTGGGAAGGCAATCGTCAGGTTCTGAAGGCAAAGCCGGTGCCAAGCGGCTCGTGATACTGCGCTTTTCGGCACTCGGCGACATTGCCATGACTCTCCCTGTCATATACTCTGTGGCCATGGAATACCCCGATGTGGAGATCTACGTGGCCACACGTCCTTTCTTCGGGCGTATGTTCATCAATCCCCCGGCCAATGTCAAGGTGCTCACCTTTGATCTCAAAGAGAAGTACCGTGGCTTGGGTGGAACCCTCAGGATAGCCCGCGAACTCGCGGCACTGCACCCCGACTATGTAGCCGACCTGCACAACATGGCCCGCACCATGTTCATCTCGGCCTATCTGAGATTGCATGGAGCCAAGGTGGCCACCGTAGACAAGGCCCGCAGCCAGCGCAAGAAGGTGTATGCCGGAGGCAAGCCTCAACGACAATACATATCACGCTATTTCGACACGTTGGCCCGGCTCGGATTCCAGGCATCAATGTCGTTCCGGTCGGTCTACGGTGACAGCACCCCGGCCGTAAGCATCGACATGAAGCATCCGGCTGTGGGCCTGGCGCCCTTTGCCCGATATGCCACCAAGACTTATCCTCCCGAGAAGATGAGGGAGGTGGCCCGTTCTTTGGCCGACAAAGGGGTGAACGTGTACCTGTTCGGCGGACGTGGCGAGGAGGCTGAGACTCTCGGGTCGTGGGAACAGGATGGCATTGTGTCGCTTGCCGGAAAATTCCCGCTTGAGGAGGAAATTGCCATCATGTCGCACCTCGATGCCATGGTTAGCATGGACTCGGCCAATCAGCATCTCGCCGGAATAGCCGGTAGCAAAGTCATATCGGTGTGGGGAAGCACCACTCCGGCATGCGGATTTCTCGGTTTCGGACAGACTGAGGCCGACGCCGTGTCGCTCGGCCTGAAATGCCAGCCATGCACCATAGCCGGAAGCAAGGAATGTCCCCTCGGCCACATGGACTGTCTCAGGAAGTTGCCCGTGGAGACAATCGTAAGCAAAGTAATGGACACCATTGCGAAATGATACATCTCATCCTTTTCATCATACTCTGTTACGCAGGTTTCCTGCTGTATTTCCAGTTATTGCAGCGGCCGCTGTTTATCCTGTACAACCGCAAGGAGACCGATGCCGTCATCTCGCTCCGCGACTTCATGGCGATGTCGCGCCACGGACTGCGGTCCGACGTGATCGTTGCCTCCTACCTTACCGCCCTGCCGGTGATAGCCGCTACGGTCCAGGCCTACGTGAACACGCCGTTTCTCGGCATATTCATGGCTGTATACAGCATCGTGGCAGGATTGACGGTAGCCATCGGCACTGTGGTGGACACGGCTTTATATCCGTTCTGGAAATTCAAGCTCGACGCATGTGTGTTGCCCTATGTCAAGCAGATGAAGAGTGCTTTTGCGAGTGTGTCAACCGGATATATCATAGCTGGAGCCATAGCCCTGCTTGCCATGTCGGGGATCACCGTCGGATGGTTCTGGCTTACAAGCAGAGTAGCCATGGGTTCCGGCCCGTTCATCGCATCGGGAGTGTTACAGATGGCTCTGACTCCACTCATCTTCATCATTGCCGTGGGATGCCTGTTCATGCTGATACGCGGACTGGGCCGACGCCCCAACAATCCGAGCGTATCGTTCTACTCCAACAATCTCTTCTTCAACCACTGCGCCCTCAACCCGCTGTACGCTTTCATATACTCTCTCTCGACCAACGACAAGATCGAGGGAGCGTTCCGGGAGTTTGATGATGAGACATGCCACAGGGAATTTGCCGAGATGTTTCCCGGCGACTCGTTCCCAGCCGATAAGTTACTTAACACCACCCGTCCCAATGTGCTGTTCATTGTGTGGGAGAGCCTGAGCGCACGTTTTGTCGAGGCGCTGGGCGGACAGAAGGATGTCACCCCAAACATCAACCGGCTCTCAAAGGAGGGATTGTTTTTCACCCATGTTGACTGCAACAGTTTCCGCACCGACCGCGGACTCGTGGCGTTGCTGAGCGGATATCTCGCTCAACCCACCACAAGCGTGATACGCATGACCAAAAAGGTGCCCAATCTCCCGGCTTTCCCGCGCAAATTCAAGGAGGCCGGATATGAGACAATGGCCGTGCATGGCGGAGACCTCACGATTTTCCACAAGGGTGAGTACTATTACACCATGGGGCATGACCGCGTGGTGGGCGACAAGGATCTGCCCAAAGGATTGCCTACCGGCAAGTGGGGAATACATGACGGCGCTGTCCTCGACTGGATATATGACGACATAATGGAGAAAACCTCGCGTGGGGTGAAGTGGTACACGACTTTCCAGACCCTCAGTTCGCACGAACCGTGGGAGGTACCGTATGCCCGACTCCAGGATGATCCTATAGCCAACTCGTTTGCCTACATGGACGACGCCCTCGGCAGATTGGTGGAACGCCTCAGGAACACTCCGGCATGGGACAATCTGCTCATTGTGGTCACCGGTGACCACGGATGCAACACCGGCCAGTTCCTTGCCCATGACAAATATGCCCACATACCCTTGCTTATGATAGGAGGTGCCGTGAAGCAACCAAGGTGCATCGACACGATAATGTCGCAGACCGACACAGCCTCGACCATCCTCGGACAGATGGAACTGCCTCATGAGGAGTTCATATTCAGCCGCGACGTGATGGCCGACAGCTACAGGTATCCATTCTCGTTCCACACATTTGTCAACGGCTTCATGTTCAGGGATGCCACAGGCTACACTGTGTATGACAACACCGCAGGAGCGGCAATCGACGCTCCCGACACCGACAGGGAACACAAAGGGAAAATAATACTCCAGTATCTCTACGAGGATCTTGCGAAAAGATAATCTCGCACAGATACCAGCATGCAAGAACCGTCAGTGCCGTGACACGACCTTAGAAAACCTCATCGTAGTCCTGAGCATGGGGAAATTGAGTGTGAGCAAAGCTCCGTCCGATTCCACCACGGCATTTATATCCTCGGTAATAGGGCTGAATGTGGCATCAATCCACTCCATATCGTAATGCCCCTCGAATATGGTAGGGCGCAGCACCCCTTTGACCATCATAGGCTTCCATCGGTCGCCGTAAGTCTGCGCACCACTTACGTAGATTATATCATAGCACGCAGGATCCCCCGGCGCTTCCGCCCCATTATCCGGCTCCCGTTTGACAATGCCGAGAGTGTAACGGCCCCCCATCCTTGCATATTTGGGATCGTTGTTCCGGTCAAAATAGGTCCAGAAACCCTCCAAGGGATCATGCGAAGCGTCAATACGCGCTCTGAGGCTTTCAATACTCATTCCTGAATCAAGCATAGTAGCAGGATTGCGGCATGTTTCCACCGTAAAGACCGGAACAGTCAGCCGGCCCACGCTCCACACACTCACCTCGGCAGGGGCTGAATATTCAGGCAACCGAATCTCGGCCAATGGATTGTTGCGGTGGCCGCCCCCATTTATCTCAAGCATATCGCCCGCCAATGACAAGGCTAAAGAGTTGAACGCTTTGCCGTCGGTCACGAAACCGTCGACCTCCCGAGTCGACACTACGCATCCGTTACGTTCAACCGTCAGCTCGGCTATACGGCGGTCGAGGATATCCCCGAAATCAGTATTGCCGAATCTCAACGACACCTTCACGGTGTCGCCCGGGGCTCTCATAGTCACGCCCCACCATGAGTCGGCCATCCCCCGCTTCTGCTTCACGCCATGCATCAGCGCCCTCACTTCCACATCGAGCGACAATAGATCATCATCGGCCACAGGAATCACTATCTCACCATCGCTCACATCAGCACCATGAGGCTCGTAATGCTTGCGGTGGCAATTATCTTCAAGTCCTGCGGACATGGCAGGATGGATGGCCCCAAAGCCCAATATTAGCAGTGACAGCAGACGTGAGGAGACTGACATAAAGGAGAGAGTTTAGAAGAGGTTTTACCTGTATAACGGACTAACGCTTGTCAACATTGCCCTCATAGTAATTTATAAATGCACGGTTGACCAGACGTGTACCGCCGGGGGTGGGATAGTCGCCTGAGAAATACCAGTCACCGGGACACGTCGGAATAGCCTCCCTCAGCCCATCGAGTGTCTGGTAAATTATATCCACCTCGGCATTGATCGATCCGTCATCGGTGAGCATCTCAACCATTTTACGTGAGATTTCCTCCTGAGTGAACGGAGCATACACAGCCTTGACACAATTGGTGATCTCGAAGTCGAGCAAAGACTCCTGCTCCTTGCAACGCTCATAGGTGGTGCGCAACACATCCTCCATGCCTCTATCTTTCAATAGTGCCACTGCTGCACGGAATGCGATAAACTCGCCCATTCTCGACATGTCAATACCGTAATAATCGGGATATCTCACCTGAGGCGACGAGGATACCACCACAATCTTCCGTGGATGCAAGCGATCGAGCATCTTGAGTATCGATTGCTTGAGGGTGGTGCCACGCACAATGCTATCGTCGATCACCACGAGATTGTCCACATTGTTCTCGACTATGCCGTAGGTCACATCATAGACGTGGGCTGCCAGATCATTGCGTGATTCACCCTCGGCGATGAAAGTTCGCAATTTAATATCCTTTATGGCCACTTTCTCAACCCTCAGGTTCTGGCTCATTATCTCCTTGAGACGCTCTTCATTCAGTGTACCGGCCGCCTGGGCATTGAGAATCTGGGTGGTCTTCTGCCGGCTCAACTCATTCTCAAAACCGGCCACCATGCCTATGAAAGCCACCTCGGCCGTGTTGGGGATAAATGAGAAAACCGTGTGGGCGATATCCCCACCTATGCTCTCCATGATCGACGGCACGAGATTACATCCCAGTTGCTTGCGCTCGCGGTAGATATCGGCATCACTTCCTCGCGAGAAATAGATGCGCTCAAACGAGCAACGCCTGTTGGTATCCTCACCGAGAATATCCCTCACGCTCACATGTCCGGCCTTATCCACGATCAGCGCGCTACCCGGAGTCAGCTCGCACACATCACGGCGGGCTACATTCAGCACGGTCTGTATCACAGGACGCTCGGAAGCGAGCACCACGATCTCGTCATCGTAGTAATAGAATGCCGGACGTATGCCGTGACGGTCACGCAGAGCGAACATGTCGCCCGAACCTGTGGCCCCGCATATCACGAATCCTCCATCCCACGCATGGGCAGTGGCCGACAATATACGCGACATGTCGAGGTTATCCTCAATAGCATGGGTCAGCATCGGACCGGCGAGCGAATCGCGATACTGGCGGTATATGCGGTGATTCTCCTTATCAAGCGCATCGCCAAGCTGCTCAAGCAGAATCACGGTGTCACTGTATATCCTGGGATGCTGACCGCTCTTCACCACATCCTGGAATATGGTGTCGACATTGGTCATGTTGAAGTTACCGCACATCAGCAGATTGCGCGATTTCCAGTTATTCCTGCGGAGGAACGGATGGCAATATGAAATACCGCTCTTACCGGTGGTTGAATACCTGAGATGGCCCATGTAGATCTCTCCGATGAACGGAGCATCCTCCACAACCTCCTGCGGTGTATGGGAATTTACATCGAAATGGGCAACTTTCTCCCTCACGGTATCGAAAATTTCCTGTATGGCATCCTTGCCGAGAGCCCTCTCGCGGAACACATATTCGTTGCCGGGGCATGAGTGCATCTTCACCACAACAATGCCGGCTCCCTCCTGTCCACGGTTGTGCTGTTTCTCCATGAGCAGATACAGCTTGTTGAGACCATAGGCGTATGCGCCATACTTCTCCTTATAGTATTCGAGAGGCTTCAGGAGACGTATCATAGCGACTCCACATTCATGTTTCAGGATCTCCATAGCACTGAAATATTTATCGATTGTGAGGATTGAGAATATTGATAGAAGGTAAACCTCTTAAGACTGCTTTTTCTCTTTTTTAGCAGGATCGCAAGTGAGACCCACACCCAGTTTCTTGAAAATCTTGTGGTCAACCTCGCCAAGCATCACTGTGGAATGAACCTGGCATCCGTACAACTGAGGCAGACATTCGAGCGCCTTACGGCAATCAGCGTTGGTGGTGCTGAGCACCGACAAGGCCACCAGCACCTCATCGGTGTGCAGGCGGGGATTTATCGAACGCAGATAATGGGTCTTGGTGTGCTGTATCGGCTCGATCATGTGCTGAGGTATCAGTTTCACACCGTGGTCAATACCGGCCAGATGCTTGATAGCATTCAATATCAATGCCGCGCTCGGGCCAAGCAATGCGCTTGATTCCGCCGTAATTATCGTACTGTCGGCCAGTTCGATCGCCGAGCATGGCACGCCACTCTGCTCGGCACGTTCACGGGCGGCCTTTACGGGCTTGCGATAGGAAGTGTCGATCTTGGCTTGCTTGAACAGCAGGGCTATCTTATTCACCTCATTCTCGTTACAGTCGCCTTGCGCCATGTGGTTGAGAGCCGAGAAATAACGCCTTATTATCTCCTCCTTGGATGCGTCACAGCACACCTCGTCGTCCGAGATACAGAATCCAACCATGTTGACACCCATATCGGTAGGTGACTTATAGGGATTCTCACCGTATATGCCCTCAAACAGGGCATTCAGCACGGGATATATCTCAATGTCACGGTTATAGTTGACGGCAGTCTTACCATATGCCTCAAGGTGGAACGGATCGATCATATTCACGTCATTGAGGTCGGCCGTAGCAGCCTCGTAAGCGATGTTTACCGGATGCTTCAGGGGCAAACTCCACACGGGGAATGTCTCGAATTTGGCATATCCGGCCTCGATTCCGCGCTTGTGTTCATTGTAGAGCTGGCTCAGACACACGGCCATCTTGCCGCTGCCGGGACCGGGAGCTGTTACAATCACGAGGGGGCGCGATGTCTCCACATAATCATTACGGCCGAATCCTTCGTCGGAATCTATGAGATCCACATTGGTGGGATACCCATCGATGGTGTAATGTACATAAGTGGTGATGTCGAGACGTGATAATTTCTCGCGGAAAGCATCGGCACTGCTCTGGCCGTTATAGTGGGTGATCACAACCGATCCCACCATGAATCCGCGACGCTGAAATTCGTTGCGCAGGCGCAGCACATCCATGTCGTAAGTGATGCCAAGGTCGTTTCTCACCTTGTTCTTCTCGATGTCGAGGGCGCTGATCACTATCACTATCTCGGCCTTGTCGGCGAGTTGCGAGAGCATCCTCAGTTTGCTGTCGGGCTGGAATCCGGGGAGCACACGGCTTGCATGATAGTCATCGAAAAGTTTACCACCGAGTTCAAGATAAAGCTTGTTTCCGAACTGCGCTATGCGTTCTTTGATATGCTCAGATTGTATCCTGAGATATTTGTCGTTGTCGAATCCGTATTTCATAACGGGTTGCAAAGTTAATGATTTTTGCACGTGCAAGCAACGTTGAGGCCCGATTTTTATTAACCGGGCCTCAAAAAGTTTTCTACAATGTCAGTGAGGGTTCACTCGCGGTAGTACACTCTCTTTACTCGCTGCGATACTGAAGCCAACACCTCGTAGGATATAGTGCCGAGGGTCTCGGCAAGCACGTCAACAGGCACTGATTCACCGAATATCTCCACACGGTCACCCACCTGCACGTCGCTGACATCGGTAACGTCGATCATACATGCGTCCATACATATGGTACCAACCACCGGACACATCACGCCACGCACGTTAAAGGATGAATTGCCGTAGCCAAGATGACGGTTGAGGCCGTCGGCATAGCCTATGGGTACAGTGGCGATCACCGAATCACGCTTTAGTACTCCTCGCCTGTTATAGCCTATGGTAGTCCCTGCCGGCCAACTCTTGATGGATATTATGCTCGTGCTGAGGGTGGAGACGGGGCGTAGCTCATCCTGCGATCCGTCGCGCATGGTGCGTATTCCATATAGACCTATACCCAGTCTCACCATGTCGTATTGATGATCAGGGAAACGGGTGATGCCGGTGGAGTTGAGTATGTGACGCAATATCTTCCTTTCAGGGAAGGCACTCAGGAGCATGTCACAGCAACGATCGAAGTAATCAAACTGGCTCATCGTATAATCATCCTCCTGAGGATCATCGGCCGCACAGAGGTGGGAGAATATACTCTTAGGCACCACGTAATCCTGTGAACGGAGTATTTCTATGATCTCGGGCAAAGTCTCAAGCATGAAGCCCAGACGGTGCATGCCTGAATCGATCTTGATATGCACAGGATACCCCTTGATGCCACATCGGCGTGCCTCCTCTATAAGAGCTTTCAGGAAGTCGATGGAATATATCTCGGGTTCGAGATGATTGTCAAATATGGATTTGAAATTATCTACAGCTGGATTGAGCACTATAATGGGCATTGTGATACCCGCCTGACGTAGGTCGGCCCCTTCATCGTGGACCGCTACGGCAAGATATGTCGCGCCCTGGCTCTGGAGTGTCTTGGCCAGCTCATATGAGCCGGCTCCGTAACCTGAAGCCTTGATCATGCACACCATTCCTGTGGTAGGCTTGATGTGCGAGCGGAAAAAATTGAAATTGTCGACCACGGCATCCAGATTGATCTCCAGAACCGTCTCATGCTGACGCTTCTCGATGAGACGTTCCACCTCGCTCAACGAAGCGTCCGGCGAACCCTTTATAAGTATGAGCTCGGCATGGAAATCATCGGCCGTCACATTATCGAGAAATGCGTCTACCGAGGGGTAGGTCACACTTCCATCAGGCAGAGAGCCTGCATGGCGATGGATCTCCTCACCTATTCCTATTACCCGACCAATATTGAGCACCTGCATCAGCTGTGAAGCCTCGGCATATACTCCGGCAGGATCCTTCCCCTCGGTGTCGAGATCGCCGAGGATCACGGTGAGAGAATGATCGGGAGTGACGCGTCGCTCCATAAAATCGAGTGCGAGCGACAGTGAAGTGATATCCGATGAATAGCGGTCGTGGATCAGCTGGCAGTCATTCAATCCGTCAATCACATCGAGACGTGTGTTCACCGGCCTCAGAGTGGCCATACGTGTCTCTATTTCAGCAGGTGAAATCCCCAGCAGGAGCATTACAGCAAGCGAATGAAGGGCGTTTTCGATATCACGCTCCGAGGTAAACGGGATGGTGAACCGGCCCTCGCGACCCTCATTCCCTTTCCATGAATAGCCGATGAGTGTCTGACCGTCGGATTTCACCACTTCCGTCACCACAAGCCTGGCGCCCGGGTGATTGTGACGTGTCCATCCTATACGCTCCGGCCCGTCGGGCAGGCAGGATGATATCAGGTCATTGTCGGCACAATACACCACCTTGTGGCAACCTTTCATAAGCGATGCCTTCTCGCGGCATTTCTCTTCGATGGAGGCGAATCCGTGGCTATGGGCCGCGCCGATATTGGTAAATACACCTATTTCGGGCGAGATCATCTCCTCAAGTCGCTCCATCTCGCCGGGCTGTGATATGCCCGCCTCGATTATGGCGATGTCGGTGTCATTGTCCACACCCCACAGCGACAGGGGCACACCGGTCTGGGAATTATAACTGCGAGGAGATCTTGCCACCTTGAAATCAGGCGACAGCAGGCGGTAGAGCCACTCCTTGACAGTGGTTTTACCACGGCTACCGGTTATGGCTATGGCTTTGGTGCCGGTGCATGCCATGCGGTGATGACGGGCAAGAGCCTGGAGCGCATCGAGCGGGGAATGGACCTTAAGGAACATGGCGCCGGGCATCTCGCCGGCACAATCGGGCACAGCCTCCACGACAAATGCCCTCACCCCTTTGCCATACAGGTCGCGCAGGTATCTATGACCGTCACCCGATGAGGTGCGCAGGGCGAAAAACAGGGTTCCGGCTACATTTATTAGAGACCGGCTGTCGGTAAGAAGCCGGCTGATTCTATAGGTTGAATCGTCCGAAGATGACAAGTCCGCACCTATTATGCGGGCCACTTCATGAATATTATATTCCATTGGAAATGTATCTGTCGATATTTGTTGCCAATTGAGGGAGAGCGGTGATGAAATCGGTTATTATTCTGTTCTTGTCGTCCGTTCCATTATCAGCCCGTCCGCCCATTGGTCTGTGGGCCAGCCGGCGGGTGACACGCCGTGCCTTTTCAGCCAAAGCCATGGTCTCGGGGGTGAAATATGTAGCGGAAAAGTTTTCGTAGATATATCTTACGGCCTGATCGGTGGGGTGCTTCATATCTTCGGCATAGAACCGGTAGTCACGCAGATCGTCCATCATGATCTCAAACGACGGGAAGTAATGAACTCCGTCGTACCGCGACACCACATCCTCAATGGCCAACACAAGTGTCGCCTTGGCAAGAGTGTTGCCATGAGCCCCCTGCCCCAGATAGCGCAATGGGCTCACTGTGAATATGACCTTGAGGTCGGGATTGACCGTCCGGGAGATCTCGACAATGGATTCCAGAGATGTGATGCACTGGGAGAGTGACAGCAGTTCCTCGTCAAACTCGCTTGCCGGTAACTTATGGCAATTAGCCACCACAAAAGTGGAACATGAGCTGCGGAACACTCTATTGGTGCCGAGCGTCACTATGAGAGCCGAAGCTCCGGCAAGCGACTTATGGGCCGAATGTATGCGCGAAGTCATTATCCGGGCAGTCTCCTCAGGATCGGAGCCGGAATAGCGCGAATGGAAAAAGAAGCTATGATAACGCCCCTCGTGCATAAACAGGTCACGTGGCTCGATGGTGCAATCATCAGCCAAAATGGCCACGGCATGTTCCACCGAAGCGGGATTGTAGAGCGGACCGAATGGATTGACCGTGACATCGAAGAGGTCGTCACGCAGACAAGCCCCGATGTTGTCGGTGAAGCATGATCCGATCATCAATACCGGTTCATTGTGAGATATCAGGCCTCTGTAACCGTCGAGAGGCTTCACTACTGTACGGAACTCCATCTCAGTCCTCCAGTGTCAGAAAGGTTGCAGTACAATGGGGTTGCCGCCAACATCGGGATAGAGATACAGGGTGTTGTCCTGTATCGACCATCCATAATAGTACAGATCTCCGTCACCGTAGTCGATGCACAGCTCCGATCCGCTGACCGACCAATATATGTAATATTCGTAGGCATCATAATTATCATACCACGATCCTGTACCGTTGCCGTAGAAGGTGTAGACGTTGCCATATTCGGGAGCTACCTCATACCATTTGCCTACCAAATCGTAATAGTCGTAGTAGTCATCCTCATCGGCACACGACGATAAGGATACACATGCGATGAACATCGCCAGAAACAACCCTACTCCACCGAGGGATTTCTTTGCTGAAAGCGTGGGGATTCTCATAATACCTATTGTAACAGAGTGAAGAATATTCATTACATATATAACCCAAAAATGTGAAAACATGTTTAGGAATGTAATGAAAACATTCTCCATAATGACCCCGCAAAAATACAACATAATTCCCACCCATGCAAAATAAACCTGTCATGGAGTGTTTTTATAAATATCCCGGGCCGTGGATAATGAATGTCGGCAATTATCCGTACCTTTGCAGTGCTGATTACGGAGTGAACGACTTTCCGGTCCCGATGGTTTATTATTATTGAGGACGGATGCTGTGATGCCGTCCGGCAAACGTTTCAATCGCATATATGAAGAGTCCCGACAGCAATACAGATAATAATGACATCCGTGGCAATGCCACTCATATTGACCATGACATGACATCCCGTGCCGGCGACAGCAACGTGACAGTGGCGTCATCGACTGCCGATCTCGGCGAGAAGTCGATAGGCAAGCTTCTTGCACAGTACTCCATTCCGGCCATCATAGCAAGTGTGGCCACATCGCTCTACAACATTGTCGACAGTATTTTCATTGGCCGTGGTGTGGGACCGATGGCGATAGCCGGACTTGCCATCACGTTTCCGCTGATGAACCTTGTGGCGGCATTCTGTATGATGATTGCAGCCGGTGGCGCCACTATCAGCTCCATATTTCTCGGACAGAAAAATTACGGCCGTGCCACTGATGTGGTCAACAATGTGATGGTGCTGTGCCTTATCCACGCGGTGATAATAGGCGGAGGCACACTGCTGTTTCTCGATCCCATTCTGTATTTCTTCGGCGCGACTGACGATACCATACCCTATGCCCGCGAGTTCATGCAGGTGATACTGCTCGGCACTCCGGTGGCCTTTGTGTTCATCGGGCTCAATAATCTGATGCGTGCCACCGGCTATCCGCGCAAGGCCATGATCTCGGCCCTGCTGTCGGTGCTCGTCAATGTGATACTGGCACCGCTCTTTATATTCCACTTCGGCTGGGGCATACAGGGAGCTGCGTGGGCCACGGTGTGTGGCCAGTCGGCTGCCTTCGTGTGGGTGCTTAGCCATTTCCTGTCGCGAAAATCATCGGTCCACTTCAAGCTGCGCAACCGTTGGCTTGCAGGTACGATAGTAAGGAGGATATATGCCATAGGTCTGTCGCCGTTTCTCATGAACGTGTGTGCATGCGTGGTGGTAGTGTTCCTCAACAGGGCACTGCTCGACTATGGAGGTGACGACGGCAACATGTGTGTGGGAGCCTACGGCATCATCAACCGCACCACAATGTTCTTCGTGATGGTGGTGTTTGGCGTCACCCAGGGCATGCAACCTATCCTGGGCTACAACATGGGAGCAGGCCATTTCGACCGCGTGAAGCGCACCCTGCGCACAGGCATATGGATAGGCGTGGCCATCACCATGGTGGGATGGATCGTGAGCGAAGGTTTCCCCGACACTATAAGCCGCATGTTCACGAGCGACGACCTCCTGGTGAAGATCTCGCGCGAGGGATTCAGGATCTACTTCATATTCTACCCCGTGGTGGGATGCCAGATAGTGATACAGAACTTTTTCCAGAGCGTGGGGCGTCCGCAGCTGTCGATCTTCCTCTCGCTCACCCGCCAGCTGTTGTTCCTGCTTCCGTTCCTCATCTTCCTCCCGCGATGGTGGGGCATTGAGGGAGTGTGGGCATCGATGGCCGCTTCTGACTTCCTGGCCTTTGCCGTGGCTCTCGGCACGCTATGGTGGTGGATGAAATACCGATTTGAGAAGATAAAGACACAATTTTAAGAGAATACAGACACAATGCAAGATATAATAGAACTGAGAGTGGATCCGCGCACAGCGGCCACCGAAATGATGCTCCGGGCCGCCGTGTCGACCCACATGGGCATAGATGCCAACCGCATAAACCACCTGAGGGTGATACGCAGGTCGATTGACGCACGCCAACGACGGGTGATGGTGAATCTGAGTGTGAAAGTATGGGTCGATGAGACTCCAGCCTCGACCTCGCTCATCACACCGGTCGAATACCGTCCCGTAAAGGGCGACAAGAGCGCCGTAGTGGTGGGCGCAGGCCCCGCAGGCCTGTTTGCAGCACTGAGGCTCATCGAGCTTGGGATTCGTCCCATTGTGCTTGAGCGTGGCAAGGATGTGGATTCGCGCCGCAGGGATATGGCACTCATATCGAGGGAGAATGTAGTGGATCCCGACTCCAACTACTGTTTCGGCGAGGGGGGTGCCGGGGCTTATTCCGACGGCAAACTCTATACACGCAGCAAGAAGCGCGGTCCTGTGGATAAGATACTCAACATCCTGGCCCAGCACGGAGCATCCGAAGATATTCTCGTCGACGCCCACCCCCACATCGGTACTGACAAACTCCCGGCTGTGATAAAGGCCATGCGCAACACAATAATAGATTGTGGCGGAGAGGTGAGATTCGGCACCCGTGTGACGGGCCTTATACTCGACTCTAACGAGGGGAATCCTAAAGTGACAGGAGTCACCACAGCCTCGGGCGAGGAGTTTCACGGTCCGGTAATACTCGCCACAGGCCACTCGGCCCGCGACGTTTACCGTTTCCTGCTCGACCAGGGTGTGACCCTCGAACCCAAGGGTCTTGCCATAGGAGTACGACTGGAGCATCCCCAAAGCCTTATCGACCAGCTCCGCTATCATTCCCCCCAAGGGAGAGGCAAGTATCTGCCGGCGGCCGAATACACCATGCTCACCCGTGTCGACGGACGTGGCGTGTACTCGTTCTGTATGTGCCCGGGCGGTTTCATAATCCCTGCTGCAAGCGGCGACTGCCAGTTAGTGGTCAACGGCATGTCCCCCTCGGGACGCAACACTCGATGGGCCAACTCAGGCATGGTAGTGGAGATTCTTCCCGAAGATGTGCCCGATGGAGAGACACCCGAAGAGACCACACTGAAAATGATGAGAATGCAGGAACGCATCGAGAGAGCCTTCTGGGAAGAGGCGGGACGCACACAGAACGCTCCGGCCCAGCGTATGGACGATTTCGTGAACTCGCGCCCCTCGGCCGACCTGCCTTCCACTTCCTATCCTCCCGGCATACATCCGGCCCGCATTGACCACCTTCTGCCACGTGGCATAGCCCGTAGATTGCAGGAGGGATTCAAAGAGTTTGACAAGAAAAACCGTGGATTCCTCACCCACGAAGCTACACTGATAGGAGCCGAGACACGCACCTCGTCGCCTGTGCGCATACCCCGCGACAACGAATCTCTACAGCACATCTGTGTGGCAGGACTCTACCCTTGCGGCGAGGGAGCAGGCTACGCCGGTGGCATCGTATCGGCCGCCATCGACGGCGACCGCGTAGCCGGTCAAGTAGCCTCCGCCATGGAATAATAACATCTATACATTGATATTTACGGAATTTGTGGTACATGCTTTTTCGTGTACCACAAATTCCGTAAATGTACCACACGTGTACCACATGCCATGCCAACACATCCGGCAACGAGACATACACACCAGACACTTACAGACACGAAAAAAGGGCCACTGAAAAGTGACCCTTCTGTGATCCGGATGCGACTCGAACGCATGACCGTCTGCTTAGAAGGCAGATGCTCTATCCAGCTGAGCTACCGGACCATCATTCCATTCGACCAAAGCTCCCGCGGTGATGAAACCACACAACTTCGGTAAACGGATGTGCAAAGGTAGGGATTTTCCCGTTCATGTACAAGAGCGAAAACCAAAATCCGACATTTTTATCCATTTTTCCATCCAAAGCCCGCGATATATGCGATAAATATCGTAATTTTGCATTTCAAGTAGAGTCTTCACCATGAGCGACAACAACTTCAAGAAGCTTGGGATAGCCCCCCGTTTTCACGAGATACTCTCCACCGGCCTCTACACCGGCCTCCTGCCCGGTGCGCCCGGCACCTATGCGGCATTCACGGCACTGGTCATATGGTATCTGCTGTATCTCGTCCTCTCTCCGCTCGCACTCACCCTCACCACCCTCGCCCTCATCGTGGGCATCACTGTGGTGGGAGCATGGACCTCCTCGGTAATGGAACGTTACTGGGGCCCTGATCCGCGTGCCGTAGTGATCGATGAATACGTGGGGTGCTGGATACCACTCCTGGTGGCTCCCGCCGCTGAATACACATGGATATTCGCCCTGGCAGGCTTCGCTCTGTTCCGCGTGATCGACATCACCAAACCCCTCGGATGCAGACGCATCGAGCAGGTGTGTCCCGGCGGATGGGGAGTGATGATGGACGACGTGCTTGCCGGCACCTACGCCCTCATCATCGTGTATGTGCTCAAGCTACTGTTCCTCTGACCTATATCCCTATCGATTATCAATACAAAATATTATATGGCAATGGAAAATAACGAATCGAACGCACCCGAGACCAGGGGCCTGAATTTCGTGGAGGAGATCGTGAGCAACGATCTCAAGGAAGGTAAGAACGGCGGACGCCTCAACACCCGATTCCCACCCGAGCCCAACGGATACCTTCACATTGGCCACGCCAAGGCTATATGCATGGACTTCGGTATCGCCGAGAAATTCGGTGGCACCTGCAACCTGCGTTTCGATGACACCAATCCCGTGAAGGAGGATGTGGAGTACGTCGACGCTATCCGCGACGACATCCATTGGCTCGGATTCGACTGGGGCGACCGTGAGTACTACGCCTCCGACTACTTCCCCCAGCTATACGATCTGGCCATACGTCTCATCAAGGAAGGCAAGGCATACGTAGACGATCAGACCTCCGAGCAGATAGCAGCCCAGAAGGGTACCCCCACCCAGGCCGGCACCGAGAGCCCCTACCGCAACCGCTCGGTGGAGGAGAACCTCGACCTGTTCACCCGCATGAACGCCGGAGAGTTTGAGGAGGGTTCACGTGTGCTACGCGCCAAGATCGACATGGCCAACTCCAACATGCACTTCCGTGACCCCATCATGTACCGCATCATCAAGACTCCCCACCACCGCACAGGCACCACGTGGAAAGTCTACCCGATGTATGATTTCGCCCACGGGCAGAGCGACTATTTCGAGGGCGTGACCCACTCCATCTGTACACTCGAGTTTGTGCCTCACCGTCCGCTCTACGAGCACTTCGTCAAGGAACTGGCCGACGACACCTACTGCCCCCGCCAGATCGAGTTCAACCGCCTCAACCTCACCTACACCGTGATGTCCAAGCGCAAGCTGCTCCAGCTTGTCAAGGAAGGTCTTGTGGCCGGATGGGACGATCCCCGTATGCCAACTATCTCGGGTCTGCGTCGCCGCGGATTCACTCCCCGCTCCATACGCAACTTCATTGACGCCATAGGCTACACCAAATACGAAGCCCTCAACTCCATCTCGCTCCTTGAACACGCCGTGCGCGACGACCTCAACAAGGTGGCCACCCGTGGCATGGCCGTGATCAACCCAGTAAAGGTAATCATCACCAACTATCCCGAGGGTGAGACCGAGACCGTGCAGATGGAGAACAACCCCGAGGATCCCGAAAGCGGCACCCACTCCATGCCGTTCTCCCGCGAGATCTACATCGAGCGCGACGACTTCATGGAGAATCCCCCCAAGAAATTCTTCCGTCTCGCCCCCGACGGCGAGGTGCGCCTCAAGGGTGCCTACATCATCAAGTGCACCGGCGTGAAGAAAGATGCCGAGGGCAACATCGAGGAGATCTACTGTACCTACGACCCCGACACCCGTAGCGGACTCCCCGGAGCATCCCGCAAGGTCAAGGGCACACTCCACTGGGTGAGCGCACCCACAGCGGTCGACGCCACAGCCCGCATCTACGACCGCCTGTTCTGTGTCGAGAACCCCGCCGCCGAGACCGAGCGCGACTTCCGCGAGATGCTCAACCCCGACTCCCTCAAGGTGGTCGAGGGCATAAAGGTGGAGCCTTACCTGGCCGAGATAGCCGCCCCCGGCGTTCCCCTCCAGTTCCAGCGCATAGGTTATTTCACTCTTGATCCCGACTCGCGCCCCGGACACCTGATATTCAACCGCACAATCGCTCTTAAGGACTCCTGGGAGAAGATCAACAAGTGATTATTACCCTTGATGGAAGACAATAACAACGACGACACCCGCCAGGGGCTCTATAACGAATTCGAATCCGAGATAGTAAAGGCCGGCAACCCCGAAGCTTATTTCGATGAGAACGACCTCATCGAGATATTTGACTACGCCTCCGATATGGACAACTATATCGTGAAGATGGAAGTCCTGCTCTACGGTGCCAGGCACTATCCCGGGAGCGAGGCCCTGGCCACACGCCGTGCCTGGTTCTACTCCTCGTTTGGCGAGATGGAAGCTGCGGCCGAGGTCAACAGCCGTGTCAACAACGGCGGTTTCCTCAACCGCCTGCTTGCGTTGCGTGCCGCCGGTGCATCCGACACCCCCGACACCCGCGCCAAGCTCGATGAAATCATCGAAGCTACCGACGATTTCGGCGACGAGGACGTGATACAGCTCGTGGACTACTGCGCCGAGAATAATATGCTCGACTGGGTGGAGGAGAACCGTGCCCGCATCGAGGCTAAATGCTCCTATCCCCCCACGCTCATCTACGAGTACGCCGACCGTGCCGAGGAGTTGGGCGACCTCACCACTGCCAAAAGGCTTTTCGAGGAGCTCACCATGCTCGAACCGTTCACCGTCGACTTCTGGGTGAGGCTCGCCAACGTGCAGTTTCTCGACGGATCCTACGATGACGCCCTTGCCTCATGCGACTACGCGCTCGCCATCGACGGCACCTACATCGAGGCCCTGCGCCTCAAAGGGCGTGTGATGTACCGCCTCAACCTCAGCCGCGAGAAGATAGCCGAGGTGTTCCGGGCTGTCCTCGACATGCGCGAGGCCAATGAATCGGACGTCACAGCCTATGCCGCCACCATCGTGGAGCTGGGCCGCACCGACGAGGCCGTCAAGCTCCTTGAGGAGACCATAATCCGCTCACCGCTCTCCCAGATGCCGATCGACCTGCTCATGAACATCGATTTCGAGCTGGCCGTCCCCTACATACTGGCCGTATCGGAGCAGACCTCCTTCACCCGCGACACCATCGTGGCATGGGCCAAGGAGCACCTTGCCAACGGACGTGTCGACGTGGCCTCATCGCTCGTCAGACTGTTCTGCGACAAATTCATCGGCTCGCCCGATTTCAGCTTCCTCACCGAGCTGTGGTACTTCAACAAGATGTACCGCGAGATCGTCGACATCGTTGAGCGCTCATTCCCCGAGCTCGAGTCTCTCCCGGCGCCATGTCCGGGCATCACATTCCCCTACCTGATGAGCCTCATACGCCTCGGAGAGACCGACAAAGCCAAGGACAAAGCCTCACGCCACATGCGCGAGATGGACGACCGCATGCAGTCGCCGCGCCTCAACCGCCCGTCGAGCATGATGCGCAACGACGTGTCCCCCTCCAGTGCCACATGTATCGACATCGGCTATGCCGCACTCCTGCGCAACATCATCAACGCACTCTCCGCGCCGTCGCCCCTCCCGCCCGACACCTACGATCCCATGCTGTTCTGATCCACCCACGAACAACATTCCATACCCTCTCCTCCCTCTCTCCTCCCCTTTCTCCTACTCCATCGTTCTTCCCCTCACGCATCTTTCCAAGCACGCTGCAAACCTTACCCTCACCACGTGCCATCCGCTACTACTTAGAGATTTATTCATCATACTGTTTTTCTACAACTTCACCTCATCTATACGCTCATGAGAAAGTTTCTTTCCGCATTGACACTATTGCTGTGTCTCGTCCATACGTCCATGTTTGGCCAGGTGGTCAACACTACCCCGGTCATTGTCACTCAATCATCCACAGGCATTGTGATAACCTTTAACGCCGATGCAGGCAACAAGGGACTGATGGGTGTGAAATCGCCCGTCGAAGTCTACGCACACACCGGTGTAATAACCAACCTCAGCACTAACGGCGATGACTGGAAACATGCCACCGACTGGAACACCAACAACGCCAAGTACCGCATGACCTACAAGAGTGCCGACACATGGACACTCACCATCCCCGACATACGCGAATTCTACGGCATAACATCCCCCGACGAGCAGGTGCGCCAACTGGCATTCGTGTTCCGCACCGCCGACCGCACCAAGGAGGGCAAGACAGCATGCGGAGGCAACATCTACGTCGAGGTATTCCCCACCGGCTTCCCCTCATCCACCCCCAAGGACTACCCCTCAGCCTCAGGCCCCACCCAGGGCCCGGTCACCAACCCCGACGGCTCCGTGACATTCTGCCTCGCCGCCCCCTCCAAGACCGACGTGCTTCTCGTAGGTTCGTGGAACGACTACGCCATCACCCCCTCCCAGGTGATGCACAGCCAGGTCAAGGACGGCGTGAAATACTTCTGGACCACCGTCGACGGCCTCACGCCGGGCAAGAACTATATGTACTACTTTCTTGTCGACGGAGCTACCCGCGTGTGCGACCCCTACGCACGCCTCATCCTCGACCCATTCGATGACCGCTACATCTCCTCCAAAGTATTCCCCGATCTGCCGGCCTACCCCTCGGCCCACATCAGCGGTGTCCCCGTAGCCCTCTATAACTCCTCTCTCAACGACTACGCCTGGACCGTGACCGACTTCAAGGGCCCGCGCCAGAGCGACCTGATAATCTACGAGATCCTTGTGCGCGACTTCACCGGCGACGAAGGCTATGCCCGTGGAAACGGCACCATAGCCGGAGCGATGGCCAAACTCGATTATCTGAAGGAACTGGGCGTGAATGCTGTAGAACTCATGCCCATCACCGAATTTTCAGGCAACAACTCCTGGGGATACAACCCCAACTTCTACTTCGCGCCCGACAAGGCCTACGGCACCCCGGCCGACTACAAGGCTTTCATCGATGCCGCCCATGAGCGTGGACTGGCCGTGATCATCGACATGGTGTTCAACCAGAGCGACAGCTTTCACCCGTGGTACAACATGTACACCCAGCGCGACACCCCTTTCTACAATGGCTCGGCACCCCACGATTACAGTGTGTTCAATGACTGGAAGCAGGAATACTCCCTCGTGGAGCGTCAATGGATGGATGCGCTCGACTACTGGCTCACCGAGTACAAGGTCGACGGCTTCCGCTTCGATCTCGTCAAGGGCCTTGGCGACAGCAATTCCTACGGCACAGCCTACTATCCCGCCACCAACAGCTACGCCGCCCCATCGGCCGTGAACACCGACCGCTATAACTCCACCCGTGTGAAACGCATGTGCGCCCTGCGCGACCACATCATCCTCACCCGTCCCGACGCCTACTTCATCAACGAGAACCTTGCCGGTGCGGTCGAGGAGAACGAGATGGCCGCCGACGGCGAGATCAACTGGGCAAACGTCAACACACAGGCTTGCGAATATGCCATGGGCTATCTCGGCAACGCCTCGCTCGACCGCTTCTATGCCCCGCTCGACCAGCGCACATGGGGATCCACCGTGAGCTATGCCGTGAGCCACGATGAGGAACGCCCCGCCTTCAAGCAACAGAAATATGCCACCGACGCCATCATCAAGGACGCCTCCCTGATGATGAGACGTCTCGGATCGCTCGCGGCTCAGATGCTCCTCACCCCGGGCGCCCACATGATATGGCAGTTCGAGGAACTCGCAGCCGACCAATCCACCAAATCCTCCACCGGCTCCAACGACACCTCCCCCCGCAAAGTGATATGGAACTACCTCAACAACCCCCTCCGCCGTAGCCTCCACGACACCTATGCCACCCTCTGCAACCTGCGCACCGGTCACACCGCCATGTTTCAGGAGGACGTTTCATGCAAGGTCTCGCTCAGTTCGGCCACAGCGCGCTACATATCCCTTGTCAAGGACAACAGCGAACTCTATCTCGTGGTAAACCCCGCCGTCAGTACATCGGCCACCATCTCTCCCGTCCACCCAGTATCAGGCGCCAAAGTCGACCTCTCGGCCAACGGCTACACCCTCCTCGCCGTGAGCCCCGATGTCACCCCGGCCGTCACCTCGGCGGGCGTCACCCTCCCCGGTGGAGCATTCGCCGTCTACGCCCGCGACCTCCCCACCGGCATCGACGACATACTCCCCGACGCCACCTCAGCCGATCCTGCTGTTCGGGTGATCAACGGCATCATCACCCCCACCCGTCCCTGCACCACCTTCACCGTCCACACCCTCTCCGGCACCTCTATCCCCACCGGTCAGCCCCTCACCCCCGGCATCTACATAGCCACCATCGATGGCTCCTCCATTAAAGTCGCCGTGACCGAATGACACCCCACACTCTATAATTCCAAAGCTCTTAGGGACCACGATTATATATATCATAAGATTCATAAATTCCACCTTCCACTATCCCCCAATAGTGGAAGTTTTCTATATTAATTCCATATTCTTGCATATTTCATTACAATTATCTACTTTTGCCTCAATATATGAGGCTTTTTCCTATATACATATTCTCTATCGTTTTGTCGTTCATCTTCACCGCTTGCCGGAAGACCAACGACACGACTGATTACGAAAAAATTGTAACTCAGGCTGAATATCTGTTTTATTCTAACCCCGATTCAGCCATACACCTCCTTAGAAGCATCGATTTCGACAATATTGATGATAACCAGCTTGCTGCTCGGGCCCGCTACCTTTATGGCTCATACAAATTATCTATGCTTGATTATCGATCATCAATGCGCGAATTGCTACGAGCCGAAAAACAAGCTGAAACAGCCAAAGACTATTCTCTACTTAAGGATATCCGAAAAAAGATAGCAAATATATATGATGATCTATATAGCAATTCCGGACAGGCAAAATATGCTCTAAAAATAGCCGATGCGTATGAACTATTAAATGAGCCCGACAGTGCATTTGAAATGCTCTATGAGGCTCTACATCTTCACCTCGTTAGTGATAATATGTCAAAAGTGTCAGAAATATACCATCATATGGAGGATATTTTTGAGCAATGTAATGATTCCAATAGTATTTTAATCCTTAATGTAGCCAAGGCTTACTCAAGTGACACAATAGGATCTCCTAAGTTTTTTAATGAGAAACGACTGAGTGATAGCATCCGCCTCAATGGCGATTGGAGAGATTTAATAAAATGCGACACTTTAGTATGCTTGCCCGGAGAAATCTACTCCGTAGCCGCGGATCTCTGGGACGAAAGTAATGATACACTTGCCAAACAATTATTGGAATTCTACTGTGAATATTACATCTGCAAAGAGTCTTCAGGAGGAGATTACAGTCTTGTTTCGCTTAACAAGGTTATAGATGTGCCCTTCACCTTCAACGCCATCGTTCTGGACCGTAGGAACTTTTTCAAAAAATATCTCCCACTTGTCGAACGGGAAGCTGTCGAGTTCTATTACAAGGAGAATGTCATAAAGGAACAGGCCATACGCTATCAGCGCATTAAAACCACTGCAATCATCCTCTGCGCCGGCATCCTCATATGCCTCCTCGCGATGAGCCTGTTCATAGTCCGTTCACGCAAACGACGCATTGAGGAGGAATCAATGCGCTCGGTCATAGAGCTTAAATCAGCCCTGAGCCAGTCCAAGGACCGGTGGCTATCAACCCTCGGACAGCTATGCAACACCTACTACAGTGCCTACGCCAAAACCGCAACCCGCTCCCGCACAGCCCAGGAAGCCCTCGCCGAAATTGAATCAGCCACAGCCTCACCCACATTCTTCCCCGAACTCGAGGGCCGCCTCAACCGCGAGAACGACAATCTCATGGCACGGTTCCGCACAGCCATGCCCGACCTGCGCCCCGACGAATACCGCCTATTCCTCCTCAACGCCCTCGGATTCTCAATCCCCACAATCTCCCTCCTGCTCAAAGAAAAACGCGAGGTAATATACAACCGTCGTCAACGCCTCCGCTCCAAAATCCAGGAATCCGACATCACCGACAACGCTCCCTTCTTAGACTGCCTGGAATAACCGCTTCCCTAATACTTCAGCCCATTACATCAACAAACATCGGCTCTAATACCGTCTAACCTTTTTTAACATTTATCCTCGTTCTTATTCCAAACTTTTACAGCCTGGCAATCTGTATGTTATCCTTTGTCAAATAACAGCCTCAATCTGACACGTGTATATTACTAAATATCACCGCATTACAACGCCGTGTCAAATATATTCCGACTCCATATAATTTGCATCTTAACGTCATATTCCTTTACTTTGCACATATCACTAAAACTTTTCACCCATGAAATTACAAGACATTTTTATCCCGGTCATCTTTATTTTAATCATGGCTACATGTTCTACATCTTGCTCTTCCGATGATATTTTCGAAGAAGACTCTGTATGCACCATCCCCAAAAACGACTTACGCAGTGTTGATATCTTCACTGATTCCATCACTTGCGCTCTTATGCGCGATTCAGTACCCAACGATTCCATCGGCATATCCCGAAGGGGGAGTAAACTTGTTTTAGTCCCGATAGCAATCACAGGCCCCTACAATGATAGAACCTATATATGCACCCTCACATATGCTGGCATAACATTGACTTACCGTTCAATTCCCGGAGGTTTTTATCCTCCTAATGTTCAATATGATGAGAACGGACGCGATAATGTTTGGATCAACTTTAGCCATTCAGGATTGGGATCATTCAGTCTAACCTCCACGGAATACCGCTATAATGGCATGAATGGAAATTCGGCAAGCGTTGATGCCATAGTAGACTATGTAATTGACTATGGAATAACTCATAAAACATATCGCGAAGGTATCAACATTAATATCGATGGAAGCCACTCGGCTGTAGTGAGAACCGCAGACTAATCTTTTAAGTGTGATACAAATATAGAGCGTACTCTGACTTTAACTTTGGTTTGTCATGAAATAGTGTTACCTTTGTGGGTAAATGACCCGACTGCCAGCTCTCATACTCACATTCTTTATTCTGCTCCTCTCATTCTCATGTGTGGAGCAGAATAAACACGTTGACTATAGTGAAAAACTCGAGGTAGCCCGGCGACTCCTCGATTCCCTGCCCGATTCCACATTAAGTATCCTCCGTACAATTGATTTCGACAGCATTGACGATCAGAGCCAGTTGCTCACAGCCCATTATGCAAAAGGTGTCGCCAAAAGACTCCTTTTGGATTACCCCAATGCCATACGCGAATTGCTCACAGCTGAAAAAATAGCCGAGGATTCCCATGACTACAGGATGCTTGCATCAGTACGCCGGCAAATCATGATCCTTCATGATTCCATAGGTAATGAACTTTCCTATACCCGATATGCCATCCTTTCAGCCGATGCCTACGAAGCTTGTATGGATTCCGACAGCGTATTTGACATGCTCACCATAGCCACTGACCATCTTGTACGCCTCCACAAGAAAGAGGAATTAAAAGAGGTCTACACCCGCATGGATGAAATCTTTCATGATACCGAAGATTATTATAAAAGTCTGATTTTATTTCATATAAAATGCGATGTTTACGACTCTATCCCACGATATGGTTATCTTGTAACAAGCCGAAGAATCCTTGACAGCATCAACAATGGGGGCGATTGGGAGGATCCTATTAAATGCGACACAGTGATACTCATGCCCGAGCACATACGGGATATCGCTTACGAACTCTTCAGTCAGGACCGCGATACTATTGCCTACCGATTGCTTGAAACATTCTGCAAATACTACACTTGCACCCAACTGGGCAACGACCGCGAACGCGGTATATTGAAGATATCGAAACCCACTGATCCGTTTCCGTTTAACGGTATATTGCTTACCCGTAAACAATTCTTCGGCAACTACATTGTTGATGTCGAACGCATTGCCGGCGATTTCTACTATGAAGAAAAGATTCAAAAGGAGCGTACCATACGCCACCAGCGCGAGATAATGATTGCGATAGTACTTGGAGGCCTACTCTTGGCATCGATCATAGTAATGATATTCCGAACCATGCATCTGCGCCAACGCCGACGTGAGGAGGAACTGGTACATTCGGCCTCCGAACTGAAATCCCACATAAGCAACGCTAAGGAAAAATGGATCTCCTCGCTCTCGAAGCTATGTGATACCTATTACGATGCCTATGCCAAGGAATCATCCCGGTCGCGCATCGCTCGAGCCGCCTTCGATGAGATACAGAAAAATATATCCTCCCCTGAATTTTTCCCCGATCTCGAATCCCGGTTGGATCGCGACCATCCGGGACTCATGACCCGTTTCCGGGCCGAGATGCCTGACCTGCGCCCCGATGAGTACCGCCTGTTTCTATTAAATGCCATAGGATTTTCTATCCCCACCATCTCTCTGCTCATGAATGAGAAGCGCGAGCTGATATATACCCGTCGCGTGCGTCTCCGCTCCAAAATCCAGGAATCCGACATTCCCGGGCGTGATTTATTCCTTGATTACCTTGAGTGAGTGTTTTTAACATTCGACACGTCATTTTTCCGGCTCCGTAACGCCCTGATTTCCACCGCATCACGCGATGATGAATTTTACGGCTTTTTTATCACGTGTAACTTTTTGTATATTAAAGCATTAATTCGTGCATGATAAATCCATTTTATCTGTCAATTTTTTGTTTTTATCCCGAAAAATACGTTAATTTGCAAAAATTATCACTTACACATAATGTCCTATACACATATTAATAAGTAATCAAGATTGGTAAAGAAACTTAACGGAACTTTTTGTTGAGCATAGCAGAGGGGCGCCCGCGACATCATTCGCGAGTGCCCCTCGATATTATATCAAGTGAAGGGTGATTTTAGAAATGATAGTAGAAACCGAGCATCAGGTTGTTGCTGTTCAGGTCAAGACCCCAGTTTTCGGGAGTACCGTTACGCTTGGCAGGACGGTTGCCGCTCTGGTATCCGAGGAATCCCACGTGGGCCACAAGGCTGAAACGATCGCTCACATTGAACGAAACACCCGGACGGAGACCGATACCATACTCCACAGCGCAATGTCCGTCGGCACGGCCGATACCGAAATCAACACCGCCATCAATAAAGAGGCTTACCCTCTCCGAGCTGAAATAAGTGTAACGTGCATAAGGATTCAGTTTGAACACGGTCAGCTTCTCATCGCCGGTCTTTCTGTAGGATACGCCCAGCACCGAACCGATGGCGAAATTGTCAGTGAGGTTATAACCAAGCTCCGGGAGCACTGTCACCTGAGTGGTCTTCAATCCGCTCACCTCCTGGGTGGTACGGCCGAATGTAACCTGACCGCCTGAATACCATGTCCCACTCTGAGCTGATGCTCCCAATGTAGCGATAGCCATTACGGCCATAAGTAAAAACTTCTTCATAACAGTTGAAAAATGTAAGAGATTATTTAAGTGAGTAAAACAGAATTTTAAGTAAGTCTTAAAAATTAAACGCTATATGTAAATCTTAAAGAGCTTGCTCAATAAATCTTGTTCTTTTTGGCTGTTTTATCCTTGTCATTCAGTCGTATAGCTCGCTATACTCCTTCATTCCGCAGATAAAACATCTCAAAAATAACGGCGATTTATATTGCGCATTCTTTTTACGACTTACTTATATTTTCAATCATATTAACAACATTAATGCTATTAAGGTTGAAAAAAGTTGAAATCTTTTCCATTCACCCCGGCGCCGTCCTTTACAAGATTTTTCACCGTGGCGCAGGATTTTATATTCTATTACGCCTCTGTATCATTGTTTTTTTGTACCTTTGCACTTTGATTTAAACGGGCTTCCTGCCGAGGCCCGCAAGCGACTGAAAAATATATAACACAACGGATAAATACGTAAATAACCCACTCATTAACCCCATGGAAGAAATCGCATCTAAGTACGATCCCCGCGCTGTCGAGGATAGATGGTATGCCTATTGGATGGACCACCGCCTGTTTCACTCCGAGCCTGATGCCCGCGAGCCGTTCACAATCGTGATCCCTCCCCCCAACGTCACCGGCATTCTGCACATGGGCCACATGCTCAACAACACTATCCAGGACATCCTCATCCGCCGTGCCCGCCTCATGGGCAAGAACGCACTCTGGGTGCCCGGAACCGACCATGCGGCCATCGCTACCGAGGCCAAGGTCGTCAACAAGCTTGCTGCCGAGGGAATTAAGAAAAGCGACCTCACCCGCGAGCAGTTCCTCGAGCATGCGTGGGAGTGGAAAGAGAAGCACGGAGGCATCATCCTCGAGCAGCTCAAGAAACTCGGCGCCTCATGCGACTGGGAGCGCACAGCCTTCACCATGGACGATATCCGCTCCAAGAGCGTGATCCGCGTCTTTGTCGACCTCTACCGCAAGGGCCTCATCTACCGTGGCAAGCGCATGGTCAACTGGGACCCCAAGGCCAAGACAGCCCTTTCCGACATCGAGGTTGTGTACAAGGAGGAGCACTCCAAGCTCTATTACCTCCGCTACAAGATCGTGGGCGAGGAGGGTTACGCCATCGTGGCCACCACCCGTCCCGAGACCATCATGGGCGACACCGCCATGTGTATCAACCCCGAGGATCCCAAGAACCAGCACCTGCGTGGCAAGAAGGTGATCGTGCCCCTCGTTGGCCGTGAGATCCCCGTGATCGAGGACACCTACGTTGACATCAACTTCGGAACCGGTTGCCTCAAGGTGACCCCCGCCCACGACATGAACGACAACATGCTCGGCGAAAAGCACGGCCTTGAGACCATCGACATATTCAACGACGACGCCACCATCAGCGAGGCCGCCGGAATGTACGTGGGCATGGACCGCTTCGCTTGCCGCGAGCAGATAGCCAAGGACCTCCAGGCTGCCGGACTCATCGAGAAGATCGAGGAGTACGAGAACAAGGTGGGATACTCCGAGCGCAATCAGGACACCGTCACCGAGCCCCGTCTCAGCGACCAGTGGTTCCTCAAGATGCAGTCGCTCGCAGAACCCGCCCTCGCATCGGTCGAGGACGGCGTGATCAAGTTTGTGCCCGAGAAATTCAAGACCACCTATCGCCGTTGGCTCACCGACATACGCGACTGGTGCATCTCGCGCCAGCTGTGGTGGGGACACCGCGTGCCCGCCTACTATCTGCCCGACGGATCATTCGTAGTGGCCGAGACCGCCGACGAGGCCCTCTCGCTCGCCCGTGAGAAGGATCCCGCCCTCACAGCGGCCGACCTTCGCCAGGACGACGATTGCCTCGACACATGGTTCTCGTCATGGCTCTGGCCCATCTCGCTCTTCAACGGTATCCTCGATCCCGACAATGAGGAGATCAAGTACTACTATCCCACAGCCGACCTCGTGACCGGTCCCGATATCATATTCTTCTGGGTAGCCCGCATGATCATGGCCGGATACGAGTTCTTGGGCAAGCAGCCGTTCAACAACGTATATTTCACCGGTATCGTGCGCGACGAGATCGGACGCAAGATGTCCAAGCAGCTCGGCAACTCCCCCGACCCCCTCGACCTCATCGACGAGTACGGAGCCGACGGTGTGCGCATGGGCATCATGCTCTCGGCCCCTGCCGGTAACGACATATTCTTCGACAAGAAACTCTGCGAGAACGGCCGTAACTTCTGCAACAAGGTGTGGAACGCCTTCCGTCTCGTAAAGGGATGGGAAGTGGACGACACTCTCGCCCAGCCCGCAAGCTCAGCTACAGCTGTCAAGTGGTTCCAGAGCCTCCTGAGCCGTGCCATCACCGAGATCAACGACTCGTTCGACAAATACCGTCTCTCCGAGGCCCTCATGGCCGTCTACCGCCTGTTCCGCGATGAATTCTCGTCATGGTATCTCGAGATGGTCAAGCCCGAATATCAGAAACCCATCGACCGTGCCACCTACGAGGCCACCATCGGCTTCTTCGACTCGCTCCTGCGCATGCTTCATCCCTTCATGCCCTTCATTTCCGAGGAGCTGTGGCAGCACATCGGCGACCGTCGCGAAGGCGAGTCAATCATGTATGCCTCGATGCCCGTAGCCGGCGAGATCGACACCGACCTGCTCGACAAGGTGGAGCGCGCCAAGGAGATTGTCAACGGTGTGCGCGGAGTACGCGCTCAGCGCAACATCCCCAACCGTGAGCTCCTCACCCTCCTGGCCATCAACGAGACCATCGACCTGGCCGACGTGATCAGCAAGCTCGCCATGCTCGAGAAGGTTGACACTGCCACCGAGAAGGACCCTGCAGCCGCATCGTTCCTCGTGGGCACCACTGAATTCAACATCCCCTTGCTCAACAATATCGACGTAGAGGCCGAGAAAGCCAAGATAACCAAGGAGATCGACTACTACGAGGGATTCAAGAAATCGGTGGAGAAGAAGCTCTCCAACGAACGCTTCGTAGCCAATGCCCCCGCGGCCGTAGTGGAAGGCGAACGCAAGAAGCTGGCCGACGCCGACTCCAAGCTCGCCACCCTCCGCGCCACTCTCGCGGCTCTTGCCTGAGGATAACGACAGTGACAATAGTTTGATCCACCCGGATCAAACTATTGTGCCGGCTGTCAGTTTTATATTTTATAGGTTTATCACCACCCACACTCACCGAGCATGTTTCTCGACATCGTAATCATAGTCATATTCGCCGTATCGGCCATAATGGGCTACCGCAAGGGACTCATAGGGCAGATAGGGTCGGTGGCCGCCATCATCATAGGCATCCTCGCATGCCGTATGTTCGGCCCTCAGGTCACCGATATGATAATGCCTGCCGGTAATGCTGACCCAGCCACCGATCCCAACTCCATGCCACGCTACGTGGCTGTGATACTCGCCTACTCGGGTGTGTATATCGTGGCCTATTATGCCGTGATACTCGTGGCCCGGTTGCTCAGGACCGTCACCCATACCCTCCTGCTCGGACCGCTCGACCGCATGGCCGGCGCCGTGGTGAGCGTGGTGAAATGGTTCCTCGCCGTGAGCGTGGCCATGAACCTGTACATAGCCATATTCTCGCCGGCCGACATCACCCACTCAACCAGGGTGTGTGGCGAACGCACGGTGACATGGATCCTCAACCTCGCTCCCACCGTGTGGGGAGCCTTTACCCAACATAATACATCGACACAACATGGAAGCTAACAATAACGACGACCTGCTCAACAGTGCCACCACGGGTGAGTACAAGTATGGCTTCACATCCGACATAGATACCAACATCATCCCCAAGGGACTCAATGAGGATGTGGTGCGCTACATCTCGGCCAAGAAAGGCGAGCCCGAGTGGCTCCTGGAATTTCGCCTCAAGGCTTTCCGCTACTGGCTCACACTCCCCGTGCCCAAATGGGCCTATCTCGACATCCCCGAAATCGACTTCCAGGACATCAGCTACTATGCCGAGCCTGTGAAGAAGGAGGGTCCCAAGAGCCTCGATGAAGTGGATCCGCAACTCATCGACACCTTCAACCGCCTCGGCATCCCCCTGGAGGAGCAGAAGGTTCTCTCGGGCATGGCTGTCGACGCCGTGATGGACTCGGTGAGCGTAAAGACCACCCACCGCGAGAAGCTGGCCGAGAAAGGCATCATATTCTGCTCCATATCCGAGGCAGTCAAGGACTATCCCGACCTCGTGAAGAAATATCTCGGATCGGTGGTGAGCTACCGCGACAACTTCTATGCCGCGCTCAACTCGGCAGTGTTCTCCGACGGATCATTCGTCTACATCCCCAAGGGGGTGCGCTGTCCCATGGAGCTCTCCACCTACTTCCGCATCAACGCATCGGGCACCGGACAGTTCGAGCGCACGCTCATCGTGGCCGACGACGATGCCTATGTGAGCTATCTCGAAGGCTGTACAGCTCCCATGCGTGATGAGAACCAGCTCCATGCTGCCATCGTTGAGATCATCGTCGAGGACCGCGCCGAGGTAAAGTACTCCACCGTGCAGAACTGGTATGCCGGCGATGCTGAGGGACGTGGCGGTGTCTACAACTTCGTTACCAAGCGAGGCCTGTGCCGTGGCGACCACTCCAAGCTCTCTTGGACTCAGGTGGAGACCGGATCGGCCATCACCTGGAAATACCCCTCGTGCATACTCAAGGGCGACTACTCCCGTGGCGAGTTCTACTCGGTGGCCGTGACACGCAACCGTCAGCAGGCCGACACCGGCACCAAGATGATCCATCTCGGCAAGAACTCATCGTCGACCATCGTGTCCAAAGGCATTTCGGCCGGATACTCCCAGAACTCCTACCGCGGACTTGTGAAGGTGGCTCCCGAGGCTTCGGGATGCCGCAACTATACCCAGTGCGACTCTCTGCTCATGGGAAGCCACTGCGGTGCCCACACATTCCCCTACATCGATATCCTCAACGACACTGCCATAGTGGAGCATGAGGCCACCACATCCAAGATATCGGAGGACCAGCTGTTCTACTGCAACCAGCGTGGCATCCCCACCGAGGAGGCCGTGGCGCTCATCGTGAACGGATATGCCCGCGAGGTGATGAACAAGCTCCCCATGGAGTTTGCCGTCGAGGCCCAGAAACTGCTCCAGATCTCACTTGAAGGCTCGGTAGGATGAAAAGCGCCCTCTATCTCATACCATCCACCATGAGCGACGCACCCGTGGGCGACGTCCTCCCTGCCGGCAATATAGCCCTGTGCCGGGAGATAAAGCACTATGTGGTGGAGAACATCCGCACCGCCCGGCGCTTCCTGAAGCGTTGCGACCGCGATATCGACATCGACTCGCTGACATTCACCGTGCTCGACGAGCACACATCCCCCGCCGACGTGCCGGCAATGCTCGCACCCATCGAGCAGGGGCTCCCCGTGGGTGTCATATCCGAGGCCGGATGTCCCGCCGTGGCCGATCCGGGCGCCGACCTTGTGGCCGTGGCCCAGCAACGGGGCATCACCGTGGTTCCCCTCGTGGGACCGTCGAGCATCATCATGTCGCTCATGGCATCGGGGTTCAACGGTCAGACATTCGCCTTCAACGGCTATCTGCCCTACGAATCGCGGGCAAGGTCGGAAAAATTGCGCGAGATGGAGAGACTGATACGCACCCGCCAGCAGACCCAGATATTCATCGAGACGCCCTACCGCAACAACCGCCTGATAGCCGAGCTGGTATCATCGCTCCCATCGGGAATGAGGCTATGCGTGGCATCCGACATCACCGGACCTAAGCAAGAGATAATCACACTTCCACTCGCCAAATGGGCCAAGCGCGCTTACAATTACGATAAAGTCCCGACAATATTTCTCCTCTACAGCTGACACCGCTGCAGCTCACTCACACAAACCAATCACACACACAACCATTCAATACCATGCGTCGCAAATTCAGCCCTTCACTCGATCTTCCCGGACTGTTTGACAGTCTCGACGATTTCAACGAACGTCTTGACCCGGGATTTGAAATCATCCCGCCCGAGAAGATGGCTGACATAGCGCGACAGCATGCTCACTCACCCGAGATCGACGAGCTCCCACCGCTCGAACCCTCCGACCATGTATTCTTCATGAGCTTCGGCAGCGGGAGCAGCGGCAACTGTGCCTACATCGGCGACCGCAACTGCGGATTCCTCATCGATGCCGGCATAGATGCCAAAAAGGTGATGACCACCCTGCACGCCAACGGCATAAGAATGGAGAATGTGAAAGGCATCATCCTCACCCACGACCATCACGACCACATAGCCCAGGCCTATCAGATACTGCGTGGCAACCGTCACATGAAGCTCTACTGCACCCTGCGCACCCTCAACGGTATCCTGCGCCGTCACAATGTGTCGCGACGCATCAAGGACTATCACTCCCCTATCTACAAGGAATTCACTTTCAAGATAGGAGCCTTCGAGATAACCCCCTTCGAGGTGATGCACGACGGAGCCGACAATGCCGGATTCTTCATCTCCCACCCCTCAGGCACCACCATAGCCGTGGCCACCGACCTGGGGTGCATATCACCGCGTGTCGACCACTACATGCGCCAGGCCACAAGCATCGTCATCGAGTCCAACTACGACCTTATGATGTTGCGCAACGGCATATACCCCGAATATCTCAAGGCCCGCATCGTGGCAGCCAACGGCCACCTCGACAACGCCGTGACGGCCCGCTTCATAGCCGAGATAATCACCCCGCAGGTGCGCAACATATTCCTCTGCCACCTGTCGCACGACAACAACACCCCCGAGATCGCACTCGACACCATCGAGGAGGCCATCGCCTCGCGTGGCGACAATCCCGTGCTCACTCCACGCATCCTCGCCCTACCGCGCTACTCGGCCACACCGCTGTATCGACTTTAACGGGCGGACCCCGTTCCGCGTCTCTCTCATGTTGTCCGGTAGCGTGGTGCATACCGCCGAGTCCGTGCGTGTGTGAGGTATCGAACCATTTGCTCCCGGCGGATGTTAAGTTTTTACCCATACATCACAAAAGAAAACAACCTGAGAGAATAGAAATGTCAAATAATCATGTAACACGTCTGCATTGGAAACTCTTTTTTCCATTGGTAGGATTGCTGTGGGTAGTGATAGGCATAACTATCATCTACTTCGTGACCCACGAGCGTCAACGCCTCAGCTATAATCTGGGCAACCGGCTCGTCAATGTCAACAGCACCATAATCGATGCCTACGAAGAGAGCGACGACCTGCAGAAGACCGTTGATTTCATAAAGCTTTTCACTAATCAGACCACTCTCGACCCGTTGCATCTCACCGTGTATGACAACGACGGAAACATCATAGCCGACAACAAGGAAGCCACAATCCTGATCCACGACGGGAACGGGAAGATATTGCCCGACTTCGAGCACTCATGGCATGAGCGCGACACCTCCTATCTCCACGACATGATCATGTATGGCTCCAAGTACATGGTGAGCTCAGCCACGAGCAAGGATGGGGTCATACACACCTTTGCGGCCCTCCCCTATAAGGGAGAGGTGGGAAAATTCCTGAGCGTCGATTCCATGGTGTGGGTAGTGGTGCTGGCATTGGGCGTCCTGTCGTTCCTGCTTGCCTATCTCAGTTCCAAAGCGATATGCAGCAACGTGTATGCTCTGCGCGATTTCGCTGAAATGATCTCGACCAACAATATCCCCGACGACATCGAGTCCTGGCACTTTTCCAAGGACGAGCTCGGCGACGTGTCGAAACAGTTGCTTCTCATGTATCGCGAAAAGATGAAAGCCGAACAGGAGAAGATACTCCACGAACGGCAGATAGGCATAAATGTGAGCCACGAGCTCAACACCCCTGTAGCTATCATAAAAGGATACCTCGACACCATCCTCGCCGACAAGGACATATCCGAGGAGCAGAAGCTGAGGTTCATATCACGCGCAAGCGAAAACATCGACCGCCTGGCCGAACTGATCGACGACCTCAACACCGTGATGAGACTTCAGGAGAACAAGATGACCGTACACCTCAGGACACTTGATTTCCACTCTCTGGTAAGCAAGCTCTACGATGACGTGCGCCACAACCACAGGGCCGGCGACATGGAGCTGAATATGAACATTCCCGCCGGATGCCTGGTGGAAGGTAACGAGGGTCTGCTCAACAACGCATTGATCCACCTCATAGAGAACGCCGTGAAACACTCGGGAGGCTCATGCATATCTATCGACCTGCTCGGCGAGGAGGATGGCTACATGGTGTTCTCCTTCTCCGACAACGGCATCGGTGTTGACGAGGAGCATCTCGACCGGCTTTTCGACCTGTTCTATAGGGTAGACAGTGGCCGATCCCGTAAAAGTGGAGGATCAGGCCTCGGGCTGTCGCTTGTCGACCGTATCTTTATGGCCATGAGGGGCGATATCTCGGCCCGCAACGCCACCACCGGAGGCCTTGAATTCATATTCCGCCTCCCTAAAGGCACCGTAGCCGACAGGCAGTGATCATAATGCCCGTGACACCTCTTTGTAAAAGCCTCCCGGCATCTCGCATAGAGAAGCCGGGAGGCAACCATTCTTTTTTAACCTTTTCTATGAGGTTGCCCTAACACAACCTCCATTACTTATATAACAAATCAATAGTTGTTGAATATTGACCCGTTGGAAATAACGTCCGTGAAGTTGGACGGTATGGGACGCAGGGCATACTTGGGCTGGAAGTACTTTCCGAGCTCGGGGAATGTGTTCAATAGATAATCGGCGCTCTTGTACATGCCTGTACGTTTCAGGTCGTAGAAGCGGGTGAACTCGCCACACAGCTCGCGGCCACGCTCATCGAGCACAGTGCTGATGTCAGCGCTACCGGTGAGGGGGTTGGCACCTGCACGCTGGCGCACAGTGTTGATGTATCCCATAGCTGAACCGCCGCCGTTGAGCAGGATGTCAAATTCAGCTGCCATGAGATATACCTCGGCCATACGCATGGGGATCACACCATTGAGGTTACCGTTACGCATCTTGCTCGCATTAGCCACATAGTAGTTGGAGCTTGCGTGCTTGTTGAGCGAGGGATAGAAATAGCGGTAGTGGTTCTCGCCGTCGCCGGCGGTCATGATTATGCTCTTGCTGTTGTGGTCATATACATCCTTGTATTCGATGAGCACATAGGGAGAGGTAGCCTTGGAGGCAACTTCCGAAGCATAGGTGGGATCCTGGGGCATCACAAAGCGGATGGCAGGATCGCCGATAGCCACTGCAGTGCCCTCTACCGAAGAATTCTTGCCATAGTGGGCGACATCACCCTCGGTCCAGGTGTAGGCCTGGTTGGCATCCCACTCGGTGATGAAGCTCTTGTGGAAACGGGGATCGAGAGTGCCGTCGGCCTGAACATAGAGGCTGAGCAGATGCTGGGTGGGCATGAAATCGCCCTGGACACCGCCATCCCATGCAAGACGGGTAGCCTGGTTGTCGATGCGGGCACCGAAGTGATTGAGCTGGCACAGGAAGTGCTCGTCGTTGCGGTTGGTACGGTAGTTACCGTTGCTCGAGCCATTAGGATTAATAGTGTATTTCCACAGAGCCTCCTTATTATTCTTGTTGTTGGCTTCCTTGAACACATCCTCAAAGGCGGGATACATGTAGGTGTTGTACTTCGAGCCACCGCTCTCGCAGTCCGAGATCAGATCCTTGGCCACATTATAGCCCTCCTGAAGAAATTCGGTGGTGCCATACTGCTGGGTGGTGAGGCAAGCCTTGGCGAGGAAGCCGAGAGCTGCCTTCTTGGTGGGTCTGCCATCGAAGGAGTCGTCCCCCTTGGGGAGCCATTCGGCTGCAAAGCGGAGATCGGGGATAATCACATCACGATAGATTTCCAGAGGCTCAGTGCGGTCGGGGGCATAGTTGAGAGTCGAATGTACAACTTCCGTCAGTTTCACTACTCCTCCGAAAGTCTCGACAAGATGATAGAAATACACTGCACGGAGGAAATGGGCTTCGGCAACCTTGGCATTTCTTTCCTCGGTCGTCTTGAACGGGCAATTGGCTGCATTTTCGATCGCGATATTACATGCTCCGACACCATCGTAAGCAGCATTCCACAGGGCATTGGTGAATGTGAGGTTGGGAGCCGCGCCGGCAAAGAATTTGAACACCTGGTCATTCTGGCCGAGCTGATTGGTCTTGGCTGTCCACAGGTCGGTGTTGCCCTCCATGAATCCCATGAAATCAACGCCGTTGTAGAACTGGCGCTCAAGGCCGAAGTAGCACTGGTTGACGAGTGTCTGGTATCCCTCTGCTGAGTAGCCGAACGCCTCAAGCGTGGAACCTCCGGGATTGTACTCGTCGAGCGAGCACGACTGCATCATGAGGGTTGCGCTCACTCCGCAGGCAAAAAATATTCTGGATATATTTCTTTTCATTACTTGTGATCTATTATATGATTAAGTAAGTCTTAAAAAATTAAACGCTATATGTAAATCTTAAAAGAGCTTGCTCAATAAATCTTGTTCTTTTTGGCTATTTTGGCTTTGTCACTCAGTCGCATAGCTCGCTATGCTCCTTCATTCCGCTGCCAAAATACCACAAAAATAACTGCGATTTATTTGTGCATTAATTTTTACGACTTACTTAGAGAGTGAGGTTTATACCGAATACAAACTGCTTGTAGGTGGGGAATGCATCCGATCCGCCGGTCTCGGGGTCGGTGCCCTTGAGCTTGCTGTCGTTCACGATGATGAGCGGATTGTAGGCGGTGAAGTAGAGGCGCAGGCGGTCGATGAGGGCCTTCTGGGTGAGCTTGTTGGGGAGAGTGTAGCCAAAGGTGATGTTCTTCACTTTCACGAACGAGCCGTCAACCACGCGGAGTGCGGAATAGAAATCCTTCTGATCCTTGTTGGTACCGGGGCGGGGATAGTAGGCTCCCTGGTTGCTCTCGGTCCAGTAGTCGGTGCCGGCGAGCTGATTGCGGGTTACGCTTGCCTCGCCGGTGTAATTGCCGAGGAGGTCGCTCTGGATGGTCTGGCCGAAACGTCCCATCATGAATACCGAAAGGTCAAAGTCACGATAGGTGAAGGTGTTGTTAAGACCGAGGATCCAGTTGGGGTTCTGATGTCCGAGGATCATGCGGTCGTCATTGCTGTACTTGTGTACACCGCCGTCACCATTCTTTTCTACCGTTTCAAGTTTAATGAAACCGGGCTTCACATTGTATTTGCTCATGAGGTCGGCATCGTCTTCGGTACCCCAGATGCCTGCATACTTGAAGCCGTAGATCGACTTGATGGGTGCGCCCACGAAGAGGCTTTCGGCAATTAGGTCGCCGCTGGGCAGCGAGTTGATACGCTCCTTGCTCCATGTAGCGGTGAGGGTGGTGGTCCAGTTGAAGTTTTTGCTTACGATATTACGGCTGTTGATGGTAAGCTCGATACCGTGGTTCTCGGTCTCGGCAAGGTTCTGCCAGCTGGCCAGGGGTGAGCCCCATCCTGTGAGACCGTCGGTGATAGGCACATTACGCTTGAAGAGGAGGCCTTTGGTTGTAGTCTTGAACCACTCGATAGATCCGTCGATGCGGTTGTTGATCACACCGAAGTCGAGACCTACGTTCCAGTTGTAGGATTTCTCCCAGCCGAGATCGCTTCCGGCAAATGTACCGGTGTACTGCGAGAAGGGCACTGCAACTCCTCCGATTGTAATACCGGCGCTTGTGTAAGGATATACCTGAGTCTGTGTCACGTATGCACCTGTACCGCCCGAGTTACCGGTGATACCGTAGCTCACACGGAGCTTGGCATTGTTGAGCCAGTCGCGGATGCTTTCCATGAATTCCTCATCGGAGAAACGCCATGCCACGGCACCTGCGGGGAATGAATCCCATTTGTGTCCCTCTGAGAACCAGCTCACACCGTCCCAGCGGTTGGAGAATGTGAGGAGGTAACGGCCCTTGTAGTTGTAGTTGACGCGGAAAGCGTAGGACATCTTCTGAGTGCGGGAGTAGTCGGAGTAGGCATATACCTTCTCGGGACCGGAACCGAGGCGATGGAACTGCCATGCGTCGTAGATGAATCCGCCGCTGCCCGAGATGGTCTGCTCGGTGGTGTTCTTGTTGTAGGATGTGATCACCTGTGCGCCGAACGAGTGATCCTGGATGTCGGCGTTGTAAGAGAGGATGTTCTCCCAGGTGTAAGCCCAGCCGTTGTTGTGAGTCTTCTGAGCCCAGGGGTTGTAGGCGTAGGAGGGCTGGTTGGCATTGGCCTCGGCGCCCCAGTACTGGCCCTGACGGCTGTCGGTGAGGGTTGTGCTGATCTGGGTACGGAACTTGAGACCCTGAAGCGGTGTGATCTCGAGATAGCCTATCGAGTTGATGTATGTGGATTTGTTGTTATTGGCATACTGATTCTCGATGAAGTCACCCATGGGGCTGTACTGGCCGTTGATGTACTCGTGGTTGTACTGGCCATCCTCATCGTAGAGATCACCGAGAGGGAAGGCTGAGAGGGCCTTGGTGAAGGTGTTCTTCACGCCACGGTCGTGGTCGGAATAAGTGAGGTTGCTTGTGAAGCCGATTGTGGCATACTTGTTGATCTCGAGGTCGGCGTTGAGACGCAGGGTGTAACGGTCGAGCTCATCGTTGGCGAGGAGGCCTTCCTCCTTGGAGTAAGATGCCGATGCGAAGATGCGGGCTTTCTGTGTGCCGCCGCTCACCGAGAGGGCATATTTCTGGGAAGTGGCGCGGCGTCCCGATGCTACGTCAACCCAATCGATCCACTTGCCTGCATTGTAGGCGTCGGTATAGGCGGGATTGTTGAGCAGGGTGGCCATGTCGGAGGGATACGAGCCGTTGATGTACTTGTAGGCCTCGCTCTGATAGTCGACCCACTCCTGGCCCACCATGCCATGCTTGAAGTTTACGTCGCCACTGAATCCGTAATAAGCGTCGAAATTAACGATAGCTTTGCCCTCCTGGCCACGCTTGGTGGTGATGATCACAACACCGTTGGCACCGGCCGAACCGTAGATAGCGGTCGAGGATGCGTCCTTGAGAACGTCGATCGACTCGATATCGCTGGGGTTCACCTGGCTGTAGCTTCCGGGAATACCGTCGATGATAAAGAGGGGTTCGTTGCTGCCGTAGATGGAGCGTGATCCGCGCAGGAGGATGCTTACATCGCTACCGGTCTCACCGCTTGCCTTGGTGATGTCCATACCGGCGATCTTGCCCTGAAGGGCCTCCATCACGTTATTAGTAGGAGCTACCACTACATCGGAATTCTTCATCGATGTCACCGCTCCTGTGAGGTCACGGCGCTTCACAGTACCATAACCTACCACCACTACTTCGTCGAGAAGTTCGCGGCTTTCCTTGAGTGTCACGTCAATGACGCTACGGCCATCGACGGGAATCTCTTGCGTTGTATAGCCTACATAGCTGAATATCAGCGTACTAACGGGGGGGGGTATTTAGAGAGTATCGGCCGTCGATATCAGTCGCTGTGCCGATTTTGGTCCCTTTGACCATTACTGTTGCACCGATTACAGGCTCGCCTGTCTCATCGATAACTGTTCCACTCACAGCTTTATCCTGGGCAGATGCCGCAAAGGCCACCACAGCGAATAGGACTGAGAGACAGAGTTTCCCAAAATAGGACTCAAACCTACCTCGGAAATCTCTGGTTTCAAAAGATTTCCAGTTTCTCATGTTTTAAATTTAATGGTTAATATATTAAGTGTAATTTAACGCAGAGATAATTTCTTGGGTGCAAAGGTAACATTTTTATACAAAAAGTTACAAATATAATGCAAATTTTTTTTGCATTAGGGTGTGGATTGGTATGGTATTTTTAGTATAGAGGGGAAAGTATAAAGTATAGATAATAGATTTTTAGACCATTGGGTTTTGTATAGACCAGAGGTCCAGAGATCTATTTTTATAGATATAATGGCTCCTGCCCGTCACAGGTGGGAGTCATTGTTTTTTAGTATTGTAGCAGTATGTCAAGGGGCTCTTGCCGAACTGTGGGGGAGTTTATAGGTTTATGAGCTATCGATTTTGTAGCTTTCCTATTTTCTGTAACCTTATTGCTGGTTCCGGGGGGAACGGCGGAGGTCGGCTCTCCGCTTAGGTGGGTATGGGTGGGCGGGGGATTGGTGCATCGTCTGCGGGATGGCCTTGCGGGCCCTCGCGGGTGGGCAGGCTCCAGCGGAGGATGGACGTTGGGTCGGTGAGGACGAGTATGGCGGTCTCGACCGGGGGCTCGGGTTTAGGGGGCCGTTGTGTGGTGTGGCCCTGCATGCCGAGGTAGAAGAAGGCGGGGATCTGTTCCCTGTCGACGTTTATGTGTATGACAAGGAAGCCTATGCCGCACAGCAAGGGGAAGAGTGCGGAGCAAAGGCTGAGGAATTTCCCGGGGTCGGGTTGCATTGGGGAGTAGCCTTTGTATTCCTGTGCGTTGAGCAGGAGCATGAAGGCGGGGGAGGTGCCGCGGACGCTGTCGGGGCGGGAGTAGGAGGCGTAACGGATGCGTTTGTGCAGGGTTTTGACCTGACGGCGGGTGTAGCCGGTGTATTCGGGGTACATACCCGAGAATTCGCGTTGTTTCCCCTCGCGTGAGAGATAGAGGAGTGCGGTTGCGCCCTCGGGGGATGTTGCGAGGCGATAATCAAGGTATGATCTCAATAGGTCGGTTGAGTCGTAGCCTTTGGGATCTACGATCACGATTGGGCGTGGGCGGGAGAGCCGGCGTGCGCGTTCGAGCCGGGATATGACGTTTTTCTCGACGGGGGTTAGTTCCCGGCCGAGAAAGCGTGAGAATTGGTGACACCAGATGTCGGGTCGCCGGATTCGTTTGGTTAGGTGGGTGACCTTGTGGCTCGTTGGTTTCATATCAACGGCAAAGGTAAGTTGGTTTTACCGGGGATATGGTGCGATAATGTCGTGTAGCGGGTGGGGAATTTTTAGACCAGAGGGCCAGAGATTTTTTATTTTTAAGTATAGAGGGATTTTTTAGTATAGAGTTTTTAGTATAGAGGGGGAAGTATAGAGTATAGGGATTAGATTATTAGGAGTAGGGATTTTAAGGGTATATTGGTGGAGTATAGGACGTTAGGAAGGGTGGACGCGGGGAATTATAGGACGTCTTCGACGCCCGTTTTGGTGTGTGTTTCATTTTCCCCATGCCTCGCCCGACGACGCAAATCTGCCCTGACGGGCGATTTGCTTGTCAGGCTCGTGATGGGGCTATAATTTCATCGCCTCTTCGAGGCTTGGTGGGTGGTTGGCCTGCGGGGAATTTACGGGCCGAAAAAAAAGGATTAGTAGATTTTGATCTTTGGATCTATGGTCTATACCTACCGAAATTTAATCTTGGGATCTGTGGTCTATACCTACCGAAATTTAATCTTTGGATCTGTGGTCTAAACCTACCGAAATCCAATTCTACTGCCCCGTTCATATTCAGGCTTGCTAAACTTTATGTCTGATCCCCCACGTCGCCAACCGGAAAAATCCGCTGACCCGGAAACGGCTTGTCCCGTTTTTGTCCCGGCTAATTTAGAAAATCGCCCGCAACTATGTAAGTTGCAGGCGATTCTTTCCTAATCAGTCGGGGTGACTAGAGCAAAAGTCCCCCCAAACTGATAGGTTCCGTATATGTCATTGTACTGTAAACCTGACATTTATATGTTAATAATTTAACTGTTATGTTCCTTTTTTGTTCCTCTTAAATCTTCAAGCTGTCGTTCTAATGATTTAATATACCGCTCTTTCTCTGCAAGGAGTTCCTGGTATAATTTTTCATTGACTCCGATATTGACATTAGACGCACCTGTTGGTGCGCTCATGGTTGTATCTTTCGTATTGATTTGAGGCATCGGAACGTTCTCGAAAATGAGCAACGGCGACAGGCCTGATGCTATACACAACCTTTCCATCAGTGCCGCATCTATTGACTGTTTGTGAAATATTCCAGAAAGATAGTTATAGGTGATACCCGCTAAGGATGCGACCTCACCTTTCACTAAACCGTTGGTTTCTATGTGCTTCTTAAGAATTTGCCCGAAATGCTTCATTTTATCTTACGTTAAAAATATATAAATAAATTGAGACATATATCACAGATTGATTATATCACAAATATTTTACATACTTTTGTGACATAAATTTATTAAATAATCTTTGAACCACAAAATCTCATGACTGCTAACGAGGCTTTTTCTCATCACATCGATATCCTTTTTGAGCAAAATCCTGTTGCAGCGCGCAAAATAGTCCGCGCTATTAAGGATCGATGTGGCATTTCTTCGCCCGTCTACTCCAATTGGAGGCGTGGAATCACCAAGATTAAGAAACTTCAGCGGAACGAAATTACACAAATCCTTGGCATCAATATCTTCACAAATGTCACAGATTGATAAAATTGACATAAACATGCTATTGAGCGAAGTTGAATTTTTTGCTTATGAGCACGAGGTGTGGTATCGTCTCCCGGATGGTACCACCAATAAACTACGTGAGTCTGATTCGGGATTGACGTCAGCAATATGTGTATTGCTTGAGGAATTCTATCCCAAAGCCTTCAATTCTCTCTGTAACGAGTACAAAAATTGCAAACTCAATATCTCTTATTTCAGATTTAGAATTGCTACTCGCTTTGTCAAATGCAATTTCGCCTCTCTTGATAATGTTCCGGACATGACAAATGGATTGTTCTCTACATTCGAGTATGTACCATGTCCATTGCGAGGCGAATGTCGACACGAATGTATCATTTGCCGTCCGGAATTTAATCATAAACTAAGTAGTGCAGAAATGCGGGTAATGTCTCTTTGGTTCTCCGGATCATCTGAAGATATCATCGCCTCTCGTCTCTGCCTCAGCCCTCATACCATTCACAATCACATCCGCAATTCATATATCAAGCTTGGAGTACACTCCAGGGCTGAGTTCGTGAAATTCGCAGATAATAACGGCCTATTCAAATGACGGATAATCTTAAGTATGACAGATTCACTGTCGATCGCGTCAAGAAAGATGCGGACATCCGAGATTTCATACCCGGTTGCTCTCGAAAAGCCGACCAGATGATCGAATGCCCGTTCTGCCATTCAAAAAAAATGAGCGTGGTTCATAAAGGCGATAAAAACTTTGCGCATTGCTTTAATTGCGGAAAGTCTATTGCTAATGCCATTGATGCCGTTATGATCTATGAGGGATTGGGATGGCTCCCAGCCCTTGAAGCGGTGGCTGAACGGGCGCATATACTTATCACGCCTCAGGACAAACGCAGAGAGGAACGTGTCAAAGCTACTGCTAAAAAATCATCAGATTCGTTCTGTTCGCAACAACTCGCGGCCTCTGGACTGTCTATGGATGACGTTTGTGCCAAAATTATCGATTCTCAGGGCCGTGAGGAGTATTTTGTTCCCTTCCGCAAAGGTGGCATTGATCCTCCATTCACTCCGAATAGTACCGATGACGAAATGCTCATTTACTACTTCGGGCTGGATGGCCGACAAAAGACCTATGTTCCTCGTGGAAACGGTGGACGTCCAAAACCTTATGTCCGTGTCAGATGGTCTAACCCGGCAGCTCATACCAACGCTGACGGCAAAGAAGCTAAATATAAGACTCCTGCAGGCGCGCCTTCTCAAGTATATATACCGCAAGTTGTACGGGCGAAGTATCAGGCGGGAGAGCATATCGAAACCTTGTTCATTCAAGAGGGCGAAAAGAAAGCCGAGAAAGCTTGTAAGCATGGCATCTTATCGATAGGCATTCAAGGCATCAATAACTTCGGCACCGTACAGGATGGCCTTCTTCAAGATATACAATATCTTGTCAAGACTTGTTCAGTAAAGAATGTAGTCCTTCTAATGGATTCGGACTGGCAGGATCTTCACCGCAATATCGTATCGGGCGACAACATTACTAAACGCCCAAACTCGTTTGCAAAAGCCGTCATTAAATTCAAAATGTTCATCGGCTCTCTCTACAACATGGGCTTCGCTGTCGATGTCTGGTGGGGCCATGTGAACAACAACCCGAACCATGATAAAGGCATCGATGATTTACTTTGCAATTCTCTGCACAATAGGGAATCGGACCTTGTGGCATCCATTGATGAAGCAATGCACGCTCATAACGGAGTTTCAGAATGGGTCAATATCCACAAGATCACCTCTGTCAATGATAAACAGATCGAGGACTATTGGCTACTGAATGATGACCAAGCCTTCTATGAACGTCATGCAGAACGGCTCACTGAGGTTGAGACTTTCAAAATTAAGAATATCAGATACAAGGTCGAAAACGGGAAACTTATACAGGTTAACCGATATTCCTCAGATGTCGATATCTGGTCCATAGAGCATGACTCCAAAGACCGGGAAAAAGTCATCTTCAATACCCTCGAAACTTTTGAGTTTCTAAAGGCTAACGGATTTTACCGTATGAAGAATCAGAATAGTGATGGTACTGTTTCATTTGATCTCATTCGTATTGATGACGGCATCATCGACCGTACATCGCCCGTAGAAATCAGAGATTTCATTCGAGATTATATCGATGGAACATGCCGGAAGTACATTGTCAAAAACTTCTTCAGGGAAAAGATGGACTCCGTCATGGCCGACAAGAAAATGGAGAATCTTGCTCGCATCGATAATGACTTCAACAACTTTGTACCAAATGTGCAACGGTTATATTACAACAATGGCGTCGTGGAGATAACATCTCGAGACATTATTCCCAATCAGCCAATGTGTAATGTATGGCGTTCGCGAATCGTTTCCCGTAAGTTCCATCGGGTGCCTATTATCAAGGATATCTCAAAGGTCGGCAATCGCTTTTACCTCGAATTGACTGATGCCGGTAAACGGTGCGAATTCCTTACATATCTTTTCAATACCTCGAATACGTTCTTCCCTCATGATCAACCAAGACCGCTTACTGAGGAGGAACAACAGGACTACTGCCAGCACATAGTCAACAAGATCACCGCCATCGGCTTCCTCTTGTGTGACTTCAAATTCCTTTCCGAGAAGAAGGCTGTAGTAGTTCAGGATCATCGTATGGCCGAAGTCGGACAGAGTAATGGTGGATCAGGCAAATCCATACTCGGCAATGCAATAGGTCATGTAATACCGCAGGTATTTATCGATGGCAAAGCCGATGACTCCGACCGGTTCTTCTTTGACCGAGTGAATCATGCAACCAGAAATATCTTTGTTGATGACGTAAGGACTAACTATAACTTCGAGCGTCTGTTCGCCATGGTAACTGGTGATATGATCATCCCTCGAAAAAACACAGATCCTCTCGAGATAAAACTTCCCGATTCCCCCAAAATACTCATCACTACGAATCATGCCATCAATAAAGCCGAAGAGGATGCGACACGTCGACGCATTATCTACATGGAAGTTTCCGAATGGTATAACCCGGAACATACACTTGTGGACGACTTCAACCACATGTTCTTTGATGACTGGACGGCCGATGACCAATGGATCCTGTTTGACAATCTAATGGCCGAATGTGTCATGTACTACCTGCGGTCATTTGACCAGGAGTGGTATCGCAAGGGCATGGGAGCTGTTCCGCCACCGATGGAAAACATCAGGTTGCGTTCCCTTCGTCAAGAGATGTCCGAAATGCTTTACCAATGGGCCGACGAATACTTTGACCCATCCGGCACTCACCTTAACGAGCGCCTTTCGCGTAAAGACCTTTTTGCGGCATTCACAGAATTTGCCGGCATTAATGGTCATGGAGTCACGCGCTCGAACTTCCGTAAGAAGATCGAGGCATATTGCAAATTCAAAGGATATGACTTTAACATCAATGTACCCAATAAGATCGGCCAAGTGTATTCCGACTGGAAGCCATCACACATGTCAGAATCTTTTATCGGAGACTCTGACAAGTCCGGAGGAGTGGAATACTTCACAGTGTTTTCGCCTACCAAGGAAAAAGAACTTAAACCATTCTGATTAAGAACTTATGAAACAAGCAAGGCTAATTCTCGAGACTGTATGTCACGAAACCGGCATACGTGAATCCCAGTTATTATCATCTTCCAGGGTATATCATTTGGTTGTCGCCCGTATGTTAGTGGTTCTACTCCTTGAACGCCGGGGATTTACTGATGAACGTATCAGTTGGATCCTTAACCGGACACGTGCCACAATCACTGTAATGCGTCACAGGGCTCATGATGATCTAACTTACAATCGGGCATTTGCTACCCGGTACGAACAGATTAAAAATATCATAGACAATGCCACATCCATTTGACTATCTCAGACACGAGGAATATCCTGACGCGCCTCCTATAGAAGATTATACCTCTGAAACAATTTCCGATAGCCGTGATGAAACAATCACCATCCTCACAGCAGAAGTGGAACCAGGGAAATGGGTTGCCGGTTACTCGGTCTTTTGGCTTAACCATCGACATTCATTCTTGGCACCCTCACTCGCAAATGGCTGGTTCGACAGTCAACGTGCCGCGAAATTATATTATCTCGGTTTCATGCATGGGTACTTGAGATTCTTCACCATGGACAACCAATCGGCTATTATAAACGCAATCAATAAGTATCAACAAGCATCATTATTTGAATAACCAATATAACAGAATTATGACAATCTCTTTTAAAATTTTAATCCTTGCGCTCGTTGCGGCCGCAGTCTTTGCCGGCTGCTCCAGACTTAAAGCAGACCGGACAAGGGCCATTGAGCCTGACGGATTCGTATCAGATCCCACTGTGGAGCCTCTATGTGCCGACACCAAAGCACAAGTGCCATATGAAGTTCTCGAAGCGCGCCGTGGTGACTTCATCCGCATATCCATCGCTGATGACTGCGACCGTAAGGCAGTATCTTCAACAGTGTCGGAACTCGCCCTTGCCTATAGTCGTGTTGATGTATGCCATCCGGAATTTACAGAACGCGGCGATCAGTACTTGAGCTTCGTCGGTGACATCGTATGTGATTTCAACGCCGGTAGATCAATGCCAATCTCTGAATGGATAGCATTATGAAAAGGGATAGGACCATAAAGGTCGTTTTGCTGAAATCATTCCGCAATGGCGGTGGTATCCGGTTTGAGAAAGGTGAGATCCTTAATCTCCAGATCTCTAATCTTGGCCATAACGTGCTTTTCGATGACACACGTGTTATCGCTAAGGTTCCGGCATCATATTTTCAAATCATATAAGATGGATAGTGCCTATATGCCAATTTACAATTTCCCATGCTCCAGGGTATATATTCCCAGCATCGACGAGTATCTTCTGGGGTATCGTACTCAAATAATTGAAGTGGAAGATGTCGATTATATCGACATCTCGCCACCTCTGCCAATCACAGATCCGGCAAGAATCCTGAATCCACCTGAAAGTTTTATCAAGCTTCTAAATTCTAATCTCTTATAATATCTCGATCTATGATGGATTATAAATCCTCCCCTACTATAAATGAAATCGTACTCAACCGTCCGGAGAAGCCTGAACGACGTGATTTCTCGTTCTCGACAGGCCAAGGTCGTTTCTTAGTCGGCGACATGGTTAAATTTTTCTTTGGTGCCGTGATCCGCTCCGGACGCATTACCAACTCCATACGCCGGGATCTGACTCAGATATACCATATCGAATCAGTGTCGCACACATGGTATAGAGGCATCCCGGAAAATCAAATTATCTCTAAACTTCATACAATATAAACTTATGCTATCTTTCTCAGTTTTTTTACTTGGTCGCCGATCTCACGGTTCTACGAAGAGTCAGACCTCGGATCCTTCTCAATCTGCGACTTCTGATCATACAGCAAAAGATCAGTCTGCCCGGAAGGATGAAGAATCCTCAATAAGAGCTTCTCAGATTGCAGATGCCGCAACCGAGGCGATCAAAGACATTTTTCCAAAGTCCCCTTCAACAGCTATGATTTCAGGCTTGATGTTCATGAAAGGGGCTAAGTGGGCCGATGAAAACCAACGTGCCTCTTTCACCTCTCTTGAATCTTGGGCTCTTGCTCAGCGTCAGGCGTTCGAGTCCATACTGGGATCGGACTTAGCCCAAACACCCCCAACGGTACGTTTTTTCCTACAACTTGTCTTCTCGAGGGGTGCGGACTGGGCTTCGGAAAATCCTAAGGCTTGACCATGTTCCCTATAACGAATATGTCGGATGAGGAACAATTAAAGGCGGTGATTGAAGAAATTCATAATCTTGAAGATTTCGTTGTCCTCGGGAGACGTAAGAATACAGGCGCTACCTTTTGTTCTTCAACTGTTACCAACCCAGTCCAGCTCTCCAATTTAATCCTCGGTCTAATGCTTGGAGCACCGCAATTCGTTAAGCCGATAATGGTTGCGATTGATCGGTACTGGGAAATAAAAACTCAATGCAATAACCCAAAATAACAAAACTCCTATGGAAGAAATGATTAAATTCGATCCCTACCGCCGACGTCTCAAAAACAACCGCAAGGAGACACGCGGTCGTCGCATACAGCTTGCCCCCGCCTGTACGTCTGATGATATCTTTCAGGCAACATCTACTATCGAAGCGTTGCGTAGGGCTCGTTCGATGAAAAACATTCAGCATCACTCATAATCTCTAACCAAGGGCGGATATTAAAACTGTACTTTAGGCTCTTTTATCCGCTCTTTTTAATCATTGATAATTGATATATGATATTTAAAGTACTCATCGAAGTAGTTGACGCTCATGGCCCCCATGTAGAATGTAAGGTGCTTTCCGTCGTGTCCGGCTCTCAGCTCGAAAATAGGATTGACACTACAATCTCCAATCTAAAGGCTGATGGATGTCGACTGGTACGCATCGTTGACTGTTTCAACATCTCTGAACCATCCTCGACCCCGCGAAATGGCTAAAAGACCAATAATCTCCGAGCCTGAGCGAGAGGCCTGCCGATTGTATCCTTGTACTACTCTCGCGGCTGCAACCCAGCTCAGGCTCGCGGCCTATCGCCTTTGTCGCGATATAAGTCAGTCAATCCCAAAACTTAGAACACATCGTAATGATTGAAATAACAACTTACTCCCCGGCAGACCTCACAAGTGGGGTCTGCAGCGAGTACGGGTATAAACTTAAACAAATCAAAGTAGGCTGTGAAACTCGAAAAAAATAGGATTTCCTTGACCCTTAATGAAGCCGATGAAATCCGGGAGTATTTAGAAACCTTGTATGCGATGGAGGGCACGTTGGACGAATCTTTTAACGCTGAATGTCGTCGAGCTGGATTTTTTGCACGAAAACTCCACCGCTTACTGAAAGGTGATGCACCAGTCACATGGCCTGACCCTGGTCCAATTCCAAACAGATTCGACATTTTATGATGAAATTTATCCAAACCGCTCCCACTGGGAGCGATGAAACGGCTCCATACTATGTTGTTCTCGATAAGCCTTATCTATTCGGTGAGCTTGTTGCTGAAATTCTTACTCAAAATGAATGGGGCTACATTCGTTTTTGCGGTACTCTCATTGAATATAGAGGTTCGTCCGTAAAGAATATTCGCGGCGATCTCCTGAAACTCCCAGTAAAACAGGTGAAAGCCTCCGGAGGATGGGGCAATATGAACTATTACGTTGAATAGACATGGCCGAACTTCCAAAAATCAAATGCTCTCAACCACCACCTCCCCCGCGGAAGATGGCTCCGCCTTCGCCTTGGCGTAAGGTCGGAGAGGCTCAACCGGAGGACTGCACCCCGGTGCTCATCAGGGTTTATTATAAATCCGCTAAGACAGGCAGGTTTACAGCCGAATTCGAGGTGTTTTACTACATGGCTCAGTTTGGTGGTTTTGCCTTCCACGAAAAGATAAACCGTCGTTTGGGCTTGAAGGTCACCCATTGGATGCCAATACCACAAGTGCCAAGCAAATAACAAGTATTGTAAAATGATTGAAACAGTTATAGAAATTAGTATGGGAGTTATCGCCCTTCTGACAGGTCTTTCTCTTGGTTACTCCTGGGGTCGTCGGAAAGGTGAATCCTCCGGCTTTGAGCGTGGCCTGCGCGCTCAGATAAGGACAAATGAAGCATACCTGAACGAGTATCGCACCAAGTTTGAGCGCTACCAATGCTCTCGAAAGTTCTTCATCCGTAGTTCATGGAATCTCGAAGATCTTGAACTGGCCGCCACTTCGCAAGTGCAGATTATGAATGAATCTATTATTAAATTACTGATGGACAATAAAGTGATAAGGCCTTACATACTTTCACAAGAGTTGAGTGACAACGATATAGTATGGACTGTTGGCATTTCACTATATTGTGCTCCGGATCCGGTTGCTACGGACTTCGAGGCTCTGCCTTTCATAAGGCGTCCACTGTCAGGAATGTAAAAAAAAATAACCTTTTCGTTATTTTTATGCTCTAAAATTTTGCCAATAACGAAATAGTTATTACCTTTGTATCGTAATCAGAAACTAACCAAGTTATGAACAAAAAAGAACTTATTCAACAACTCATCCACAAACGGATGGAAGCAAGAGCAATGCTCGAAGCCTTCAGAATCCTCGACCCCAAGAGGTATAAAAGAGACCTTGACAAACTCCTTGACCGAATCAATGAAATCGACAAGCTGATCGAGGAACTGAACAGAAAGAATTAACAAACGCTCCCGCCCTCTCTCCGGCGGGCGGGAGCTTTAAAATTATAGGCTATGATACATGACAAATTGAATGAGCTTGGCAAACTCATGGACCAGAATCCTACATCTCCTCAAGTGCTCGCCCTGGCCACCGAAATAAAGAGCACTTGCACTACTCCCGAAGATGAAAAGCTCGTTGATGACTTTGTAGGCGCTCGCCTTTCAAAGCTCACTGCCGACATCGAGCAGATACATGAAGAGGCTATCAAGCTTCAGCTTGGTGAGATCGGCGACATGATCAACCTCAGCTATATCGCAAAAAAATACTTTAAGAAAAGCCGGGCATGGCTTTCTCAGCGTGTCAATGGAAACAGCGTCAACGGTAAGCCTTGCCGCTTTACGCCGGCAGAACTCGACACATTTAACGCCGCTCTGCGTGATATGTCAATACGTCTCGCAAGTGTGGCCGTAAAATACTAAGCTTCCTCCATAACTTGGATGATTACACAAGCCCTACGCGGAAGCCGTAGGTAGCTCGCACCCTCGCCATAACGGCGGGGGTGTTTTGTAATGTCTCTCTAAATTTTTATATTTGCAAGATGAATCGACAACATAAACCATTCGCGATCACAGCAAAAACAATAGGCATCCCCCAAAGGCTGTTTACGCCCCTATTGGTCGTTAATCTGCGGAGCAAATACAAACTGGCCGCCAAATATGTCAATGCCCTGTGGGACACCGGGGCTGCCACATGCGTCATGTCGGCCGAGCTCGCCCGCTCTCTTGGCTTTGACTTCAGCCATTCAGTCCCTACCAAGAGCATCGGTCATGATGTTGTTCAATCCTCTTTCGGATACGCCTATGTCGCTCTTGTCAGTAACGGTGACTTGATCGAGACAGTGGCCGCAGTGGTCGATGAGTCGCTCGGGGATGGATATTCCTTCATTATAGGCATGGATCTCATCAGCAAAGGCTCCTTGGCAATCAGTTGCTCCCCGAGTCTAACGGTCCTATCTTTTACAATTCCATCTGCACCGGCCATTGATTTCGTTAAGGATCTACCGGATGACGGCATTACTAAATCAGTGCTTGAACTCGGTATAAATAATCCTGAAGATCCACGCGTTTATTACGGTACAGAGGTCATGGATTTGATCAACTCTTAAATTTTTATATCCTAAATTTTGGCGGTATCGCCTATTTAACAAAAAGTTATGATCTGGCTAATTCTCATAGGAATTATTGTGGTTTGCGTTATTGTATCTCAAACCCAAACGTCTGACACTCCCATCAGTACTGGGAGGTCAAAATCTTCGCATTTAAACAAAATTACATGTGACCTGATTACAGATGCAGAGTATCAACGCTCTCGTGACAACAAAACGCCGTTGAGATTCGAAGTAGAATTACCAAAGACTCTTTACAAGAAAGACAAAAAAGTCATTTCTATGCTAAAAGAAAATGACCCATTAGACATTTCCTGGTGGGAAGAAGAAAGCGAAACGAGCCGATCATGGGGAATTCAAGTGGCTACTATTGACGGCAAAGTATTGGGCCGTCCCCCGTATTCTTTAAAAACAGAGATCGCCAATCGATTCGATTTTATAAAGGGGGCAAAGATTGAACGAATTGATCCTGAAGCCCCTCGCATTTGGGCCCTAATCGAATTTTAAAAAATCCTATTAGATTTTTTGTTGTCTCACAAATTATTCATAATTTTGTGGTGCTATAACTCATTATGGTTAGTCCATACCGAAGAGCGAACGGTTAGACGCTCGACATAGCCGGGCATTTTTTATGCCCTATTGGTTCCGACGTTTGTGTCGGATCCAAGACATACAGTAGCCCCATACGGCTACCTTTCCGAACCATTAATAGCGCCCTTCGGGGCTGACCATTATGAGTTATAGCAACGGAAAGGTAGCCGTTTTTTGTCTGCCTATTGCTATAACTCATAATGGTCATCATTATGTATCAATCCATTCTATTCAAGGCACCTGGGCGCTGCTCTAACTCGCCCATCGTGATTCTCAACGCGCTATCTCTGCGCCAGTCCTTAACCCTCGGCTCCCGCCTCTCCCGCACCCTCTCGATGGCATGGCAGTGGCTGAAGTGCAGATGTACTCCTGGCAGACTCATCACATCGGCATGTGCCATCTGCGCAGTTACGGCCTTCTTTGCCGGACTTGAGTCTGCTGTCACTCGCTCAGAGGAGGCTCACCTGCTTCTGGCCATCTCAACCGCCGTAGGCCTTCCGCTCGCCATCATCGGCGCATTCATCACATCTACATCAGGAAAGGAGGTAAAAAATGTACGGATTTAAGGAAGATTTATTGAACGGAGTTACAAGAGACATCGAGAAGAACTGGGAGCGCATGGGAGGCAATGTGCCGTACTTCGTCAATCTCGTCCGCAAGTCAGGCCTTAATGCTGACTGGGTAAGTGAATACCTGCTCGAGCGTGGAAAGGTAGGCCCGGTATGCGTCACAACGGTATTCAATGCTTTCTTGATCGAGGAAGGAGGTGTGGCATGAAATACTTCGTCACTGTAAATGTTCTCCAGAGTACCACCAAACTCGGTAGGCTGTTGGCCGACACTGTTTCCAGGCACTATGACAAGGCGCTTATATACTACGAGGAGGCTAATGCTTTACCTCGATATATCGAATATGAAATGCGGGCCCTATGCCAAGAGAATAAACGTCTCAAGCCAATGTCTATCCGCACAACCGGCTTTACCGGTGGTCGACTTTGCCGATGGGCCGGTGCGACAATCTACATGGTCACTGAAGCCGGAGCAAAAGCATTCACGGACAACCGCCCCTTCACCATTTACCTTACCCCGGTAATGAAAGATCACACCGAACAGAAAGGAGGTGAAGAATGAACCGCAATGTTGAAGAACTCCCCGTTGTGGAGATCTCGAGCACTTCTATCTTTGACCCGGTATCGATCACATCAGGAGAACGTATCGACATCAATGTGGAAGTGCAAGGCGATACCGCCGGATACGTCTCTCTTGATGATCCTTCTGACCTTTGCATCCTACGAGATGCCATCGACGCATACATCAGAAAATACAATATCAAACCATTTAATCTTTCTAACGATGACAACAACAAATGATCAGAACGCGGAAGCTGGTTGGCTACGCGTCCTTACAGACTATCTGCTATGCTTTGAACCGACTGACGCTCCAGGTCCGGATATCGAAATCAAGACTACCGACGAGATCATCAATGACCTCGCATCGATGGCCGATATGGAGCCAAACCCGGTAGCTGATACCATCGCAACACTCGGCTTCCACTCTTTCCATTCGGCCGATGGTATGCATGGATGGATGCTCCGGCGCAGACAACCGTAATCAGTTCCTGTTTCTAAGGTAAGAGCCACCCTGTGCGTGATGCATGGGGTGGCTCGTTGTATGCCGTGGTGATTTTTCGGGATTTTAATGCGTAGCGCAGCGGAGCATTAATAATCACGCCAAAGGTATTTTTTTTGTACTCCTTTCAGGATCTATGCGGGGGCTTATATCTTTTTCACGCGCATAATGCGTATATAATATCCCAATATAATGCAAAGTTAGCGTTTGTCAATAGCTTATACAAATTTCTATGACTCGACTTTTCAACCTTTTTAAGCTCTTGGCCTTGCCTTGGTCGACCCCCGTGCCCCCGGTCTCAGAGAAATGGAGTTGTGCGTTCGGACGGATGCACGCGGGCACACTGCAGGCATCCATATCGAGGGGGCGCGGGGGCACACGCTCCATCAAGACGCACGTCCGCCATGTATGACTGTCGGATATGTTCTGTATCCTTTATAAAAGTACCCGGTAATAGGCCAATTCTCGCGGGAGGCTGTGTTGTTTTTATCGTTCATCTTTTAATAAGTAGAGAAAAAAAGTACAAAAGTACAAAAGGGAGTGTTTGCAAATGTAAATCAATGAATTAGCTATCGTACTATTTTTGTACTTTCCCGTACTTTAGCACCTTTGTTCAAACTTTAAATCGTACAGCACTCCCCGATTCTATAAATAGTACGGTTTTTACGGCCTTTAATTACCACAAAACCAAAGCCTTACAAATCTTTGCACGAATGTACTATTTTTTACAACATATTCTCCGATTCATCACTAATTATCCGCGACATTTTTCACAACTTGTTTACATATTCATCTAACTATCAAGTTAAATATATAACTTTGCGCCTATTACACAGTATTTTACAATGTCTCAATTCAACATTTACCTTAAACTTCCTGACTATTTATCCCAATGGCTCCAAAATGAGTTCTGGGAAGAAGAATCCGGCCGCGTCTGTTTCCCAAAACAATCGGCGGAAAATCTTCTTTTTGAGCGTTTCCTGAGAAAACGCCCGGCCAATATTCCTCCAGAACTTTCGGTTAACGGAGATGGCCTGCCTGTTAAGGTGCCTACTTTCGCCGGTAAGAACCCTGCTACGTTCAACTATCTTCCTCCGGCAGGAAGACGTGTGCTCGTCGGTATCATCCGACGCCGATTTAAACGTATGCTCCGAGAAGAACTCGACGGCTTTAATCCGAGACACGTCCAGATCACCGATCTTATCGAAGTGTTTGCCGAGAAACACGGCATCGAGCCGGATCCTAAAAATTGGGAGGCTATTCGACAGATGTATTACCGGATGAGAAAGGACGATGAGAATATTGTTCATTCATCACAGGATGATGAGTGTTAAAATTGTGTTAAATCGCGTTGACTTCAACGCGATTTTTTAACTAAGCGCACAACCCGTACAATCCGTAACAACCTGTAACAACACGCACATGATATCTCAGCGCATTCCGGGAATTATCAAAATAGGCTTCCTTAAGTCTTCACAACTTCCTCCTGATATTATGCTCCAGTCTATCGCCGGTCTTGTGATTGGCATTCCCACGCAAATCACATGGATTCCTTTTGTCGGTGACTGTATTCTCTCATGGGAAGGAACTTTGCTCAACGTGGGTAAACAGGAAAAATCCACCATAAAATTCAATACGAGCTTTGTCATACCTGATGACATCCACCTCGCTTTTGTGGTGAGGTGTGCATCCGGTAAAGAATATGTTATAGGAGCCAGAGAGGCCCGATATCCTGTAGTGACATACTCCGAGACCACCGGCAAACAATCCGGTGATGCCGCAGTCAGATCCTACACCATTACGCATATTGCGCAGAAAAGCGTTATTGAGTGCTCGTTATAGTCTTTTACCATCACTTTTTATACATATACTTTTGTGGCATAATCTTTCAAGACTATGCCCAAAAACTACAATCTCCATCTTAAAGGCTCGGTCGGATACTGGAATTTCTCATCTGATCAGGTCTCGTATGTCCTTGACAAATACAAGGACGGAGAGGTGAATGTCCTGATTAACTCTTTGGGCGGCTATGCCTACGAAGGTATGGCTATCTCCTCACTATTCCGTAACCATGGTAACGTCCACGTGCATTACATGGGCGCCAATGCCTCCGCGGCCACCATCGCATCGATGGGGGCTAAACGTGTGTCTATGGACGTGGATGCCATTTACCTCGTGCACCAGTGCAGCAACCTGGTCTTTGAATGGGATTATTTCAATGCCGATGAACTTGACAAGAAAATCAAGGACCTCGAAAAGCAGAAGAAAAATCTCGAAGTCCTTGACTGTACTATCGCCGGCATGTACGCCCGACGTTGCAAGAAACCTCAGGCTGACCTTCTCGAGCTCATGAAACATGAAACATGGCTTACTGCTCAGGAGGCTCTTGAATGGGGCTTTGTCGACGAAATTACCACTTACGAGGATGACGAAAAACCAGGCTTTGACGATGCCACTGTATCGGCAATGGCCTCGGCAGGTATGCCTATCCCGAAATGTGCTCTCAAAAAGGACTCACCCCTCTCCCGTATCGCAAAGAGCCTCGGCGCTCTGTTCTCTCAGGATAAAAATACTCAACCTTCAAACATCATTATGCCTAACCTCGAAACTCTCGAACAGGTCCTCGGCGGTTCTATCTCTGTCGCTGATGGCGGTGCTACTCTACAGCAACAGCAGCTGACCGCTATCAATGACCGTATCTCGGCCGATGCGGCCACTATCGCTGACAAGGACAAAACCATCGAAGAAAAAGATCGTGTCATTGCCGATAAGGATAATACCATCGCTGATCTCAACAAGAAAGTCAAAGACCTTTCTAATCTTCCTGCCGTCCCGTCGGCCTCGGTAGTTGAACCCGGTGGCTCAACTCCTGACCCGGACCGTCCTTCTGACGATGTGCGCGCCAATGTCGAGGACCTGCTCAGTCAGCTCCCTGATTATTGAAACCCACTCATTCTCCTCTCTCCATTCATCTCTCAACTCTCTCCTTATTATGCCTGATACTCCCGCTATGTCGCAGATTGAAATCAGCGACAAATGGCTTGAAGATTACAAGAAAACCGCCGTCAAATGGCGCAAAGAACTACTTGAATTGCCTGTTGCACAGGCTCAGGATGTTCTCAAATATATGCACGGTATCACTGGCCTGTGCGGTGCCATGCGATTCCCCTCTATCGAGTCTGACTCGCAGTTCGGTCCTTATGATCCCGACCGTGTGACCAAAGCTCTTGTCAATATTGACTACCGTGAGCTTGAAACTCACTTCGGCTCGGTAATCGAGAAGTTCCATCCCAACGATTACAAACTTCTCACTATGGGCTACTCACAGCCCACCAAGGGCGACGGTCAGAAACGTGCGTCTACAACTCTCCTGATCCTTTCGCAGCTCGCAAAAGCCCGAGGCAAACATCTTGCTTACGCTGTATTCAACGGCAAACGCAAAGCTGACGGTACTACCACCAATGACCTCTTTGACGGTTTCCACACCATCGCGGATGCTGAAATCACCGCCGGCAATATCTCGACAGCAAAGGGCAATCTCTATGAGGTCTCTGACGAGATCACAAAGCTCAATGCCGTCGACATAGCCAAAGACATCGTTTTCGGTCTCAATCCCTATCTGCGCCGCACTCCTTCTTTCCTGCTCTGCTCCCAGGACTTCGCCGACAAGTACAACGAGGCGTATCTCGAGACACATACCGGTCTCCAGTACAACACCAAGTACAATCAGCCTGTCATCGAAGGCTCTAACGGCAATGTCACGATCATTCCTCTCGCTGAGCTTGACGGTACGGATAAGTTCTATCTCACACAAAAATCAAATCTCCTGTGGGGTACTGACAATGTCTCTGACCAGTCCACTGTGGTTGTTGACCGCTTCGAGTCATTCCGTCTCACATTCTCATCAACCATCTTCTTCGGCGTTCAGTTCCACACTCTTGACCCCCGCCGCCTGAAGGTCATCAAGCTCAAAACAGTCTAACCTGTAAATTCCTCTCTCTATGCCTAAGAACTGTTCAAGCATTCAGAAATCTCTCGGGTGGTGTCAGGGCACTCCCGAGGCCCCGGGTGTCAAGAAACGTGTGTACTACATCTCCACAAACCAGATTGTCGGTTGGCCACAGCTGGAGCGTGATGAGAACGGTAGACCCATTTCTGCCGCCTATAAAGGTGACTTCACTCTTGCAGAGGATGCCGTATGGCATTATATCGACCATTTGCCCAACAAGGCGGAAGTCAAATCCGAGACCCAGGGAGAAGTCCCATCGCAGACCATAAAGAATACTATCTCGATCGTTCATCCCGCTGTCGGTGCTGAGGCAGCTGCTGCATCATGCTATCTTCTGAATACCGACAATGTATTCCTTGTCGAAGATATGAAAGGCAATATCCGTGTAATCGGATCTCCCTACTACGATGCCATTGCTACTGTAGCCCAGGATCTCGGCCAAGGATCCACCGGTACTACTGGCACTACCATCACGCTTGAGGCGTCTGATATCGTTTCCCTGCCTGTATATTCCGGCAAGATTGTTACCGAAGATGGCACAATCAACGATACAGCCGAACCCTGATAGCCGTCTATTCTCCTCTCTCCCTCTCGCCGGTTGTCCGATTGAGAATTCCATTGCCGATATCCTCAAAGATGTTTCGGTCCCGGAGTTCTCTCCGGCGACCGGCGATATTGTTGCTCCTGTCAGAAATATTTTCGCTTCTGACAAACGCAAGGGTTGGGATAAGTCAGTCGAGGCCAGGTGTGATTTTGAATTTCACCCGCGCATCACTCCGCGCGCAGGTATATGGTTCCTGTCTCTTTGGCAGAAAAGCATCAAGGGTCGGACGCTTACTGATATAAAATCTGATCCGGCTGAAATATCTCATTTTGCCGTCTCTGTCTCTGATTTTATCTGCAAGATACTCGGGGGTAGTCCGAGCGCCGGCAACTGGGCGATAGTCACCACCCCTAAAAGGCGTCATAAAGTCAGGAATTTTGCCTCGCTTATTTGTGCGGAAATTCACGACATATTACAAATACCTTTCTACGAGGATGTTGCTCTTTGCAAAAGCAAGACCCGTATAAACGCGGTGTTTGATTTAAACTGCCTGCCACCGGAGGCTAATCTGATTGTTTTTGATGATTTTGTAACCACCGGTTCTACTCTCCGCAGTATGTATAATCTTCTTTCTCCTCTCAACAAAAACCTGCTTTTCGTGGCAGGCATAAACAACAAACTGTAATGGCTCAACGTGAACTGACCTCTAAAATAAAGGAATGGCTTGACACCCCTGCCGACAACAGGGATATTCTTGCCGGTGCCGAACTGCTCCTGCGTATCAACCGCAATCAAATTTTCTTTCGTAATGTGGCGCGTAATCCTTCGGCAAAAGCCGCTCGCCTCGAATATGAGCTGCGGAAAATTTATAATGACCGTCTGCAGGACTTCAACCATGAGGAAGTAGTCTCGCTTATGGCTCAGGTTGAACAGATCAATCGCTCCCGTGGTCTCGATAAGCAACCTGATACTTCCAGGTCGGACTTCCAGCGCGGTAAACGTGCTGACCATGAAGAGCTACCTCAAGATATTCAGCAGCTGTGGGTGCAGAACGCGGAAATCATGAAGAAAATGCGTGATTGCCATACCCATCTCCGGCTCATTTCCACTGATAATTCATCCTGTCCGGACAGCGACCGCTATCCCTGGGCTAAGGAGATCGTGCGCCTTGATACTCTGTTGCGTGACAACTATAATAAATATGACCATTACATCAGAGGCTCTTCGGCTGTCACTGCTCAGGTTGTTGAAGATCCGCGATCGGTCTCTAAGAAGTGTGCGCGCCTTATTAATATGCAGAAAGGCCGATATGCTCAGAGCCAAAGTCCGGAGCTTGCCGATAAGATCCGAGAATGGTATACCCAGGTTATAAATCCATCCGAAAAAATGACAGCTGAGCTTCATGACCTTGGCATAATCTGATGAAACGTGCTCTCAAGATAACTGAGGTGTTACGGCCTCTTGACTCCGAACAGTGCCAATGCTATCTTTCCAATGCATTGCAGGTGGCCGATGTACTGGAATATGTGCTTGCTTTCACCGGACCGGCGGATGTCGATATGACTTCCTTCTCGCTATCCGAGGAGTTCCTACGCCGACTTTATTTTATACGGCAGAAGAAGACAATCAGGCATCTGCGCATAGTCCTTGATTATAAGGCCACTAATAAAACCCTTATATTGTGGCCGTTTATAGCTCAGACTGTGGAGCATTGTTTTCTTGCCGACAATCATAGCAAGATCCTGTATGTGCATAATGAGTCACACCGTGTAGTGGTCGTGATGTCGCAGAACCTTACCAGAGGTAACCGCTATGAGGCCGGTACAATCTTCACGGATCTTCCGGCGATTGACTCAATCGTCGATTCTCTCAATTTTATCATTAAAAACCACTCCGTTCCGTTCGCCGATGTATTCTCAAGAAGAATTAACTCAGATTGAGCAACTTGCCTCTCTTTATATGAAACCCTCTGAAATTGCCCTGGTGCTCGGCCGAAATCCTGAGGTGTTCCGTTCGGACATTTCCATGCCTGACTCCCCGGCTTACAAGGCTTATTTCAAAGGCAAGATCTCTCAAAAACTCGAAGTGCATAAACAGATGGCGATGCTTGCCAGGGTTGGTTCTCCTTTGGCTCTCGAGCAGAGTCAGAGAGCTTTGCTCGATATGGAAGATGACGAATAATCCTTTTCTCTATGGCTCTACCCTCTACCATTGACGCATGTAAACTTGATCTCTTTTCATCGCGAGAAGAACTGGTAACTAAATATCAGCCTGTTATGGTCGCACGGATTATCCGGATCCGCGAGGCCTATAACTGGATGCTTGCCAATCCGGACGCTAAGGACCGTCAAGTCATTGACATTATCATGTCAAGAAATCCCGGTATTTCAAAGTCTTCAGCCTATTCAGACTTAAGTATCCTCAAAACTCTGCTCCCTGAACTGTCTAAAAACTCCCGCGATTTCCATAGGTGGCGATACACCGAAATGATAATGGAAACTTATCAGCTCGCAAAGCGACGTAAGGATACCAGGACTATGGAGCGTGCCGCCACTTCATATGCAAAGCATACCAGAGTTGATCTCGAGGATGAAATGGCTATGCCCTATGACCAGATTGTGGTTCAGCCTTTTGTCCCTACTATGGATGTTACTATCCTCGGTCTTAAACGCATCCCGAACGCCTTTGATTACATCGACAAGCTTTCTAAAGAGCTCCTTGCCGATAATCCCGATATCATCGATGTGGAGGCGGAAGAAGCCGACCTTCAGGAAGACAAGTTTTTTTCTCCCTTGACTGATAAGCATGATGATGAAGATGACTGAAAAACTCCGGTATTTTAACCGTCCTCAGATGCAGGTGCAATTGATCGGCGCCAATACTACAGTAGTAGTGGCTGGTCGACGTACTGGTAAGACTGACTCTATTGCCGCTCCATGGGTGCTTAAAATGATGCAGAGGATGCCCGGATCTACGGGTGGCATAGTCGCTCCTACATTCAAACACGCGCTTACAAATACGCTCCCTGGCTTGTTTGCGGCTTGGCGTCGTGACGATTTTATAGAAGGAGTGCATTATGTCGTAGGCCATAAACCTCCGAAATCTTTTAAGCAACCTATCACCGAGCCTTTTCAATGGGAGAATGTTATCGCTTTTTACAATGGATCAATTGCAGTAATTCTCTCCCAGGACAGGCCTGGCGCGGCAAACTCGCTCACGCTTTCGTGGCTTTTGGTCGACGAGGCTAAGTTTATCGATCCGGTTAAACTTACTCAAGAAACATTCCCGGCTAATGGTGGCATAAAGACCCATTTCTGCCGGCACTCTTTCAATCATGCAATACTGATCCTTTCGGACATGCCTCAGTCTAAGAAAGGTTCTTGGTTCTTGGACTATGAGCGTAAGATGGATAAACGTATTATTGCAGGTATAGAGGCCGGTCTTTGCGAAATGTGGCGTCAGCGTCAGAAGATCAATGACCTCCGGGCCAAAGGTATTGAACCTCCTCAATATCTCCGCAAACACCTCAGGTTGCTTGACAGAAATATAAACCGTCTGCGATCCGTAGCTACATATTATCGTGAATATTCCTCGGTCGAGAACGTCGAGCTACTTGGTGAGAAGTACCTGAGACAGATGAAACGCGACCTTACACCGCTGACCTTTCAGACTTCCATCATGTGCCGGAAAATCGGTATTGCCCGTGACGGCTTTTATTCTTCAATGAAAGAGGGCCATAAATACAATGACTCGGATTTTGACTACCTCGACTCTCTCGGCTTTGATTATGACCCTTCGGCTTTGGATGCCCGTGCCGATCGTGATGTCAATCCTTTCGCTCCGCTGTGCATAGGTATGGACTACAATGCCAATATTAACTGGATTGTCACCGGACAGCCGGACGAGGAAGTGGGGCAGCTTAAAGTCTTGAAGTCGTTTTTTGTCAAGTATGAACGTAAGATACCGGCTCTTGTCGATGACTTTTGCCGTTATTACGCGCATCACCGCAATAAAACTGTGGTTTTCTACTACGACACTACCGCTCTTGGATCTAACTATGCTGTCAATAGCAAGGACTTCCGGTATACTGTCATTGATGAATTTCAAAAGCACGGTTGGCAGGTTATCCCTGTGGCTCTCGGTAATCCTATGAAACATACCGAGAAATACAACCTCATTAACCGTGGTTTTGCCGGTCTTAACCGTCTCATGCCTATGTTCAACAGACAGAACAATGATGAATTGATCCTGGCAGTTCAAACTGCCGGTGTCGCAAGGGGACGCAATGGATTTCAGAAAGACAAGTCAGGTGAAAAACTTGCGGAGTCTGAAGATGATCGTCTTGAATATCGTACTGATGGAACGGACGCCTTTGACACCTTGTATATAGGTTGTGAGTCTAAACCATACCACGGTTTCGGGTTTATTGATGTTTCAAGTCCTGTTTCTTGATCTTCGCGCATGTCTGCTCCTCTCGCCGACACGCGACGTTTGCTTTTCCCACCACCGCACAATCTTTCTTCTTCCTACTTGACGCCTTCTTCTGCTCATCCCGGGGCGGGGCCTTATCCCTGACGGTGTATAGCAGATGGCACATTGTTTGATTGCGCTCTCCTTTGTCGAGGCAAGACGCCCCCATCCGGGGAGAGCGGTACAGGCTTTGCCTGCCCGTTTGTCTTTTATTCCTCGCCCTGCTCACAATAATTTTGCGTCATCAAACTCTCTCCTCCAATGACCGATCTTAAGAATACTTCAACCAACACCAACATCTATTCTATCAGGTTAGCCGTCCTGCTGACTGTTGTAGGGTGTGGACTCCTTATTGCGGGATTTGTCGTTTCTCCTACCGGCGAGATCCATTCTTCCGCTCTTGTCGCTTTCGGCGAGATTATGACATTCGTTGCCGCCTTGCTCGGAATATCCCAACATTGCATCTCTGTGATCACTAAATATCTCTCTAATCTTAACCACAATGGAAAAATTCAAAATCAATCTGCTCAATCAGCAGGCGAAGCTTGAGGCTCATCAGCGCAATCTCGCTCGTTTCGTTGAAGATGATCGTTTCAATCGGATCTCTTTCAAAGAACAGACCTTAATCAAAAAACAGGTCGAAAAAATGGATGAACTCAACGCCATTCTGCGTGAACGCCTGAGCATTCACGGTATCAACTTCTGACTGACAATCTCCTCTAATTGATCTCTCCATGCGTAAAATCGAAAAAATTGTAGTGCATTGCACAGCTGGTAGCCAAAAACAATCAGCCACAGACATTATTCGATATCACACAGGCAAAGGCAAAAACTGCCTCGGATGGTCTGCCCCGGGTTATCACTTCATTGTCGAACCTTCAGGAAAAATTGTGAATACTTGGCCAGTGGAGAAAATCTCCAACGGCGTCAAAGGTCACAATTCAACCATCATCAATGTCGCTTGGATAGGTGGTCTTGACCTTTCAAAACCGATGCCTTATCCGTCCGTCGACAACCGCACCCCTGAACAGAAGGCAGCACTCGTAAAGTTGCTCACCGAACTCAAGACGGAATTCCCTGTTGCCCAGATTGTAGGCCATCGTGATCTTTCTCCTGATCTCAACGGGAACGGTGTCATAGATCCGTGGGAACGTATCAAGGATTGTCCTTGCTTTGATGCTATTCTTGAATACGCTGGGTTATGAAACTTTTAGTCCTTGTTTTTACCCTTTTTCTGTCTCTCTTAGCCTGTAATGTCCATAAAGAGACTCAGTCATCGGCTCATTCTGATATGACATCCGAACATTCTGAAACAGTCACTTTTGTCCGGGTGTCAGATCTTTCAGCACTTTTGAATTCTGACAGGAATGTAGTCCTTTCGGGTGTCAACATCTCTATACACCATTCTTCTGGAACCTTTGTTGATTCTGTTGATCCTCAGACTACTACTTTGTCAATCGACCGCATTGACGTAAAGGATAAAAAGTTTGCAGATATCAAGGGGCATGATAAATTGGCCGGCTCTGCCGATATTGATGATAAAACCGTCACATCTAACCTATCCGAGAGGAATGTTACTGCGAAGGCAGATGTTTTCCATCCTCCTGCTTTGCTGATTATTCTTGCCGTCCCCATCGTTATCGGTGTTCTTATTTTCACTTTCAGGCTACTTCATAGATTCCTGCAGAAATGAATAATAGAACTATGACTACGGCATTTTCTTGATTCACCTCATATTCGCTATCTCACTATGTTCTGATCCATAGTATTGTTATATTGATGATTGTTGTTGTCCTCTGTCCGTTGTGAAACGGATAGGGGGCTTCTTTTTTTGGTAGTTCCCCTACGGGTCGGGCTGTCATGCTACGCACCGAGCCTAAGGTCTCGGCCGTTCGGTTTCCATCCCTAACTTGAAAAAAACAATAGTAATTTTAATATTTTTTCGGTTTTTTATTTGGTAGATAATAGTAAAATTACTACCTTTGCATCGTCTAATTAAAAAGAGTTCTTTGACATGAAAGTTTTAAAAACATCTGCAGTGCTTAAAGCACTCCTTGCGGACGGTTGGACTATCGTCGCAACAAAGGGCAGTCATAGACAGCTCAAGCATCCGACTAAACCCGGAAAGGTAACACTTAACGGTAAAGAATCATCTGATATCTATGGTTGGGAACTTGATAGTGTCTCGAACCAATCGGGCATAAAGTTCTGATTGATTTAAAGAATATGGGGTGCTGCCCGTCCCATATTCTATTTTTAAAGCTTTCCCCCTCAAGAACTTTGCAACATTAATAGACAAAATAGCGCGGGGATGTCCCGCGTTCCCGCGCTATTTATTTTTTTACTTATTTAAGGTATTTTACAATGCTACCTGTTCTTACGATCAATGTATCAAAGACACCCGATGGGTATAGCGCATCATGCGATATGTTACCGGGGTGGATTGTTGCTCATAATGGTGATTTTGAAAGTTTTGAAGAATATATCCGCGAAAGCATCGACTTCTACGTGGAATGTGCCGAATCGGACGGCGATACTTACCCTCAGATCCTGGTTTCTCCGAACCTATTCATAAAATATAAGTTTGACATACAAAGTTTGTTGACTCATTACCAAAACATTTTTTCTTTTGCCGCGTTGCAATATATAACCGGGGTTAATCAGCGTCAGCTTTGGCACTATTCGGCAGGACGATCAAAACCTCGTCAAAAACAGGCGGAAAAAATTGTAAACGCTCTCAACCGCTTGGGTAAAGAACTTGTCTCGCTCTCTGTTTAATTAGACACTAAACAACTCATCTGAGACCTGTAGAGGCTGTGTCAAAAGGACGCAGCCTCTTTTTTTCGCTATAAAATTTGGCAATGTCAATAACTTGTCGTAGATTTGCAGTGCTTTCCATATATCTCTTGAGCGGATGAGAGTCCGCCGGCATACCGTAGCGGGCATTTTTTATGCCCGGTCGCCATCATATAGAGTTCCGTCCCGTGCGGTGCGTTAATGCGCCCGCTGCTCGAGAGAGTGGAAAGCAACGGGGAGCGGAACTCTTTTTGCGTACCCACGAGAAAATCAACATATTGTTAGACTTCATTTTAAATGCTTTCCAAAATGAATCAGTTTGAATCCCGCATCAACGCCCTCCGCCTTAAGTACAAGGCCGAGCGCATCGAAATCCAACGTGCCTCCAACCGCCGGATCGGCCATCTCAACACAGCCATCGGCCTGGTCGCCTCTCCCGAGGCCCGCGAAGCCCTATGGGCCGAAAAGTCACGCATCAAGGAGGCCACACGCCAATCAATGGCCTACAACCGTATGCAATACCGGCAACACCTCGAGGCCATCAACGATGAATACCGCGCCCACCTCGCCGCCAACCCCTCGCGCTGTGCCGTGCGCCGTGCCCTCCACATGATCTACCTCCACACTACACAGGCCGGCAAGTCCGCCATCCATCTCAGTTTTGGCGACCGTTACAACGCAATCGTCGCATTCGCCTGATCCTACCCGTCCAATGAACATGAGCCGTCACATCCCGCATGTGCCGGCTCTTTGTCTTTTACCACCCATCAGCTATTGCCTAATTTTGTGGCATGGCAACGATATCTATATCTTCTCCGCTTGATGATTATCCTCTGACTTCGCAGATTGGGGACATCTCAGCTCAGACCGACAGCTCCAAGGAGACTGTCTCGCTGCTTAATGCCGATTCCGGACATGTACTGTTTACTACAACTCTTTACTCTTTCGACGGCACTGTTACTTTACATGATGCGGCCTCACTTATTGAGGAAGATATGCGCAATGCAGGCGTATCATTCCGAAATTACATGCTGACCATCGGAGATGCCTCGATAAAGATTAACCCGGTTTATTGTGAATGTGTCGCTCCAGACCTTAGCGTACATGATAGCTTTCTGACTACATTTCACTCTCAACGTGTTTATCCCGACTCCATGTATGTATTGAACTCTGTCCCCAACGAAGATGACGTATCATTGATCTGTCTCTTTAAGGAGTCTGATGGTTCTGTAGGCACGCATATCTTCCATGCTCACGCGAAGGCTTTCTCTTCAGGATGCGCCCGTGGCTCTTTTGCTGTGTTGCACGCTACTCTTAACAGAGCTCTGGGGCGGGATGTCGACATGATCGCTGTTACATTCCGCAATGGTCATCGCTCTAAGACTTATTATATCCTTCCTGGCTCTCCTGTCGTCCGCTTCTATTTCCGCAACTGTTTCAATGCTTTTGACTATATGGATCTGCACGGTGCCATCAAGAAAAAAACAGCTGTTTCGCGTGAATTGGCTGTTTGCGCCGGCAGTGCATCGCAATATGACCGGAAGATTAACCAGACTTTTGATTTTCAATCCGAGGGCCTTACCGAACAGGAGTCTCTCTCTATAGCTCAGATAGTATCTTCACATGAAGTCTACCTCACTGATGGCAATTCCTTTGAGCGGATACTCATTACTGATCACACTTGCGATATCGACAATAATGATGATTCATTGTGGACTGTCAAAATATCTTGGCGGTATAAAGATAACAGACCGCACCTCTCTAAAGAACAAATCTCCCACCTGCATATGGATGGAGGCATATTCACTAATGAATTTACTGAGCAATTTCTATGACTTCTATACATATATCTCAGGCAAGGGCGATGCTTGATCGTGGTACTCCGGTCGATCTCGTAGTTGTAAAGCTCCGTGATGGATCTCTTATTGAATATAAGAACGCTGTTTCACTCCGATATGACTTCTACAAGGGAACAAGATCCATAAAACTGCTGGCAAGTCATGAGATCCGTACTATACACGACGTTTGCATCATCCAGATTAATGACTTTGAAGTTTTCCTCTAATCCAATTCCACTCTCTCCAAAATGAAGAAGAAAGCAATTCCACTTCGTGATGAATTCACTGATTTTTTTGCCGTTGAACGTATTCCCGGGCAAAAGGCCTCTGCTGTATTCATCACAAAAAACCGTCAGACTTTCCGAGAGGATGTCGATGGTCTGCGCCATATACTTCCTGATGGGACAGAATACATTCCGTGGGGCACGGATGACCAGATACCTTATGATCTTATCGACCTCATTGAAGGGGATGAGACTCTCGCCACCTGTCAGATTTTCAACGCCGAAGTCTGTTACGGAAGTGGCTTGAAGTATTGCACCGAGGATGCCGATGCCTCTGTAAGGTCTGATGTTGAGCAGTTCCTTCTCGATAATCCCATGCCAGATTATTTCCTGGGAGTATGTCAGGATCTGAAGCATTTCAATTTTGCGATATCTGTTATTGATCTTAATGCTGACGGTGACAAGATTGTCGGTCTGCAACGGAAAGAGGCTTGCTATTGTCGCTTTTCTCCGGCAGACTCGTTCGGTCGGATATCCTATGTCCTATATGGACCTTTCAGAAATCCTAAACCCGATGATGTCTTTGAGAAAATACCGCTACTTGACCCCCATTCTCCATGGAAAGACTTGGAAATGCGCATTGGACAACGTACTCGACCGGATGGGACTATTGCTGATTCCAAGGAGCGTAAATTTGCCATCATCACTAAATTCCCCGGTGTCGATTCTCTTTACTATCCGATCCCGCACTATGCCTCACTTTTCCGTGGTGCCTGGTATGACATTAAGCGTCTGATTGGTGTGGCCAAGCTCTCAAAGCTCAAGAACTCGGCCCCCATCAAGTATGTGGTAGAAGTATCGCAACGCTATTGGGATAATATTTTTCAGGAACAGCGGACGCTTGATCCTAAGGAGCGTCAGAAGATTGTCAATCAGCGAAAGCGGGAGATGATGCGGTTCCTCACTACTACGGAAAATACCGGCTCTATCCTTTTCACCGGAAAATCCCTGTCCGTCGATGGAAAGAATGAAAACGCGGATATCACAGTTACTTCAATCGACTCAAAGACCAAAGAGGGTGGCGACTGGGAAAGCGATATCGCCGAAGCCATCAATATGATCTGCTTTACCATGAGGGTGCACTCAAACCTTGTAGGTTCAGTGCCTGGTAAAGCTCAGACAAATAACTCCGGCTCTGATAAACGTGAGCTTTATACCATCGCTCAGGCTTTGCAAAAGCCTTACCACGATATTCTGTTTCAGGTGCATGACATTATCATCCGGTTCAATGGATGGAAGGGCGTTCATCCTGAATGCCCGTTTATTCAGCTCACAACTCTCGACGAACATCAGGACGCTAAGGAAGTGACACTTAACAAAAATAAAGACAATGGAAAAACTGATAACGTCTGATGAGCAACTACGAAAATACATCCCTAATGTATTGGACACTGTCGAGGGTGAAGTACCGCTCTTTGACAAGCTGTCTCCATTCCTTGTACAACAGCAAATGTGGCTTGAGTCTGAGATCCTCGGCTCTGATGATCTGCCTGTCGGCTCGTGGCTTCCGGTCGCCCGGCGCTTGATCGCTCTCCGGGCATTCGCTGATGCCATCCCTTCTCTTGACATTGTGCTCTCTCCAAACGGCTTTGCCGTTGTCAGCACTTCTGAGATGGCTCCGGCATCAAAGGAACGTGTCGAGAGACTTGTCGCCTCCCTCCGTTCTACTTCGGATGAATGTCTATGCCTGCTTGTCGATAACCTCAAAGTTTTCAGACCTTGGCTCGAGACTCAAAATGGCATATTCTTTACCGGATCTCTTATCCGCTCTTTACAGGATGTCAAACGATGGCATCGCTCTGATGACCTTTTGGCCACATACGACAAGGTCTATGGCCTCGCCCGACAGTTTGAGGTTGAATCGGCTAATTCTTATCTCGGATCTGCGCTCATTCATCAAATGATTTCATTCGCACATAATCCGAATATGAGTGATGACCTTGGACTTGAGTGTGCTGTACTATTGCCGCTGTTGCGCAATGCGGAGAACCGGTGGATTGATGTACATGTGCGCGATCAGAAACACAAGTGCCCTGATACGCATGAGCTGTGGCATCTTTTATCTCCGGTCATTGACTGTATTAAGCGCTTGCCAAGGATATTCCGCGAAATATGGGGTCCCGAAATGGGCGAGGCTCTTGAACCATTTAATAATAACATTCCCGGTGCATACTTTTTCTGATGAATATTGATATAACTGTTCCTGACTCTTGGTCTGCTCTTACTCAGAGTCAGCTTGTTTTCCTTTTTAAGACCATTATGAACGTTCAGAAAATAAACGAGTCTGAACGTTATCTCTCCCTCGAGGACTACTCGGCGCAGACTCGCGCCTCGATAGCTACTTACTGCCTTTTCAGGTGGTCCGGCCTTAAAGTCATAACTCCCTATGGTGATGGTTTCCTTCTGAAATACAAGAAAACCACCTTTAAGATATCTGCTGAACAGCTTGCCGCTGCTCTTGTATCTCTTGATTGGATTAAAGAACCGCCGTCTATACCTGTACGTCTTGAGAGAATTGGCAAAGGCCGGGCGGTCAATGCAGATCTCTCCGGCTTTCCCTTTGAGTCTTATCTGGCCTGTGAGAATTTGTGGCAAGGTTATCAGATCACACATAATGATGACCTGCTTAGGCAAATGGCGGAACTGCTGTACCAAAAAGAGGGCATTGCTCCGGCTGAATATGAACTGTTGGGAGTATTCTACTGGTGGGCCTCGGTTAAAACATATTTCTCCTCGCTGTTCCCTAATTTCTTCAGGCCTGTCGGCTCGGCAGATTCTGGTCCTGCTCCTGATTATGACTCTCTGCGCCGGAGCGTTGATGCTCAGATCCGCGCCTTGACCAAAGGCGACGTCTCTAAAGAGTCCCAGATCCTCGCTTTGGACGTATGGCGTGCGCTTACAGAGCTTGACGCTCAGGCACACGAATTCGAGGAACTTAATAAAAAATTCGCTAAAAAATCTTGACATGGAAACCCCTAATTTTAATTGGGACTCAACCGATTTCTTTGAGAAGTTGACTTTGAGCAACAAGTTCGCTCATGCTCTCAACTTCCGGTTCTGCCGTGTTTCAGGTCTCGAGGGCTTTCAGGACGCTATATCCGACTTTAAATCTCGAGTTCCGTTTGTCGCTGCATCGGATATATCTCAAGGAGTCTTATATACCGACAACTCGCCACATACCGAACGGGTCAAGACCGTTTTTATAGCGTTCCCTCATGCCATAAATGACATGAAAGCCCGGGAGGTGGCTATGGATAAGATCCGCGAACTTTTCCGGCAGTTCATGTCGCGTCTTATCCTTGAAAAGACTCTGCTGGAGGAACATTGTATTTACCTCGATGATCGTATTGCGCTCACCGAGATTGACAGGTACACATTCTCCGGAATGGCGGCTGCATACTTCCAACTTAAAGTATCGACTTATACTGACCTCAGATTTAATCCGGACGAATGGCAAGAGTAGACCAGCAGTCGGTCATCGACCAACGCAAAAAATATGTCGAGTCCTGGAATAAAACGATGATTGATATTTGGCAGGAACGTATCTATAAACTCAAGGTCATAAATACTTCTGCGCTCTGGGAATCTCCGATTTCTTTAGGCATCCGTGCCGATGGGCGTTTCTATGATATTACGCTATCTCAAAAGTTCCTTGAATATGGTATTTGGCAGGATCTTGGCGTGGGACGAGAACTCCGTCATGGCGATTATAACCATAATCAGGCGCATATCGAAAAAAACGGTCGTATCCGTGAACCTCGACGATGGTTTTCTATCAAATATTTTTCTTCCGTGATGGCTCTGCGCGATTTTATGGCTGATTCGCTCGGTGATGAATTTAAATCAATGTTCTGCGCTTCCCTTGATCCTGACATTGCCAAACGACGATCTTCTTTTTATAGACGCAACGGTTATCGTTAAATGTCTTTTACCGGCTGCCCTGTCCTCTCTATCTTTGAACAAACAACTTTACTCTCGATGACTGATTTTACCTCTCTCCAATCTAAAGTCAACTCTCTAAAAGCGCTCATCGCTAAAGACAGTATATCTCCTGTTTACCTCGGGGGCATACTGGATGACATCATTCAGGCATTATCTCCTATAGCGTCATTTGATGACATATCTGAAGACCTTAAGACTATCCGAGAGAAACTGACACTCCTCATCCCACAGCGCATCGATTCGGAGGAGGAGCTTGACCGGATGCTCGAGGCCGGGGAATGTGAGCCCGGCAGAATCTATTACACCGAGGAGGAGTCGTAATCATGGCGCTTGCAATCGGTGGAAAGAAGATAGGCCGGCTTGCCATAGGGGGCAAGGCTGTGAGCCGTCTGGTGTATGCCGGGCGTGTGATATACTCGGCTGTCCGGGCCTGCATTGCCGGCGGATGGTGGCAGCACGGCCACGGCTGGCAACATGGTACAGGATGGGGAGAGCGCCGAAGATAGTCAACGAATCAAATCCAAAAACAAACATACATGGCAAAGAAACTTGATGTCATAAAAAGAGCAATTTCGAGCCTCGATGAGGCATGGAGCCACGATAGCGAAGGCTGGTGCCACGACATTGAGGACATTGAGAACTTTCTCAAGTCTGTCATAAAGCAGCTTCGCACCGATATAGAGGCTCACGGGGGAAACAAGGTGGGGTGCATAGAGCAGTACCCGGGTGAGGACGGCATGATCTACATCCGCGTGTTCGCCGACGACGCTTGCAAGGAAGCATGGGAGGCGGACCCCACGGCCAACGCCAAACTCCTGCTCGGACAGCTCAGCTTCAAGGTGAGCGACGCCGGAGGCGACGAGTACACGCTGGCCACCCGCATAACCCGCCTGCCGGTATCTCCGGCGGTGAAGGGTTCAGCCAATGAACTCGCCTTCTCCTACAACTCCTACTACGGGGGCGACCCTACCAACCTCGACACCGAGAACGGCACGGCCACCGTGAGCGTCAACGGCACGGAGATCGCGGCACTGGGCCTCACGCTCCGCCCCGGCAACGACTACACCCTTGACCTCGGCCCCTATCTCAATGCCGAGCAGAACAGCGTGACGCTCACGGTGGCCAACGCCCACGGCAAGCGCAGGACTTTCAACATTTCGGTGCAGACGGTGGAGCTGAGCATAGGTTTCGGCGGGAGCTTCGACGAGACGGCCCTCAGGGGCGCGGACTGGGAGCTCCCGGTGACGTGCAACGGCGTGGAGGCGCAGGTGCACCTGCTGATCGACGGCACGGAGCGAGCCGTGGCCTCGGTGCATAACTCCTCGGTGACATTCCGCGTCGACAGCGACGGGGCGCTCAATGCCGGGGCGCACACCCTTGAGGTGTATGCCGAGAACGCGGCCTTCGCCCTGCGCACGCCCACTGCCACCGCCCGCTTCATCAAAGGCGGACTATACGTCCCGACAATCTGCATAGGCAAGGACGCGGATCAGGAGGCGAAGCTCTACGCCACGGCCTCGGTCCCTTACTTCTTCCACTACCCCACGGCTACGGCGGGCACGGAGGTTAAGATAACTGCCCGTGTGATCGGTGCCGACGGAGGGGTGCTACGCAGTGGCATAAGCCAGACGGTGGTCATGCCGAGGGACGGCGAGAGCGGACTGCAGACGCTTCACCTCGCACTCAGCGAGGCTTCATATCTCCAGAGCGGGAACATACGCGTGGAGCTGACATGCGGCACCGCCACGGCCACGCACACCATACGCGTCACCGATCCCGGCGTCAACCTCTCTCCGGCGGCTGAATGTAAGATCCATCTTTCGGCGGCCGGAAGGAGCAATACCGATTCGGACGCGCAGGACTGGAAGAGCGAGTACCAGGGGCAGACGACTTGCAGCGTGGAGCGGTCGGCCAACTTCCGGCTGGCCGGAGGCGCGGGCTTCACGGGCGGTTCATTCATGATACCCGCCGGACGGAGGATCACCCTGCGCGGCTCACAGCCTTTCGGCAGGGACTTCGGCGCCAATGCCCCCGGAGTGGGCGACCGCACGGGCAAGACAATCGAATTTGAGTTCGCCACGCGCAACTGCACGGACTCCTCGGCCAAGGTGATAGAATGTCTCAACGGAGGCACCGGCTTCACCATCCGTGCCGACGGCATGGAGCTGCACACCACTGCCGGAAGCGTCCGCACGATATGGGACGACGAGACCCGCCTGCGCGTGGGCATAGTGATCGAGGGCACCACCCGCCACTGCGTCAACAAGACAGTGAGCGGGCAGACGGAGCTGGACGCCAATATCGGGTACATATACGTCAACGGCGTGCCGGTGCGCATCATGGACTATCAGCGCGCCTCATGGAAGCAGGGCGCACCGCAGGACATAGTGATCGGCTCGGACGAGTGCGACGTGGAGCTGTACTCGGTGCGCGTCTACGACAAGGCCCTCTCCACGGCGCAGATGATAGGCAACTATGCCTACGACACCCCGGACGCCGACGAGAAGATAGCAATAGCCCGGCGCAACGACATACTGAACTCATACGGAGAGGTAGACTTCGCCAAGGTGCGCGAGGCGCTCCCCTCCACCCCCTACAAGATATGGGAGATCGCCAAGATGCCCACCGGAAAGAAGGACTGGCAGAAGGCGTCGACGGAGTTTGTGAATCCCGGGTGGGACCCCTCGGAGGATAATCTGGCAAACGCATCGTTCGTATGCACTGACCATGACATCGCACTCGACGGCACCTCGTCCCTGAGTTATCCGGATCCATACAAGAACTGGGCCAACAGATACGGCAAGGGACGGTGGAGCGTCACCGTGGGGGACAAGGTGATAACGATAACCGGATATTCCATCACGGACGGTATCGACGGGGAGGAGACGGAGTTTGTCGACAAAGTGAACTTCGCATCCTCGGAGGGCATCTTCAATATCCTCGCGGCCAATGCCTATCAGCACATACTCTTAGGCGTGGCCAATACCTACCCTTCGGTGCTCACCCCCATGCAGGCCTCGCAACAGTCGGTCGGCGACATTACTTATCGCCAGAGTCTGAGCGGTTATCCCGAGATAGGATGGCTCAGGGAGTACAACAACGGCGTGCCGGCGGTGCGTTTCCTCTCGGTCTACAACTTCGTGAACAACAAATACAGCGGAAGCCCCTACGGAGCCACCGTGGCCAACAGCACGGAGATGTGGGAGGTGGAGGACAACATCAACTTCTTCATGGAGGAGTGCCCCGAGGGGGAGTGGAAGGACGGGGCATGGTCGGACCTGCTCTCCACGCTCTACTATGCCCGCTACCCCAAGACCACCGGCGGAGCCGACACCGGAAAGGCCCCGAACGCCGAGGGGGTGGCGGCCGCCAACTCCCAGAGCCGGCACCTGCGGGCCTTCCACAATTTCATACAGGGGTGCAATCCCGCCGTGGCTGACCGCTACAAGGCGAAGAACGGCGAGTACCGCGCACTTGACAATCCGGTAACATACGGCTCCGTGCGCTACACGCATGACACCCCGGACTACCGCGTGGCACGCTTCCGCGCCGAGGGGGAGCAGTGGCTCGACAAGGCATCGGCGATGTTCTACTTCCTCTTTTTCGATGCCTTCATAGGCAAGGATTCATTTGACAAGAATATGACCATAACTCTGACTAAAGATTGACAATATGGCTGACAACAATACACTGCCGAATGACGGCTTTATCGCGAGGTTCTTTCAGCGCGACTCCGACACCCTGGCCGGATGGGACAATGTGGGCGTGCTGATGTACAAGATATTCCATGAGTGGGGCGACTCCTACGATCCCGCCACCGGACAGACCGGGCGCATACTCGGCGAGAAGTATGACGCGGCCACCGGCTCCTTTGTCCCTGACTGCACCGTGGGTGAGCCTGTGTACAACGGGCGCCTCTCGGGGCTGTGGGAGTGCGTGAGCCGTGCCTGGGGGAGCGACCTCGGGACCATGTGGCGCGCCATGCGTGCCGCCGGTCTCAACTTCGACTACGTGTGGGGGCTTTATCAGAAGTTCCGCACACAGTGGTGCGAGGCCCTGTATGCGGCCGATGCGATGGGCTACGCCAACACCGGACGCTTCGACATGGCCTACGGCGACAAGAGCGAAGCCATGCGCCACATACTCAAAGCACGCTTCCGCTACCTCGATTCCAAGTACGGGGCCGACACGTCGACACCGTTTGTGATGTCGCTCTCGGGTGCCGGAAAGGGTGTGGCACTGCGCTACTACTGCCCGCTGTACGGTTCGCTCAACTGGGGATCGGCGGCCGCCTCGGAGCCGAAGCGCGCCATCACGCCGGGCGAGGCGGTATATTTCCCGAGTCCGGGCGTCACGTTTAACGACACCACATTCACCCTCTACAATGCGGACCTTATCACGGAGATAAGCACCTATGCCGAACAGCCCGACGGCTCGAAGGTGGAGGGAGGACTGCAGGACGTGGCCACCACGCTCTATATCCGTACCGGAGAGAACAATCTGCGCCGTCTCAAATCGCTTGTGTTGGACTACTCGGACCGCGCGGCCAATACGTCGCTCGGAAGCAATGTCCTCGCCATAGCGAAGAACTCTGTAGCCATGCGCCGTTTCACGGTGCGCAACTGTCCGAACGTCACGGGCGACGCTGAATTCATATCGCAGGTGATTGAGGAGATCGACCTGCGCGGTACGGGGGTCGGCAAGGTCACGGTGCCGGATACGGACACGCTCACGGCCATACGCCTCAGCAAGCCCCGCGAGCTGCGCTACGAGAACCTCGGCGGACTTGCCGAACTGACCGTGGAGGACACCTCGGCGCTCGCGGTGATGGTGCTGAAAGGGTGCCCGAAGCTGAATTACCGCGGACTGCTGAAGACCGCTCTGGCCGGAGATACACTTCAGTTAGTGGAACTCGATGGGGTTAACTTTACCGATTTCACCGCGAAGCAGATCGGTAAGCTGGCCGACATGGGCGCGAAGCTCTCGGGCACGATCACGTTTCCGGCTTCGGAGAAGATGACATTCGCCCTCAAGCAGAAGTGCATCAAGGCGTGGGGCGACATCGACTCGGCCGACAACGCCCTGCGCATCACATACAGCAAGGTGGCGGTGGACTACGTGCGCATAGCCGGAGCCGGGTATTTCTCGGAGCCGGGCAAGGCGTATCAGCTGACAGTCATATCCGACAACCCCAATGCCAATGACTTCACCTCGATAGAATGGGAGATGGAGGCCAACCCCTACGCCACTATCGACACGGCCACGGGTGTGGTGACGCTTGCATCAGTAGGCACGGAGGAGGCCTCACCCACGGCTCAGGTGACAGTGAGGGTGCACCGCGCGGACGGCTCTCTACTCGAGAGAAGCACCACGGTAGGTTTCTACGCCCGCACGCCGAGGATAGGTGACTACATCTATGCCGACGGCACCATCAGCAATATACGCGACGAGTCGAGGACCCACGTCGCAACGCTCTGGCGCATAGTGGTGCGCAACGGACGCACCTACCGCTTCGGGTTCGCACCGAAGGCCATAAGCGGGAATGTGGCATGGGGAGCGGAGAGCCAGTTGAGCGCCATCCCCACATCGGACGTGATGATGGCCGACATACAGGGGATACCGAACTGCTCGTTCACAGCATCGGCTCCGGCGGGCGATACGCTGTGGGACGAGGAGGCGGAGGAATGGAAGACTTACAAGGAGACGGAGCTGCTGCGCAACGGGCTGTGCGAGGCTGACACCGACGCGCAGAACTACAGCGAGGGTGACATTATCCCCCTGGGTATGCGGGAGACGTGGAAGATCATCAAGACCCGTAACGAGGTGCTGCGCCACGACACCGTACAGCTTCCACAGCCGGTGGCCCATGACGGCATCAGCGAGCTCGATGATCTGAAGGATCTCATTACGGAAGCCAACAAGACTCCGGGCAACGCCTACCGTTACTACTATCCTGCGGCCTCATACGCTTACGCCTACGAGCCTACGGGTCTGAAGGAGGGTGAGATCCTTGCGGAGTGCTTCAAGGCCCACCGATGGTTCCTCCCGACACCGGGAGACATGCAGATGATGCTCTATTCGTTGCTCGAGAAGGACGCGGACGCATACGCCTCGGCGGTGGCTAACGGTGACATCGCACTGACCGGATATGCACACACTACCGGAGA
>CAJUSW010000005.1 GCA_910589485.1 uncultured Duncaniella sp.
CATCGACGCTTTCCAACCCGACATCTTCGCGCGGCAGTGGTGCCGGATTTCGGGTACAGGAGAGAGCCGCTATGTGCAGACACTCTCCGACATGGACGGCATACGCACCCAGGTATGGCTACTCGCCATCGACCTCTCCGAAGCCTTCTCCGCTCCGAGCCTCTCACCGGGGTATCTCTGGAACTAATTGAGTTTATTGCCCCCTACGACCTCGCAATGCTATAATCTCAATTATGTCATTTCCGGTCAGGCGACTCATGCCATTTATGAGCGTAGGTTGGGGAAACTGCTCGTCATGGTCGAAACAGTAGTAGAAATATGACCGGCTTATGCCGAGTATCCGTGCCACCTCTGAAACGGTGTATAGCCGTTCACGGTCAATCAATGAAATATTTACCTTCCTATTTTGTCTCCGTTTAGCCATCGTTGTCAGATTTATAGGTTTTTCGGAACGTCTTACCTCGAATCTCCACGAAATTGAACATTTCCTTGCATCTGTCGTAGATACGAGGTGAGTAAACCTTTGACAGCTGCTGAAGCGACAGATTTGTCGTGGCATGGGTGAACTGATTGTCACGCAGATCGTATCGCCGCTGAAGAACATACTGCATGACATTCTCAAAATTGCCCCACCGGCCGGTAGGCGTTGTCTCACTGCCAAGCTCATCAAAAGCCTGACGGGAACTGGTTATGTAGGTTTGTATGGCATAATAGCCGCCATCGCGCGATTCATCGGAAAACTCGGCACATATGTCGATGACGTTTGTCATACGAAACCAATACCGCATACCATCTTTGGGAGGACGTATGTCATGGCAGAATTGCCGGATTATGCGTAGAAGCGTTGATTTACCAGTTCCGATGTCGCCCCAAAGCAACAGTCCCCGGTCTGGGTCAAGTTTACCATCGTAATCTTTCAAAGCCCAATGAACGATGTCGTTCAAGATATTGCGTTGGTCGTCACGGACGATATAGCCGGAGCAAATTGCTTTCGCACAATGCAAGAAATACTGCTTGTATGCATCAATCTTCGTTAAGTCCGCAATCGGGTGTAATCGGTCCTCGGCGGCGGCCTGCATTTGTATTATAGCCTCTTTCGGGTTGATTTTTTGTGGATATCTCATTCTTAGTCGTTTTTAATCTCAGCCGGGCCCAGTTGAGAAAATGTTTTTTGAAAGCCGAAAACGTGGAGTGCCAGTCTTCGGTGGAAATAGTCGCGTTGCTGAAATCATCAACCAACGGTATCAGATCCGTAACATCACAGTGCAGGCTCTTTGCCATTTCCGTCAAAGCGGTATCTGATTTTTTCAGTTTTTCTAAAAATTCTTCTTCATGTGCGCGTTTACTCTCAATAAAAAGTTCTTTTATATTTTTTCTTTTATCTAAATATGCCAGCGTCTGGTCTGCCGTTTCAGTTATCATCTCATTCTGCGTCTCCGTTTCCTCTTGCAAATCCTCCTGAATGGAGTTTTGCGGAATATCCGGCAATTCTTTAGTCATATTATCCTTTGCCTCATGACTTCCATCTCGCTCCATATTGAAGCAATACTTTTCAAAACCGCAAACTGATATTATTGTGATAAGACCGCTCTTTCGGCGTGTGATTAGTCCATCTTCTTCCAATGCTTCAAGAAAAGATACGATGGCTCTTTCATCGGCGTGCCACCGAGTACCCAGATATGCGATTGTCACAGGCCATTCTCCATAAGTCACCCGTATGCGGATATTCGTATCACCCACATACCTCATGCCTGGAGTTTTGGCAGCGCGGAACCTTATTTCGAGCCACCATTGATAACGCTGTGCATTATCCCAGAGCCAGTGCGTCATATCGTCTTCATAGACGGGCATCCATCTTGGCATAACTTATAGGTTTTGGAGAAGAACCGAATTAGCTCGCTTCCACGGAAGCAAGGATAAGGCGACTCTTTTGTAATTTCATATTCCAGCCTTTCAGAATCACTTACATAGATGAATAATTCGATGTCTGTCAGGGCAAACATTGTTGCCACTTCCTGCCGGGTGTAGAGTCTTGACGGGTCAACGGCTGATAAAGATTTTGCTTTCATAAGCAAGTGTTTTATGCCTTCCATAGTGTAATGGCAAGCCGGTTAATACTTGCCCCACTGTCATGGATTGCCACGTCCTTTTACGATGAAGACATTTGATTGCATCTTGACAATTCATCGTGTCAAGGCTTTGTGCCATAATCTGTATTTCCGAGAGTTTAATCTTTTGAGCTATAATTCAATGTGCTATCATATTAGGTCAGAAAATAAAGAAATAGTGTCAGACAATACCTGGGTGGGAGCTTCTTATTTTGTATTGTGACATAGGTATCTGAATTTATGTACTTTATTTCTCCCTATTTACCAAAGTTCTGATTCAGGACATCCTTTATATCCGACATTTTATACAGGGGTGTTTTGCCTATCTTTACAGGTACCAGATAACCGTCCTTCTCCCAGCGGAGGAGGGTACTGTATGAACGGTTGAAAATCCTGCATGCTTCTTCGCGGGTCACGGTTGCGAGTTCATCATCATATGCCCGCTTTTCATCCTCAGCCTCACGTATTATCTGAAGAAACTCCTGAAACGCCACCTTCATATCGGAGGCATCAACAACCAGATATACCCCCTTGGGGCCATCCAGTATTGAATTGATAATTTCTGCTGCCATATTCTTTATTCTTTGAATTATGGCACAAAAATAGAGCCCTGTACGTACAGGACTCCTTTAACTTTTGTATCCTCCGCTTAAATTTAAGGGATTAAAGTTTAAGCGATAGGACGGTATGATATGTTTTGAATATGAACAGCTATTGTTTCAGCAACTTAGCTTCCATTTCTCTTCCCCACTTGTCAATATAGAAATGCTCGTCGGGACTTGCGATTATATTTGTTACTGCGGCATTGGTACAGGTCATCCCAAGTTCTCTTTCAAGTGACTTTCCCTGCGGTTTTTTGAGCAACAGGCGATGTTTTATCGCTATATTGAGAATCATGGCGATTTTCACACCTTCGGCAGATACAGGTGCAGCCAACTCCTTCAGTCTTCGGTATATCTCATCATTTGTAAGATGCGGATAATCTTTGTTCTCAACAATGTCGTATCTTATACTGCGATAGTGCTCTCCGACTTGTTCGTATGGGCCATTGTAACCTTTTGGATCTTTATTGTCACAGGCTGGTATCGTTATATTTTCATTTGCCTTTACAACTCCGGGAAACAGGTTCTCTATCGGTGGTATCCAGAGGAAAGCTATCCTGTCATAAATCCGTCTTGATACTGCGGCATTATCAGAATGGGCATCGTGATTCTCAGCATACCACGCAAGATATGATGATAGGCTACGGTATAACTGGCCTACAAAATAATCACTTCCTTTATCCCTTACCTCGGCTCTTATGGCTTTTTCATATTCAAGCTGATTGTCAGCCAAATATTCTGACAGACCGTTCAATCCGTCAGCCGAGACTGTGCAGACTGTGTTCCGGATAAGACGAAGTTCCGAAATCATTTTGCCGATGGAGTGCTGTATATCTACTATATCCATGATATTCATGTGTCGTTACCCCAACGGTCAATCCGTCTTTGAATCTCGGACTTCGGCAGGCGCACGTTGATTGAGTATAATTCCTTCAATTTCCCTGCGGCGGCCTCCGGAGAAATGACCGAATGTGCCACAAGTTCATCGAAAATAAAAAGGATGCCGTGAACAGTGAGATTATGGGACTCAGCATATCTGCGTAGCTGGCGGTCGCCGGTAAGCAGAGTTATGTCATGTTTACGGGCATAATAGCATACCGAGCAGTCTGGTATGGAAAGGTTGCCGGACACGGTGGCGTGTTCATTTACAATCTCAATAAGTTCCTCAGCTGTAAAGCTCTCGACCGTAATCTTCCCTTCTTTGACAAGACGCCCCATATCTTCTTGCTGTCGATTATCGACAATTTCTGCCATCACAAAATCCACCGTGCGTATTTCGTAAGGCAGATCGCAAAGTTGACTTAGCAATCCTATCGAGTGAAGATCGATGAAGATATTTGTATCGTTGACAATTATCTCCATCTTCTCACACTAATTGAAGCTGAGACTTGACGCTCTCGACAGAGGTGTTCAGAAGTACAGCGGCTTTAGAAAAAGAGATGACTTCATCGGCCAACGCACGATAAACCATGCGTGCGAACCGTCCTGACCGCTCGCTTACCACACGTGAGGTCTCGACAAGTTTCTTGAAATCAGGAAGTCTGTTCTTCTTAGTCTGATAACCGGAATAACGCTTGTCAGAAATTACATTATTTGAGCGCAGGGCTATCATTATATCATCAATAGATATTCCGAACTGACGCTGTATATCAGTCAGTTCTGACAAAGATATGTCATGTCTCGAATCTCCCAACTTCGTTTTAAGCACGCCGACAGGAAGCAGCAGCTCACTCGCAAAAGCGTTGCATATATGCTCAACTTCCTTTGAAGATACCTCTTCAGGAATATCAAGAAGCAGATGTCCTAACTCATGCAAGGCAGTGAAGCGTTTGCGCTCAGTAGGAAAGTTGCCATTAACCACTATAAGAGGGATAGAGCCGTTGGCATACCCGCTTAATCCGTCAAAGTCGGCATCTTCAGCAATCTCAATTACCTTTACGCCATTATCCTCCAGAACTTCTATTGCGTTGGTTATGCCGTCATATCCCAAGCCAAGATGCTTGCGTACTTCATTGGCATGAAGTACCGCTTCATCAATGTTGGATACACGCTTGCGTGGCATTGAAAATTCAGTAGAACAACCGCAAAGCTGTTCCACCTCCAGATAACGCTCCAGTTCCTCTCGCACCTTCTCCCTCACAGCCATTGCCATGCGTTCAGGGAATTTCGGTTTCTTACGAAATTCCACACGGTCAACCTCGACGGTGAACGGCCGAAAAAAGTAGTCAATCTTGACACCAAGAGCCGCCGCAAGTGCTATCAGCACACGACTGTCCGGCATCATCAATCCTTTCTCATACTTGTTTATGGCCTGCCGGGTTATGGCAGGAGTGACACATTGAGAAAGTTTCTCCAACGAAAAACCTTTCATCATACGGGCCTGTCTAAGACGGCGTGAAAATATGTCGTTAGTCTGCTTGTTCATGTTGATATATCCTTTGGTTGACAAAGTTAATAAAAATATTTTATTTGTCAACTACAAATAGAGGGGAAATGTTCAGTCATAGCTGATTATCTCCCCTCAAAATCCGGATTATTCGATAAATCCTATCATTTCTTTCTTTAAGTCGTCATCAATCTCTCGGTATCTTGCAAATGCCCGGCTACCTTCCTTGTGCCCGCTCAACGCTCCCACAAGGTTCGGATCTTTAACTTTCTTGTAGAGGTTGCCGACAAATGTACGGCGGGCAAGGTGGCTGCTGGCTATCTCATCAATAGGCCGTTGTTCTTCCTCTCCAGTCGTGGGATTGAGAACGGTAACTATTCGTGTTATGCCACAAGTCTTGAATATCTTTTTTATAGCCACGTTGTATTTCTGCGAGCTGATGAATGGCAGAATCTTTCCGTCTTTCTCCACGTCCTTGTATTTTTCAAGTATGTCCTTTGCTCTCTGAGTCAGAGGAACACGTATAACGTCAGAGCGATCAGCCTTGGTTTTGCTTGCGATATACTCCACATAGCCATTGATGATATTGGCCGGGGTGAGACGCATGAGGTCGGATATACGGCAACCGATACAACAATGGAAGATGAATATATCGCGCTGCACTTCAAGCGGCTTATTGGCTGAAAGGTCATAATCCGCGATTATATCACGCTCCTTGATTGTGATATAGATAGGCGTGCCGTATCTTTCAGTGGTTTTGCCGTGGTATCTGGCAAATGGGTTGTTTTGCGTCAGTCCTTCCTCATTGGCCCATTTGAAGAAAGTACGTAAGCACGCAAATATTCCGATAATGGTATTGTCGCCTTTTTCAAAAGGACGGCGTGATTTGCGAGCCTTGCGTGTCTCAGCCGGAAACTCCTCAAAGATTTTGGGGTACTTGTCGAAAATGGCCGGCTCATTACGCAGGAACTCCTCATATTCCTCAAGCACCTCGGTAGTGAACATTTCAAAATCAAGTTTATACGGCAAACGTCTTTTGATCTTGCGATACAGTTCAAAGCGATGGAGGCTACGGCTCAGTACGCCGTAACGACGATGACGCCATTCAGAAAGTCCACGCTTATCCGGAAATTCCTCGACAAGCTCGACGAATTTCTTTTGCAGCTTTGCTTCCACTTCTTTAGGCTTGCGCTCTTTCTTCGGATTATGGAAGCGATAAATTTCTTTCTCGAAGAAGTCCTTTGTAAGTTCTGCCAACGTATGCGCTTCGCATAGGTCGTATATATAATCTTCAAGGTCTCTGATCTTGCGCTCAGTGTCTTTTATTTCGGATATTTCCTTTTGATTGGCACGAGGCTTTGATATTGCACCAGTCTTAGGATTGAAACGACTCGGCTCAATATATATTCCGGTCTTTAGACGGAGTTTGATGTCTTTCGACAGGCTAAGCCGAAACATCATTTCCGACCTGCCGTTACCCTCTACTTTGGAGGAGATATAACGCTTGATACTTGCCATAGGAGGACAAAAAATTTAATGGGTGGAGGACGGAAAATCAGCCATTTTTAGGCGAGTTAATCGGAATTAACAGTTGATTATCCTTTTTACAAAGTTAGCAATTAATCTATTACACTCCAATTTTTTTTGTCCTCCTTTTGTCCTCCTATTTGAAATTTAACGATTTTTCTTGGAAACGAATGACAACTATTTTTGCAACGATTGATTTTTAATAACCTATATGTCAATATATTGTCAATTTCTCCAAAACTCGAACCTGCTTCCATAACAGTGCATACCCTTTCATTTGGTTGCTTCTGTTCTGGGCACCATATAAAATTGCAAGTGATTAATTCTCAATCACTTGCAATTTTTACTTTCAGCCTGTGTCAACGTGGTGTCAACCAACCTCGGGCCAACACCCCCCTTCAACCGAAATAAATTACCTTAAACCAACCCGAATGAATCAAAATTAAATTCCTTAACATCTGTTAACTATGCCAACCATTAAAAAAGACAAATGCGACACTTTCAAGGTCTTCCTAGCTGGTAGTCACCTTGAAATTGAAAATCATTGTGGAATTAATATGAAATTTGGAGCTACCATAAAATCCCACGAATGGTATAGTAGGGAATCTTCCCATTTTGGCTACGATTACATAATGGAAATTATTACAAACGGAGAATATAACGATGTTAATTTTGAAGGGAACAAATATTCATGGTATATAACCGCTAAGCATTCCGGTCATTACTATAAATCGGAGGCTACAATCTGTATTAAAGGCCTCAGCGAAAAGAATGTTGCTTTTACGTTTAACTCTATTTATAATACAGGTATTCATCTTATTGAAAATTTTATTTATATCCTCTTACTTTTAAATCAAGTAAAGGATGTGAATTATGGAAAACGTCTTTGGACGTATATTGTAAGTGCTACCACGTTTTCTAAATTAAAAGTAGGTGAACAGTTAAATACGCTGATTGAATTACAAAAGCATCTACATCCAATATGTAACACGTATCCATTAGCTCAAGAGTTTTTTCAGAATTCATTTGAGAAGCTCAAATCAATTGTTAAGAAAAATATTGATAATCTTGAGGTTCTCAAATAGTAATACACCATTATCTTATCAAACATATGAACTATCTTACCATAGAACAATCATTTAGTCTTCTTCCTTCGGTGTTTAAGAATATAAAAAATGCCCCGAAAGGAGACCAGTCTATTCTTCTTCAATGGGCAACCTCTATTTCAGAGGATCTAAGGATTTCGGATATAAGCATAATAACACAGTCAAAAGGTAGAATAACCATATATCATTAGAAGATCTCTTTTGAGGAACTCAAAAGGTTTTGGGGAACCGAGTCCCCACAAAACAACCTTGCAATGTAAAGGGAGTACTCCGAAGTCGCATCCCCCATTTTCCGTTCCGCTGAAAGCAGCAACGGCATGTTCAAACAATGTCAAGTGTTTCAAGAAGAACATCGGCAAAATCGGATGATTGCATACGGATTACGTTGGTATCAGTGAGGGAGCGGCCGATGAGGTTGACGCTGCCGTACCAGCCGAGGTTTTGATCAATGACGGCGCAGTTCATCTTGTTGTCGGAGCGATGGATGATATGGATCCCCATTGATTGTAGTTCGGCTTCGCGGTGGTCTGTCTCGCTTATTACGATTGTTACGCTTACGCCACGGAGCATGCAGGCGGCGAATAAATCTATGATTTTGGGTGTTCGGTTCCATCGAAGGCGGTTTACGCTGATAACAATGCTACGTTTTGCAGAGGATAAGTCGGCATGGAATGGCCGCTCAAAGTTTTCTGAGTCAAAGATGGTTTCAGTAGTGCGTTCTGCAAAGATGCCGTCGTTGACAACCGCTAAGGAATAACCCACGGCTTTGTATCCGTGAAGGCGTTTCTTATACATAGAATCGCATATCGGCACTCGCAGGTCTATGTAGTCATAAATTCTGACTTCACTCTTGCCGGAATAGTCGCGGTGAAGCCGCCCTGTGTATTGCGCAATAAGGCCTTTCCATGACACCGGGAGCGCAAGCATTAGTGTGTCGAGGCGCGGTAGGTCGAAACCTTCGCCGACATATTTGCCAGTAGCGACAACAACCAATGGTTCCGTGTCTGCAATAGATTTCAGTCGCTCCATTTCCTGTCGCTTGGCCTTTGATGAATCATTACCAACGAGGCGGATAACATTAGGGCATATTTTTCGACATTCCTCCGCAAGATAATCCACATGAGACGTAAGTCCGGTAAGGATTATCGGAGAGCGCCCCTCATCCAGGACTTTCTTGACATCATCAATAATCAGGCGATTCCGAGATTCATCTTCCGACAATGATTGAGCAATTGCTGTATAGCCGTTGTCGTCAGAGATATTTCGATAAGTAGTGAACCGAGGAACAAGTAAACGCTGGAAGGCCTGTTGCTCCTGTTGTGCTTTTGAATCAGCGGTATAACGAATTTCTCCACATTGCATGAAGATTATCGGCTGATGACCATCTTTTCGGATTGGTGTGGCGGTCAGTCCATACACCCACTTGGCATTGACCTCTTTCAATACTCGTTCAAAACTTACCGCCGGCGCGTGGTGACATTCATCGACAATCACCATACCATAGTTACGGACAAATGGCTTTACCTCATTATCGGGTATGCAAGATTGCAAAAGGGCTATGTCAATTTTACCGTTCATAGAGTTTTCAGTTGATGACAACGCTCCGAATTTCTTAAATACCTTCCGTCTGCCTCGGCCCTTGGGCTGTTCGTCCGGCAAGAACTCAACTTCAATATATTGCGCCAAACGCTCACGCCATTGGTCGAGCAATGCTTTGGTATGGAGAAGAATCAGCGTGTTGACTTTCTTGCGGGCTATCATTGCGATACCGGTGACAGTCTTGCCGAATGCAGTGGCAGCGTAGATGGTGCCACAACGGTGTTTCGACAATTCTTCAATAGCAGTGGCCTGTTCCGGACGCGGTTCTCCGAGGAACGTTGCTTCAATTGGCTGGCCGGGATTGGTTTTATCTTCTATTGTCAGGCTAACACCATTCTCATTGAAGAAATCAAAAACAGACTCCTCACATCCTCGCGGTAACCATAGATAATCTTCTACTATTTCCGAACAAGAGATTATACGTGGAATATTGAATGTAGGCAGTCGCATTCCGAGTTTTGCATAGAACTCCGGATTTTTGAATGCCGCCATTCTCTTCAGATGATTGACAACTTTTGCCGACAATCCGGCCATGGGAATATACAAACCATTAGAACGAGTAATTGCGATTGTCTTGGGGAAATCTCCATGCTTCATAGGTCTCGGCTCGGGTCGCTCCCATGGTGCAGACTCGCTTGTCTTTGACAGCGCGCCAAGTGGCTCTTGATTGGTCTGTAAGGACAGGGTAGAATCAACCTGCGCTAAGGGCATCTTCTTTATCTGCTGTAGAAATGTCCACTGGTCAGGATATGGAATAAAATTGTCATCTACAAAAACACTGTTGCCGTTCTTGCGGGCCATACCCTGTAATGGCAGTGCGACAAGATTGCCGAAGCCGCCGTCAGGCATAAAATCCTGATTAGGGAAGAATCGGTCGTAAGATTTGAACGACATTCGGCCTTCACGATCCATCGCTTCGGTAAGAATCGCATTGCCGAGCTTTCTCGCCGATTGGGCTTTTATCGGTTCATTGAAAAGAATCCACACATGCGCTCCATTACCCGAACGAGACCGTTCAACGTATGCTGGAATATTCCAGCCGCGACACACTGAGACATATGCTCTGACATCATCTTGATACCCGTGCTCGCAACTCTTATCATCGAAATCACAGCATAGGAAATAGCATGTATTGTCTGGCATAATGGCGTATGCTCCTATAACATCCCTACCATTCGGATCCTTCCCCTCAAGATGGGCATAAACATCTGTATAACCCAAATGTTGAAACTCCCTGTTTGGACACTCGGCGCACTTATATTTCTTCTTATCGCAATACTCCCGATTCCATTCCCGCGTGCATACTGGTTGATAGCCACTCTTCTCAGTCTTCGGACTATACCATCTCCGCGCAAACACATCCTCACGCCCACGAAACAGGCTCCGAAATAACGCCACCTTCTCCTCCAATGACAACTGCGGTATTGGCTTCTGAATCGGGATAATTGGCGATGTAGATGCTTCATAGGCGATTCCATGCTTCCGAAGCAACTCCTTCAACCGGGCATTTTCCTCTCGAAGCCGAGCCAGTTCATTTTGTATATCGTTTGAGGATGTCATTCAGCGATCAATCTTTTAGACATCCAATCGGCACCACAAGAACGCCATCTTCTCTGCGAAAGGCATAATCTCCTATCGCAGTCAATACCATCATGAATGAAGGTTTCTTCATTTTAGTAGTGTCTATCTTATCAGCTAATTCACGTAAAGTGGTTGCGCCCTCGTTAATGAGTTTGTCTCCACCTAACTTTATTTCAATCAGTCCATATCTTCCATCACGAAGATGAATCACTGCATCACATTCCAAACCATTTTTATCGCGATAATGATATACACCACCATTGAGAGCCTCACTATACGTTCTCAAGTCGCGAATACACAAGGTCTCGAATATGAGACCAAAAGTGTTAAGATCTGCAATTAGGTCATTTGGACCTATTCCGAGAGCTGCTGTTGCTATTGATGGGTCTGTAAAATACCGCGTATCGGATGAACGAATTGCAGTTTTCGATCTCAGGTTCGGATTCCAAGCCTCGACATCTTCAATCACAAAAATGTTTTTGAGAGCCTTTATGTAGGAGGCTATAGTATCGACATCAAGTGATTCGCCCTCATTTTCTATGAGGTCTTGTCTGATGGTGGGATTTGTCACCTGTCCACCTTGATGGCGAGCATAAGATCGAAGTAGCCGATGAACTCTACCGGGATCTCTTGTCACCCCATCCACACGCTGAATATCACGGTGTTCCACGGCATCAATATAATCGAATGCCTGATCGAGCGCAATGTCATCACTCATCTCAACTGATGATGGCCAACCACCACGACATGTAATAAATGCCATTCGCTCCATATCCAGATTAGATAGTCCGGCAATGTCGTGATTCCCGTCAAAGAGACTTGATAGTGAAACGTCTCCTGAAGATTCGCCCGATTCCCATAAGGCCATTGGCCGCATACGTAACCATGCAAACCTCCCCGTTCCACTGTGAACAATCTTACTCATATCCGGTGGGACAGATGAACCTGTGAGAATGAACAAGCCAAACTGGTGGCGATGGTCCGACTCAAATCTGATTGAGTCCCAAAGTTGCGGAGCTATCTGCCATTCGTCGATAAGCCTGGGATTATCGCCTTTAAGCAATAGTTTAGGATTAAGGGTTGCTAATTGGATATTCTGCTCAACTTTCCCAGGCTCTGACATATACAAAATACTCTTTGCCTGTTGCTCAGCGGTGGTTGTTTTCCCACACCATTTAGCTCCTTCTATTAAGACTGCACCTTTTCCCTTGAGCTTGCGCTCTAATATCTTATCCGCAATTCGGGGCCGATATATATTTAATCCTGCCATATTCAAATGTTTTAGGTTACAAAGTTAACACTTTAATTTTACAATTCGGTTATTTGGCGTAGTTTTATTCGGTCAAACGGCCTATCTTTATTCGGCTATTTGGACATTTCCTATTCCGTTAATTGGCGAAAAGAGCTTCAATATTTATCATCAGACAAAATACGCCGTGATTATTATAGGGCGAAATGTTGATAATCCAACCACATTTCGCCCTACTATAAACCAATTTCACTTATTGATTGCTGAAATCACAGCCATAATTTGTTCCGGCGAGAGGCCTTTTCAAATCCCGTGACTCATTGAATATCAAGAGTTGCGGGATTTTTCTTTTAATTCTTGTCCCCTGATTGTCCTCCAAATCATTTCTTACATGTTTTGGTTTTAAACAATCGAAAGGTAGGATCCATTTCATGAACGAGCAATCTCAACATCTTCAAAATGATTGAAGATGTTGAAATTAGTTTATTTTTTTATTTCCGCTCAGAGGTTCAGATACTCTTTGATAGCTTCAACATATTCCTCAAAAGCTTTTCTCCCTTGCTCAGTTATTTGGCATACCGTACGAGTTTTCTTGCCTACAAATCCTTTCTCTACAGAAATGTATGCAGCAGTTGAAAGTTTGTCGAGCTGGACACTAAGATTGCCTGCGGTAGCATCCGTTTTCTCTTTGAGATAATTAAAATCCGCCTCATCAACATTCATCAGAATTGACATTACAGCAAGACGTAATTGCGAGTGCAACAGCGGATCAAGCTCCTTCATAGGTTCTTTTTTGCTTTGTAATTGATTACATGTCCAGGGATGATCGTCATGAAGATAAATGCCATGATAAATAGTGGCATCACCCAAGAGGCACACAATGCTATCTTGCCAGCTATGCAGCCTGTCAAAACTATGCCTGACACCAAGCCAAGAGTTCCACCCCATATATACGAAGATTCGTTGAGAACTATTCCATTTGCTATTTCAGCCAATGGGACAATGATGAGAGCGAAGACAAACATGGCACTCCAAGCGTCTACAGCATAAAACATCATAAGCACAAGGCATACAAATGTGCATGCGATAGCACTGAACCCGACTACAGACCACAATCGGGATATTATCTTGTCTGTGTATGTTTTAACACCTTTTTTGGCAGCTTCCCTCTTAGCCATAATTGGAGTGGCAGTGCCACCGATTATCCAGATTAGAAACCACATCCAGTTTACCACCGGATTGTGAGTCAATGCGAGTAGCACCCATATAATCACGCTTATGCAGAGTGTAAGATATCCCCACATAAGCATAATGTTGCCATCTCCAAGGTGGTAACGATCCTTGGTGCGGGCAATCATTGAGGCAATTATCTCAATGCTTTCCCTTTCGTTGATTCTCTTTTCTTCCATTTTAGGAGTTTTTTTTTAGGATCCATAAATAGGTTTATATTATAAACCATTATATTCTTAAAAAAAGCGGTCATGCGTTACCGCTTTTCCGGTTGTAAAGTTAATGCGGTTTATTTTATAAACCAAATTTTGAAGCAATTATTTTTTCAAATTCGACATTTTGTATGCAAAAACAAGCCTAACAGCCCACGACCGATTCTATAAACTCATCAGCCTCGGCCCTCGACTTGAATCTCACAACCTCAACCCCTTCCCTGACCGATGCCAATAGATAATTTATCACCGGCAACTGCGTTTCAGGGAAATCCATTATCCACTGATAGAACTCCGGATCCATCTCGGTATCCGACCACGGCATGTCTCCCCGGCTCTTTCCTATCCTACTCATCGCACCCTCGAGACAAACGTCAATCGGCAGATCAAAGAAAAACACTGTATCGCAATGCTCGAGCCGCAGGGGAAGAGTATGGAGATAATTACCGTCCAATATCCACTCCTCCCCATCAACAATTCTATTCAGCTCAATGACTAACGCTTCCCTGCCGATATTGCTTTTGTCAGGGCGATGCCATATCATGTCCATGTAATGCAGAGGCAGTGACGTCTTGGCGGCAAGTTTTCTGCTGAAAGTACTCTTTCCCGCACCGGGACACCCTATCACAATGACCCGCTTCATGCTACTCCTTAAACAACGCGCAGAAGCCCTGCTTATTAAACTGATAGAACATCTCTATGCGCTCGGGCGTATCATTCTCAAGAAGCAACAGCAACTCCTTGGCAAATTCGAGTGTAGCCGATCCATTGGCCGTCACCACACGCTGATCCGCCACAGCCTGCTTATGCTCATACATCTTCTCATTTGTATAATTCTCACCGCCCCACAGCCTCAGCTGTTCAACGCCATTGCCCGTATGGGCCACACCGTTGACAAACCCATGCTTAGCCATGAACGACGCCGCATTGCATATCGCACCTACGATCTTGCCCGATTCAACAGCCCTCCTCACCAGAGGTACCACCTCATCGGCCAGCGGCGTCAGCCATCCAAATCCGCCTATCAGCACCAGCGCCACATAATCTTCAGGCATCGTGTCAAATGAATAGTCGGGCAACACTCTTAATCCACCTATCGACTTGACCGGCTCCATTGTCGGGGCCACCATCTTATTCACATACTTAGGATTCTCCTTAAGCGCGTATTCATCACTGGCCACAGCTTCGGCGAGATACACAATTTCATGCTCCGCGAAATCAGGAAGCAGCACATACAATATTTCGTTCTTCATATCGACATCTGTTTTTATTGATATTTCCACCGGCCACATCAGCCGGGCCGGGGCACTAATGCGCCTGAATATTCCATACAAAATTAATAAAAAAACGACATACATTCCACCTCTCCGCAATACGAAATCGCCCTGCCACGTGCCTCATCCGATAATACTTTTCATTTAAACAATCCCTAAAACCTTACAGGTGCTCAGAACATTCATCCCGCCCCGATCGTTTTTATTAATGACAACCCCTTTCTCTAACCCAAAAGTATAGCATTATGGATATACAGAACATATTGTCAGAGCTTACCTCCAAATTTGGTGGCTCATTTGATATCGCTGCAGTAACCGAACATCTGAAAGGCATTGACACCAGCAACTTCTCAATGTCTGAGATTATCGAAAAAGTCAAAAGTTCCGGTCTCATCGGCGACCTCGACGGCGACGGTGTACAGGAAAGCGTCATCGAAGAAATCAAAGGCAAGATCGGAGGCATCTTCGGCAAATAGCCCACAGCTCACCGTCCAATAAGCCACGGGCTGATCGAAGGCTTCTTCGACAAACATCCCGAGGGCGCCCCGTCAAATAAGCCACGAAGTGGCGATGCAATCGTAGCCCCACCACGAGTCACGCTGTGTAAAATCGCCCGTCAGGGCAGATTTGCACAGCGTGACGTGTGGGGGAAAATGAAAAACCACAGAATCGGGCGTCGAAGACGTCCTATAAATCCCGGCATCCACCATTTCTTAACCTCCATAAAAATAATGACTCCCACCCATATGGACCGGCATGACAAGCCAGGACATTGCCGACCATCTATGCATAAGCCGCAACACCGTCAGCCGTCACCGCCAGGAAATACTCTCCAAACTACAGGTGAGAAACTCCACCGAGGCATGCCGACGCGCCAAACTAATGCACATCATATAGCACCCTGATTCCCACTCGCCCGCACAAGCTCTATCGCCTCCTTTCCGATCAGGCTCTCGATATCCAGCCTCAACACCCTTACATGATTGATGCAACGTGCTATCTCCTCATTAGGATCAATCCCGCCGGAATACTTACCACACAGAAGCATCAGTCCGCGCATCATTTCATCCCTGTCGGTAATTATCCTCACTCTCCCCTTAGCTATCACGCTACGGAAATAGGTCGTGAATTCCTCGGGGACAATATCATCCTGCGCCACCACACAGAACGAGCACCGGCTCTCGGCCTCTATGCACTCCATCTTATGCCCCGACACCGCGCTATGGAAATAAATATGCCCCTCGCCGTCATACACATAGCTCAACGGCACACCGTAAGGCTCCCCCTCGGCATCCACAAGCGACAACACCCCGTTGGTGCCGGCATTAAGTATCGCCACCGCATCATCCATTTGCAGCAACTGCTTGAATCTTCTCATTCTACGTGCCATCTCAAAGCAATTTTAATCCCACTATTGAAATTATAAGCGTGGATATAAAGAAAATACGCCAGAACGATGCCGGCTCGTTGAAAAAGAATATCCCCACTAACACCGCTCCAACGGCCCCGATACCGGTCCACACCGGATACACGGTTCCTATAGGTATAGTCCTCGATGCACGGGCCATCAGGTAGAGGCTCGCAAGCATCGCTATCACAAATCCGGCCCACCACCAGTACTGCTCCGCTCCGTTGGTGGTTTTGGTCTTCCCCAGACAGAAGGTGAATCCTACCTCCATCGCGCCTGCCAGAAATAACAATATCCAATTCATAGTTGTATCATTTTTCAGGAGACAAAGTTCGTTAATCAGGATCATCCGGCCATTATCATTTGATAATTTCGTAACTTTGCAACAGCGTTTTTTTCATTTATAGTTACATCTCATGACACTCCGCGACATCCTCAACGACATATACCCGCTTCCTGAAGAATCAGTCTCCAAGGTTGAAGCAGTCGCTGAAAAGATATCGGTGAAGAAAAACGAAATCATAATTCCGGCCGATACTTTGTGCCTCGACGTATTTTTTGTCGCAAAAGGCATCCTGCGAGCCTTCAGTTATGCCGACGGCAAAGACATCACTTTCTGGATTGGCGCCGAAGGAGCAGTAGCCGTGTCAATGCAGGGTTACATCAACAACCGTCCCGGTTACGAGAACATCATCACCCTTGAGGACTCCGTTCTGTATCACATCACAGCCCCTCGTCTCCACGCCCTTTACAATAACGACATCCATCTGGCCAACTGGGGCCGACGGTTTGCCGAGAAAGAATTGCTCCGCACCGAATCCTATCTGATTCCACAGCTATTCACCACGGGTCGTGAGCGATACGAGACATTCCTCAACGAACACCCCGACCTTCTCAACCGCATCCCTCTGGAAAACCTCGCCTCTTATCTGGGCCTCACGCCTGTAAGCCTGAGCCGTATCCGTGGCATGATAGCGTCACGGTAGCCAATCCCTCATCGCGGAAGGACGCAGGCCTTACTCCTCATCCTTGGGGAACAATTTATCCTCACGGTCAAGGTTATAATCTCGTGCGAGCACAGCTATGAATTTCGATATCTGAGTGATAGCCGCCTTTGTCTCCGGAGTGATCTCCTTACCCTGGAGGCGGAGCATCAGCATCCCGTAGAGGGCATTGAAACAGGTCTCAAGCTCGCCGGCCGGATTTTCGCCAGCCTTTGAACGCAACTCCACTATATAAGGCAACGTCTTGTAGAACTCGGCCGTATATTCCGGAAATCTCGGATCCTTGAGCAACGCCAGGTGCAGGTCGGTGAGCTGGATTATTACATTCTTGTTAAGCTGCAGATGTCCGCTTTTCTCCACCCCCTCGCGACGCATCATGTCGATGAGCGACTCATACCACTCCACCATCTCCTTGGTCTGGGCGGGCGAAAGATTAAACCTATCGATCACATTCTCCTTTATGCGGTCAATGTCAAGACCGTTGGCACGGATTATATCCTCGATCTGCCACATGTACAGGAGATACTCGGCAATATTTTCTTTATGCTTTTGCGAAGCGATAATCATAGCGGTAACATTTTTGGTGATACAAAATTAACAAATATAGCTGAATTTGGTTAATTTTGTATCAATAAAATGTTCCATGCCATGCTGTCAACATCCCACAACACCTGCAATATCCTTGCCGATCTGCTTGTATCTCACGGAGTAACCGAGGTTGTGATCTCACCCGGAAGCCGTAATGCCCCGCTCATCATCGCCATCAGCCGGCGCAAGGAGATACGCTGTCACGTGGTGATCGACGAGCGGTCAGCCGCGTTCATCGCCCTTGGCATGAGCCTTCAGTCCGGCAAACCCGTAGCCATAATCTGCACCAGTGGCACAGCCCTGCTCAACTATGCCCCCGCCGTTGCCGAGGCATTCTACAGGCACGTGCCATTGATAGTGGTTTCGGCCGACCGCCCCGAGGAGTGGATCGATCAGGACGACTCGCAGACAATATGGCAACAAGACGCACTCTCCCCCTATGTCAAACGCAACTGGGACATTTCCGCCAGAGCCGACTTCCCCAACGGCCCATGGTGGACCGACCGCATGATCAACGATGCGTTGCTCGAAGCTGTAAACGGACGTCCCGGCCCCGTGCATCTCAACGTGAGGCTGGATGCCCCGCTCAACACCATGAGCGATTACGCCGACGGCTCGGCCCGCGTCATATCCATGATCTCATCCCCCTCACTCATGCCCGTAGCCGAAGCCCGGCGCATCGCACTTCCGCTGGCCTCGCCGAGGAAGGTACTTATAATCGCAGGATTCCATGCCCCTGACGAAAAGCTCAACAGGGCACTGATAAAACTCGCCTCCCTCCCCAACGTCGCGGTGATGACCGAGAGCATCTCCAATCTTCACTCTCCGCTCTTCATCAGCCGCATCGATTCCACCTTGTGTCGCCTCTCCCCCTCCGAACGTGAACAGCTCCGCCCCGACGTGGTGATCACCCTTGGCGGAGCCATCGTGTCACGCCACATAAAGGAATGGCTACGTGGATTGACCGATCTTGAGCACTGGCACATCGGCATAAGCCACACCACCGTCGATTGCCTCAAACACCTCACATTGCGTGTCGATATGGATGCTACAACCTTCATGGGGCAGATAGCGTCGGCCCTGCAACCCCATCGCTCCCCCTCCGGCTATGCCCTCAGGTGGCAGGAAGCGGCCACAAAGGCATCAGAAATACACAAGGCCTATGTAGAGGCCTCCCCTTGGAGCGACCTCCGGGCCATGAGTTGCATATTCAGCCACATTCCCCCGCGCTGCAACCTGCACCTCTCTAATGGCACACCGGTAAGATACGCCCAGCTCATGGACTGCCACACAATCCACCGGTCGGAATGCAACCGCGGTGTAAGCGGTATCGACGGATGCACCTCCACCGCCCTTGGTTCATCGGTACTCTACGGAGGGACCACACTCCTCATTTCGGGCGATATGAGCTTCCAGTACGACATCTCAGCCCTCTCATCCACCCTTCTCTCTCCACGCTTCAAAATGATAGTGATCTGCAACGGTGGCGGAGGCATATTCCGATTCATCGGAGCCACCTCTGGGCTACCTGAGCGGGAACGGTTCTTTGCCGTAGGCTCACGACTTCCGCTCCCCGAGCTATGCGCCGGCTATGGCATACGGTATTTCGAGGCACGCGACGAATTGACCCTCTCCTCCCTGCTTCCCGACTTCTTTGCCGAGGCCGACAGTCCCGCACTGCTCGCCGTCCACACCCCTCCTGAAATCTCAGCCGAAGTCCTGAAGGAATACTTCAAGCCTTCTCCCGTCCCTGTCCAGTCCCTCTCCGGCAGTGATAAATAAACGGTCTACTGTTGCATTTTGAACGTAAATTTGCTACTTTTGCACAAATAATTACACACCACTCAACTTAATCTCTTATCATGACTGTCGTAGACCGCTTTCTGCAATATGTCAAATTTGACACCCAGAGTGACGAGCTCACCAATATGACTCCATCGACTCCGGGACAAATGATTTTCGCCCGCCATCTGGAAAAAGAACTTCAGGCTATGGGTCTGAAGGATATATCCCTGGACGATAACGGCTATCTCATGGCCACACTCCCCTCCAACACCGACCGCAACGTGCCCACCGTAGGCTTCATCGCCCACCTCGACACATCGCCCGACATGAGCGGACGCCACGTGTGCCCCCGCATTGTCCAGAGCTACGACGGTGAAGACATCACGCTCAACCAGGCTGAAAACATCATCCTCTCCCCCACCCAGTTCCCCGAACTGCTCGACTATAAGGGACAGGACCTCATCGTGACCGACGGCACCACTCTGCTCGGCGCTGACGACAAAGCCGGCATAGCCGAAATCATCACCGCTATCGACTACCTGCAACAGCACCCCGAAATCAAGCATGGCGACATCCGTATAGCCTTCAATCCCGACGAAGAGATCGGTCAGGGTGCACATAAGTTCGACGTTCCCCTGTTTGGAGCTGATTGGGCCTACACAATGGACGGCGGTGCCATCGGCGAGCTCGAATTTGAGAACTTCAACGCCGCCGTTGCCAAAGTCACATTCAAGGGTTGCAACGTTCATCCAGGATATGCCAAGCACAAGATGCTCAACTCCATCCGTGTGGCCAATCAGTTTGTCATCATGCTCCCCCGCTGGGAAACTCCCGAGCACACCGAGGGTTACGAGGGCTTCTATCATCTCGTATCCATTGAGGGCTCCGTTGAGGAGACTGTGCTAACCTATATAATCCGCGACCATGACCGTGACCGTTTCGAGCGTCGCAAAAAGGAGCTTGAACACCTCACCCGCAAGATCAACAACGAGTTCCCCGGTTGCGCATCCATCGAGATCAAGGATCAGTACTACAACATGCGCGAGAAGATCGAGCCTGTGATGCACATCATCGACACCGCCATCCAGGCCATGAAGGACGCCGGCGTGACACCCAAGGTTCAGCCCATACGTGGCGGCACCGATGGAGCACAGCTCTCATTCAAGGGACTCCCCTGCCCCAACATATTCGCCGGTGGACTCAACTTCCACGGACGCTATGAATTCGTGCCCATTCCCTCGATGGAAAAGGCCACTCAGGTTGTGGTGGAAATAGCCCGACTCGTAGCCGCCGAATGAAAACACTCGTCATCGTGACCGGTCCCACCGGGAGCGGAAAGACTGACTTAGCCATAGAAATTGCCGAGAGCCTCCACACGGAAATCGTGTCGGCCGACTCTCGGCAAATTTATCGTGGCATACCCATAGGCACAGCCGTCCCGTCGGCCGATCAGCTCGCCCTGGTGCGCCATCATCTCATCGAGAGCCTCAACCTGGATCAATACTACAGTGCCGCATGCTTCGAGGAGGATGCCCTCAGGATCCTTGACCAAATATGGGACAGGAACGATTATGCCGTGATGTGCGGAGGCTCCATGATGTACATCGATGCCGTCACTAAAGGGATCGACAACCTACCCACCATTTCGGACGAGATACGCGAGAAAGCCCTGAAAATATACACCTCAGGAGGCATACACGCCCTCATCGACACCCTGCGAGGCCTCGACCCTGAATATCTCGCCACATGCGACCTCAACAACCACCGCCGACTGGTGCACGCCATCGAAATCTCCATGCAGGCAGGAGTCCCCTACTCCTCCCTCCGAAGCGGAGCGGTGAAGCAACGTCCGTTCCGCATCATTAAATTTGCTATAAATCACCCGCGCGACATCCTGTTCAACCGCATCAACGCCCGTGTTGAGGCCATGATCGAAGCCGGAATGGAGGATGAAGCACGTAGAGTGTATCCGCTCCGTCATCTCAACTCTCTCAATACCGTAGGCTACAAGGAACTTTTCGCCATGATGGACGGCACAATGCCCCGCGAGGTTGCCATCCCAAGAATAGCCAAAAACACCCGCGTGTATGCCAAGAAGCAACTGTTATGGCTATCCAAGGACCCGTCGGTGATTCTCCTCGATCCCTCTCAGCCACTTTTGCCACAGGCCTTGAAGCATATCCAATAAAAAATGGCACGCTGATACTTTCGCGTACCATTTTTGTATCTTTACATCAGCATCAGTCCTCGGAGTAATGTCTCAGCACTCGCCTGTAGGAATTGAATATCTTCGATTTGGACACAAATCCCACGTACCGACCGCCATCATCCACCACCGGCAGATTCCATGCCGAGGTATCATCAAACGTCTTCATCACCTCCTCCATGCTCTGTCCGTCCCTCACATAAGCCGGAGGAATGGACATGAACTGGTTCACATGCATACGCTTGTACAAGTCGGGGCGGAACATTATGTTGCGTATCTCATCGAGAAGCACCACTCCGAGCATCACCCCCTTTTCATCGACCACAGGGAATAGATTTCGGGTCGACCGAGATATAGCCCCCACCATCTCCTTAAGGTTCATGTCAGGTCTCACTGTCACAAAGTCAGTCTCTATGACATTACCCATCTTGAGCAGCGTGAGTACTGCGCGGTCCTTGTGATGCGTCAGCAGTTTTCCCTCACGGGCAAGTCGCATAGTGTATATGCTGTAAGGCTCAAACATCTTGATTGTTCCGTAGGAAATGGTCGAGGCCATCAGCAACGGAAGAAACAGGTCATATCCGCCTGTAAGTTCGGCCGTGAGGAAGATACCCATTAGCGGAGCATGCATCACCCCCGACATCACCCCGGCCATACCCATCAGGGCAAAATTACGGCAAGGCAGATCAAGGCCGAAGAGTATATTGAGCCCATAGGCAAAGAAATATCCCGACATACAGCCCACAAACAGCGACGGCGCGAACGTTCCGCCCACTCCGCCACCGCCGTTGGTAGCCGATGTGGCGAATGCCTTCAACAGTACGAGAGCACCGATGAATCCGAGGATCCACCACACATTGGTTCGGTCGTCGTAGAATATGGAGTTATTCACGATCGTTGAAGCATTGTCATTGAGCAGATGGGTTATGGAAGTGTACCCCTCGCCATACAGCGGAGGGAACAGGAACACCAGCAATGCCAGGAGGCCACCCCCCACCATGATCTTCTTCCACGGCGTCTGGAGTTTCTTGAACAGTTTTTCCATCATGTTCATCGTGCGCGTGAAATACAGCGACACAAACCCGAGAAATACGCCCATGATTATGACATAAGGTATCTTCCACGTCTGGAACGGCTCGCTCTGTACAAAGAAAAATTCCACGTCATATCCGGTGAAGATATACGCCATCGTAGCGGCGGTGATCGACGCGATGAGCAACGGCATCACCGATACCGTGGTGAGATCGATCATCAGCACCTCGAGCGTGAAAAGCATCCCCGCTATAGGGGCCTTGAATATGCCGGCGATACCCGCGGCTGCGCCACACCCCACAAGGATCATGAGGATGCGTGGCGACATGCGGAACACGCGCCCCAGGTTACTACCTATGGCAGCTCCGGTGTACACTATCGGGCCCTCAGCTCCTACCGATCCGCCAAAGCCAATGGTTATCGACGATGCGAAGACCGAGGTGTACATGTTGTGCTTCTTCAACCTCGACTTGTTCTGCGACAGGGCATAGAGCACCCTCGTAACACCGTGGGAGATATTATCCCTCACCACAAACTTCACATACATGCTCGTTATGAGGATACCCGCCAACGGATACAGCAGATACATGTAGTTGCCCGACGATATCGACATATGGGCCGTGAGAAACCCCGAGATGGCATGTATGAGCCATTTCAGCACCAGTGCCGCGAATCCGCCGAGTATGCCCACCACCAGAGCGAGGATTATCACAAAAGTCTTCTCCTTGATATGACGCTCACGCCACACGAGAAGCCTCATGAAAGCCGCTTCCAGTTTCGAGCTTATATTATCTATAGTATGAATAACACCTGTCATTTTGTCTCTTTATTTTTACCCTCTCCTTGTATTACTGTGATGATTGTATGATATATCACCTTGAGGTCAAACCATGTCGACATCTCTTCAAGATACACCATATCATATTTCATGCGACTTATCATCCCCTCAACATCATAGGCATAGCCATGCCTGACCATCCCCCACGATGTAAGGCCCGGCTTGATCCTGTGCAGCTTGGCATACTCGGGAGCACGGGCAATGATCTTCTCGATAAAATATGCTCTCTCAGGACGTGGCCCCACGATGGACATATCACCTATCAGCACATTCCACAGGTTGGGAATCTCGTCGATATGATATTTCCTCATGAAATGCCCCACGGGGATGACCCGCGGATCTCCCGGGAATGACAATTGCGGTCCGTCCGTTTCGGCATCGGTCATCATCGAGCGCAATTTGTATAATCTGAACGGCTTCCGGTGTCGGCCTACCCGCTCCTGGGAGTATATAACCGGTCCGGGACTCTGAATGGCTATAGCTATGCCAAACACCAGCAGGACCGGCGATGCAAGCAGTAGTCCGAACAACGACAGCACCACATCGGCCACGCGCTTACACGTCACAGCCGATCCGCCGGCACAACTCTCCGCGCCGAGCACATGTCCCTGGCTCACTACACTCTCTTGCATACCCCTACGAAATAATTCAGTCCCTGAGGATTATCACGTCGCCACCGTCGGTGATCTTGACCACTCTCGACGGTCTGGACGGTGCATCGGCATCCCGTCCGGTCAACGCTACGTAATCAACCGCATCAAGAATCTCGGGTGATATCTCGCTGAATACACTTGCGGCCGGTTCTCCGCTTATATTCGCCGATGTCGACACCACAGGACATCCCATGGCCCGGCACAGATCGCCCGGAAAACCGTAGCGCGTGATCCTTATGCCCACACTGCCGTCACCGGCAAGCAACGACGGCGCAAGCTCACGGCCACGCGGATACACCACTGTTGTTGGCCTGTCGGAACTCTGCAACATCTCCCGGCACACCGATGGCACACACCCATCGATATGGCGCTGGAGCATCTCCTCGTCAGGCACCAATGTTATCAGCGCCTTACTGTCCGATCGGCGTTTTATTTCATATATGCGTTTCACCGCTACATCATTGGTGGCGTCACATCCTATACCCCACACCGTATCGGTAGGATAGGCTATGATACCGCCATTCTTCATCACGGAAACTGCAGTTTCTATATCGCGTATGTATTCAGGGTCTTGGTTCATTACACTGCAAATATAATATTTTTCACCGACATCAGGGCAAGAGTCACATATATAATTTTAACATCCGGCAATTGCCCCGGAGCGTCTCTCCATGACATTTTGTCAACGCAAAACAAATATTCAAATAAAAATTGACACAACAATACTAATTTTTCCATCTTTTTGCTTGCATTTATAAAATATTGAATATACCTTTGCAAAGTAATTATCAATTTCACGTCTTACAGGACACCTCAAATAGTAAAAAACACATTATGTCACTCATAATCCCCAAGCCCTACCGCCGCAAGCTATTACCCGAGACCACCGAAATAGCTATCAAGATGATCAAGGACTCATTTCAGTCATCGCTTGCCCAGGCATTGAACCTCCGTCGCGTCACCGCCCCACTGTTTCTCCTCACCGGTACCGGTCTCAACGATGATCTCAACGGCGTGGAGCACGCCGTGTCATTCTCCATCGATGCCATGGACTCGCGCAAGGCCGAGGTGGTGCACTCTCTCGCCAAATGGAAACGCTACAAGCTCGGAGCCTACGGCATCCCCGCCGGATTTGGTCTGTACACCGACATGAACGCCATCCGCACATTCGAGGATCTCGACAATCTCCACTCCCTCTACGTCGACCAGTGGGACTGGGAGAAAACCATCCGCGAGGAGGACCGCAACATAGAATATCTCAAGGAAACTGTCAATAAGATTTACGGAGCCATCCGCAAGGTCGAGGCGCTCGTGTACGAACGCTTCCCCCACATCACCCCTACACTTCCTGAGAACATCACATTCATCTATGCCGAGGACCTCGCCCGCGAATACCCCGATCTCACCCCCAAGGAGAGAGAGACCGTCGTGACTAAAAAATATGGCGCCGTATTTATAATAGGTATAGGAGCCGACCTGTGCGACGGCAAGCCCCACGACGGACGTGCCCCCGACTACGACGATTGGAGCACCGTGAACGAAGCCGGATATGCCGGACTCAACGGCGACATCCTCGTGTGGAACCATGTGCTCGACATCCCATTTGAGCTATCATCAATGGGCATCCGCGTCAGCCCCGAATCCCTCACCCGCCAGCTCGAGCTGAGAGGATGTCCCGAGAAGGCCAACCTCACTTTCCATCGCATGCTCCTCAACGGCGAGTTGCCCTACTCCATCGGCGGAGGCATCGGACAAAGCCGCCTGTGCATGTTCCTGCTTCATAAAGCCCACATCGGCGAAGTACAGGCCTCGATATGGCCCGAACAGCAGATCAAGGAGTGCGCTGAAGCCGGCATAGAACTGCTCTGACGCACTTCTGACACCGTTTTTACCTTTTTTGTCAGCATAATTCGGCCATATTGTCACGATATGGCCGAATTTTTAATGCAACATTTTTGGCACGATATTTGTTTCATATATGAGTGTCGGGACGAAAGCACCACAGCTTCCCGTCATCCGCATTAACTAAAAAATAGAAACAAATAATATAAAACACAATCAACTATGGGAAAAATTATCGGTATTGACCTTGGCACAACCAATTCGTGCGTATCTGTTCTTGAGGGTAACGACCCCGTCGTTATTCCTAACAGCGAAGGTCGCAACACCACACCTTCAATCGTAGCATTCGTAGATGGTGGAGAGCGTAAGGTAGGCGATCCTGCCAAGCGTCAGGCTATCACCAACCCTAAGCGCACCATCAATTCTATCAAGCGCTTCATGGGCGAGACCTACGACCAGGTTGCCAAGGAGATTGATCGAGTGCCTTATAAAGTTGTCCGCAGCGACAACAACACTCCCCGCGTCGACATCGACGGACGCGATTATACACCTCAGGAAATTTCGGCCATGATTCTTCAGAAGATGAAGAAGACCGCCGAGGATTACCTGGGCCAGTCAGTAAGCGAGGCTGTGATCACAGTGCCCGCCTACTTCAACGACGCTCAGCGTCAGGCCACCAAGGAGGCCGGCGAGATCGCAGGACTTACCGTAAAGCGTATCGTGAACGAGCCTACAGCCGCTGCCCTTGCCTATGGCCTCGATAAGAGCGACAAGGATCAGAAGATCGCTGTATTCGACCTCGGTGGCGGTACATTCGATATCTCTATCCTCGAGCTTGGCGACGGTGTGTTTGAGGTAAAATCCACCAATGGTGATACCCACCTCGGCGGTGACGACTTCGACCACGTGATCATCGACTGGCTCGCCGACGAATTCCAGAAGGAAGAGGGCATCGACCTCCGTCAGGACGCAATGGCTCTTCAGAGACTGAAAGAGGCTGCCGAGAAAGCCAAGATCGAGCTTTCATCGACCACCTCTACCGAGATCAACCTTCCTTACATCACCGCTACAGCTACCGGTCCTAAGCACCTTGTAAAGACCCTGACCCGTGCCCAGTTCGAGCAGCTCGCCGACAAGCTCATCCAGGCTACCATCAAACCCTGTGAGCAGGCACTTAAGGATGCCGGCATGACTCCTAAGGATATCGACGAGGTGATCCTCGTGGGCGGTTCTACCCGTATCCCCGCTATCCAGCAGGTAGTAGAGAAATTCTTCGGCAAGGCTCCTTCCAAGGGCGTTAACCCCGACGAGGTAGTTGCCGTAGGTGCAGCCATCCAGGGCGGTGTCCTCTCAGGCGATGTCAAGGACGTGCTTCTTCTCGACGTTGTGCCCCTGTCAATCGGTATCGAGACCCTCGGTGGCGTGATGACCAAGATGATCGAGGCCAACACTACAATTCCTACCCGTAAGAGCGAGACTTTCTCCACCGCAGCTGACAACCAGCCTTCAGTTGAGATCCACGTTCTCCAGGGCGAGCGTCCTATGGCTAAGGACGACAAGACCCTCGGTAAGTTCCACCTCGACGGTATCGCCCCCGCACCCCGTGGCATACCTCAGATCGAAGTTACTTTCGAGGTCGACGCCAACGGTATTCTTAACGTATCGGCCAAGGATAAGGCTACCGGCAAGGAGCAGAGCATCCGTATCGAGGCTTCAAGCGGTCTTACCGACGCCGAGATCGAGCGTATGAAGAAAGAGGCCGAGGCCAACGCCGCAGCCGATGCCAAGGAAAAGGAGAAGATCGACAAGCTCAACCAGGCCGACACCATCATCTTCCAGACCGAGAAGCAGATTCAGGAGCTCGGCGACAAGATCCCTGCCGACAAGAAGGCAGCTATCGAGAACGACCTCAACAAGCTGAAAGAGGCCCACAAGGCTCAGGATCTTGCAGGTATCGACAGCGCTATCGCCTCGATCCAGAACACCTTCGGTGCCATCCAGCAGGAAATCCTTAACGCCCAGCAGGCAGCAGGTGGCGCAGGTGCTCCCGGCGCAGGTGCCAACTACGGCCCCCAGCCCGGCGCCAACACCAACTCCGGCGACGGCCACGTGGACGACGTAGAATTTGAGGAAGTGAAGTAGGATAACTAAATATAACCAAATCCATATAAAAAGGGTTGCAGTCCTTGTGACTGCAACCCTTTTTATATGGATTATTCTTTATTTAGATTGAAACAAGTCTTTTATCTGTACCGCAGCAAAATCGGTGTTAAGGTGGCACATAAATTTCATAAATATTTGAACTAAATTGTTTTTTTATAAGTAAGTCGTAAAAATTAATGCACAAATAAATCGCAGTTATTTTTGTGGTATTTTGGCTGCGGAATGAAGGAGCATAGCGAGCTATGCGACTGAGTGACAATGCCAAAATAGCCAAAAAGAACAAGATTTATTGGGCAAGCTCTTTATGACTTACATATAGCGGTTAATTTTTTAGACTTACTTATATTCTAAACAGTTGCTATATCTGCAAAAACTTTTGAATATAATTAAAACAATAGAGAATATCCCGAGACCAAAATACCTTGATAAGATTTTGAGATATGACGGTAAAAGTGTGATAAAGGTGCTGACAGGACAATAGGCCATGAGACCCCTTTACCACTGCTTATAAGAAGCGTGAAGCAGCACATAAGCCCCATCGGGGCGATATAATCGTAGCCCCGTCACGAGCGACGAATGCAAATTGCCCGTCAGGGCAAAATTTGCATCCAGGCGCGAGGCACGGGGAAACGAATTAACCATCAAAACGGGCGTCGAAGACGTCCTATAATAGGCATGACCGCATTTTAATATTCATATATAAATTTCACGTGTATATAAGTTGCTTCCGTTCCCACACTTTTTTGTAACTTTGGCGCATAATAGAAAACAGATTAACCCAATGGAGGCACTTGCTCTGACCTTCTTTATCATTATATCCATATTGTTTTGGAAATTGTCAGGATATTGGCTAAGCCAGATGGCCAAGAGCAATTCTTCAAAATCTCCAGGCAAGACGAGATCGGTTATATCTATCGCTATATTATTTATATTGGGGGCTTCATTATATTTTTTCCTTGCATATCAACATATCTGCTCTATAGAATATACCGTAGCCTCCTTACTGATTTCATTGTCCCTCTTCGCTATATCGTTTCGTAAATCATCCGAATACAAAGATATACCCAAATTAAGTCGACTCAACAGCCTCATGGTGGCTTTTACTCTATGTTCCGTCCTGAATATGGGAGTAGTATTCTTTTGCCGATGGATATTTCCTGATGTCACCACTGTAAGCGGAAAGCATGGCAAATATGAAGTCACAACCACCCGTGCATGGCCGTTTACAGATAATTTCAGGCCCACAGATTCCTACGTTTTCAACAATTCCGGCGATACGCTTTATCGCGTGGTGGTCAGCTATGCGTTTTTGGGCAAGGAGATCAACAATCATTACAATATTACCGACACCTTGCCTCCGCATACAACAACCGAGATACCCTGTCCACCTAATTATGTCGCACGGAGTATATTCCCGGTAATGTTACCTACATCCGGACGTTTTGGCAACTCCCGCACACGAAGATCCTATATAGTGACCGCGGATACATTGAATGAATTTCTTACATCCGACTTCGCATGCTATGGCATCAATAAAAACATCCGTGTAAATTCATTCAACATGACTTCTAACCCCATTGTATGGGAAAACCAAGAACGGATCAACAGGTTAGAACAAATTCTCGACAATATATCACGAGAATATCACCGTAAATAAAAAAGTGGCGGGAAGGACTGACCTCCCCGCCACCGGGCAAACTGTTGTCTCGGGATTTACGCCAACAAGATCAAGAATAAAAGCTAAAGCAAAAACCCGTAGCTGCATCAAGAACAAGAACAGTCTCCGACAATCAAGTCATCTGCGACATTGTCCGTACCGCTCCCCGGAAAAGGAAGCCTCCTGACAAAACTGATTGCAGCCCGGCCAATTCATGGGATTTTATCCCTTATGAATATTTGACACTTATTAGCACTTGTGGCACACCAGCGTAGGCGTGCCGGTTCTAACCAATGAATGGCGTAATCCTCCGACATGCGGAACCCTACATCACAAACGGACTCTCAGGTTCCTACAGGCCGCCCTATTTTTTCCCGAGATGGGATACTTTTTCATATATCTCCTTCAGAGACCCGGGTATCACTATTCTATAGTTAGCGATTTCACGTGTACGCTTTTTTATGTACGCCGACATCTCATTCTGGATTCTGATTCTCTCGGAATCATACTTAGCATAAGCGTCAGCATAGGCCGTACTCACCTCTACCTCCGACTCTTTCACAGCCTTATGGCACTCAAACTTTATGGCATTGAGCGATGCCTGCACTTCGCGGAACTCCTTCTGTAGAGCGAAATACACCTCATCGGCCTCCTTCATCTCCACCGTAGGGGCATAGGTATAGATAAGAGCGTCCCGGCCTGTTCCCTCCACGCTCTTGGGCTTCTTCATCCTTTCGCTCAACTGCTCGCGGGCTTCCGCAAACGATCCCTCGGGATGCACAGCCTTTCCGAGCACCGAAGCCAACGCCTCCAACGAGTAGTAACGGTTACGCTCGTCAAGCGACAGCGACGCATAATATTCATCCTCCGTGAGAACCTCCCCCATCTTGGGAGCCTCAGGCACTTCAATACCCCGCATCTTCCGATACTCCTGAACTGACATATTCTCCGTCTCCTTCAGTAGCCGTTCCTTAGCCTTGATAGCCTCACGGAGCCACGCTATCAGCGAATTAGCTCTTGCAATGGTATGCAGATCCGACCGCACATCGCGCAGAGCTTCAGCATTGTCCCCCTCGCTCAATATATTGACACTATCACTTCCTATCAATGCCACCGACGTCGAATAGAGCGTGAGATTGGCAAGAGTGGTCTCTATCTCGCGCACCATCTCCTTGGCCAGATTGGCAATATGGTTGGCTGAAGTTGATGTCAGTCCATTACCTTCTTTAGAAAAGAAAATCATATCCTTTTTCATATCGTCATATTTTTTTTTAAGAGGGTTTAAAAAACAATCTACCGTTCTCTAAGTAAGTCGTAAAAAGAATGCACATATAAATCGCAGTTATTTTTGTGGTATTTTGGCTGCGGAATGAAGGAGCATAGCGAGCTATGCGACTGAGTGACAAAGCCAAAATAGCCAAAAAGAACAAGATTTATTGGGCAAGCTCTTTAGGACTTACATATAGCGGTTAATTTTTAAGACTTACTTATGTTTTACACTGCAAAATTATCCCCCTGATGCGCAATGTTTTTGCGCAGATATAGATTTTTTCATAATTTTGCCACGCGGGATAAAAAATATGCCCGCGACTGTCACCATGAAAAAATATCAGATCATAATCTGGCTCGTGGCCCTTGTCGTGGGCGTGGGCATTGGGCTTCTGAGGATCGAAGCCATCGACAGCGTGATGAATTTCATCGCCACCGTATTCACCCGACTTTTCCGGTTACTTGCAGTGCCTACTATCATCCTCGCGGTTATCAACACTCTTGCTTCGCTCGGCGTGGGCAAGGAGATGAGCCGCATGTTCCGCACAGCCCTCACCTACACCCTGCTCACCACCACGGCCGCCTCGGTGATCGGACTGGGACTGTATCTGCTCGTCTCACCGGGCAACCTTCCTGCCGAAGCTATCGACGCTGAGGTCGCTACCGGAATCGCCACTGGCGAGACCGCGGAATTCTCCTATGCCGACCATCTGCTTACCGTCATCCCCGACAATATCATAAAGCCATTGCTTGATGGCAACGTGCTTGCTCTCTTGCTCATATGCTTCGCCGTAGGCATTGCCCTGTCCAAGATGCCCGACACCCCCTCGCGCAATTCCTTGATCAAGGGATTGGCCGGACTCCAGGACCTCCTGTTCATGCTCATACGATGGCTCATCGACATTCTCCCCATCGGCATCGTGGCATTTGCAGCCCAGCTCACCACTGAGATGGGAGGCGACATAATGCTCGATTCTCTCGGCAAATACGTGCTTGTGATCATCGGAGGCAATTGCATCCAGGTGTTCATCATACTTCCGCTTTTCCTGCTTTTCAAGGGCATAAATCCGCTCACCACATTCCGTGGCATGAGCCAGGCCATACTCATGGCATTCTTCACTAAGAGCTCGGCCGCCACATTGCCTGTGACCATGCAGAACGCCGAGCAGAAAGTGGGCGTCGATCCCAAGGTTTCGCGCTTCGTGCTACCGATATGCACCACCATCAACATGAACGGATGCGCGGCATTCATCCTCGTGACCTCACTGTTCATCATGCAGAACAACGGTATGCCCATCTCGTGGGTCACTATGTTGATGTGGGTATTCATCTCTGTTCTTTCAGCTTTTGGCAACGCCGGTGTCCCGATGGGATGCTATTTCCTCACGCTCTCACTCATGTCGGGTATGGGCGCCGATGTCAGCATCATGGGTATAATCCTGCCTATCTATACTGTGATCGACATGGTTGAGACAGCCGAGAATGTGTGGTCCGATTCCTGCGTGTGCACCATCACCGATAAAGTCCTGGCCCGCAAGAGTAGCCAAGTATAATCGTAGTATCCTATTCAGCGCAATTATAAGAGGCCGTGCCATCCCGGATATACCGGAGTAGGCACGGCCTCGTTCTATTATCAGCTCGCGCTATCAGTCTGCGCTCTGCTCAACTATTCTCAGGTGATACACACCGCCGGCAATATTGCCGGGCTCGCTGGCAAATTTCACCGTGACATGATCCTTGCCGGCAAGCATCCCAGCCGGAATCGGATATTCCACATCCACGAACTCCTCTTTGTTCCACCGCGAGCCCACATTTTCACGGGCCAGGACTGTATCATCCACAAGGATTGCAAACGAACGTTTTCCGCCCTCGTTACCCCAATACCTCACATGCAATGCGAGCGGAGATCCACCGGTAGTCTTCATACGGTAAGAGAAATATCCACCATTGGAAGCATCACGCCAGGGCACACCGAAGTTTACGCCTGATCCTGACCGCTCACTCTTCATAAAGTGATCGGCCTCGGGCTGCTGCTCACCCGTATTTACCGCATCCACTGTGCGACGGTCGAGAGCGAGCATAGCCTGCTCAGCCTCGCGCTCACGTTGCTGATATGAAGCATATGCCTCGGGGGTCATCGAGAGCCAGTACATCATGTAACGGCAGTCATGCAGACGGGCAAACGGACGCAACACAATCTCCTGAGCCGGATCAGATGTGATGCCCTTCACGGCATAAGCCATCCCCTCTCCGTCCAGTCGTTTGGCCGACTTGAGCTTGTCGAGTATCTCCACTCGTTCACCTACAAGGATAGGAGTATCGAACACCGACACCAACGGACCGCCGGCCACATGGGCCCAACGGCTATCATCGGCCACCAGACCGTTAAGATCATCGGTGCTGTAGGAGGCTCCAAGCACGATAGGACCACGCATGATGGATACATACTCGGGAAGATTTGGCATCTCCTCCAGGCGCATCTCCATAGGCAGATCCACCTCTACGACATCTCCGTTCTTCCACTTCCGGTCGATGCAGGCATAGGATCCGGGGGTTGACTCCACGTCCCACTTCTTACCGTTGATTTTTACCGCCATCCCCTCACACCATTCCGGATGACGCACCATCAGCGGGAATTTCTTCGAGCCCTTCATATTCATCACCAGTCTGGTATTTTCAGTATCAGGGAAAGCCGTTTCCTGAGTCAGCTTCACCCCTTTCTGCTTCCAGTCGAGACTCGAATGTATGAACAGGTTCACATACAGCGAATCCCCCTCATGGGTATATATGAACTGCCCGTATTTGCCATGATTCTCCATGCCGGTGCCCACGCAACACCACATACCGGCATTAGGCTGGGAATAAACCCTGTAATGCCCCGGACGGGCCGATGTGAAGTACACATATCCTCCGTGGTCGGGATGCTGTGACGACAGTATGTGATTGAACAACGCACGCTCATAGAAATCGGCCAGATACCCGTCGGGCTTCATGCGGAACAATCCCTCGGTGAGCTTGAGCATATTGTTGGTGTTGCATGTCTCCGGCCCCTCACGGTCGGTAACATAACTCTTGCAGTCATCCTTGGATGCGAAATGCTCCCGTCGGCTGTTACCGCCTATGGATAGAGAGCGTGTATCAGCCACAGTGTGCCAGAAAAACATTGCCGCATCATCATACTCCTGTCCTCCTCCAAGCTCGGCTATACGCTGATAGCCCACCACCTTTGGCACCTGGGTATTGGCATGCTTGTTGTCGAGGTTGTCCACTCCGGCAGCCATGCTGTCCAGAAGCCAATGATGTGAGAAACGCTTGGCAACGTCAAGATATTTCTTGTCCCCGGTTATGGAATATGCATCGGCAAGCACCTCGTCCATGCCTCCAAACTCGTTTCCAAGCATCTTCTCCATCTCCTCATCGCTTACAGCCGATATCTCATCCACGCACCAGTCGCAGAACCGGATGAACATGTCCCGGGCCTCCGCGTTACCGCAATATACCCACGCGTCGCGCAATCCGGCATACATCTTGTGTACATTGTACCAAGGCACCCAGTATTTCCACACCATGTCGGTCCTACCCTCCTTGATCTCCTTCCACAACGGAGCGCCGTTGGGCACACCTCCGGCATAACCGTCGCCGTTGGCATCCTGGCAACGCTTCACCTCCGAGATCATGTAGTCCATCCTGTCCTTTAGTCTCTTGTCGCCTGTCGAGGCATAGTGTATGGCCAATGCCGTAAGATAATGACCGCCCACATGTCCGTCAAGTCCGTCCCAGCAGGGAAAGCTCTCGGCCTTAGGTTTCAGTCCGGCCTCCTTAAGATATGGTGCCAGCAGACGGTCCACGTCATATTGCAACAGCACATCCACATTCAGATCCATCGCATGCCTGAACGGCCCGTCAAGCAACTTGACATCCCCGAGCGGAAACGCATTGTCATACAATCTATCCTGAGCTACCACTCCCATTGGAGCAAGCATGGCAGCCACAAGTAATCCATATAATTTACGCATAATGTAATTTTCAACGTGTATATTCAAAAAAATCCGCAGGCCTCCTCAAAGTAAAAGGCCCGCGGAAATCATCATAGTGTATTAACTACTATCAAGTTTTACTCGACAGGCTCGATCACAAGATTGTCGAGATACAGGTCGCACGCAGCAGTAGCATTTGCCTTAAGCTCGATAGTGCTCTTACCGGCAGGCAGGAACGCACCCGTCGAGCATACGTACCAGATGGTCTTGTCGGTTCCCGACTGGGTGAACGACGGAGTGCCCACCTTCTGTCCGTTGACATAGAGGTCCACAGTAGTGACATCGGCAGTCTCGGCCCTGTAGCGGAACTTGATGGCATAGCGGCCTTCATCAATCACGCTCACCTCATCGCGCACAGCAGCGCTTGCCGATGAGCCAAACACGATATAACCCTGACCGGTATAGTTACGCACGTCTCTGTCATAACCCGAAGTGACACGTGTACCTACATTCTTGAAATCAAATACCTCAGCCTCGTACTGACGGGCGCCGTAATACAGATTTGGCTTTCCGGGCACCTGAAGCGATGCTGGCGTGTAATCCGTGAGACGGCCTGTGCCATCACCCGCACATGACACGGTAATGTCAAGCGGACCGTTATGATCCACAGTCAGAGTCAGTACTCCATTGGCCCACGACTCGCTGACCTTCACAGTAGCCTCGGCTCTCGGAGTCCACGACACTGTGGGCTGCGATGTTGCGCCGTTAATCTTGATCACCGATTTGGTCGACTTACCGTCCACGTGATACTTGGTGAGATAGAATGTCACCTTGTCGGCATACTCTTTCCACACCGTGGTGGCAAATGTCTCGAGAGTAAACTCCACGCTCTCGCAAGTATTGTACTTGAAAGGCACAGTAGCCGACTTGGTAGTATTCCAGGGATTGTAAGTCACCCAAGTGTTCTCGTGACGGCCGGCAAAGAGATCTCCGGTGTATTCCGACGGGAACTCCCTGTTGAGCTCACGCACCTTTGCGCCCTCGTTCTCCCACGTGCTGAGGATCTCGCTCTGATTGCGCACATACTTGAACTTTTTGGCGAAATCCCCTGCAAATTCAGCCACTACAGGAATGGCGGGATACCGGCCTGTCTTACGCAGATAGAAATGGTTGTCCTCACGTCCCTCGTCATGATCAAGCGCGCCTATACCCTTGTGGAACCACTTGGGCAGACAGTATTTCTCAATCTCAGCACCGGCGGCGACGTCCTGCACAATGGCATACTTGCATCGCTCTATCACCTCATCACGTGTGAGGATGCGGATTGTACCGTCAAGAATCTTGCGGTATAGATCCATGTCGATGTTGCGGAACTGGGAGAATGTATCCCAATTACGGGTCTTGTATCCGTCAGAGACATCAATGGCATTGGTCTCTTTAAAATCCTGTTGCCATATCAGCTCGGGACCATCAAATACAGTCTGACCTGTAAGCGTAGTGTGCTCAAGTTTAAGAGCCGCACCAAGAGCTACGGGGAAATCCTCCTCCTTATCGCTCCAGTTGTAATATTTTGCAGCCCAGTCGTTCCATGCACACTGGTCAAAGCGCAGACCATAGTTATCGGCATGTCCCGAAAGCCACATACCCATACTTGCAGCCTCCACGTCGAAGAAGCAACCTGACTGAGTGTACTTCTCGCAATAGATGAAGTTCTCGGCATACATTGCTGTAGTCTGGGCAAAATCAGGATTACGCTTTATAGTAGCCACCGGATTGATGGGAGCTGACCAATAATTGGCACAGAAACTTACCACAAGGTAGCCACCATATTCATGCGTGAGTTTCAGAAGCTCATTCCAATGAGCCACTCGCTGGAACCACGACGGAGAATAAAGTGCATCAGTCGAATCAAATCCCCAGAACTGCTCGCAATAGTTGAAGCCGAGGAAGTTGGGATAATCTTCAAAGAACTCCTTATACACTCCGTATTTCTCCTCATCAAACTGAGAATAGCTGTCCACATCAGGGAAATGGCAATAACCACCCGATGAAGGCTGAACCATAGCCCACACATTGCGCTCGGCACAGGCTCGCAACCACGACTTACATATCTCATAGCCATATTCGCTCACCTTGTAACGTCCGGTCGACTCATCATGGCTCACTGAAAGCGACACATTGAAGATACAGTAAGGCAGTATATCCTCGGGGATAAGGCTGATGATCTTCTGCGGGTCAGCATAGTTCCACGAGTCGATATGCACAAGCCATGCGGGATTATGCACATCGATAGGACGGCGCAGATGCCCCTTCACGGGCTGATTGGGCTTGGAAGTGCCACCGCCGGCAGCGAGCTGCAGAGGCTCGGTATCATCGCTGAAATACACGGTGATATTGTCGGCATCCGACACATCGATGGTCTTTATCGCGCTTATCTGCTCGCCACGCGATGCACTCTGCAACACAGTCTTGCCATAATCGAGAGCATCGATCACCCAACGGCCGTCGCTGTTGATGCTCACGCGCGGGGTCACGGCACGCGCACCGGTCACATTGATGCGGTCACCTGAACTTTGGGCTGTGAGCCACTCGCCGTCAACGGTCCAATAGTACACCCCATCCTCAGCCGGCATCGCGGCCACTGTAGGGGTATATCTCTCGCCTTCCGACGTTGGATAATCCGTAAGCGATCCCACCTTGGTCTTCAGCGCCACGGTGTTACCGTCGGTAAACTCTATCATGTAGCCGGCATCGTCGGGCAACGAGGTGGTCATGCGCACCTTGGAACCTATCTCCTTGGCCTGCACAAAACTCCTCACCGCCGCGATATTGGCATTGATGTTGTCGACCGGAGTCTCCACAGCCTGCGGTGCCAGCACCGGGGCCGTGAACTCCTTGTCGTCACACCCGGTGAACATCACCGAGAGTGCCGACAGGAGAACTGCGGTCGAGAATATGCGATTGATTTTCATAAACTCGATTTAAGAGTGATTACTTGGTAAGTCCGTTCACGAGACCCTCGTAGATATAGTTGCGGTTGCCACCTGCGGCCCATGGAGCCACAAATGTGCCATCCTCAACCACACGCGAGAGGTTGAATCCCAGAGCCTGATCACCGAGAGCCTCTTTGTAGGCCTTGATCACGGTGGCATAGTACTCACCTATAGCCCTGCGCTCCGAGATACCTATGGTAGAAGGATTGACGGGCGAATTGCTACGGCTCATCACGCGCACTGCAAAGTTGGAGATGCGCACCGGCTTGCCGAGCGAAGCGAGAGCCTCCATGGCAGCCACAGCGGCCTCATCGTTCTTCTGCTGGGTAGCATAATCCTCCGAGTATGTTGCGGAGAGCACGAGATTTACGGCATCGACCTTCACACCCTTCTGCTCCAGCTTGCTGATTTCAGTGGCAAGATCGGCGATATCACCGGCGGTGTTGTCGTTCATCACCAGAGTCTGGCTCACGAAGTAACGGATAGGAGCTGTAGCGGCTGCATCAACCTTGGCCTGAGCCTTGGCTACATAATCATCGCCGAGATAATCTGCCCAGTTGAACGAAGCCACCTCATCGTCGAAAGGCTCGTCGTAGATTATCATGTCGGTGACGCTCTCACCCGTGGTGGCAACGAGGCCGTCGATCCACTTGTCAAGCTCACCTTGGATAATCTCGGTCTTCTCCTCGGGAGTCTTCTCTATCACGGTGTCCTCGGTCGAGATCACACGCTTGAAGGTGAAGTTATCAAGGAAATAGTAACCGGCACCGGTAGCCGAACCTATAGACATATCAAACTCAGTCAAAGCTTTTTCCTCTTCGGTCAACTCGAAATAACGGGGAGCTGCGGGATCTACAAATGAAACCTTCATAGCACCACGCGCCCAAGGTCCACCCTCAGTTGCACCGGAAGATGCGGCATTTGCACCTATCACTTCACGACCATTAATCGTGAACATCATTCCTGATCCATACTGTCCTCTAATAGTCTTCATGTCGCACATGAACATCTCATAATCACCGAGTTTATGACCCTCAGGTAATTTTATATGAACCACAGCATGCATCTGGCTTACCGGACTCTCAGCCGAACCTACTTGAAGCACATTTCCGCTCTTTCCGTCCGGATCAGCTACTACCGTGCTCATCTTTTGAGACGCATCAATCAACACATCAGGAGCATAAGTGTTGATCATCGGATAATTCTTCCCTAAAGCGTCGCCCTCAAAGTCAAGCACATTATCCTCTCCGGTATCCTCACCGGCAACCTCCCAATTGATCTTGATATTATCAATATAATAGTCGGCAGCTCCGGTAGCCGAACCCAGCGACATTGTGAATGAGGGCTTCTCAAGGTCTGAGGCACTGAACATTGAGGCATCGAACACAAGTTTGATAAGTCCTCTACCCCACTTGCTGTCCTCACAACCAAAAGTTGACGGACCTCCATACGTCTTATCTGTGCCCTCGACAATCAAGTGCATACCACCGCCCCATAATCCACCGGAGCCGGGAGCGCGCATGTCAAGTTCCACACTCTTAAGATTGGCAAGAGTTTTGCCTTCTGGCATGGTGACATTGAAAGTCACATACGAATATGTTGCTTTCTTATCTCCGTCAGGACCTACATAAAGCACGTGTCCACTCGTTCCATCAGGATCTTCTTTAACCTCTGCCTTACCATCACCGGTCATGGGATAAATCGCACCCAACTCATCCCCCTCAAAATCGGTGAGCATGAAGTCGCCGACCTCCGGTTCAACCGGCTCGTAGGGTATGATGATCGGGGCAATCTGAGCGTTCAGATAATCGGCGGGCACACTGCTCAGCGAGCAAAGCGCCGGACCAAACACGCTCACACCGGCCTCTCCGGCTGCCGAAATCAATGTGGCGAGACCCGAGAAATCATAGGAACCGTCATCACCGATCAACGCCACCGGGGTAAAGGCCCCGGGGGCCTCTACCTGACTGTAGTTGGTGGTGATGATGCTGAACGCGAGCTTCTTGGCCGCGAGATCTTCGGGGGTCACCGACACTCCGAAAGGCACACCTGCGCGTGAAGCATATTCAGTGAGTACATCATATTTGCTGAGAGCGGCTTCCATCTCGGCGTCGTAGGGAGCATCCGGTGTGGGAATCGTGACATCATAATCCTTGTCACATGCCGTAAGTCCCGCGAGGGCTACGGCGGCCGCCATTGTTAATTGTATATGTTTCATGGAAATTCAGTAATGGGATTAGTTTCTGACTTCGACTGCGGGAAACACTGACGAGACACCACGGTTGCGGAGCACGAGGGTATCGTCGGTCGAAAGCGACCATCCTGCGGAGGAGGTCACGGTGTACTGGAGATAAAGCGCGTCACGGTCCTCATTGTTGATCACCTTCTTCTCGCCGTCCACCACAAAGCGTCCGGTGCCCGAGATTGTGAGCGAAGGATCGGCCGAACCTACAGTGCAGGTGCCATCCTCGGCAAATGTGAGTTTGAGCGTGTAGCTGTACACATGATCGGCATCTGTGCGGGTCGAGAGGTTCACGGTACATTCCTTATAGGCCGATGTCTCCACACTCACCTCTTCATCCTTGCTCACATCCGATGCACGGCGCACTATCTCGGTGGTGGCACCGTTCACGGTGAGCAGATCCTTACCGCTACGCAGATAGATAGCGTGCCAGGGATTCACATAACGCATGAAATAGAGCACATAGTCCTTGGGCTGTACCGACCAGTCCGACGTTTTCACGCGGTTGGGGTTCTCCACTGCGGGTTTGCCCTGGAGTATGGTATCAACACCTATGGCACTCTCCATCACCACGGGGAGCACATAATTGAAATCAAGCGCGAGGGGATCGTTGAAGAAAGCATCGGTCAGCTTCACATTCACTCCACCGTCCATCGAGCCCGAGGGGATTGTGATTGCTCCGCTCTCGATCTCATAATAGTTGGAGGGCATAGGCACAGCCTTACGGCCACCATACTCCGCGCTCAGGTACAGGCCGTCACACAGCGAAGGATCCACCGAAATGTTGATCACTCGGTTCTGAGTGTTCTTGTAGGCACCGCCCATCACAGCCTTGATCTGCACCATGTGCTGGTTATCGAGGGCATTGTCGAGCTGTGGTTCACGTCCCAGTTCTACGGTACGGCCTACGCTCTGGTTAGCGAAGTAGACTGACTGGTACTCAAAGTCGGGGAACTCGTTGTCACCGTTATGGCATGAGGTGATTACCGCCGAGGTTGCCAACGCAAGAGTCAGTATATTTAGAATTTTCATTGCGATTCAATTTGAATTTTAGTATTCAAGTAAGATTGTATTTGAGCCGATTACCAACCCTGATTCTGAAGCAGGTTGCTGAATTTCAGAACCTCACCCTCAGGAATGGGACCATATATCATGTGAGCGCTGAATTCGCGGGCCTCAACATCGTTCAGAGGGGTATAGGTGCTGTTGTTGGTGATATCGACACCGCGGGCGGTCTCGGTGAGATCAGCCTTCCAGCGACGCAGATCCCAGAAGCGGAAGTTCTCAAAGCAGAGCTCGAGGCGACGCTCGTTGCGTATCAGCTCGCGCATCTTGGCGACATCCGATGCACACTCGTCCAGATAGGGATCATCGTCGATACCGAGGGCGCGGTGACGGATAGCCTTGATCACATCGTAAGCCGAGTATCCGTGCGATCCTACCCCCTTGGGGCCCCAGGCTTCGTTGGCTGCCTCGGCATAGTTCAGGAAAATCTCGGTGTAGCGGATGCGGGGATTGTAGTGGCGCTTGCCCTGCTTGCCCGAAGGATTGCAGTTCACATCCATGCGCAGACGCTTCTTCATATAGTAACCGGTGCGGGTCGAGGTCTCACGCTTGTTAAGGCCGTCGGCGGTCGAGGCATCCGATCCGGTATTGATCACAGTGTTCGACACACCGGCCTGGCTACCGTTGTATATGATGTAGTGCGACAGGCGGGGATCACGGCCGGCATACGGACTTGCGGCGTTGTAGTTGCTGCGCGAATCCGAGATGGGATATCCGTTGGCCATGGGGAAAGCATCCACAAGATTCTGGGTGGGGTTGCACTCACCCTTGCCGTAGAGCGACGGCGGGAAATGCTTCTCCTCCATCGAGGTGCTTCCTGACTCCTTGTTGTCAAGATTCTCGCGCCAGATGATCTCTTTGGGGTTGCTGCCGTCACCGAGAGCATCCAGATCGGAAGTATTGCAGTAGAATGTTACACCATTGCTGGCCATGCCTGCTATGCCTCCGATATAGTCGAGTACATTGCCTGCGGCGTCAGCGGCGGCATCCCATGTGCGGCCCGAAGCCTCAAATGCGGGGCTGGCGGCGAGCAGGGTGATGCGCGAGCGGATCGCACGGGCTATGAGGCCGTTGTAAAGCTGACGGGCTGACTCTCCGAACACTCGGTTGTAAGTCTGGACCGATGAAGTCACCGCATTGAACGGAGCCGGGATAGTGGATCCCGATGACAGATCATTGTACTCGAGTGGCAGATTGGCCTCGGCATGGTCAAGATCCTCAAGGATGAATTTCACACAATCGGCAAACGATGCTCGGGGCAGATTGAAATCATCCTTCACATCATAGAAACGGTCAAGCAGAGGCACTCCCAAGAGTGAGCCGTCCGACGCAACACCGCCATACTCGCGCAGCAGATTGTACATGAACAGCGCTCTCAATCCACGTGCCTCAGCGATAGTGCGGATCTTGAACAGCTCGGCGGCCTCGGGATCATTGGCCCATTTCACCTGCTCCACATTCTCGAGAAACAGGTTGATGTTGAGCACCGAGTGAAGCCATGTGCTCCAGCTGTTGGATACACGCCAGTGGGTTGGAGTCCAGCCACCCTGGGCAAATGTGCGGAAATCGTTGCCTATGACATTGCACACGGCATCATCGGTGGCATATTCGGTCTCTCCGTAGCAGTGAGGCACATTACGGTACACGTTCAGGAGGAAACCCTGCGCGTAAGTGGCATCGTCATACATCTGATCCAGGTCCTTGAGATTCTCCTTCTGTGGCTCGAACACATCCTCGCAGGAAGTGAAGGTGCACGAGGCTCCCAAGGCAAGCATCAGGGAAAAATATATATTTTTCATCGTTAGTATCAATTTTAGGTATTATCAGAATGAGAGCTTGCAACCCACGTTGTAGAAACGGGTATAGGGGGCTGAGGTGCTCAGTTCCATGATCTTGCGGTTGCGCGAGATTGTGGCCAGATTCTCACCCTGGAGATACACGCTGGCTCCCGAAAGCACCTTGTTGCCGTTGAACATGGAGGCGGGGAAATCGTAAGTCAGCTGCACGCGGCGTATATCGAAACGGTTGGTGCTGTACATCCAGAAGGTCGACGCCTGGGTGTTGTTGGCTGTGGTTCCTGTAGTGAGACGCGGAGCTGTTGCTGTAGCGGCAGTCTCGGGTGTCCAGCGGCCCCATGCCATCTCGGAGTAACGGTCCTGACCTCCGTTGCAGTAGTAGCTCGAGTTATTGAAACCGATGGCTCCTGACTGGCCGGTTCCGTAGGCATAGAGTGTGAAGCCTTTCCATCCGGCGGTGAGGTTGATACCGTAGGAGAATGTCGGGGTCCCACGTCCGAGCACCACCTGGTCCTTCGAGTCGATTACGCCGTCGTTGTTCAGGTCCTTGTAGCGGAGATCGCCGGGCTTGAGGGTACCGCCGAATGTCTGGCGCACGCCACGGTTATCAATCTCCTCCTGGCTCTGGAAGAATCCCTCGCAGACATATCCGCGTGCCACGCTCAGTGACTTGCCTGTGTTGGCGAGAGTCTCGTTGGCGGGCATTTCGTCACGCTGGGTGGCCTTGTCGGTATAGTACATTCCGGCAAATCCGGCGCCGAATCTCCAGTCGCCGAAATCCTTCTCGACGTTCACTGCGAAATCCACGCCCTGACGGCGGTCGTTGTTGAAATTGATCCAGGGGAGGAAAGATCCGTTGTTGCCTTCCATATAGGAGGGGAATATCGAGTTCTTACCGGTAGTGAGTCCACCCTTGGTATCCTGGATGAAGTAGTTGGCGTTGACGGTGAGCATGTTGTCAAACAGTGCTGCGTCCAGTCCAACACGGAACTCCTCGCGGGTGATGAAAGTGAGGTCAAGGTTCTCGCCACGCTTGGGCAGTGAGGTGTAACCACCGTTGCTGCCGTCGTGCCACTGCCACCAGCCTCCGCCTACCTTATATCCGTAGTATCCCTGATACAGATAGTAGCCATCGATGTCGATATCCTGATGGAGCTTCGCGGCCGATGCGCTTATCTTGAGTTCATTGATCCAGGGAGCATTCTCCTTGATGAAGTTCTCCTGGCCCATGCGCCATCCTATCGAGGCTGAGGGCGAGAAGGCATTGCGGTGTCCCTCGGCGAGTTTCGACGAGTGTACGAGTGCACCGGTGAGGGTGGCATAGTAGCGCTGATCATAATTGTAGGCTACCTGAGCGCCGGCATTCAGGTTGGTGGTGTTGTGCAGAGGGCTGGACTCATGGTTGGCGTCGGCCGAGTTCTGGGTGGAATAGCCCCAGCCAAGGAGCTTGGCGTCAACACTGTGTACTCCGCCAAACACGCGGTTGTAGTCAAACTGAGCTCTGAACATCATGTTCTGATGATAGGTCGACTGTCCCACAAACTCATTGGTCGAGTTAGTATCGTTGCCATGCTTCTTCAGGTCCACGATGATCTCCTTGCCGTTCACGTTGGCCCACACAGGCTCATACACTGCGTAATCCTCCTTGTAACCCTCGGAATAGAACGAGTTGTAATCGATGCCAAACACTGTTTTGAGTGTAAGGCCCTTGAGCAGGAATCCGAAATCGAAGTTCAACCCCAGGTCAAACATGAATCTTCTGTCCTTGTTCTTCACGTATCCTGCCTCATAAGCATCGGCGATGGCATTGGTGGAATTATTGGATGTTCCGCCGAGCAGATATTTGCCACCGATGAGAGTTGCAGCTCCCACCATGCCCATCAGCTCCTGGTTGTTGGGATCCACGAGCTCCACGGGCAGAAGTACGCCGAAACGGTTGGGCCAAGTGTTGGAAGCCATGTCCCATATGTTACCGCGCGATTCGTAGGCATCCGACACCATGATCGAGGCGTTGGTGAAACCTGTGAGCCAGCTTGTGATCGACATGTCCACATTACCGCGCACATTGAAACGCAGATTGTTGTCGTTCTTGTGATCACCCACTTTCACCAGGCTGTTGCCGTAGCTCAGACCCATGTTCAGGTAATACTTGGTCTTCTCGTTACCTCCGCGTATTTCGCCGTTGGCACTGTAGGTGTTGGAGAATTTGCGCAGATAATCGTTGTTATAATACTTCTGGTTGGGATAGCGGAATGGATTCTTGCCTATCGCGGTATTATAGATGTCCGATTCGCTGTAGGCGGGCTGCAGTCCGTCATTCTTGCATGCCTCATTGTAGAGAGTCATGTAGGAGGGAGCATCAAGATAGTTGGGATAGCTCTTGGGGACATTGAATCCCACGTTGGCGCGGAAATCGATCTTCATGTCCTGCTTCACGCCACGCTTGGTGGTGATGAGTATCACACCCTTGGCTCCACGGCTTCCGTAGAGGGCGGCAGCGGCGGCATCCTTGAGGAAACTGATGCTCTCCACCTCGCTCGCCAGCACATCGGCCGCATCGCGGGGCATACCGTCGACGAGCACCAGCGCGTCCTGGCCCCATATGCTGCTACCTCCGCGGTAACCGCCCACGAGCGTTTCAAGCGAGAGGTCGAGGGCCGAGGTCGAGTAGTTTTTCTTCATCAGCTCGGCCATATTCACCTGCTGGGTGGCGGTGATGACATCCCGGGCAGGCATAGTCCCGAAAGCGACGTTGACTAAGCTGTCGCTCTGGGCGTTGGCAGTCAACCCGCAGGCCATAGCCAGGGTGAATGCCGCGTAACCTATATATTTTGGTACTGTATTCATTGTGAAAGGTTAGTTTAAGGTATTACCATCCGGGATTCTGATTGAACTCGGGATAAATATTCACATCCTTGGTGGGGAGAGGGAGCCAGTAGTGACGATCATCAAGATTGCGCTGCACTATCACCTCCTCGCGCAGGTTGGCCACGCGTGCCTCCGAGGGCTTGTTGTAGTTGAAATTACTGGTGCGGTCAAACTCTAAGGCTGTCTTCACCATATAGGTAGGATTGGTAAGCAACAACCAGCGGCGCAGGTCGAAGAAGCGGTGTCCCTCGAAAGCAAGCTCCACAGCGCGCTCGCGGTAAAGCTCGGGGAGGAATGTATCGTTCGAGCCGGTGAAGCGCGATGCTATACCGGGAACGCCCACATTGCCACGGATCTTGTTCACAGCATCAAGAGCGGTCATGTTGTACTTCGGAGACTTGCCCGACGGTGTGCCGTATCCACAGGCTGCGGCCTCGGAGTAGAGCAGATACAGATCCGAAAGGCGGAGAAGGCTCAGGGCCATGGTCATACCGCCGGTGTACTGGTCGAGAAGCTGATAGGAAGTGGTCTTGTTGGCCTGGGGGATAAACTTGGTCTCGAGAAGTCCGGTCAGACAGTTCTTGTAGTTGGCATTTGTTCTCCAGTGGCCACCTGTGTAAAGCTGGGCATAGCGGATATTCTCGGCCTTGCCCTCATCCTTACAGCAAAGCACTCCGTCATAGGAGATGTCGGTGTAGAATCGGGGATCACGGCCCTTCCAGGGATATGCGGGATCGTAACCCGACACGGCATCAGCCTCGGTCCACGACTTGATGGGCTCGCCATTGGCCATACCGTAATTGAGCACGTAGTTGGCGGTAGGCATCACGATAAGGCCCGACGATGCTATGAAGGGCAGATAATCGTTGCTCATGTTACGCTGCCAACGGTTGGAGAATTCCGCAAAGTTTTCAAGCAAGATAGCCTCCTTCAGACCGGGAATCTTTGTACCCTGATCCACATAGTAGAACAGTTCCGATCTTCTCTCAAGCGGAGCCAATTCATATCGGCCTGTGCTCTCGGTGATTGCGAGGGCCTCGCCGAGCAGATCGGCTGCACGCTTGCAATACTCCTCATTATAGGCACGTACACCTGTCGACTCATAGTTCATGAGCGGGCTTCCTGCATAGAGCAGACACTTGCCGGCAAATGCGAGAGCCATGATCTTGTTGGCACGGAAATTATTGTTGCCGAGGGTCTGACGTCCTGCTTCGGTCTTGTCCCAGTCCACAGGAAGAAGCTCGGCGGCCTCCTGCATATCCTGGGCGGCACGGTCGGCACACTCCTGATAGCTCAGGCGCGCCATGCGCGGAGTCTCGCTCGACGAGATCAGATAGTCAATGTAGGGAAGTCCGCCCCAATACTGCATGAGCATATGGTGATAGAATCCACGGAAGAAAAGCAACTGCCCCTTAAGCAGGTCTCTCTCTTCCTGGGTAGCGCTCTGGAGCCTGTCGAGGTTGGCAAGTCCCAGGTTAGCCTTACGGATAGCGGCCCAGCTGAGTTGCCACAGATTCTTTTTACGCTCTCTTGTGCCTGACGCCATGTCGGCGCTGAACACTCCGGCGGGTGCGCCATAGAAGTTCTGATCACCGGCGTCATTCATGTTCTCGTCAACCATACAACGGTAGTTACCATTGTCAATGGCAAGAGTCAGGAATCGCACCGAGTTACCGTTATCCTTCATGTGCTCATCCTCTCCATAATTCCAGCAGCTGTGCCATGTGGAGGCTGAGTACAAGGGAAGAGCGCCATAGAGTTCCTCAACAAATCCCTGGAAATTACGGAAATTCTGATAAGGGGTATTCTCATCAATATCGCTACCGGGAGCCTTGTCGAGATAGTCGGTACAGGACACTGCGACAGCTGCCATGCCTGCTACTATTACCGACTTGAAGATATTTGATATATATTTATTCATGATTGGTCTTTTAGAGAGTGATGTCGATACCTACATTGAAACGACGTACAGTAGGATATGCACCGTCCTTACCGTTTCCGGCTCCGCTGAAGTTTGATTCGCGGTCGTCGGGCATCTTGGTCCAGAGCCACAGGTTGTCACCGTTCACATACACACGGCAACTGTTCAGACCGATTTTTCTGGTTAATACCGAGGGGATGCGATAAGAGATCTCGGCGTTCTTAAGGCGCACGTATGATCCGTCATACACATAGCGTGTGCCCTTTGACATATCGGGGGCATCCGACGACCATCGGGGCAGAGGCAGACCCTCGGTTGTGGGGCTCCAGTAATCCCCCTCGACATATGCGAGTGTGTTTCCGTCAAATGTCGGGAACTCAACCACACGCGACACATTGGTCACACCGTAGAACTGAACGAAAGCGCTCAGGCCCTTCCACTCAAATCCGAGTGTGGCATTGTAGGTGTTCTGGGGCACGGTGCTGTAGCCGTAAGGGATGTTATCGTTAGCATCGATCACGCCGTCGCCGTTGAAGTCCAGGAGCTTGTAATCGCCGGGAAGACGGTTGGCATTGTTGACCTCCCAGTTGGTAGCGCCATAGAGGTCGTCCCATGTGCGGATCTGTCCGAAATCCACGTAGCTCTTGTTCTGGTTGATAGCATAGCCTGCATACTTTCTGTAAGCCGGGAGCATGGGTGCGTCATCGCGATACTTCACCTCGTTTGTTGCATGAGTCATTGAGGCATTGAGCCACACACGGGTATCCTTGTTGATAGGATAGTTGAGGCGGAGCTCAAGCTCGTAACCCTTGCTGTCCACACGTCCTAAGTTGGCACCGGGAGCCTCGGCTCCGAAGTACGAGGGGATCGCACGGCCACTGCCACTGATAAAGATGTCGGTACGCTTGTCACCGAAGATGTCGACCGATCCGGCCACAAGTCCATTGAGGAAACCATAGTCGATACCGAAGTTGCGCTTCTCAACCTTCTCCCATGATATGTCGGGATTACCGAGCATCGAGAGACGGTAGATAGTATAAGGAGTATTGGACGGGGTGAGGTTACCCATCATTATATTACCGCCGTAAGAGTACTGGTCGCGGTAGAGCCAACGGCCACCGGCGCTGTCGTCGCCCACGCGGCCCCATGAGCCACGGAACTTGATCTGATCGATCCAGGTGAGATTGCGCATGAAAGGCTCCTCGCTCAATCGCCATCCGAGTGAGAATGAGGGGAAGAAGTCGAAACGGTTGTTGGAACCGAATTTCTCCGATCCGTTGTAAGCTCCGTTGAACTCGAAGAAGTAGCGTGAGTCAAAATTATAGGTGGTACGGAACACCCAGTCCTCCCTATAGTGGTGGAACTCGCTGCCTCGTGCATAATCCTCACGGTTGAAAGCACCCATGGCGGTCACCTCATGCTTGCCGAACTGCCGGGCATAATCCACCTGGAAGGCATAATAGACCTTACGGAATGTAGAGTTCAGGTCTACCTCGCCCTGCGAGTTTCTCCAATATACGCCGAATGAAGGATCAAGGCCTGTGCCTGAGTTGATCTCAGGATCGACCGATACATTACCTGTCACGGGATCAATCCACTTACGGGGCAGGTTGTTGTCAAGGTCATTGATACCACGGCGGTTCTCTACGAAATGATAGTCGAGCGAGAGACGGGCCTGGGCATGGAGTCCCTTGGTGATGAAGTCAAGATCCTGACCGAGTATAAGGTCCGAATTGATCTTGGTGGTGGTGATAAGCTCCTTACCCGAAGTGGCGAGGGCATATACCGAGTTCTGTACATTGGCCTTGGAGGGACCATACATACCATAGAGACCATCGCTGTAGATGGGACGGAACGAGTCGGGAGCAGTGCGGTAAACCGAGTTCCAGAAGCTGGCATTGCTGTCACCGACATTACGTCCGAAAGGTGTCTGCTTACGGCTGTTGGAGCCAAACAGGTTTACGGTGAGCTGGGTTGTAGGGGTGAGAGTGAAGTCGAGGTTGGAGCGGACGTTCACACGGTTGAAACCGAAACCGGTCTTGTAACCGCGGCCTCCGTCAAATGACTTGAAGAGGTCACCTTCATGCAGGAAGTCAACCGCCGCATAGTACTTTACAAATTTTGTACCTCCCGATACATCCACACTGGCGTTATATGAGAAAGCGGCATCCTTGAACAGCACATCCTCCCAGTCCACATTGGGATAACGGTCCCAATCCTCCACTGTGAGCGGGTTGCGGAACTTGGAGATGAACTCCATGGGCATCACATCCTCCCATGCGCCTGCGCCGGGAGCCATGAGGTCGCGCTGGATCGAGCGGTTGCGGAGCATATATGCATCGTAAGCGTCATACTTCTCGGGGAGTTTCGATGCCACCTTGGCAGTCATGTTGGCCTTGGCATGAACCTTGGCGCTACCTTCGGCACCGCGCTTGGTGGTGATGAGGATTACACCGTTGGCACCCTTTACACCATACACGGCTGTTGCCGATGCGTCCTTGAGCACCGAGATATTGGCCACCGACGAGATGTCCACTGAACTCATCTCACGCTCGATACCGTCCACAAGTACAAGGGGCGACGAGTTGTTCCACGAGCTCTGCGAGCGGATTATGATCTGGGGATCCTCATCGCCGGGCATACCCGACGATGCTGTGGTGATCACACCCGGCAGATTACCGGTGAGCGCGGCACCCACGCTCGACACACCGCCGGCGCGCTCCAGCACCTCGCCCGAGGCCTGAGTGATGGCACCCACGATAGATGCCTTCTTCTGCTGGCCGTAACCCACCACCACTACTTCATCGAGCTGGGTGGTATTGGTAGTAAGTACTACATTGATTGTAGCCTGACCGTTGATGGCTACCTCCTTCGGATCCATTCCTATATAGGAGAATACGAGTACGCCCTTCTTGGCATCGGGCACCTTGAGTGTGTAGTTACCGTCGATATCGGTCGCTGCTGCCACTCCGTGTGCCCCCTTGAGCTGCACTGTGGCGCCGATCAGTGGCTCGCCCGTATCATCCGATACGTTGCCGCTCACTGTATCAGCCATCGCCGAGGCCGTGCCCAAGAGCACTGCCATCAGCAACGTGAATAGGGGGGGATAATGTAACACCCTATTCCTTAATAAGTTGATGACTTCTTTCATTGTTACTTTTCTAAATGTTGAAATACTTTGTGAGTTTGGTTTTAGAACACGGTCGGGTTTAATTCAACCGGTATTCCTGCATCGCCCTGCATCGTTGGGCGATGGATCAAGGTTAATGTTACAGGTATGTTTTTACAGGTTTAAAAAAATGTGGTTTTTGATTAGTTAATATTTGTTTTCATGTAATTCTCTTCATTTCTTCATATTCTGCGGGCCGAAGCGTAGGGTCCGACAGTGGTACCGGTAAATCCTCCGGCCGCAGCTGTCGAGGTGTGGCGTGCGTCCACTCCCCCCTTAAGCTTGGTCCATGTATCGCCGCGGTCCACCGAGTACAGGAACTCATACGAGCGTCCGTCCGATGTCACCTTCAGGTCTATGCCCGCATTCCCCTCCTTGATGGGCGCTTTGGCTATATCTGTCGAGCCGTTCTCATCGATTTTTCTCAGCGCCACGGCATGTCCCTCGGGAGCGAGCACCCGCGCCAACTGATACTGGTGGGTCTCATCCTTCATCACCACCAAGCCTGCATGCTGGCAGCTGTCAGTGGGGCAGAACACCATGTGCGTCGAACATTCATACTTGTGATGCTGCACCCTGCGTCCTAAGAACGCTGCGATATCCTTCTCAGTGGTCGGTATCTCCGAGCATCTGAGCGTGAGATGTCCCGCCGGCTCCGACAGCGAGTAATGCTCCGATGCGTCACCTCTCAGGGCGAGCCAGTCATGCCTGAGGGCAGGCGAGCTGAAATCATCGGTCCATTCAAAGTTTCCGAAAGTCACCAAGTCACCGCGCACGGCTCCGGGACGCGACACTATCATCGGCACAGCCTCCCCCTTGCGGGTTATCACGGGCCATCCGTCCTCGGTCCAGTTCACCGGGAGCATGAATGTCTCACGTCCCAAGTTCTCATACTCACCGTCAACAGGACGGCAGGCCAGGAACACTGCCCACCATTCCCCCTCGGGAGTCTGCACCAGATCGGCATGCCCTGCACATGTCACCGCATTCTCGCGGTTGCTGTCGAGGTCGCGCTGGGTTAGTATCGGATTGCCCTGCCAAGGCTCATAGGGACCCATGGCCGACTTTCCGCGGTATATCACCTCGCTGTGGTCCATGGCTGTGCCCCCTTCGGCGGTCATGAGATAGTACATACCTCCCACCTTATATATATGCGGGCCTTCACACCATATCGGTTTGTCGGCCGGGCGCCATCCCTTGTTCACTATGATCTTCCGCTCGCCCACACACTTGTCGGTAGCGGTGTCAAACTCTACTATTCTCACCGTGCGGTGTCCCTGATACTCGGCATTCCCGTCAGGAGCATCATCATTATTCACGATATAGGCACGTCCGTCCTCATCGAAGAAGAACGACGGATCTATACCCTGCACCTCCGGAAGATACACCGGATCGCTCCACTCTCCCGCTATGGGATCCTGGCTCTTCACAAAGAAATTGCCGGCACCCACATTGGTAGTGATCATATAATAGGTCTTGTTGGCCGGATTATATTTAAGGTCGGGAGCGAATATTCCACCGCTCACGTGCTGGTGACGGAAATTCTTCAGTTGCGACTCGCGCGTGAGCACGTGTCCCACCTGTTTCCAGTTCACCAGGTCGCGGCTATGGAACACCGGCACACCCGGCACATAAGTGAATGTCGAGGTGGCTATGAAATAATCCCCCTCGCCGTTGGTACAGATCGTGGGGTCGGAATACCATCCCGGCAGAATCGGATTGTAGAAGGAGCTACTGTCAGGGAGAGGATTCTGAGCATAAAAATCATCGTAGCCCTTGTAAGTGAACGACTCGAATATCGCCGACCCGGCTTTCGGATCAACGTCAGCCTGACGTGAGCTTCCGCAACCGGTGGCCGCGATCATCACGCATATCGTCATGGCATTAAACTGGAGGTTGTTCATTGTGGTAGGGTTATATGGTTACTGTTTTTGCTGTTTTCTGGCATTATCGATTTCATGGCAAAGATAGCATAACGTCGCGAGATTAACATCGTTTAAGTGTTTCACGTGCATACTCGTTTATCTCACACACTTTCGCGTTTGTCTCATATACTTACATATTTGTCTCATCACCATTGAAAATCAACGCTTTGACCATATGTTAAAAATCAGACATCCTTTTAGTTAAAAACGTTATTTTAAACCTTTGTTACGATTTTTAGTAATCAGTCATCATAACGCTTGTACTCGAAACGGTCCACATCCACATACCCGCCGATGCTCTTGGTGGCATAATTGTAGATGGCGAAACGTTGTCCCATGAACAGTTTTCTGTAATCATATCTCATCTTGTACTCCTTGCCTATATCATGCCATCTCTTCCCGTCGAGGCTGTACTGGCACTGCGCCACATCCTTCCCGAGACGGAAATCGCCAGACACTTTCAGATATATCTTATTCGAGCCAAGTTCTATTTCTTCTTCGGTCTCATCCTCCACATTTTCTATGGTCTTTGATCCATTAGCGAAATTCACCACAGTATTGTGCTTCTTGAGATACTTCTTCCCGTCACGGCATGTCACCGACAGGAGCGTCGAGTGTCCGTTCAGCGCACCGAAGCCGGCCACATCGCCATCCTTCATTTTCGACACATCCATCTTCACCCATCCCTCACATCGCGGACCTTCCATTCTCTGCGATATGGTATTTGGAGCATGATAGATCGACGGCACCACTCTCGAGGTCGCGAGTCTCAGATGCCCGCGACGCTTCTCAAGCGACCACGCATCATTGTCGGGACAATGATTCCACTGCCAGTGGAAGCCCAACTTTTTCCCGGAGAAATCATCCGACTCCACCAGCTTGGTAGGCTTACCGCTCTTGGCCACGTATTCTATACGCTCAGGCACACGCCCGTTCTCGTCACCCATCATAGGCCAGCCGTCCACCCATCTCACCGGATTGAGCGTCAGCACACGCCCCACAGCACCGCGGTCCTGGAATATCACTCCCCACCACGATCCGTCAGGAGCATCTACGATAGTACCCTGGGCCAGATACGGGAACCCCGCGAAATTGTCCTGAAGCACCGTCATGCGCTCATAAGGCCCCGTGATCTTGTCGGCGCGGTAACACAGCTGCCTTCTCGGGCGTCCCGACGGCCAGTTGATCACCATGGCATAATACTTCCCGTTGTGCTTCACCACTCGCGACCCTTCATGCAGGCCGGCGGTCTCCTCATCGGGAAATATCACGTCCATATCCACGCCCCCCTCTTTCACGTCCGTGAGGTCGCTCTTCAGTTCGGTGAGGTGTATAGTTCCCGAACCCGAGAACACATACACCCTCCCGTCGTCGTCAAACAACAGCGACGAGTCATGGAAATGCTTCGTCCTCGACACCAACGTCCACGGCCCGGCAGGATTCTCGGCCGTGTATATGAACGACCTGTGGGGATCATCATTGGGCGAGAACAGAACATAGAACCGCCCGTCGTGATACCTCAGCGACGTGGCCCACTGCCCGTGGCCATACACCGTTCCCCCCTCTAATTTATATCGGGAATTATCGTCGATGGTATCGAACACATACCCTATCACCTCCCAGTTCACAAGATCCTTGGAGTGCATCACCGGACATCCCGGCATCAGGTGCATCGTGGTCGACACCATATAATAATCCTCTCCCACACGTATCACATCGGGATCAGGCACATCGGCCCACATCAGCGGATTGGTCATTACCGACATCCCCGCCGAGGCACACGTGTTTATCTTGCTGTCATTCACCGCCATGCCGTTGATAAAAGGCATCGATATCAGTGCCAGCGATATAATGGTTGGCTTAATATTCATATTACAGTCTTTTTTTGCAATTAGTTGTTCAGCATAGCCTGAGCATATCTGCGGCCTATCTCGCGATACCCCTCGGCTGTGAAATGCAATCCGTCGGGAGCGCCCTTGCACCCGGCCGACGATACCACTTTGGCGGTAGGGATCACCTCGGGAAGAGTGCGTACAATGTCAATCATCGAGGCACACTGTCCCCCTTCCTCGGCCGATAGCATCTCGCCGGCCACCAAGGGCACATCCTCAGCCTTAAGCTCCAGATCGGCAAGAAGTCTCTCATACAGATCCTTCACCTTCACCGGCCACTCCTTGTCACCCGTGTTCGATTCCCCCTGATGGAGCAATATCCCTTTTATCACCCCGCCGTCGGCTTGGGCCTTGCGGGCCATCTCCACCATGCGCTTGTAAGGATTGTTCTCGTAACCCGAGGCGAAATTCTTCATCCAGTCGGGCTGATTCTTCATGTAATCGTAGCACTGTGCCGGATCAAACAACTCTATCTTGCATCCGCCCACAGCCACATTTATCACACCTATTTTCACATCCTCGGGCATAGCTTTCACCATCTCGCGTCCGAAATAATCGGCCGGGGTCAGGCCGGTGCTCTGCCGTGCCAAGGGTGGGCAGGCGGTGTACCACTCCCCTTTGCGTCGTCCCTTGCCGGGCATATCCACGGCCGACATCATCACGAATCTTTCAGGCACATCCACCGTATCACACTCCTCATATCGGGCCGCACCCTCCATATTGGACTGTCCCATGCACAGATACACCATGAACTTCTCATCCGGACGGGTCACCATCACGCATCCGCCGTTGGTGGGTATAGTCATCTTCACGCGCCCTTTCTTGTCCACCTTGCCCTCGGTCTTCGAGCCATTCAGCTCCTTGTCGTCCGAATAAAGGGTGAATGTCTCGCTGGGCTTCATCATCTCGGGAGTAAGATTCAGTGTCACAGGCTTGTCTGTAGCATTGATTCCGGCAATGTACCACACATTGTTGTGACGGCGTGCCAGCACGGCATACTGTCCGGGGTATCCATCGAGATATCGGGTCTCGTCCCAGGTCACGGGAACATTCTTCATGAAATCGATGGCCCACTCCGGAGCATCGGTCAGATTGTTGGGTGCGAGGGCGAAATGCTGTAGAGGGCTCTGGAAAAGCACGGCGGTAGCCAGAGCGAACACATCCGATGTCATGCGCTTCGATCCCTTGGCTGAATTATCTGCGCTGTAATACTTGTTGAGCGCGCTTCCTCCGAAGTCCATGCTTCCCACTGTGTTACGTACAAACGGGTGTATCGTGGCGCTGAAAGCCTCCTGATCACATTCTCCCTGCGAGAAATGCAGATTCTCGCTCGCTCTCACAGCCTCGCTCGCGGCATAATTGGGATACATGCGCTCCCATCCGCGGGGCAATGTACAACCGTGGAATATCACGAGCAATCCATAATCGTTGGCATCAGCCAAGATGTCGTGATACAGTCTCATGGTCTCCTGCTTGTCACCACCGAAGAAATCCACCTTTATGCCTCTCACGCCCATCTTTTTCATCCAGGCCATATCCTTGCGGCGCTTCACTATATCGTTCATCACTCCGCGCGGGCCCTGCGGAGCATCGTTCCACGCTCCGTTGGAGTTGTACCACAGCACCAGGTCAACCCCCTTGCTGTGACCATACTCGGCCAATTCCTCTATCTTGTCATATCCTATCTGGGCATCCCACAGCGCGTCTACAAGAACCGATGTATAACCCATCTCCGAGGCGAAATCTATGTAGCGCTTCTGCTCATCAAAATTACAACTGCTGTCCATCTTGATGATCCAGCTCCACACCCCCTTGCCATACTTATAATCTTTGGAGGGCTCATACAGCGGCTTCACCACATCCCATGCTATAGTGGTCTCGGCTATAGGAGCCAAGTTCTTGCCCACTGTGATTGTGCGCCACGGTGTATGTCCGGGCAGAGCTATAGCCGCCGATGTGGAGCCATGTCCGTTAAGCTCCCCTTTCTGGGGATACCCTATGGTATAGCTCCCGTCGGGATTGCCTATCAGGCGCGATCCGCAGTAATCGCCTGCCACTCCGGTCTCCGACACAAGCACCCAGCCGTTATCATTCACTTTGAACAGGCAGGGAAACGTATATCCGCCTCCCCAACCGTTCTTTCCTGTAGGCTCGTAAGCTGTGTAATGGGTCTCATAGCTCGGGCCGGTACGGGCAAAACCTGTCATTGGCCCCATCTGCGGACACAGCACCGTAGTGGTTCCCTTCGGCATATCAAATCCCGTGGTCTCGCCGTCCACCACACAGCACAGCGTTTCCCCTTGGGGATAGAGCATGTATCTGAAAGCCACATTATTGTCGCTCACCTGAAACTCCACGTCATACACCTTCTTGTCCCCCTTGCCGAATGTCACTGCCCGGCGGTTGGCATTATACTCCACGCGGTGCTTCTTGATATTGCGAAGTGAATAGCTGTCCTTCACCTGAGTTTCCTTGCCGGCATCCATGAGGGCCATCCCTCCGGTATAGTCCCCTATATTGGTATTGAGACCTAACGGCGAAGGCTCCACCATCACGTTTCCGTCGTAAGCCACCGAGTAGGTAGGCACTCCGTCAGTCACGGCAATCGTCACCTGTGTGCGTCCGTCAGGACTGCCGAGCTGTATATTGTCCGCACCGTATGACCACGTGACACAGCCACATGCCATAGCCAGGACCGATATTATTTTCTTGTTCATATGATATTGATTTATAGATTGGTATTATTTATTCAAATTTCCAGTAGTCCATATTGAAGAGCTTCGGACCCTTGCGCCCCTTGAACACGAAATATATGTCATGCACGCCGGTCACATCGGTCGACACTGGAGTCTTGATATATCGCCATTCCTCCCATCCTCCGGTTCCGGGCACCTGAAGGCTCGCGATAAGCTCTCCGTCCTCGCTGTCCATTCTCACCTCTATTGTGCCACCGCGCAGGGCGCTTGCCACCGATGCTCCGAATTTCTTGGGCTTCTTGTTGCCGAAATCGGCTTTGGCCACCATTACAAAGTCACCGTTATGTATATCGCTCACATACACGCCCATCTTGGCATTGCTCTCAGTTTTCACCCCTTTCGACCACGCCATGGTCTCGGCCTCTACCCTTTTCATGGGATTGAGAGTCCCCACAGCCGGTGCTCCCTCCTCGGTGGGCATTATCGTAGGGATAGTTCCGTCAGCATTGTACTCAAACGGCTCCACGGCCATGCTACGGGCAAAGCCTCCACCACCGGGCAGTTTGCCGGTATGATAGAAGAAGTACGATTTACCCTTGTAATCCGCTATACCGCTGTGATTGGTGAACGATCCGGTGTCACACAGTGGCATTATCTCCCCCATGTATTTCCAGGGGCCTGTGGGCGAGTCGCTCATCGAGTATGCTATATGCTCGGGCACACCTCCGGCAGCATAAACGAGATAATATTTCCCGCCACGCTTATAGAACCACGGGCCTTCTGTATAATTGTCGCGATATTTCTTCTCTTTCTCTCTTACCTTAGGACCGGGGGCTCCGAAACCCTCCTCAGATTGCTCTATTTTGCACACCTCTCCATCAAAGCTCACCATATCGGAGTTCAATTTAACATAATATATCTCCGGATTACCCCAATACAGGTATGCTTGCCCGTCATCATCTATGAACACGGTGGGGTCAATGTAATCCCAGCTTCCGTCCACAAGCGGTTTCCCTATCGCATCCTTGAACGGGCCGGTGGGCGAATCTCCCACAGCAACTCCTATCGCCATTGTCCCCGACAGTTTGGAGTGCAGCGGCACATAGAAATAGAATTTCCCGTTCCGCTCCACACACTGTGGTGCCCACGCGCGGTCATCCCCCCACGCGAAATCCTCGATTGCGAGAGGCGACCCGTGGTCGGTCCAGTTCACCATATCGGTGGTCGAGTACACCCTCCACTCCTGCATCCAGAAGAAGTCGGCTCCATCCTCGTCATGTCCGGTGTACACATATAGAGTGCCGTCATGCACCATCGGTGCAGGGTCGGTCGTGTAGCATGTCTGCACTATCGGGTTCTTTGCTCCTGCCGTCATCGCACACATCGCCATCGCGAGCGCCGGCAAGATAGCTTTTCCATGGATTCTCATAAATAATAAGTTTATTTGAATGGTAGTTTATTTGAATATTAGCGGCAAGAATTCATTGAGGCAACGTCGCCATGTAAGCCACTCATGGTGAGTGCCGGGCGACTCGTAATATGTATTGTTGATACCGATTCCGGTCAGTGTCTTGCTCACGTTTTCACTGAAATTCTCCTCAGTTCCTTTCCCTACGAAAAGGGTCTTTACCTTTTTGTTGAACCCGTCGGCATCGGCAAACACTCCGTTGTACAGCTTGTCGATCTCGGCATGGTTGAAGAACAATGCTCCGCTGAAAGTGCCTATGTGGGCAAACTTGTCAAGATTTGTCAGCGCCGTGGCCCATGTCTGGTGTCCGCCCCACGATAGTCCTGCCATCGCGCGCGACTCCCTGTCATCTATGGCCCTGAAATTCTCCTGTATATAAGGGATCAGCTCGTTTATTAGAATCGGCGGGAACGATGCTCCGAATTCCGCCTGGCTCTCCCCCTTACGGGTGCCATGAATATATCCGCAGTTGCCGTAATCCATCACCACTATCATCTCGCGGCATTTCCCGGCCGCTATCTGGTTGTCGAGGATATTGGCCATCATTCCCTGCTGGTGCCATCCGCGCTCATCCTCCCCCATTCCGTGTTGGAGATACAGCACCGGATACCTCTTGCCCCCCGACCGGTCGTAATCGGCGGGAGTGTACACGTAGCATCGGCGCGGAGCGTTCTCTATCTTGGAGAAATACCTGCACTCGCGCACCTGGCCGTGTGCTATCTGCGGATTGAAGCTGTAGTAGGCTGCCGCCTCCTCGCTCTCCGGTATCTCTATCCCGCCGGCCATACGTCCGCATCCGTAATAAGCCTCGCTCGACGGGTCTATCACATTCACCCCGTCCACATCTATGAAATAATAATGGAATCCCACTACCAACGGTGCTGTAGTGGTCGTCCAGTATCCTTCGTCATCTTTTGTCATGTCATACTTCCGGCCACATATGTCCACCTTGACATCTTGGGCCTTGGGCGCATGCACCCTGAATGTGGCGCTCCCGTCGGGCAACACTCTCGGATACTGTGCCTCGGGGATGGTATTTGTCGCCACTCTACCCTCAGGTTCAGGCAGAAGATTGCCTGCACGGCAACCCTCTGCTGAAATACTGAGCGTCATTAATGAAAAGCTAAGAAATATGAAACGTGTGTTCATAGATTAGATATGTATATTATAATTTTACTGTCTTTGGTGATTCCTCTCCGTGGAGATATCCGGGCTTATATCCGCCGAAATCAAGAACGATCTTCTCGAACACCACTCCGGGATCCTGAGGCGATACCGTGAGCGACACCGACGTAGATCCGTCATGGGCGGGCACAGCCAATTTCACTTTCTTCTCCACAACTCTGCGGGCCACGGTGGGGTAGAATATGTTATAGATATTCTCCTTGGCTTCGTTGAGATTGTTGTTGAAATTCACGGTCTCGGGCTTCTCCCCCTCAAAACCTATCGTATAGCGGTGTCCGTCCATATTGGCAAACGCCAGGGTCGATTTCACCACCACTGTGGCGGTCACCTCTTTGACATCAGCGGGGAGAACCACTTTATAAGTGAGGTTGGCCCCGTCAACAGGCTCGGTATAAGGCATCACGGCAACTCCGCTCAATGTGCGCCCCACATGCGGGAGCACAGTCCATCGGCCCTCGCCGCCAGGGTTCTCAGCCTTGTTGAAGTGCTCGGCTTCGATAGCCACATAGCCGTCCGACGGGGTGAACACATACCCCTTCACGAGATCCGATGCGGGAGCATCCACTCTGAACACCTTGGGTAGCATATCGGCCTCGAAATTATCGTTCCATGAGGTATAGCCTATATGCTTCTGGGTCATCATGCCGTCCCATTTTCCGCCTGACATCTCTTTGTTATAGAAATTCATCAGCTCGGCATCACGCTTGAAGCAAGCCTCCACCTTGTCGGCCCACCGGTTGGCCTCAGGATCGCCTGCCCTATTAAGAGCATGGTTCATGGCCTGGGCGTGATACATCTCATAGAGATTACCCATCATCTGGAGGGGGAACAGTATTATCTGCTGATATGCATCGCGCTGCTCGGGCTTGAGCGCCATATACTGGCGCAGGGCCTCGGCCTCCAGGCGGGCATATTCGGCTGTCACCTTGTCCCACTCTCCGGTCTCGAGATTATATGTATTGCGGTCGAGCATCTCGGGAGTGACACGGCCGTTGTACTTGCACAACAGATTGAGGATTCTTGCTGCCTCGTCGGCCTGATCCTCGCCAAACTGCTGGGCGCAGAAAGCGCGTATATGGTCAAGGATATTCGATATATCATACTTCTTGGGATTCCATGCCATATCGAGGAAAAGGGTGATGGGATACTCCATCGGCTTGAGGTCACCCACATTAAGGATCCACAGGCGGTCCACTCCGTAATCATACGTCAGGTTCATCTGCTCCTGCATATTCTGTATCGGTGTACAGTTCAGGAGCTTGCTGTTGCGCGGTGCGCCCACATAGTCCACATGGTAATACATGCCCCAGCCTCCGGGATGCTTGCGCTCCTTTTCGTTAGGCAAACGGCGCACATTGCCCCAGTTGTCGTCACACAACAGGAGTGTCACATCGTCGGGCACTCTCAGTCCTGCGTCATAGTAATCCAACACCTCTTTATATAAGGCCCACACCTGGGGTGTCTCCTTGGCCGGACGACCCGTCTCCTTCTTTATTATTCTGCGCTGGTTATCTATGATGCTCTCGAGCAGCTTCACGTCGGCATCCTCGCTCATGGCCTCGTCACCGTCACCGCGCATGCCTATCGTGATCACATCCTCGGTGCCCTTGGCTCGCGCTATACCCTCGGCAAAGAATTTGTCCAGAACTTTCTTGTTGGTGGCATAGTTCCATGCCCCGTACTCCTTGCGCTTGCGGGCCCACTCCTGATGGTTGCGCCCCATCGGTTCATGGTGCGAGGTGCCCATCACCACTCCCATCTTGTCGGCGGTAGCACCGTTCTCGGGATCATCGGCGTAGAACGCCCAGCCCCACATTGCGGGCCACAGGAAGTTGCCGCGCAGACGCAGTATCAGTTCAAATACCCTTTCATAGAACCTGTGGTCGCCATATCCTGTCCCGTATGTATTCTTCACCCATCCGGTGAGGCAGGGAGCCTCATCGTTGAGAAATATTCCACGGTATCTAACTGCCGGCTCTCCCGCGGTATATTCCCCGCGCTTTATCGAGAGATCCTCGCGATGTTCCACGGGCACATCGGCCCAGTCATACCATGGCGACACGCCTATCTGCTCCGACAGTTCATATATACCATATACTGTACCGCGGCGGTCACTGCCGGCTATCACAAGAGCCTCGTCAACCCCCTCGGCGGGATTCTTCACAAATGTCATCAGGTATTTCTCCCTCTTCCCTTTCAGCTTGCCTGCATCGATCTTCCCCTCTTTCACCAGGCGGTCGATCATGGGTGTCCCCAGGGTGCCGGCTATCACCACGCGCTTACCCGCAGGTGCCTGTATCAGCATTGCATCCTCGCCTGTCACACGTCCGAAATCGGCACACAGGTTTCTGGCAGCGATATTCACGGCTGAGTCATCGCCATTGTCCACACACACTGCGATGGGCTTGGCACCCTGCACGAGTGTGAATCCGTCGGACAGAATCTTCCCGCTTGTTATCCCGGGATGATCCAGCGCATAACCGGTGGCCACGGCCGTTGCCGCCGTAAGTCCCAACAGGTATTTTCTTAATGTAAATTGTTTCTGCATTATAGATTGGTTTACGTTTCTCTTGTGATACTTTTCCTGTGATATATGTGATATATAGTTGTAATGCAAAGTTAAACAATTTATCCGCTTTTCATCATATCACTGAGTTGCAACAACTTGACATATACGGCTCGCCACATTGCAATATGTCTCAAATACATTGTTTTTCGTCTCATCCCGCCTTTTTCATGAGATTTATTCGTTGAATCTACCGCAAAAACCTTACCTTTGAAGTAGATTTCAGGCACACCTTAACGCTCATATTACAAATTAAGAATTAAATTTCAGAAAACACTATATAATCCATGAAGTATTTCCGTCATATTCTGACAGCCGTTATACTTACTTTCTTCTACTCCTATGCCACCTCCGCCCCTCATGCTGATTACGGACTGAGGAGCCTGAGGCATTTCAATGATCCCGAGCTCGGATCAGTAAGATGCAATGATTTCCATCTCGACCCCAACGGATACCTGTGGATGGCCACCGAGGCCGGTCTGTTACGGTTCGATGGCGTGAATTTTGTCACATATACCCACGACGACAACAACCCCGGTTCCATAAGCTCCAACCGAATAAACAAGGTCCTCTCCGACCCTAAAGGCAACCTGTGGGTGGCTACATCCGACGGCCTCAATCTCTTCGACCCTCTCACCGAGACCTTCACCCTCATCCCTCTTCCCGCGGTCGACCTCAACGGATACATCATCGACATGAAACTGATGCACGACGGCACCTTGGGATTCGTGACCTCGGGCGTAGGATTCTTCTACATCGAGGAGACAGCCAACGGTTACGACGCCGTGCGGTCAGGCATCGACCCTGTGTTCTCCGAGATCAACTCATTCATCCCCACTTACGACGGGGGCATGATCGCAGGAACCCACACCGGCAACCTCGCGCGCATCAAGGCCAACGGCAACGTGTCGCTCCACGAGGCTTCCAACACCTACTTTGTAAATCTGGTGCTCGAACGTGACGGCAACGTCATTGCCTACACTACCAAAGAAGTGTTTCGCGTCCACCCGGCCACCATGGAGATCTCCCCCATCGACATTTCCGACCTCGGAGGAGCCAACGTCAACAGCTTGAGCCTCAGCGACGACGGAAAGATCTATATAGCCACCAACGGTCGTGGCATATGGGCCCTCGAGCCGGGCGAAAACAAGCCCGCCCCTATCAGCGACCTCTTCTCCCCCATTTTCGATGCCGACAACAGCAAGATCCACTCCATATACATCGCCCACGACGGCAACCTGTGGTTCGGCAACATGTTCGGTACCTTCATGGTGCCCCGCACCCCCGTACCGTTCACCTACCACCCCATCCTGCCTGTCACTCAGGGATATGAAGGTGGCATAACAGCCATGACCACCACTCCCCACGGACTATGGGTAGCCACCGAGCACAAGGGGGTCACCCAACTCTCCCACTCGGGCGAGATCATCAGACGCGTCCCTCTCACCCCCGGTCGCGACATCTGGGCTCTGCATCACCACTCCGATGGCAATATCTATGCCGTCACAGGCAGTGACGCTCTATGGCGCATCGACCCCGAGTCGGGCACCCCTACCCGTCTGCTCGACATCGACCGCTCATCCATACGCTATTATCTCTCGGGCGGAGGCAAGACCTCAAGCCTCTTCGTCGGAATCCGTGGCGACGGCATCATCCGATACGAGCCCGAGTCGGGCAAGCACAAATTCATGTCCACCCGTGACCAGGGCGAGGAGCGGTTGCACAACAACTGGATCGCGTCCATGTACACCGACTCCCGTTCGCGCTTGTGGGTCGGCCTGTTCAGTGGCCTCGCTTGCTACGATATTCTGGCCGACACCTTCCTCATCATCGACCAGGCTCCCTTCATGAAAGGTTCCTGCAACGCCATCTCCGAGATGAAGGACGGACGCATCCTCCTGGGCACGAGCCACGGACTGCACATCTACAACCCCGACACCGACACCCTCGAAAGGACATTCACCGCCTCCGACGGCCTCACTGAAACCGACATACTTTCCCTCCAGACCGACGATCAGGGCATCGTATGGGCCGGCACCATGCGCGGTCTCAACCGCGTGGATCCCGTCACAGGTGCAATCACCACATTCCAAGGCGGATATGGCCTGTCCGAGACATCATTTCACTGCTCCTCATTCTGCCGTGAGCTGGGTCGCATGTACTTCACAGGCAACCTCGGCTACACCGACTTCGACCCCTCGGCCATACAGCCGGTCACCTTCAACGACCCCATCAACATCAGCGGTATCTACCTCAACGGTCAGCGCCTCACCCTCGCGTCCATGACAGGGAGCCGCCACTCGCTTGAGCTCGATGATTCCGGGAAGAGACACTCGCGGGTCAACATCTCCTACGATGATAACAACCTACTGATCAAGCTCTCCACCATGGACTTCCGCGACGCTTCCAACGTCACCTACGAGTGGATGGTGAAGGGCCTCGACAACACATGGGTGCTCTCGCGTCCCGGCCAAAGCTCCATCGTGATCCCCAAACTGTCACCAGGCTCCCACACGCTCCTCATCCGTGCGTCAGACAGCGGTGTCACCTCGGGAGTCACCGAGCTCACCATCTTCGTCACCCCGCCGTGGTACCTCTCCACCATCGCCAAGATCATCTACTTCCTCATTTTCATGGGGATACTGGCCCTCATCTACATGCTCATCAAGAAAAAGAACGCCGAGGACATCAACGAAGCCAAGGTGAAATTCTTCATGGACATATCGCATGAGATACGCACCCCGGTCACCTGCATCATCAGCCCGCTCGAATCGCTCCTGCGCAAGGACCTCGACAACGACACCAAGACCACCCTGCGTGGCATGCACCGCAACGCCGGACGCATCCTCAGCCTCACCAACCAGCTGCTCGAGATCCGCAAGATCGACAAGGGCAAGAAACGCCTCAAGATGCGCCCCACCGACCTCAACGGCTTCGCCCTCGAGCTTATCGAGCTGTTCCGCCCCATGGCCGAGAGTAAGGGCATAAGCATCAGTCTGGCCTCAGTGCCCGACGACATGCCTCTTGTGTGGATTGACCGCACCAATTTTGACAAAGTTTTGGTCAACCTCATCACCAACGCCATAAAATTCACCCCCGAGGATGGCGATATTGTTGTGGCTATAGGCACTGTCACCGACCCCGCCCTCGGTCAGTGTGCCCGCATCACGGTCACTGACAACGGTATAGGCATCGACCCCAAGAATATCAACCGCATATTCGAGCGCTTCTATCAGGGCCAGGGAGCATCATCGGGATTCGGCGTGGGCCTCAACCTATCGCTCCAGCTTGTGAAGCTCCATCACGGCAATCTCACCGCCTCCAACCGCACCGACGGCGTTAAGGGCAGTGTGTTCACCGTGCTCCTCCCTCTCGGTAGCGAGCACCTCTCCCCCGAGGAGATCGCCGACGATTCCACCGAGATCTCCCTCATCTCGTCCGACAGCTCACGCCGTCCGGCCGACACCTCGGTGGCCTCGTTCAAGGAGACGGCCTCCACCCCCGTCCAGCCCAAAAAGAGGAAGAATGCCCGCCAGATACTCATCGTCGACGACGATACCGAGCTGCGCGAATACCTGAGCAACCATTTCTCCCACACCGACAAGGTGTTGCAGGCTTCCGACGGCATCGAGGCGCTCGAACTGATACGCCAAAACAAGGTCGACCTCATAATCTCCGACGTCGTGATGCCCCGCTACGACGGCCTGAGGCTCCTGCGCACGCTCAAATCCAACGTTGACACCACCCACATCCCCGTGATCCTCCTCAGCTCGCGCAATGACATCGCCGACCGCATGACCGGATGGGACCATGGGGCCGACGGATATATCGGCAAGCCATTTGACATCGCCGAGCTTGATGCCATGGCCGACAATCTCATAGATAACCGCCTGAGAATCCGCGGAAAATTCTCCGGCGCGCAGGACACCGACGAGAAGATTACCACCCCCGCCATCAAGGGCAACGACGAGATGCTCATGGAAAAGATCATGAAAGCCATCGACAGCCGCATCGACGATCCTCAGCTCAACGTCGAGGAGCTGGGTGCCGAGGTGGGTATCTCACGCGCCCATCTCCACCGCAAGATGAAGGAACTGATAGGCATAACCCCTGCCGACTTCATCCGCAACATACGTCTCCGCCGTGCGTGCGAGATGCTCAAGAAACCCGACGTGGACATCTCTCAGGTGGCCGTGAAGCTCGGATTCACCTCCCAGCCCCACTTCTCCTCGGCCTTCAAGCGATTCACCGGCGTATCCCCCTCCGAATACCGCTCGCGCAACATGGGTAAGCCCGACGAGACATCCGGCCCCGAGGCATAATCCTCAGGGGCACCCCGCTCCACCGGAGAGGCAATATCTCAAAGAACTCCCCCGCCATTCGTGATCATCATTGAATGGCGGGGGAGTTTCTAACTTGCGACTTATGGCCAACTATCCAAGTCATGTCCATAGCCTATTACACCTAAATTTTTACCAAAAACAATCTTAGAAATCCTTATATTATCTTATGTTACCAGTTCATTTTTTAGTTGGCTTGCGATCGGCTCCCTGCCAATCACAACACAAAGATATTCCATAGTTTTCTACTATGCAATAGCGGATTACATCTCATAACGCATCTGCGACAATATAGCAACCCGCCACGGCATCCCACCCCTCGGATGATACAAAATCACATGCCGATGAGACATTTCCGTATCTCCCATATCACCCGAAACCGTAATTTTGGTAAAGATTTCTGTAAAAAGTTTTACCCCGTTACCATCATTTTTCCTTATTTTTGCAACGTGGAATCATCATCACTGCTCTTGTGAATCATCACCACGGAAATTGTAATATGCTATGCTGAAAAAACTTCGACAGATCCTTGCGACGGTGAGCATAATCATGGTCACTCTCCTGTTTCTCGACTTCACAGGGACAGCCCACGCATGGCTCGGATGGATGGCCAAGATCCAGTTTCTACCGGCCCTGCTGTCACTCAACGTCGCGGTGATAATCTCGCTCGTCCTGCTCACTCTCCTGCTCGGGCGCGTGTACTGCTCGGTGATATGTCCGCTGGGCATCATGCAGGACGGTTTCGCCTGGATAGGAAAGAAAGTCCACAAAAACCGCTACTCCTATTCGCCCGCCCTCACCGCCTTGCGTTACATTATGCTTGCCGTGCTCGCCGGAGGCATCATTGCCGGCATAGGGGCGGTGGTGGCTCTACTCGCCCCTTATAGCGCCTACGGACGCTTAGCCCAGAGCATCCTCGCTCCGGCTTGGGCTTGGTGCAACAATCAGCTCGCCTCGTGGGCCGAGCGCGCCGACAGCTACGCCTTCTATTCGGTCGACATCTGGCTCAAAGGGGGCGCCACCCTCGTCGTGGCCTCTGTCACGCTTGTGGTGCTTGCCGTCCTGGCCTGGCGCAACGGACGCACCTACTGCAACACTATATGCCCCGTGGGCACCATGCTCGGATTCCTCTCGCGCTACTCCATCTTCAAGCCCGTGATCGATACATCGCGGTGCAACGGATGCGGACTGTGTGCCCGCAACTGCAAGTCGGCCTGTATCGACAGCAAGACCCACACCATCGACTATTCCCGTTGCGTGGCTTGCATGGACTGTATAGGCAAATGCCACAAGGGGGCCATCTCCTTCACCCGTCCCTCAGCTGTCAAGTCAGCCCATGAGGAGAACCGTGCCGGTGCGACCGATGCTGGCGGGAAAGCCACCGATGCCTCGCGGCGCAAATTCCTCTCCATCACAGCCACCGCCACAGTGGCGGCCGCCGTGAACGCCCAGGAGAAAGTGGTGGACGGTGGACTGGCAGTAATCGTTGACAAGAAAGCCCCCGACCGCCGCACCCGCATCGTGCCTCCGGGAGCATTGAGCATAGCCAATCTCACCTCCCATTGCACCGCATGCCAGCTGTGCGTGTCGGCCTGTCCCAACGGTGTGTTGCGCCCGTCGACCGATCTGGCCACATTCATGCAACCTTACTCCTCCTATGAGCGCGGATATTGCCGACCGGAGTGTACCCGCTGTTCCGATGCCTGCCCCACGGGCGCCATACGCCCCATCACCGAGGCCGACAAGTCGTCGGTGAAGATAGGCCATGCCGTGTGGGTGAAGCAGAACTGCGTCCCTCTCACCGACGGAGTGGAGTGCGGCAACTGCGCCCGCCATTGCCCCACCGGAGCCATCTCGATGGTTCCTTCCGACCCTGCCGATGAAACCTCGGTGAAGATCCCCGTGGTCAATGACGAGCGGTGCATCGGGTGCGGAGCATGCGAGAATCTGTGTCCCGCCCGCCCCTATAGCGCCATATATGTCGAAGGGCATGAAGTACACCGTATAATCTGATCTCCCCCCTGCAATGAAAACTCCCCATTACCTGAATAATATCAACACCTCTCCCCTCACCCGCCGAGGCTTCCTGAAGCGCCTTGGCCTCGGCGCCACAGCCACGGGGCTCGCCATGGCCGGATGTGACCGCGCGTCACGACCGGCCACGGAGACCTACAGCCCCGACGGCGAGATCCCCACCGACCGAATGACCACCCGCGTCAACCCCACTACCGGCGACAAAGTGTCGCTCCTGGGATACGGCTGTATGCGCTGGCCCACAAAGCCGGTGGAGGGCAACGGCGCCAAGGAGGGAGACGACGAGATCGACCAGGAGATGGTCAACCGTCTCATCGACACCGCCATCGCCCACGGTGTGAATTACTTCGACACGTCGCCGGCCTATTGCAAGGGGCGGTCGGAACGCGCCACGGGCATAGCGCTGAGCCGGCATCCGCGCGACAGCTACTTCATCGCCACCAAGCTCTCCAACTTCTCCCCCTCCACATGGAGCCGCGAGGCTTCACTGGCCATGTACCGCAACTCGTTCAAGGAGTTGCAGACCGATTACATCGACTACATGTTGCTCCACGGCATAGGCATGGGCGACGACGGCATGGAAGCGTTCAAAGCCCGCTACATCGACAACGGCCTGCTCGATTTCCTCCTCGCCGAGCGCGAGGCCGGGCGCATACGCAACCTCGGCTTCTCCTACCACGGCGACATCAAGGTGTTTGACCACCTGCTGGCCGAGCACGACCGTTACAAATGGGATTTCGTGCAGATTCAGCTCAATTATGTGGACTGGCACCACGCCAAGGAGGTCAATCCCCGTAACACTGATGCCGAATACCTGTACACCCAGCTTGCCGACCGTGGCATTCCGGCCATAATCATGGAACCGCTTCTGGGAGGACGTCTCGCCAAAGTGCCCGACCATATCGTCACGCGCCTCAAGCAACAGGAGCCTGAGCGGAGCGTGGCCTCGTGGGCTTTCCGCTATGCCGGCACCCATCCGGGCGTGCTCACCGTGCTGAGCGGTATGACCTACATGGAGCACCTTGAGGACAATCTGCGATCGTTCTGTCCCCTGCAGCCGCTCACCGACAAGGAGATGCAGTTTCTCTACGACACCGCCGACCTGATGATGAACTATCCCACCATCCCGTGCAACGACTGCAAGTACTGTATGCCCTGCCCCTATGGTATCGACATTCCCGCCATCCTGTTACATTATAATAAATGTATCAATGAGGGAAACGTACCCGAGAACGGGCAGTCGGAGAATTATGCCCGGGCCAGGCGGGCTTTCCTTGTGGGTTATGACCGCAGTGTGCCACGTCTGCGCCAGGCCAACCATTGCATCGGCTGTAACCAATGCGCGCCCCACTGCCCTCAATCCATCGATATACCTGCCGAACTTCACCGCATCGACTCCTTTGTCGAGTCATTAAAGATTCACCGTGGGTGATCCACCCTAGGATAAAGTTATAGGGTTAACCCTGAATCTCGTCTTAAAAAGTAAAGTTTAAGAGATTACGAGGTCAAAAAAAGACTTTTCGATCGGAGGATTATTCATCTCGCATGGATAATCCTCCTTTCTCATAACCTTATAATTACCATTAACCTTATAACCTCTGCTTACGGCAGATATATAACCTCCGCTTACAGCTGATACAGCCTGGCGAATACGTATGCCGGCGCACTTGGTATCCTGTAAATGCCTGCGCCACATCTCTACGGAATGAGGCCCCTTTGGCTCATTTGGCAAAATCACCGGCTCCTTGACCGATCTCTGTGGCTCTCCGGCCAAAATCGGTTTCCCATTGACCTTAGTCAGTTGCCCTTTGGTTAATCTCTTTGGCCCTCTGGTCTTAATATTCCTGACCTTTGGCTCTCTGGTCTCAACCTTCTTAACCTCTGGCCCTCTGGTCTTAATCTCCATACCCTCCGGCACTCTATTCGGAACATATTCGGGGATGGAAGAATACATCCGTATCCTCGCAAGCGCCTTGGCACGGCGCGAGCGCTCGATAGCCACATCCACCTCCTGACACAGAAACTTAAACACATTCCTGTCGCCATGTCGGTCGAGCAGGGCCATAGCCATCACCATGTCGCCCAGCAGATAAGCCTCAAGGACAAGCACCATCAGACGGGCCAGATCGATATTGCTCGCATACACATCATATATCCGGGCCACAAACTTATTGAACGCATTGCGCGACACCGGCAAATCCGGCTTATAACGCACCTCGGGGATCACCGATTCACAAGGCACGGCATTTTTATTCTCTACGACATTATTCATAATCTGTTTTTTTCCACAAAATTATCACCCTCCCCCGCCCAAATGGTGCGATAATGTCGCATGGCTTTGCAAAGTGTCCGTTTTTGTCCGATTTCATACACTATACCCTGAAATTGTACTCTTTCGGACGAAAAATTTGCTTTCGTAACATTATTTTACTACATTTGCAGAAATTTAAGCAAAACTAACAGTACGATTATACCTAATCATACCTTCTCGAATACCATAAAACTTAAATTTCATACCATTCATTTTTAACTATTCATTATGAAGAAAAGACCCAAAAATCTGTCAACTGCCCCGAATGCGTTCGTGGCCGACAGAAGGTTGGCTTGCGGACTCATTACCGCCGCTCTCATAAGCGGATCGGCCTTGACATCCTATGCCAACGAGAGTATGGGAGGGGGGGTAAATTCCCCTGTCTCTCAATCAGTTAGCCAGAAACACGCAGTTTCAGGCACTGTCATCGATGAAAACGGCGATCCCATGATCGGAGTATCCGTTCTCATCCTCGGCACAAAGGAGGGAGTCGCCACCGACTTCGACGGTAACTATTCGATACAGGCCGCTCCGGGTGCCACACTTCAATTCTCTTATATCGGTTATAAGACACAGACTGCCACAGTAGGCTCGCAGGGCACCATCAACATCACGATGGAGCCTGACAACAATGTGCTCGACGACGTAGTGGTGGTAGGCTATGGTACAGTAAAGAAACGCGACCTCACCGGTGCCGTTTCATCAGTAAAATCGGACATCATCACCCTCACCCCCTCGGCCAACCCTATGGCGGCCCTGCAGGGACGTGTGGCAGGTCTTGACATCTCTCAGACCTCAGGTCAGCCCGGCGCCGGACTCAATATCCAGCTCCGCGGTAACCGATCGATCACCGCGAGCGGCACCCCGCTCTTCCTCATCGACGGTATGCCCGGTGACTACTCCACCATCAACCCCAACGACATCGAGAGCATCGAGGTGCTCAAGGACGCATCCTCGACTGCCGTGTACGGTTCGGAAGGCTCCAACGGTGTGATCATCATCACCACCAAGAAGGGTCAGGAAGGCAAGATGAAGGTGAATTTCGACGCCTATCTGGGTGTGAACGGCTGGGCCACCACCCCCACAATGACATCGCCCGCCGAGAATATCCGCACCCGCGAGCTCGCTTATTATTACGGTGGCAAGGTAGCTCCCGATGATTCCAACCTTGAGGCCTACAAGGAAGCATTCGCCAACGGCGAGGTGATCGACTGGAAGGACGAGTTGCTCGGCACAGGCATCACACAGAACTACTCGCTCTCAATGTCGGGCGGTACCGAGAAGACCCAGGCTTACTTCTCGCTCAACTACAACGACGTGAACGGCCAGTACCGCAACTCGAGCTACAAGGTGTACTCAACCTCGGTGAGACTCAACACCAAGCTCAACAACTGGCTCCAGGGCGGTGTGCACGTGCAGGGTTCCTACACTGACCGTCACCAGGCCGACAGCCACCTCAACGACGGACTCCGTTCCGATCCCTTCGGTACGCTCTACAACGAGGACGGCTCACTGCGCCCCTTCCCCCTCACCAAGAACACCGACCAGATCAACCTTCTGCTCGATAATAAGGAGAACTACCGCAACCAGTCACGCAACCTGCGCCTGTACGTTCAGCCCTATCTCCGCATCAACCCCATCAAGGGCCTGACACTGGAGACACGCCTCAGCGGTAACTTCAATTACTCCAACTCCAACAAGTATCTCGGCTACGGCTCATGGAACTACTACAACAAGGCCGGTAGCGCCGCTGTCACCGCCCCCAACTGGGATTTCCAGAAGGTAGTGACCGCCAACAAGGACCACTCGTTCAACTGGGGATACACCTGGGAGAATATCCTCACCTACAACTTCAATATCGCCGAAATCCACGACTTCACCGTCACCGGTGTCACCACCTGGTCATCAAGCCAGTATGACAGCACCAGCGCATCGGCCAACAGCATCCCCACCAACTCGCAGTACTGGACCAACCTCGGCGTGGCCAAGGATGTGAAACCCGTGGTAGGATCGGGCTACACAATGCACAAGCGCATGGGTTACGTGGCCCGACTCAACTACACCCTCATGGGCAAGTACCTGTTCTCGGCCTCAGTGCGCCGCGACGGTGACTCGGTGCTCGCAAGCGGTCGCCACTGGGCTACATTCCCCGCATTCTCGGCCGGCTGGCGTATCTCGGACGAGAACTTCATGGAATCCACCCGCGAATGGATGAGCAACCTCAAGCTCCGTATCGGTTACGGTGAGACAGGTGCCGCCGGCCTCCAGCCATACGCATCATGGTCGACCCTCCGCTCCGAGCAGATGGGCCTCGGCGACAAGATCGTGGACAAGTCCATCTACCCCAACCCCATCTCCAACAAGGACCTCACATGGGAACGCTCCAAGAGCTGGAACTTCGGTGTTGACCTCGGTCTGCTCAACAACCGCATCGACCTGGCAATGGAGTACTATCTGACCAACACCGACGGTGTGATATGGTCGCAGGCAATCCCCGTAAACAACGGTGGTTTCAACGCTTCGACCCTCTACAACATCAACCGCAACATCGCCACCACCCGCAACCAGGGCTTCGAGCTTTCGGTGACCTCACACAACTTTGACACCCAGGACTTCAAGTGGTCGACCACCCTCACATTCTCGACCAACAAGGAGCAGGTGACCTCGCTGGGCCGCGACGCTGCCGAATATATCGCCAACACCGGTACAGATTATACCCTCCACATCGGTGATCCCATCAAGTCCTACCGTCAGCTCGAGTTTGCCGGCATATGGCAGCTGGGCCAGGAGGCTGACGCCACCGTGTTCGGTGCCCGTCCCGGCGATATCCGCGTGAACGTGCCCGGCATGTACAAGGTGAGCGACGGTGTATGGGAAAAGAGATTTGCCGACGGAACCGTCAAGACCTACGACGAGAAGAACACCTATAAGATCAACGATGACGACCGCGTGATCATAGGTCACGAAACTCCCGACTGGCAGCTCGGCCTCCAGAACAACTTCAACTGGAAGTGGTTTGACCTGAGCGTTTACATGATGTTCCGTTACGGCCAGATGTTCCGCTACGAGCCCATAGGCTGGTACACCGGCCACGGCGGTTCGTTCCCCGAACACTTCAACTACTGGACCCCCGACAATCCCTCCAACGAGTTCCCCGCCCTCGATTCCGAGCGTACCTGGCAGAAGGCCATCGGCAACGAGTCGATCTACTGGGTTGACGGATCGTTCTTCAAGATCAAGAACATCACCCTGGGCTACACCCTGCCCCGTCCCGCATGCAACATGCTCCGCATCGAGAACCTCCGCCTCTACGGCACCATCACCAATCCCCTCATCGTAGCCAAGAACGACGTGCTGAAGGGTTATGACCCCGAACAGATGGGCAACATCAACCATCCCCTCACCCGTCAGCTCGTATTTGGTCTGAACGTAACATTCTAAATCCCTGAATAATACAATGAAAAAATATATTAACAGATTTGCGATCGCCTCGCTCGCCATGGCAGGTCTCATGACCACCTCATGCGAGCTGACCGAGGACAACCCCGCGGGCGGTGACGCACAGCTCAACCTCTTCCTCAACTGGAAAGGCCTGCAGGCTGTATCCTACTCCACGCTCAACGATGAGCTTTACACCGCTTCCGACTGGTTCATCTCCTCGGAAGGCGGCACCGACCTGTGGCAGACAAGCGGCAACGGCGACGGATACCGCTCGGACATCAACTACGAGAACTACTCGACCAGTAACAACTCCACCAAGAAGCTGTGGCTCCAGTGCTACTCGATGATCGCCAACTGCAACACCGTGATCAACGAGTCGACCAGCATCGTGGACGGTGCCAGCAGCCAGGACGACATCAAGGTGCTCGTGGCCGAGACCAAGGTGCTCCGCGCGTTCTACAACTTCCTGCTTGTGTCCAACTTCGGTCCCGTGACCCTCAACATGAACTCGGCCACCGGCTTCACCGGCACAATCGACCTCAACCCCGTGCGTTCGAGCGAGAAGGATTTCTACGATCAGATCATCAAGGACCTCAAGGAAGCTGAACCCGACCTGGGCGTTGAGCCTTACGAGAACAACCGTGCCCGCGTGACCAAGAAGACCGCCATCGGTCTGCTCGCCCGCGTGTATGCACAGCGTGCCGGCCTCGGCAACAAGTATGGCGACGGTGATCAGTACTGGAAGCTCGCCGCCGAGACCGCCGAGAACCTGATCAACAATGCCGCATCCTACAACGCCCACCTCTACACCGACATCGCCGACATGTGGGCCGATGCCAACAACCGCACCAACCGCGAGGCCCTGTTCATCGCAGCCGGTGCCGACGCCAACGGCGAGGCATGGAGCCTCACCACCAAGCGTAACAAGCTGTTTGCCTACTCATGCGGAGGTGTATATGAGGACCTCTTCAACCAGAATCCCACCAAGAAGGGTACCCACTACTTCTATGGCCGTATCAATGCCCAGACATTCGTACCCTCCAAGTATCTGATGTACTGCTTCAATCCCAAGTGGGACCGCCGTTGGGAATACTCGTTCACCTATGCCTACGGTGACTACTCGATGGTGCAGTGCGGATGGGTTAAGTACTCCAAGGGCCAGAAGAAACTCACCGACCAGCTGTGCGAGCAGTTTGGCATAGACAAGAGCCACTCGGGCGAGACCATCTATCCCTATGCCGACTGCGACGGCAAGGCATCGACTTTCGGTGGCAACCAGTATCCCGCCAAGATATGGCCCAAGGGTGTGACTTCGGGCAATGCAGGAGACCTCCTGAGCGTGGCTACTTCGGGCGCACAGGTGACCGATCCCACCACCTGCGGATCCACCAAGGCTTATGCAGTACCCTATCCCGTGGCCCTCGACGATAACCGTTTCAACACCGTGTTCGTTCACGAGCCCCTCTCGGCCGCCGACAAGGCCAAGTGCCGCTATGCAGTGGTAGTACTCAGTGACCTCTATGGCTCCAACGGCATCAACTACGGTAACGTTGTGAACGGCTCCGAGGCCGCCAATCCCCCCTCTGTAGGCAACGGACTGACAAGCGCCAGCGCTTGCCCCTCGCTGAGCAAGTTCAACTGGTCATATGACGGTGCATTCTGGGGTTCGGAAGCCCAGATCAAGACCGGTGACATGTACATCATGCGTATGGCCGAGATGTATCTGATAGCCGCCGAGGCTCGCCAGATGCTCGGTCAGGGAACCGTGGCCGCCGGCTATATCAACACCCTGCGCCAGCGTGCAGCCCGCCCCGGAGTACCCGATAGCGAATGGAAGCTCGCTACTGCCACCGAGGAGGATATCTTTGACGAGTATGCACGCGAGATGTGCGGCGAGTTCAACCGCTGGCTCCTGCTCAAGCGCCACAATGCGTTCGAGGCTCGCCTGGCCAAGTACAATCCCCGTGCCGCCAAGTCGTTCCAGAAATATATGTACAACCGTCCCGTATCATCTGACTTCCTTCAGCAGATCCTCAACTCCAACGAGTATGGTGACAATGGCTATGGCCAGACACCTACCTCGGGTCTGCAGGGATTTGAATGATCCTTACAATATAATTTCCCTGCCGGGCATGATCCCGGCAGGGGGATTTCCCGTCAGTGTCACCAGCAAGTGATTTGTCAATGACATTGGTATAAATTTAACGCAAAGTCTTTTAGATCTAATACCGAATTACTTAGACGAGGCTGTGTCATAACCAAGCATTATGGCACAGCCTTCAGTCTATTTGTCAAAACTACAACAGCCTGTTGTAGTTTCTCATTATATTCTGAATATTCTGGGAAGTTCTACTGTATGATTTTTGTACATTAACTAAAAAAATGTTCATTTTCGTACAAAATTCTTGGCTCGTTTACACTTTTTTAGTACATTTGCCGATATTTAAGGAATATTTTCGGATACTACTATATTTATTTCGAATACATCCCCTATCTATAAAGACTTTGCGAAAGCGACTAAGCGACTTAAATTTATACCATTCATTTTTAACAAATCATCATGAAGAAAAGACCAAAATCTCTGTCAACAGTTACGGGTGTACCCATGACTGACAGAAGGTTGGCTTGCGGACTCATCACCGCCGCCCTCATAGGTGGATCGGCGTTGACATCCTATGCCAACGAGAGTTTAGGGGGGGTTAACGCTCCTATCTCTCAATCAGTTAGCCAGAAACATGAAGTTTCAGGTACTGTCATCGATGAAAACGGCGAGCCGATGATCGGTGTATCCGTTCTCATCCTCGGCACCAAGGAGGGAGTCGCCACCGACTTCGACGGCAACTACTCGATCAAAGCCGCTCCGGGTGCCACACTTCAGTTCTCGTATATCGGCTACAAGACTCAGACAGCCACCGTGGGCTCTCAGGGCACCATCAACATCACAATGGCCCCTGACAACAACGTGCTCGACGATGTAGTGGTAGTAGGCTATGGCACAGTGAAGAAGCGCGACCTCACCGGCGCTATCTCCTCGGTGAAATCCGACGTGATCACCCTCACTCCTGCCGCCAACCCGATGGAGGCACTTCAGGGCCGCATCGCCGGCCTGGACATCACCAAGACCTCGGGCCGTCCCGGCGAAGGACTCAACATCCAGCTGCGCGGTAACCGCTCGATCTCGGCCAGTGGCGATCCTCTGTTCCTCATCGACGGTATGCCCGGCGACTACTCCACAATCAACCCCAACGATATCGAGAGCATCGAAGTGCTCAAGGATGCCTCATCGACAGCCGTTTACGGTTCGGAAGGCTCCAACGGTGTGATCATCATCACCACCAAGAAGGGTAAGGAAGGTCAGCTCCGCGTGAACTTTGACGCTTACGTGGGCGTGAACGGCTGGGCCACCACCCCCAAGATGAACTCGCCCGAGCAGTATGTGAAGACCCGCGAGATGGCATATGCCTACGCCGGTATCACCGACCTGAGCACCGACACCGAGCTCCAGGCCTACAAGCAGGCCCTGGCCAACGGTCAGACCATCAACTGGATCGACGAGATGCTCGGCAACGGTCTCACCCAGAACTACTCGCTGTCAGTATCGGGCGGCACCGAGAAGACCCAGGCTTACTTCTCGCTCAACTACAATGAGGACAAGGGCCAGTACAAGAACGACAACTTCAAGGTGTACTCATCGTCACTGCGCCTGAGCACCAAGCTGAGCAACTGGCTCTCGAGCGGTGTGCACGTGCAGGCATCCTACACCACCCGCAACCGCACCAACAGCCACCTGTCGGACGGACTGCGCGCCGCGCCCTTCGGCACCCTCTACAACGAGGACGGCTCGCTCAATCCCTTCCCCCTCGTAGTGGGTCAGACCCCCTACGTGTACAACCTTCTCCTCGACCGTGAGGAGGATCCCTACCGCAGCGCCCAGAGCCGTCTGCGCCTCTTCGTGCAGCCCTATCTGCGCATCACCCCGATCAAGGGTCTCACCCTCGAGTCGCGCCTGAGCGGTAACTTCAACTACACAACCACCAACACCTACAATGGCTACGGATCCTACAACTACTATGTAGACAACGGCCTTGCAGCACTCGGAGCCAACAAGGATGATTTCAAGGGCTCGACCAACGCAAGCATCAACAACTCGCGCACCTGGGGCTACAAGTGGGAGAACATTCTCACCTACAACACCACAATCGCCGATATCCACGACATCACACTCACCGGCGTAACCTCGTGGGAGTCGAGCCAGGCGGAGGGATCCGACCTCTATACCACACAGATCCCCAGTAACACCATGTACTGGACCAACATGGGCGCAGCCACCAACCCCAACCCGACTATCGGATCGAGCTACACCATGCACAAGCGCATGGGCTACATAGCCCGCGTAAACTATACGCTCATGGGCAAGTATCTGCTGTCGGCCTCAGTGCGCCGCGACGGTGACTCGGTGCTCGCAAGCGACCGCCACTGGGCTACCTTCCCCGCATTCTCGCTGGGCTGGCGCATCTCGGACGAGGATTTCATGGAATTCTCCCGCGGATATCTCAACAACCTCAAGCTCCGCGTGGGCTACGGTGAGACCGGTGCCGCCGGCCTTTCGCCCTACGCATCATGGTCACTCCTCCAGACCGGCCAGATGGCTCTCGGCGGAAAGTATGTAGGCACCGCCTACTTCCCCCAGATCCTCTCCAACGCCGCCCTCACATGGGAGCGTTCCAAGAGCTGGAACATCGGTCTTGACCTCGGCCTGTTCAACAACCGCGTTGACCTCGCCGCCGAGTACTACATCACCAACACCGACGGTGTGATCTGGAACCAGAAGACACCTATCACCAACGGCGGTTTCGATGCCAACACCTCGTTCTCGATCAACCGTAACATCGCCACCACCCGCAACCAGGGCTTCGAGCTCACCCTCACCACCCACAATGTGCAGCTGCCCGACTTCACATGGTCAAGCACCCTCACATTTGCCAACAACAAGGAGAAAGTGACCTCGCTCGGCGACGGCGCAGGCGAATATGTGACCAACGGCAACTACACCCTGCAGGTGGGCTATCCCATCCAGTCGTACCGCAAGCTCAAGTTTGACGGCATCTGGCAGCTCGGCCAGGAGGCTGACGCAGCCGTGTTCGGCGACCGTCCCGGTGACGTGCGCGTGGCTGTGCCCAACATGTACAAGGTGAGCGACGGCGTGTGGGAGAAGCGCTTTGAGGATGGCTCAACCCAGCGTTACGACGCTAATAACCCCTATGCTATCGACGCCAACGACGCCCAGATCATCGGCCACAACTCGCCCGACTGGACCCTCGGCTTCCAGAACAATTTCACCTGGAAATGGTTTGACCTCAGCATCTATATGATGTGGCGTAACGGCCAGATGTTCAGCTACGAACCCATCGGTTGGTACAACGGCCACGGCGGAGCTTTCCCCGAGCACTTCGACTACTGGACCCCCGAGAACCCCTCAAACGATTTCCCCGCACTCGACGCCAACCGCGACCTCACCCTGAAGACCACCACCAACGCCCTGATGTGGGTTGACGGCTCGTTCTTCAAGATCAAGAACATCACCCTCGGATACACAATGCCCGAGAACCTGTGCAAGCGTCTTTACCTGAGCAAGTTCCGCGTATACGGTACCATCACCAACCCCCTCGTGCATGCAAGCAGCAAGCTCCTGAAGGGTTATGATCCCGAAATGAACGGCTCGTTCAACTTCCCGCTCACCAAGCAGCTCGTATTCGGCGTGAACGTATCATTCTAATACCTATCATTTTCAGAAAACTTACAATGAAATACTATATTAAAAATATGGCTCTGCCCATGCTTGCCATGGCAGGACTTCTCACCACCTCATGCGAGCTGACCGAGGATAACCCTGCGGCCGGCGACGCAACCCTGAGGACCTACGAGATCTGGGCCGGCCTCCAGGCTTATTCCTACTCCCCGATTTCAGCACAGCTATACGGCTCGTCCGACTGGGTATTCGCCTCGGAAGGCGGTACCGACCTGTGGCAATCGGCCGGCAACAACAACTATGCCCAGGAGGTAATGAACTATGAGCAGTTCTCCCCCTCGACCAACACCACCACCAAGCTGTGGAACCAGTGCTATGCCATGATCTCCAACTGTAACACAGTGATCGAGCAGGCAGCTGAGGTGCAGGGCGGCAACCAGGCCAACATCGACATCCTCGTGGCCGAGACCAAGGCCCTGAGAGCGTTCTACAACTTCCTGCTCGTATCCAACTTCGGCCCTGTTACCCTCAACATGGGACAGAGCTCGGCCTTCACCGGCGACCTCGACCTCTACCCCACCCGTACAGCCGAGAATGTGTTCTACGATCAGATCGAGAAGGACCTCAAGGAGGCTATCCCCGCTCTGCAGACCGAGCCGTTCCAGGGCAACCGTGCCCGCATGAGCAAGAAGTCGGCCATGGGTCTCCTTGCCCGCGTATATGCCCAGCGTGCAGGCCTCGGTGACAAGTATGGCGACGCCGAGAAGTACTGGAAGCTCGCTGCCGAGACCGCCGAGGAGATGATAACCAACGCCTCGACCTACGGAGCTTATCTCTACACTGATATCGCCGACATGTGGTCGGATGCCAACAACCGCACCAACCGCGAGGCCCTCTTCGTGGCTCCCGGTGCTGATGCCAACGACGAGGCCTACTCGATCGACTTCAACACCTGTACCCTCTTCAAGTATACCATGAGCGATTTCTACCGCGATCTCTATGCTCATGACCCCAACAAGAACGGTAACTACTTCTACGGCCGTGTCAACAATGTGGCATGGGTACCGAGCCAGTATCTGCTCTATGCGTTCAACCCCGAATGGGACCGCCGCTGGGAATACTCGTTCATGTTTGCAGGCAGTGACTTCTCGATGGTACAGACCAGCCCGTCCGATCCTAAGGGCCAGTGGGTTACATATCCTAAAGGACAGAAGACGCTCTCCGAGGCCAACTGTGACCTCTATGGCATCGACAAATCCCACGTAGGTGATGTGATCTACCCCTATGCCGATTGCGGTTATGTATCTTCGGCCGGTGGACACAACCAGTATCTCCCCAAGATCTGGCCCAAGGGTGATCACTCTGGCGATGCCGGTGTGCTTCTCTCGATCCCCTCTAACGGCTCTCAGGTAGGTCAGCCCGGATACAGCGGTACTACCAAGGCCATGGCTATCCCCTATCCCGTCACCCCCGACGACGACCGTTTCAACACCCTCTTCGTTCACGAGCCCATGTCGGCTGCCGACAAGGCCAAGTGCCGTTACGTGGTTGTGTGCATGAAGGATCTGTTCGGCTCCAACAATATGCCCTACGGTAATACCGCTAACGGCTCGGAGGCTGCCAATCCCACAAAAATCGGCAACGGCCAGGTGCGTGCCGATGCTTTCCCCTCGCTCATCAAGTTCATCTGGTCGGCTGAAGGTTGCTTCGGCAAGGACCTCCAGAGAAGAAACGGCGACATCTACATCATGCGTATGGCCGAGGTTTACCTCATCGCCGCTGAGGCTCGTCAGATGCTCGGTGATGGAGCAAAAGCCGCTGAGCACCTGAACGTTCTGCGCCAGCGCGCCGCCCGCAAGAATGCTCCTGAGTCGGAGTGGAAGCTCTCGACCGCTACCGAGGAGGATATCTTCGACGAGTATGCTCGCGAGCTGTGCGGTGAGTACAACCGCTGGGGCCTCCTCAAGCGTCACCACGCTTTCGAGACCCGTCTGGCTAAGTACAATCCCCGTGCCGCCAAGTCGTTCAAGAAGGAGTATTATAACCGTCCCGTTGCGTCCTCGTTCCTCCAGGTTATCCTGAATGCCAATGAGTATGGTGACAATGGCTACGGCCAGACTCCTAACTCGGGTCTCCAGGGATTCTAATAATATGAAAGGATTTCCCCCCAGTCCGGGCCAGCCGTGGCCCGGACAGAGGATTTCCCATAGGTGGGACCGGCAAGAGATTGTAGGCGACACCGATATAAAATAACGCAGAGTCTTACCGACTCACACCTAACTGTTGAGGCAGCCGGAAACGAATTCGTTTCCGGCTGTTTCTTTTATATAGTGGAGATATTTAGGGAGTTAGGGAGGGTGGATAGGGGAATTATAGGACGTCTTCGACGCCCGTTTTGGTATGCGTTTCGTTTCCCCCGCGCCTCGCCGGGCGGCGCAAATCTTGCCCTACGGGCGATTTGCTTGCCTGGCTCGTGGCGGGGCTATAATTATATCGCCACTTCGTGGCTTTGTGGGTAATGGGCTTGCGGGTGAGTTTGAGGCTGGGCATGGGGGATTGCGTTGGGCGGGGAGAACTATTAGGGGTAAAATGGTGTTGTAAGGGTAGTTTAGCTTTAAAGACGTTCGTACAGGCTAACTCTGATTTAGTATAAAAAACTTTTTAACTATATAAAAATCTCTATAGTTTAACTCTAAAAAATCACGTAATATGACTTTTGAAGCAGCTATAAATTCAGCCCCTGTTGTACTTGTGGAGTTCTATGCGTCGTGGTGTCCTCATTGCCAGCGCATGATGCCGGTGATGGATCAGGTGAAGGAATTAGTGGACGGGGAGGTGCCCGTGTTCCAGCTCGATATCGATGAGAACCAGGAAGCGGCCAACAGCGCAGGGGTGAAGTCAATCCCCTCGTTCCTTATCTACAACAACGGCGTGGAGGCGTGGCGACACACAGGTGAGATTGACGGCAACGACCTCTTGGCCAAAGTGCAATCCTATATTTCATGAGTTCGATATTCACACGGTTTCTGGACGCGCTGGAGGTGCCTCACACGGTGGGGCACTCCGAGAGCGAGTTTCGCGGAATGACTTTCAAGTCGCTCTACGGACTGTCGCATCTGCTCACACAGTATGGCGTGCGCAATGTGGGGGTGAAAGTGGCCGACAAGGAGGAGCTCTCGGCAATCCCCACCCCCTTCTTGGCGCAGACCTCGGCGGGGATATTCGTGATAGTCAAGGGGATCGATACCGCGCGGGGCACCGTGGAATATGACTCGCTCGGCGAGGAGGAGACCGCTCCCCTCCCCGACTTCATCAAGGCATGGAACGGCATAGCCCTGCTCGCCTTTCCCGACGAGGGATCGCGCGAGCCGGAGTATGCCAGCCACCGCCTCACCGAGACTGTGGCCGGACTGTCGAAATATGCCCTTGCCGTGGCGGCAATTGCCGTCGTGGCCTATTTTTTTATCACCCGAGGGGTGTATGCCCACATCTCAACCATCCTCATAGCCCTGCTCGACTGCGTGGGGCTGTATTTCTCGTTCCTGCTGTTGCAGAAGTCACTGAATATCCACACAGCCGCCTCCGACCGAGTGTGTGGAGTGCTTGAGAAAGGGGGATGCGACAGCATAATGTCGCTGAAGGTATCCAAACTGTTCGGTGTATTCTCGTGGAGCGAGGTGGGTTTCGGCTACTTCGGCGTGTCGCTGGCCACCTTGCTGATGTTTCCCCACATGTGGCCGTCGCTCGCGCTGTGCAATGTGTGCTGTCTCCCCTACACGGTGTGGAGCATATGGTATCAGCGGTTCAGGGCGCATCATTGGTGTACATTGTGCGTGGGGGTGCAGTCCACGCTGTGGTTGCTGTTCTTCTGCTACTTGGGTGGCGGATGGCTCGGGAAGTCGTTCCCGCTACATATTGACCTGGCTGTGCTGATGGCCGTGTACGTGTTCACTGTATTGTTTATCAACATGATCCTCAGGATCTTCAAGAACCTTCCCTGTCATGAAACGGATTCCCGAAGTTAAGCTGAAAAGCGCCGTGACGCTCAAGCCGGCCGAGATGAACAGGATACATTTCGGCGGTAATCACACGCCCCTCACGCCCGAGCAGATAAAGGGCTTGATAGGCAAGAAGATAGCCGGAGACAGCACCGGAGAGGAGAAGAAAATCGAGGGGAACGGGTAGGTTTTCCGCGGGATTTTTAGTAATTTTGCACCGCGGTTCATAAAGAGCCGCCCCATAATGACAAGTATATACCTCAACGCAAGCGAGATGCCTGCAGCAGTACAGAACTACGCTTTTAAAGAGAACTGGAAGAGCACCCAATAATGCTTTTCCATCGGGTGGCACGTAGCATACACCCGGGAAGATCCCCAATCATCACATCATCACATTTTTTACCCCAAACCAACTTATGAACAATCACCGATTGCTCACAGGGATGCTTGTCGCAACCCTGCTGAGTGGCGGAATGCTGATCCACGGAGCGACGGCAGGGCAGGAAGTGTTGCCACTTGAACGCCTGTTTGAGATCGCCGAGAGCAACAGCATCCAGCTCCGCCCGTCGTTTACCGCCGAAGAGGAGGCATGCCATGAGATAAGCGTGGCCCGCACGGGACGACTCCCCGAAATCACCGCCAACCTGTCGCTCAGCTACATAGGCGACGGATTCACCACCAAACGCAATCTCTCGGACTACCAGAGAGCGCCGATACCGCATTTCGGCAACGGACTGGCCATCAATATCACCCAGCCCGTCTACACCGGCGGTGCCATAAAGAACAGTATTGAGATGGCCGAGCTGAAATCGACCGCATCGCGTTATGCCACCGAGCTGCAACGCGACAACATAAGGTTTCAGCTCACGGGATTTTATCTCGACATCTACAAGTGCCGCAACCTCAGGAGCGTGCTGGAACAGAACATCTCACAGGCCCGCAAGGTGCTCGGCGAGATGCAGGCCCGCTACAGGCAGGGGGTGGCATTGCAGAACGATATAACCCGTTATGAACTGCTCGTCTCCAACCTTGAACTGCAGTTGATAAAGCTCGACAATACCCTCGACATCCTGAACCGCAACCTCGCCGTGACGGCCGGATTGCCCGAAGGGACCGTGGTGGTGCCCGACTCCACCATACTCTCCCGCTCGCTCACACCGGGAGCCGAGGGGTGGTGGCAACAGCAGGCCTCGGAGAATGCCCCGTCACTGAAATTGGCCGGCGCAGGGGTGGATATAAGCCGGAAAGCCGAGAGCCTTGTCAAGAGCGAACGCCTCCCCAAGATAGGATTGCAGGCCGGCTGGACCATCGACGGCCCGATACTGGTGGAGGTGCCACCGATCAACCGCAACCTCAGCTACTGGTATGTAGGCGTGGGGGTGAGCTACAATCTGTCGTCGCTCTACAAGACCAACAAGTCGCTCACCCGCAGCCGTATAGCCACCCGCCACTCGCAGGAACAGCTCGACGCCACACGCGAGAACGTGAGCCTGGGGGTAAGGGCCGACTATGTGCGTTATCTCGAAGCCTACGAGGAGCTGAAGACCATGCAGAAGAGCGTGGAACTGGCCGAAAGGAACTACCGCACCATATCGACCCGCTACTCGGCCGACATGGCTCTCATCACCGATATGCTCGACGCTGCCAACTCGAAACTCGATGCCGAACAGCAGTTGGTGAACGCCCGCATCAACATCATTTACTATTACTATAAACTACTCTTTACCACAGGAACAATATGAACCACCGTAGCAAAAAACTGATATCTTATGCCGTGACCATCGCCGTGATAGCGGCGGCAGCCTTCTGGGTGACCGGAAAATTCATCCATTTAGGCAATGTGGAGTTTACCGACAATGCCCAGGTGCAACAGCAGATAGTGCCGGTGAACAGCCGTGTGCAGGGCTATATCAAGGAGATACGATTCAAGGAATATGAGCCAGTGAAGCGTGGCGACACGCTGGTGATAATCGATGATGCCGACATGCGCCTGAGGGTGGCCCAGGCCCGCGCCGACTACCAGAACGCCTTGGCCGGCCGGCAGGTGGCCGACAGGAGCGTGGGCGTAGCCTCGGCCAATGCCGCCGTGACAAAAGCCTCAATAGCCGAGGCAAAAGTGGTGATGGAGATGGCAGCCACCGATTACGAGCGTTACAGGAAACTGCTTGAGCAGGATGCCGTGACCCGTCAGCAATACGACGCGGCCAAGACGGATTACGAAGCCAAGAAAGCCCGCTACGAGATGCTCTCGCGCCAGGTATCGGCCACCTCATCGGTAGTGGCCGAGACTCGTCAGCGCATATCGCAGAACGAGGCCGGGATAGAGCTCGCCAAGGCTATGCTCGAGACCGCCGAGCTGAACCTCTCCTATTGCGTGATCGTGGCCCCCTGTGACGGCTACACCTCGCGCAAGGAGATACAGGTGGGACAGCTCGTGCAACCGGGCCAGACCCTTCTCGACATAGTGGACTCGGGCGAGATATGGGTGACCGCCAACTATAAGGAGACCCAGCTCCACCACATAGCCCCCGGCAACAAGGTGGAGATCAAGGTGGACGCGATACCCGGCGTGACATTCGAGGGGCAAGTGGTGTCGCTGTCCAAGGCCACGGGAGCGTCACTGTCGATACTCCCGCAGGACAATTCGGCAGGAAACTTCGTGAAAGTGCGTCAGCGCGTGCCGGTGAGGATAGAATTCACCGCGGGGAACAATGCCGACGACATGTCGCGCCTGCGCGCCGGCATGAATGTGGAATGTGAGGTGAAGTATTGAGATGGCTGACTGGCATGCACCTCAGGGACCGTTTGACATCCCTGATGTACCCAACTATGTACCGCGCCGGCTGAAACCGTGGCTGTTCATCCTCTTTGTGCTCATAGTGCAGTTCTCGGGCGGAGTATATCTCGCGGCCGCGTCGGACATGGTGGGCACCACCGCCCTGATGCAGGAGGATATACTCATGGCCGGATATGCCTCGCTGATAGGCATGTCGCTCAACTTTGCGGTGATGTTCAGGCTCAAGTTCAGGTACTCCAACCGCGTGGCGCTCACCGTGTGTGGCCTGGCGCTCATAGCCGCCAACCTGATATGCGCCCACACGCGCTGTGTGCCCCTGCTTGTGGGCACATGCTTCGTGGCCGGGTGGTTCAGGATGTGGGCAACGTTTGCCTGCAACTCCACCATACAGCTGTGGATCACCCCCGTGCGCGACATGGCCATATTCTTCTGCTACGTGTACCTGATAGTGGACGGTGTGATACAGCTGTGTGGCGTGGCCACGATCTACACGGCGTTTTTCTCGCAATGGGAGTATATGCACTGGCTCATGACCGGCTTGCTCGCCCTGATGATACTGCTCGTGCTCATACTGGTGAAACCGGTGAAGGGCCCCATGCAGATACCTCTGCTCGGCATCGACTGGATAGGTTCGCTGCTGTGGGGCGGGGTGATGCTGTGTTTCACCTACGTGTGTGTCTACGGCAATTACCACGACTGGTGGGAGGCTCGCGAGATAGTCCTGGCCACGGTGCTCGGAGCGGTGTGCCTGGGGATAAACCTGTGGAGGGCCACTTTCCTTCACCATCCCTACATCACCTTTCAGGCGATGAAAAACCGCAATGTGATACGCGCCACCATGATATATCTGGTGTTCTTTACCCTGCTGGCCACGGAGCATGTGTTTGAACACAGCTATGCGGCCACGATATTGGGATTTGACGAGACGAATCTCATCGACCTCAACTGGTACGTTATGGCGGGAATTGTGGCGGGGGTGATATTGACCTACTACACGTTTGCGCTCAACAAGTGGCGCTACAAGACCATGACGGCGATAGGATTCTCGCTGGCGGCGGTGTATTTGGCATACTTCTATTTCACGATCGATTACGGTGTGGAGAAGGAGATGTTGTTTGTCCCGTTGTTTTTCCGCGGGGCGGCGTCGGTGATCATCTCCATAGTGTTCCTGACCTCGATAGTGCAGAGCGGATTGCATTTCTTTGTATTTCCCCAGGCTCTCACGATCAACGGTTTTACCGGGGCGGTGATGGGTGCGACCCTCGGGCCGGCGCTCATCGGGGAGTTCCTGCGCCACACCATGGCCAAGAATGTGGCCCTGATAGGTTCGGTGATGACCGATTTCAATACGGATATCATGCATGTACCTGTGGGACAGTTGTATGGGATGGTACAGGTTCAGGCATTGGTTGTGTCGATGAAGGAGATATACGGGTGGCTGTTGATAGCGGCCCTCACGTCTCTCCTGGTGATTCTGGTCAGTTATAGTCCCCTGCGTCCGTTCGCAATATTCCCCAAGTGGAAGAATGTGAGGAAGGCGTTAAGGAGAGCGGCCAGGATGCAGGAGGCATGAGCTATATGTGAATTAGACGGAAAGAATTACAGGACGTCTTCGACGCCCGGTCTGGTATGTTTCCGTTTTCCCCGCGCCTCGCGACCGGATGCAAATTTTGCCCTGCGGGCAATTTGCATCCGTCGCTCGTGGCGGGGCTATAATTGCATCGCCTCTTCGAGGCTTAGTGGGTAGTTGACCTGCGGGGAATTTGGGTGGCTGACCGATTCGTGACGGGGCTATAATTACAGCGCCACTTCGTGGTTTAGTGGGTAGTGAGCTTGCGGGGAGATCCCGGCATAAAAATGCGGGGCCTGTCACCGACGGTGACAGGCCTCGCTCAACTATTTCACCTATATAAATATCTTAAATTTACCTATATAAGTACCTTAGAAATTGTATCGTCCCTCTAAATTAATCTACCTTATCTTAAACTTACCTGTGAGAATTTTTATAACACTATGCGAACCTACAACAATCTTTTTTTCAGAGAGGGATGTTATGGAAACTGCTTAGAAATTTTGGTGATCAGAATGCGGGGTAGCCGGGATTCTGGACGTATTTTCCACCTGAGAAATTGTACTGGGCGACGGGGACGGGGAAGTATTCCTCGCCGGTCTCGAAGCTGGCGTTCTGATAGTAGATGCGGTTGTCCTTCTCGGCCTTGAAGTAATTGTTCATTACCTCCTTGGCTATGCCCCAGCGAACGAGGTCGTAGAATCGCTCACCCTCCATAGCCTTCTCCAGACGCATCTCGGTGCGCAGGGCCTTGCGGGCGTAATCCTGATTCCAACCGGCGGCGGGATAGAGGCCGATGCTGTAGTTGGCGGCATCGCGTGTGGGATTGTTGAAGTCCTTGACGTAGGCACTCTTGCGGGCACGGTCGCGCACACGGTTGATGAGAGTGCGGGCCTCATCGAGATTGTCGGCGCTACCCATCTCTATAAGAGCCTCGGCCTTGTAGAGAAGCAGGTCGGCATAACGGATTATCTGCCAGTTGAGGGCCGAAGCACCCCAGGGCCAACCCTGGTTGGCATCGGCGGACTCGGGAGAGAGCCAGAAGCGCTTGGTGTTGTTGTAGCCATAGGCATCGCGGTTGCGCACCCACAGACCGCAGGGGGATCCAAGATAGGTCTTGTAACGGATGGTGGGACGGCCGGTCACGAAGTCGAGACGGGGGTCAACGTTGCCGTCGACATTGGTCAGATGATAGCTGTTGGCATCGGAGGGATTAAACTCAACCACGCCATAGTCGGGGCGCGACTGATAGTCGAAGAGGGGCAGGCCGTTCTCATCGGTCTGATAGGCGTTGATGAGGTCCTGGGAGGGGAGGAAGAATCCGTCGCCCTGCCACGGACAGCCGGGGCCGGTCATGGAATTGAGGAGCATGCTCCAGTTCACACGTCCGCCGTCGGCAGTGCCGTCGTTCTTGGAGAACTGGACGGTGAGTACAGCCTCGGGACCATTCTCATACTCGAGCATGTCGAGGTGCTGGAAATCAGCAAGGAGATCGTAGCCGCTGATACAGTCGATGATGTCAACCACCTCCTTAAGCAGAGCCTTGTTGACATTGACCACGGCGTTGGTCTGGGGAGCCTGCTCGTAAGCCTGATAGAGCTTCACTTTGGCGGCGTAGGCCAGGGCGGCACGCTTGTTGATGCGACCGATCTGGGTCTGAGTCTCGGGGAGGCTCTCGGCGGCCTCGAGAAGGTCGTTGGCGATGCGGTCGAGGTGCTCCTCGCGGGTGAACTCATCGTTTCTCACATTGACGTACTCGTTCTCAGGGAGATCGATGTCCATGTAGGGGATGCGGTTGAAGAGGCGCACAAGCTCGAAATACCAGTGGTCGCGTATGACGCGGATCTCGGCGATGCGGGTGTCGCGGGCGGGCACCTGCGACTCGTCCACTTTGCGGAGAGTGCGTATGGTGGAGGAGCAACGCGATATGCCGCAATAGGCATTGAACCACTTACCGTCGAGGAAACCGTTGTTGGGCTGTATCTTGGCAGTCTCCATGTCGTGTACCTCCCAGAGGTCGGTCTCACCGCCACCGCCCTTGTAGGCATTGTCGGCGCGTACCTCGCCATAGCTCCAGTTGGTGAGCGGGAAGAGGTGGGGATCGTTGGAGTCGGCATAGCGGCATCCGAATGTGGCGTAGGCGCTGTTGACAAGCAGATCCACGGCGGCGGGATCGTTCATGTTGGCCTCGGAGAGAGGGCCCTGGGGCGGATTCTTTAGGAAATCGTCGCTACAAGAGAGAAGGGCTGCTGAAGCAGTGAAGAGAGTAATAATATTCTTGAGTTTCATGAAATTCGTTATTTAAGGAAAATTTAGAATCCAAACTGAATACCGAAAGTGTACTGGCGGGGCATGGCGTAGGGGTATCCGAGACCCTCGGGGTCGGCTCCGGTGTACTTGGTGATGGTGAAGAGGTTCTGAGCCTGGAAGTATATGCGGGCGCCCTTGAGCGAGAGTTTGCTCTGGATGTGGCGGGGGAGCGAGTAGCCGAGCGAGAGCGATTTCAGGCGCAGGAACGAGCCGTCCTCGATGTAGTAGTCGGATCCTTCACCCTCGCTGTTGGAGTTGTCGATGGCGGGGGCAGGCACGTCGGATGCGTAATAGCCGTTGGCGAGATAGTTCTCGTAGGCGTTAGCGGCATCGAGGAGCTGGGTGCCGTGGTTGCCGGTCCAGAGGGGGAAGAAGTCGGTGTAGTACTTGGAGTTATTCCAGGCATCGCGGATGATGCCGCTGAAGAACATGCTCAGGTCGAAGTCCTTATAGTTGGCCGAGAGGTTGAGGCCAAACTGAGCCTTGGGGAGATCGGTGCCGAGCCATGTGCGGTCGCGGTCGTTGATCTCGCCGTCGCCGTTGGTGTCAACGTAGCGCACACGGCCTACAGCGGGACTGCCGAAGCTCACCTTGTACTGAGCCTTGTAGGCATCCACCTCCTCCTGAGTGCGGAATATACCGTCGGTCTTGTAGCCCATCCATGATCCGAGAGCCTGGCCCACGATACTCTTGTCGCGTCCGTTGCCACCGCCCCAGGTGTAATAGATGTCGTCCATGAGGCCGGTCACCTTATTCTTCATGGCGGTGACATTGAGGCCAATCTCGTAGCTGAAATCCTTGTTGACGGCCTGACGCCAGTTGAGAACGATCTCGACACCCTTGTTGACCATATCGCCACCGTTGTACCAGCAGTAGCCACCCTCGCCGATAGTGGCGATATAGGGCTTCTCGACAAGCATGTCCTTGGTCTTCTTGTGGAAGTAGTCAAACGAGAGCGAGAGGCGGTTGTTGAGCAGGGAGGCATCGAAGCCCACGTTGGTCTGATAGGTCTTCTCCCATGTGAGGTCGGGGTTGGTGCGGCGCGAGCGGTAGGCTCCGGGGTGGAGCTTATTGCCACCGTCGATGGCATATCCGGCCTTGTTCATGTCCATCTCATATTTGGCATAGAAAGCGTCGTTGGCGATGATGTCGTTGCCGTTCACACCGTAGGCGCCACGGATCTTGAGGTCGGAAAGCCATGAGCGTGTGCCTTCCATGAAATTCTCCTGCGAGATGCGCCAGCCGGCCGAGAAGGAGGGGAACCAGTCGTAGTTGTTGGAATCGGAGAGGCGGGAGGAGGCATCGCGACGTATGGTGACGGAGGCGAGATACTTATTGTCCCACACATAGTTGAACTTGCCGAAGAGCGAGAACATGGAGTAGTTGGAGGCACCTGAGCCGAGAGTCTGGTCGGAGGTCACGTTGCCGAGATACCAATAGTTGTCATCCTCGATCTCGAGGCCCTTACCACGTCCGTACATATCCTCGAAGTGGTTGTGCTTGGACTCGATGCCCACGAGGGCCATGATGGAGTTCTTGCCGAGGTCAACGTTGTACTGGGCGGTGTTGGTCCACACCCAGTCGACGGTCTTGCTCGAGTACTGGTAGAGGGTGTTGGTGTTGTCGCGGAGGTTGGCGGGGGTAAACTCCTTGTCGGTGCCGTTGTGGTAGTTGATACCGAAATTGGTCTTCACAATAAGATTCTTGATCGGCTCGATGGAGAGGAACGCGTTACCGAACACGCGCCAGTATTCATGCTTGTTTCGGCTCTGCTCCTCGATCTGACGCACGAGGTTGGGGGTATCGTTGAGGCCGAAAGCCACCTGGTCGTTGTAGTTGCCTTCCGAGTCATACACGGTGCGGGCGGGGTGCATCTTGATAGCGTTCTCCTCCACGCCGCCGGGGGCATTGTGCTGTCTCCACCAGTTGACGGTGACATTGCCGCCGGCGCGGAGACGGTTGTTGAGATAGCCGTAGTCGGAGCTGAAGCGGGCGTTGGCCTTCTGGAAGTCCGAACCCTTGATGATACCGTCGTGGTCGAGCCAGCTGAGCGACATTGATGAGGCACCGTTCTCGGAACCCTTGGAGAGACCCACGCTATAGGTCTGCATGAGGGCGGTGCGGTGTATCTCCTTCTCCCAGTCGGTGTTCTGAGGATTCACAGCCACACCGTTGAGGTTTGTATAGGATTGGAGCTTGGGGGTGGCGCCGTTGCCGTAGAGTTCGTTGGAGGGGGGAGTTATGCCGTAGGTGTATTTGTGGGCGGCCCAATAGACTTCGCCCCACTGGTCGGCGTTGAGCATGTCGAGACCGCTGTTGTAGGTCTGGAGGGTGAGGGTGGCATCGAATGTCACACGGCACTCGCCCTGCTTGGCACGCTTGGTGGTGATGATGATGACACCGTTGGCGGCCTGAGCACCATATATAGCGGCCGAGGCGGCATCCTTGAGCACCTGGATGGACTCAACATCGTTGCTGTTGAGGATGGTGCCGGGATTCTCGCGGGTCATCACGCCGTCGATCACGTAAAGGGGGCCGTTGGCATCGCCACGGAACGAGGAGGCGCCACGGATTGATGTGCCGGTGCTGAGACCGCCGGGGGTACCGTCGGTGGTGACGTTCATACCGGCCACACGGCCCTGCAGGGCCTGGATCACGTTGCCTGTGGGGGTATCGGCCACATCCTTCATCTTCACCACGGATACCGAGCCGGTGAGGTCGGATTTCTTTTCGGTAGAATAACCCACCACTACCACTTCATCGAGGATTTCGGAGTCCTCCTGGAGTGTGACTGTCATTTCGGGGGTGGCTTTCACAGTAAGGGACTTGTATCCCACATAAGAAATAGTCAGGTTGCAGCCTTCGGGCACAGTGAGTGTAAAATTTCCATCAATATCGGTGGCGACTCCGGCGGTACCGGCTGCATCAGGAATCACACTCGCACCTATCAGCGGTTCGGAATCGGTGGCTGAAATCACCGTCCCATGCACTGTGATGCTCTGTGCATGCGCACATATCACTGCCAACAGCAGAAATAAGGCATAAAGGATTGTTCTTTTCATGATAAAATTAGTTGGTTAAGTTTCTCATGCCGCAAAGTTACAACCGGCCTATATAATAGGGTATTACAATTGTTGCATCGTGTATCAAAATCTATGCATCCACCGATTTTTGATATATTTCGCAACATTTTTAAGCACTATGGGCCACCGGCATGAAGATAAAGGGAATGAGAGAAAAAATGAGAGAATATGAGCAAGGAGGAGAGAGGAGGTATTATTTCAACCGCTCGCGGATATCGGTGGGGGTCTCGTTGTAGCGGTCCTTGTAGCACTTGCCGAAATAGGCGGGGGTGGAAAATCCCACCTCGTAGGCGATCTCGGAGACTGACTTGTCGGTGGCGGTGAGCAATGTGCGGGCCTTGGCAAGACGCATATTGCGGAGCAGTTCGACGGGGGAATAGTTGGTCAGGGCCTTTATCTTGCGGTAGAACTGGGTGCGTCCCAGACCCATGCGCTGGGCTATGTTGTCGACGGTGAGATCCTGATTGGACATCTCGGTTTCGACAATCTCGCAAAAGCGTCTGTAGAAATCATTGTCGATCTCGCTTATTGTGCCACCTGGCTGAGCTGACGTAGCCTCGGCGGGATGTGAGGACGGAACCACCGGGCCAGAGGCCGAGAAGGAGGCGCGGATCCTGAGCCTGTTGTCAATCAAAGACTTGCACCGGGCCAGGAGAACCCCGGCATTGAAGGGCTTGGAAAGGTAGGCATCGGCCCCGCACTCGTAGCCCTGGATGCGCTGCTCGTCCATGGAACATGCCGTGAGCATGAGCACGGGGATGTGGGAAGTGGGTTGCTCGCTCTTGAGACGACGGCAACACTCCATGCCATCCATAAGCGGCATCATCACGTCACATATTATAAGGTCGGGGACATATTTGGCCGCCATCTTGAGGCCCTTTATGCCATTGGAGGCGGTGATCACGGCATAATGGCTGTCGAGGATCGAGGCGATGAGGTTGCGTATGTCGGGGTTGTCGTCGATCACAAGCACAGTGGTGCGGTCGCGGTCAATCTCGGCGGGAGGCACGGCTATATCCTCCAGCTCCATGTTCACAACCTCGGGGGTGATGCGCGATCCGGTGGTGACGGCTCCGGCGGTATCGACATGCTTCACAGGGAGCGTGACAGTGAATGTGGAGCCTTCCCCCACACGGCTCTCGGCGGTGATGGAGCCTCCGTGAAGCTCGATGAAAGCCTTGGCGAGCGACAGGCCTATACCCGAGCCGTTGGGGTGGATCTTGTCGACCTGGAAGAAACGCTCGAATATGTGCGATAGGTCCTCGGTGCTTATTCCCTTGCCAGTGTCGGCCACCGTGATCACGATATTTCCGGCATCTTTCCTCACGGCCACCGTGATGGAGTCGTTGGGGTCGGTGTACTTGAAGGCGTTGGAGATGAGATTGAACATCACCCGCTCGATCTTCTCGATGTCGACGGCAGTGGTGAGGTCGCTACCGCTCTCCACGTTGACACTGAAGTGTATATCCCTCTCGGTGGCTATGTTGCGGAAGGATTCGCACCACTCGGGCATCATGCTCCCGAGGTCAACCTCGGTGAGCGATATGTCGAGCTTGCCGTTCTCATACTTCCGGAAATCAAGTATCTGGTTGATAAGACGTTTCAGTATCTTCACATTTTTGTTGGCAATCTTCACCACAGCCTGCTGTGAGGGGGTGAGATTGTCGGCCTCGCTGAGCTGTTCCACCGGCCCGGCTATAAGGGTGAGCGGGGTGCGCAGGTCGTGGGACACGTTGGTGAAGAACATCAGTTTGGACTGGGTGGCATCCTGCAGCTGCTCGTTAAGAGCGATGAGCTGGTCGCGCTGATGGCCGAGCATACGATTCTGCTCGGCGAGTTTCTTCTGATGCTGTTTCCTCACCCAGAATATGCGCAGGAGCACAAAAACGAGTATGAAAAGGAGCACAAGAATGGTGATGGCGGCATAGAGGAGCGATGTCTGAGCCGAATGTCGGCTCCAGTAGTCATCCACCTTCCCCTTGAGCCAGCTTATCTTGGAGGTCTCGTTCTTAAGCTCCACATTCTGCCTCAGGAGAATACCGGCGTTGGAGAGGTCGACCACCGAGGCCATGGGCAGAATGGTCTCCTTCCTGTAAGGCTTCCCCTCCAGGATGGCCATGGCGGTGCGTATCAGGCCGTAACCCTCGGTGGGATAGAGGAATGTGGCATCGATCACGCTGTCGGCCACTGCCTGTATGCCTATCTCGGGGGCGGCGTCTATACCTATTATCTTTATATCATCGCACCCCATGCTCCGGGCCACCCGGGATGCGGCTATAGCCATGCGGTCGTTGTGGGCATAGATAAGGTTGGCATCGGGGTTGAGGCGGAGCAATGAATCGGCCACCCGGTTGGCATCATCGCCGTTCCAATTGCCGTAGCCTTCGGCCAGAATCCTCATGTGCGGGACCTTGGCTATCACCTCATGAAACCCGCTGTGGCGGTCCTCGGCGGGGGTGGAGCCCTCCAGACCACGTATCTCGACCACATTGCACTCGCCGTCGACGAGGGAGCGGGCGAGCCTGGCGGCCGAGCGCCCTATGCCACGGTTGTCGGTGCCCTGGAAAGCGGTGTAGTAATCGCCGTTGATGTTCCTGTCGAATATCAGTACCGGAGTACCGCTCTCGTACACCTCTTTAATAACAGGCGTGAGGGCATTGGCCTCGTTGGGGGCGGCGATGATGATGTCAAATCCGTTATCGGCGAAATATCTTATGTCGGCAATCTGCTTGTCATTGCTGTCGTCGGCCGAGCGTATCTCCACCTCGGCATTGTCGTGGAATATCATCTCGCGCCTTATCTCGTCGTTCATCTTGGAACGCCAGTCATCGTCGCTACATTGCGATACCCCTATGCGGTAGATCCTCTTGTCCTTGCAACCGGTCAATGACAGCATGGCCACTGACATGAGGGCGCACAGGAGCACTGTCACTAAATTCTTTCCTGATCTCGTTTCCATTGCTGATCTATTATCTGCAATGCAAATATAGTAATTTCTGTTAGTACAAATGTTGTGTAATGTATTAAAAATTAGGCGATACAACATTTTTGATACACTATGCATCATTTTTTATACCGCCTCAAAATTATTAATATTAGTTTTGCAGTACCGTAACCGAAAATCATAATATACGATCATGAAATACATCAGACATCTGACAATGAGTATGCTCGCCGGCCTCGCAGGCACCCTTGCACTGAGCGCCGCCGACGGAGTTACCATCAATCATCTCGGCACCAATAATACACTCGTGCGCGTGACCGACGATGCCCGATACCTACTGCTCCCGGTGGAGGAGAGCGTGGACGACGCCACTGTCAACCTCCTGCTCGACGGCAAGCCCGAGAGCACAATATATGTAAGGCTCGCCCGCAACAAGGTGGACTACTATGTGCCCCTCGACATCTCGCGCTACAAGGACGGCAAACTGGTGCTTAACATCGTCACCGCCCAGGGACGCTCGTCGGTGCGCGAGGCAAGCGAGGACGCCTGCTGGAAGGCCATGAGGACAAGCGACACTTTCAGCACCGAGAATGTCGAGAAATACCGCCCGGCCTATCACCACACCCCACTCTACGGCTGGATGAACGACCCCAACGGCATGGTGTACAAGGATGGTGTGTGGCACCTGTACTACCAATACAATCCCTACGGATCCAAATGGCAGAACATGACATGGGGGCACTCGACCTCCAAGGATCTTGTGAACTGGGAGCATCACCCCAACGCCATAGAGCCCAACGGACTCGGATCGGTGTTCAGCGGAAGCTGTGTGGTGGACAAGGAGAACACCGCCGGATTTGGCAAGGATGAGATCATAGCCCTGTACACCTCGGCCGGAATAAACCAGATGCAGAGCCTGGCCCACAGCGGAGACAACGGTGAGACATTCAGCATCTATCCCGGTAATCCCATCCTCACCCTCGAGAGCGAGGCACGCGACCCGAATATGTTCTGGAACGAGGAGACCAAGGAGTGGAACATGCTCCTCGCACATGCCCTTGACCACGAGATGCTGGTGTTCACTTCGCCCGACCTCAAGGAGTGGACCCTACAGAGCGCGTTCGGCAAAGGGATAGGCGCACAAGGGGGAGTGTGGGAATGTCCCGACCTGATGCAACTGCCCGTCAACGGCACCGATGAGAAGAAGTGGGTGCTGATATGCAACCTCAATCCCGGCGGAATATTCGGCGGAAGCGCCACTCAATACTTCACAGGCGATTTCGACGGCAAGACCTTCAAGGCCGACACCACCGCGTCGGGCGAGATCCCCACGAAATGGATGGACTATGGCAAGGACCACTACGCCACCGTGTCATGGAGCAATGCTCCCGAGGATCGCAAGGTGGTGATAGGGTGGATGAGCAACTGGCAGTATGCCGCCGAGGTGCCCACCAGGCAGTTCCGCAGCGCCAACACCCTGCCCCGCGACATTTCGCTGTTCCGCGGAGAGGATGGCCAGTACTACATCAGCACCATCCCCTCGCCCGAGACCGACGCACTGCGCGGAAAGAGGGTTGTGACAGCCAAGTCAAAAAGCCTGAGCAAAAAGGTCCGCACATTCAGTCTGCCGACTGAGAACGACGGCATATGCGAGATAGATATGACCGTAAACTCGGCAAAGAGCTCGCCGGTCAACATTACCCTCTCCAATCCCGCCGGCGACAAGGTGGAGATGACATTCGACCCCGAGGCCCGTACATTCAGCGTGGACCGCACCAACAGCGGTATCACCGGGTTCAGCCAGGATTTTCCGGCCAAAGTCACCTCACCCACATTCCGCAAGGGGAGCAGCCAGTCACTGCGCATATTCATTGACAGGTCGAGCATCGAGGTGTTTGACGGAGAGGGCAACTTCGTGATCACCAATCTCGTGTTCCCCAACTCCCCCTACACCACCCTATCGCTCGCCACCGACGGCGGCAAGGCCCAGCTCAAATCGTTAGACATATATTCAATCAATACCAACAGCTAATAATCAATACCAACAGCAAATAAAATTACACCATGGATAATACCCAATCAATGCAGATGGGCCGGCGCACGGCACTTATGCAATTCATCCCGGTGATGCTGTGTTTCTTTGCCATGGGATTTGTAGATCTCGTGGGCACCGCATCCAACTATGTACAGCAAGAACTCGGCCTCAACGACTCACAGGCCAATCTCTTCCCCTCGCTCGTGTTCTTCTGGTTTCTCATCTTCTCGGTGCCCACCGGAATGTTGATGAACAAGATAGGAAGAAAGTGCACAGTGCTACTGAGCCTCATCGTGACAGCCGTGTCGCTGTTCATCCCCATGTTTGGCGAAGGATACTACACCATGCTCATCGCGTTCTCTCTGCTCGGCATAGGTAACGCCCTGATGCAGACCTCGCTCAACCCCCTCGTAAGCAACCTCATCACTCCCGACAAGCTCGCCTCCACCCTCACCTTCGGCCAGTTTGTAAAGGCCATAGCCTCGTTCCTCGCACCCATCCTCGCTGCGTGGGGCGCCACCTCGGCCGTGATCACCTTCGGACTGGGATGGAGAGTGCTGTTCCCCATCTACGCCCTCGTGTGTCTCCTCTCCATCTCCATGCTCGCCGCCACCCCCATCGAGGAGAAGCGTCCCGACAAGGCTTCGGGCATAATGGAATGTGTCAGACTGCTGGGCCGTCCATTCATCCTGCTCTGCTTCATCGGTATCATGTGCCACGTGGGCATCGACGTGGGCACAAACACCACCGCACCCAAAATCATAATCGAACGCCTCGGTCTCCCGCTCGAGGAGGCAGGATTCGCCACCGGCATCTATTTCATATTCCGCACCGGAGGCAGTCTGCTCGGAGCTATCCTCCTGCGCTCGGTATCGGCCAAGAAATTCTTCGCCCTCAGCGTAGCCATGATGCTCGTGGCTATGGGCATACTCTTTGTGAGCCACACCATCCACATGATTTACATTGGCATCGCCCTGATAGGATTCGGCAACTCCAACATCTTCTCGGTGATCTTCTCCCAGGCTCTCAACAATTCACCGGCCGAGCAGAACGAGGTGTCGGGCCTCATGATCATGGGCCTCTTCGGCGGAACCGTATTCCCCCTCGCCATGGGATATGCCAGCGACTTCCTGGGCGGACAGTTCGGAGCCGTGGCCGTGATGACTCTCGGAGTCCTCTATCTGATGATGTACACACTTAAAATCAAAAACAACTAATCGACATAAGCCATGAAAGAAAACGTAGTAGTAGGAATGGGCGAAGCCCTGTGGGACGTTCTGCCCGAAGGTAAGAAAATAGGTGGCGCACCCGCCAACTTTGCCTACCATGTATCGCAATTCGGATTGCCGAGCTGTGTGGTCAGCGCTGTTGGCGACGACCAGTTGGGCCATGAGATAATAGAAAATTTCACCTCCAAGGGGCTCACCCATCTCATCGAGACCGTCCCCTATCCCACCGGTACCGTGCAGGTGGAGATCGACCAGGCCGGCATACCCCAGTATGAGATAAAGGAGAATGTGGCTTGGGACAACATTCCCTATACCGCCAAGCTCGAACAGCTCGCCGAGAGGACCCGCGCCGTGTGCTTCGGCTCGCTCGCCCAGCGCAACGTGGTGTCGCGCAACACCATCAACCGTTTCCTTGACGCCATGCCCCAGGATCCCGACAACCTCGTGGTGTTTGACGTGAATCTGCGCCAGGGATTCTACAACAAGGAGATCCTGTGCAACTCCATGACCCGCTGCAACATCCTCAAGATCAACGATGAGGAGCTTGTGACCGTGAGCCGCATGTTTGGCTACCCCGGCATCGATCTCCAGGACAAGTGCTGGATCCTGCTGGGCAAGTACAACCTGAAGATGCTCATTCTCACCTGCGGTATCAACGGCAGTTACGTGTTTACCCCCGGCAACGTATCGTTCCAACCCACCCCTAAGGTGGAGGTAGCCGACACCGTGGGCGCAGGCGACTCGTTTACCGCCGCTTTCATAGCCAGCATCCTCAAGGGCAAGAGCGTAGCCGAAGCTCATGCCTTGGCCGTGCAGACATCGGCCTTCGTATGCACCAAGAAGGGTGCCATGCCTATCCTGCCCGAGGAGTTTACAGCATGATATAATGTGACATAATACTGAATGGTATAATGTAGCGTAATACTGAAAGACCACAGAAGTTTGCATTTTCTTTGCACATTCCCGCCTGATGGAGCGTCAACACGCCCGGCAGGCGGGAACTATTTTACAAAATTTCAGGAAAAATGCTCACCCGTAAGGATAAAATCGTTACCTTTGCACCCGCGTTCGGGCCTCGGGTCCATCGGACAATGGCCCGGACAGAGAGATAATTTACATAATTTTAGGGGTGTTCGGCCGAAACGGTGCTTCAGATGGCACACAGGCGGCCGGGCTGAGATCATACCCTTTGAACCTGATCCGGATAATACCGGCGTAGAGAAAAAATGATGAAGAAGATGATTCTTCCGGTGACCCTCGCGGCAGCGTGGGCTTCCACCATTGCCGTTGACGCGCACGTGGCCGTCAACGAGGACGATTCCCTTAATGTAGCCTTAACCCAGGTAGAGGTCGTGGCCAACCGTGCGACCAAAAAGACCCCTGTGGCATTCACCAATGTCACCAAGGAGGAGCTGACACGCAACAATGACGGTCGCGACATGACCTATCTGCTCCAGTCGACCCCCTCGGTGACTGTGACATCCGATGCCGGTGGCGGCATGGGCTATACATCCATGCGCATACGTGGCACCGATGCCTCGCGCATCAACGTGACTGCCAACGGAATACCCATCAACGACTCCGAGAGCCACAATGTGTACTGGGTGAATATGCCCGACCTTGCCTCGTCACTGCGCGACGTGCAGGTGCAACGCGGAGCGGGAACTTCGGTCAACGGTGCCGGAGCGTTTGGCGCAAGCGTCAATATGGTGACCGATGCGCCGTCGGAGGATCCGTATGCCGAGCTCTCGGGTGCCTACGGCATGTACAACACCAACCGCGAGACTATCCGCGTGGGATCGGGACTGCTCGGCGACCACTGGAGTTTCGACGCGAAACTGAGCCACATGGGATCGGACGGCTACATCGAGCGCGCATCCTCGGCCCTGTGGAGCTACTTCGGCCAGGCGGCCTATCAGAACTATGGCACATCAGTGCGCCTGCTCGCTTTCGGAGGCAAGGAGCGCACTTACATGGCATGGGACTACGCCTCCAAAGAGCAGATGGAGAAGTATGGCCGACGCTACAATCCATGCGGCGAATACACCGACAAGGACGGCAACAGGGCCTATTATCCTGACCAGTTCGACAACTTCACCCAGCATCATTTCCAGCTCCTCGCCTCGCAACGCCTCGGGGAGTATGTCAACCTCAACGCGGCGCTGTTCTACACCACCGACCTCGGCTATTACGACCAGTACAAGACCGGGCGCACACTGGTGGAGTATGGCCTGGAGCCGTTCTACAACGCTGACGGCGAGAAGGTGACGAAATCGGACCTCATACGTCTGAAATACAACGATAACGGTTTCGGAGGCGGACTGCTTAACATCAATTACCGCCGTGACGGCTGGAATGTGACCCTCGGCGGTGCCGTGAGCGATTTCGACGGACACCATTACGGCCTGGTGAAATGGGTGCGCAACTATGTGGGGCAGATCGACCCTCTGCAGAAGTATTACGACAACCGCGGACGCAAATTCGACTCCAACGTGTATCTCCGCGCCAACTACGACATCAACAGCCGTTTCTCGGCCTTTGCCGACCTGCAATACCGCCATATCCACTACACGATAAAGGGCGCGTCGGACAACTGGGACTGGAACACCGAAGCCCCCGCCGTGCTCGACATCAACCGCCGGTGGGACTTCTTCAACCCCAAGGTGGGCATCAACTTCGAGTCGGGAAGCCACAGGGCGTTCGCATCGTGGGCCGTGGCCCAGAAGGAGCCAACGCGCGACAATTTCACCGATTGTGACCCGGCCCACTACCCCACCTCGGAACGGCTCGATGATTTCGAGGCCGGCTACACGTTCAGCCACAGGATATTCTCGGTGGGCGTGAACCTCTACGGCATGTTCTATAAGGATCAGTTGGTGGTGACAGGACAGCTCTCGGACACCGGCAACCCCATCAGCGTAAATGTGCCCGACTCCTACCGCATGGGATGCGAACTCCAGGCCATGCTCAAGCCGGTGAAATGGTTTGACTGGCAGTTCAACCTCACCCTGTCGCGCAACCGCATCAAGGATTTCGTGGAGTACATCTACGAGGACGAGTGGCAGAATCCCATATCATTTGACCGAGGCGACACCCCGATAGCATTCTCGCCCGACCTGATATTCAACAACTCGTTCAACTTCGCCTGGCGCGACTTGGAGGCCTCGCTCCAGAGCCGGTATGTGGGCAAGCAGTATATGAACAATGCCAAGTCGGCCGAGGCACTACTCGATGCATATTTCGTCTCCGACCTGCACCTCGGCTACACATTCCGCAATCTCCACGGCATCAAGGAGATGCGCCTGGGATTCTCGATCTACAACCTCTTCAACAAAAAATATTTCAACAACGGATATGCCGGAGCCGGATACTACGTTGACGGCTCGGAGAAGGTGATATACCGCTACGCCGGATATGCCGCCCAAGCTCCTACCCACGTGATGGCCACCGCCACGCTCCGTTTCTGACCCTACCTATCAAACACTTATGAACCCCGACTCGATACTCGAAATACTCGGCTTCAGCGTAGGCCTGCTCTACCTGTGGTGGGAATACCATGCCAACCCCAAGGTGTGGCTCGCATCGGTGATAATGCCCGCCATATCCATGTGGATATACTATTCCAAGGGGCTGTATGCCGACTTCGGCATAAATATCTACTATCTCGTGATAGCCGTGTACGGGTTCGTGATATGGACCCGCGGGGGTTCAGGATCTACCGGGAAGAAGAAAGCCTCGCTCCCCATCGCCCACACTCCCCGATGGGCATGGGTGGTGGCGATAGTGGGTACACTGGTGCTGTGGCGTGGAATATGGTGGATACTGGTGAGTTTCACCGACTCCACCGTGCCGGTGGCCGATGCTTTCACCACGTCGCTCTCCATCGTGGGACTGTGGATGCTTGCCCGCAAATATGCCGAGCAATGGCTGGCATGGTTTGTGGTAGATATCGTGTGTTGCGGGCTGTATCTCTACAAGGGTCTTCCCTTCTACTGCGCCCTGTATGGCATCTACACGGTCATAGCCATCTTCGGCTACAGAAAGTGGCTCCGCCTCATGGCCGCCCAGCAGTAAGGGGGTCAATCAGCACCCTGCAGTTCGGAGAGTTTTTCGGCTATAAACCGCTTCATCTCCGGGGTGTGAGCCTCGACGCTCAGCAGGAGTCGGAACTGGTTGCGGGTCCTCACCAGATTATGAGAGGGATACTTTATCTTATAATAAGTGTCGCCGTTGATATAGTCGGTGAGGAATCTCACAGCCTGCATGTAAGGGAACAGGGCGACGGCATAGGGCAGATGCTCCACCTCGACCGGAGTGAGAAATCCCCCGGCGCTTGACAGGTAGCCCTCGGTGAAAGCCTTGAATATGTCCATGTCAAACTCCACACGGTCGATGTCGGGATCATCCTCGGCAAGAGGGTTGGCGCCGGTGCGCAGGAAGTCGCCGTAGTCGCTGAATATGAAGCTCGGCATCACGGTGTCGAGGTCAATCACGCACAGGATATTACCCTCGTCGTCAAACATCATATTGTTCACCTTGGTGTCGCAGTGGCATATACGTTTGGGCAGTTTCCCCTCGCGGTGGAGGCGCTCGGCCTTGGTCATCTCATCGGCACGCTTCTCCAACTCATCAAGGATAGGCTTCACCTCGGCTACACGCCCCACGGGATCGGCGGCGACGGCCTCGCGCAACTGGCGGAGGCGGAACTCCATATTATGAAAATCGGGGATGCTTTCCTTGAGGTCAGCGTCGATATCCACAAGCATCGCCTGGAAGTGGCCGAACGCCCGTCCGGCATTGCGGCTGCTCGCGGGGTTGACGGCCTCGAAGGTGTGCGAGCCGGGGATGAATACCATCATGCGCCAGTAGTTTTCGCCGTCATGGAAATAGTACTTTTCTTCCCCACGGAGGGGCACGAAAGTGAGCACCTTCCTGTCAATATCGGTCTCACCTGCGGTGGTGAGCTTGGCGCGGATGTGCGATGTCACCGCCATGATGTTGGTCATGAGGGTATCCACATCGGTGAAGATGGCGTGGTTAATCCTCTGGAGCACATAGTCAGGGGCATCCCCCTCGGTGGCAACAAGATAGGTATCGTTAATAAGTCCGTTGCCGTGAGGCTTGATGTCCACGGCCCGGCCATTTATATCGAAGTGGCTTACCACTTTATTCAGAAGTTCTTTCATGATACAACAGGATTTTCCGGCAAAGATATAAAATAACACGAAAAATCCTGCCTATTGTGCGAAAAATTAGAAATAACGCTTATCTTTGCATAGTGGAACCGCCCCGGTTTTCTCATTCGTCATTTAATAAACCAATACCTGACCAAGCAATGAAATTAAAGTATCTTATCGGCGGAATGTTATGCGCCATGACCATGCTCGCTTCATGCGCTACTGACGGCAATCCCAGTAAAACCATCATTACCGATGTGCCGGAACGCCCGGCAGGACAGGAGGATATGATAGCCTTTGCCGCCGAACCCATAGACACTGTGAGAGTAGGATTCATCGGCCTCGGCATGCGCGGGCCGGGCGCGGTGAGCCGGTTCACCAAGATTCCCGGGACCAAGATCGTAGCCCTATGCGACCTCGACAGCGCCAATGTGGAGAGATGCCAGCGGATACTCGACAATGCCGGACTGGAGCGCGTGGCCTCCTACAGCGGTGAAGAGGACGCATGGAAACAGCTCGTGGAGCGCGACGACATAGACCTCGTGTACATCGCCACCGACTGGAAGCATCATGCCCCGATGGCTCTCTATGCCATGGAAAACGGCAAGCACACCGCCATCGAGGTGCCAGCCGCGATGGATCTTGACGAGATATGGGCCCTGATCAACACCTCGGAAAAGACTCGCAAGCACTGCATGATGCTTGAGAACTGCGTATATGACTTCTTCGAGATGAACACCCTCAACATGGCCCAGCAGGGCCTGTTCGGCGAGGTGCTCCACACCGAGGGATCCTACATACACAATCTCCAGGATTTCTGGGGCGAATACTGGAACAACTGGCGCCTCGACTACAACAAGGAGCACCGTGGCGACATCTATGCCACCCACGGCATGGGCCCGGCCTGCCAGCTGCTCGACATTCACCGTGGCGACCGCATGACCACCCTCGTGGCCATGGACACCAAGGCTGTGACCGGTCCCAAGCTCGTTGAGAAATTCACCGGCGAGAAGACCGACTCATTTGCCAACGGCGACCATACCATGACCATGATCCGCACCGCCAACGGCAAGACCATACACATACAGCACGATGTGATGAATCCCCGCCCCTACAGCCGTATGTATCAGCTCACCGGCACCAAGGGATTCGCCAACAAATATCCCCGCGAGGGGTACGCTTTCGAGCCCGAGCAGCTCGATTCGGCCACGATGCCCGACCACGAGAATCTCACTGCCCACAGCTGTATATCCGACGAGCAGAAAGCCGCTCTGATCGAGAAATACACCCACCCCATCATCCGCGAGGTAGGCGAGTATGCCAAGACCGTAGGCGGACACGGTGGCATGGATTATATCATGGATTACCGTCTGATCTACTGTCTGCGCAACGGTCTGCCCCTCGATATGGATGTGTATGACCTGGCCGAATGGTGCTCGCTCGCACCCCTCACCCGCCTCTCCATCGAAAACGGCAGCGCTCCCGTGAAGGTGCCCGATTTCACCCGTGGAGGCTGGCAGAAACTCAACGGATACCGCCACGCATATGTAAAGGAATAAGATCCCCCCCTCTGCTCACTGATATCATACAGACCGGCCAGGGCATTTTCGCGCCCCGGCCGGTTTTTTCATAGGGAGTGACCTTATCGGACTATGGATTTATAGAACCTGAAATTCTTGCGCAGATGGATAAAGCCTATCAGCAGAAATACAAATCCGATCTTTCCATGTATTCCGCCCGGGGTGGCGTGCACATAGCTCCCTATCCAATGCAATGTGGCCACGATAGCACTTATCAGCATCAACGCGAAGAATACGCCCAGCCATCGGTTTAGCCCGGATATCGGCATCTTAGCCGGACGTCGTGGGCCACCAGCACGCCAGTGCAAGGATATGTGCCACAACAGGAGTCCGACATAAAGGCTTCCAAGGGCAATGTGGCACCACACCCACAACCTTTCTCCCCGAGGATCAGCCTCAAGCTGTATCCCCGAAACAAGCATAATCAATGTAAGCGCAAGCAATGCCACGTCGCATATGCGCAGTTTCGTTATCTTTTTCATAACATTTATTCTTTGCACCGTGATTACTTCAAGCCATCCATTATCCCGCTGTTGGGGTCATGGAGCGGAACATCGGGGAAACCGGGGTCACAATCCGGGCCCTTGCTCCCAAAATCCAGGCTCACACTAAACTTAACTACAGCATAGGCATTTTTATTGCAATGGGCGTTGGAAACATACGGGGTGAGAGCCGACATATTCTCGGACTTCATCCAATACTTCCGCATAAACGCATTGAAAACGCCTGCTTGCACCGACCATTTCGCGCCCTTATATCCGGCGAGCAACATATTCATGTCCTTTTCCCTGATAATCTCCTCGCCATACATGCTGTTGGCCGCTCCGGTCATCACACTACCGTTGAATATCCAGTGGCCGTAATTGAAATCCACATTCACCCCCAGGTGGAAAATATTCCTGACATGACTGTAACCGTTGCCGTGACTGAAATATCGGCTGAGCGACGGCGAGAGGCTTACCGACAGATGCTCGGACCACGGGCGCAGGATCAAGTCGAGCTCGCCACGCAACTCGCTGAATGATCCCTGGTTATCATAACCTATCACAAATCGGTGGCCATCATACACAGTCGTGGTCATCACCGGGCGATATTCACGCCGGTAGCCCAGCGCCAGATCGGCGCTCACCACGCGATGGAAATATCCGGCCGTAAATCTCCGGTCAACAACCTTGAATGATTTAAGACCTGGATTACCTCGCCTCACCATGCCGGGCTGGATAGTCTGCTCCACATCGTTCATCGACGAAAGGGGCGGATGCTTGCGGGCCAGGCTCACATCATATCCGAACCTCACATCCCTCACCGGCTCCCAACCGATGGAGACCGACGGTGCTGGGGCGAATTTTTCAGCCGTGACGTCGCCTTGTTTCGTGTAGAGCCTTTCCACCTTGAGATTGGCAAGGAGTGTCCAGGCGAAGAACCTGACGTCATACTCACCAAATACCTCGCTATGGCTCCGTTCCAGTATCACACGGGCTGTCTCCATGCCTGAGTAATCGTTGGTGGTGCGCGACTGCTGATGTCTGAGCCCGGCGGTGAAATGCGAGGCTCCGCATCTCGCCTCATAGTATGCCTCGCCCGATATGGAATATCGGCGACCGGAGGCATCAGAAACTACATCGGTAACGGGACGGCCATCCACCGATTCGGTGTAGACGTGATGCGATTTCGAGCGCGAAATCAGGCCCGACAATCCGGCCGTTATCCACCGGCTATCACCCAGATTGTGCCGGAAACGCACCCCCACCGAGGGAGCCATATCCCGCTCCTGAGTATGCTCGTAAATCTCGGTCACAGTCTCCGAAGCCGACGTGTGAAGCATCGTGTGGCGGTCCCCCTCCTCCTTATCGGGCACATCATTACGGGTGAGCGAGGCTCTGAGATTCAGGAAATATTTCCCGTCGCGACGCAGAGTATAGTTCATGGCTACATCAACCCCCATCATACCAACCGATACCGGCAACCCCTCCTCACGGCGCGTCACTGTCCCGTCGGGATAGTTCCACCGTTCCTCATAGTCGCGTATCCAGTTGTCGCGATGCAAGCCGAACATCCCGGCAGTTAAGGCCAGCGAAGAGGTGCCGTAATTGTAACGCGCTGATACATTGTCGATCGTCGCCCACTTTCCATTGCCAAGGGCATTCATACCCTCGGCTGAAAGATTGCCACCACTATCACGGCTACGCGTTATGTAGTCGATCACAGCATCGGCTCCGGAATATTTCACACCCGGGCGGTCATGAAGCTCAATCCTTACAATATCGTCGGGACGCAGGGCCGTGATCTCGGCCGAGGTTGCCTCCACACCGTTGATACATAGCATCACCTCACCTCCGCCCGTAAGGTTGACGGTGCCGGTGAGGAGGTTTACCGAAATTCTCGGGAGCTGCATGCGGTTGAGCAGGTCGAGACCCGACGTGGAAGCCTGTTTCTTCACGGCCAATGGGAGATATGAATTTCCGTCGGCCTTGCGTATCACCGGTGTAGCTTTCACTGTAATTTCCTGTAGCACAACCCGATCGGTAGAGTCGGCAGGAGATATATCCGTCCGGGCAAGGCACACGGAGGGGGCTGTGAGACACATCAGTGCCCACAAAAATGAGTTTTTTAGCATGTGATTGATTATTTGTTTAGAGTGGGGCGAAAAAAATACCCGCTCCGGATGTGTGAGGTTTATGCGTTAAGGATATCCTCGTATAGACCCCTGAGACGCAATCTGAGATGCTTTACGGCATAATGCTTGCGCGAGAGAAGCGTAGCCACCGGCACACCCGTATTTTCCGAAATATCCTTGACGGGAACACCGTCAAATACTGTCAGACAGAACACCTCGCTCTGCTCAGGTGGCAGTTCGGAGAGAGCGTTGTCAAGCTCCTGCCACACCAGTTTGCGCAGGTACACATTCTCCGGCTCACCGGCCGGCTCGCTGAACAGCATCTCCGCCAGTCCGTCGAAGGGATCGTCACCGTAGATTGTCAGCGCCGAGAGCGGTTCCTCATGCTTCCTGCGCCACAGGTTAAGGATCGAGTTGCGGGCCACGCGGTAGAGCCATCCCGAGATCTTTTCTATATCGCCGGCACCGTCACCTGCAGTACGCACCAGCTGATAGAACACATCCTGAAGTATGTCCTCGGCATCGTCAGTATCGCCTACCTGGCCACGAATGTATGACCGCAACCGGGGCGAGTAGCACTCGAAGATTCCTGTGATATATGCACCCTTCTCACTCTCCGCCATTGGAGCCGTCGGTATTGCGTGAATGCATCATGTCAAACCATTGGCGGCGACGTTCAAAGAACTCACGTCGCTGCTCATCGGTCATGCTGTGCCAGTGATTGTGATGGCCGTGATTGTGATGGAACACACCGCTTGCATGAAGCATACCTCCAAGCAGGAGACATCCGGCCATAAATCCGGCCGAGAGCAACTGTCCGAGAAAGAACATCCCTACTCCTTGCCAGTATCCTATGGCTCCCCAATCGCTCACCTGGGGTATGATGCCGTTCCATAGCCACATTATGCCACCTCCGGCGATCCCCGGGATTATCACTGCCCATAGAAGCAGGAAAAACATTGTCTTGATTACCTTTTTCATCATTCAAAATATCGTTAATATCAGTATCGTGTTCATTTATATAGACACACGGCAACGGAAAATATTTTATGATGAGGGTATATTTTTTTGACTGTGCGATATTATCGCACCTTTTCGGGCATGGAGGTGGATATTTTTGCAGAAATAAAAAAAGCTGTAGAGCATGGAATAAATGCCTTGATTTATTTTAAGGGTGTATATAAAATTACACTATCTTTGCATGCGTAACCATTCATCCACTCACCACTGAAATCGAAGCACATGAGAATAGTATATAAACGAATCATATTGAGTCTGACAGTTTTTGTCGCACTGATTATTATAGGTACAATCATTGTCAACAGGCACGTGGAATCCAGGACCGGTGATCTGATCTATGAAAATGTAGACTCGATCCCACACAATAAGGTGGCACTGTTGCTCGGGACAAATCCATTGAACCGGCATGGCCATCCCAATTCATATTTCGCCAACAGAATCGAGCTCGCCGTACAGCTCTATCATGCGGGTAAAATAGATTTCATAATCGCGAGCGGAGACAATCATGTGAAAGAGTATGACGAGCCTACTGCCATGAGGGATTCCCTGATAGCCCGTGGCGTGCCCGAGCACAGGATCGTACTTGATTTCGCCGGATTCAGGACTCTTGATTCGGTGGTCAGGGCAAAAGAGGTGTTCGGATGCGATTCGCTGACGATAATATCGCAAGGCGACCATTGCGCACGGGCGCTGTATCTCGCGGAGGCCAACGGAATAAGCGCCGTAGCGATAGCGGCTCCCATAAGAGCCGGCCGATTTGTGCGCACGCGTCTCGCCATACGCGAATGGCTTGCCCGCGACAAAATGATGCTGGATCTGTGGTTGGGCAAGCGTCCTCATTTTTTAGGCGAGCGGATCAATATACCGGAGGCTCCTTTGCAAAAATGCACTTCATCGCTCCCGGGAGTAACGATGAGTGTGAGAGATCTGGAAAAATTAAGCATCCCGGTCGACTCGATAATCGTAGATATACACAATGATACTGACAGAGAAGTATCGTTTGGCACAATGTATACACTGGAAAAACTATCGAACGGGGAGTGGATACCTATGCCCTACAACCGGAAATATGAGGACGGCGAGATTGTACAGATTTTCAATGCCATAGCGTACATACACGCGCCACACTCGCATATAGGCAATATAAATGACACCCGATGCCACAGCAGGATGTTCGAGAACGGGATGTACCGTCTGACCAAACATTTCCACTCAGAAGCATCACAGAGCAATGACAGCATTTCCGTAGAGTTTGAAATAAGGGCCCGTCCCCAATAATTATGACTTTTTTGCAGTTGTCCCGGAGATTTTTCACAGCTAAATACAAGTTATTTATTATTTTTGCACACAATATAAATACAATAAGAGTTTCTAATAGTGTCTAAAATCCAATGAAAACCATTTTCCGATTATTACCGCTGATGATGTTGATCATCATGGCATGGCCCGACAGTGTATATGCCGCCGGCGATGTGGCCGAATTCAATGTGGCAACCTACAATATCCGCCAGAAAAACGAGAGCGATTCGCTCAACGGCGACAACTGGAAACAACGGTGCCCGATGGTGGCCGGAATAATCAGATTTCATGAATTCAATATATTCGGCACACAGGAGGGGTTCAAGGATCAGCTTGAGGAGCTGAAAGCACAGTTGCCGGGTTACGAATACATAGGCGTGGCCCGCGAGGACGGGAAAGATGCCGGCGAGCACTCGGCCATATTCTATGACACGGACATGTTTGAACTGATTGACCACGGCGATTTCTGGCTCTCGGAGACACCCGACCGTCCGGGCTTGGGATGGGATGCCGCGTGCATACGCATATGCTCATGGGGAAAATTCCGCCACAAGGATACCGGCAAGGTGTTTCAGTTCTTCAATCTCCATCTCGATCATGTGGGGGAAAAGGCCCGCGTGGAGAGCGTGTTGCTCGTGCAACGCAAGATGAAGGAGATAGGGATGGAGCTCCCGACGTTCCTCACCGGTGATTTCAATGTGGATCAGACCGACAAGCTGTATGGCGTGCTGTCGGCCTCGGATTTCCTGAAAGATGCTTTCCGCTCGGCCCGACTGGTGTATGCCCCCAACGGAACATTCAACAGTTATCAGCCCGACGGATATACCGAAAGCCGCATCGACCACATATTCCATACCGATGATATAGCCGTGGAGAAATACGGAGTGCTGACCGATACCTACCGCACACCGGTGGAGGGAAATCTCACGCTCGACTCATCCAACTTCCCCAAGGAGGTGAGCCTCAAGGCTTACCGTTGCCGCATGCCCTCCGATCATTTCCCGGTCAAAATCAAGGTGGCACTGTGAGTGCACCCCTCAGCTTATTGCTCCTGTCCGGCCCAGGAGTTTAATATGGATTTGAAATCGGATATCATCAGTTGGAAATCATAGATGAGTTTCCGCTCCAGACGCTTTGCCACTTGCTCCACCGCATGGATAAGGTATTGACTCAGCAACTGCCTCTGGCTGTGATGTGACAACTGACTGAATTCCTTTTCCAGCACTATATCCACCCGCGTTCGTCCGGTATCTTTTCTGAACGGGCCATAGGAATATCGGTTTCTCAGATAGTATCCATTATCCTCAATCTCCTTCGCGGAATACATCTCAAGGAGCTTGGGATAGAAGTCCTTACGCTTAAGTTTAAGCGATTCGTCGGCAATGATATGATTGGTCTTGCAATGATAATTGTCGTAGTAGCTGAACGACAGATCGATTACGATTGCATCGATGGCCGATCCATACAGCTGAGGGCGCATCTCACGGTCGAGCGTCCGTTTGAGTTCATTCTCAATGCTCTCGACCACCGGCCGAGAGTTGGCATAGCAATTGTCGAGGCCCCGCACGATGCGGACAGGATTCTTAGGTATCCAGTTGCGCTGACTGCTCAGCGTGAGATCCTGAGGCTGCCCTATCGGTCCGCCAACGCGCTCGGGGTGCTCCAACGGATCGTCGGAGGTCCCATGGTAAAATGACAGTTCATAGTCAATGGCAAATCCGTTCTTGCGCTTCGACCACACGGCATCAAGGTAACGAGGCTTGGCGTAACGGTTCATGAAATAAGTCTCCGGATTGCCGTTAAACCATGTGCCTTTGATGGCCTCAAGAGGTTCATGACTTCCCCAGCCTATTATGGCAAGGGCCTCGCAAATCCTCACCGCCACGTTCCATTCCTCAACGGTGCGGTAACGCGAGTATTTCAGGAATCCTGCATACAGCTCATCACGCAGGGCGTCACTGTCGGGATGGCCCAACAGGTATCGGCGCAGCTCATCGATATCGTTGATTTCAAGTATCTCGTTCATAGGTTCGGCGTGTATTCGGTCTGATCCGGAGGGAGCGAACCAGTACTATACCAAGTGCAAATGATAGATTCTTGTTTTCTCGCCCCACGGATGATAGCAGTGCCCGATGAAGCTGAAGCCATAACGCTCGTAATAGCCGATGTGGTCGGTGCACAGATACAGGTCGCGGAATCCTGCCTTCCCGGCATCATCGGCGGCTTGCTCTATCAACATCCGGCCGTAGCCATTGCATCGGCAATCCTCCTCGACATATAGAGCGGCGAGCCAAGGGTACAGGTCCATGCGGGAATTGAAATCATTTGTCACGAGTCCGGCGCAACCGGCGATCCGCTCCCCGTCGACCAGCAGATACCATTGCGGGAGGGGGTTGGCAGCATCAATGCAATGGCGCATGCAGTCATCGTAGACGGCCATGGAGTCTTCCGTAGCCCATTTCTCCTGGAAATAGGCTATCGCACGTTCAAGATATTGGGGATTTTTCCTAAGAGATATTATTTTCATTGATATTTTTTTCATTATAGTATCAATAGTTGAGCAAGCGTCCGCAGTCGTGCCAATCGCCTATCATCTCGGCTTTTGCGCTTGCTTGGATGAGTTTTTGCAGACGGCTTGCGAATAGCTCGGGCCTGGCGGTCACTCTATGGATATTATCGATCCTCACCCGTTGATATAGAGGCGGCATGGCTTGAAAGTTGACCCATGCTGAGGGGACTTTCATGAACTCCTCAACAATCGCCGGGGCAACATGAAACTCAGCCGAGAGATCGGGGCACGCCTTGCGCCCGCTTTCGGTCATGAGTCCGAGTTTCTCAAGCCGGCGACAACGCTCCTTGTTGAGTTCGGTCCACCGGCCCGATTTCGTTCTCGGGCCGAAACGCTGTAGCGGGAATCCATCGACGCTCTTCAATGTAGAGTCGATCCAGCCGAAACACAGGGCCTCCTCCACAGCGTCGAGATACCATAGACCATCGGCGGGCGGAGTCTTGCCACGCTTCGCCACCACCCAGCACTCCCGCTCGGTGGCATGATGGTCGATAAGCCATCGGCGGAACTGCTCGCGTGTGGTGATGTCGAGTATATTGACAGGGGTCATCGGAGGCTCACAGGGATTACAACAGCGCTATTCGGTCATTGCCCGGGAATCGCGCTTAAAGTGATAGGTGGAACCATTGGGCAGATACTCCCATGTCGACTCGGTGAAAACCAATGTGGCACTATCTCCATCAACAGTAATCTTGCCCTTTATGGGATTGCCAGCGGCATCGGTAGCGGTGAATGTCAAGGCATCATCCGAGATTACCCCGATTCCGTCGTCAAGATCCGTAAGCTTGAACAAGTTGATTTTTATGCTTGACCCGGAATTGGTGCTTTTGCCGATTTTAAGGGTCGAGCCGTCATTGGAGTCAATGTAATCTCCGATAAAATCAGCCCCGGCCTCATTGTCGGCCACAATAAATATGGCCGAACCGATATATGGGGCCGTGAAAGCGAGCGTGTCGCCATGGCATATGGCATAAGCCGTGCTGTCGTTGAGCAGACGCAACATGTTCTGCTCGACAATCATATTATCGCATGCCATTTCGGTGACGAGCATGTTGCTGAAACGGATGGTGTCGTTGGTGATTCCAAACTCTCCGTTAATCATGTTGCAGTCAGTAGAAAGGCTGAATGTATTGTCCGGTTCATTAAACGTCAACTTATAATTTGAAGAGCCGTCAAATTGCGTCGACTCGCAATCTATGCGGTAAGAATCAAGGCGCCATTCACTCTGCAAGCCTACAGTTTCGGGCGTTATGTTCTCGCCACCGTCGGCCGATTTATTGGTGGCGGTACAGGCTCCGAGGGCAACCGATGCAATCGCTATTATAGATAATCGGAATTTTTTCATATCCATGGAATTTCCTTTTTTATTGCCAAATTTGATAGTTAGCGGGAAAACTTTACAACTATCCCGATGCAAAGTTAAGACATATTTTTGATGTTTGGGCATGATTGATCTTACCCCTCTGCTAAATTTAGCTTGTTTTCGTTCACGTTGATATAAAGCAGATCGTCGTGGTCGGTGATGCTGTACAGCTCATCACAGTCGGTTGTCATGAGATAAAACTCATCGAGCCCGTCGCAATCGCCAATGAAGGTGTGGATGTCGGACATGCGGCCCTTGAATATCACGAAATCCGTATTCCAGTAATCGATAATGAAATAGAGGACTGCATCCTTGTCTATGACTTCCGGAAGATGCCAGTAGGGATCCTCCATATTGCAATCGATCCGCACGGGCACATACTTGAAACTCAACCATAACGCACGTGGATCGCCAATAATGAACGTGTCATATAGCCGACGTAAGAGTGAGGCTTTCTCCTCGCCCTCGATTTTCAGAAGAGGAAGTCCGTTATCACGGACAGTCCTGTCGATTTCTTCATAATCAAACATAACGCATCATTCATTGAGGTAAAATTGAAGTGCCGGAGCACGGAGTGGGAATGCCACAAGAGGCCTATTCGCCTTCAAAATATGGCAGTGAGATCAATCTTTTTGGGCGAGTTTGTAGCCTATGCCCCGGATATTCAGGATATCAAGAGATGAGGATGAGAGATACTTGCGGAGTTTGTAGATAAAGCCGTGGAGACGGTTGAAGTTGTTGTAATCATCATTCTGCCAGATGCGGTACATCAACGTCCGGGCCTCGACCACTTCATTGGGGTGATGGAAAAATTCATCAAGGATGACAGCCTCGGTATGGGACAGATCTTTGGAATTGTCACCGATCACCAGTCGCTGAGCGGCAAAATCAAGTTTACAGTCCGCCAGGGTCAGAACCGAATCCTCAGCCGGGGCAAAAGTACGGCGGAGAAGCGCCTTGATGCGCACAACGAGTTCCGCTATCTGGAAAGGCTTGCGGATATAGTCATTAGCACCGATCTCAAAGCCGTGCAACAGATCGTCCAAAGCTGTACGGGCCGTGAGAAACAGGACAGGGACATGAGGGGATTTCAGGCGGATAAGTTTCACCATCCCGAAGCCATCCATTTTGGGCATCATCACGTCAGCTATGACAATGTCGGGGTGGAAGTCATCGTACACTCTGAGTCCGGCCTCTCCATTATTGGCGGTCGCCACATCAAATCCCTCACGGGCGAGCGCATCCTCCACAATATAGGACAGGGTGGAATCGTCCTCAACCAACAGCACCTTATCTTTTCTCATAGTCAGCGAATTTAATAGTGAATGTCGTTCCCTTATGCTCCTCACTTGCCACAGCGATGCTCCAGCCGTGCATCTCCACAATCCGGCGCACATAATACAATCCTAACCCGTAGCCCCCTACTTCGTAACGGTCGCCCTCGGTCACACGGTAAAATTTGTCGAATATGTGCGGCAGGTTTTCTTTGGCAATACCTATTCCGTTGTCCGAGACACGTAGGCCATGACTATCACCAATAATCCTTATCTCAACGGCATCGCCCGAATATTTCACGGCATTGTCAAGAAGATTGGAGATTATATTGCCGAAATGCAATGGATCGGTCGATACTTCCGCGCCATCTTTAATATCGGTCTCGATCCTGACGGGCTTACCGGCTTTCATTTCAATCATGGCCGCGACATCGTCAACAATCGGCTTCAGACGGACTTTCTCGATGTTCAACTGCATGGTTCTGAACCGTTCCATGCTCATGGAAAGTATGTTTTCTATCATGCCGCTGAGATAGTTCAGGCGTTGCATGATAATGGTCAGTAACCTCTTGTTGCGTTGCTCATCGCTTTGGTCGTAGTATCTCAACATGGAGTCGGCGGCCGAATAAGCAACCGCAACCGGAGTCTTCAGCTCATGGGTCATATTATGGGTAAAATCCTCCTTCATCTGCTCAATCGATCTTAATTTACCAACCCAATGAAGGAGATACCATATGAGGAATGACATGAGGATCAATACGACAGCCGACGTCACAACAATACCCGCCATGCGGTTGAATATATAGCCCGACAATGGGCTGATATAACCTATAAGGATAGGCTTACCCTCGGAGTTGTTAACCGAAATTTCCCAGTATTTTTCAAGATCCGGGCATCCGCTCAATGTGTCAGTCACGATTACGTTTTGGGGCATCAGTCCAAGATTGCCTAACTCTTTATGATAGATCCGCTCCACCGCCTCAAAGTCGCGGGGACGCATATCGGGCGTGCCGGAGGCAATAAAATGGAAATACTCGCTCATGGTCTTGTCAATATTCTCCAGAAGATTGGGATATTCATAGGCGCCATCGGCTGACTTCTCGCCCTGTATCATCAGCGTAAGCCGGAGGAAGGAATCATCCTCGCCAAAAGATGTTCCTTTCATGCGTGAGATTATCTCAAGGATATCAGCCCGGCGAAGCGCCTCGGTGGCCGTCAGGACCGATTGCTCCTTTATTGAATTGTAAAGGCTATGCAGATACACAATGTTGGCTACCACCATTACAGCAATGGCAGTCAGTGAGATTATCGTGATTGTGCGGAAGCGTTTCATACCACAAAAGTAATCAATAATATCCATAAACCATTTATGAGTTAAGACTAACTAAGACTAAAGGAGGCGCAACTAAGACAACAGTCCAGGCTTTGGAGGTAATTTTGCAATGGGAACAGCATAAACCAATATCTATATAATATGAAACAGGTCAGCATCATTCTTTTAGTAGGATTCTTAGTGATCCTTGCCAGCAGTTGCAGTTCACTTAAACCGGTCAACTATGCCGACAGGGAATGGCATATCAGTGACTATTACGGTCAGATAATCGACAAGGACACCACCTACAGGATGACATTCGGAGATGTATTGATTCCACAAGATATGGCAATAATCTCATGCACTGACTCAGCGGCGAAATATCCGGGAATGGAGAGATTCATTGCCGGGATCCTGAAAACGGCAGGGTTGCAGGATGATGAAGTACTGTTTTATTCCCCTGCGCATGGGAAAATATTTGTCAGGCTGACCAATGAGCCTCCGACAAAAAGGCCGTCGACACTGACAGCGAATATGCAATCGTTGACTCTCGACAGCGGGGATGAACGCCCATACACGATGTGGATATATGACGATGATGTGGAGGACTGGCAACGTAAGCCCGGGGAAATGTACACTTACACCTATTTTGACAAGGGAAAGCAACGTGTACTCGTTGTGGATTTCTACGATTATGGGGACACCCCGATAGCACAGATATTCATCACCCAATCCCGTAACAAAATGACTGACAGGATGCAACTACCCACTCAGAAGCAACTGTGGGATTTTTCAAAACACAGACTCAAAGATTATGAGCGCGACATAGAATTTTGGTCACATAGAGTGGAATGGCATAGAGACAATGCCTTTGCCAATTATAAAATCGGTCAGCAACAGCTAAATAAACAGAAATGAAAACACTCATCTTATCCATATTTCTCTTATCCTCATACGCAAGCGCCAAGGCTATAGATATCAACGGAAATGTCCTTGATTCCGAGAGGAATCCCATAGAGTTTGCAAACGTATCGGCATTTGTGAACGACTCTATTGTTGGAGGTTGCGTGACGGATTCCATCGGGCACTTTTCCTTTGAGGTGCCCAAGATATGCAACAGAATCAGGGTATCATATATAGGATATGCCGATGCGGTTGTATCCCCAAAGGGTGGAAGTCTTGGCAGCATTATCCTTAAGCAAGCAGGCACGACACTCAGGGAGGTAGTGATCAAGGCCCCACTGATACGAAGAGAGGCGGACAGGATGGTGCTTAATATAGCGGGGAATCCACTGTCGGCAAACAAGGACGCGCAGGAACTGCTGAAGACGGCACCGGGGGTATGGGCGACGGACAATTCCCTGTCGATCTACGGGCAAGGCGGAACCGTTGTTTACATTGATGACAGAAAGGTGAATATGTCGGGGGTACAGCTGATGACCTATCTTCGTTCCATCCAGTCATCTGCGATCGCGTCGATTGAGATTATACCTAAAGCCGGTGCAGAATACAGCGCTTCATTGTCGGGAGGTGTAATACGGATCAATCTCAAACGAAGCCGGGTAGATGGGCTGTCGGGTTCCGCAGGATTGAACACGACCTTGGGAGAGTATAAGAGCTGGGCCAATCCTTTTGCTAATATCGGTCTGCATGCCGGGAAGTGGACGGTGAATATATCGGGTAACCTTAATGGTTCGCCATCGGACAGGCATGTCACACATGAAGAGTCAATGAACAGCAATTCGGCCCTCTCGCTTGCCGGGGCATCCCGCCATAAAATTAAAACTCTGCAAGGGAATATTATGCTCGGTGTTTTATATGAACCTATCGGCAAAGATCTGATAGGTGTTCAGATCGACTATAATCCTGACAGGAACAAGTCGGCCGTGCATTCCAGTACTCAGATGATGTCAGGATTGATTAATGAAATGACGTTGGGAGAATATCGGTCGGAATACAGGTTTCACAACCTAAATGTAGCATTGAATTACTCCCGTCAGCTCGACAGCCAGGGGTCGGTGCTGAAATGGAATTCCAATTATAACTATCAATACTCCTCGACCGATGAGAATAGCCGTATGCAATGGCTTCCTCTTGGCAATGACTCCATATATGCCACAGATAACGCCAACCGATACAATATAATCGACACGGAAGTATCATTGCAGAAGAATTTCAAGCCGGGATGGAGACTGAATGTAGGTGCCAAATATACCCACAATGATGTGGGATATGATTCGCGTCACTTCAATTTCCGCAATGGGCACCGGATGGGCAATCCGGCATTTGACTATGACAGCAATTATCGAGAGGATATCGCCGCTGCCTATGCGACGTTTAACGCTCAAGCGGGACGTTGGCGTTTCAAGGCCGGATTACGGGGTGAATATTACCACTCGAGCGGAATAGAGTACGGGCAATCAAAATTTGATCTGTTCCCTAACGCCAATGTCGCGTTCAATCTGACTGAGCGTGGCGATTATACAGTCGCCCTCGGATATTACAGGAATATAAGCAGACCCTCGTTCTGGTCGCTCAATCCCACGGTGAGGCAGGTCTCCGATTATTCCTATAGCGTAGGCAATCCCAATCTCCGTTCAAGCCATGTTGATGCCGTAAGTCTTGATTTTGTGTTGGCGGGCAAATTCACCATAGCGGCAGGGTATTCTGAGACATCCAATCCTATACGGCAAATGTTTGTCTCATATTCCGGGCATCCTGAACGAATGTATCTGACTTGGGGTAATATCGGGAAGGACAGGAGCGGATTCCTTCATGGTGACGGGTTCATCAATATCACCAAACGATGGAATCTTTATGCAAGCATCACCTATGCCGTAACCTCGCAAAAGCTGAACGACCGGGCAGGATATGACGCCTTCGGGTATCTTCAGGCCATAGCGAGCACCACGTTCATTCTGCCATACTCGCTGAACGTAACTCTGAATGGTTTTTATCAGTCAAAAATGAAGGTTGGTAATATAACCGTTTACCCGATTGTGAATATCAACCCGTCCATACAGAAGCGGTTAGGGAAACACTGGTCATTATCCCTTGGACTTGAAAATCTACTGCAACGGAAAGGCAAGATCCGAGCAGTATCTTCGGGCTACGACCGGCTTACCTATACCAAACAATATATGACAGTGAAATTGGGAGCAACATATAATTTCAATTCCGGCAAGGGGTTCCGTCCGCCAAAAATTGAGAAGAATAATGACAGTAGCCGTCTCAAAAAAGAGACTGCCTACTAATGAGAAAAATAAGTAAGTCTTAAAAATTAAACGCTATATGTAAGTCCTAAAGAGCTTGCCCAATAAATCTTGTTCTTTTTGGCTATTTTGGCTTTGTCATTCAGTCGCATAGCTCGCTATGCTCCTTCATTCCGCAGCCAAAATATCTCAAAAATAACTGCGATTTATATGTGCATTAATTTTTACGACTTACTTAAACATTTATTTTGTACCTTTGCATATCAACCTTAGATACTGTTTAAATCATGAAAAATATGCTCAATAGATTAACTGCGGTATTGTTTGCACTGACGGTCTCAATATGCGTTTCAGGTGTGATGGCAGAGAGCGCACATGTCACCAAGCCACGTATAATAATAAGCACCGATATAGGGGGTACTGATCCTGACGACAACCAGTCGATCATCCACCTTATGATGTATAGCGATTGTTTTGATATTGAAGGGTTAGTGTCATCTCCATCCTTCGGCGATGGATCCGTAAACGAACTGTTGCGCGAGATCGATGTATATGAGAAAGGCTTTCCGGTTCTGAAAAAATACTATGCGGGCTTGATGACGCCCGATGATCTGCGTAAATTAAGCAAGCAAGGAAGAAAAGGGCTTGCGCCATACGAGGGATTTGGCTCTTCGACCGAGGGTTCGGAATGGATAGTCAAGTGCGCCCGCAAAGAGAGCGACCGCCCTCTATATGTACTGGTATGGGGAACATTGGAGGATGTGGCCCAAGCCCTGCATGATGCGCCCGACATAAAAGACAGAATCCGAGTGTATTTCATCGGTGGTCCTAATAAAAAATGGGGCGTCAACAGCTACACCTATATAGCTAAGAATTTCCCGGATTTATGGATGATTGAGAATAATGCGACCTACCGAGGGCTCATCAGTAATGGGAAAAATGACGACGGCTATTATGACAAGCATATCGCCGGAGCGGGGCATATGGGCACAGATTTTAAGAATTACTATGATGGAAGAGTGAAAATGGGGGATACTCCGTCGTTGCTCTACATGATGAACGGCGACCCGAACGACCCTACAGGCGAGAGTTGGGGCGGGAGTTTTGAAAGGATTTCAGAAAGCCCTTATACAATCTTTGACAGGGACACTAACGAGAGAGATTCTGTAGCGCCTTATTCAGTAGTGGAATATAGATTCACCGGTCCAAAGGTCAGTGACGATAATATCGGGAAAGAATTTTTCACTTTCCGCATTGATCGCCAGGATTGGCCAGGGGTATACATAGGCAATGGAAATTACGCGGTAAGGTATTCGCCGAAGCAACCGGCGAAGCTGAGTTACGAGACATTTTCCGACATAGAGGAGCTCAACGGACATAAGGGGGAACTGACAGTCACAACCATATGGCCCGGAGGGAAAACGCCTGACGGAATTACTCTCGGGAATAACTGGTTCACCGACAGGCAGGATCCTAACTTATTTGAGGGTCCGTGGCAGGGAAGCGTCACTGTACGGAAATTCCGAAAAGAAGTTCTCGACAACTGGAGCGAAAGGTGGAGCAGGCTGAAATAGCCGACTTATCATATGATCATCCATGTTTTTAAATAATTGATTAGTCAACAATCAAGGGCATTTTGCGTTGTTATTACAGAGACATCTAAAAAGAATATTGATGTATGGAACATAAAAAAGTTGTAATAACAAATTTCACGGACCCTCTGTGCACTTGGTGTTGGGGGCTGGAGCCCGTGTTTAGGAAATTGGAGACACATTTTCCCGGTGACATAGAATTCCACTATGTGATGGGCGGACTTGTAGAGAATATAGAGGAGAAATGGGATCCGGCAAACGGCATCGGTCACGCTGACATTCCTCGCATAAACCAGCAGATTGAGGCTCACTGGAAAGATGCCGCACGTCGTCACGGCATGCCGGTGAAAGGTACAGGTTTCACCCTGTTCTCAAGGGAATATCCCTCGACATATCCTCAGAACATTGCATATAAGGCCGCACAAATGGTTGACGCAAAAAAAGCCGACCGTTTCTTACGTAGAATGAGGGAAGCTTCTGCAGCGGAATACCTGATGACCTCGCACCCCGACGTGATTAACCAACTTGCCGCCGAAGCGGGACTCGACCTTGTGAAGTTTCACAAGCATCTTGAAGACGGATCGGCCGAGAAGGCGTTCAAGGATGATCTGAGGATAACCAGAGCTTTCGGTGTCACCGGTTTCCCGACATGCTTGGTAAGTTATGGCGACAAGCAGGTGCTACTGCGTGGCTACAATGACTATGAGACATTTGTCAAGGTTATCGAGATGGCAAGCAACGGCAAAGTGAAACCTGTAGAAAGTCTATCACTCAATGATACTGCCATGCTTGACTTCATAAAGGATCATGGCCGAATGGCACTTGCTGAGGTCAAAGAGGCTTTCGACTTTCCCGATATCAAAACCGCCGACGCATGGGTGCGGAAGATGGAAAAAGATGGGAAAGTCAAAATTAACCCAGTCGGAGAGAGTTACTTCGTGGACCCCGTAACCATTGCCGAGATTACCGGTGGTCATTATTGTGACATCTCAACAGGTCAATGTATCTGATCAGATTGTGGATTCCCCCACCCTTATTGCGCTCTCTGTTGTAGACGGAGGGCGCTTTTACGTTAAATTGAACGTGCAAAGTATTGACTAATCAATACTTTTTATTATCTTTGCGCTTAGTCAATTACATACCCGATATGGAGAATGAAATAATCAATCGCATGGGCTTCATGATGGAACAGGCATTGGGAACAATGACCGGTGCGCTCGCAAATGCGTTCAAAGCCAATGGCATAGACCTGCCACACTCACAATATACTGTGTTGAGGCTTCTGTATTCATCCGAAACGCCTATGACACAAATAAATATTGCTGAAATTTTGAAAAAAGACGCGGCGGCAATAAAACGTACTGTTGACATTCTCGAAAGGAAAGGTCTCGTGGTACGTGAAGCACAAAACGGACGGACCAACAGAGTGGTCTGCACCGAAAAGGCCCTTGCTATGAAGGAGATAGTCATAGAATCTGCCAACGACACCCTCCACCGGATGTTAGGCGACTTTACGGAAGTAGAATTGAATGGATTTATAACCATGCTCGGCAGAATTGCCGAATCGAAGTTATGACTGACACCCTATTAAATCGAAATTTCTTTCTCGTGGCTACGGGAAATTTCTTCCTGTTTCTTAGCTTCTATGCCCTGATGCCACTTCTCCCCTTCTATCTGACGGAACAATTTTCGGCAGACGGAACGGCTGTAGGTCTTGTCCTGTCATGCTATATGGTCTCATGCATTGTCATCCGTCCATATTGCGGATATCTTCTCGACACCATGAACCGCAGACCGGTTTATATTTTATCATATCTGATTTTCTCAGCAGTGTTTTCAGCATACGCGCTTTGCGCAACATTGTGGCTGTTCATACTGCTCAGAGTAATTCACGGGGCATCATTCGGATGCGCCACAGTTTCGGGCGGATCTCTCGTAACGCAAGTGATCCCACGCAACCGTCTTGGTGAGGGGATCGGCTATTACGGACTCGCCAATACTATATCCATGTGCATAGGGCCGTTGCTCGGTCTTTATGCCTACAGGCATCTGTCGTACACAACAATATTTCTGCTTCTCACCGGCGTAGCCATCGCTGGCACAAGCATGGCCTCCTTAGTCATGATCCCGCCCCGAAGCCACAGGCCGGTAAAGAGGATCACGCTTGATTCATTCTTCATAAAATCGGGACTGACATACTCTATTATCCAGATTTTAGCATACGTAAGTTATGGAGCCACCACGACTTACATCGCTGTGTTTGCCGATCAGAATATGGTAGGCGGTCTCGGTGGCTGGTATTTCACGTGTATGGCTGTAGGTCTTGCCATCTCCCGTCCATTTGCCGGCAAGAGAGTTGACTCCGGTAACATCGAGGCTCTTGTATTCTTCGGGCTTACGACAGCCATCGCAATAAGCATATCGCTCTTCTCTCTACACATGCTGCCACAATCAGTACGTCCAGTATTTTTCCTATCCACCGCATTCATCCAGGGTATCGGATATGGGGTGATGCATCCGGCGTTCAACACTATTTTTGTAAGACTTACAGATGAGGCTCACCGTGGCGCCGCAACCTCAATGTTTTTCACAAGCAACGATCTCGGCATAGGCATAGGAGTGCTTACCGGAGGAATGGCCGCCCAATACTTCGGAGGCTATTTCGCAATATATGGCATTGGCGGAATTTTATGTCTCATTTCTCTGATAATGTTCATCTTCAAACGCCATAATGCAGTCAATAAACAATAAACTCAACACTTAAATGGGGCGAGGGAGATTTCGCTCTCGTTGACAGGAAATATGATGACAAAAAATAGATTTATAGCAATAATCATCAGCATGGTGACATGCTTTTCACTGTGCGCACATACACATAATATGGTTGAGAAAGAAAAGATGGCGACTGACGGCATAGTCAGATTGTCGAAAATTGAGGTTTATCCCCAGTATCTTGATGAATATATGGAGTTTGCCGTTGAGGTCGGGACAAAATCACTTCGCACCGAGCCGGGTGTGCTGACCATGTATGCCATGCAGGACAAAGAGAATCCTTGCCTGATTACGATTCTGGAGACATATTCTTCGCAAGAGGCGTATAAATCCCATATCGCATCGGATCATTTTCAGAAATACAAGCAGGGGACTCTACATATGGTAAAGAGTCTTGAGCTTTGCGACCAAACGCCCCTGAATCCTGACAATATAATCACAAATACGATTGTCCGGTGAAGGAAATGCGGGGACGTGAGGAGTGGGGATAGGTTAGTAATCAACAAATACCGGCTCCCATTTCTTCAATCATCGTACTCCATAGTCCGTCTGGGTCTTCGATGGCTGTTGAATCTATTTTATCAACTTTCCGGCGGAGTTCGGCTTCCGCTTTCTCACATTCTTTCTCGAATACATCTGTCTCTACAGCGGGTTCAAGATCTGCAAGACGTCTTTCCGCTTCCATGTACAGATTCATGATTGCCATGAAAGCGGGAAAGTTGGTGGAGCAATATCCTATGATATGTGCTGACAATCTCCACTTTAAGAGCATAGCCCATCTTTTGGGCAAAGCAGTTGTAGACCAGAGCACGGTGTTTTCGGTGAGGGCTCAGTTTGGAGTATCCCGGGGTCACATTTTGTTTCTCGACATTAGCGCTGATGGTGAGACGACCGTTTCCATCGAGGTCTATCGGCGACAGTTCCTGAAGGATAACCTGACAGATGCCATAAGTGGCAACATACAAATGGGCCACATCGCAGTAATTCGATTCCTCCTTGATGCGCCGGTCGATAATATCATCGTCCTCAAAGGAGAGCATTTGCAGTTTTGCCATAGTCTATTCCTATCTTTGGAAGTCGCGGAATTTCTTGTTGTTGAGGGCGTTTTCGGCTGCGCGGTTATAGTGGGAGGCGGCGAGTTTGAAATAGTCGTAAGCCTTGCGCAAGTCGACTTCAACGCCAAGTCCTTTGAGGTACATGTTGCCGATTTCATACTCTGCCACATCTGCGAAAGAATACCTTTTCATGCTTTTTTCGCTGACTACCTGCTGATATAATGCCATAGCCGCCGCGTAATCCCTTTCGCATCCTGCACCGCGTTTGTAGCACTCTGCCAATTTTAACTTGGCAGAGGTGTCTCCACTGTCGGCTGCTTTCCAGAACCATTCAAACGCCTTGTCAAAATCTTTTTGCACACCCTCGCCGTCGAGATATGCGGTCGCTATCGCATAGTATGCCGGGGTATAGCCCAGCTCCGCCGCCTTCATGTAACATTCAAAGGCTTTTTCTTCAGATACCTCTCGGCTGTACATCCGGCCTAAATCGTAGTAGGAATCCCCGTCCTTCTTTTCACCGGAAATCTCCTCATAGAGCCGTACCGCATCATCTACCCGGTCGGGCAGATTGCTGTCAATTTCTTCCGGAACGTCACAACCGTTGTACAATGCGTCAGCCAGATTCTTTTTGTCTTTGGCAGTTCCTTTTTCTGCTTTCCCCCTCAATATCTCTATCAGACGTTCATGCCACATCATGGCAGCTTCACGTCCTTCCTTTTCCGTCATGTCACAGGGACGGTCATGCACATAAAGATTCATCAGGGATTTTGCAGCGCTCACCACGCCTTTGTCAGCTTTCTTCTTCAGAACGTCTATCATACGGTAAAGCCATTTCCGCCCCAATGACTTTCTCTGCTCAAGATCCATGTCATCGCAGATGAAGCGGTAATAGTCGGCAAGGAACTTTATGGCTTTCATATTTTCGGCACTTGCCGCTCTCTCCATCCAAGACAGAAAGCGGGAGGGCTCCTCGCTGTAATAGGTGTAGTAATACATGCCAAGCATATATTGTGCCCGGGCATTGCCCTGATCAGCAATGGGAGTTATGGCCTCGACCGCCGACAGCGCTTGCTCCGGATCATCAAAAACATCGACGCTTTGCTTTATGATTTTGAGATACTCTGACAGTTCCTTGCTGTTCATAGATCTTCAGTCAAAAATAACATTCCTATTTTCCCATACGAATTCCTCAAGACAGTCGCATAGCGATGGCTCAAAATCGTAATAGGCATTGTCGGTTTCTTCAAAGTCATCCTCTTCGCCATCGGTGATTGCCCGGCGATAGTTGTCGGCCATATCCTTGTTGGCAACAGTAAAAAGGGCATCTTCCAGTTCATCGGGATTGGTTTCTGGATAACAGTCCCGATAGCCGGAATGTCCTCCGTTCTGCATCTCGGCATCATACCAGAAGCAGAGCACCGCTTTCTTCTGAATCGGTGAAAGAGTCTCCGCATCGCGGTCGCAAATCTCTTCAATAAATCTGTTCCAAAGAGTATCTTTTTCTGTCATAGTGCTAAAGCAATTCGTTTAATTTGTTTTCAGCCTGAGGATTATTACATTTCTTCACGGCGAGTGTGAAATAGCGGATTGCCTTTTTGAAATCGGGCTGTACGCCAAATCCATTGAGATACATGTTGCCGAGTTCGTACAACGCCGTCCCGATACCGGTGGCCTGACGTTTGAATCCTCGGCCATTGACGCGCTCGGCGATATGCTGATATTCAAGTATTGCCTTTTCATAATCCTGCTTGCCTCCGATACCGTCCCTGTAACATTCGGCAAGTTTCAAGGTCGCTGTGATTTCGCCCAGATCGGCACCTTTCTTATACCATCGGCGGGCGGTGGCATCGTCCGGCTCAACGCCTTTGCCATAGCGATATGCGTCGCCTATTCGCGCAAAGGCCTCATGACAATTCAGCTTTGCGGCTCTTTTAAGGCTGGTGAGGGCCTTTTCCCATTGGTCCAAATCATTATATGCGCATCCCATTTTGTAATAGGCTTCCGACTTAATGAAGCCATCGCAGTCGCTATCGGTAATATCCCGATATAGCCGTATGGCCTGCGACAGACTCCGCTCATCATCTTGGTCGGAGAAGGAATCCAAAAGTTCCTCCGGGACGCCATCGGCATACAGAAGTGTGTCAGCAAGGTTCATCTTATCCACACAGTCACCCTTCGCAACCTTTGCCGTCAATATCTCAATCCATCGGTCATACCACTTCCGCGCTATTGTAATGCCCTCATCGTGCGTTATGTCCTCAGGACAATCCTCAATGTACAGATTCATCAATGACTTGGCCGCATCAACCGAACCCTTGTCGGCCATAGAAGCCAGCAGGTCGAACCACCGCCTGTGCCATTTCAGTATCAAAGAATTTCTATGAGCTGTATCTATACCATCGGGGCAGTCATTGCGATATATCTCCATAATGAATTGTGCGGCGTCGGGAGTGCCGTTGTCGGCTGCCTTTTCAAACCAATGAATAGCTTTACGGTTGTCGCATCCGCTATGATAACCCCATGAATAATACTTGCCGAGAAGCATCCGGGCCTTAACATCGCCCTGCTCTGCTACCGGAGTTATAGCATCGACAGCTTGCCTTGCTGAGACGGCATCACCCTCTCCGGCATGGCATCTGATGAATTGACGGATGATTCGGTATGATTCTGACAGGCGTTTGTTATTCGCGTTCATAAGTAAGTCTTAAAAATTAAACGCTATATGTAAGTCCTAAAGAGCTTGCTCAATAAATCTTGTTCTTTTTGGCTATTTTGGCATTGTCTCTCAGTCGCATAGCTCGCTATGCTCCTTCATTCCGCAGCCAAAATACCGCAAAAAATAACTGCGATTTATTTGTGCATTAATTTTTACGACTTACTTATTTGGCGGGCTCTATAATCTGGGATTCTTCTCTTATACAGATGGTGAGTAGTGAATTATTTGTCTTATCGACTCTTTGACTTTCGGCAGATCACTGTCGGTCAACAACGGAATCAAATTTTGTATCTCTTCCATGGGTTTATCCCACCATTTCAACGTCAGCAATAAATCAATCAATTCGTCATCAAATCGCTTGCATATGACACGTGCAGGGTTTCCGGCGACAATGGTGTAAGGCTCCACATCTTTACTTACTACGCTGTTCAATCCGATTATTGCACCGTCTCCAATGTGTATGCCCGGCAGAATGGTCGAATTTTGACCTATCCAAACGTCATTTCCTATGACAGTGTCACCCTTTAAGGGTAAGTCGTCGTGAGAGGGAGCCTCCTGCCCCCACCCCATTATATAGAACGGATAGGTCGAGGCTGCGTTCATCTGGTGATTTGCTCCGTTCATAATGAACGTTACGCCAGATCCAATCTGGCAGAATTTTCCGATAATGAGCTTATCGCCGATAAAATCATAATGATGCAACACATGATTCTCGAAATCTGTATCGCTAAAATAGGTGAAGTCGCCGACAATTATATTAGGGTTGGTGATTGTCGGCTTAACCAAAATCAATGTGTTACAGTCCTTGATTGGGAAAACGGTATCGGGAGATGGAATCATCGGCAGATTTTTTCGTTTCGGTTAATCATTATCTGTTCAAAATTATCCTGACCCCATTTCATCAAAGCTTCGACATGGGGTAAGAGCGTCTTGCCTAAATCAGTGAGAGAATAGTCGACGCGCGGAGGGACATCGGGATAAAGCTGACGGTGGATTATGCCGTCCGTTGTGAGTTGTTTCAACACCTGCGACAACACTTTCTCAGAAACGGACGGGATATTGCGGTAAAGCTCGTTGAAGCGCACCGGCTCGCTCTCGGCAATCTTCACGAGAACGACCAACGCCCATTTGTTTCCGAGCCATTCAAGCATCGGAGCGGCCTTGCAATATTCGTAGTCCAATTTTTTTGCCATACAGTGTTCGCAGAATTGATTGAAAATGAGTAAAACAAACTTTTCGGTAAGGGGCAAACGTTCCAGTAAGTTATTGTTTAGGCTCTGATTCTCACCTAACTTTGCACTACAAAGTTAATAAAAATAATAACTACACAATGAAAATAGTGATCATAAACAGCAGTCCGCGAAGAAATGGCAACACGGCACAAATGTGTGATGCCTTCCGCAAAGGGGTGATGGCGACAGACCCGAATCATGAGATAGTCGCAGTTGATTTAAACGACCTCAATTTCAAGGGCTGTCAGAGCTGTTTCGCCTGCAAACTCAGGGGGAGCAAGAGATATGGAAAATGCTCGCTCAATGATGATCTCACGCCTATACTTGAGGCTGTAAATGATGCGGATTGTCTTGTGGTAGCCTCTCCAATATATCTGATGGACTTAAACAGCAGTGCTAAAGCTTTTCTTGAGAGGCTATGTTTCTCTTTAGGTTCATACGAGACGGGGTATCGATCACTCGCAACAAGGGAAGTCTCTGTAGTGACAATATACACGATGAATACCACGAGAGAGTATGCACCCGTCAGGGCAATGGATAATGTGGATATGTTCTTAGGGCATATATTCTCAACACCACACAGACTATGCTCATACAATACATATCAATTCGCGGACTATTCCAAATACGTAACGGAGGTATTTGATGAAACCGAAAAAGCGAAACAGAGAGAAAACGAGTTTCCAAAGGAGCTGCGGGAAGCTTTTCAATTAGGGGCAATGGTGGCTATGAAGAATAATACAATAGTTCGGTAAGAACGAACTGTTGATGACACACAGATTCACTTTTTTCTTAAAAAAATATGTCCGCGCTAATAATTTCGCGGACAGTAATGTTTTACAATGGGCCTTTGAAAGTTTTTATGGGATTGCCTCGCAGTAAGGAGTTGTGATGTGACCAAGAGTCATCGCGAGCCTTGTTCCGGGCTTCTGTCTGAAGTTCGGCAAGTTTGAGTAGCAATCTTTCTTTGGCCCTTGCTTTATTTTGAAATTGAGAACGTTCATCGGAGCATCTGACGGTTATTCCTGTCGGCTTGTGGATGGCTCTTACGGCAGTTTCAACCTTATTTACGTTTTGCCCTCCTTTACCTCCCGAACGGCACGTCTCATATTCGATATCAGAGTCGCTGATGGCGGGTAGAGTTAATGGGTCGATGAAATGAATACCTATGAACCAGTTGCTACGCTTGTGGCCCGGACGGTAGGGGTTATGTGTTGAACGCCAACACACGGAACCATTCCATTGGTCTATAATTGACGGTGGAATAACCTCATCGGATCCGAAGGTGATGGACATATAGCAACCGGGGAATGTTTTATGTTCTTCTTCATCTACCATGATAAGATTTGGTATGTCCTTCTGAAGTTCTTTAGCGACCAACGCTACTACCCTGGCGCACTCGACCGGGCCTCGGCCGGCTGTCAACTGGATATATTTTTTCATGCTTTAAGTACATCAAAAATACCTCAAAAATAACTGCGATTTATTTGTGCATTAATTTTTACGACTTACTTAATGTCGTTGCTGAGTTTCAAAAGGCTAAAGCATTAGAAATGCTGAATTTTAAATCTTAGAATACCATAATCTTATCGCGTGCAAATATAGGAATAAAATTTTAATTATAAAGTTGTATCGCAAATTGCACCATGTATGATTTAATTTTGTGTGAAAACAAATAATTGGAGCCGCGAGTGGTTAGCTACACTGAACTCTGCGCGTTTTTATGGTTGCTACGTAAAAAGGTTGCGTAGTCACGTGATAACTTTGCCACAAATATAACAAATCAATATGACAACAATAAAAGGATACAACGTGAAGATAGTTCCAAACAACATCAAACTAATCACACTGGTGCAAATAAAAGTACGCCAAATTCTAAGAAACTCGCCCCAATGCGTGTAGAAGATCAAAATTATGAATTAGATTATGAGACGTATCAGTATTTGTGATGGAATCATTAGCCATGAACTCAGTTGACGTTTTTTTGAAGTCCAAGCTAAATCGACCGGACTTCAATCCACTTACTCCCTATGAGGCAAAGATTGCTCAAAAGCATCTTGAACCCATTGTATCCATATTGCTGAAAGAATGTGGATGGGAGGATGATTTCTGCGTGTTGTTTGGCACGAATGGCAAGATCACCCTGTTCCTTCGTATCGCATATGTGGCGGCATGCTCAGTTGAAGGGAATTGGCTCCACATTAAGGAGAAGATTCCGGAACTTGTTCAATATGCTATTTCCGCTAAAGAACTTAGGAGTCATAGCGGAGTAGCACTACATTGGATTGATAAAAGTATGAAAGACCTTAAGTGGGAAAATTTTGAAACCTGTATCGCTAAATGATACAGGCTGGGGTTAATTTTGCAGTTGAAATTTAGAAGTTGCATAAAAACAACCTCTTAATCACCATGTAAATTCAAGCGTATATGGAAATGAAATCTATACAATTTCTCAAAGCGGCGGCTAACAAACTCAGAGACGGTAAACTCAAGAGACTGGGAGGGAAAGAGGTATCCGAGGCTCTTAATGGCATGATGCAGTCTTTAGGACTTGACTCAAAGGATGAGGCCATTATATTCGCGGCTCTCTTCGACAGAAGTTGTGGAGGCCGCTGTTCCGACCTCGACGATATAGCGTCCTATTTCGGCGCATCGCAACTCGATATTATGGAGTATGTACCTGTAATCCGGAGTCTTGAGAAGAAAGGGTTCATCATCCAGACTGACAGAAGTGAATGTCGGATTGGTCGTCAGAATTTCATGGTAACCAACTATGTGATTGGTTGTATACTGGAAAATCTGAAACCAAACCGCCATAATGCGACTATTCTTGATAAGGAATTTGACAAATACGACCTCTGCAAACTTGTTAGCTCTCAAGTTGAAGACAGCGATGTCACCACAGAAGCTCTGTTTCAGTTTGTTGACAGTACCGAACGTGATTACGCCACCATGCAGCTCGTGAAGGATCTGAAAGGGGCTATTCCGTCATTGCCCGACAGAACGCTGTTCTATGAGATGTGCAATGACTTTATTGAGCAGGACTGCAACGGCCGTTCCGACATCTCACGGACGCTCAGCGATATATATCAGGCTTATGGCATAAGATTTAAAGTGCGCAAATCACTGCTGGACGGTACTAATCCGCTGATTACATCCGACCTAATCGAACTGTCAAGCAACAAAGAGGATCTAACGTTGACGACCAAAGGGCAGAAACTGTTCTTGGGTGATGATTTCGGAGCAATTGGCCAGCAGTATTCCGGGCTGAATTTATATTCATTCGCACGTCAGGTAAAGGAGTATGTTCACAGTCGGGATCACGATGCCGAGAAGCCCGGAGTAATGAAAAAACTTGCCGAGAAGATTTCTATCATAGAGGAATCAAACCGCTCCCTGGAGTGCCTTGCAAGAATAAAGGAAGTGATAGTCGAGGAGGATTACCGCGCCTTGTTCTACATTGCTTGCGATGCTTGTGCAAATGGAGACACACTAAGCGTATCACGCGAGATGGGTGAAATGTATCCTGTCAAGGACCGTAACAAGTATATAAAGGAGTTTAAGGAAGATATGCACAAGCTGCAACGGCTCGATCTGATTGAGATGGTGACACAATCGTCCATTTTCGGGGAATATACCGTGCTGCAGTTGACCGACAAAGGGAAGGAACTCTACTTCTGTGAAGATGCCTCGCTATATACTGAGAAACCGGAAAAGAAAGACCTCATCCGTGCCGCTGATATCAAGGAAAAGCATCTTTTCTTCTCCGAAAAGGAACAGTCGCAATTGGATCTTGTGGGCAATTCCATTCAGGAGGCCAACTATAATAATTTGGTAAGCCGTCTTGAAGAAAAGGGCTTGCCCAATGGTATTTCGATATTGCTGTATGGTGCTCCAGGTACCGGCAAGACCGAATCCGTAATGCAGTGGGCGCGTTCAACCGGACGCGACATTATCCACGTTGACATTTCCGCATCCAAAAGCATGTGGTATGGTGAAAGCGAAAAGATTATCAAGGAGATATTCACCAGATACAAAAGGCAATGCAAACGCTCATCGCTGAAACCCATTTTGCTTTTCAACGAAGCCGATGCCATTTTCGCCTCGCGTAAGACCGGCAACACCAGCAGCATAGATCAGACCGAGAACGCCATCCAGAATATAATTCTTGAAGAAATGGAACGTCTTGATGGTATTCTTATAGCAACCACCAATCTTGCTGATAATCTCGACAAGGCCTTTGAGCGTCGTTTCCTGTTCAAGATCCGCTTCGACAAACCATCGGTAGAAGCTAAAGTTAAAATATGGAGAGACAAGATATCAACTCTTACAGAGGAAGAAGCTCTATCATTGGCTTCGCGCTACGACTTCAGTGGCGGTGAGATTGATAATATCGTCCGCAAGACTCTCATGGCGGAAGTTCTCGATGGCAACACTCCGTCCATCAATGAGATAGAAAAACTATGTTCCGAAGAAAAAATTGCCAAACCATGCAACCAACGGATAGGATTTAAAACTTACTGAGCTATGATGCAACGAATAGCGAAAGCCCAACTCAAACTGATGAAGTATGGAGCCTTTATTGGGATAATTGGAGGTATTGTTTCATTTATTGGCCCCAACCATCACGGTCTCATCAAAACGATGATTGGTGTTGTCACAGGTTGCTTTCTCTTGGGAAAACGATTGCCTACAGCATTAAACGAAACATTCGATGCCACTCAAGAAATAATGGATAGGTTAGACGATTCTTTCATGAAATGACAAAACACAAATAGCCAAGAAGAACAAATTTCAGGACTTACATAAAGCGTTTAATTTTATGGCCAAGAAAGTAAAATCCGAGGAACGATTCCCAATATCACCGCACGAACATATCAAGCAGCTCATCGAATGGATGTCTCAGGGTGTCTATGAAAAAGAACAGATCATAGCGGTGGCTCTGCTGTGCGCTGTCGCCGGGGAGAATATGTTTCTCCTCGGCCCTCCCGGCACTGCAAAAAGCATGGTGGCCAACCGATTGAAAATGGTATTCAAGAATGGCAGGTCGTTCGATTATCTGATGTCGAGATTCTCAACTCCAGATGAGATATTCGGTCCTATCTCCATATCACGATTGAAAAATGAAGACAAATACGAGCGTCTTACTTCCGGTTATCTGCCGGAAGCCGATGTAGTATTTCTTGATGAAATATGGAAAGCTGGACCATCAATTCAGAATACCCTTCTCACCGTGATTAATGAACACATCTTCCATAACGGCGGTAAAATTGTGAATACTCCGATGAAGGTTCTCATTGCCGCCAGCAACGAGCTTCCCGCCAAGGATGAGGGTTTGGAGGCTCTTTGGGACAGATTTCTCATGCGGATGGTATCCAACTGTATTGAGAGCGATTCTGCCTTTTTCAAGATGCTGAAATCCGAGCAAACTGAGGTCATCCCGTTATCGGAACATTTATATATCACCGATGAACTGTACACCAGATGGAATACGGCGTCTCGCTCTGTCACAATGTCTGATAACGTTGTATCTGCAATAAAGGCACTACGTAAAACACTTGCGATCCATGAGAAAGAGGATGAAAACCAACTGCGTTATTATATCTCCGACCGCCGATGGCGCAAGGCCTATAGGCTTATGCAAACTTCGGCATATCTCAACGGACGGGATGAAATAAATCTCACCGATTTTCTGCTGTTGACCCATAGTTTCTGGAATGATGTCGAGACCATTCCGAATGTTTTGGCGGCTTTCACCTCCAGCATTTCAGAAGCTACGGTAAAGCAACTGAATAAAATCGACAAATCTATTCGCCAGATGATGACCACCCAGAACAGTCGGGCTAACCCAAAGCCGTCAGCAATCAATACGAATTCCACAGAATTTGCCGAATATGACTATTTCTATTACCTCGTGGAGAATTATCCTGATGGAGAGACATATTTCTCCAAATGGGATTACGCCTCACTGCCGACCTCGCCTCGCGATGGGGTCAGATACTACGATTCCAAGCGTAAGAAAAACATTATACACACTCTGATTCCGGGCAGGCCATTTGACGCTAAATCCCAGAATGCCTCCAATCTTATCAAAGTCACGGTTCAGAAGTGCAGGAATGGAGCAATTATCGACGGAACCCCATACTACTTTAAAAAGAAGAATCAATCGGCTGTTTTCGGTGAGGCTATACAGTCTATGCCTATTTATCAGCGTATTGCAATCACTCAGGATATATTTCAAGAATGTGTTGGACAGTGGGAAAACTTGGTTGTTACAGATTGGGCTACCCGTAATAACATCTTCTTATCTTCTACTGATTTAGCCCTGATGAATAGGACAATAAAAGAAGTTGGAGAGTTGATAAAAACCATAGAGGTAAAGATTAACAACGTAGTAATGATGATAAAATGATAGATTATACCGATGTTGATGCCAAGCTCGATGAATACAACGAAGCTTTTGACTTTTACATGGAACGAGGAGAGATGCCACCTCAAATTTCTGATGAGGATTGCCTCGCCGAATACATGAAGGAGGTTATTGACAACAACCCGCAAATTGACGGGACCGACCCTGCATGGGTAGAGGTCTTGAAAGAGGATCTGATTTCATTTTTCGCGGTAATGCTTGAGCAATTTCGCGCCATGCAACTTGAAGCTATGAAAGAATTGGCCTTCATCGAAAAATTTTCCCAAACATCGATTGAACATAAGCGATTGATGTGGCAGGAGGTATCCGGCTTGATCAGGGGTAAGTATTCAAACTTCGAGGTAAATCTGCCGGGGTTTACTGTTCAGTTCAAGGGCAATGAAAAGGATTCAGTTTTTGCAGCATTGACAAGTGACTGGGAAAATGCTTGTAAGGAAAGGTTGGCTCGGCAAGAACAGCAAATGCTTCAGCGTTCAAAGCAACGGTTCGAGGCTGTATGTCGGGATTCCGGGACTGCTGATTATGAGGATAAAAAGCGGATAGAGAATTATATTCATCGGTATCCCCAATTGAAAGAGATTGTAGATATGATAGGCCGTGACAAAGATCCGACCATGGAAGAAAAAGACACTGTTGTATTTAAATTTATGCCTACAACTGTCTCAAAAAACTCATCCGTAGAAGAAATTGACCGGGTGGAGTCAGGTGACAATCTTGAAAGGGTACTTCCTACAGAATTATCTATGCCCGAGGATTTATTTTACAAGCGTTATGCCACAAAAGAACTTCAGCAATTCAGTAGTCCGGGCAAAGATAATCCGAAAAAGGTTGAAGTACATCGCAAAGATCCGCGACTGACAAAAGGTCCTATTATAGTCAGTATTGACACCAGTGCCTCGATGGACGGACGTCCGTTGAGGATCGCTTTCTCGTTATTGAAACAACTCCTGCGCATAGCTAAGAAACAGAAGCGACCATGCTTCCTCATCAGCTTTTCGGTGAGATCAAAATCCATCGACCTATCCAAACCTCGCAACTGGGGAAAGTTGGACCATTTCCTTGAACATAGTTTCAGTGGTGGAACTGATGGAGAACAGATGCTTGCCGAAGCTATTGGTGTATTGCAAAAAGGCACGTTTGAAATGGCCGATGTATTGATTATATCCGACTTGGAATTTCCAAAACCAATTCCGGCAACTATGGAGAAAATCAACCGGGAGAAAGGACGCGGCACTCGTTTTTACGCCCTGCAAATAGGCAAAAATAATCACGGGTATAAAGATGTTTTGGATAAGATATGGCAGATGATATGAAAGCGCCTACATTCAAAATCAACCCTAAGTTTCGGCTGACTACGCAATATCTGTCCGTTATGTGGCATATGGTTGATAAAGATACATTGCAATGCGAGGCTTTTATCACGATGCCCGGGCGTTACATATTGAGTGGTAAGAATGGTGTTGAAATCCTTGTCCAATACAGCGACGGAATAATGGATATGGTATATCATTCACATACTGATTTCGATTCAAGAAAAACTCAGAAATGGTTACGGGAATTATTTCGCGATACAATCCTCCGGATAGCCAAAGAAGTTTTGCCAGAACGTGTGCGTTATTGGGAAAACATCAAAGGGATACATGGAAGTGGAGTGACAGTTAAACGATTGCGCAGAAATATTCTCGGCCAATGTTCGTTTCACAACCATATCACCCTTCAGCCATTTCTTGTAATCTTCCGGCAGGAATGGTGTGATGAAGTCATACTTCATGAAATGGCACACTACAAGTACAAACACCATCGTAAGTCATTCTGGAATTATCTGTCAACACTGCTCGGCAAAAACTCCAAAGAGGCCGATGCAAAAAATGATATAGCCCTCTCACCGTACTATGAATATTACCTCTATCTCACCAAAAATAAGTAACTTTGCCTCATGGCGACACAATATATAGCTGACCGCGATCACTATGAGGCAGTGATTGAAAGAATACGCAGTGCCAAATCCATGCTTTGGATTGGCACCGCCGATATAAAAGACCTCCATATAGCCAAAGGCAAAGACTCCGAACCTTTCCTTGGACTACTGTCGCGTCTTCTTAAATCAGGTGTGGAGATCCGGCTCATTCATGCCAAAGAACCGGGACCGGCGTTCCGCGATGACTTCGATCGTTATTCCAATCTTAAAATCACTCTTGAACGGATGCTCTGTCCTCGCGTACACTTCAAGATAATAGTCATCGACGGCCAATGGGTATATATAGGCTCTGCCAACCTCACTGGGGCTGGAATGGGTATGAAAAGCCCGAGCCGTCGCAACTTTGAAGCCGGAATATTCACCAATGATCACGCTCTTGTAGAGTCTGCAATGGAACACTTCGACAGCGTATGGCGAGGCGAACACTGCCCCCATTGCGGGCGCCGTCAATACTGCTCCGACCCTATCAAGTGACAATGTATCAGGATAAGTCACTGCGTCCCCCCTACTCCAGCCGCTAACCCTTTCAAGAATTTCCGTTGCCATCATAACTGATCCCATCAACGTGTAGATGGTATTTATCATAAGTATTTTACCATCAACAGGATCAAGATAGCAATAACAACCATACCCAAGCACCCATTAGCCAACGCATTATCGTTATAAGCAAGAGGGTCTTTTTTATCGCTGTAGCATAGGTTTTTATACGATACATCTTTTCTGCGACATATAATCCGCAGAAAGAAATACCGCATCCCTGCTCCGATATGCCGTGCTATCGCGCTGAGTATTGACTGCATAATTTCTTCCATTATATGTGTTGTGCTATCGGGTTGAAACAAGCTATTGCGAAGAGTAAGAAACTCCAAACGACAAAAATATATTTTATTTTCTCCATCAATAATAGTTCTTTGGTTAGATGATTTTCATAGTCGTTTAAGATAACAATTCGACCATTCGGCTTTTCATTTTCTTATGTCTCGAGTAGAAGCCAAAACGAAGAAATAGGAAAAACACACTTGCAAACAATATGAAAACTGTCATAATCAGCACTGTATCTCCGACCAGCCCGTGTGCTATAATCTCGTAAAAGGCAGTGGCTCCAATGGCTAATATTCCTATTGCAAACAGGCTCATAAAGATGACTATGAGTATGCTTGGCCCAATTTCAAGATGTACCTCGCAACTACTTTCATTCACAGGAGATATTGAGGCTTTTGCCATAGGTGCAAGAGATGACTGTAAGTCCGAATTGCGGATGACACAAAAACCATTAGACCAAACCGACCCTCTAAACTCAAATCCCTTTACAAAACTGTGCCGTGTTATCACAGCCGATGCAGGGCGAAAAGTAGCCTTATTCATGAAATCAATAATCTCATGAATGTTCTTTTCTACAATAATATCCTGCTTGTATATCGGAGTAATCATGTCAGTTTGATTTTTAATTTATTCCGTTTCTTGATTGTCTATAAGTTTTTGATAGTCCATAAGACGAAAACTGATAGGAACTGCCTGCCATACATCAGCGGGTATGCCATCTCTTTCTCCGGGCTTAAATTTAGGCAGAAGTTGCACAACTCGGAGAGCTTCTTTATTAAACTCCTCAGGCAGATTACTTCTTGCAATTTCCGTATTACGAACTTTCCCGGTTTTATCAACTAAAAAACGTACTATCACTTTGCCCTGAACGTCATCGCAAGTTGGTGGATATTTCAGGTTTTCGACAAAAAACTGAAACATCGCACTTATTCCGCCCGGAAATTCTGGTTGAGTTTCTGCAACCTCACCAACCACAGCGTATATCGGTTCTTCCGTCTTTTCCGTTGAATCAGATACTTCTGAATCTGTGAAAGATGCAGGACATTTTACAGTTTTAGTGGCCGTAGATTCTTGTTCTTGATTAGCAGGTGAAATTGAGACATCATCTGCGCTTCCGATTTCACCTTCTTTTAACCCACTGCTATCAAACACTGTATCGACCGCTTCAATTTCGCCTTCCTCCTCTTCTTCGCAATCAAGAATCATCGCTCCTTGAAGTGACTCCGTAGGCTCACCTTGCAGTCTATAACTGTCGTTGGCCTGACTTGATGAACTGCCACACCCTGAAAATGCAATCATTCCGGCTGATATTCCGGCAAGCACAACAGCTTTACCCATGAGTTGACGGGAGCGGAGCTGTTGCTCCAAATATCGCACCTCGGCTTCGCATTTGGGGCACGTTCCGAGGCAGTCTCCCTTGTAGCGACACTCCGACGTTACAAACTCTATGTCATTCGCCTCGGCTATCTGCCGACGAATCTCTTTCAATATCTTGCAGGTTTGTTTTCCTCGTGCCATAGTCAGTGCTTGCGGATTTGATAGGTGAATATATCGAATTTGGTATAGCCGAGTGCGGAGAGAGCCTTGCGGCTTTCCTCTCGGTCGGTGTCGGTATTGAAATCCGGGATAAGCGGAAGTCGGATCATGCAGTTGTTCTGACGTCCGGCATCGGCGATCAAGCGTAGATTGGACAGCACATGCGAATTATCCTTGCCGGTGTATTGACCGTAAATATCCGCGTCCATATCCTTAATGTCGATAATCCATGAATCTACCATCGGGAGCAGAGCCTCGATATTCTCTTTAGGCACATTCAGCGAAGTTTCTAATGTCAGCCTCCATGCCGGGCCACACAGCTCACGGAAACGGCGGATAAAATCAGGACGCAATGCGGGTTCACCACCGCCGAAAGTCACGCCTCCGTTAGTGGCGATGAAATAAAGTTCATCAATCCTGACTTCATCATAGAGTGACCGGGGAGTGTATTCCTTGAAACGGTCGCTCTCGCCGAGCGATTGCGGATTGAGGCAGTAACGGCAACGGAGCGGACAGCCGTGGAAAGCGACAAGCGTGGTGACACCATCGCCGTCGGTAGAGAGGCGATGACGGGAGATGCCAATTATTTTTGCTCGGTCGGGAGGCATTGCTGTCGGATCGGCATAAGAGCCTATCGCAAAGATAATAAGAATATCTGATATCAGGGTGATTTAGACGCATAAAAAATCGCCGTTATATCCTGACTGATGCCGATTTATGAAAATTGTCGCTGAATAATCCGCCCTCGATAGATCAATTCCTTTGCTGTCAAAAACCGGGACTCTCTGTGCGTGAGCATGGGGAGTTTTTATGTTATGTGGATGATTGATTCTTTTTCCCAATAATCAAAATGATAGAATAAGCAGCCAGAACAATAAATTGCAAGGTGTTAAGGCATAACAGATAGAACCACCATGTAAGTCCTGCGCCACCCTCGCCTTTGAACAGTAACCCGTAACTCAAAAGGGCATTATATCCCAACCAAAATAGTATATTACATAATGCTGTGTGGTTTCTCAACTTATGGATAATGGCTATGGCAATCAGCGACAGTGCAAACGCCACAGCAAGGAGCAATGTATCTTCACTCCATGATGAGCATAAGCATACTGAAACAGCCATAACTGCTCCGATAATCCATAATAGCCAAAATCGGTTATCGTAGTGTACCATATAATATTTCATTAAGACATATAATTCACGATTGCCGACTTATTCTTTGCAAAAAATTTACGTGAATTAATATTCAATGCTCCAAGAGCACGCGTTCCTTTTTCTCTTATATAAAAGAACGGGAAATTTACTGTTGCCACAAACTGCTTTCCTGAGTAATCCAGCATTATCTGATATTGCTTGTTTATATCGTCATACGTTGTATTCAAAATAACACAACTATCTGGTAGAAGTTTCTTTGTCTTTCGCATAACGTAACATTGCTTAAGCCAATTGTCATATAGAAACATACCGTTTGTAACAACAAATACAATGAGAATGAAGAGTAATCCGAATGTAATGACCTGACCGGATATTGTATCTCCATTATTCATTTGAATAAATAGGCAGATTGAAAATAACATTATACAAATTGCCAACACCCATGATATAGAGAACAGGAGGGCATCTTTTAATGCAAATATGAAAGAGGTATAATAGGTCGTTTTTGTACCGTACCAAAATCGTTTATCAGTCAGTTTCATTGATTGTCGGGTCTAAAATATTTCGGATAATTCCTATTGTTTGTCGCCAGTCGGTCTCTTCCATATCGAATGACCGAGAACGACTACTGTCCCAATCAAAACCCCGTCCATCTTTACGCCTCTTGCCAACTTCGATTGACAATTTATCTCCAAGATATTCTTTGCTACTATATTCTACAAGACACATGGTGGAGTTCAAATACAGTTGTCGCCATGACTGTTGCTTCATCGCTTTTATCAATTCAGACGCTTTCATATCTTCATATCTGCCCTTGACACTGGTTTCAAGACAGTCAAACATGGTTTTCTCGAATTCTGAATCAGTGCAATCATGTGATAGAAAATAAATTGGTTTGCTTGCCACACTGTAATAAACCGTCAGGAAGATGTAGTGCTTTGAGGTTCGGTATATTTGACATTTGGCATTTCTATCTTGTGGTATTTCAATCGTGTTATTGGTTTTTCCTGTTTTTGACCAACGATATATGCCTAAAACTGCAACCAAAAGAATTATGATAATAAGCCATTTATCATCGCCATGGTCGTAATAATCATAGACGGTCATATTATTGGCAGGATTATCCTTTTGGTACATGACCCCAATAGTGTCACCAACGGCCAACCCTTTCAGGAATCTTCCGCTACCATCATAACTAATCCCTTTAATTTGCAGATGATAATGGATATGACGTGTTTGACCAACACTTGAAATTTCTTCGATTACCACTCTTGTAGAAACCGGATTATTCGCCAAATTCTCCCGTTTATTATTTTTGAAAAAGAATCCGAAAACCAAAAAAGGTACAAGAACTATAAGGATAGCCACAGTTGGCACACCTATTGTCCCTCGCTTTCCGAGAAAGAAACGGTATAATTTGCTGTCAGACTTCATGTTTATTGGCTTTCGATGTTGCGCAAAAGATGTGAGTAATTCTCCTTGATCAAATACGACATGAGTTCTCCCTTAAAATACAGTGTTGCAGCTTGTATAAACGATAAACAAACCTCAGATTCATGAATTGCTCTCCAATATACTATTAAATTCAGAATAGGGATCATTGACAAGACGGAATATATCACATTTACACGATATTGCAACAATTCATACTGTGAGTATCTGAATCTCACAAAGTATAGTGATAGTAGGTACGTGTTGTAATACCCAAATGTCAGCCATATTATAAGCCTAATTCTTTTCGACCATACAACCGAGATAATATCTACATATTCCGTTCTTTGATACATGATAATATACAAAGCTACGTATGACCAAATTATCAAAGCCGGAAGAATGGCTGAAAATATCTTGACTAACAGGAAGCACTTTTGATTCATACCGACAAGAGTAAAAACTATTGATATGGCAATACACCATAAGTCAATAGCCACTAATGCGGCAAGTAGATAAAATAGCCATTTTATAATTAAGTGTACCTTACACATAGCATTTGAATCTATCAATCTATTGGGTATTGTTGCTCCATTGAATCTATTATTTCCTCAAGTCGTGGATAATACTCTACTATATTCGGCTCTTGTCTTTTATTCATCCACTCAATTTGCCTTATAATAATATCCTTTACTATTTCATAATCTTTCGGAGAAATAATACGTGCTAATGTCAAATATTCAAACGCCCAATCTGCACCAATATCCGGTAATTGTTGCTTGCCTTCCAATATAGGTACAATTCTGCGATCATACATATTCCGTAAGTTGGCATAATGACTAAACACTATCTCAGCACACTCCTTGATAGTATCACATAGTTTACAATATTCCGTATCAATAGTGGACTCCGTAAAAATAAATTTGTCCTGTCTTTCAAGCATATTACCGCTAAAGCCAACCGATGGATTATCTCGTTGGCCCCGCAATGTCTTGAAACTATACGCCTCAAACCATTTCTTCAATAAGTCAAAGCGCACCATATATATTGGATATATTGTCAGCATATTATCAATTATCCAATGATCCAACTCAATCATACGATCGATGCCATTTTCATGCCAAATGAAACGGTTATCACGTTTCCTAAACTTGACATCTATAAGGAAATCTTCCCTCTTCAACCGCTCAATTATATGCGTGAATATATGTGACGCTTTCATTTCTTCAAAATTTTATAAACTTACCGTTAAGCGAGCTGGGCAAAATATGTTCATATGTCCCAGCAGTCCTTAAAGTGTTGCAAATAGAATCATTAAATATTATCTGTTTATTCCTTGAACCAATTTCAACATATTCTATATCATCTTTTAACGATAAAGGTGTTGATGCAATAATCATCACTGAAGATGAATCTGAAGAATAGACTCCGACATGGCTATCTCCATTATTAATTCTGTTTTTGCTTATTTCAAAGATAGTAGGCGTAAACTCAATCAAACAATAAGAACCACCGACATTACGATATGATTTTACAGAACCTTCCAAATGATAATCCACCTTTGAGAAATATTCATCTTGGCCGTGGTGATAAGATGCAGACGTTGAAAAAAAGATGACCATAACCCCAACAATACCGGCCATGATTATAAAAATCACGACTAACGACCAACATAAAATCCGTATGTATTTACGTTTTGCTGTCATTCTGCATATATTATTGGTTAATGTACCAAGCCGTTAATAGATGACCACTATCAATAGCACAAAAAGAGATAATCGCGTCCTGTCGGTGGAGAGGCGATGACGGGAGATGCCTATTATTTTTGCACGATCGGAAGGCATTGCTGTAGGTTAGGCATAAGAGCCTATCGCAAATTTAGCTATAATATTTGGATTTCAGGGTATTATTGACGGAATTTCAATGCTGATATGAAAAAAGAGCATCCAAATAGATACCCTTTCCAACCGGCTAATGCCGATCCATAAGTTCCGAATTGTAGCAAATCGGTTTATGGCATTAACCGCCGATGGCTGTAATTAGGAGTAAATGATAAATATACATTCGAGTGAGAGTCTCTGCGCTGAAACTCTCACTCGAATGTGAAGTATTATAAGTAAGTCTTAAAAAGAAACGCTATAAGTAAGTCGTAAAAATTAATGCACAAATAAATGCGATTTATTTGTGCATTAATTTTTACGACTTACTTATCAGATAAAGAGGTTCAGATTAGCATCCTCAGTACGGTTCATGTAGGTAGCTACTCCACCTACGGTGACTTCGTCGATCAATTCTTCACGACTCACGCCCATGACATCCATCGACATCTGACAGGCTATGAATTCAACACCGTTCTTCACTGCCGAGTCGCGGAGTTCCTCAAGTGAATTCACGTTCTTGTTCTTCATAATGTAGCGCATCATGCGGCTACCCATGCCGAACATGTTCATCTTGGACAGCTTAAGGGATGTGGAATCGGATGGCAGCATCATAGAGAACATCCGTCCGAAAAGGTCCTTCTTCACTTTCGGTTTGTTTGTCTTTTTGATCGCGTTCAATCCCCAGAAGGTAAAGAAGATTGTAACCTTCTCTCCGGTAGCTGCGGCTCCATTGGCGAGCATGAATGTTGCAAGAGCTTTATCAAGATCATCACTGAAAAGCACAAAGGTCTTGCCTCGGCCCGAAGCCTGAATGGTATCCTGCTTTGCATCCGGTTTGGCACCCCGTTCAACCACTATGCGGTATTTTCCACCGTTAGCTTCCGATGACACAAAATTGTTACCTGTGGACTTGCACCATGATTCAGCATCCCGGGCAAAGCCCGGATCGGTAGCTGTAATCTCGAGTGATTCTCCTGCCGACATCGTGTCCATCGCTTCCTTAAGTTTCATAATGGGACCGGGGCACGCAAGACCGCATGCGTCAATCCTTATACTTCGAACCGAAGATGGCTCTGAATGAGGTTGACATGTGCTTTTAGCAGTACCGAATGGGGTCGGAGTCGGTATGGGCGCGACTGCCGCGCGGTAGGTCTTGATTCCGCCTATGAGATTACGCACATCATCGAATCCATTCAGCCGGAGGATATTGGATGCGAGATATCCGCGCAACCCGACACCGCAATATAGTACTATCGGCTTATTCTTGGGAATATCCACCAGGCGACTACGCATGGAGTCCAGCGGGATATTGATGGCTCCGGGAAGCGCACCGGATGAGTATTCCATGGGAGTGCGCACATCTATGAGCACGAATTCTCCGGGAGCTGCATCTTTGAGCTGACGCCAATATATCGGCTTCATTTTACCGCTAAGTATATTCCCGGCCACATATCCGGCCATCGCTACGGGGTCCTTGGCCGATGAATATGGAGGAGCATAAGCATGCTCAATCCGCGTGAGGTCGGCAACGGTACCTCCTGATTTTATAACCTGTGCCAAAAGATCGATGCGCTTGTCCACTCCATCATAGCCCACGATCTGTGCTCCCAACAGCTTGCCATCGGCAGGAGAGAATATCACTTTAATAGTCATCGGGAGGGCATCGGGATAGTAACCGGCATGCGATGAGGGATGAATGGTTACTGTCTGATATTCGACACCATCCTTCTTGAGGCGTTTGGCCGATAAGCCGGTTGCGGCAACGGTCATATCAAACACTTTAGCGACGGATGTGCCTATGGCGCCTTCGTATTTCACAGTGTCGCCAAGAACCATATTGTCCGCTACAATCCTCGCCTGACGGTTAGCCGGGCCTGCAAGATAATTGAGCCATGTGCCACCCACAACCGGATGGGTGAATTCTATCGCATCGCCAACAGCATATATGTTTTCATCCGAGGTCCTGAGGTACTCGTTGACCTTTATACCACGCATATTTCCGAGTTCTATGCCGGCTGAGGATGCGAGCGCGGTATTGGGTCTTACACCGATGGACAGAATTACCATATCGGCCTCCAGAGTGCGGCCATCCGAGAATTTGATTTCGATAGCTTCGCCCACTTTTGTGAATGATTCAACGGCTGTCTCAAGGTAAAGGCGCACTCCTTTCTCCAGGAGATGAGCATGGACAATCTGAGCCATGGAGAAATCTACAGGTCCCATAACCTGGGGTGCCATCTCCACGACGGCGACTTCAGCACCTGCATGGCTAAGATTCTCAGCCATTTCCAACCCGATGAAACCACCACCGACAATGACCGCACGCTTGATGTTTCCGCTTGCCACTCGGGCCTTTATCACATCAGTATCCGCCACATTACGCAACGTGTATATCCCCTCGGTGTCGATTCCCGGCAGAGGTGGGCGGACAGGTGTAGCTCCAGGAGAAAGCAGAAGTTTACCGTAGCTCTCCTCATAAGTCGAGCCGTCGGCCCTCCTTACCGTGACGGTCTTCTTTATCCTGTCAATGGCTACAACCTCGGAATTGACACGAACATCGATGTTGAAACGTGTTCCAAAGCTCTCGGGGGTCTGCACCAACAATTTCTCTCTGTCGCTAATGGTGCCACCGATATAGTATGGCAGCCCGCAGTTGGCATACGATATATGCTCGCCCTTCTCAAAAAGAATGATTTCGGCATCTTCCGAAAGTCTTCTTATTCTCGCCGCAGCTGTAGCACCACCGGCCACACCGCCTATTATCAGATATTTCATAGTGTATGAGTGTTTTTATTTTTCACAAAGGTAGATACTAAAGCATAGACAAACAAACGGTTTTTATTATCTTTGCATAGATAAAACCTATCGATATGACCCTACAGCAATTGAAATACCTTGTGGCTATAGACCGCCATCGCAGTTTTGCTCTGGCTGCCGAAGCGCTGGATGTCACTCAACCCACATTGAGCGGAATGATCGGGAAACTTGAGGAGGAACTGGATGTCAAGCTATTCGAGCGTACAAACCGCAAAGTGACCACCACCTCCATTGGAACAAAAATTGTGAAACAAGCGCAACTTATACTAATGGAAGCCAACAGGATAAGTGAAATGGTCTCGGAAAGCAAGGGGACTGTATCAGGAGAATTCCGACTCGCCATCGGCCCAAGTATCGCACCATATATACTCCCAGATTTTATCAGGACCTACATGACGGATTATCCGCAGGTAAAGCTGTCCATCGAAGAGATGAGGCCTGAAGCCATGATAAAATCGCTAAAAGAATCAGGTGTAGATGCCGGAATAGCCACCACCGGATATATTTGCCCGGGAGTATTCGAAATTCCGCTGTACACTGAACGCTTCTATGTATATCTTTCCAAAGATTGTCATAGAAAACTCACGGTCTTCAGGCCCGATGAACTCGAACATGAACACCTATGGGTGATGAAAGAAGTGCAGTGTCTCCGCGAAAGTGCATTCAGCTTCTGTAAGGCGACGGCCGGCAAGCGCCATGTATATGAAGCCGGAAACATCGATACGTTAATAAGGATCGTAGATGCCAATGGAGGTTACACCATCATTCCCGAGATGCACCTCCCCATGCTCTCGGAACCTCAAAAGCAAAATGTAAGAGAAATTGACGGCAACCATCTGTCATTCCGCAAAATATCAATGTATATCCGGGAGGACTGTGTGAGGGAACGGATGCTCAACACCGTTGTGGACACTCTGAAAAAGTTCATGCCCGACGGAATGCTGGAAACTCCACTTGTCCGTAACGGTATCCGGCTTTAAGGCCCATTGGCCATATGTATCGGGTCACGGTAACAGCGTCAACTAAATCTTGCCGACATTCTGCCACGAAATGACAGAATAAAGTGTTAACTTTGCGGTGAGTCTTGGTGCACAGCTCCGGGCCGATAACTAATTGTAAAGTATGGCAACCTCTGTAAAACTTATACGGCGTTACGTCTGGCTTGTCGATGTGATTCGGCAAGCCGGGCGTTTGACGCTTGAAGAGATCAACGACTGTTGGCTCGACAATAGCACTATCAATCCTGACCATGAAAGCAAGATACCGGAACGTACTTTTCACCGACACCGTGACGCTGTCGCTGACCTGTTCGGGATAGACATAGAGTGTGACCGCTCGGATGGGAACACCTACTACATATCCAATATGGACGCTCTGGAGAATCCTTCGTTTACGGCTTGGCTGTTCAACGGGCTTTCAATAGAGAATCAATTTGCCGAGAATGAGAATGTCAAGGAACGCGTCGTGTTTGAAAAAACATTGGGTGGCACCGAGTATATGTCAACCATCATAAACGCCATATCCAATCGGCAACTGCTTAAAATCTCATATCGGCGCTTCAATCAGGGCGAGGAAAAGGAGTTTGACGTCGCTCCATATCTGCTGAAACAGTCACGTCAGCGTTGGTATCTGTTGGGAAAGAGAGCTGACACCGACAAACTTATGACATTCGCCCTTGACCGCATAACCTCACTTGAAATGCGGCAACGCACATTTGAGTGGGATAAGAATTTCAACGCTCCTCATTATTTCGATGAAGTTGTCGGAATAAATGTAGATGATGATTATGACTGTGAGGAAGTCATGGTCAGGGTTTATGGCAATCAAAGAGCCTATTTTGAGTCGTTGCCACTCCATGCAACGCAACGCATACTTGAGAATAACGAGGAATATTCCGACTACATTATCAATGTGCGGCCGGAGTATGAGTTCCAGCACGAAATGTTGCGCCTGGGGCCGGATGCCGAAGTCCTCAGCCCCCAATGGCTCCGAGAAGAAATGGCATGGCTAAATGAGGAGGCATTGAAGAGGTATAAGGGATAAATTTGATAGATGTCACAAAATCACAAATAGATTGGATTGATGACAAGGAACATCCATTTGAGAGAAGTCCGTTTCTGTATGTCAATCATAATAAGAATAAGCCTTTTAGTCGTTCATCGCAGAATATCGTAAGAGTAAATTCTACTATCTGATAGTCGGCGATACTATTGATGTTGAACGGGTCTTGCGAGATAATGGCGTTGACAGCCTCGCGGTCGCAAAGGTACAATTTTTTTTGACGTTTCAGCGAATAGTAAAACATACTAAGTCAGGGCGAGCGCCTCAATCGATGTGTTGGTTTGTGACATAATTGTACGCATATGAGCCAACTATCGCATGGAACATAATTGACAAAATTCCAACCATAAGTAAGTCTTAAAAAGAAACGCTATATGTAAATTTTAAAGAGCTTACTTATATTTTAATTTTTATTCTTAACTTTGTAACAGTTTCGTGCGAGGCAGAAAAATCGGCCTAAAGATAGCCTATCATCAGCCACCGATGGACTATTTAAGCGGGAGCGCATAAGCATCCCCACAAAACTAACCTAAGCCTTTCAGTGCACGGTTGTAATGCCGGGACTAATCACTCTAAAACACCACATATCTATTCTATGAAAGAGCACTTAAAAATTTTATTATCAGCAGGAGCAGTGTTATTATCTGCGGTTAGTTATATACAAGCCGACGCCAAGGCGCACGGAGGGCGCAGCAATGCACTGGACAGCACTCTATGGCTGTACTCCTCATGGATTTCAGCAACCGACGCACCTGTTGTGACAGGTCCCGTGTATGGTGCAAATGAACGTGCGGCCGACGGTGCCAGCTGGTTTGTATCCACCGTAACAAACGACAGGAAAGTAACCGATGCCCGATGGATGACTACAGGTCTTGGAGTATATGAGCTTTATGTCAACGGCAAACTCATAGGAGATGAAATCCTCAAACCGGGTTTTACTCACTATGGCAAGACAAAGCGCTCGTTCACATATAATGTCACCGAGGTTATGTCCACTTCAGCCGGAGCCGAGAATACATTTGCCGTACAGGTTACTCCGGGTTGGTGGGCCGACAAAATTGTGACACCCGGTGGACATGACGGCATGATAGGCAGAAAGGTGGCCTTCCGAGGAATCCTTGAACTCACCTATGACGATGGCTCAAAGAGCTACTTAGGGACAAATACCAAAGATTGGAAAGCAGGAATTGCGGGTCCCGTGAAACACTCCGCTATTTTCGATGGAGAGGAATACGATGCCCGTGTGCGCCCCGGCTATGAAACGCCCGAGAGACTCTCAAGCCCCGAGATAAACACTGAATTCGCAGGCGAGATTCTTCCATCCGATGGTGCTGAGATATATTTTCGCGAGGACCTTGCACTTAGCCCCCGAAAAGTTTATATATGGAGCAATGTCGAAAACTCCAATGATAACGAATTTGGCCGAATAATAGTCGACCGCGAGTACTCGGATGGCGATGAAATAGTTCTTCACCCGGGAGAGAATCTGGTTGTCGATTTCGGACAGAACTGTGCAGCCGTACCGTCGTTCATATTCAGCGCCCAAGAAGGAACTCACCTGAATGCACGTCCGGCCGAACTGCTCAACGACGGTAACGGAGCCAGGAATCGTGGCATGGATGGCCCCGAAGGAAGCGTACACCGAACAAACCTACGCATCCCTGATATAGGAATGTTGCTCGACTATACATTTGCCGGCAACAACTCATACACAAGCTACCGTCCACGCAACACATTTTACGGTTACCGCTACATTTCTATGGCATCAGACGGAGAAGTTAGATTCAAGTCCATCCGATCCATACCCGTAACATCTATTACCAAAGAGATGGAAACAGGGACCATCACGACAGGCAACGAGAATGTGAACAAACTTATCTCAAACGTGATATGGGGACAGCGTTCAAACTACCTGTCAGTGCCCACCGATTGTCCCCAGCGCAACGAACGTCTCGGTTGGACAGCCGATACACAAGTGTTTGCCGAGACCGGAACATACTTTGCCAACACTGATAAATTCTTCCATAAATGGCTACGCGACATGCGCGATACACAAAATCCGCTCGGAGGTTATCCGGGCGTTGCGCCTGTGGCTCAGTATGGTGCTTCCGACGGCGATATGACACGTCTCGGGTGGGCCGATGCCGGCATTATTGTTCCCTGGGTTGTATGGAAACAATTCGATGATAAAACCATTATCGACGCAAGCTGGGAATCCATGGAAAAATTCATGGATCATATTGCCGAGCACAAATACAACCATCAGGAACTGACCGGCGAAAACAGCAACTACCAATGGGCTGACTGGCTTAGCTACGAACCGCTTGAAAGTCACCATAACCTGCATTACTACCAAAATGAAAAAGGCGAGACTCTCCTCCGCCCCGAAGCTGTGGACTACTGGAACTATCTGAGCGCAAGCTACTGGCTGATGGACGCCCGCATGATGCTCGATATGGCAAAGGCAAGCGGCCGAGACACCACCAAATATGAAGCCATGGTGGCAGAAGCCAAACAGCATATCACCGACACATTCTTCACTCCCGATGGCGAATTCAAAACCTCGATTCTAAACACCATGCAGACACCCGCCATCTTTGCCCTTCGCAACAACATTCTCGTCGGCGAAGCCAAGGATAAGATGATTAAATGTCTACGCGACAACTTTATCCGGCACGACAATTGTCTACAGACCGGCTTCCTGGGGACATCCATACTCATGCCCGTCCTCTCCGAGAACGGCATGTCGGACATAGCCTATGAACTGCTCCTGCAACATAAGAACCCCAGCTGGATGTATTCAATCGACAACGGAGCAACTACCATATGGGAACGCTGGAACAGCTACATGCTCGACAACGGAATGGGACCGAGCGGAATGAACAGTTTCAACCACTATGCCTACGGATGTGTGGCTGAATGGATGTGGGAGACAATGGCCGGCATAGCCGCCGACACTGCCGCACCTGGATTCAAACGCATCATAATGAAACCTGTACCCGACAAACGCATAGGATATGTAAACGCCCAATACGACTCAGCCGCAGGCAAAATAATCAGCAACTGGCACTATGAGGGAGATAACTGGATATGGGAATTCACCATTCCTGATGGCGCGGTTGCCGATGTGACTCTCCCCGGAGAAACCTGTTCAAAAGAATATGGAGCCGGCAAACACAAAGTTGAAAAGATTATCCGATAGCTCATCCCGCCAATATAACCCGCGGATCTCACCTCAACACACAGCCCGCCGCGTTTACTCGGCAAGAAACCTAAATGCACGAATGTAGAATAGCGCCCCACCCCATATGCGTGGGAAGCGCTATCCTTGTGCAGTGCCTTGAATTTCTATGACAAGCAAAGCGTCCCGTAGGTAAGGCAAAACCATAAATAACAGGTGCCGGCATACGTAAAAGTCTATGCCGGCACCTGTTATTTATTTCCTTATTCTGGATTGTGGTCAGTCAACTTTCCTGAACTGGTCTTTACCTACTCCACATAGTGGACATACCCAGTCATCGGGAAGATCTTCAAATTTTGTTCCGGGGGCTACGCCGTTTTCCGGGTCCCCAGTCGCGGGGTCATAAACCCAATCGCAAACTTCACATACGTATTTATCCATAATTGTCAATTTATTAGTTGATGAGGTTTTTAATGTCATCTTCAACGGTTGAGATTGTGCCGATGTGGAATTTCTCCTGCAGCACTTTCAGAATGTCGGGAGTGAAGAAAGCAGGAAGTGTCGGGCCGGTGTGAATGTTTTGCACACCGAGCGACAGCAGTGCCAGAAGCACGATTACCGCTTTCTGTTCGTACCATGCTATGTTATAGACAATCGGAAGATCGTTGACCGACGGTACTTTAAGGGCATCTTTCAGTGCAAGGGCGATGCGCACGAGCGAGTATGAGTCGTTGCACTGTCCGGCATCGAGCACGCGTGGTACACCCTCGATGTCTCCGAGCGGAAGTTTGATGTAACGGTACTTGGCACATCCTGCTGTAAGAATCACACAATCTTCCGGCAACGCCTCGGCAAACTTGGTATAATAATCGCGGCTCGGCATGCGACCGTCGCAACCGGCCATGACGACGAACTTGCGAATCTTGCCACGGCTGATAAGGTCGATAATCTTTGGAGCGAGGGCCACCACCTGATGATGCGCGAATCCTCCGGTTATCTCGCCATGTTCAATTTCGGTGGGTGGCGGACATTTTTGTGCGTGCGCGATGAGTTCAGAGAAGTCTTTGGGATGCCCATCGGGGATATGATGTGTGCCGGGCATACCTACAACACCTGTTGTATATACGCGGTCCATGTAGGTGCATTTGCCACGTGGAGGCACTATGCAATTGGTAGTGAAGAGAAAGACACCGTTGAATTTCTCAAACTCAGTGGTCTGCTTCCACCATGCGTTGCCATAGTTTCCGGCAAAGTGAGGATATTTCTTGAAAAACGGATAATAGTGCCCGGGGAGCATCTCGGAGTGGGTGTATACATCCACGCCCTTATCCTTTGTCTGCTCCAGCAGTTCTTCCAGATCCTTGAGGTCGTGGCCACTGATAAGTATTCCGGGACGGTCGCGCACACCGATGTCAACCTTTGTGACTTCGGGATTGCCATATGTCGAGGTGTTGGCGTGGTCGAGAAGATCCATTACCTTCACACCACCCTCACCTACTTGAAGCACCAACGACAACAGCTCTTCAACGCTCATGTCGGGACGTGCGGTCTCAGCCATAGCATTTTCTATGATTGCATACACATCCTCTTCCTCATATCCGAGATTGGCGGCATGGCGGGCGTAAGCCGACATGCCCTTGCAACCATATATTGCAAGTTGTTTCAGTCCGCGTATATCCTCGTTCGGCTCGGCAAGCACTCCGGTGAATGATTCACATTTGTCGGCCTCGTCAAGTGTGGCGAAAAATTCCACTTGCGGGAGGTCGGGAAGCTCAATTCCTCGTTTCTTGGCAGTGCCGGCAAGGATGTTTTTCAGTTCAAATGCCCTGCGGATAAAACCGTCGAGAGAGTCGTTGTCGAAGTTCGCGTTAGTAATTGTGGTAAACAACGCGTCAATCACAAAATGGCTCGCATCGCGGTCAGGTTCTCCCTTCTCGCGCAATGCGCGGTTGATTATAGCAATGCCCCGGACAGCATAAAGCAACAGATCCATTCTTGCGGATGTGTCGGCATGTTTGCCGCATACACCCTGAAGCTCGCAACCCTTGCCACGTGCCGTCTCCTGACATTGATAGCAGAACATTGTCGGTCGGTTTTCCATAATTATTTATCACGTTTTTAATGAAACACAAATTAACGTCAGATTAAACCTTCATATTGTCATTATGGCTGATAGTAAAAGATATGTAGGCATGACCTAAAAACGCTCTCAATTGAGCAATGGTTCACTAAACTTCCGGATGTAAGATACAACCTTACAGAGAATAAGTTGTTACTCTGATATGAAACAGATTATAAATATAAAACGAGCTTATGAACCTGCGTCTCCTGAAGACGGGTTCAGAATATATATCGACCGACTGTGGCCGAGAGGTCTATCGCATGAGACATTCCATTATGACTGGTGGGATAAGGAGATTGCCCCATCAACCGAACTACGCGAATGGTTTCATGCCAATCCGCAGACGGAATGGACGGAATTTGAGAAACGATACCGGCAGGAGTTACTTTCCAATCCGGCCTTTGCCAATCTGAAGAAAGCGATCAGCGACAAGTCAAAGGTCACGCTTCTTTACTCGTCACATGACGAGGCTCACAACAATGCCGTAGTCCTGCGAGATTTGCTTGTATCAGATAATCCCTCCAAGTAAAATTGAATATTCATCGGAGTTCTTAATTCTCTTCAACCTTTAGACCTCTCCTCACTCCCTTGAGGTGGCATGATTTTCTTGATGTCATAGAGTATGCTCCCACATGATTACCAACGGATTAAATTAATAGTTATATATAATTCTCATAATATATAGTCACCCCACATGATATTGATGCTTACGTAATATCATGTGGGGTGACTATTTTTACAGGGGGGATAATTATTATTCAATCATCCTATGGTTATTATTTCAACTCAGGGGTGAGGTTTGCAGCCTCGATGTCCTTGAAGTATTTATAGGTACCTACTTTAAGCTCCTCGCATGCCGCCTCATCGACAATCAGTATGGCGCTCTGGTGAAGCTGTAGGGCCGAGATGGTCCACATCTGGCAAACACCATCCTCAACACCATGCTTGAGTGCGCGCGCCTTATTATGGCCACTGACAAGTATCAGCACTTTCTTAGCACTCATCACAGTGCCGACTCCGACTGTCAGAGCAGTTTTAGGTACTTGATTGACGTCATTGTTAAAGAAACGAGAGTTGGCAATGATTGTGTCACGGGTCAATGTCTTTACTCGTGTACGGGATGACAGCGAAGAACTCGGTTCATTGAAAGCGATATGTCCGTCGGGGCCGACACCACCCATGAACAGGTCCACGCCTCCATAAGAGGCCATCTTTTCCTCAAAACGCCTGCACTCCTCAAGCAGATCGGGAGCGTTGCCATTAAGAATATTCACATTCTCATGCGGAATGTCTATATGGTTGAAGAAATTGGTCCACATGAAAGTATGATAGCTTTGCTCATGATCCTCAGGAATACCGCAATACTCATCCATATTGAATGTCACAACATTCTTGAATGAGACCTTTCCCTCCTTATATAATTCTATGAGGTTACGGTATAGGTCTAAAGGTGAGCTTCCTGTCGGGCAACCCAACACAAATGGCTTTTCAGGTGTGGGTTGTGCATGATTGATACATGAGGCCACATAATATGCCGCCCATTTTGACATCAACTCGTAATCGGGTTGTATGATTAATCGCATAGTGTTTTTGTTTTTAAGGTACTTATATTGATTCTAATATTACTTATCCGCTTCCCATCCAAGCGCACTTGCACCGAGTACTGCTGCATCGGCGTCCTTCAGTTCTGAAGCAAGAATTTTCACTTTATCTTTCCATACAAACAGCACATTTTCTTCCATTGCTTTTCTTACCGGAGCCAGAAGGAGCTCGCCTGCATTGGCCAGACCTCCGAAAAGAATGATGGCCTCAGGAGCCGAAAATGCCACGAAATTTGCAAATGCTTTACCGAGAATCTCGCCTGTGAACTCAAAAATCTTTTTCGACAGTTCATCACCCTGTATAGCGGCATCATATACATGTTTGGAAGTTATCTCATCAACGTGTATTTCCCGAAGTATGGATGGAATATCGGTCGTCTCTATAAATTCGCGGGCCGTGCGGCTTACGCCTGTTGCCGAGCAATAGCACTCCAAGCAACCCGACCGACCGCAACCGCACTTCCGTCCGTTGTTTTCCTTGACAATTACATGACCGAGTTCACCTGCGTAACCATCGCATCCATAGAGCACCTGTCCGTTGGCCACAATTCCGCTTCCGACACCGGTGCCAAGAGTGATCATGATGAAGTTTTTCATTCCTCTGGCCGCACCATAGGTCATTTCTCCGATAGCGGCCGCGTTGGCATCATTGGTGCATGAGGTCGGAATACCGAATTTCTGCGACAACAGCTCACATAGCGGCAGAATTCCTTTCCATCTCAGATTGGCTGCGTTTTCTATGTTGCCCGTGTAATGGTTGGCATTTGGCGCACCGACACCTATACCGTGTATTTTACCGGTAAGATCCAATGATTCAAGCAATGCAGTAGCCGCCTTGTAGATTTCGGATATGTAATCCTCAAATTTCTCGCATACCTGAGTCTTTATTGAGGTGGAACCAAGCACCGATCCACGGGCGTCAACCACTCCGATGACAGTGTTTGTTCCTCCGATGTCAATTCCTATGACATATTGTTTATCCATTGATGTTATGTTTTATAATTCAATCTCCTTGCCCATTGCAATTACGTTGGTAAGTTCGAGATTCTTATCCATGATGATTATATCAGCATCCTTCTGCTTGCAGATGCTTCCCTTTCGATCGTAAATACCCATTATCAATCCTGGTGTCTCTGAAACCATTCGCGACACGTCCTCAAGGGGCAAGCCGGCTTCTTTCACGGCCGTGCGTATGAGACGGTCCATCGTTGCACAACTGCCGGCAATCGCTGACCCGTCACGAAGTTTGCATACACCGTTCTCAATCACTATACGAGGGTCAAACGAGGATCCATCGGGCGATTCTGTGATTGACAGAGCATCAGTTATCAGACATATACGGCCACGGCCCTTGAACTTGTGCACGAGTTTAAGGAGAATAGGCGGCACATGAATACCGTCGGCAATAATCTCGACATTGATACCATCCATCAGGTAAATGGCCTCGACCGTTCCCTCATGCTTGTAGATCCCGTTCTTGTGAGATGTGGTCATCGCATTATAGAAATGCGTAGCCAATGTGTAGCCCGAATCAAAAGCATGCACTATATCGTTATAATTGGCTCGAGTGTGCGCTATACCGGCTATGACACCTTTACTGGTGATATATCGGGCAAAGTCATCGGCCCCGGGCAATTCGGGAGCGGCATCCCAGCGCTTCACGCAAGGGAAATCCTCGATAATCGGCACATACTCCATCGGTGAAGGGATACGTATATTACCGGCAATCTGACCTCCGGCCATTTCCGACCTGAAATAGGGGCCTTCAATATGTAGTCCCATAATCCCATTGTCAGGATTTTCCATCAGCTTGGAACACACTTGCGCCGCATCGCGGATGTTCTGTTCGGAAGTGGACGACAATGTTGGGAATATGCTTGTTGTGCCATGACGGCGATGCGCAGAGACAGCCGTTAAAAAAGCATCTTCGGTTGCCTCCATGAAATCCCGGCCTCCGGCTCCATGTACATGCAAATCAATTCCGCCGGGCAACACATAGCCTCCACCCGCATTTATGGCTTTGTCAACACCTTCACAAAGACGGCTGTGACGATAAATGTCTATAATCTTGGAATCCTTGATTACCACGGAACCGCCATTTACCCACACGCCTCCGGGTATTAAGATATTACCGTTATATATTTGAGTAATCATGATTGATATGTTAAAAAAGCATGAGGGACCGAGGGCAATATCCTGATCCCTCATGCAAACATCTAATTTACCTTATCTTAACTATATCTATTTTTGGAGACCTGTTCGACAAGGATTCTGACCGCGCATAGGCCATTGAGCGGTTGTGGAGTAGCTCGAAGCCTTGGACGTGGCGCAGACCACAGTCTGAACTCCATCCTTGTTCACAACCGTATAGATACGACCCTGAGCATCCATCACCGGTGCTGAGGAACAGGAGGTACCGAGTTTGGTCTGACCAAACAGTGTACCGTCCTGACGCACTACATAATAGTTGGCCATAGCATCCACCACATGTACGTAGCCACGGTCATCAATGACAGGCGCCGTCTGAACATTGGCCATTGTAGCGAATTTCCAGAGCAGAGTGCCATCAGCCTTCAAAGCGGTGATGCCCGAAGCTGCATCCATGCCACCATTTACATAGAGAGTACCATCTTCAGCTATGGCAACGCCACCATCGGGTATAGCGCCCGGAGTGTCATACACCCACTTGGCCGAGCCATTGGCATCAAGAGCAATAACAGCTCCGCCAGCCCCCTTGTCAATCACCTGATAAATTGTCCCGTCCGAACCAATCGAGGGAGCCGCCGAACGAAGTGCGCCGGTAAATGCATCAGCCGCACCACCGAAATCAGTGTTATAAATCCACTTGCTCGCTCCAGTATTTACATCTACTGCATAAAGACCCACATTGCCTTTTCCTAATGCAAATGCCGTGCCGTCCTTTGCCAGGGAAATACCACCGGTTATATCTCCAAGGCCCGAAATGGTAGTAGCTACACCCGAAGATGAAATCTTGTACATTTCCTTGCTTCGGTTAGCGACATAAACATTACCGGCAGCATCGACTGCAGGAGTGATTGCATAGAGATTTGCACCGCTGGCTCCAACTTTCTTGCACCATTTGACTGATCCGTCGCGGTTTATCGCGAGTGTATACAGACCACGGTCCTTAGTGGTCGATTGAAGGTCGCGGAGCACAACATACACCGTACCGTCAGAAGCGACCGACGGACTGGAGAATATATCCTTGGCAGTTGCCGAGGCTGATGCACCATTGGATGCCATGGCCTCGCTCAGATCGAGCGACCAAGCTTTCTGTCCATCGGATGTAGTGTAAGCGATGAGAGCCGCATTATCATCACCTGCGAGAGAACGGAGCATGTAGATGTGGGCACCATCGGGCGAGAGAGCGGGTGAAGAACCACCTTTCACACCACCACCAAGAGTGGCCGACCAACGAGGATTGACAAGCAGTGCGGGATCAAGAACATTCACACTGCGAGTAATTGATGTGCTCAGACCATATGTATCAGTAACCGTAAGAGTCACAGGGTATGAGCCGGGCTCATCATATTTAAACTGAGGGTTGCGCTCATCGGATGTCGAACCGGCAGCATCGGCAAAATTCCATTTCCATGCAACAATCTCAGTCGGAGCTTTTGCTGTAGACAGGTCGGTGAATTTCACCACATCCCCCATCAGATATTCCTCCTGATCACAAGAGAAGTCAGCTTTGGTAGGATTAACCACCACTATATTCTGCTGAGTTTTTGCAGGCAGATCGTTGGAATCGACGACCGTGAGTTTCACCACATAGGTTCCATCCTTGAAATATGTAAAAGACGGTGAGGCCTCGGTTGAGGTCGAATTATCGGCATCACCGAACTCCCAAAGATATGATTTTATAGTTGTACCCTTTGTGGGGACGGACCTATCGGAAAACTTTATGGGCTGTCCCACCTCATAGGTAGTACCCTCGACACTCATTCCGGGCTCGGCGGCGGTATCATACATTACATGATCCTCCGAGCATGACGCAAGAGTCAAAGTGGCCCACAATGCTAATATGATTGATTTTTTCATGATTGTTTGTGTTTAAGGTTATTTATCAATGCCGGAAGCATCAAGACCAGGGCCTCCGCCGGCTGTATAGCCATTACTGTGGCCGGTGTCATCACCTACCCAGAATGAATATATGTCACAGTCGTTAGCAGTGAAGCGCAGGCTCACAGCCTTATTCTTGACAATGCCATCAATGCCATCAACAACTTTTATAGCACATGCGTCGGCTGTACTGAGTGTCGTGGTGTAATCATTAAGGACATTTCCGTTGGAGTCGAGGATCTCCACTTTGAGCGAACCACCTATGCGGGCATTCACCCAAAGAGTGTTACCATCGAAGAGCATCGGCTGAGTGACTATGAGACCGCTTCCACTCATAGATGCAAAACCGTCTCTACGGAGAGTGGCCAGGCCGGTAGTGGTCACTTCGACCTTATTCTCCATCTTACGCGCGCTGAAATAGAAGTAGAGCTTGTCACCTACAATGATGGGCGAGCCTATCGCACTCTGGAGATTTCCTCCACGATAACTTCCGGCAGTCTCATCAATCGCAATGAACGGCGACATATCGTCACGCTGATAGCTGTAACCTCCATCGCGGGAATATCCTACCATTATCTGATTGCGTTTGATCATGCCGAGAGTGTTGCACACATCATTCTCAGGGCCTTGCCATACAGAGAAAAATCCGAGCATAATGCTCTCATAAGGCATAGCATCATGGTTGTATATGCCCGGCGCACCGTCGTTATCCATGTTCTGCGCCCACTTCTGCTCCGATTGCCACGGGCCAAACCAGAAGCAATCAAGCGAAGCCTTTGCATTTTTATTGCCGGCAGCAGGATCGGTATCCTCCATATAGTCTCGTGCTCTCACTGTGTAAGGATCAGTGCTGTTGACACGTACATTATGGCGCATGCTCCACGCCCATACATTCCTGAAAGGGCTGTAAAACACAGTGGAACGATCGGCCACGCTTCCCGAGGCAGCCTGCTGGTCACGCCAATGGACACCGTCGGTCGATGTCAGATAGTGATATGCCCACTTACCTGCGCCACCGGCCACTTCAAACATCTTATACCTGGCTCCATTGCCGGTCTTGTCAATCCATATGGATGACGCGTCACGCACGGTACCACGACGAACTATATTAGTGCCCGCCTCGACATCAAGCACAGGCTTTGTCCAGTTGATACCATCGGCCGATTCGGCATAACATGTTGCATCGTTGGCTGCCATATACCACATCTTGTACTTGCCATCCTGCTCATCATACCATACACCATCGCTGAAAGGTGCGGCAAATTTCGCTGTGCCTTTTGCATTGGTTTCCCACTCCTTGTCGGGCGTCAGCACAGGTTGATCCTGCACCTCAGGATAATGATAAGTACGGCGCATGGTGGTGGATTTAACCACGAAATTGTCAACGAAAAGCTGACGGCCGACGGTAGCATAGACAATCTCGGGCTGTGACCAGAATTCCGATGGGGTCATACCCTTACGTATCTGAGTCGCATAGTTACGTTTGGCAGGCCATTGAGCGGGGAGTTTAATACCATTATAGAGAGCATCAGGATCAACCGTAACACCACCCTCGGAAGGAGGTGTCGATGTCTCACCTTTATCCTGCACTGGAAGAGGCTCAAAATCATGGTTCTCACAGGCACAGAATGACATCATGGCCATCGCTGAGATAATTAAATATGATATCTTCATCATGCTTCAGTTTAGTTGGGTTGATCAACACCTGTGGGCGACAGGCCGGGTCCTCCACCGGCTGTGTAACCGCGGCTTTCGCCTGTTTTCCACGGCGAAACCCAGAATGAATATAATTCACCACCTTTAGTGAGGTTGAAACGGAGTCGTACAGGTCGATTTTTCAATGCGGCAAGACTATCAGAGCCTTTCCATGACACAAGTTGCTTTGTGGAATTGAGTTTCTTCATGGCAACTGCATTTTTGTCGGAAAATTCAGGAATAGGGTTACCGTCAGCATCAAGAACTTCGACAGTCATTTCGGCCCCCTTGCTCCCAAGATCTGCATTAACGAATAGATATTCGCCATCAAACGAGATGGGTTCGGTGGTCAGCGAGCCTTGTTTAGCACCGTTTGTGCCCATCGAGACAAAGCCGTCCCGGCGAAGCTTGGCAAGACCGGTGGAAGTGTAGCTATCCCACATGATGTCGTTGAGACGACGGCCACTGCAATAGAAATATAGGCTATCACCCACTATCAGAGGCACACCGCCAATGCTCTGCATGTTGCCCCAGTTCCAGGCGCCATCGGTAGTGTCATTGGCAAGGAATGGCACATGAGTAGGACGGGAGAAATGGAAACCGTCGCGTGAATATCCGAGGCATATCTCATTGCGTTTCTGCACTCCGAGCTTCTCGCATATATTGTTTTCCGGTCCCTGCCATACAGCATACTGTCCAAGCATGATGCTCTCGTAAGGTATTGCATCGAAATTGTATATTCCGGGATTGACCTCGGGATGGTTGGGATGACGCGGCTCCAGATTATCGGGAGTGAACCAGTACACCACATTTTTATCGGGGATACCTTTGCGTACACGGTGGGCCATAGACACGAGAGTCTCGGGATCCTTGTTCTCGGAATAGCTCCTTGAACGGGAGGACACTTTCGTGCCATAACGCATCGACAGGCACCATACATCCCTGAAAGGATTATAGAAAGCTGATGAGCGGTCATACAGGTCACCCGACTGGGCAACACCCTCGCTCCAATGTATTCCATCTGGGCTGTATTTCAGAATGAACTGCCAACGGCGGTCGGTGGGACGACGCTCAACGTTGAACATCTTGTAGCGTTTTGCAGGATCGGTCTCCTTGCGATCGAGCCATATTGTAGCGGCATCGCGGTTAGCTGTATCGACAAGGCAAGTTCCTTTCACAAGTTCAAGCTGAGGTTTTACCCAATGCTCACCGTCGGTCGATTCGGCGTATCCCGTGTAGAATGTCTGCTTGTCCTGCTTATGGATTGAGCCGGCACCGGCAAGATACCACATCTTGAATTTACCGTCCTTCTCGTCATACCAGATACCGTCGCTGAACGGTGCGGCATAGGGCGCGCCCTCGGTGGTGTTTTCCCACTCCTCGGTCGGCTCGAGTACAGGATTTCCGGGATAGAAGTCGGGGTTATGGTATGTGGGAACAAGGTCGGTCTGCGAAATCAGGAAGTTGTCCACAAACAGCTGACGCCCAACGTTGATAGGTATCACTGCCGGTTTGTTTTGCAGATAAGGCACAGGCATCTGTGCGGCCTCAGCCGGCTCGGCGTATCTCGGTGGCCATTGTTCGGGAAGTGTAATGCCATTGTAAAGCACTTCTCCCCCGGCCCAGGCAGTCGCCACCGATAGAGTGGCAACTGCGGTAATGATAGATTTTCTCATGTCAGTGTATTAATATCCGGGGTTTTGTATTGCGTGGGGATTTGACTCCATCTCCTCAATAGGAATAGGAAGCCATTCATGTTTGTTGGGCATGAAGCCTTCAAAATCAGTATCGGAAATGAAAGTCTTGAAATTCGGGTCGGTACGTTCCAGTTCCTTGAAACGCTCGGTGAGATCACCCCAGCGGAGCAGGTCATAGAAACGATGCCCCTCGAGCGCAAACTCAAGCATGCGTTCATGCTTGATCACATCCATATTCACACCTCCGATTTCAGGAAGATTAGCACGATCTCTCACGGTCTGGACAGCATTCTGAGCGGTCATCGAACCGGCCTTTCCGCCATTCACCACTGCCTCGGCATACATCAACAGTACGTCAGCATATCGGATGTAACGCCAATTGACACCGTGGGCACGGGGCTGGTTATAGATATATTCCTTAACACCACTGCCTACACCGGTAATCGAGGTGGGATTGTCGTTACGCATGGGGAGTGCGAGATCCATACCTTTGAGGAAAGCGGCATGATAGACATGTGTGCGAGAGTTGGCTGCAGTCGAGAAATCGCCCGAAGGATACATATCCTCGAAGTGATAGCCACCGGGGCCTTGGAGTCTCTGGCCGGGACGCAGTTTAATGGATGGATCAAGGTCATTGAAGAACATGGTCGAGAACATGCGGATATCAGTGTAACCGTCCTTGTCAATCGAATTTTTAAATTCCTCGTAAAGCCAGTCATGAACCACTCCTTCATAACCCACGCCTGTGCCGGGAAGCATGATGCCACGCGGGTCAAATGCAAGTCCCGAAGTTGCCGTAGCAGGGTTGAATGCCGCATTCTCGACGTCGCCAAGGAATTGGATCTCAAGAATCGCCTCGTCATTGTTTTCATGTGCCACGTCAAAGTTATGTCCGTATTCAACAAGACGATATGTGCCGTAATCACCACGTATCACGCGGTCAAAAGCAGCGGCAGCCTCGTCATAATATGTAGTTGTGGAGTGTCCGTATTTCGGCTCGATACCGCTGCGGTAAAGATAGCTCTTTCCGAGCATCGCAGCGGCAGAAGCGGCAGTCACGCGTCCGGCCTTGTCCCCCTTCCAATACCCTTTGTCGGGCAAGAGGGTTTCGGCCATCTGAAAGTCACTGCAAATGAAGTCCCATACTGTCTCGGGATCATTCACCTCACGTACATAATCCTTGGCGTCCTCGGGAGCTTTGGTTATGAGCGATACATTTCTGTAATTGGTGAGAAGGAAGAAGTGGCAGAATCCACGCCAGAAGTATGCTTCTCCAAGAATGGCGTCACGCTGTTGCTGATTGGGGAATTGCACGTTGGGTATCTGCTCAATCACAAATGTTGCCTGTGATGCACAGGAATATATGAGACCAAACGGCTGCATGATGGTATAGTAACTCGAATTGAGCGAACTGCCATACATGCCCGGCTTGCCGTAATCCGAGTTGGATGACGCCTCGTCCGAACGTATAATCATGGTCTTTGATGCCGATGCGCCAAAGCTACGTTGGGTCTGGATATATCCGTAACATGTCATGATGGCCTCGTCCATTGCCTCGGGTGTGGAGAAATACTCCTTCATACTCGGTTGGGCAGGATTTATCGACAAGTCTTCAAACACGCCATTGCAGGCAGTCAGTGCCATGGCTGAAACAAGGCTTAAGGCTATGCCCTTTATCAAAATATTCATGGTACTAATTTTTAGAAGTTAATATTGAAACCTACAGTAAAGTTGCGGGTGTTTGGATAGGAATTCTGGTCAACACCACGGGAGAAGAGTGTGTTGGAGCTTACCTCAGGATCGAAACCCGAATACTTTGTAAGAGTGAAAACATTGGACACGGTGGCATACACGCGAAGTCGTTCCATGTACATCTTCCTTGAGATATTTTCAGGGAGCGTATATCCGAGCTGCACGTTTTTCAGACGGAAATAATCGCCTTTCTCAACATAAAATGTACTGGGTAGCGAGTTTCCGCCATCGGCATTTGTGACCTTTGCCACAGGCACGTAGGTATTTGTGTTGTCCTTGGTCCATGAGTTCAACACATCCTCAACCATATTGTTGGCATAGTTGAAGTAGTATTCATACTTGCGGGCATTGAAGATGTCATTGCCGGCAACACCCTGGAAGAAGAGCGAGAGATCAAAATCGCGGTAGAATACATCAAGATTGATACCGTAGGACAATTTGGGTATAGGATTGCCTATGATTACTTTATCGTCGGCTGTGATGCGGCCATTGCCGTCGGTGTCATGGAAGATGAAGTTACCCTCCGAGTCAAAACCGTCGATAGTGTAACCATAGAATGATCCGATGGGGTCACCGGGACGTGTAATGGTGGCGGCATCATTGAATTTTGAAGAGAACGATCCGGCTGTGATAGGCTGAACATTCTCACCAAGAGCCAATACCTTATTCTTCAATGTCGAAAGATTTCCGCTGAGATTGAAGCGCAGGTCACGGTTGATACTTCTATGCCAACCTACCATAAACTCAAATCCGCTGTTTTCGACAGATGCTGTATTCACATAGGGAGTTTCATTAGATGAATTGATCTCAAACACCTGACCTGATGAAAGATTCAGTTTGATGTTGGCGAGAAGATCAGTGTTTTTCTTGTGATAATAGTTGGCGTGGAATGTAACTTCCTGATTGAACAATCCGAGTTCGATACCTACATCAGTGGTCTTTGATGTCTCCCACTTAAGATTCTTGGTCTTGAGATAGGCTGCATGACCGTTGCTGAAACGGTTGCCACCGGTGGTATATACAATGGGGCCGAAGGCTATATCATCAAAGTTGTAGGGCGACAGGAAGTTGGCTCCGAGTTCGCCATAGGATGCAGTGAGCTTGAGATTGCTGACTACTGTCCCTTCAAGGAATTTTTCACGATGGATGTTCCAACCCACTGACACTGCGGGGAAGTAACCTGTGCAGTAGTCCTTGTGGAACTTGGATGATTCGTCACGGCGGATAGATGCCGAAAGGAGATATTTGCCGTCGAAGTCATAGTTGATACGGCCGAAGAATGACAGAAGCGCTGCATTGGTCTCACCGGCTGAGATCTTGCCGTCAAGATTAGAGAAACCGATCACGTTGGTCGCACCGAGGTCGTTAATTGTAGAATACGACTGATAACGATAGAATTCACGCATCCATGAGTGACCAATAGTAGCCTGAACGCTGTGTTTGCCGAATGTTCGGTCAAAGTTGATCACGTTGTCCCATGTGTAATTCGACGAGATATTACGGCTCTCCTCAAGCGAATTGCGGTTGTTGCCATAGTCATCATCGGGAGTGCCGTCCTCATTCCACATGGCATAATAGATGGGTGTATGTGTGAAACCATGCTTTGAAGTGTAGTTACCGGAGAATGAGGTTGTAAAACGCAATCCCTTGATAATCTCAACACCTGCGCTGAAACCACCCATTACATCAAAATTGGTAGTGAACTGATTACGGGCATAGAGACCGGCAAACGGGTTATTGCGACGGGCATTCTCCGACTCTATATAATATTCAGGTCCCCATGAGCTGAAGCGTCCCTGCTCGTCAAGAATAGGTAATGTGGGCATACCTATATTAAATGTCGATGTGGGAGTGCGCCTTCTCCAAGTGATCTGGACATTCTCGCTTACATAGAAGCGTCCGAAATTCCACGAAGAATTGGTGCGTGCTGTGTACTTTTCAAATTCCGACTCCTTGATAAGTCCTTTCTGATTGATATAGCCCAAAGAGAAGGCATATGAACCATGGTCGTTGCCTCCTGAGATTGAAGCATCGGCATTGTACATCGGTGCGTTCTGAGTCCATGCATTCACCCAATCAGTATCTACAGTGGGATAAGTGGGATTTACATTTTCCTCAGCTCGTGTCAGACCTGAATTATCGGAAACCATATTGGCAAATTCCCGCCATTGCGAGGCATTGAGGAATTTGGGGGTATTGGCGATTTTCTGGAGTGAGAACGAGAAGTTGGCATCGACTTTCACCCTACCCTTCTGACCGTTTTTGGTCGTGATGAGTACTACGCCATTGGCGGCACGTGAGCCGTAGATTGCTGCAGCCGCGCCATCCTTGAGCACCTGCATAGTCTCGATATCGGCCGGATTAAGTGTAGAGAGACCTCCGTTGGTGAATACTCCATCGACAATGTAGAGAGGTTCGGTAGAAGTGAGCGAGGCAGCACCACGCACCACGATGTTGACATCGGCTCCGGCAATACCTCCCTGCTGGAGCACATCGACACCTGCGGCTCGACCTTGCATGGCCGACGCCACATTGGTCACGGGTGCTTTTGTAAGCTCCTTGCTTGATATGGAAGCGACCGACGATGACATTTTGGAACGGTTCTGAGTTCCATAGCCGATTACAACCACCTCATCGAGCTCGGTGGTATTTTCCTCGAGTGTCACATCTACATGTGTTTGATCCTTGGCAATGGCTATTTCCTGAGTGTTATAGCCTACATAACTGACAACAATAGTTGTGGGCGTTACCAACTTGATGGAAAAATTTCCATCAAAGTCAGTGACCGCAGCATTTCCCGGTTGACCTTTTTCCACCACAGACGCTCCGATCAGCGGTTCTCCGGTAGAGTCGATAACCACACCTGTAAGAGTGGTGGTTTGTGCTGAGACGGCGAGAGCCAGCAGCAGACACAGGCAAGTTAGGACTTGTTTCATGGTTGGTTTTTAATTGAGTGATATGATTGGTTTAAGGTTATACCTTATCTGCGAGAATCTCATCGCATAGCAATGAGGCTTTTATGAGCATTCTGGGAATGTGGAACGGCCCTTTGAAAATATTGCCCTTGGCAGGCTGTGCCACCGACCCGTCACGATGGAGATAACCATACCATTCGGGATTCTCCGGATCGGGAAGATGCTTGTACATCCATTCATTGGCTTTTTTATGCATATCGAGATATTTCTCGTTACCGGTGGCGATATAAGCATAGAGCGTGGCTATGACTGTCTCACACTGAGGCCACCAGAATTTCATATCCTGAGAGTAATCCTGTGGCGGAAAGTTGCGGCAATCCTTGAAATTGATAATGCCGCCAAACTCTTCATCCCAGCCCCAGTCCCATGACCAGTCAAGTATCTGGGTTGCCATCTCCACGAGTTGCTTGTCCCAATCGCGGTGACGGGCCTCCTCAAGCAGGAACCATGCGGTCTCGATGCAATGACCGGGATTGATGGTGCGACCACAGCAGGTATCGATAAGTTTTCCTTCCGGGGTGACCATCTCAAGCAGAGCCTTGTATTCGGGATGAATGAACAGTTTCAGATTCTCAATCGATTCCTCGATCTGCTCGTCAAGCACCGGATCGGAAATCACCTTTCGGATGCTTGCCGCGGTGTTGATGAGAATCATGGTGATCGAGTGGCCGATCGCGGGCTGAGTCGGAAGATATTTAGCCGGTAGACAGCCTGGGGTGGCTATGAAACGGCGTATGTCCTTGAAGAGCTTCAATGCTTTCTCTGCATAAGTCTTATCACCTGATGCCAAAGCGTATTCACTCATGGCAATTGCGGCGAAACACTCCGAGAATACATAACGGCGTTTGCGGAGGGGTGTCCCATCGGCCATTACCTCGAAGTACATGCGACCGTCCTCGGGGTCGAAGCAATGGGCTTCGATGAAGTCGATACAGCTTTTCGAGGCCGCCAGCCACTCGGGATTTTTCTCTATATTATTATAGGCATAAGCACCTATAAAACCGAACCGGCCCTGAAACCATACCGATTTCGTGGTGTCCATGATATTGCCGGTCCGATCAAGGCACGTATATACGCCTCCATATACATTGTCCATACCCTTTTCCAACCAGAAAGGCATAATGTTGCCTTTCAAGTCGGAGAGGTATTTTTCGGAACATTGTTTCAGATATTCCTTGTCAATCATCTTAATTCTATTTTTAGAGTTTGTTGCAACGTTCAAAGAAACCTATAGCCTCAAGTTCGGCTTTCATTGCGGCTTCCTCCTCATCGGTCATATTGCGGAACGGGGTACGGTTAGGGCCAAGGTCAAGACCTATGAGCTTCATGATACGCTTGCCACCAACAATATTACCGCGGTAGTTGCAGATCACATTGATTACAGCCTGCGAGAAATTCTGCTTCTCACGGGCGGTCTCGATATCGCCATTTTCCCAGGCTTCGATTATGCCGGTGAGTTCACGCCCGTTATAGTTGGTGGTGCCACCGATGCCGCCCTGTGCACCACCCTGCGCGAGCGAGGGTAGAATAGTCTCGTCCTGTCCGTGGAGCATGTCAAACTTTCCATCCTTATAGAGTCGGCACTGGTTGTATTCATAAAGGCTCTCGAACGTATACTTGATACCGGCGAAATTGGGTATGCGACCTTCCACGGCTTTGAGCAGATCGAGCATGGGCAGGAACGCTCCGTTGAAAGCCGGTATATGGTAATAGTAGAAAGGCAGGCTGGGCGCTGCTGCGGCAATCTCCTCGCAGTATTTGACGAGCTCCTCGATACGACCAATTTTGGGGAACGGCGGAGCCATCGAGCCGATGCCCCATGCTCCTATTTTCTCTGCATGGGCTGCCAAGGCCACGCTTTCACGCAGGCAGCAGCTACCCACATGCACGATGACCTTGAAACCTTCGGGCACTGAAGCGACCCATTTCTCGGCAACCGCCATGCGTTCCTCGGGTGTCAGCATGTAACCTTCGCCCGATGAACCGTTGATAAACACACCTTTAAGTCCGTTCTTAACGAGCATATCAGCATATGCGGGGATAATGTCGAGGTTGACATCGCCATTGGGATGCATCGGGGTGAACGGTGCATCAATTAAGCCTTTGATTTTTTCCATTGTTGTATAATTAAAGTGTTGGGGGGATTGATTATGCGTTAGCTAATTCTAATTCAGTTGATTCGACATCTTCGTCAGTCTTATTAAGTGTCGTAGGCCTGAGCACAGTAAGCTGAAGGAGCACTGCGATGACCAATGCGGCGGCCATCATGGCGAAACCAAGGCCCATATTACCCTCAGCTGCCAACGATCCGAGAAAATCGGTAGTAAAGGCTCCGATGAAAAGTCCGCACATGTTCATGAGTCCATAAGCAGTGCCACGGTTGCGCGATGACACGAACTGGCATAGTATGGGCATGTTGTTTGCATCAAACAATCCGTAACCGAAGCCAAAGAGTACACCGGCACCGACAGCGGCGAAGATCGAAGCGCCGAATCCCATCATCACAAGCGCCGGGATCATGAGCGTAAGACCGATAGCCGAGGTATAGATGCGGCCCTTAAGATTTTTCTTTGACCAGTTGTCGGCCATCGGTCCGCCGATCATCACACCAATAAACGAGCTGACGGCGATTGTGATAGTGGCAATGGGGCCGGCTGCAACCATCGAGATATTGAGCGATGACGCGAAGAGTTCGGGTAACCAGTTTTTGGTTGACCATCCCGGAATGGAGCAGGATGCGAAGAAAAAGAGTATTGTCCAGAAGGCGATATTGCCGAGCAACATACCAAATGACATCCTGATACTGCGGATGCCTGCTGCGATGGTCTGACCCAATGGCAATTTCGCCTCGACAAGTTGCTCTGCTGACTCTGATGTACGTTTTTCATATAAGAATACCACGAGGATAAAGCCATATATTATACCTATTATTCCAAACCAATGGAATGTAGCCTGCCAGGAGAGCTGTTCGGCAACGAATGCACCGAAACCACCCACGGCCTGCCCCATATAGAGTCCGGTCATGTGGATGCCTATCGCAAGACTCAGCTGTTTGCCTGTGAAGTAATCGGCTATGAGCGAGAGAGCAGCTGGAATATAAAGAGCCTCACTGACACCCATGATGGCACGAAGAGCATAAACCTCATTGAATGTGGTGGCATAGCCAAGAAGGAGAGTGACCGTTGACCATACCAACAGAGATATGACTATGAGCCACTTGCGGTTCACACGGTCAGCGACAATACCGGACACAGGGCTACAGAACCCATATATCCACATGAACGCTGCCATTACCTTGCCAAACATGATGGTCGATTCCAGATCGGTGATGTCGGCAGCCATTGATGCTCTCATGGTTGAAAGCATCTGACGATCCATGTAGTTGAGGAGTGCCACTACCCATAGCAAACCCACAACTAACCAGGGATACCATTTCTTTGCTTTTAATGATTTCATGGTACGAAATTTAAGGGGTTATATTTTGATTTTTCCTATCAGTTTCACGATCTCACCATCACCGACAGCCGGAGCGTGGGCATCCTCGGGATATACAATGGCAAACTCACCTTTCTTGAGCGGAACGAAGTATTCCGGGGCATCATCACTCAGCGCGCAATCATCCGATTCGGTGTATTCCTTTGTGTAATGCTTCAAATCCTCGATCGCTTTCCAGCCTATGGATTCTCCGTCGGCCAACGCGATATGCACATCAATGTACTTCTGATGCATTTCGAGAAGTTGCTTTTGCGGGGCAACACCAACGGTTCTCACGTTTACCACATACACATCGCTACCCTGTATCTCGATTTTGCCCAAAGGCATGTTATCGAAATCATGCGCTAATACGAAGTCGAAGAGTGTTTTAAATCCCTTATGCAAAGGGAATACTCGTTCGGCGTTCTCAAGAGTTCCTGTTATCATTTTTTAGGATTATGATTAGTTTGTGCTCGCAAAGTAACCAAATATTTTTTAATCCACCAAATAATTAATAAAATATTTTATAAATAAATTTGCGATTAATAAATATAATGCGAATATAAACGTTCTCATAAAGCATTATGTTAATTATCCCACGACACAAAACTAAAATTAACTTAAAATCAAATCCTACAATGCAAAAACGGCATGCGCCGCATTGCAATTAGTTTTTGCAACGCGGCGCATGCCGTTCTATAAGTAAGATGCTATACAACCGGAAACATCACTGCTGTTTCCCGTAATGTTATCTTATATTAAAGTACAATTCGTGTTTTAGTTTAAAAATCTTAAGATTAGTTGTTCTCAAATAGTATTTTATTTCTGGCCGTCAGGGCCGCGCCTAAAACACCAGCCTTCTCCCCGAGTTTAGAAATCACTATTTTGGAATCTTGACTCACAAGTTTAAGCGTGTATTTTTGTACAGCCTGTTTTATAGGACGTATCAGATAATCGCCGGTTTCCGCCAGAGTTCCACCGATAATCACCAGTTCAGGATTGAATATGTTGATCAGGCCGGCCAGCCACTTACCAAGTTCTCCGGCAATGTTTTCGAGAACCTCTATGCACAGCATATCCTCCTCTTCAATCGCCGAAATTATATCTGTAAGCGTGATTGAGTCCGGCCCCGACTGATTGAGTTTGTCCGAGAGCAAGGATTTTTTACCATCCAACAGGCTTTGCACCACACGACGTTTCAACGCCGAGCCCGACACCTCGGTCTCCAGACATCCTTTCTTGCCACAGTGGCACATTATCTCATTATCAAAAGCGGGGAAATGGCCTACTTCACCCGAATAGCCCGAACGCCCCTTTATGATCTCACCGTTCATAACCATGCCCATTCCAAGACCAAGACTTAGGTTGATGAACAGGATATTCTTCTCCCCTTTCACAATCTTTCCGCTCAGACAATCCCCGTAAGTCATTGCCCTCGTGTCATTATCAATACACACCGGCATGCCGAGTTTCTCAGTAAAGAGGTCGTTAAGCGGTCTTTCTGATGAGGGCAACGTGCTGAAACTGAAACCGGTGTCAGGATTAACCCTGCCCGAAAGAGCTATGCAGCCATAATAAATCTTATCCTTCGGTATGGACAGATCTCCAATAAATTCCTTTATGATTTCGCAGATTTCATCAATAGCTTGATAAGATGAGAAATCCGACATGGTGAGAGGATGCCCCATATCAAGAGCGACAAACTCGCCCATGAAGTTAATCATCCCAAGGTTTATATATGTGCGCTTTATATCCACTCCAAGAAAATATCCCGATTGTGGATTAAACCCGTACAACACAGGGCGACGACCACCATGCCCCTCGATTTTTCCATGATCGGTAAGCAATCCACCATCACACATCTCATTGACCACCTTGGTAACAGTAGGCACACTGAGGCCCAGATCCTTGGCCAGGTCAGGTATCGTCGAGGTAGAATTATTCACATAATAAGAGATTATATTCTTCATGATCGAAGAATTTTTATCTCCTTTTTCAATTTGTGTTATAAATGACGGCTTCATGCTCGGAATAATCTATGATTTGCACAAAGTTACTAAATTTATTTATTAATATTGTAAAATCATGGATTTTATTTATGTATCAAAGTCTCATCCCCGCACTTCTTTACTTTCATCATGCGACAATTCGATTTTTATCGAACACTTCCAACGCTATAATTTTGATTCTCGAATTGTAAAATGTACTGTCATTAAAAGATTTTATGTCCAAAGATTGTGATTTAGCAATCGGGGTGATATATTTTTGTTGTCCATTTTATTTTGTGGTTACAAGTGCTGGCTACCTTGTGGCAGAAAACTAATTGATAGATTATTATGGACGAGAATAAGAATAATTGCTCCGGCAAAATTTTTGATAAGAGGTTTGCTGAAATGAAGACTGAGATACGGGAGTGGATGCTTGAGCACCCGCAGGAGTATTCCGATTTTGTGGCTGTGATGAATAGCCCCGAGAATCATGGTATTCAGATAATGGGACAAATTGCAATGGATCAAATCAAGGGGTTTGAGGATATGGTGGCATTGCAGATTAGCATGGCGGAACCGGATTTCGCATCGTTGATTGAACCTATAATGCAGTCTGACGTACTACGGCAATTCTTTGAGGAAGAGGAAAACTTGCGTAATGCCGCGCTTGCTTGGCTTCTATTTAGTCGCACATACGAAAACGTGGTCGAGCATCTGGAGGAGATGATTGCATCAAGCAGATACGGTGGCTACCGATGGATATTGACGATATTGGTCAAGTTCATTATACGCCGGAGCATACGAAGCGGTAACCGCACTAAGGCTGATTGGGAAGACTACCGCAATTACCGCGCATCTGTGGGAGGAGTGAATATCGTCGCATCTGTCAATCTAAAAGAACGAGCAAAATCCACAACCACAACCATCCGAAGGTCTTTCAGTGAGATATTTGCTAATGACAGTGATATTATCAACCGCATCGGTGAATGGGTCACCGCACGACATTCCGGGAATGATGAAGCCTATCTGATAATCGCCCTTAAAGAACTCGGTTATCCTGTTGACAACACTCATGAATTTCACGAGGCTATCGTAACGCAGTTCCCGGATGTGAGATTTGTAGGTTTAAGGACCGTACAAAAGCTGTTGAAATTGCTTGAAACTGTTGTCGGCATGGGCAAGCACGCACCTATAGACAAGGGTAAAAACCGTGAGATTATCAACTCGATAAAGCTTTTTCTATCAGATTGAGTTCGTTTGGTTCGCCAAATCGACCTGCAAACTTACCGCCAAAGCTATCCGCGCCAAAGCCGACAAGCATTTCAAGGGAAACCTCAGTGCCTGTATCCGTTGTGCCACTCTGCAATATGACGGAAACGTTACGCCACCCTCAGCCAATTCCGAGATAACAGCGTTGCTGACCGCTATTCTGCGTCAGTTGAAGAAAATCGGTACGAATGTCAATCAGACCGCCCATCAGATTAACGAGCGTATGAAAGTGTCGCCCTACGGATTGTCAGCCTCGGATATCCAACCGTTTGTTCTCTTTCGCAATGACTTATCCGCCATTTGGGAGCATCTGAACCAAATCAAGGAGCGGTTATGATAGTCAAGAAACTTGGTATGGTATCCGGCGGAGGCATCACAGGAGCCGGATATAATGAACGCAAAGTAGCCGAGGGCGTGGCACGGCTCATGGCAATGGAGAATGTCAATGCTGCCATGCGCCATAAAGTGGAGCTGTTGCATGAAGCCGGATTCGACTGCGCCGGAGAGATTGAGAAATATCTCAAGGAGCGGTCGAGGACATACGGCAACACCAAGACCACGCGTTTTCAGTTCCACATCGCCGCCTCGGTAAAGGGCCAATTGATGTCGGCTGACGAGCTGACCGACTTTGCCCGTCAGCTGATGGCGGAAGCCGGATATGGCAGACAGCCGTATTTCGTGTACTACCACCACGATACCGACAACAATCATGTGCATATACTCTCCACGCGCATACAGCCCAATGGCTTCCCGATACCTGACCATCACGACTATGCACGCCTCAATGCCGCCGCAAACCGTATTTTATCATCGGACATCAACCGAGACATTCAGCGGATGTTCACTTACGGCTATCTGACCGAGGGACAGTTTGCCAATATAATCAGGTCTCATGGATATAAATTTGAGCGTGTTGAGGATGGATATGTGCTGTTTCGTGGTGGAGTAAAAGCGGCTACAATCCCATTATCTGAGATAGAGAGGCATATTTCGCAAGAAAACGACACCCGGAAAGAGCGCGCTAAACAACTCCGGGCGATTATCAGGAAATACAAGGACGGAATTGCGGATGGAAAAGTTCAAAATGTCGAAAATGTCAAGGGTCACAAAGGTCAGAAGAAAAAATATGTGCGCCGGAAAGTCAACCCCGACATCCGTAAAATCAAGGGTTCAAACGGCAAGACGCTATCGCAGGAAGAACAGCGGCATCTGTCGGATCTGCTTGACATACTCAAAACTAAATTTGGCATAGACATTCATTTTCAAAAAGACCGCAATGGCGATGTCCGTGGCTACGGCATAGTTGACCATAACCGAAAGATGGCATTTGACGGTAGCAAGGTGATGAAATTATCAGAACTGATTGACTTCGCGCAGAAGCAGGAGCGCAAAGTAAGTCCACTGGATATTTACCGCAATATGTTCTCTATGGAAATACGTAAATCATGCATGGACAACATAATGTCAATCCGATTGTTCGACGGCTCAGAACATACTCGCACGATGTCACCACGTCAATCGGCATGGTACTTCAACTCGTCCGAAAGTGAAAGGGAGAATGTGGCAATCCGAATAGCAGCCACCATGTTCTCAACCGAGATATTTGAATCTGTATTGCTAAAATATCCGGTAGGCGACATCAATTCAAGGATAGGAAGTGTCAACATAATCAAAATGCGAGAGGGCGGTAGGGCAATCCGCGTTGTCTCATTTGATGGGTTCTCGGCGACATACCAGATGACTGCCGATGAATTGCGCTGCCATGCGAGACTGCAAGGCGAAGCGGCAAACGCTTATCTTCGTCAACTCACAATCCTGCGCATAACCCATGAAGACGCTACCCAACTGACCAACCGCATCAAGGAGCTGGCCTCCAAATCAACCGGAAGCATCACTCTCCCTCTCCGTCAATCAGACTACACCCCGGAACAAGCCAAAGCCTTCACCTCACATCAATACACCGTCCTCACCCGTCTCATGCCCCGCGACACCTCATCCACCCACTCCGCCAACCGCGAATGGGAAGTCGGCAAGCAATCCCGTTACAACCACATCGACAACCAGCAATCCGGCACCCAACTTACAATGTAGTTCAGTCTATCGGGAACTTTTCCTTGTGGTCACAAAAGTTACCTATAAAATTATAACGGATGAATCTCAAAATTCAATCCAATCCACAAAATAAATGCGTTTGAATACCAACCTCCACCCAATCCAATTCACACCGATTTACAAGTACTTACAGCCACAATCCATAGGTAACTTTATAGGGAACTCGCCCAAATCTCATTAAATCGAAAATCACCAAGTATCTGTGATTTAGATACTTGGCGATTTTTGAGGTGGTGCCACCAGAACCTGAGTTTATGAATTGTGGCGAATGATGATGAATTATGATATTGTGCAAAATACTGAATAATAAAGCAATATGAATTTTGGCTGAATTTTGAGTTTTCACGGAAATTCAAAAAACGTGGTGACCTGCGTGGTGACCCGACTTGACAAAACGTGGTTTGAGTTGTTATATTTGCAGAACCAAAACGATTGATAGTGAATGACGGTGAATCGTGGCGAATGAATTTAGCAACACAAAATAAGATGGCAACAACACCCTCTCCAAAGAAATTGACCCCATTTCATGTCCGCAACAAGGATTTGAAGAAGGAAACCGCGACACTGTTTATACGTGTACATACCCGCAAGATTGATGTGCTTGTTTCGACGCTCCTGCAAGTGGAGGTGAGCGAGTGGCTCAAAGCAACCGCTTCGCCCCGTGCGTGGCTGGCACATCAGAAAAAGAATTACCAACTCCACGCAAAACTGACACAGATTGAAGGCATCGTGAAATCACACCTGGCCAAAGCCAATTTTGACCGTGAGGCTCTCGACATGGATGTACGCTACATTTCCGAGCCGGAGAAAGTCGAGGCTGAACGAAAGGCAATGGAGGAAGCCGCCGAGGCAGAGCGCAAGGCTTTGGCAAAGAAAGAGGCGGCGAAAGAAAAAGCCCGTAAGAAAGCCGAGGAGAAGAAACGTATCGAAGATGAGAAGAACCGTCTTATCTGGCCGTTCCTCGTTCAGTTTGTTGAAGACATTAAGAGCGGCGCGCGGAAGATTGGCAGCAAGGACTATTCAGCCGGATCCTGCAAGACATGGAAAAGTTACGTTGGAGTTTACGAGGGCTTCGACCCCTTGCATCAGTTCGGTTGGGCTGACATCAACCGCGCCTTTGTAAGCCGCTATATCAACTATCTCCGGCGGCATGGCTATATGCCCAAGGTCGTCAACAAGCACATAACAAATCTTAAAGCACTTATCAACGCCGCTTTTATTGACGGTGTCCATGACAACCAACGCGCCGCATCGCTCATAGTCAAAAATAAGATTGAAGACCGCGACAAGGCAGTCGAGATTTATCTCACCGAGGAAGAGTTACAGGCACTCTATGAAATGCCGTTGACCGGGAAGAAAGAGCATGTGCGCGATGTTTTTCTCATCGGGTGCTATACCTGTCAGCGAGTGAGCGATTATAACAATCTCAATAAAGACCATTTTGAGACAACCCGAAAGGGGACACGTATTATCCGGCTTGTTCAGCAGAAGACCAAGACGGAGGTAACAATCCCGGTGATGAACGAGAACCTCATTGCAATCTGCGAGAAATACGGCTACAACATTCCGAAAGCCAACGAGCAGGTGCTGAACCGTTACATCAAGGATATTCTTGAAGATCTATCTGAATGCGTCCCGACACTGAAAGAGAAAGTACCGACCAATCTGACGATGAAGCAGAAGGACGCGTTGAAAAAAGAAGGCAAGGAGCCGGAAACCGACCTGAACGGCAACGTACTACTCCCGCGCTTCAAATGCGTGACGAGCCATACCGCCCGACGCACCGGAATCACCAACATGTATCTCAGCCACAAATACGACATCGTCCAGATGATGCACGTCAGCGGCCACAAAACCCAAAAGACCTTCATGGACTACATCAAACTATCATCAGAGGAAATAGCCGATGAAATCGCCGCCCGTACCAAGAAAGACAGCGAGATGTGGTAAGCCATCAGACTTATTCCGGAAAAATGGTCAAATGGCCACTTTTTTTTGGAATAGGCACATTTAATCTCCTCATCCACAGCGGTAAATTCGGAATAAATTAGTAACTTTGCATTATGTTAACGGCATCTCAAATACTTGACCTTGTAAAAGGAGGCGAAGGCTACAATGTGGACTTCAAACGAAGTGTGCCATCAAAGGTGAAAGAAATCTCTGACGAAGTAGTCGGATTTGCCAACGCATCCGGAGGCTATGTGCTAATTGGTGTGGATAACGACAATCAAATTATTGGTGCCGAGATTGACAACAACAAGCGTTCTGCTATTCAAGATACCATTGGCGAAATATCCCCGGCTATAAGGTGCGATATGTATTCTGTTGAAGTCGAGGGGAAGAAAGTTTGGGTCATTGATGTTCCAAGCGGCAAGGACAAACCTTACATCACCGGAGGATTGATATATGTCCGTGAGGGAGCCAACTGTCAAAAGTTGAGGACAGCCGAAGAAATCCGCGCATTCTTTGCTGAATGTTCAAAGATTTTCTACGATGCCATTCCTTGCCGTTGGTTTTACATTGATGAAGATATAGAGCGGCATAATTTCAAATCCTTTCTTGAAAAGGCACATTTGTCGGAGGATTTACCTATTCGGCAATTATTCGACAATTTGGAATTGTTGACCGATGATGGACGCGTCAAGAATGCAGCAGCGTTATTCTTTGGTAAAGAGCCGGAACGAAAATTCCCACACGCCGTCGTAAGATGCTTGCGTTTCAAAGGTCTTGACAAGGTACATATTATCGACGACAAGACTTTTGGCGGGCCTCTCTATCAGCAGTATCTCAATACTATTTCATGGATTGAGAGCAAGTTGGAAGTTGAGTATATCATTGAAGGTGTCGGTCCTCGAAAGGAAATATGGGAGATTCCTCTTGACGCATTCAAAGAGGCTTTATGCAATGCCATTTGCCACCGCGACCTATACGAGGAAGGGGCGACTATCATGGTAGAAGTATATGATGACCGGGTGGAAATATCTAATCCCGGTGGTCTTCTTCCATTGGTGGCCGAAAATTTCGGAGCGAAGAGCATGAGCCGCAACCCACTCATATTTGGGCTGTTCACCCGAATGCACATCGTCGAGAAAGTTGGTTCAGGCGTTCCCCGTATGCGAAGACTGATGAAAGAAGCAGGCTTGCCGGAACCGGAATTTGAGAACAAAGGCTTCTTCACCGTAAGGTTCATGAAGCGAACCAAGCCCCAAAGTGCCACCGATGGCACATTAAATGGCACATTAAATGGCACATTAAATGGCACATTAAATGATACAGAACGAGTGGTGCTGGATTTTATACAATCAAGTCCAGGCATCACAGCCAATTTATTGATTGAGAAAACTAATAAAAGCGTAAGGACAATCCGTAGAAGCGTTAAATCACTTATTGACAAGAATTTTATCGAGTATCGTGGATCAAAGAAAACTGGTGGCTACTACATTGTGCCTGAATCTCAAAAATAAATTTCCAAAAAAAATACAACTCTACTGAACCATTTTCAACCTACCTTCGTTAGAATTGTACTGATGGTCTTTCCTTGACCGCGACATGGATTGACGAATGTGCCCCAGCACTTCGTGACAGCGTCATGCCAAGTTGCGACAAGAGATAAGGCTAATTAGAAAACGTGATGGCATTTTCATGTGACCATAGCGGAGCACTCATACACACCTCCGTCATTCTGACGGGATTTTCACATAGCTCTGCCGTGACGGTCGCCCGGCATGATTTTGTCCGTCAAAGTCCATTCGTGGGCGAAAAGACATATATCCCCTTGCAAGGGGAACGATTATCAACGCACAGCCAAAGAAGCGTGCCGCCATCTGCGCATGTAAAGAATGCGGAGGCATTGAGGCGAATGGTATAGCCATTGTTATGCGCCTATGTTTCCTGCCCGGATGGCCGATAACTGCATTTTCTTGTAACACACGCAAGATGATGTAGTTACAGGGCTAATTTTACCCAGAAAAGCACCTTTGGAGCTGTGATGATTTGGAAACGCGAAAAAATTTTCGTATCTTTATGTAACACAAGATGGCAGAGCCACCGTCCGACACATTCAACTTTTATATATAGGATTGGAATGATGCTCCTGACTGTGCTACGCTTTTTTGTGTTCATACCTACACCTAATCCCGGATGAAGTCGTCCGGAACACTATGAAGATGAGAGCCTTAAAAGGACGGCAGACGCGAACCGCTAACAACACGCACTGAGGAAGCGATGACCCAACGGTTTGCAAACGAATGGAATGGCTGCTGTTAAACGGCTCAGAGAAAGACGGTTTTCCAATTATAAGGGAAGATTGCACCCGATTGTCAACACGCTGGAATATTATGGATAAAGTGGCAGCGTAAAGTTGAAAATATCGGAAATATCTGACTGACTAATTGAAAACACGGTCAGAAAAAAAGCGCGACCCGCGCGAAATTTACCCACTAAAAATGATGGCACCCGCCCAATGATGGCGTTTGCACCCGACGTATGTTCGCCCAAGCGTGGCGGATAGCCCCCTTATTGTCTTCACTCTGAAGGCGGCACGGGATAGGGAGAACTACGTCCGTTTCCGACCGAAGATGAGTCGGAAACACACTGTATGTTGGCTTTAGCGAAAAGAGCCGACAGCACCCACTATGTCCTTTTCGGACCGTTGTCACCGCCCAATGCGCCGGGGCTGTGCCAACGTATTAAGTCGGCGGTATTCTCATAAATTCAAATCCCCCCAATATGAATTTATATAACCTTCTCCAAGCCTCTCTCTCCGACCCCAACTCTCCTAACATTCTCCTTACCGTCAGCCTCAGCGACCTCCATCAGCTTGTGGTTGACACCATCGACGCTACACGCGACCGACTCCTTCCGCTACTCATGAAGGCGGAAGAAGACCGCCTTCTTACCAAAGCCGAAGTTTGTGCCAAACTCGGTATCAAGCCGACATCGGTATGGAACCTTGTACAGAAGGGTAAACTCACCGCAATCAAGGTAGGCCGCAGCAGCCGCTACAAACTGAGCGAGGTAAAAGAGTATCTCGAATCCAAATCCTGATCGCCTATGGAAAAGAACAATTCTACACCCAAAGGCATCGACCCGATGATTCTGCTTGGCAAAGCCATCGACGCAGGAGTCAGCATGAAGGGTGGTGATTTTCCTCTCGGTGCCATGCCGATAAAGATTCAGAGGATTATCCGCGAGGCTAACGATTGCTACGGTTTTCCGGTGGATTATCTTGCCGGGGCTATGCTTGTAGCTCTCGGACTTGGTATCGGAAATACCCATTTCGTCCGGCTGAAAGGGAAATGGGATGAGAGTGCCATCCTGTTCATGGCTCTTGTCGGCAGACCCGGAGCGTGCAAGTCGCATCCTCTTAACTTCGCCATCCGTCCGTTCTCCGATATTGACGGCGTAAACAACAGTGCCTTTCAGAAAGAACTTGCCGAGTACAACCGCCAATGCGAATTGCCGATGAAAGAAAGGACTGTTGCGCATCCGGTAATGCCTGTAAACAAGCGTTTCCTGATTTCTGACGCAACTCCGGAGGCCATGATGCTTATTCACTCCCACAATCTGCGCGGCATCTGCATGTGGAATGATGAGTTGGCGGGATGGTTCAAGAATTTCAACCGCTACAACAAAGGCTCTGACGAGGAATATTGGTTGAAACTATACAACGCCAACCCGATATTCTCCGACCGCAAGGGCGCGAAAGACTCCGTATATATCGGCAGACCGTTTGTGTCGGTTGTCGGCACAATCCAGAACGGTATTCTCAACGAACTCGCCCAAGGCAGCCGCAGTTCAAATGGCTTCATCGACCGCCTTCTATTCGTCATCGCCAACAATCAGGACAAGCAGGCGTGGAGCGACAAAGAACCGTCATTCGACATTGAGGCTTCATGGGCTGAAATTATCGGCAGACTTGTGGATATGCCATACGATACGGACGAAGACGGCAAGGTTATCCCGACAATCATCAGTTTCTCGCTGGAGGCAAAGGCTCGGCTTTATCAGTGGCAACGGGAGAATACAGAGGACTGCAACCGCGAGGAGAATGACGCGCTGAAAGGAGTGTTCAGCAAGTTCGATTTTCATGCCATACGCTTCTGTCTGATTATCCAAATGGCGCGATGGGCTTGCGGCGAGGCTGACAAAACTGAAATAGATCTTGTTTCGGTGGAGAACGCCATAAGTCTTGTGGATTATTTCAAGGCTACCGCCACAAGGGTGCAGGGCATAATCAAGGATTTGTCGCTGTCAGAACTGCAACGGGCTGTCATAGCCGCATTGCCGGAGGAGTTCACAACCGAGCAGGGCGTTGAGATTGCAATAGCCAATTCTATGGCAGAGCGGACTTTCAAGGATTTTGTCAAGCGGTTCACCGGCATCCATTTCCAAAAGGTGCGTCACGGAGTCTATGCGAAATTATGATTATCCACCTGCATTTTCTGCACTTTCCGCATTTTCGCTCCATCAAAATGCAAATAATGCGGATAATGCAACCAAAATCTTGATGGAACTATGAGTGAACACCGATTTATCCTCCAACCCTATCGTGGTGTCGGAAGCCGCTACACTTGCCCTGCCTGTCACAAGAAACGGTGCTTCTCCCGATACATCGACACCGAGAAACAAATCACGTTTCCGGATGATGTCGGCAGGTGCGACCATGAGCAGAGCTGTGGCTACCACCTCACGCCAAAGGAATATTTTGAGCGCAATCCGCAGGATAAGCCTCAGCACTCCGATTGGGCAGCTCCGTCAGCCCGCAGAGCCACGCCGACCGAGCCGCCCAAGCCAGCCTCTTTCATTGCGGCAGAGACTGTTTCACAGACTCTGCACGGTTACGACCGAAACAATCTCTTTCTGTTCCTCAAATCGAAGTTCGGACCCGATGATGCGGAGCGTATGATGAGAGAGTATTGCGTCGGCACATCGAAGCACTGGCCGGGAGCATGTGTGTTCTGGCAGACCGACATAAACGGGCGTGTCCGCACCGGGAAAGTTATGCTCTACAATGCCGAAAGTGGCAAGCGTGTCAAAGAGCCATTCAACCATGTGTCGTGGGCCCACTCGCTGATGAAGTTGCCGCACTACAATCTCCGTCAATGTTTTTTCGGTGAGCATCTGTTGCCGATGAACCGTGGCAAGCCTGTCGCATTGGTCGAGAGCGAGAAGACAGCACTGATAGCGAGTTGGTATCTGCCCGAATATGTGTGGCTCGCTACCGGCGGCAAGAACGGTTGCCTCAATGCCGAGGCACTCCGGGTTCTTAGTGGACGGCAGGTTATCCTCTATCCTGATTTGGGGGCGACCGAGAAGTGGCGGCAGAAACTGCCATTGATGAAGTCGCTCGGTATCGAAGCCACCATCTTCAACTTCATGGATGATGTTGCCGACGATACTGACAAGTCAGCCGGATATGATATTGCCGATTATTTACTGCAAATTGAGCCAGACCAAGCCGTGCTGCAAAGTATGATTAGAAAGTATCCGATGTTGCAGAAATTCATAGATGACCTGCAACTCGAATTAGTGTCGGTTGAGCGGTATGACCCGACAACCGAAACAACATTGTCAAACCGTAAAAACGAGAAAATATGACTAACAAGAAATCTCAGTCAACAACCTCTTCCTCCACCGCCAAGTCAACACCCAAGACTGGCAAAACATCTACCGATTGTGTAACTCCCAAATCTGATGAATTTATGAAAACTGATATTACTCCCAATTCCGTTGACTCAGCTATGCCTGTCAACACCGCTAACTCTGATGTTGCTGTTAACAGCAACGACCGCAACACTCCCGACAACAACGCCAATCTGTTCAACAATGAACAGAGCGCAACGCCACAACCCAAGCAACAGCGTGTGGGCATAAAGCAGCGAAAGCTGGAGTTCGGCGAATACAAGGAAACATATCTCATCCCGGTGAAGATTGTCAAGCGACATTCGCTCAACATCAGCGATGCCACATGGGAGCGTCTTGAACGCTACGCCCGTATTCTCGGCGACCGTGGCGCAAACGTTGGCAGCTATGCCGAGCGCATCATCTGCGAACACCTCGACCTGTTCGGCGACGACCTCGAGGCATGGCGCAAACTCTGAGAATTGACAGCCGGAAATAAGCGACTAATCGGGAGGCACAGAGTCCCGTCAGGGATGGAAACGGAGGTATGCTGCGCAGCCTGATTCAGTAGTAGTGGCAAGATACCTTTTGAGTTCCTCAAAAGGGGGCAATCCGACCGCCTGACGGTTGATTGCCTGCCTCCCGATGGTCGCATATTCCGGTATAATGGTTACACCGATTACAATGATTTACAACATGGATAAATCGAATGGAAGACCGCGCCTCGGCTCGGCAAAAAGAGACAGGTATGTCAAGATAAGTTTCAATGACGGCGAGTATGACCGCGTTGATATTCTCTCGGCAAAGGCAGGTATGAACAAGGCTGAATATGTCCGCATCCGGGCTTTGGAGGATGTCATCATCGCATTCCTCTCTGACGAGGAAAAAGCCCTTATCCACGAGTTGAAAAAACTCGGACCCAATCTCAATCAAATCGCCCATACAGGCAATACCGAGGGATTGACCGCTATTGAAGACAAGGCTAATTTCTGCCTTGACACAATGGCCGACATCCTCATAAATCTCAAAAAACGGACACAAAGATGATAGGAAAAATTTTGAAATCCGGGTCGTTCGGTTCAAAGGTTGACTATGTCACCCGCGAGAAACACGACAAAAGAATATTCACTCCCGACACTTGGAAGATACTCGGAAGCGATGGTCTGTTGGGTACGAAACGCCGTCAGATAATCGCAAGTTTTGAATCTCAGTCTATGCTGAATCATCGAATAAGCAATCCTGCCGGACACATAACTTTGTCTTTCGCCGCCGAGGACAGACCGAAATTAAGCGATAAAAAGATGCTTCAGATAGCGAAAGATTACATCAAGATGATGGGCCTCGACAAGACCCAATGGCTCATAGTCCGCCATTACGAAACCGACAAACCGCACTGCCATATCGTGTTCAACATGGTAGGCAACAACGGCAAGCGTATGGAGTGCGGACGCAACCGCTACAAGAATAAGAAGGTCTGCGAGGCATTGACGCGGAAGTATGGACTCGCTCTGCCCAAGCAGGAGAATCCCGATTTGGAGAAACTGCACGGCATCGAAAGAGCAAAAGCGGAGATAAGAATCGCCGCCACGGAAGCATTGAAAAATGCCCGCGACTGGAATAGTTTTGCGCGTGAGTTGGCTAAAAAGAACATCTCAATCATTCCGAAATACCGCCGTGGCACTACCGAGATGCAGGGCGTTTCCTTCCAACTTGGCGACTATAAGGTGAAAGGTTCTGATGTCGGAGAGCAGTTCAAGTTCAGGAATCTCGACAGCCTTTTCAATTCGCAGTCAGACAATCGGACTCAATCAAGAAAGAGGGCAACGAGCAATGCCGGAACTACAAAGCCGAAGAACTCCACAATTTCAGATGAGGCGGTCAGAGCAGTGAAGGCTACTGCGGCTTCGGCTCTGGATCTTGCGGCTGACATAGGCAACGGTGTCGGTCAGTTCATTGGCGGATTGTTCCAACCGGGGCCCGGCACTCCTGACAAGAATGAATCTTTGGAAGCGTGGAAACTCACGCATCCGAAGAAGAAAAAACGTATCACCCCCTAAACGATAAAAGTATGGCAAAAAAAGACAGCAGCAATCAGGGCATTCTCTGCGAGAATCCCGACATGGAGCTTATCCGCCGCAAAATCGATAGGCTGGAAAACTCGCTCCTTGACAAGATAACTGAAATCAACAACACTATCGGCTCAATACCCAAACAGCCGATGTTCCCGACCTCTGCGCCGGAACCTCAGCCTGCGGAACCGTTGGAAATCCATTTGCCGGACGACCTTGCAAAGAGTGAGGACATCAACAGGCTTTTCGGTATGGTTCAGACATTCAACAGCACTCTGTCGCTTACCCTGCAAGGATTGGGCGAAATCAAGAAAGGATTTGATGCCCTTGCCAAACTCAATATGCAGGAGGTGGCGGACAAAGCCGCAACCGGGGCCGCTCAAAAAGTGTCGCATGAGATAATCTCAACGCTTTCGCCCAAGATTGAGAACAGTGCAAAAGACGCTCTCAACCGTGGCGCGCTGAAAGCACCGGGCATAAGTTTTGACGATGCTTCGGCAATCAATTCAAGGCTTGGGCGTATGGAGAAAAGTCTTGAACTCCGCGATAGGACTGAATGGCACAAAAAGAGGTTCTCCCAACTGATAATTCTGCACCTTGTGACCGTCGTCATTCTATGCGTTACTCTATGGTGGGCTTTTGATCTAAAAGAGCAGCGTGACGAACTTCTGAAAGTTGAGTGGCTCTATCGTCTGAAACGTGTAATCAGTTCTGATGTTGACTTCACCAACCGCATCGAGAAGGAAATCCTAAACGGCAGCGACGAAACTCGTGAGGCTTGGCAATCCGTCATTGTGGAGAAAGAGAAAGCCGGGACTGAATTCCTATTTTATCACCCCCATGACGATTGGCAGCCGGAACCGCAGGATGAACAACCGCACTCACTGAAAGAGGTTGCCACTGAAAAGAAAGTCAAGGAAACAGACCCTGCCAAAATGGACTGTTACGAACTCCTTGAAGAAAATATGCGCCGAGCCAAAAACGGCGAACATATCATCGACCCCAAGACCCGCAAGTAATTATACTGAGATAGACACTGTACAACTCGCTGACAAGAAAAGAATGCTCTTGTCAGCGAGTTGTGTGTTCAATTCCTGCACATTATCGAGTGGCATTGGTGACATTCTATAATTATTTCATAGAGCATTGCAGGGAAGAAACGCAACGGTTGGAATCAATGGTTATATCCAACATAAATGAAGCGATGTTTTATGTCGAGGTGTCAGCGTTTATCAATCTTCCTGAATTTAAAGATAGCCTATGAATGGTATCAGCATGAACTATCAATGTGAAAAGATATAATAGACCACGCCAAGACAACATGCGAAGTCCGGGAGGATATCAATTCCGAGTCGTTCAGTCTATTGTTTGAAAATGTCTATTTAGGAACCTCATACGCCGGAATAACCGTATCTTTCGGGTATGACATAGACGCACTGCAACTTGCATTTGACTCATTGTAATCCCTTATAAGGTATTGAACAATTCAGATGTTCAGTAATAGGAGAGCAATTTATATAACTACAAGATTTTAAACATTAAAAGCTCCACAAATATCAATGATTCTATGACGTTGAAATAGGAATATATGAGCAAAATAGTCGTGTAGATGGCTGTCGTGATAGATATTAATTAGATTCTGTAATAACTGAAATGAATTTTGTGTTTATAAAATCTTTGCATCTGTCTATATGAGGGCGCATTAATAATTTATATAATATAACATCGGCTGATAGAATAATCAACCGATGTTATATTATTAAGTCGTTTAAAGAAATAACTTGCTATAACTTTAACATAAGAATTTGCCTCCGTTTATGTAAAGATTCTGACGACCTATTAATATGTTATATTTAATATAGTCTCAGATATTCTTTCCAGTCATTAGGATATAATTTCTTTATCCTATATAGAATTCTATTATCAAGAGAATCTTTATAACTTTGATAATTTATACCTTGTTTGAGAAATTCATCAATAATAGCAGATTTCTTTTGGTACTCTTTTGATTTTAAATCGTAAGTCATATCAAGAAGAAGCTCTACAGCATAATGAGGGTCAGAATAATCAATAACACTATCATTTATCAAATCTTGAAAGTAAAAAGGCTTAGTTACATCCGCATGTCTTTCTACTATGATAAATTCAGCAATATCAAGTCGATTATTGATAAGTGATTCAATTGCCGCAGAAATATTATTGCTATTCATGTAGTTTATGTCTGCACCATATTCGATAAGCAATTTAGCCTTGTCTTGACTATAATTTAATGCAAGCATAAGCATGCTGCTTTGCGGGGTAAGCATAGAAAAATTTTCACCATTCCAATAGCAAGTATCATTGGGATTGGCTCCTGCATTTAGTAATTCACTCAAAAATTTTGTATCATCCTTTGGTGAATGATTGCGACTATCTATGATAGCAACGATTTGAGGAGTTACCCCTTGAACGTTTCGAATATTGGGATTAGCCCCAAGGGACAATAACGATTTAACCGATTTTAGTTTCCTATTATAAGTAGCTCTGATAAGAGGCGTATTCAAATAATCTGAATCTACGTAATTCAGAAGTGTATCATTTGACTGAACAATTTTTTGAATTACACTAACGTCTTCGTGATCAATAGCTGATAGCAGTTGGTCAAGTTCAGATACATTTTGGTTGTGATTTCCACTGCAACCAGTGGAAATCACAACTAAAAGTAGTATGGATAAGAAATTTCTCATTTGTCAAAAAAGTATTCCAGTAGTGCATTTATAACACTTTCCATAGAATGATTGGTAAAAGGATTTTTGGATTGTTGTGGCAAATATATGACTTTATCAATTGGTGTTGCCATCATAAATTTATTCACATAAACGTCCATCCACTTACTGACGAATCCCAACCTCCAAACAATATAGAGCCAACACAATACGTAGCAACCGACATTACATATATTCTTAGCCAAAGTTGGCCAACTTTTTCTTTTGGTGTAATCAGCCATCCGGAAAGACCTCCTATACCCCAACACGCGATTATTACAGCGGCTATCCAATAAACACCAAACCAACTTACCTGCACCATTCCATACCAGATTGTAGCAGCCAATAAGAATACCAAAAGGCCACACAGCAATGACATTCCAAAGAATCGTCCGAAATATTTATCTGTCAACTTCATTAGTTAGTGGATTTATAATTACTAAAATGGTATGTATATTTGAGGCTATCTTGTCGCAACAGGGCTTCTCCAAGTAAAACTTCATGTAGTTGGAGATTATTATTTTTGCTTGGAAAATCACGATAACTGATATATACATCTTTACCTACAATGCTATCAAGCATAGGCTTGCAATCTTCGGCTCTGATAGAAATGGTTTCTTCATCGGATTCATCCAATCCTGATATTTCCAACGCGACATACGCCCCCCATGCTCCTTGATCCTCGAAATATAATTCCGCCAATATATGGTCATTAAGATATTCTTGAATTGGAGATGGCAAGGGTCGAGTGCTGGCAAGATGAATCCCAATCATGAATATTGCCAAAAAGACAACGAAACATATTGCCAATGAATATATTATAATGCGACTTATTTTCATGGCTTACCTCCTTTCCAATATCTTGATTGTTGGTTAAGGCAGTAGAGGCAACGGAGCGGACAGCCGTGGAAAGCGACAAGCATAGTCACACCATCGCCGTCGGTGGAGAGGCGATGACGGGAGATGCCAATTATTTTTGCTCGGTCGGGAGGCATTGCTGTCGGATTGGCATAAGAGCCTATTGCAAAGTTAATAAGAATATTTGACATTAGGACGATTTGCACACATAAAAATCGCCGTTATATCCTGACAGCAGCCGATTTATGAATATCACACCCAAATAATCCACCCTCAACAATGCGATTTCTTAAAAGTCATTAGGGTGAGAATCATTGTTCCAAAATGCAGATAATGCAGAAAATGCAGGCAATCGTCAATGAGGAGAGTTCTATGTTTAGCGTGGTGACCCGGCTGATTTTTGATTGAGGTCACCACATTTTTATCGCGTTACTATAGTTAAACTCTGTTAAAGTTTGGGGTCAGGAGGCTGTGGGGTGGGATTGAATGATGGTGAATGACTATGAATAATGCTTCAATTTGCGTTGATTATCAACAAGTTGCGTATCGAGCGAAATAGATACGCCTTCACCGTGACACACATAACTCTCAATATTTCAGCAATTTACCATGGGCGTGGTGACTTTTGTGGTGACTCGGAGGGATATGGGTGAAAGAAAGACCGCTAACTCATTGAGAATTATCGGTCTTCTGTGGTGCCACCAGCACCATTTTTAATAAATTAAGATAAACCTTCGCAAATCCGAATCACACATAATATACTATATATCAACGCAATTAAATCAAAATGAATTCACTTGGAGTTGTTAATCTTCAAAAATTATAGTGACTTTTGTAGTGACTTTTGAAAATAGTCACTATCTTTGTATTCGGAAAACACACCGTGATTTTGGAACCCGAACCAACTTCACGGAGATAGGCACGAACTATCGGCTGTGGTTTCCCGAATGAATGTAACCGACAATAAAACCATTTGAATTATGGCAAAGACTCTCTCCAGATTCTATATCCGCAAACAGGATGAGAACAAGGATATGGCAACCCTGTTTTTCAGGGTGCAGAACAAGGAACACAAGATAGATTCTATCTTCTCGTCTCAAATACAGGTTGATGTGCAGGAGTGGCGCAATGCCGTATCCTCCGAAGAAAACTGGATGCGGCATCGGGAAAAGAATTTCAAGCTGCACGATACTCTTGCCAAGATAGAAATGGCGGTCAAAAGCGAAGTTGAAGGTATGCACTTTGACAAGAGGGCTGTGAAAGAGGCTATACTTGCCGTTGCCAATCCAAAGAAATCCGATGCCGTGAAAAAGGCACGCAAAGCTGAGGAAGATGCCCGGCTGAAACAGGAGCGCGAAAAGGCCGCAGAGAAGGAACGCCAACGAAAGAAAGCGGAATTGGAGCGTGCCAACATCTGGAATTATCTCGACCGATTTGTCAATGACATAAAGGCCGGAAAACGGCTCAATGGCAATGACCCGTACACTCCCGGCAGTTGCAAGGCGTGGAGTAGTTTCCGAAAACTCTACAACGGCTTCGACCCTCGCCATAAGTTGACATGGGACGATGTTGACCGCGAACTTGTGACGAAATTTCTCGCTCACCTCGCCAAGCTCGACTATATGGGCAGTTCAATCAACAAATATCTTGTTTCATTCCGTGCAATGGTGGGATATGCCTATGCCGATGGTCTTCACAACAACGACCGAGCGATGGCTTGTTTCTCCAAACGAAAGGTCGAGGAAAGCGACAAGGCGGTTGAAATTTATCTGACCGAAGTCGAATTACAGGCTCTGGCAGACATGGAGTTGACCGGGCTTAAAGACCAAGTACGCGATATATTCCTTATCGGGTGTTATACCTGTCAGCGCGTCAGCGACTACAACAATATTCAGCCTGAGGATTTCACGACAACCGCAAAGGGTACGCCTATAATCCGGCTTATCCAACAGAAAACACGCAACGAGGTCAAGATACCGATAATGAACCCCAACCTCAAAGCCATCTGCGAGAAATACAATTACAACATTCCCTCTGTGATTGATGTGCTTATCAACCGCTACATCAAGGAGATACTTGAAGACCTATCCGAAACCGTGCCTTCTCTTGCGGTCAAAGTGCCCACCAAATTGACAATGAAGCAAAAGAACAATGAGGCATTGGGTAAATTGGCGGTGGAACGCAACGCAAAAAGAGAGGTTGTTATGCCGCGCTACAACTGCGTTACTACTCACACCGCCCGACGTAGTGGCATTACCAATATGTACCTGTCGCACAAATACACCATCGTCCAGATGATGCACGTCAGCGGTCACAAAACGCAGAAAACTTTCATGGACTACATCAAACTATCCTACGACGAAATCGCCGACGAGATAGATGCAATCGCTAATCCGACACAAAATGATGTGTTCTAAATATAAAAGTTATTAAGTAAAACAACTTATTCAAAACACTCTCGTAAAAACTCTTTAAATTTCTTGCTTGTTCCAAATAGCTTTTCTTTTTCCAATAATATATCATTCTCAATTTCTGGATAATATCCATCATAATTAATCTGAAACGGCTGCAAAAATGCTTCTTTATTATTCTCTTTTTTCTTAGGTGTATAAAATTTTATCAACGCCTGAAATATCAAATTTTCTCTATTGGTAATATCGCCTTCAGGAATCTCAGAAGTAATAACACACGCATTGCTTACAAATTCATGAAGTGATGAATGCCGAGAGGTGATCATTTCTATTTTTGGACTTGGGTCGATAGAGTTAAGATACCTTATGCAATTTTCACAAGCGAAATTTACCAAAGACTCGTTATCTATAATGCTTTTATAGTGGATAATAGTACTCCCGTCGCTACTATCATAAATTTCTACAGAATGCAAACTGGCAAAAATTTTATTCCAAGAAGCATAGCTGCAGTTTTCATCTTGCAGACACTGTGAAATAACCCCTTTGGCATATTCGCCTAATTCTATCTTATAAGAACGACTTTCTAAGATATTTTTAACAAACTCATCATAAATGAGTAATGGTTGTTTGTTCACCAATTGCAGAGCTATATAAATAAAATTCTGAGCTAATAATCTATGGTTTTCATTACACTTTACGGCGCTAAAAAGTGATAGATGATTATATAATGAGAGACCTTTATGCTCTGAAAGGGTATCATTTATCCAACCATGAATTATGCTGGGATTATCATTAGAGAGTATTTCTTGAAATTCAAGATTGGAAATTACGTTTGATGGCAGTCTGTAATCAAAATATTTACGATAATTGTTGATTCTGCGGATTGAAGTTTGTTCGTTTCTTCTATCGCTAAATAATATGTACAATATTAATGACACATCTTTATCAACAATTTTTAATTTGCCATCTTCATGTATGTCATCTTGATCACCTTTAGTTGTATTTCTAATATAAGTGTATAATTGTCCATTCCCCGTTTCTGAAGGAAGTACATTAAGTATGCGTTTTGGCTTGTTGCGTAAAATTTCATATACATCATAATAAAATTGTCTTAGCAACTCTATCCAAAATATGTTTGCATACGAAATTTCATATTGAAGATTGTCTTTTGATATAAGGTCATATGCAACTAATAATGAATTAACAAATATTTTTACATCCCGATACGTTCGAATAGAGTTTGTTAATGGATGAAGATGAGATTCTCCTCTAGTTGCATTTATCTGTCTCCTTACTGCATCAATAAAATCATTAGGTAATTTATGAAATAATAATTCTTTAATCATAAGTTCAGGAATATACTCTCTGCTATCTGAAGGGAGAGATATTTCTAATTGAAATATTTTCTTGAGGTATTCATTCCCATTTTTCAATCCATTCTTTTCAATTTGGTTAACTACATATCGTTTATCATAGGCAACAACAAAGATAATATTATTGAAATTTGCAGTAACGCGAATAATTCTAAATAACCCCATTAGTTCAGCATTATCCATTCTATCTGCATCATCAATAATAACTACAATGGGTCGATTTATTAATCTTAGCTGTTTTTCAATCTTTTTTTTCTCGGATTCGACGCTATTCCCTTCGTGATCAATCAAATTATTAATCTTTTTTATATATGCTGGAATTCCTGAATCTTCTAATAAATCTATATATTTTGTAAAATCATACTTTAAACCATTACATTCTAGTACTGAATTTAGGCACCCAAAAAAGTCTCGGATTAATGTTTTAGTATTATTACTCTCCCATGCACAAAAATCAGCAACTATAAAATCAATCGCTATGGCCCCTTTTAAAACACTAAGGAACGTTGTTTTACCAGTTCCCCAATTGCCAGTAATACCAACTGCATAATTCTCATTATTTAATGAAGTGTCTTTTAATCTACGTCGTAAAACGTCCACATACCTATCCCACCCAGTATAAATTAAATTATCATCAGGTGTCTTCTTAGTGAAACCTGTAGTCTTTTTATCTTTTCTTATAGGCCTATAAATCTTCCATATCCGTATATAATTTTTTAGTTCTTTGGTTATTACGGGAATACAACTAACGATTAAAATCCATTTCCAGCTTAGTCCATTAGATATATCTAAAAAACACTTATATGGAGTTAGATATATCAATAATATTATCGTTGATATTATAATAATGACATATGGGTTTATTGAAGTTTTCTGATTCCATAAAAAAACATCAATAGAAATAATTAAAAGAATTACTATATAAGAAAATGCCTGAGATAGAGCAAGAAGATTGCTCAGAGGTTCAAAAAATGTGACTAAAGCTGGCAGAATGCTATCTATTTTAATTGAATAAATGGAAATTAAGCCAGCACAGACAAGTAGAGTTACAAATAATATCCAGTTAAACTTAAACGCATATGCTAGTTTAGATATCAGTAAACAGATATGCTGTAATTTCTTTTTCATTGTATCATTATCATAATATCTTAAACCCTAATATATATCGGACTGCTCTCTGTGTATTTATTTAAGTTGGATCTTATGATATTTCTGGAAACGGCTTGTGGGTTTGTCAGGGATTGTCATTTGAATATGGGTGCCCAAGAGCGGATTTAGGTACCGTTCTCTGAACTTGCGTTTGTCTTGGAAGCCGCAAAAGGCTGTGATTTCTGCCAATGAACGCGGCTCTTTGCAGAACTCTATGATTTTTTCTTCAATGGTTTTGTCATCTTGACTTGTGCCCTGACTTGTGCCCTGACTTGTGCCCTTCGACAAGTCGGCCTCATTGGTCGCTTGAACAGTTACGCGGAATGCTGTGATTGTGTTGACATCAAAGACGGCGGGGGTGTTGCCGTTTTCTTTGAGCATTTCCTGAACACGGGTCACGCCTCGGTTGAACTTGTTGACATATTTCATCACGCGCATCGCCTCAGCCACGAGCGGATTGCGGTAGTCATTTACCGAGGGAAAGTTTTCAGGGCGAGCCTCGCCGTACAACCCTCCGGCGTTCATAATCTCGATGTAATTATCAAACTGATATAACCTGATTGGCATATTCGATTGATAATCGCGGTGCATACAGGCGTTCATCATCAGTTCGCGTATAGCTCCTTCGGGATAATTCCATACGGTCTTTTCGCGAAAAAGCGACGCCGGTACAGGGCGTTGTGTTATAATGCCATCTTTTACAAACGATTCCAACGCAGGGAGCATCTTGTAAAGAGGCCCGGAGAACTGTCGCTCGTTCAATATATCGCCACCCTTATCCTTTCCGGCGAACCGAACAAACTGAACATAATCACCCAAAAGAAAATACTTTGGATTAGTTCCGAACAGTATTATTCCCGCATAGGTCGGACAATCGTTTTCTCGGTCGTAAAGATGAATCGATGCAAGTTGCTCCTTTATGTCACGCGTGTCAGTTGTTAGCGTATCTTCATCAAGAAACTTTGGAAGATAGGTATTCTTGATATAATCCACATCCAAGTCCTCCAACTTTGCATTCAAACACGGAGTAGCATCAAATGTAGCCATGAAGGAGCAACGCCGTTCAGCCAATATACGTTCTTCTGCTTCGGTGGCTATGTCACGGCGTGGACCAATACGAATAAATGCCCGACCACGATAGCGAACAGGAGGTAAATCAGAAGGACGAACCTCTGCCACCAACAACTCTCCTTCCGGAAACACGAAACGGTCAACTGACATAGTCGGCAATGGAAGAATGTTGCCATCTGAACGGATGCCTGATATTTTCTTCATCAGAGCATCGTCCACTTTCAATCCTGACAACTTTCCATCGTCATGTGCCCCGATAATGAGATAGCCGTTTTTCCGGGAGTTGGGCATATCGTTGGCAAACGCACAAATGGCCTCACAGAACTTGTCCATGTTGCTGGTGCTGATTGTGCGCTCAACCCGATATGTCTCGGTTGATGTCAGCAATTCCAAAACTTCGTCTTTTGTTATCATATCGAGGCTATTATATACGCAAAATTACGAAATTATTTTGAGATGTGCGCTATATCAGAGCCGTAGGGACGTGATAATTTGTGTGCGACTGGATTTTCAGACATAAAAAAAGCGCACACCCTTCAATCTCATTGTCGGCTCTGGACTGCCGGAAACAGAAATTTTCGGATGCACGCTATGCAGACGCATAGCATAGGCATCACTTTGTTCTGTTTCAAATGAATTGTCCAGATTCACAATGAACTCGGTGTAGCGTATGTTATGTTGTATCGGAGTGCGGTCGGCTCTCCAACCGCGATATTTCTTTTTTCGTTACGCATCAAAAGCGTACACGATTTCTAAATTCGCCACAAAGATACAAAATTTTAGCGAATTAACAGGTATTCACATTCAGTTGCGTCTAAGTCGGTAATGCTTGATTTTGTAACTGAGCGTTGTTCGGCTTATGTTCAAAAGCCTTGCAGCCTGCGTCTGGTTCCAATCGCAACGGTCAAGAGCATCGACTATCTTGAGTTTCTCCCATTCTTCGTTTTTCAGGTTCAATTCATTGACGGTTAAAGGTTCTGACAAGTTGAATGTTATATCAGACTTCGTTATCCTGTCTTCTTTGGCATGGAAGGCGGCGAAAAGAACGATGTCTTTCAGTTCGCGCACGTTGCCGGGCCACGGATAGAGTTTCAACGCCTTTATTGCCGATGCGTCGAGGTGCTTTCGCGGCTTTCCTGTCTGGGCGGCATAGCGTTTTAGGAAGAAGTCGGCGATTTCGGGGATGTCCTCGGTTGTTTCTTTCAGCGAAGGCACGGCGATGTCTGATTGTCGGAGTATGAAGAACAGATTGGGGCGGAAGGTCTTTTCCGTCACCATCTTCATAAGCTCCGGCTCTGCGGTGCAGATGACACGAACATCGGGGTGTTCTGTTTCAAGTATGTGCAACAGCACTGATTGCTTCTCAAAGGAGAGAAGATGCACATTCTTCAGAATGATTGTACCTCCTGCGGCCTTGTGAAAGTAGCTCTTGATGCGGTTATAAAGTTCACTACGCTCTGATGCCGGGTCATGCAAACCAATGAAAGCGGCACTACCGGCTTCAATGACGGTGTGAGGTTTCTGCTCACGCGAACTCTTGAGATAAATCTGATGTGCTACCTGTTCCTTGCCGGAACCGCACTCCCCGAAGATGATTGCATTGGCGTTGGTCGCGGCGATGGCTTGTATCTTCTTCTCAATCTTCTGCCATGCATCGCTTTTGCGCGGCAACAGCTGATTGTCAAGCGTAAGCACTACGTGTTCCGCTTTGGCATATTGACCGACCGTTTCCACCAGTTGCTTGTCAATGGCAGGACGTTGGATTATATCCGTCGCACCACCGCCACGCATCACGTCAATGGCATCCATGTTTCCAAGATTATCCACTATGGCTATAACGGGGAAGCCAAAGCCTTCCGTCTTTAACCAGTTAATAAACTCTTTTGCGGTACCGTCAGGCAATCGCATTGCCGTGATGACAACCGCGCCGGGAGGCAGCTTTGCCACCTCAACTTTTCCGGCTTCGATGCTTTCCACACCGAGAGGGGCATATCCAGCCCTTGATAAAAGGTTGGACATGACCCTAATGTCGGATACAGAAGCATCAACAATTAGAATCTTATTCATATTTATGCTAAATGTTAATTATCCATAGACTATAATAAAGAATAAAACCAAAAAGTGATGACCACAACATTTATCATTGTCGAGGTCATCACTTGGGGTTTATCTATTTGAAAGGGTTATTTAACAGTCGTATAACGAAGCCAGACTACTTCATTCTGAACCTGTTTGACACTTTCAAGTTTAAGACGATAGGGTGTATTATCGGATTTTACTATGCCATCAAATACTGATGTCATCCCTTTACGACCATCTATGCCGGGGGCAACCATTATACTGATCTCATCCACTACTCCTGATTCAAGGAAGCCACCGCAGATAATACCACCTCCGACCACGGCCAGTTTTTCCACTCCGAAATGCTGATGAAGCATCTCCATTGCTCGTGAGAGGTTAATTCTCTTTTTGCCGGTTACTATGTATGAGATGCCTGCTGATTCAAGATGACGCAGGTATTCTTTCGATACAAGTTCGCTCAATATGCAGAGGATAGGTCTTCCGGATTCTTCATTACCGTCCCAATTCAACTTCCCGTTTGTATCCACGACTATTTCATACGTCTTGTTTATTTTGGCAATATGAAAACATTCCTCGCCGACATTTGTTGTGCTATCTGCTATGAAGGGTGAATTGGAAACTGCCGGACATTCTAATTCGGCGGTAACACGCCCGGTTACACGAGAAGTTTCTCCCAAACTGTTGAGTGCGTCATAATATTCCTGACCGGAAATCATAGCCATGACCGGACAGTCAATGCGCCCGTCCACAGACATCATCATGTGGACATAAATATAAGGTCTTGACATAGTATATCTCTTATTTACCCATTGACCAAGTGACTGGTTGAGTTGGTTTTGGTTTATTGATTGCCATTACACCCACGAGAGCATGAGGCACGTATGGCTCTTCAAGATACGCTATATCCTCGTCAGTGAGTTTGAGTGAAGTGGCTGATGCCGGAGCATCAATGTGGTGGAGTTTTGTTGCGCCCACAACCGGAGAGGTGACTTTCGTCAGAAGCCATGCGATTGAGATTTCAGTCATAGATACTCCATAACGGTCTGCCAATTCCTCAACACGCTCGATTATCTTCGCATCTTCAGCAGCAGTTGCGTCATATTTCATTTTTGCAACTCCGTCCTCCTGTGTACGTTTGGTTACTTCTCCGGCACGTTTGGCAAGTCGCCCGGCCACAAGTGCGCTGTAGGGAGTGAGGGCTATTCCTTCCTCGTTACAGTAAGGAATCATCTCACGTTCCTCTTCCCGATGAAGCAGATTGTAGTGACCTTGAACAGCACTAATCTTGGCCCATCCGTTTTTCTCTGCGATAGCATTTGCTTTGGCTATTTGCCATGCAAAACAGTTAGAGAAACCGAGGGCACGTGCCTTTCCGCTGACAACCGCATTGTTCATTCCCTCCATGATCTCCTCTATCGGAGTGTTGTAGTCCCACATGTGGCAGATGTATAGGTCAACATACTCCATGCCGAGATTCTCAAGGCTTTTGTTAAGCATGTTTTCTACATGTTGTTGACCGGTGACACCGGCTGCTATTTCATCCGGGGTGCGGGGAAGAAATTTAGTTGCGACAACTACATCTTCACGCTTTGCCAGTTCACGCAGGGCGCGACCAACAAACTGCTCGCTTGTGCCTCCATTGTAAGCGATGGCTGTGTCAAAGAAATTAACACCCAGTTCAAGCGCATGCGCAATGATTTCTTTTGATTTCTCATAGTCAAGAGTCCATGAGATGTTACCTTTCTCTGGATTGCCGAAGCCCATGCAACCAAGGCAGATACGCGACACGGTAATATCCGTGTTTCCAAGTTTTGTATATTCCATATTTATAATTTGTTATTATTTACATTGTTCCGTTGTTGCCGGCATAAACCTGCGTCATGCCTCCGTCAACTGTAAGTTCTATTCCGGTGATGTATTTGCTGAGGTCTGATGCGAGAAATACTACTGCATCACCGAGTTCCTCGCTTGTTCCGGCACGTCCTGCCGGAATTTCTTTTGCCACACTTTCGGCATACGCGTCCACAGCTTCCTGTGTCATGCCTTGCACAGTCTGGTATCCTTCGGTTGGTACTACACCGGGGCTCACGGCATTGACGCGGATCCCTCTTGTTTTTAGATCGGTTGTCCAGCTTCTTGCAAAAGAACGTACGGCAGCTTTCGTAGCGGCATATAATCCGAATCCTTCAAGACCCATGTATGCTGTTATCGAGGCATTGAGAATGATTGATGCGCCATTTTTGAGAATTGGAAGCATTGTCGGTACGGTCAGATATGTACCCCAGACATTGACATCAAAAGTTTTGCGATAGTCTTCGTATGTAGCATCTATAAATGGTATTGCCTTACCACCGCCGGCATTTGCAAATATAATGTCGAGGGTGCCGTGCTGTTGTTTTATAAGTTCGGCAAGACGCTCCATATCCTCTTTGTTCGATACATCGCCTTGATACGCAATAACGCCGTCGCCAAGACGCGCCGCTGCATTGTCAAGAATCTCCTTACGACGTCCGGTAATATACACTGTCGCTCCTTCCTCTTTCATGCGTTTGGCTGCACCGAAACCTATTCCGGAACTTCCGCCGGTAACAAGGGCAATCTTGCCCTGCAATAAATTATTGCTCATGAGTTATATATTTTGTCTGTTATTTATAGTATGCTGAAGCCTGTTGAGATTCAATGTTTCCACGTCCGACGATGTTTTGCCACCAACCAATCTGAGTAGTTCATGAAGTTGCTCAACTGTAACACCGACATTAAGCGCGCCGCCAAAATGGGACTCGACCATCGGTTCCTCAATCGTGGCGAGAGCTGATACGGTAATCATTTCTCTTTCTACTGGGGACAGCAGGTCGCGGGCGAATATGTCGGCAAAAAGATGTTCTTTCAAACATTTGTCAAGCAATGGATTGAAGCCAAAAAATCCGCTTCTCAGCTGTTCAGCAGTAGCTCCGGCACAGAACATCTGCAATTTTTCTCCACGCGAATATTTTGACTCGTCTTCGTTGACAGGTGATGCCTCACGACCTTGTTCGTCATGAATGCCGCAAGCACAGCGTTCATCAATCAGATTCATTAATATTATAGTAGCTCTGCAGGAAGGAGCAAACCCCACATAACAATAGAGATGAACAATCTCCTCGTTAAGTTCATTTATGGAGAGTCCTGCGTCAAGAGCATCCGTAAGTGCCGCTTTAAGTCCATCGGGATTCTTCCAGGAAAGAGCTGTCGCTATTGACACATCAATGATATGTCTTTGACGTGGTGATATATGTTTCAGTTCCATTTTTATCCGTATTAATTTTCACACTGCAAAATTACTACCTTATTCACCCACGCGCGTTATACGCATTACCGATATTCAGATACAGATTACGGAATATGCTTGTTGGCTATACCAACTTGTCTTGTAAATGATTAACTTTGCATTATGAAACCTAAAAAAATTGACATCGAAGGATATAATGCCCATATGGGAGTCGAAACGCTTCATCCATTAGTAAGCGTGATAAATTTCAACGATATTGACGAGATACATAGTTTCCTTTTCAATATCGACTTTTACGCCGTTTTTCTAAAAGAAACAAAAATCGGCACATTGACATACGGGCGGCAGAACTATGACTATAAAGAAGGTTCAATCGTATGTGTTTCCCCGGGACAAGTACTTGGTATAGATGCACCTGCTGAAATATTCAAGCCAACAGGCTGGGGAGTTCTGTTCCATCCTGATTTTTTGTTCAAGACTGAACTTGGCAAGAATCTGAAGAAATACACATACTTTGGTTATGATTCCAACGAAGCACTCCACCTCGCTGAACGAGAGCGGAGCGTTATAATAGAATGCTTCCGCAACATACAGACAGAGCTTGAACGCCCCATTGACAAACACAGTCAAAAATTGATTGCGACATATATAGAACTGTTGCTTGATTACTGCAACCGGTTTTATGACCGCCAATTCATCACACGAAATAAGGTTAATTCTGACGTCATAGTACGTTTTGAGCAGTTGGTGAATGAATACTTCGCTTCTGACCGTCCTTCAAAGGAAGGATTGCCAGAAGTTAAAATGTTTGCATCACAACTATGCCTTTCCCCAAACTACTTTGGTGACTTGATTAGGAAAGAATGTGGAATTTCTCCACAAGAATATATACAAAACACAGTAATTCGACTGGCAAAGGAACGCCTGATGGATACGTCAAGTACAGTCGCGCAAGTTGCCGATAGTCTTGGGTTCCAATATTCGCCCTATTTTTCAAGACTATTCAAAAAAGTCGTAGGGCAAACTCCCTCAGAGTTCAGGATGAGTGTGTAGAGAAGTAAATTTAGTCTGAGGTAAAATTACCAAACGTGACGTGATAAAAATCCGGCAACAATGTGATGATGCATTGCTGTCGGATTTTTATACATTAGAATTTAGATATGTATTAATGACTTTGCCTGAATTATATCTTACATTGAATGAACTACATATACGACCCCATATATTGGGGGCATCATTTGGTTAATCCTCGGTTGGATTGAAATAGAGGTAAGTTTTGTCCGCTCCGTACTTGTGTTCCCAATGACGTATCAGGTTCTTGATGCTGTCCTGTTCGTGGAATGTGCCTGTCAGAAATTCACGCTCGATATTGGAGAGTTTTCCTTTTTCCTCATCTGTGCGGTAGTAGGTTCTTTCTCTGCGGTAGAGCCATTCGACATCAGTCAGTCTGTCATTCTGATTGAGCAAGTGGAAGAAGCCGTATCCGAACCCACAGGCCGCGATAAAGAACACAACGAAAGAAACATAGGACCACCGCGGAATTGATGCCCATATCGCTCCGTTGACAAGATTGCTGATGCGGTAGTTGAGCCTTTCCGCGGAATCCTCCAACTGAGAGTACCGTTTTGAAAATGCTTTGTCAGAACATTTCTGAGCGATGGTTTCGATTACCGAATCATCAAGTTCAAACCCAAGGTCGCTAATCTGTTTGAGGACAGGTTTGAGCATATTGGAAATAGTGTTTACAGTGACCTGCGTCTGATTCTTTATTGCTATCTCAAGCAGTTTCACGAGTGATTCTTTTGTCGCTATATTGTCAGGCACAACAACCGTGACTTCCGGCACTGCCACCGGTTGAGCCGGAGGCGTCGCCTGCGACCGTGTTTCGAGCGTTTCAATGCGCTCAGTGTTGTTACTGACCTTCTGTTGCAGTCCGTCAAGCTGCTCTCCTTGTTTTTTGACGGTATCGAACATATTTGCCATAATTTCTAAATTCTGAGTCCTTTTTTCTTTTTACGTTTTCTCATCTCGCGCATGAAGGCTTCTTCCTCCGGGTCGAAGCCGGGCCCGACCTTCAACAGATCCAGACCGTTTTCGACAACCGCCTCCGCCACAGCCTCTACAACATTGGTCTGTCGTTGCGGTGTAGGTTGTCTGTATTGTACCTTAGGTTGGACAGTCTGACTTGATGGCTGTTCCTGCTTACGGTTCAATTCAAAGAGATTGTTGAGGCGTCGATAGGTAAATGCCCGACCGATTTTGCTGCCGTTGACAGTAATGTCCCTATCGGTAAATTTCACTCCGATATGATTTCCCGTGTCGCGGTCATTGTGGAACTTTACCTTTATTCCGGCACATTCCAGACGGCGGGAGAATTCATCCCACGACTGGCAACCATAGATTGCGGCTCGGATTTTCTTCTCAAACTCCGGGATTTTATCCTCATATTTCTGCTTCAGCGGCGAGTAAGTGAGGTTATATTTATCCTTTATCGCCTTCACAACCTTGTCGCTCCGCTTGAAATTATTCCGCTCATCGACAGCTTTGCCCTGCATATTCACACGGTTATAGACTATATGAAAATGCGGGTGGTCGGTTTCCAGATGGCGGACAACAAGATACTGCGTGTCCTTGATACCCATACCTTCCATATATTCTTTAGCAAGTTGAGCCATGAATTCATCGGTAAGACAGGGGGCGTCGGCTATGTCAAAACTGATGGCGATATGTCCGGCAGGAGCTTCCTTTCCCGGCATAAAACCGTGGACAACCTCGAAAGACTGTACCATACGGCGAAAGTCAAGAGTAAGAATATTGTCGCTGTCTATTACTCGCCATGTGTCGGGTGTGTATTGCGTGGGGTCATGGAATTGGCGAGTGACATACCCAACGACATCGTGAAACGTGCCACTTTTAAGTATCCTTGCAAACATAGTCAGCCTCTTTATTGGGTCTTAATTTGCCGAGTATTTCAAACATATTATCGACAATTTTCAGCAGTTTTTGAGCCGCACTGCGCAGTTTCAGCCTGTTCAGCCAAGTCAATGCCTGATTAAAATCGGAGCTAAGGCGGAGTATCCCTTGCGCCACACCCATCTCAATTTCTGACAGTCGGCTCACGATTGCCAGGCGGAACGCCCCATGCCTGACAAACTCCGCGAGTTTCACTCCGGCGGCTTTGGCACGCTTGCAGAGGTCGGAGTATTCGGCATCGGTCAACTTGATTGTCACTACATGGGTTCGTTTCTCATCGGTCGGTTTTGAGGGCCGGCCACCCTTCCGTTTACGGTTCACTTTAATCATTGTAATCATTTTGATTGTTATAATTGGGAAAGCAAAGAGCGGCTTGTTTCCGCGCAGTTTCGGGAGGCCGTTTTCGGAGAAAAAGAAATCCCGAAACATATCCTTGCTTTCCCAATTCACTACGTTGTTTGTGAAACTGCCCCACGGTGTACCGGGTGCAGTGGCTAACCTCTATTTTTATAGCTTGCGCCACACCTCAACTTTCGGTCTGATTCCCTTGATGTGGTTGCGGATAATAGCATTGGCGAAACTCGTTGTGTTGGCATCGCCGTTGCCGATACGGCGCACGATGTAGTCAAGTTCTTTCCACAGGTCATCATCCAAGACCACCGTGTGACGCTTTCCTATCTTGACCGGAACAAGATACTCTGCCTTGTAGTCTTCCATTTCCTCGCGGCTCTGCCTGCGGCTTACTCTCGTTGCTTTGGCATCATCGGTTACTGACGTTGTGTCGGCTTCTGATAGTGTATCAGGTGGTGATGTTGTGGTGGGTTCAGCCGTTGTGGTCATTATATCCGATACATTTGATGTAACCGTCGCATTCAGTTTATTCGGTGTAGTGATGTCCGTAGATTCATTCGGTTGTATCAGCGTATCGCCAACACCCGGTTGTGTTGTTTCGTCGGACGTTTTGGTTGCATTTGCTTCATCGGGCTGCGTCACTGACTTTGTTTCTTCGGCAGTGCCGATTTCATCAGCGAACAGTTGCGGTGATTGCATTGGTTGCAATATGTTGGTATCGGCAACCGTGTCGAGTGGGGCCGTTACACCAACCGATGCGACAGACTTTGACGATTTCTTCTTGTTAGACGATTGTTGCTGTTTTACAGGTTTATCGGATGTGCCGTTCAACTGGGTTGATGCAGGCACAGAGTTTGCAGAATCGTTAGATTTCATAATAAGTATGGTTTTAGTGGGTTTATGAATATGCCGTAGATTTCCGACTTTTTGTTTTCAGCGGTTTGTATTATCCGCAGTTCCCCAGCGACCGAAGGGGTTGTTGAATTTGATAATACGATGAAATAAAGTCTTATCATGCTGATATGAGTGCGATTATATATTCATCGCTGTTTCATCAAGGATTTTGGCTCCGAAAAAGACAGTGTGGTTGCCGCCGTATTTTTTCTTTTCGGTGGTTTCCTTTGTTTTGTTGAACTAATGATGAAGAACCGATGAAAAGAAAAAGCATTGGCTGACATCTTATTACTACGTCATTCCTCATTTTATCAAATGCAACGAAAGAAAAAATTACAAGTTCTCCAGCATCTGCCGCGTGACTGTGTAGTAGCGTCCTACTTTCCGACTCTCGACATACGACGGCTCGTTGAGGAACACACCTATCTGATAGGTCGTGTAGCACAGAGAGTTCGGGGCAGGTCGCAATTTCCAACATTCCTGAACAACCTTTCTCAGTGCCGTGCGGTCGGTCTTGACCCGTTGGTAGTCAAACAGGCAGAGTATGTCATTGAGGCAAAAATCAACGGCATCTATGTTCCGGCTCTCCATTATGTCCATGAGCAGCTCGGCGAGTTCTATTTCCACACGGTTACGGTTGGCGCGTATTATCTTCTGCAACGCCGCCGTATCGGTCAGCCGTGGATCAAACCACATACGGCTTTCTTCGGTGGTGGATAGGGGCCGCTCTGAAAGATAATGCAGGAAAGCCGGTATCTCTGCCTTTACCTTATCAAGAAATGCGGTGTCGTCTGATTTAAGCCGCTCAATCTTCCGAACCCAGTAGCGTGTTTCTCCGTGGTCTATCACGACAGGCGGATATTCGTTGTTGGAGCATAGCACGAACTTGGCAAAGAAACTGACTTCCTCACGGTCTTGACCTTTCGCCTCGACCTTGTAGCGGTAGGTTGTGGATAGATTCTTCAACCGCTCGGAGTCCTCGCGTTTGTTTAGAAGCACCTCGTCAACCACGATTATCAGTTTTCCGTTCCAGTATGAATTGAACTGACTGCGGACAGCTCGTGCAAGTGAGAGCAGAGCCAAGCTCGCTTAGGCTATGCCGAACGTAGCCGAGCTTGGCTGATAAGCAAACTCTCGTTGGTGTTGAATGTAACATTGGCTTCAAACAATGCTTTGAGGAAATTGAGGAATGTGGATTTTCCCGTGTTGCGTTCCTCCGACACAAGCAGAAGTATCGGGAGTTTCTGCAATGGCTTTGTGTAGAGCAGTTGCAGGTAGTCAAGCCCCAGTTCATACTGATCGCCGAAGATATGGCGTACAAGAGCCGCAATGGTCGGCCACTCTCCCGGCCTGGGTCTGTGGCTGATGGACGCGTAGCGGTTGAGGAACGTGCCGACGACGGTATTATATCCGATGTGGGCGGGAACACAGCAGAACCCGTCATATTTCGGTATGTTGGCAAGAAAGTCCTTGCCGTAGTCCTGTCGGATAGCCTCGATGCTCCACGGCAACCGCCTTTCTGACAATTCTCCTGCCGCGTTGGGTTGGCGCACAATCTTGTAATAGGTCGTGCCAATCCTCTCAAAGCGGTCTTCGGGCATTTCTTTTTCAGCGTTTTCCATAGTCCTGATGATTATGATTTAAGCCTCTGGAGAATCTGTGTTTCCACATCACGTTGTCGGTAGAATACCTTTCGTCCGATTTTTACTGGTACAAGATACTTGTTCTTCGCCCAGTTGTAAAGTGTGGTATGGCACACGCCGAATTTGTCCATAACCTCCTTTTTGGTCAGATAGTCTTCCTCGGCTGCGCTCACCATAATCGGGAGAAGCTGCGCCTTTGCTGCGTCGATAAGGTTAGCGGCAAAATTGGAGAGGTCTTCAATGGTGACGCTCAGTGTAATTCCGGTGACACCGCTTTGTACAAGGGAATATAGATCAGTCATACTTTTTTCTATTCCGCCAAAAGGGTAACGGCGCATCACTCCCGGCGGATTTTTTTGAGCGAATTGCCTTTGTTTCAATGCGAAACTGATTCGCAGCGTCTTTCAGAAAAGACAGCGAGGGTTACTGCCGACCGCTTTTGCGGTCAGCATGTACGCAGTTTGCAACATCACATAGCCTTTGAATAAGGGTGTGGACGGTGCGTATGCTTTACAGGCACACTGCGTCAGTCAGTTCCGCCGGAGCGGAACACGGTGGATTGTTCAATGGATTGGGAATTGGTGCGCACATTGCGCATAAAGTCTCCGGTGGCTCTATGGTGCTTCCCTGACACCTCAAGCATTGGTGCGTTTGCCTGTCAATCATTCGGTTCAGCCGACTGCAACCGTAAATCTACCGCCGCCATTACTCCTTTTGACGGCACAGCTGATATTCACAGTGCAAAGTAAGCGATTAGTTTTCAGATAGGAGCAGACATAACTGTGACAAATCATGCCATCTGAAAAACGCCCGCCTTTTTGCGGCTTACATTTGTCGGCGTTGACCCGCCGTGGGTTGGTAACCGTAAGTAGAACACGATTCGTAAACCACTGGTTCTCATCGGATAAACCTCGGACAGCCTTGATTTGGCACATATTCCGTCTCGAAGATTTCAATAATAACCGATTATGCCACTGAAAAATTTTTTGAAAAAAATTTCGTTGTCCGGTTTTGTCCGTTATCAAACTGGTTACGACATTGAAACACCCCAAAATATCGAAAGGATTTTGATTTTACAGCAATTTCCCACGGTTACACACACTTTTCCCAACATTTCCCAACAATAATTTTCGGACTGAACAAAATCACAGTTTCAGCGTTTGCCGACTTTTCCAACGCCAACGCCATCAGTCAGCCACAAACGCAAAAATCCCGACCCTCCGCGCCGAGCGCAGTGAGCCGGGATATAATATTTCGGTATATAGGCAGGTATCTACCTATCTATGTCTATACGTATGTATGTATATATGTACATACCGCCCTACATTTATTAAGAAAAGTTAAAGAATTCAGGGGTCAGCGGATTTTTCCGGTTGGCAACGTGGGGGATCAGGCATAAAGTTTAGCAATCCTGAACATGAAGAACTTTATGTCTCCGACGCCACGGAACTGTGTGCGGAAGGCCTTTATCTTGGCATTGAATGACTCAGCGGAAGCGTTTGTCAGCCGCCTCTCGAAGTAGTTGATTATGGTCGTATTGTGATTTTCAAATGTTTCGAGCACCTTGCTGAAATCATTGTTCCCGAAGGCTTCAACTTCATTGTGCCACCGGGCCAGATTGAGACGCGCCTCCGAGGGAGTGGACTTTTTGTTGAATATCTCCACAAGTCTCAGGAACAGACCGTACGCTTTCTCAAGGTCAGGGAATCTCTCAAAGAGTATCTTTGCCCTCGCTTTCTGCTGGCTGTTCCATTTGGATCTGTGCTTCAATATGATATGTCTGCTCCGGGCCATTATCTGAGGCATCGTCTCACCGTTTTCCATCCGTTGCGGCTCCCATTGGCCGATCAGCTCTTTTTCCTGTTTGGATTTTGCGGCCTTGCGTCTGCGGCGGTGTTCACGGATGGCTTTATTTTCTATGTCCAATATCTCCCAGCGGTGTCTGATCCTCAGCTGGTCGATGGCTTCCGATATGAGCTGCTGTACGTGGAACCGGTCATTTACCAGGCTTGCTCCGGGAAACGCAGTCCTGACCGTCAGCATCATGGCTGATGACAGATCCGTGGTCACAGTCTTTACTATCAGGCGTTTGCGGAGCGGTATCTTTTTCAATACCTTCGAGTCCGCATCAGTCGCCACTCCTCGGATCATCGCGACCAATGCCCCGTGACGGCCCCTGGCCTCCTTGTTGGTAAGCACCGTATAGACGTCGCCGTTGCTCAGGCAGGTCTCGTCCAGGCTCAGGTCCGCTCCGATGTTTTCAGGGAAAAGTATATATTCCTCAGCGTGACCCAGTTGCGGCCACTGCCGGTAATCGCTTATGGCCTCCTTGTATTGTTTGCGCAGAGTCTGCCCGTTCAGGCCATAGCGCCCGGCCAGTGTGGAGATGCTTACTGGGGTGGACTCAATCTCCCTCTTTTAAAAAAGCCACGAACTCGGCGTTGAGTCGTGTACGGTCGTGCTCTGACAGATCCCAGTCATAGCTGAAGATCTCCCCGGTGGTCTGGTCCAGCCACTTGCGTTTGCGAACGTGCAGGTAGGTCGCACGTCCGCGTATCGGGAAATCCTGGATCGCATGATATTCACCGAAACCATGCGAGATGATCTTGTTATTGTACTTGTCCTCCCGCAATTGGACCTTCTTCTCATCAAGCCATATGTCAAAACGCTCCGCCGTCTTTTCGTGACGCACGATGTCAAAATTATCAACCAGCACATCCGGCAGAATCTCCCTGAGTATTGTGTCTCCTTTCATGTGCGCAAAGATAAAACTTTATATCCGATCCACCCCTTTGCCAACCGGAAAAATCCGCTGACCCGTGACTTTTGTGGTGACTTGGAGGGGTGTGGGTGAAAGAAAGACCGCTAACTCATTGAGAATTAGTGGCCTTCTGTGGTGCCACCAGGAATCGAACCGGGGACACAAGGATTTTCAGTCCTTTGCTCTCAAGACCTCCAAAAGCTGTCGCTTTCGGAGGCAACCAACTGAGCTATGGCACTTTATCCTCTCAAAGAGTTGTGCTACCTCCCTATTTTATCTCTGCGGTTTAACTCACGGTTTAACTTGTGGGTATTCCGAGATTGGGGTTGTCAATACGTTAATTATCTTAATGTAAAGTTAGTGATTTTTGTTGAGGTGTGCAACCTCTTGATGTTAATAATGCGAGATAGCACACTTTTAATCAGACGTTTGTGAATCTTCGTTATCAGCGGATATTCCGTATTCTGAAATTATCTGTTCCACATCATTTTTAAGATTGGGAATGTGTCGTATGACCAAACTCCACAGAAATTCAGGTTTGACAGAATCGTAGCCGTGTATTATTCGATTGCGAGTGTCTATTATGGCTCTTGCGTTTGGCAATGGAAAATCACGCTGAATTTTTAGTATTCTGTTTATCGCTTCTCCCATTATTTCAGCTTTTCTCTCAACCGCACTTCTGCGTAGATAGTCTTTCTCAAAAACATCATATCGCATAGGGTAATCAATAAAGTAGCTTTCCACTTCTTCGATTGCCCTCTTGACATCGTAAAGATAGACGGCTATAAATTCATCCATATATCATTTGCTTTTTCTTGTCAACCGAAGCCTTAAAAAGAGGGTTGAGGTTGCTCCCGTATTCGATTAGGTCAACGGTGCGGTTAAACAAGCGTTCCAATGCATCACGGAGGTCAAAATAGTTCTCAACGTAATCAAATGTTTCATGGTCTATTGGCTCAAAGTCCACAAGCAAGTCCACATCGCTCTGGTCGTTGAATCTATCGGTAAGGATAGAACCAAAGACAGCCAGCGACTTGACCTTATGCTTCTTGCACAAGTCTATTATGCGTTGGAGATTAAGCTCAATCAGTTTCATATCTGCAAATATAGGCATTTCCTTTGAGATATAAACGCTTGACTATCAGAAATCGTTGAAAAACGGTTGTTTTTGCTTATTCTCAATAGACGGTACATTTTCTGAATCCACCCTATAAAACTGAAAATTATTGAAAAATACACTCAATCGGATAATTCAAATAACTCAATATTTTGAGGATTAACTTGAATGAGGGCATCATTAGTATCCTACAAAAATTTTAGTGGACACTAATGATTCCGTATGCCAAAAATCAGGATTGCTCCATATTCATAAAGACACAATGTATCGCGGGACAACTCCACCACATATTTTTGATTCTGTGGAAAACCGTTCTTAATTTCAACGTCAGTGTAATAGCCATATAGTGTCAGAATATTGGTTGTGGTGTCAAATTGATAATGTCCTTGTCGTACTGTATTCTCCATTTCAGGAGAATCATAATCTTTGACTCTCACTACTGAATATTTACCCTTGTTAGTTAACGTTAGATTGTCTATTGGGTCATAAAGATGGCCGGAGAGCGTCCAAGAGCCCAACAGACGATCCACAGATATGCCGAGTTTTACGGCATTTCTATAACTCAGCCATTCAACATATAATTGTTTGTTGGTAATATCATTGTCAGGTTGTGGTTTTGTGACACAAGCGACTGAAAACAATGCGAATATGAAGCATATCAACTTTTTCATTTTGATTTATTTTGAGAAGTACATTTTTGAAATTCTCCCTCTAAAGAGAAAAATTTTCAAAAAATGTACCGTGTTATTTTAAGTCGTTTCCTGAAAATGAAATTGTATAAAGTTCTTTGCCGTACTGATTCTTAAAGATATAGTTGAGTTTGTAACCATGTGAGATTATCTCGTTTATAAAGGGGTGAAATGAAGCCTTAAATCCTGAGCTATTCATTGCTTGTTTTTGAGCATCAACTGTTTCAGAGGTTATCAGACTTTCATCAATATCTATGGTATATTGATATTCATAGTTCGCTGATTTATCATCAACATATCCTCCAACCCAGTTCAATCCATATCCCATTTCAATAGGCAGTGAAGCACTCTCTATCTGTTGGCGCATTAGTTCTAAAAAGCCACCACTATATAATTCACCTGCGTTGATTTTCTTTCTTAATTCTACAATCTCATTATATGGAATCTGCCCCTCTTTTACTTTGTCATTTTGGGAATGGTATCTAAAGCCATATCCCACCTTGTACTTATCTATAAGAGAAGAAAAAGAGCTTGAAGAAAGAGATGTGACTATTGTCGCTTTTGTGTTTTCATCAAAACCGTTTATCCACATATTGTCATTTACTTCATCTGCAACCTCAAAGTCATAAACAATAAGCCATTTATCATCATCGAGAAAAATATCCGTTATTTTGATTCCAGGGACATAGTCCATGGGTAGATTCATATTGGATTTTGTATCTTTGATTATCTCTTTTAACTCAGCTTTTGTTGAATTGCCAGAGCAACTTGCACAGAGCATTAAGCTCAATATTACGAAAAGTATGTTTCTAAGTTTATCCATATCAATGTTTTTCTTAAATATACTATTTATTTGCGAGATAGACAATTTTTGTAAACTATGCTAAATAGGATTACTTTTTACGAACATAAATATAGGTAGGTTGTAAACCGTCACCATATTGAGCTTCTATTTCTTGACCGTTTTCTGATGTATGAAATATATACTCTGATAATCTTACCATAATCGTGTCTTTTGTTATATTGAGAATCTTGTAGCGTTCCTCATAAAAGCCATGATGATATAGAATAAGAGAATCAGGCTCTATATATTCGTAATTCCAAGCTACACCCTCTTGATTAGAATTATAGTATTCGCCATTCCTCTCAAATGTCAATGTGTGACCGTTGTGGCCGTCTTCGCTATCTACCTTTTCCCATTCTCCATATAAAACGTATTCAGGCTTATGGTCGTTGTAACATGAACGGCAGAACAATGTCAGGATTCCCACGATAACCAATGCTCCAATCACGACGTATATAAATTGAATAACGGTCATAGAATGAGAAATTATTAGTTTAATAGTCTTTCTCATTTTTAGTTATTTCTTTAATGGGATTCTTGTCAAATGGCAAACGCCTAATTTGAGATATTATATTATAATCTCGTTCAAAAAAATAGCCGTTTTTATACTTTTTCACTTCTGATGTATTAACAGACATAAGGTCATATAGTCTATATGACCGATATTTATTACCATATCTATCTTCATTATGACTATACAAGGATATATAAATTTGCACATTAGAATTGGGAGAGTTTGCTTTTAATGTGTTATACATATCATCTACAACTTCTACTATATTTAATTTACCCCAATCGACTTCATTAAAGCCAACGATTCCCACTGTAAATTGAGGAATTGTTACTATCATTAAATCCTTATCAAGTTCAATGGTATATAATGAAGTCTTTTTCTGCTGAATAAATTCTTGTGTTTTTATGGATATAGTGTTATAAAGATTGCTAATTAGAGGATTGCTGATATATCCACACCACACTATTACCAAACTTATTAAAATAGGATTAATGAGTTTGATATTGAACGATTTAGAAATTAGCGGAGTATGTTTAATAATCCATTGTTGTTTAATATGGAAACAAATGTATGATACAATAACCAAAGCAATGCTAATTACAATAAAAGGGGTAATTATAAGAACCATACTATCATGTAATGGGGCATTTACAGCAACTATAAAGCCTAAACTATAAAAGAAGATAAGCCCAATAGTAATATTAAGTTGCTTAGAGATTAACGGAAACTTAATTGCATTGTTAATTGGATTTGCATAGTATAAAGTTGCCCTTAATATGTCATAGCTCAATATAGATAGACAGCAGTATGCAACTATTATTGTAAATATATACAGATATTGAATCATGTTTATTCGTTGTTACATAATCCTCTCTGCAACACTTACATTTAGACATGAAAAAAGGTGTGAGGATTATATCTTGTTCTATCCAATCATCAGGCTCTCGCATTGCCTATTCCACGGATAAAACAATAGCCCCACACCGATTTTGCTATATAATCTACCGTTGACGGCAGGGTATAAGCAATCAGTGCAGGTGCTATTGCCAACCTTATCTTCGTGGAATTTCAAATTTGCGAGATTTGATGATTGAAGATAAAATTTCAATAACACCTTTCGTTATTTATGTTGATTCAAACAAGCCAACTCTTCGGCTCTGTGAATCAGGTGCAAAGATAAGAAAAAATGTTATTGGTGGGGCTATCCATGCCTATGTTTTTAAGCATGGAAAAAGAATCAGGACACCTGAAACAAAGTGTTCAGATGCCCTGAGTTAAGGACTTTCAGCTAATTATGCTTGTGATTAGCAACCATATAAGCCAAATAACAACGATTATAAGCGGATTGATGCAGAACAGTATAAGTCCCACAACAATACAGACCGCAAGCACACCCCTTTCTGATGCGACATCTTTATGATTCTGATTCATTGCATAAATAATAAGGGGACACCGCAATTAAGAGTGTCCCCCATGTTTCACATTTAGTTGATAAACCACGAATAACGGTCGTCGCCATGCAGGGCGGCGTTGATGCCTTGTGCCACTTCCGTAGCATTGAAAGAACGGTCGAGAAAGCTATCTATGTAGCTACTCTTGTTTGCTCCGGTCAGGAGATTGTAGAACTTCCACATATCAATGTCAGAGCCATAAGAGCCAAAATCAGAGTCGCTGATATAGGCTTTTGCCACTGAATTGATTTGCGTGTCAGTTATCAGCAACGGTGGAATGTTGCGTTGCATCTTCTGTGGCAGAGCCTGATATAGTCGCATTTTTCCAAGTATCTGACAAAACTGATGTTCAGACATTGTTGTGTTGCCAAGTGTCTGCATTAGATGTAGATGTTTGGCAGGGTTGTAGCGGTTGAGCATCTCCAACACACGCAGATAGAGGTCAGAAGTGTTTGAAACTTCTAACTGTTCCACGAATCCGTCAGAGGAAACACAGAGGTTGCAACACACAAGGTTTTTGAAGCCCACAAAGATTTTAAAACGCTCCACCGACTTTTTAGAGTAGAGGTTCATGTGGTTGTAGGCACGTACACCGCCAACAGTCAGTGTGAGCTTGTTTCCCTCTACCGTTTCATAGATAGTGGGGATTTCGATGCAGAACATCATACGCTCATAGTAAATCGTTTTGTCTGATTCCAAGAGCTGATTTGCAGGCTTGTGTATCGCTTCAGGGATTCTCCCCTTGATTATGTGCGACACACGGATTTCAGGCTTTTCGATTGTTTCACCGTTGTAGAATGTGCTGACTGCTTCCGCTACCGTTTCGATAAATGCAGGGTGTGAGATTGTCAGCTCATTGTCTTTGCTGAACACTGGCACTATACACTCATGTTTTAGGTGCGACAGCTCCACCGCCTTTGTATTTGCTTCGATAAACGGAAGCGTCTTTTTCTCTCTTTGCGGAATGTCTGTAATAACTTCCGCATCTGTTGCGTACTCATTGAGCCAACTGATTCTTTTAGGCACAACCGCAGGTAAAATCATTAGATTTTCCATTTTGTAGCGAATTTTTAGAGGTTATTGAATATGAATTTTATCTTTATTTTCAAGTATGGAGGGGGGACTTTGAGTTTAGTGGAATCACTCTCATAGCACTCACTATAAAATTTAGATCTGGATTTATTGAGATTTCCGGCGTAGGTGATTTATGTGGAAATACAGATTTCGAGAATATTTAAATTTTCGGTCTTAAAATTGTCATTCGCTATTTATAAGAGATTAAAGGTGGATTTTTATGGGAATAAAAAAGCCCCATATCTTGCGATACGGGGTTGTACTCATATACTTATGATTGCTTACATCTCAAACTTTGTTGTGCTTTTATTTGGGTCTGAGGTCACTATTCCATTTGTCAAAACCTTAACAAAGTAATTTAAGCTATCAACTTTATCAGGGAGTTTGGGGATTCTTTTTTCTAATTGTTTTGTCACAGAATACTGTTCTGTTATCGAGTCGTTTCCTTGCTTTAGAAGTTCTGATTCCAAATATGGATATTTTACGGCGATACGGCCTATGTATTTGGAATTATAAGGGGGAACTTCAACTCCTTTAGAGGAACAATGATTAAGGATTGAATTATAGATGTCTTTGTATAAATCAGGCGTACCCGCCGGATATATGTAACTGTTACCCTTGTCGAAATATGAAAGATTTATGCGGTAACAGCCTTTTTCATGGATTATATATCCTAAGTCGATGCACTTCTTCATATAATTCTGAATTGTACAATATGATAAACCAATTCGTTTTTCAATCTCCCTTAAACTGAATTTTGTAATATTTGTGTTGTTGAGGCATAAGCATTTTATAAGAAGAATGAATCCTTTGATGTCGTGTTGTGTTTTCTTTGAATACCCTTCAATTTCAAAATCAAGGAAGTCGCTATCCACCATTATAAAATTCATCGCAGGAAAGGTAACTTTGTAATAATTCTTTGTCTTTGGCTTCCCTGATTCTTTCCCTATATATCTACGGTCAATGCTCAGATAGTCACTATTATCTGCAACCTTATGGAGATGATTGCTTATGGTTTCAGCATCATATCCGGATAAATTGGAAAGAGTTTCCAGCAATACATTAGATTCGCCGGTGATGAAATCGGACTTAAAAAGTAATAGTAGATATGACATGGCTTCTTTATTGTTCAATTTAGAAGCTAAATCAATAGGAAATACTCTGTAATATTCAGCATTGACAGACATAAATTCTGTTAGTTTTATAGAATCTCGACCGTTAGGCGAGATTCCTTTAAAGTAGTTGTTAGTATATAGTTAATAGTATGTCACGGTTTTTTATATCAACCAATCCCTGAAAATCATATCACCGCAGAAGTCCGGCCTAATCTCGCGGTTTTATTGACTTTCAAGGATTGTCGAGGGGTGAAAAGCTGTTTCAGGCTACCTCTTACTGATTTTCCTCATATTTAGCCCATACAGCATGGAGTGCGTCTGTATATCCCTTGATTTCCATAGAGTGACCTTTTTCCGGAGTAAAATGGGCTTCCCATGTGTCATTGTCAATCAGTCCTATTACGGCTATTAGAGTGTTGAAATCCTTGTCTTTCTCGACATAGAATTTTTTCAGTGCAGCCCCTAATCGTCCGTTGCATCGGTCTGAGGTGAGTGTCTTGTTTTCTTTAATAGCCTCGTAAACTCTATCTCCCATGCTTGTTGTCTCCGGAGAGAGTTGAAGATTGCGAAAATCCGCTACTGTTTTGTAGCCTAATTGCAATCCCTTGATTTGTGTCGCACGGATTGTTATGGTAGGTAGGGTATAGATTGAATAGAAGAAAGCATCATCTTCTTTGTTTTGTTCGCATTGCTTGATTATATGGTCAACTTCGTTGCTCTGTGTCGAGATACCGGAGTGGGTGAAATCCTGATTTTTCCACGTCTTGCCATTGTTGCGTAGAGCCACGTAGGAGAGAATATCCATGTTATCCGGAATTGCTACCTCTGAATAAGTCGGCCTGGTGTTGCATAGTTCGCCGATTAGCATTGCGAGGGTGCGATGCTGACCGTCTATGCAGACACCGTCATAGAGTGCATAGTCCTCGGCCTTTACAACTTCCGTCTTGATGTCGAAGTTGGAAATGGTTGCTTCCCCTTGGCCGCTTCTGCGTGTTACTGTAACTTTGAACAGCTCTCTGCCACCGAGCTTTACGATTGCCTTATCCATAGGCAGATACTCGATAGGCATTGTGGGAATGTAGCCGTGAGTGCTGATTTTCTGATAGGCTTCCTTGATGTTAGTTTTGTCGATTTTCTGACGGTTGCCCTCGATAAAGAGCAGATTACGTTTTACCATAGCGTTCTCGTTTGAGTTATTAGATGTTGAAGTTGTCATGGTTTTCTACGCTTCACCTATACAGCATTAGGTTTTAATGTTTGTAATTTTTGATTTATGCAACCGTTGTGTTTCGATTACGATGCAAAATTACTGCGGATTAAGAGGGGCTTTAGAGAGTAAAAATCAGGTTGAATTCTACTCCCCTGAAATTGCGATAGCCATAAAATGAGAAAAGCCCCATATCTCGATTGGAGAAATGGAGCTTGTGTAAGTGCTTGAGACGGATTAAAGACTTGGGTATATTCCTGACCGAGCCATAATCTCCTTGCCTTTATATTGTTTGAAAAATCCTTTTAAGGTTTCATCATCGTTCAGAAAATTGGGGTTTCGAGATAGGCGAGTGTGATATATTAGATTAGAAATGAGGATATTTTTGTTGAATGAGATAGGAGTACATTTTTTCGCTCTACCCTTATATTGGGGATTTATCTCAAAAAAGTACCTCAATATTGATGCAAAATACCATACTAATACAGAGTTTGATTCTTCTGAATCAATAAATATCTGTGAGGTATTATCTATGGCAAGGGTTGTCAGATTATCTTTTTCTGACTCATAGCCATGTCTAATCCATTCTTCTATCTTGGAAACGACTGTTTTATTTGAAATTATAGACTTTGACTTTCCTGATTTTGCCGTAATTTGAACCTTATTCTCATTTGATAATACTGACAGCAGTTGTGCAATCTGTGTGCCAACAGAATCTGCAAATTCATAGCCTGAGAAACAAGCATCACAAGCATAATCAAAACTAAACATAACCAACAGCCAAAATGCGTCTGGCTCTAAATTCAATCCTTTTATAGTGGCTTGTAGGTCTTTGTCTGCAATGTAATCTTCGTATTTATATTGACATGGAATCTCGCCACTGTTGTATCTTTCCTGAAATATAAATAGTGCATCATCAGGAGCAGTCAACTTTATAATGCTTGGGAATAACATCACTAAACCGTCAGGGGATATATACGGTTCTCCCTTTCCTCTTATAAGATTGATTATATATTGGAATGGCTCTTTATTCGTGGATATGTCGAGGGGTGATTTCATGTGCCGGAGATTTTAGATATGTAAAGTTACGAAAAATCCGTCTATCTGTGGATAAACGGATTCTGTAAAAGAGTGGATTCTGTGATTATAGCAAGTTTTTCATAGCATTATCTATTTGCTCATTATCGAAGCTATCAAGATAAATCTGCGTTACTCGTTCAGAGCTATGCCCCATGATTTCACGGATTACGGCTGTTGATACCCCTGCCTTTTTCATCACAGTTGCTTGGCTGTGCCTTGCAACGTAGGTAGTCAGCGTTAGAGGTAAGCCAAGTTCTTCGCCAATCTCTTTTAGTCGCTTGTTCACTTTGGATATGACTTTATGAATACGGTTGGACTTCTGTATTTCCGTTTCGTGGAAGTCAGAGAGGATTGGAAACAGATACGGACTGTCTTTGCGCTGATATTTCTTTATAAGTTCAACGGCTTGCGGTTGCAGGGGGATTTTGATTAGCTTGCTTGTCTTGTGTCGTTTATAGACTAACTTCCCCTCTATGATATTGGCAGGGGTAAGATTGGCGATGTCTATAAAGTTGATACCGCCACAGTAGTATGTGAAAGCGAATATGTCAATAGGGAAACGCATATAGCGATTGGTGGACTTGTAAGCGAGAATACGGTCTATGTCCTCTTTAGAAAGAGAGCGTTTTGCGGTGTCCTCATGCAGTCTTGCCACCTTATACTTCTTAAAAGGGTAGTCGGCAGAATCTACTATATCTTCTTCCATAGCCAAATTATAAATGGCTCGTAGTGTTCTGAATCGTATGCCGATTGTATTCTCTGCCAATCCTTGTTTGCGTAGCCATGTTTCGTATCTGCGTAGAAACGAAACATCTATATCTGAAAAACAGATGTCAAGGTGCTTATTGAACAATATAAGCGAGTTATAGACTTGCTTAACAGACAGCATATAGCCACGTCTGCCATCATCTGTAAGTCGTTGGATTTGCTCACAGAATAGCTCATGCACGGTTTTTGGTTTAACTCGCTTTGCCTTATCTTCAATTAAAGTGCTTGCTGTAAACCCTTTACGTTCTGATTTTAGTTTAACTATCTCTGTGGAAAGCTCACTTGTCTTATCTGCAATCAGTTTGCTAAGATACTCAAAATTAGGACAATTAGGTTTTAGCGTATTCCTCTCAAAGTTCCAATACTTAGGATTGACGGACACTCCTAAACTCTTATACTTCTTTTTGCCGTCTTTGCAGATTCGCACCATTAGAGGGTGTTCACCATTTGCAAGAGTTTTCGACTTGTAACACACGATGTTAGCAGTAACATTCATACGGTTTACTTGGTTTAACTCTCGGTTTAACCGTGGGCTACCGTGGGGCTGTCGCAGGATGTGTTAGGGAATAAAAAAAGAGAGTCAGAATTTATCTAACTCTCTGATTTTCAGGTGGTGCCACCAGGAATCGAACCGGGGACACAAGGATTTTCAGTCCTTTGCTCTACCAACTGAGCTATGGCACCGTTGTTTTGTTTTTGCACTGCAAAGGTAGGGCGTTTTTCCGAACTGACCAAATTTTTTTGCAACTTTTTTTCATCTTTTTTGCACTTTTTCTTCCGAGCATAATGTATATAATACATAATCCACTCATATACACCCACATACACCAAGCCGCGTTTTTCGCACTTTTTTGTCTCTCTTCGCGATAATTCAGTCCCCTCCCCGCATCTTCGCCAAAACCCTCCACTAAAATTTTATATTCAGACCTCAAAAAAACTCAAAAAGGCCTCAAAAAAAATCACATCCCTCTCACATTTTCGCTAAAAACATCCCTCCTCCACCCGTCAAAACACATTCCACCCCACCAAATGATACAAATTCTAACGTTTTTGAGACATTTCCCACATCCCCACACACTAAAAACCACTAAGAATGATACATCCATCCACCGCACTATTATATTATTATTCCTAATTTTGCCTACGCAAAAAAACTTAATACTACAACCATAATCATGCCTTACCTAAAATCCCGAATCCATCTTGCACCGCTCTCCTCACTAAAACATTGCGCCATCGCGCTCGCACTCACCTGCATCGCCCCAATGAGCATTCATGCCCAAAACTGGGTAGGCACATGGGCCACCGCACCCGAATACACCGGCGAAAACGATATGCCCCGCAAGACCACCCTCACCGGAAATGCCTTGCGACAAACCATACACACCTCTCTCGGCGGCGAGACCATCCGCCTGAAACTATCCAACGAATTCAGCGACGCCCCCGTGGAGATCAAGGACATCTACATCTCTCAACCCACCGACAGCTCGGCCATCGATGCGTCAAAAGCCACCTATCTGAAATTTGACGGCAAACGGTCGGTCACCATCCCTCCCCACGGCTACGTCTACAGCGACCCCGTCGACTACCACATCACCCCCCTCCAGCTACTCTCAGTCACCACCAACTACGGATCTCAGACACCTCCCCACGCCACCTCCCACCGCGGATCCCGCACCACTTCCTTCATAATGGAGGGAGAATCCAAACCTAAGAAACCGTTCAAGACCTCCGAGCGACTCGAGCATTGGTACAACATCGCCTCACTCGAAGTGCTCCGAGACGACTCTCCCGAATGTATAGCCGTCATCGGCAACTCAATTACCGACGGTCGCGGATCCACCACCGACCACCAAAACCGTTGGACCGACGTGTGTGCCGAGTCGCTCGGCGGCAACGTTGGCATCCTTAATCTCGGCATCGGTGGCAACTGCGTCCTCTCAGGAGGCATCAGCCAGCCGGCCGTCAAACGATTCGACCGCGACATCATGGGCCAGAACGGCATCACAGCCATCGTGGTCTACGAGGGGATCAACGACATCGGTGGAAGCCGCAATGCCGAACAGACCGCCCAGAACCTCATCAAAGCCTACGAATCCTTCATCGAGCAGGGCCACGCCAAGGGGCTGAAGGTCTACGGAGGCACCATCACCCAGATAGGCCACACCGACTACTGGTCACACATCCATGAAGGAGTGCGACAGACTGTCAACGAGTGGATACGCACAAGCGGAAAATTCGACGGCGTCATAGACTTCGACGCAATCATCGCCGATCCTCAGAAACCCACCCAAATGAATCCGGCCTATCAATTCGACTGGCTCCACCCCAATGCCGAAGGCTACAAAGCGATGGGCCAAGCCGCAGCCCGCGTTCTCGGCTCAGACCGCTGACCGTCCCCTACCCTAACAGCACATTTTTCCACGCTCATATTCCCTCAGAGCCCTGCCTCCATCCGGAGCAGGGCTCTTTTCGCATCCACCCCTCCAGCATACCCGGTCAGCGAACCGTCGGCACCTATCACCCTGTGACAAGGCACAAAAATCGACAGGCAATTAGCGCCACACGCACTTGCCACAGCCCTCACAGCCGACCTCTGGCCCATACTCTCCGCCAGCTCACCATAACTCAACGTCTCGCCATAAGGTATCTCCGCGAGCCTACGCCACACTTTCTGTTGGAATTCCGTGCCGGCCAGCCTCACCGCCACCGTGAACTCACGCCTCTTCCCGGCGAAATACTCATCCAACTGGCGCCTCGCCTCCTCAATTATCGCCTCACGGTCGCCACCCGCTCCCGGCCCAAGATACTTCGATAGACGCTGGTCCATCCTCGCGTCACGAGCTTCCGACGGCCAGTCACACAGACACAGCCCATCACCTGTCACACCAAGCCTCATCACCCCTAACGGCGACTTATACTCCTCTATCAATACTCCATTTAGCTCCATATTCTTATCTTAGCTTTAATGCCACTGCAAAGATAACATATTTACGTCACATCTTTCCCCACCTACGTCACTCTTATTTGCGCCACATATGCATCTATCCCTAATTTTGCGTCAGAAATCCCCACCCCATTAACCTCATATTCATGTTCTGTACCCTCATCCCGCTTCTACTCCTTGCACTCCCCCAATCACCTGATAGCCTCCCCACCCCTACCGACACTATCCCCGATTCCATCTCAGCCCAACAGCTCGACGAGATCGTAGTCAAAGCCCGTCGGCCCCAGGCCATCGTCACCCCCGAAAAAGTATCCTTCAACCCCTCGGCCACACTTGCCGGAAGCGAAGGCACACTGTTCGACGCTCTTTCATCCCTCCCCGGCATCTCGGTCAACGGAAGTTCAATCTCGGCCGACGGCCAAAACGGTGTCACAGTCACCATCGACGGACGCAAACTCATGCTCCAGGGCAACGCACTGGAAAGCTACCTGAAATCGCTCCCAGTCTCCAACATCTCCCGCATCGAACTGATCTCAGCCCCGGCGGCTGCCAACGACGCATCCTCATCCTCCACCATCCTCAACATCCGCCTCCGCCACACACGCGAGCACGGCCTCACCATCGGACTCAACGGCAACGCCGCCGGATGGCGTTCCCGCCGTGGGCTCGGCAGCTTCTTCATCGATGCCGGCTACGGGAAAAGCTCACTCACTGCATCCTATTCTTTCATTGCATCCAACAATCCGTCAGTCCTGCTCACTGACCGCCCCTACACCACCACCGACCACCGCATCACCCAGGTGTACAACCGCCACCGGTCCGACCGCAACCACAACGCCTCCCTCTCTTTCGACCACAACTTCTCCCCCCGCTGGAGTGCCGGCCTCTCCTTCTCGGGCAACTGGTTTTCCCGCCGCGAACTCGGCATCATGGACACAAGCATCCCCGGCATCGACAGCCACAACCTCACCACCAATCTCACCCGCTTCCACACATCCAACCTCATGGGCAACCTCTGTCTCAAGGACACATTCGCCCACCGCCGTGGCCAACTGTCATTCGGCTTCGACTGGCTCCGGTTCACCAACGACGAGGACCAGGGCCTCTCCGACATCTCCGGCTCAGCCCTTCAAGGCGACATGGGAGGCACCATCACCGGATATGTGGCCACAGCCGACTACTCCCGCAATCTCAACGAGGCCACACGCATCTCGGCAGGACTCAAATCCACCCTTCTCCTCATCGACAACGGTGGTCACTATTCCGAACCCGTCTCTACCGCCGGCACCGACAGCCATGACAACCTCAGCTCGCGCTTCTCGAGCCGTGAGAATGTCAACGCCGCCTACCTCGAGGGTCGCTACTCACCCTCTCCTCTCCTTGCACTGACACTTGGATGCCGTGTCGAGCAGACCAACCTCCACAATCGCTTCTCGGGCAACGAGACAGGCGAACAGTCCGACTTGCGCCGACACTCCGCCGGAGTATTCTTCAACGCCTCTGTCAGCTCCCGCCTCACCGACCGCGACGGGCTCCTCCTCAGCTATGCACGCCGTGTCAACCGCCCGCGGTACTCCGACCTTAACCCCTTCGTCTACATCTTTGACGACATCACCCACGTCGGTGGCAACATCAACCTCCGGGAAGCCATCTCCAACACCATCCAGCTCTCCTACACCCGCGACTCTTGGCTCAAATGCACCCTCTCCGGCTCCTACATCACCGACGACATTGCCCGGTGCTACCGCGAGATCACCGACCGCATCGTCTACACATCCCCCGAAAACCTCCCGCGCCACCTCAACGCCACCCTCACCCTTTCCGCCATGAACCTCCCGATCACCCGTTTCTGGGACATATCAGGCTCATTCACCCTCATCTATAACAATTACAGCTTCCCACCCTCACTGGGCATAGGCCGCAATTGCCGGTTTACCCCCGTCATCGACTGCCGCAACCGTCTCGATCTCTCCTCAGGATGGTCAGCTGAAATATCAGCCCGGTGGAACGGACGCATGGCCTACGGTCAGGCGGGTGTAAGTTCCTACGGCACCCTCTACATCGGCATCCGTAAATTAATGCTCGGAGGCAAGCTCAATGCCACCCTGTTTGCCCGCGACCTGCTCAACACCAATCACTTCAGTTCCGAGATCTGGCTCAATGGCCGCCGGGCGATCCTCAGCGAGAGGGAATATGAACAGATGCGCCGCATCGGCCTCTCCATATCCCTGCGCCTCCATTCCGGAAAACTCACCACGCATAAAAAACGTGAAAAGGAGATGATCGACGAGATTAAACGTGTAAATTTGCAATAAGCAACCATCCTATGTCCACACCTCTATCCGACACCCTCCCCACCCTCCGTGCCCCACACCCCTACAATCGGCCCGTCAGCACCCGGTTGATATATCCCGCGCTCTATGCCGCCATCACCTTCCTCCTGGTCCGCGTCATCAACGACATACCCATCGGGAGCAACTACCTCAACCACTCCCTGTGGTTCATCGCCATCGAGCTTCTATGCACCCTGTTCGCCTCCTACCTGTGTTTCTACATCACAGCCTGGTGGGTGACTGTCGTCGAGCGCCATTCCGTCCCCACCCTCCTTGAATACTCTTGCCCCGCCCTCTTTGCGGCCTTTGTGGCGGCATCGATCACCGCATTATCCCATTGGCTCGAGGGCTCACCGCTCGGATTCACCATCCTTTACCCGCCCATCCTCATCGGGGCCATGACCGAGATCTGGATCTACCTGTGGCTCAAATACTCCATGATGCAACGCAAGTATCACGACGAGCAGCTACGTAGCGAGCGCATCCGCAACAAGCAATTGCTCACCGAGCTACGGCTCCTGCAATCGCAATTCCACCCTCACTTCCTCTTCAATATGCTCAACACCATCTACTTCACCATCGACGAGACCAACGAGGAAGCCCGCGCCGACGTGGAGCACCTCTCCAATCTCCTTCGCCGTCAGCTTTACCCCACCGACGGGAAAGTCCCCCTCTCAAGCGAGATTTCTGTACTGCACAGCTACATCCATCTCTCAAGCAAACGCATGGCCGAGCGTGCCGGCATTACGGTCGACATCCCCTCATCCGAAAGCCCCGCCGTCAACACCGGACAGCTTATCTATCCCCACCTGCTGTTACCGCTCGTTGAAAACGCCTTCAAGCATGCCGGTGGCGATTACAGCATCTCCATCTCCCTGACCGTCTCCGGCGGATGGTTGCAGCTCACCACCTCCAACTCCGTCTCCTCCTCCCGTCCCTCCACACCGTCCTCGCCTCACGGCATAGGACTCTACAACCTCTCCCAACGGCTCGCGCTCATATATCCCCAATCCCACTTCACGCTCCACACCGGGCTCAGCGACGGCAACACCTATCAGTCCGAGCTCCGGATTCGGTTAGCATAACACAATCATGAATAACTTCACCTGCGTTATAATCGAGGACGAACCGGTAGCCCGCAAAGGGATTGCCGAATACGTCTCACGCATCGAATGGCTTAAATGTATAGGCACATTCGAGGATGCCCTGCAATTCGACAACGCCATCCACACCCCCTCCGGCGACACTCCTCCACTCCCCGAGCCCGACTTCCTGTTTGCCGACATTGAGATGCCCGGTATATCGGGCCTTGATTACCTTGCCTCCACCCACATCAGCTCAGCCGTAATACTCATCACCGCCTACGAATCCTACGCCTTGCGAGGCTACGAACTCGACATCACCGACTATCTTCTCAAGCCCGTCCCGTTCAGCCGGTTCCTGAAAGCCGTCAACAAGGCACGCGCCTACAAGGAAGCTCTCAGCGCCCATTCCCTCCCCACCGCCAACGGTACATTTCACGATTCCATATTCGTGAAATCCGACCGCGTGATCCATCGCATCACCCTATCCGACATCCTCTATGCCGAAGGCATGGAGAACTACGTCAAGATCTACACCTCCACTCAGGGCATGATCATCTCGCGCACCACCATGAAATCCTTCCACGCCACCCTCCCGACATCCACATTCATGCAAGTGCACAAATCCTTCATTGTAAACATCAGCCACATACAATCCCTCGACGGCAACAGGCTCCAACTCCTCGATGGCTCCGAAATCCCAGTCTCCAAAAGCTTCAAAACCCACCTCCTCACCCTCCTCACCCCACACTAAGCCTCGAAGAGGCATGGGGTCAACGAAATATGCCCCAATCCGGGCGTCGAAGACGTCCTATAATTTTATGTGTCGAATTAGTGGGATCGGGATAGACCAGAGGGCCAGAGATCTTTTTATAGGTATAATGGCTCCTGCCAGTCACGGGTGGGAGTCATTGTTTTGAAATAATTGTAGCAGTATGTCAAGGGGCTCTTGCCGAGCGTTTATTTCAGACTTACGGCTGAAAGGTGATAAGGTTATTATTCAGCGGGGCTGAAGGTTATGGGGTTAGGAGATTATGGGGTTATAGGGAGGCTTATTTTTGCTATGAATACCATATTTTTTATGCCTTGACCTTGTATTCCATTTCCTTTATTCCTTTTCCTATTTTCTGTAACCTTATTGCGGGTTCCGGGGGAACGGCGGAGGTCGGCGCTCCGCTCAAGTGGGTATGGGTGGGCGGGGGATTGGTGCATCGTCTGCGGGATGGCCTTGCGGGCCCTCGCGGGTGGGCAGGCTCCAGCGGAGGATGGACGTTGGGTCGGTGAGGACGAGTATGGCGGTCTCGACCGGGGGCTCGGGTTTCGGGGGCCTCTGTGTGGTGTGGCCCTGCATGCCGAGGTAGAAGAAGGCGGGAATCTGTTCCCTGTCGACGTTTATGTGTATGACAAGGAAGCCTATGCCGCACAGCAATGGGAAGAGTGCGGAGCAGAGGCTGAGGAATTTCCCGGGATTGGGTTGCATTGGGGAGTAGCCTTTGTATTCCTGTGCGTTGAGCAGGAGCATGAAGGCGGGTGAGGTGCCTCGGACGCTGTCGGGGCGGGTGTAGGAGGCGTAACGGATGCGTTTGTGCAACGTTTTTACCTGACGGCGGGTGTAGCCGGTGTATTCTGGGTACATGCCCGAGAATTCGCGTTGTTTCCCCTCGCGTGAGAGGTAGAGGAGTGCGGTTGCGCCCTCGGGGGATGTGGCGAGTCGGTAGTCGAGATATGAGCGGAGGAGGTCGGTGGAGTCGTAGCCTTTTGGGTCTACGATTACGATGGGGCGCGGGCGGGAGAATCGGCGGGCGCGTTCGAGCCGGGATATGACGTTTTTCTCGACGGGGGTTAGTTCCCGGCCGAGAAAGCGTGAGAATGGGTGACACCATATGTCGGGTCGCCGGATTCGTTTGGTTAGGTGTGTGACCTTGTG
>CAJUSW010000006.1 GCA_910589485.1 uncultured Duncaniella sp.
AACCTCACCACGTCGATGATACTGCGAAAGTGGGAAAGTAGATAACCGCCCCTTCAAGATGAGAGAAGCGAAACCTCAGCCGAGGTCTTGCTTCTCTCTTTTTTTATACCATTTTGTGGCTATTTGAGTTTAATTAGTGATGTGATTCATTGATAATCCGAAAATTATCACTACCTTTGCACCGCTTATTGCGTGACTGTCACGCTTAAGCGTATTAATTAACCCTATTTTATTAACCCCATTATCCAGTTTTAATGACTGAAGAAGTAAAAAACTCCCCACTCGAGGATTTCGATTGGGAAGCCTATGCAAATGGTGAGACCAAGGGCGAGAAATCGCGCGAGGAGCTTACCAAGACCTATGATGAATCGCTCAACACCGTGCGTGACAAGGACGTAATCGAAGGTACCATCATCTCGCTCAACAAGCGTGAGGCAGTGGTTAACATCGGCTACAAGAGCGACGGCATCATCCCCATGAGCGAGTTCCGCTACAACCCCGACATCAAGGTTGGCGATGTAGTAGAAGTCTTCATTGAGAACCAGGAGGACAAGAAGGGACAGCTCATTCTCTCTCACCGCAAGGCTCGCGCCGCACGCTCTTGGGATCGTATCAACGAGGCCCTCGAGAAGGACGAAGTCATCAAGGGCTTCATCAAGTGCCGCACCAAGGGCGGTATGATCGTCGACGTATTCGGCATCGAGGCATTCCTCCCCGGATCGCAGATCGACGTTAAACCCATCCGCGACTACGATATCTTCGTGGGCAAGACCATGGAGTTCAAGGTCGTTAAGATCAATCAGGAATTCAAGAACGTCGTTGTCAGCCACAAGGCTCTCATCGAGGCCGAGCTCGAGCAGCAGAAGCGTGAGATCATCGCTAAGCTCGAGAAGGGTCAGGTGCTCGAGGGTACCGTCAAGAACATCACTTCCTACGGTGTATTCATCGACCTGGGTGGTGTTGACGGTCTCATCCACATCACCGATCTCTCTTGGGGCCGCGTAAGCCACCCCGAGGAGGTTGTACAGCTCGATCAGAAGCTCAACGTGGTTATCCTCGACTTCGACGACGAGAAGAAGCGCATCGCTCTCGGTCTGAAGCAGCTCCTTCCCCATCCCTGGGACGCTCTCGACAGCGAGCTCAAGGTTGGCGACAAGGTTAAGGGTAAAGTTGTCGTTATGGCCGACTACGGCGCATTCGTAGAGATCGCCCCCGGCGTAGAGGGTCTGATCCACGTAAGCGAGATGTCCTGGAGCCAGCACCTCCGTTCCGCTCAGGACTTCATGAAGGTAGGCGACGAGATCGAGGCTGTAATCCTCACCCTCGACCGCGAGGACCGCAAGATGTCTCTCGGCATCAAGCAGCTCCGCAACGATCCCTGGGAGAACATCGAGACCAAGTATCCCGTGGGTTCCAAGCACACCGCTCGCGTGCGCAACTTCACTAACTTCGGTGTATTCGTAGAGATCGAGGAGGGCGTTGACGGCCTCATCCACATCTCTGACCTCTCTTGGACCAAGAAGGTTAAGCACCCCAGCGAGTTCACCCAGATCGGTGCCGACATCGATGTTCAGGTGCTCGAGATCGACAAGGAGAACCGTCGTCTCTCTCTCGGCCACAAGCAGCTCGAGGAGAATCCCTGGGATGTATTCGAGACCATCTTCACTGTTGGCTCAGTACACGAGGGCACTATCATCGAGGTTGTAGAGAAGGGCGCAGTTATCGCTCTCCCCTACGGTGTAGAGGGCTTCGCTACTCCCAAGCACCTCGTTAAGGCTGACGGCAGCCGTGCCCAGCTCGACGAGAAGCTCGAGTTCAAGGTGCTCGAGTTCAACAAGGACTCCAAGCGCATCATCCTTTCTCACAGCCGTACTTTCGAGGACGAGCAGAAGGGTGACCGTGCCGAGCAGCCCCGCAAGCGTGACAACGCCCGTGGCGAAGGCCGTCGTGGCGGCAACCGTCGCGCTGAGGACGCTCCCGTGCTCACAACTCCTCTCGAGAAGACTACCCTCGGCGACCTCGAGGCTCTCGCAAGCCTCAAGGAGAAACTTGCCGGCAAGTAATCTCTCTTACAAGGAACGATAGATAAGGCAGAGGCCATCGCCCATCAAACGGCGATGGCCTCTGTTCTACATTGTATATTCGTGATGAATGTTGATACAAGTTTGTTGAATCAAAACATATGCCCGCGTGCATAGTGGGGCTATTCGGCATAAAATTATTACCTTTGCACCCAAAATTCAAGATATGGAGAAGAAACACACCGATACGGCAGTACTGCGCATGCACTGCCCCGACCAGCCCGGAATCATAGCCGTAATAACCGAATTCATAACCTCCAACCGTGGTAATATCCTGTATCTCGACCAGTACGTCGATCGTGCTGAGGGGATATTCTATATGCGCGTGGAATGGGATCTCGACGGCTTTCTCATCCCCAAGGAGAAGCTCAAGGAGTATTTCGAGACTCTCTACGGAAAACGCTATCAGCTCACCCATCGTCTCAGCTTCACAAGCCACCGTCAGCGCATGGCCATATTCGTGTCCAAGATGTCACATTGCATCTATGACCTGCTCTCGCGCTACACAGCCGGCGAGTGGGATGTGGAGATCCCGGTGATCATCTCCAATCATCCCGATCTGGCCGAGGTGGGGCGGCAGTTCAACATCCCCTTCGAGGTGGTGCCTGTGACACGTGAGAACAAGGCCGAGATGGAGCAGAAGGAGTTTGAGATCCTCGACCGCTATGGAGTGGACTTCATCGTGCTCGCTCGCTACATGCAGGTGTTGTCCGAGGACTTCATCAACCGTTATCCCAACCATATCATAAATATCCACCATTCGTTCCTCCCGGCCTTTATCGGAGCCAAGCCCTATCATCAGGCGTTCGAGCGTGGTGTGAAGCTCATCGGAGCCACCAGCCACTACGTCACCACCGATCTTGATGCCGGTCCCATCATCGAGCAGGACACCACGCGCATCACCCATAAGGACACTGTGGAGGATCTGGTGAAGAAGGGTCGCGATCTTGAGAAGATAGTGCTGTCGCATGCCGTGGAGAAACATATCCAGCGCAAGATCCTCACCTATGCCAACAAGACTGTGGTATTCTCGTGATATTCCCCGTGCCCACTTGATTTTTACACCATTAGGAAATTTCAAATATTTTCTATAACTTTGCAAAAATAATGAATGCATGCCTCATCCCGACGCCCGGGATAAGGCATGATTTTACGTAAAATTATAATTATATTTATATTTTCGCTATATGTGTGGAATTGTAGGCTACCTCGGCTCCAACGGAGCTTATGAGATACTGATACAAGGACTTAAAAGACTTGAATACCGCGGATATGATTCCGCCGGTGTTGCGCTTGTCACCCCTGCCGGTGATCTTAACGTGCATAAATCGCAGGGTAAGGTCGCCAATCTTGAGCAGGTTGCAGCCGCCGGCTGTATCGACGGATCATTGGGCATAGCCCACACCCGCTGGGCTACCCACGGTGAGCCCAACGATGTGAACGCTCACCCCCATGTGTCGCAGAGCGGTGATATCGCTCTCGTTCACAATGGAACTATCGAGAACTATTCCGTGCTCAAGACCGCCCTGGAGGAGCATGGATACTCTTTCAAGAGCGAGACCGACACCGAGGTGCTGGTGCAGCTCATCGACTATATCAAGTCTACCTCCAATTGCTCGCTCGAGGAGGCTGTGCGCGAGGCCCTGCTCCAGGTGGAGGGTGCCTATGCCGTGGCCGTAGTCGAGAAGAACGATCCCGATAAACTGGTAGTGGCCCGCAAGAGCTCGCCGCTCGTGATCGGTGTGGGCGAGAACGAGACATTCATCGCCTCCGACGCTACCCCCATCATCGGCTATACCGACCAGGTGATCTATCTCAAGGATAACGAGATGGCTGTGATACGCCGTGACCAGCCTCTGGCCATCACATCGATTGACTCGAACATCCCATCGACCATCGACATCCAGAAGCTCAAGCTTTCGCTTGCCCAGCTCGAGAAGGGCGGATATGACACCTTCATGCTCAAGGAGATCTTCGAGCAGCCCAACACCCTTCGCGACTGTCTGCGCGGACGCATTTCGTCCGACTGCTCTCATGTGACCCTCTCGGGCGTGGAGCTTAACAAGGAGAAATTCCTCCAGGCCGAGCGCATCACCCTCGTGGCATGTGGAACATCATGGCACGCCGCTCTTATCGGCAAGCGTCTCATCCAGGACTTCTGCAAGATCCCCGTGGAGGTAGAGTATGCATCCGAGTTCCGTTACGGCAACCCCGTGCTCAATGAGAAGGATATTGTGATCTCCATCTCCCAGTCGGGCGAGACCGCCGACACACTGGCAGCCATACAGCTTGCCAAGGAGAAGGGAGCGTTTGTCTACGGCGTGTGCAACGTGGTGGGCGCATCTATCCCCCGCAACACCGATTCCGGCACATATATCCACGTGGGTCCCGAGATCGGCGTGGCCTCCACCAAGGCTTTCACCGGCCAGGTGACTGTGCTCACGCTCCTCGCTCTCGCAGTGGGTCAGCTGCGAGGAATGGTCGATTCCGAGACCGTCAAGCAGGTTGCCACAGCCCTGAAGGCTATGCCAAAGATTATAAAGGAGACTCTGAAGTGTGATCCGGAGGTACAGAACATCTCGCGCATGTTCACCTACGCTCACAACTTCCTGTATCTTGGTCGCGGATATAATTATCCCACGGCCCTTGAGGGAGCCCTCAAGCTCAAGGAGATCTCCTACATCCATGCCGAGGGTTATCCCGCAGCCGAGATGAAGCATGGCCCCATCGCCCTTATTGACCACGAGATGCCGAGCGTGATCATCGCCCCCAGCGATTCGCTTTACGACAAGATCATCTCCAATGTCCAGCAGGTGAAGAGCCGTGGCGGAGCCGTAGTGGCTATAGTATCCAAGGGCAATACCGCCATGAACGATATCGCCGACTACTGCATCGAGATCCCCGAGGTGCCCGAGTGCCTCACTCCCCTTGTAGCCTCGATCCCCTTGCAGCTGCTCGCCTACTACATTGCCGTGAACAAGGGCAAGAATGTGGACCAGCCCCGCAACCTCGCCAAATCCGTCACCGTCGAGTAAACCGTCATAGCGGTTATCGAGAATAAAAAAATATCCCGGAGCCAATTCATAATGAAAGGCTCCGGGATATTTTTTTACGGATCGGGGTACTTACATATCTACGGTCTGGGTGATGGGATTGTTGCCTGGATTATTGAGTACCTGTATGGTATACGGCATGATCCACATGTGGGAATCGGGTTTCAGGGTGTAGGTGACACCGTCGATGGTCTTGGTGAGGGTGCGGGGATACAGGCCCTCCTTGTTGAGACGGCGGTAGTCGCAGAATATCACCTGGGTCTGCACAAACTCGTTGGCCTTGTCATCGATAATCTTGTTGATGGCTTCGGTCTGGTCGGCGGCTGTAAGGGCGGTGTACTTCTCGGGGAGGAAACGGGTGCGGCGCACGGTGTTGACGGTCTCGAGTGCATCCTGCCACTCTCCGGCTCGGGCCTGGCACTCGGCCTTGATATAATACATCTCGGCCGAACGTATGCCACCGTAATTGGGCACGTTGCCGTATATGCCACGGTAATACTCTATGCCTGAGGCGTTGATGAAGTGTCGCCAGTGGCCTATGAGACGTATGTCGCCATCCTCAAACCGAGCGGCGCGTTCAGGCGATAGAGCAAGGGTGAGATTCTTGATGCCGGGCCAGAAATTGGTCGAGGCTTCGTGATAGATATAGTTCTCGCAGTTGTCCACCTCGGGATTGACTTGGGTCGAGGGGTCCCACTCCTCCACATCCTCGATGCGGGCTTTCTCATCGTTGTAGAACTTCACCCAGTCATACAGGCTGTCATTTATCGCGAGGGCCTCCTCGGCGGCCTTGCGGGCTTCGGTGTAGTTGCCCATCGACAGATATACACGTGCCAGCATACCGTATCCGGCCGCCTGGGTGGGGTGTACGATTGTCTCACCATGATCGGGCAGATAAGGTATGGCCGATGTCAGGTCGGCAATCATCTGGTCATACACCTGCTGGAGCGTGGCCTGGGGTGATGGTGCCTCCACCGAAGCCGACAGCACCAGGGGCACAGAGAGTTTATCCTTGGTGTCGCTCCAATACTGGTCGGCATGATAGTTCACGATGTAGAAATAGGTCATGGCGCGGAGCACCTTGGCCTGGGCCTCAAGCATATGCCGTTGCTGATCGGTGGCATTGGTAGAGTTCATGGCTTCCTCGGCAATGAGATTCCAGTAGAACATCATCTCATATGCGCTGTAATAGGCGAAATGGTCGCTGTTGTTGATAAGCGTGCGGTTCACATCTTCCTGATACAGATAGTTGGCGCGGGTCAGCTCATTGTTGTTGAGCGCGCTTGGAGTGCGGAAATAATCGCCGATGAGAAACAGCTGTTGCTCCGTCTCGTAGTACGAGGCATAGGTGTTGCGCATGAAAGCGTTGTAATCCTCCCAGGTGGTAGGGATTTTCTGCCCTTTGGGTATCTCGTTGAGAAAGTCGTTGCAGGCGGTGGCTGAGATCAGCACACAGGCGAGAGCGGCTTTGGATAATATGTTGGATATGAGTTTCATTTTAATTGACATGTTTTTACATTAGAATCCGAGGTTGAGACCAAACACAAAGTTGGGATTTTCATAGGCCTGGAGCGCATAGCGGGCCTTGTGATCCATAGCTATGGTGGCTACATTCTCGATCGAGAATCTGAATTTGGCCTGTCTCAGATAAGCCGGACGGCATATCTGGGCCGGGAGCAGATAGGAGACGCCTATATCACGGATGCGAATGTTGGAGGCATCATGGATGAAGAGGTCGGAGTAACGGTAGATAGTGTTACGGTAGGTGTTGTAATTGGCGTTATCGTTGGAGAAGAGTAGTCGTGGCACGTCGGTATATGCCTCGTCGCCGGGCTGTTTCCATGCCTGCATGATGCCTGCCGCAGTGGTGTTGATGCGGCCCGAGGTCATGGAGATGGTGGGGGTGACGGTATCGCGGAGCTTATGGCCGAAAGCAAATGTGATCATGGCCGAGAACTCGAGTCCTTTCCACCTTACTACGTTGGAGAACGATCCGCTGTGGACGGGCACAGTGGTGCCGCAGTAGACGATGGCATTGACATCGCGCACATCCTCGGTGGTGACATTTCCCTCCGCATCATATATCTGTGGCTCACCCTCGGGGCTCACACCGGCCCAGCGGTAGGCGTAGATCGCGTTGTAGGGATTATCGATGGTGGGGTAGGAGGTGGGAAGGGTGAGACGCGAATCATAGTTGGAAGGATTGATCGAGACGCTCTTGACCCTGTTGTGGTTGATGGCATAGAGCAGGGTGGAGGTCCACACCACGTTGGAGTTGCGCACAGGCTGCCCCGAGAAGCTGAACTCGACGCCCTGGTTGTTCATGGCGCCGTTGTTGGTGGTCAGGGTCGTGAAACCGAATCCCTGGGTGGGCGAGCCGTTGATGATGGCGAGCAGGTCGGTACTCTTTTTGTGATAATAGTCGATGCTACCCCACAGGCGGTTGCGCAACAGGTCGAAATCAACACCCACGTTGATGGTGCGGGTCTTTTCCCAGCGTATATCCTTGTTAGGGGGAGCTATCACCATACCCACGGTGCCGAGATTGCCGTTGGAGTACTCGGCGGTCATGTATGGCGCTGTGTTGCGGCCGATGTTACCGCCGATACCGTAGGAGGCGCGGAGCATGAGATTGTTGATCCATGACACCTCGTTGAGAAATACCTCGCGGTTCATGTTCCAGCTTGCTCCGATCGACCAGATGGGTTTGTTCTGATATTTCGAGCTTGTGCCCCACAGGTTGGAGCGGTCCCAGCGCAGAGAGCCTGTGAGATTGTACTTGTCGTCATACGAGTAGGATGCGTTGCCGTAGAAGGATACGAAACGGTTGGAAACCTCGCGCAACGACTCGTAGTTGGAGATGTTGAAGCTCTGTGATCCCAACAGTGATGAGAAATAGTATCCGAGAGTCTGCTGGTCGTAGGGCTTCCATGAGAGCAGTTCGGGATCATATCCGAAATATGAGTTATCGGTGTAGGTGATGCGGCTGTCGCGCACCTCCTGGCCTATGAAAGCGAGGATGTTGTGACGGTCGGCCAGACGGTAGTTGAAGTTGAGCTGTTGACGGAAGTTGTAGCCGCGCTGTTTCATGGAGGTGCGGTACATCATGTCGCCCTCGGGCAGATTGTAGTTCAGACCGTAATAGTCCTTGGTCACGAAATTGTTGAGCAGGCTGTTGATGTCATAGCTGTAGCGGTTGCGCAGATACTCGGTGTCGTAGTTGGAGGTCTCGTACTGGAACTGCACAGTGTAGTTGAGCCAATTGGTGAAGTCGAAACGAAGCTTGGCGAATGCGCGGGTCTCGAGAGTCTTCCCCTTGGAGCGTCCCCAGTTGAGCTCGTTCATGGGATTGAGGGTTTCGGTCACCATGCCGTTCAGTGCTATCAGCTCGCGGCGGTTGGCGTCACCCTGGGCCGGAGCGTCGATATAACTGCCGTCGGCGGCCACGAGGCCGTTGTAGGGGAGGAACGAGAATCCGGGATTGAGCAGATCGTAGTTCTGGAGGTTTTCGCGTCCGTATTTCAGATATGCGCCCAGGTCGAGAGTGAGCCAGTCGGTGATCTTCATCATGTCGGTGACATTCAGGCCGAGCGAATGGTCGCCGTGGTTCACATCCTCATAGTTGTGTTTCCAGAAAGTGGCCGAGGCGTTGAAGCTGTTGCGGTCCGACGACTGGGCCACGCGCAGATTGTACTGCTGGTGGAATGGATTGCGTTTGCCATATTTCTGGGCCTGGTCGTAATACTGATAGCCCAGTGTGGCGAGCGAATTGAGTCGGGCATTGCCCTCATCCATCGACATCTCGCCGGTGTACATGTCGAGCAGGGTGTTCACACCCATGCTTAGTTCTGATCCCAGGCGCAGGTCGCCGGCTACCTTGGCGGCCGATGCTCCGCCGGCCAGAAGGTCGGGATACTGGGCAGCCCAGGCGCGCTCGATCGCTACGATGTCGGCCGAGTTGGTGAGATTCTTGACGTAATTGGACGACTTCTGCACAGTGAAGGTCGATGAGAAGCTGACCTCGGGCTTACCCACCTGAGCCTTTTTGGTGGTTATGACAATCACACCATTGGCGGCACGCGCACCATAGATCGAGGCTGCGGCGGCATCCTTGAGCACAGTCACGCTCTCGATATCCTCGGGGTTGAGGTCGGGCATGTTCTCGGTGGTCTCGCCTATGCGGTTGAGCGAAGTGTTCTCCACGGGGAAACCATCGATCACCACCAGCGGGTTGGCCACGGCACGCATGGTGGTGACTCCGCGTATCTTGCCGTCGACATATCCCACGATATTGCCCTCGAGTATATCCTCGAGATTATCCATGCGGCGCAGCTGAAGAGTCTCTCCCGAGATTTTCTGAAAAGCGCCTGTCGACTGGGCCTTGGAGATGGTGGAGTATCCTGTCACCATCACCTCGTCGAGCATGGTCTCGTTGTCATAGAGTGTGACATCGTAGGTCCTGGACTCGGTTACTGTCACCTTGGACGGATCCTTACCGATGTAGGTGAACTCTATCACGCTTCCTTTGGGTACCGAGATTGTGTACTCGCCATCGAGATTGGTCACCACGATGTTCTGGGTTCCCGCCTGTGTCACTGTCACTCCGGGCAGTGGCTCTCCGTCGATGTCGGCTACTGTGCCTTTGGCGGTGACTGTCTCAGCGGCCGGCACTGTACCGGCATAAATTACCCCTCCCGACCATGCGAACAATATCAAGATACACAGTATCTTATGCATAACGTTCATGGCCGATTGAAATGGTCTGTTTAGTCTTTGCATTTTTTAATAACTGAATTGATGAATGAATTATTGATTAATATTTAAGTAACGAATGGATGATTCTAACGTTCTGTATCGCTACAGTATAAGGTATATACCCGACAAAAGGACGGAGCCTGGTGGGGTCTCCGTCCTGTTATCGGGGTGAAAATGCTTGTAATAGTCTTATTCCATGAGCTTGCGGTAGCGGCGGCGCACGGGTTCCTTGCCTCCGTTGTGGGCGCGCTTGTAGTCCTCATAGTCGGAGTAGGAGCCTTCGTAGAACACTACGTTGCCGTCCCCCTCGAACGAGAGGATGTGGGTGCATATGCGGTCGAGGAACCAGCGGTCGTGACTTACTACCACGGCACATCCGGCGAAGTCCTCGAGACCTTCCTCAAGTGCGCGGAGGGTGTTCACGTCGATATCGTTGGTGGGCTCGTCGAGCAGGAGCACGTTGCCCTCCTCCTTGAGTGCCATGGCGAGATGGAGACGGTTGCGCTCTCCACCCGAGAGGACTGCGATTTTCTTCTCCTGGTCGGCTCCGGTGAAATTGAAGCGCGACAGATAGGCGCGGGCATTCACGTCGCGTCCGCCCATGCGGAAGCTCTCGACACCCTGCGAGATCACCTCATACACGCTCTTCTCGGGTACAAGGTCATGGTGAGTCTGGTCGACATAGGCCACCTTGACGGTCTCGCCGACCTCGAATGTACCGGCGTCGGGCGCTTCCTGACCCATGATGAGGCGGAACAGTGTGGTCTTGCCGGCTCCATTGGGGCCGATCACGCCCACGATGCCTCCCTGGGGAAGCGAGAAGCTCAGGTCCTTGAACAGCTGTTTCTTACCGAAGGCCTTGGAGAAGCCCTGCACGTCGATCACCTTGGCGCCGAGGCGCGGGCCGTTGGGGATGAAGATCTCCAGGCGTTCCTCGCGCTCCTTCTGGTCCTCGTTGAGCAGGCGGTCATAGCTGTTGAGACGGGCCTTGCCCTTGGCCTGGCGTGCCTTGGGTGCCATGCGCACCCATTCGAGCTCGCGCTCGAGGGTCTTACGGCGCTTCGAGGCCTGCTTCTCCTCCTGGGCCATACGCTTGGTCTTTTGGTCGAGCCATGAGGAGTAGTTTCCTTTCCAGGGTATTCCCTCTCCACGGTCGAGCTCAAGGATCCATCCGGCCACATGGTCGAGGAAGTAGCGGTCGTGGGTGATGGCGATGACGGTGCCGGGATACTGCTGGAGGTGCTGTTCGAGCCAGTCGATGCTCTCGGCGTCGAGGTGGTTGGTAGGCTCGTCGAGCAGAAGGATGTCGGGCTGCTGGAGCAACAGGCGGCACAGAGCCACACGGCGACGCTCGCCTCCCGAGAGTGTCGACACGATCTGATCGTCGGGCGGACACTGGAGGGCGTCCATGGCGCGCTCCAGTTTGGAGTCGATGTTCCATGCGTCGGCAGCGTCGAGTTTGTCCTGGAGCTCGGCCTGGCGGCCGAGCAGGGCATCCATCTTGTCGGGATCCTCGAGTACGTCGGGATCGCCGAACGATTCGTTCACCTTGTCAAACTCGGCGATAAGATCCATAATGGGCTGCACGCCCTCGCGCACAACCTCGATCACGGTCTTCTGCGGATCGAGCTGGGGATCCTGCTCCAGATATCCCACCGAGTAGCCCGGCGAGAACACCACTTCGCCCTGATAGCTCTTGTCTATGCCGGCGATGATCTTGAGCAGAGATGATTTACCTGAGCCGTTAAGACCGATGATGCCGATCTTGGCCCCGTAGAAGAATGACAGGTAGATGTTCTTAAGAACCTGTTTTTGCGGGGGGTAAGTCTTGGACACACCCACCATTGAGAATATTACTTTCTTGTCGTCAGCCATAGAGTGAACTGATAATAGTGATTGAGATTACAAAATTAATGAAAATCCCCATGATTTCAAAGTGGTGCCGACAGATGGCACTTTCATAGGCCTGCAACTGATTTTTGTGGAATATTCTGCTTATCTTTGCGGAATGTCGCGATTGAATGATTTCCTGGATAAGGTCAATATGACCGAGCTGTATGATTACTGTCTCGCTCACGGGGCAATAGTGAGGTATGCCAAAGGGGAGACTATGGTGAAAGAGGGGGAAGTGTGCCGTCACGTTGGGATCGTGAAGTCGGGATATTTCAAATATGTCTCCAACGGTTCGGCCGGACAGGAGTGTGTGACCGGATTTTCGTTCATAGGCGATGTTGTCACCGACTATGTGAGGTCGTTTCTGTTTGACAAACCGTCGTATTCATCGATCGTGGCCGGATGCGATGCCGAGGTTATAATCCTGCCTCTCGAGGAGTTGAGGTCGTATATCCTTGAGTGTAATCCGGCGTTCATGAGAAACGCATCGTCGATCCTGCTCCAGGAGGCTTACCGCCGGTATCTTGATATGCACACCATGACGGCCGCCGAGCGATATGCGATGCTGTGCGAGAGGTTCAAGGAGGATATACACATCATTTCGGTAAGCGAGCTTGCCTCATATCTGGCCGTGTCGCGCCGACAGCTCAACCGCATAAGGGATGGAAAGCGTTAAATATTGTTTCGCATATGGCAGGGCATGACGTTTGGGACAAATGTCCCATTTTTAGTGGGGAATATTAGATAATTTTGTTTCCCATTTGTTCTTCATGCTTTAACCTCACTTTAGCGGGAGGGGCAGGAGGCTATCCGGCAGGATGGTTTCCTGTCGCCCTCTTTTTTGAGGTGATGGCGAGGACGATAACCGTGATTGCTTATGAATGTATTGATAATAGGAGCCACCTCGGGTATCGGCCGTGGGCTGTGGCGACATTATGCTTCACTCGGTCATAGGGTGGCTGTGATGGCTCGTCGTGCCAGATTACTCGACGATATGACCGCGGAATTTCCTGAAAACACTTATGCTCAGTGTTGCGATGTGGCCGACTGCGAGTCGTTTGACAAGGCTTTCTCCGAGATTATGGCCCGGTTAGGCTACATTGATCTTGCGGTGGTGTGTGCCGGTATCGGCGAACTCAATCCGTCGCTTGATGACGATGTGGAGTGTGCCACAGTGGCGGTGAATGTATCAGGCTGGACCAATGCGGTGGTTAAGGTGTATAGGCAACTTGAGGCCCGGGGCAACGGGCATCTTGTGACAATAACCTCGGTGGGAGGGATGCAACCCACGCCGGTAGCTCCGGCATATAGTGCCTCAAAGGCTTATCAGATCAATTACACCCGTTCGCTTCAGCGCAAGGCCAAGGGGAGTGGAATCATTGTCACCGAAGTGCGTCCCGGCCTGGTGGATACACGCATGGCCAAAGGGGAAGGATTATTCTGGGTAATGCCGCTCGACCGGGTGGTGAAATCCGTGGTCCGTGCCATTGACAACCGCTCCCGTCTCGCGATAGTGACCAAGCGCTGGTGCCTGATCAACTGGCTTTTGAAGCATTTTTAAGCGTGTCTCTCATAGATTAATATTTTGTCATGATCCACGTTTTCACGGGCATAGGAATGTAGCCCTCTTACGTCTACTATATCTACGTTGCGTCCAGCGAGTTCCGATAACTTCATCATGATTCTACCAACTGTGAATAAGGTAATCCGTTTATCGGTGTCGTAACTGACGAGGAGGTCCAGATCGCTATTCTCCGATTCTTCCCCACGTGAGCATGATCCAAACAACCAAGCTTTTGAGATCGGTTGAGTGGACAGAAATGCCCGGATTTTGGGAAGTAGATTATGTATGTCAGGACTAATCATATATGTAGAGAGTACTTTTTACAAAGATATAACAAAAATCGGAGTATTGAAAGATACTGATTTTAAAATTTATAGATTGTTTTTCAGTATTGCATATATAACGGGTCAGCGGATTTTTCCGGTTGGCTACGAGGTGGATCGGATATAAAGTTTTATCTTTGCGCACATGAAAGGAGACACAATACTGGGGCAGCGGATAGTAGGCCATAGATCTAAAGATTAAATTTCGGTAGTTATAGACCATAGATCTATAGGTTAGTATAGAGGGGAAAGTATAGAGTATAGGGATTAGATTTTTAGACCGTATTTTTAGACCATAGGACCAGAGATCTTTTTATAGATATAATGGCTCCTGCCCGTCACGGGTGGGAGTCATTCGTTTTGTAATAATTGTAGCAGTATGTCAAGGGGCTCTTGCCGATCGGAGGGGGAGTTTATAGGTTTAGGAGTTTATAGGTTTATGAGCTATCGATTTTGCAGCTCTACTATTTTCTGTAACCTTATTGCTGGTTCCGGTGGGAACGGCGGAGGTCGGCGCTCCGCTTAGGTGGGTATGGGTGGGCGGGGGATTGGAGCATCGTCTGCGGGGTGGCCTTGCGGGCCCTCGCGGGTGGGCAGGCTCCAGCGGAGGATGGACGTTGGGTCGGTGAGGACGAGGATGGCGGTCTCGACCGGCGGCTCGGGTTTCGGGGGCCGTTGTGTGGTGTGGCCCTGCATGCCGAGGTAGAAGAAGGCGGGAATCTGTTCCCTGTCGACGTTTATGTGTATGACAAGGAAGCCTATGCCGCACAATAATGGGAATAGTGCGGAGCAGAGGCTGAGGAATTTCCCGGGGTCGGGTTGCATTGGGGAGTAGCCTTTGTATTCCTGTGCGTTGAGCAGGAGCATGAAGGCGGGGGAGGTGCCGCGGACGCTGTCGGGGCGGGAGTAGGAGGCGTAACGGATGCGTTTGTGCAGGGTTTTGACCTGACGGCGGGTGTAGCCGGTGTATTCGGGGTACATACCCGAGAATTCGCGTTGTTTCCCCTCGCGTGAGAGGTAGAGGAGTGCGGTTGCGCCCTCGGGGGAGGTGGCGAGGCGGTAGTCGAGATATGAGCGGAGGAGTTCGGTGGAGTCGTAGCCTTTGGGGTCTACGATGACGATGGGACGCGGGCGGGAGAGCCGGCGGGCGCGTTCGAGCCGGGATATGACGTTTTTCTCGACGGGGGTTAGTTCCCGGCCGAGAAATCGTGAGAATTGGTGACACCAGATGTCGGGTCGCCGGATTCGTTTTGTCAGGTGGGTTACCTTGTGGCTCGTTGGTTTCATATCAACGGCAAAGGTAGGATGGTTTTACCGGGGATATGGTGCGATAATGTCGTGTTGTTTTTAAGTATAGAGAGGAAAGTATAGAGTATAGGGATTAGAGTTTTTAGACCAGAGGGCCAGAGGGATTTGGGTTTAGACCATAGGACAAGAGGAGTTTTAGGGGGGAGGTATATTAATGGAATATAGGAGGTTAGGGAGGGTGGCGTTGGGAATTATAGGACGTCTTCGACGCACATTTGGGTATGCGTTTCGTTTTCCCCACGCCTCGCGCCCGGATGCAAATTTTGCCCTAACGGGCAATTTGCATCCGTCGCTCGTGGTGGGGCTATAACTACATCGCCTCTTCGAGGCTTGCTGGGTGGATGGCCTGCGGAGGGGGATTTCCATAGCCGAAGATAAGCATTATGTGGCAGTCCATCAGCCTCACCAACCGGAAAAAATCTGCTGACCCAAAAATCTGTTGCCGGCCCCGGAAAAAATGGATTATTAAATTTTTGATCTATGGATCTATGGTCTACCACCTACCGAAAACTTTATATCCGATCCTCCTCGTTGCCAACCGGAAAAATCTGCTGACCCTATATAACCCAAATGTAGCGATGATCGGAACCATCGCTACATTTGTGTTATCCTTAATATTTAAGGTGTGTGATCAGTGCTTTTTGTCCATTGCGCGCCAGGCATAGATGATGTAGGCGAGGACAAATGGAACGAGAATCGATACCCAGCTCATGGCTGTGAGGGTGAAGAGCGATGATGAGCTGTTGTGGATGGTGAGCGATGATGAGGGATCGATCAGCGAGGGATAGTAGGGGGTGGAGTTGTAGCCGGCTACCCAGAAGAGGCTGAGCACTACCAGCACTGTGCCTATACCGCTCCACCAGATTCCGCCGGTGAAGTGGCGGGCAAAAGCCGAGCGGAGCACGCCGAACAGCACCATGAGGGTGCCAGCAAGGAATGCTATGAGCGCTACGGGCATGTCGAGGTAGTTATGAAGATACTTATAGTCTACAGGCATGAATTCCGAACGACCACCGGCGATTCCACCTTCCTTGACGGTCTCAAGACCTGTGGCGGTGAGAAGGAGACCAACGAAGATAAGGAAGAACACCACAAAGGTGATACCGTTGATGAGCACCCTCACGCGGTTGGTCTGGAAAAACTCATCGTTCTCGGGGTGGTTGTTGAGGAAATAGAGAGCGGCCTGGGTGCGGGCAAGGAAGAGTACTGTAAATCCGAGTACAAGGTTCTTCCAATAGAATATAGCCTCGAATCCATGAGTCGGAGCCCAGCGGGAGATGACAGGCGATCCGGTGTCGAGCAGACTACCCTTGCTCACCTGGAATTCGGCTCCGAAGAAGAACATCGCTACAGCCACGCCGAGCAGTATGCAACCCACGGTACCGTTGATGAAGAGGAAAGTATCGTAGGTGCGTGTGCCGAACACGTTGCCCGGCTTGGAGCGGAATTCATAGCTCACGGCCTGGAGCACGAAGCTGAGCAGAATGAGCATCCACAGCCAATAGGCTCCGCCGAAGCTGGTGGAGTAGAACAAGGGGAATGATGCGAAGAATGCTCCGCCAAACACCACGAGGGTGGTGAATGTGAGTTCCCATTTATGTCCGAGCGATGAGATCATACGGCCCATGGCCTGGGTGCCGTCCTTCACGCCGAGGAGGAAGGTCTGTCCTCCCTGAACGAAAAGCAGAAACACGAGTATGGCTCCTAACACTGAGATGAGCAGCCACCAATAATCCTGAAGCATTGTGAGTGTCATGACTTAATCCTCCTCTTTCTTTATTTGTTTAACCATGATTACGGCTTCGGCAGCCAGGAAGGCTGTGAAGACAGCTGCAAACAGCCAGAAGGTGAGTATCACCGATCCGGCGGGGATGGCCGATATGGCGGCGCGGGCAGGCATAAGATCCTGGATGATCCAGGGCTGACGGCCTACCTCGGCAGTGACCCATCCGGCCTCGGAGCAGATCCATACCACAGCTACCGACAGCATGGCTACCCATTGCCACCAGCGACGGTCCCACAGATTGATCTTCTTGTATCCGCTCCACAGGGCGATGATGAGGAACAGGGTGAGATAACCGCCTGCAAGCACCATGATGTGGAACGAGTAGAATGTGATGGCCACCGGAGGCACAGCCTCGGAGGGGGACGAAAGGTAGCCGTAGCCGAAGTAAGGATAGTTCTCCTTGATCTCGGCGCGGGCCAGATCCATGGCGGCGGTGTCGCCGGCTGTGAGGGCCTTGTCAAATCGGCGCAGGGCCTCGTGGGCCTTCTTGCCCATGACTATGCGTTCGGCATAGCTGACGGTGTTGATTGTATCGCCGGCCTCGTTGATGCTCACACCGTTGATCAGATCGTTGATGCCCGGCACGAATGAGTCGAAATCGTGGTTGGCCAGGAACGAGAGTCCGCGGGGAATGGCTATCTTCATGAGGAAGGGATCCTCGTCGTTTTCATGAGTCTTGGCGGGGTTGAGGATGCCGAATCCTACGAGCTCGGCCCCTTTCTCTCCGTCATAGAGACCTTCCATGGCGGCAAGTTTCATGGGCTGTACACGGGCCACGTCGACTGCCGAGCTGTCGCCGGTCCAGAGGGTGAGCACCATGCCCACAATACCTACCCATCCGGCTATCTTGACCGATTCGAGTGCCATGGCACGGCGCTTGTTGCGCATGATCAGATAGGCGCTTACGCCCATCACGAATACCGAGGCGAGCACCCAGCCGTCAAACACGGCGTGGAAGAACTTGTGAACGGCTACCGGCGAGAATGCCACTGCCCAGAAGTCGTCCATCACATTGCGCATCTGGGCCGGATCAAACTCCATGCCCACAGGATATTGCATCCATGCGTTGGCCACAAGTATCCACAGGGCTGAGATGGTGGCTCCGATAGTGGTGAGCCAGGTGGACGCGAGGTGGAAGCCGGGCGACACTTTCTTCCATCCGAAGAACATGATGGCGATGAATGTGGCTTCCATAAAGAACGCGAGCAGGCCTTCGATGGCAAGCGGTGCGCCGAAGATGTCGCCCACAAACCATGAATAGTTGCTCCAGTTGGTTCCGAACTCAAACTCGAGGATGATGCCGGTGGCTACACCCATGGCAAAGTTGATGCCGAAGAGTGTCATCCAGAACCGGGTGGTGGCGAGCCACTTCTCGGAACGTGTGCGGTAATAGATGGTCTCCATGATGCCTACTATCACGCCCAGTCCCAGCGTGAGCGGCACGAAGAGCCAATGGTACATGGCTGTGAGGGCAAACAGTCCCCTCGACCAGTCAACTACGGTCATTAGATCATGCATAATATTGAGATTTTAGGAATTTTGAATCGTGGGTCAGAGAGTGTGTGTGGAGGTAGGGTTATTTCGCCGAGCGGTTGATGAGGTTTTCCCTTACGGCATCGGCCCGCTCTTCGTCGGTATCATAGTCGCGCGAGAGGATGTCGGGAAACAGGAACAGCTTGAACACAAGGAAGAAGATCACCAGCTTGATGATGATGAGTGCCCATAGCTTGCGCCCTACGGTCATGGAGCGGAAACCGTCGAGGTAAAACCTGAATATGCGTGTGAGGAGATTCATGAGTCAGCCTGAGTTTTATCAGTTGGAAAGAAGTATCTGCAGGGCCTTTTCGAGTATGGTGTCCTTGCCGTTGAGGGCATCCATGGGGTCGAGGTCCACGGCACAGCCGGGAGTGGGATCCACGCCGGCCTCGGTGGACCGGCCCTGGGCATCGAGCATCGAGCAGGCCGAGAAGCGCACGCCCCAGCCGCAGGGGAGTTCGGAGGAGTAGGGCATGCCGGAGCCTCCTCCGGTGGTGGCGCCCACCATTGTGACGCCCGGAAGGAGTTTCATGATGGATGCGAAATTGTTGGCCGCCGAGAAAGTGGAGCGGTTGGTGAGCACCACTATAGGCTTGGCCCAGCGTATGCGTCCGTCACCTGCGGGATTGTAGGTGATGGGGTAGGGCTCGGAGAAGTCGGAGTGTCCCGGACCTGTCTTATGGGAGATGTAGCCTACGAGAGTGGGCTTGTCGATGAATCTCGACACGAAAGTCTCCACATTGGTGAGCGAGCCGCCAGAATTGTCGCGTATGTCGATGATGAGGCCGTTGGCCGAGGCGAGAAAGTAGAGGGCGTTGTCGAGATTCCCTTCTCCCACTGTGGCCGAGAAGCTCTCGTAGTAGATGTAGCCGATATTGTCGGGGAGGAAGCCATATATCATGCCCGACGATTGGCGGTAGTTGAAATTGAAGTAGCTCTCCTCGATGAGGCGCTTGTTGAAATTCTGGGGATAGTCGCTCCACCATTTGCGGTAGTAGGAGGTGTTGAACGACGATGAGAGGTTCACATGGCCGTCCCGGAGCTCGTCGAGCATGTCGGCACACACTATGAACAGCTCCTCGCGGGTCATCTCATCGCCTATCCGGGCCGAATAGGTGCGGTGCACTTCATTCCAGTCCACCCCTTTCTCGGCAAAGAAGCAATAATGCTCGTCGAGGATCGACCACAGGGCCTCGAAATTGCCACGCGGATTGTCGGCATACTCGTCGATGCTGTGGCATGAGGCGAGGCCGAGGAGCAGTATCAATGGCAGGAATATGTGTCGCATAGCTGGGATGTGGGTGGATGGATTATGAGGATGAGGTTCAGAGGATGGGGCTTACGATGCGCGAGCGTCCCGAGCGGGGACGGCGCGGGTCAAACGACAGCCATTCTCCGCTTATACCGATCACGAATGAATGGTTATATATATGTGTGACCACATTGTTGACCTTGGTGGAGAAGAAGTCGGCCCGGTATCCCACGCGCAGTGAGGTGGAGCCGAAATGCAGATCGGCGGTCAGTAGATTGTCGAGCGCGAAATAATTTCCCCACCAGGCACCGTGAACCAGCCCCTTGTGGTTGCCGAGGTATATTTCATAGTAGAGTTCGCCATAGTCGGGGGCGAAGAATATGCCTGTCACCGGGAGGGTGGGGCGGTACATCAGTGTGACCGGCAGGCGCCCGATCTTCCACTGATAGGCGGCATATCCCGTGAGATTTACGGTCCATGATCCCTTGGCCGATGCAGGGTTATTGCCGTTGCGGTCGTTGTAGAGGCATCCGGCATTGAGCGAAGTGGAGCCTCCGCCGGCGAGAGTGAGGCCGGGCAATGGGCGGAACTTGCGCATCATGCCCCAGTCGAGCGAGAGCATGAGGTCCCACATGGTGGCATTACGTGCCGGGTTGTCGGTCTTGTCCACACTCAGGTTGCCCTGCAGCGACATGGTCCAGTTGTCGGGGTCGAAGCCCATGGCCTGATAGCGGGTGTAATCAAGCCCCATGTGCCATCCGGAGTATTTGAGCGGAGTCAGGTAAGTGTCGGCCAGATGGCCTGATCCAGCCTCGAATGTATAGGCCGCGAATACCGGACGCAGTGGCGATACCGAGTCGGTGCTCTCGGTGGCCCCCTTGGCCGGAATGGCTATTGCGAGGGTAAGGAGCGAGATTATCAGGTTTCGTAGAAGCATGAGTGTGTGTGGGAGGGGGGGATGTTGGTGGGGTGCGTTATTCAAATAGCCGTTGCTGTCCCGTGAGCTCGTCGCGGATCTCATCGTCACTGCGCTCCACGTAGCCACCGGCATTTTCTTCGGTGGTCTCGGCCGGGGTTTCGTTGTCGTCATCGTTGCCGTCGTCATCGAGAGTGGAGTCCTCGAGCGGTTCCAGTTCGGTAATGCGGTCGATGGGATAGGTGGTGAGACGCTTGCCCTTGGCGCGGTAGGATTTCACGGCCACAAATTCGCGGGCCACTACCTCGAGGGGCGGACGGGTGGAGTCGGCTCCGGCAAAAGTCACCTCTACGCGCAATCCTTCGACATCCGAGAGGAGTATGAGAGTGGATTTCTCGTTCTCTCCAAGGTAACGCTGAGGCTTGGCGGTGGGTTCAAATGTGAAACGTTTCAGGTAGGGGAATCCTTGGTCGGCATCGTTGAGGATGGCGGTCCACACTTTGTGAGGAGCGTATTTCTCCACACGGAGTATATTGTCGGGGTAATGGTTGGTGGCGTCGAACGTTGAGGTATAGTACTCGCCACCGGTGGTGATCACGAGCACCGAGTCCATGCTGTTGAACTCTCCCAGATAGTTGCCACGTCCGTCGTAGTTGAGGCGGTTGACATCGGGATCGAACCACACGTCGCGTCCGCCCAGAGTGGACACACCCTCCTTCTTCAGCGAGAAGTGGTGCACCTCGTTGCGGGTCACGATGTTGCCTATGGCTCCGCGCCCCTTTATGGAAAGCTCGGAGAAGTCCACGTCGAGCTGGAGGGTCTTGAGCCTGAGTTTGGGTTTCAGGGTCACTTTCACCACCTCGGCCTCACCGTTGGAGTTGGCCGAGAACCAGCACACCTTTGTGCCGGGTTCTCCCGGGGTCATGTTATACTCGCGGTCGCGCGTGATGCCTGTCACGCGGAATCGCTTCATATAGTATGTGCCCCCCTTGCCGTTCTGGTATATCACATTGTAGATGGTGCGCTCGTCGTTGCGCTTGAACACATCGACATGTATCACCCCCTTGCCCACGAAGAGTTTCTCCTGTACCTTGACCACTTTGTAGCGGCCATCCTTGTAGAAGATTATCACGTCGTCGATGCTCGAGCAGTTGCACAGGTACTTGTCCTTCTTAAGCGAGGTGCCTATGAAGCCCTCCTCGCGGTTGAAGTACAGTTTCTCGTTGGCCTCGGCCACGGTGGTGGCCTGGATGTTGTCGAAATTCCTTATCTGGGTGAGGCGCGGGAATGTGGGGCCGTATTTGGCCTTGAGCTTCATGTACCAGTCGATGGTGTATTCGGTGAGGTGGGCCAGATGTCCGTTCAGCTCCTCGATGCGCTCGTTGTAGGTGGCAATCTGCTCGTCACATTTGCGGGAGTTGAAGCGGAGTATGCGTCCCATCTTTATCTCGAAGAGGCGTATTATGTCGTCGTCGGTGACTTCGCGCACCAGCTTCGGAGCCCACGGCTCGAGGCGGTGGCGTATATGGCCGATGGCCTGTTGGCGGTTCTCGCTCTCCTCATATTCGCGGTCCTTGTAGATGCGTTCCTCGATGAATATGCGCTCAAGCGATGCGAAGTGCAGCTGCTCGCGCACCTCTCCGAGCTGTATCTCCAGCTCTTTGCCGAGGATGGTGCGGGTGCGCTCCACATTGTGGCGCAGCACGTCGCTGACACCTATGAAGTGAGGCTTCTTGTTGGAGATCACGCAACAGTTGGGCGACACTGACACCTCGCAGTCGGTGAAGGCATAGAGCGCGTCGATGGTGCGGTCGCTCGATGTGCCGGGGAGGAGGTGGACTATGATATTGGCCTTGGCGGCTGTGTCGTCCTCCACCTTGCGTATCTTTATCTTGCCGCTCTCGTAGGCTTTGATTATCGACTCGGTGAGTGTGGCCGTAGTCTCGCCATAGGGGATCTCGGTTATGGCGAGTGTCTTGTTGTCGATTTTCTCTATCTTGGCACGGATGCGCACCGATCCGCCACGCTCGCCGTCGTTGTAGCGCGACACGTCGAGCAGTCCGCCCGTAGGGAAGTCGGGATACAGGGTGAATTCCTCCCCTTTCAGGTGGGCGATGGATGCGTCGATGATCTCGTTGAAGTTGTGTGGCAGGATCTTCGATGAGAGGCCCACGGCAATGCCCTCGACCCCCTGGAACAGTAGCAGGGGGAATTTCATGGGGAATGTCACCGGTTCCTTCTTACGGCCGTCATAGCTGAGTGTCCACTCGGTTACCTTGGGATTGAACACCACGTCGAGGGCGAAGTGCGACAGGCGCGCCTCGATGTAACGGCCTGCGGCCGCGCCGGCTCCGGTGAGTATGTTGCCCCAGTTACCCTGGGTCTCCACCAACAGATCCTTCTGGCCAAGTTGCACCAGGGCCTCGTATATGGATGCGTCGCCGTGAGGGTGGAATTGCATGGTGTTGCCCACGATGTTGGCCACCTTGTTGAAACGGCCGTCGTCGAGCAGCTTCATCGAGTGCAATATGCGTCGTTGCACAGGCTTGAGGCCGTCGTCGATATGAGGCACGGCACGCTCGAGGATCACGTAGCTGGCATAGTCGAGAAACCAGCTCTGGTACATGCCTCTCAATTCGTGGCGCACCACATCGTCGGTGGTATCAACAAGTATTTTGGGGTCTTTATCATCGCTCATGGCATCCGTGTGGTTTTTATTCTTGCAAATATAAACAAAAATCATCAGATTTTTATGTAATAAATGCAAAAAACCTCATTCTGGTGGCTTATATTGTGCTTGTATCGTGTGATAGCCGTGGGAGAATTTGTCCTGTGCCGATTGAGTGAGAATGTTGCCCCACACGTATTATATTTACAGAAAGCCCACCTTATATTGAAGAAATCTTACTCGATGATGAAAATGAATAAAATACTGTTTTTGCTTATGTCGCTGCTGTCTGCTCATCAGTGGATTGCAGCTCAGGAAACTGATCATCCGGTCACGGGATGCTATTGGGAATGGATGAACGGCAATATTTCCAAGGATGGAATCACAAAGGACCTGGAATACATGAAGTCTGCCGGAATAGAGTCGGCATTTATATTCGACGCATGGGTAGGTGTTGACCGTGGTCCTGTCGATTATGGCAGTCGGGAATGGATTGATGCCGTGAAGCATGCCTGTAAGGAAGCCAAGCGTCTCGGCATTGTGCTTGGTATGCACAATTCTCCCGGATACACTGCCATGGGAGGCCCGTGGATACGTCCCGAGGAGTCGATGAAGGAACTCACCTGGAGTGTATCGTCGAAAAAGAATCCGCCGGTACCTGTGCATAAAATGGGCTTTTACAAGGATATAAAGACATTCCGCACCACTTCGGCCGACGAGATGCACAACATAGATCGCAGGCTGGAAGAGGGACAGTCGGTGGAGATTAAGCTCGACAAGTGCAAGCCTGTGGTAGGCTTCAATCTATGGCGCGGACAGCGTGAGACTCCTCTGGATCCGTTTGACGGCCCGAGGGATTATGCACCGGTGCTTAAAGTCGAGTCGAGCGTTGACGGTAAGGATTGGAAGCAACTTGGATCAGCCCGCGGTACTGGGCTGAAAGCCCGTGATATACCCATACATTTCTCCTGTCAGCCCACCGAGGCAAGATATATAAGGCTCACATCCAATCGTGGCACAAACCTGACACGCATGGAGGTGCTCACCGCTCCTGGATCGGGTACCACCTACAGGCGCGTAGGATACACCACCAACGGACAGATGGTGACGGCCGCTTCCGAGGCCGGACTTGGCCTTGAGGTCGACAAGCTGTCCCGTAAGGGAGTGGAAGCTCATTTCAACCGTTTCCTCCGCCCCCTGCTCGAGGAGCTGAAGGAGTATTGTGGCTCTACGTTGCGCTATATAGTGATCGACAGTTGGGAGGCCGGCGGTCAGGATTGGACCGAATCGCTCGGCGCAGATTATATCACCACCGGTGAAGGCCGTGATTTCCTTACCGGTGGCATAGGGCGTGTTACACCGGTGAAACAGAGATTGTTCATGTCGGAATTTGTGCTCCCGTTCAAGGAGATGATAGGTGAATATGGCTTGAAGCTGGCCGGCGAACCTTATGGTAACGGTGATTTCGACCGCAAGGAGTATGGGCTGTCCCTTGATCTGCCCATGAGCGAGTATTGGGCCCGTTGTCATTACGGATCCATCGAACGGCCACGGTTTGTGTCGCGTTACGGGCACTCGGCTGGCCGTAAAGTGATAGGCTGTGAGTCGTTTACAGCCTATCCCGGGGATGCTGATATTCCGGCTGTACTGGGAAATTTCCGCGATGATATCGATCAGTTGTGTGATGCAGGTGTGAATTATTTTGTAATGCACTGTGTGGCCTTGCAGGATCGCGATGACCGTCCCCTCACAATGGGGCCGTTCGGTACACGTCTCGACCGTCTACATGCAAATGTTGATTCAGTGAGGGCCATCACCGATTATATGAGGGAGAGGGTGAAACTCCAGGAGAAGCGTGTGACGTTCGACTATATGTCGGGCGAGGATGGCAGGCGGGTGTGCCTCAGGCTTCCTCGCGGACACCGCGAGGCGAAGGCCGCGCTGTATTGCCATCAGAACATGACCGAGGAGGTGCTGTTCCGTAGCAAACTGTTCTGTGACAGGATGGACAGCCTTGGCGTTGCGATGATATTCGTGCAGAGCGGTTCCCAGAACTGGGACGTGAAGGAGGGGTGCCAGGAGCGGTTCGACAGCATAATGGCCGATCTTGCCTCCGGAAGCGAACATCCCGAGCTTGCCCGCGTGCCCATCATCCCGTTCGGACACTCGGCCCAGGCCACTTTCCCATGGAATTTCGCCGCATGGAACCCCGACCGCACCCTGTGCATAATCTCGTTTCACGGCGACGCTCCGCGCACCAACCTGTGTGGTTACGGACGCGAGAATATCGAGTGGGGTCGTACCCGCAATATCGACAGCATCCCGGGACTTATGATCGAGGGGGAATATGAATGGTGGGAGGCGCGTGTGCGTCCGGCCCTGGCATTCCGCATGATGTACCCCGACAGCCGCATCTCTTTCCTGTGTGACGCGGGCAAGGGACACTTTGATCTCGCCGAGGAGACCCAGGACTATATAGCCCGTTTCATAGCCAAATCGCTTGCCGATCCGCGCCCCAAGGGCGGGGTGTACTATTCCCGCTGGATGGAGGATGGCTCTGAGAGCACCGACCCTCACGATTGTTTCTGGTATCACGATCAGGAGATGGTCGATCTCACCCGAGCCCGGTATAAAGAATCTCATGGAAAGCGCATGCAGTATGTCTCGGCCAAGATGAACGGCAAGCTGATCCCCTACAATGCCTCTCAACACATCAAGCTCGGGGCCGAGTGCGACGCCACCGAGTTCACCATCGAGCCGGTGTTTGTCAACGCCGACCGTTCGGATCTTAGCGATGATCATGCCTCGGTGCGCCCCCGGGTGGTGCTCATATCCGGCCCGGCTATACAGACGGGTGAATATACCTTCCGTTTCGATCCCGATTATTTCGGGCGCGATCCCAAGCGCTTGTGGAGCGGAATCACCCTGTCGATCGAGGCCGACGGCGATGATACCTACAAGTCGGCTGTGCAGGAGCTGAATCTGAGAATAAAGCATTAAAATAAGTAAGTCGTAAAAATTAATGCACAATATAAATCGCCGTTATTTTTGAGATGTTTTGTCTGCGGAATGAAGGAGTATAGCGAGCTATACGACTGAATGACAAGGATAAAACATCCAAAAAGAACAAGATTTATTGGGCAAGCTCTTTAGGACTTACATATAGCGGTTAGTTTTTAAGACTTACTTAAGCCCTGCCCGTAGGTATGGACTGCCACGGGCAGGGTGCTAACGATGTTGATACATAGCGCGTTCGGTGGTTCCGTGTGATTTTGGCAAAAAGCGCGATAAACGCCGGAATGGTGGCAATATTCCACCAAAGGAAGTGAAACAATTTATAAATGTAAGCAAAATAGTGTTAATTGCGCAAAATTTATTGCCGATTTTCTTGGAGGAATCACAGAATAGCTATAACTTTGCATCGTGTTTTTCATGGTATTAGATTTAAGGTTAACTAAGATTGGTTGTCGAGATGACAATCAATTTCTTTTTTGTACCTGTACGAACTGAAAATTTTCCCATCGATGTCACATATTTGATCCTCAGGGTGTCATATGAGAGTAATGACAAACTTTAGAAGGAAGATTATGAATGGCATCAGGATATATCCCGTAATGTTGGCCGGAGCGATGGCTCTGGTATCCCCTGTAAAAATGTTTAGTGGTGGCAAGCCTCATGAGGAGGTCGACTCGGTAGCCGGGGTGATTACCCGGGAGCCCGTCGACACTGCCATGACCGGTGTCACGCTTGGCGAGATCACCGTGAAGGCATCGCGTGTGATAAGGAAATCGGACATGGATGTGCTCATCCCGTCCAAATCGGCTGTCGAGGCGTCGCCCAACGGCATGTCGTTGCTCAATAATCTTATGATCCCTTCTCTCTCGGTCAATGAGTTCATGGGCACTGTGAGGACTTTCGGGCAGGATGTCCAGATACGTATAAACGGGCGCAAGGCCTCGGCCGATCAGCTTCGCACTCTTGACCCCACTTCGGTGAAGCGTGTGGAGTGGATGGACGATCCCGGACTGAAATACGGCGAGGCGGTGGCTGTGATAAACGTCGTGGTCAGCAATCCCTTGGCGGGAGGTTCGGTGATGGCCCAGGGCATGCAGTCATTCAATCAGCCGTGGGGCAACGGCTATCTTGACCTCAAGCTCAATAATGGCCGTTCGCAGTGGGGCCTCGGCGTGCAGGGCCGATACACCAACCGTGTCGAATCCCACAGGGAATATACCGAGACCTTTACCCGTGCCGATGGTGTGTCAGTGACCCGCACCGAGTCTCCTATGGACGGTTGCGTGTCCATGACCAATCTCCTGCCCCGGTTGTCCTACAGCTATATTAATTCCGACAAGACCGTGGTGTGGGTGGGATTGAGCATGGACAAGAACTGGCCCACGGTGAGGTCCAACACCGGACTTATGCTTATCGACGGTAGCGATGAGAAGATCGTGCTCCATGAGCGTCAGTCCGACGACGAGGGATTCCGCCCCGGCCTCAATGCCTATTGGGAGCAGAAACTGCCCCATGACCAGACTTTGGCGCTTGACATTTCGGGATCGGTGTTCAACGGCCGTTCCTCCCATGAATACCGCGAGAGCCTTCTCGACGACATGGCTGTCCCTGTCACCGACGTGAATACCTATATCCGCGACAGGCAGTACAGCGTGAATGTCGAGGGCAGTTATGTGAAGCGGTGGCGTGCAGGCCGCTTTACCGGAGGTGTACATTATGGTCGCACCCACAACCGCGCCGTGCGCGAGTCGGGCTCGGTGAGCCGTCACAGCCAGGAGCGTACCTATGTGTACGGAGAGTATTTCCATATGCTCGGAAAGGTGAATGTGACAGGCGGACTTGGGGCGCAAGGCGTGGCCTTGAGCTCCGACGGCGGAGGCATGCAGTGGTCGCTCCGCCCCAGGTTGTCGGTGGGTTACCGACTGAACGATATTTCACGTTTCAGTTTTAACCTTTCAAGCCGCACCTCAGCTCCCTCGCTGTCGCAGACCGACGGCCAGATACAGCAGATCGACGGTTTCCAGTATCAGATAGGAAATCCTGACCTGAAATCCTACAACTCCTATCAGCTGAAACTTCAGTACAAATTCAACCTCCCGCGTGTGAGCGGACGCCTGGAGGGGGAGTGGAACCGCGCTCCTCATGCCATCGCCCCTTATCTGCAGTGGGATGGCGACCGGCTCATCACTTCCTATGAGAATAGCGGGGGACACACCATGAAGCAGGTTTCGCTGTCGGCCCAGGTGGAGATTCTTCCTGACGTGCTCACCCTCAAGGGCTCGATAAGATATTATAATGCTCGCACGAGGGGCACAGGATATGTCCACCGGTTCCATAACTGGTGTGGCGACGTGTCGTTGAACGGATTCTACCGTAACTTTATCCTCACGGTCAGCTACGAGGACAACCCATCCACGCTGTGGGGCGAGGTGATAAGCCATAATGAGAAGACCTCCACGGCATCCATCGGTTACCGCTGGCGTGGACTGACGGCCATGGTGGGGATGTTCATGCCCTTTACCCGCTACAGCATGGGATCGGAGTCGCTTAACCGATATAATTCCAACCGTAACGTGTTGCGGAGCCGTGGCTTCGACCGTATGCCTGTGCTCCAGATATCCTACAATTTCAACTGGGGTAAGCAGAAAAAGGATGTGAACAAGCTCACTGGCGGTGACGCTGACGGCGAGACGCTACGCTCGAAGGCGGCCGGCCGATAACCCCTCCGCGGAATTGGAACGGATAAGTAAGACTTAAAAATAACTGCGATTTATTGGGCAAGCTCTTTAGGACTAACATATAGCGGTTATTTTTAAGACTTACTTATAAAAAATCATTATTTTTGTCACAAAAACACGTTCGGGGAGTCATATGGTTATAAACCCCATTATTCCCGATAAATGTCGCCGATGACTGACGCTACACAATTCAAGGAAACCTATCTTCCGTTTAGCCGGATGATGTATGCCGAGGCCGTGCGCCTCCTTGGCGACCCCGGCGAGGCCGAGGATGCCGTGCAGGATGTGTACGTCAGGCTGTGGCAACGGCGTGATGCGCTCGGGACGGTCGACAATAAGAGGGCTTATGTGATGGCTATGGTGAGAAACCGGTGTCTCACGCTCCTCGACAGTCGACCTGCCGGACGGGTGGAGCTTGATGCCCCCGAGGTGTCGGGGGTTGGTGCCGATGGCACCGATCCTGCCGTGCGCGACCGTGCCGAGCTGGTGATGAAGATGATTGATGCGTTGCCTTCAGGCCAGCGTGTGGTGATCACGATGCACGATGTCGAGGGTCGGCCCAACGAGGAGATAGCCCGCGACACCGGACTCTCGGCCGACAATGTGAGACAGCTTCTGAGCCGTGCCCGCCGTGCTATACGATCACGCTTTGGTGGATAATGTAAAAAATGACTTGCTTATGACCGCAGATAATATACAACGACTTCGGACACTGATTGACCGATACTATTCGGCCCTGACCACTCCTGCCGAGGAGCGTGAGATGCGTGATCTTCTCAACGATCCGTCGCTCCCGGCCGAGTATCAGCCCGTCAGGAATATGATGGCCCACCTGGATGCCGTGGCCGTGCCCGATGGTTTTGAGTCAAGGATGGCATCTCTCATCGACCGCCTTGACGCACAGGAGCAGGATGAGGCTGCAGCCCGGTCAGCAAGGCGTGCACGCCCGGTGACCTTCCGTGTGTGGGGCATAGCCGCGTCGATTGCTGTGCTGATATGCCTGGGCGTGGGCTTTATGCTCGGCCGCAATCATGAGCATGCCGGAAGCGATCTCACCCCCGAGCAGACCTATGCTGAGGTCAACAAGGCTCTTGGCCTTTTCGCCTCTACATTCGAGAGGGGATATGAAAAGATGGAGCGCACAGGTATCCCGGCTGATGCGGCTACCGAAAAGGCTTGGAGCGTGCTTGCGCGCCTGACCGGTAGTCAGGAAACTGATTGAATAAATAATCCATATAGATATGAGAAAAAGAATCATCCCGCTCCTTCTGGCGTTTATGGTAGCCATGGGAGCTTGGGCGCAGTGCCCGTTTTTCAGTGAATGTGAGAACAATAAGAACGTGACCACCGTATTCATAACCAAGGCCATGTTGCAGATGGCTTCGGAGCTCCCCGGTGTCAACGGCGACCAGATGACATTGTTGCGCGACAAGATCGATAATGTCCAGATCGTGACAAGCGAGAATTCCTCGGGACGCAAGTTCATGGAGAAACGCATCGGCCAGTTCAGCCCCGCCAACGGATATGAACTGCTCATGCAGGTGAAGGAGGATGGCGAGAATGTGAAAATATCCCGCCTATCCCTGTCCAATGGCAAATACCGTTATGTGATCGTGGTAAACGAGACCAAGGAGCTGGCGGTGGTTATAGCCGAGGGCCGGCTGTCGCTTTCCGATATGAAGAACTTCAAGGGGGGTGAGGTCGTTTCGGGCAACTCATAATCCGGTTGAATATAAATGAATGGTAAACTGCTACCTGTCTCTGATCGGCAGGTGGAATAAAAAAGTTACCGCGGGAAAGATTCCTGCGGTAACTTTTTATGGTTTATCCGGATGGTATCCACTGAGTGGACCGGTCCGAAGAGATGTCGTGTTGACTCGGGGGATTAGTCGATCTCCTCGTCAGCCTCGTAGCCACCCATCTCGCGGATAGCGTTCTTCAGCATGGTGTACTGCTTGAAGAGGTGGTTAACGGGCACTTCACCCTTGGTGTAGTCATGCATCGGGCTCTTGAGGAAGAAGCTCAGGAAGCGCTGGATGCCGTGACGGCCTGCACGTGCTGCGAGGTCGCTCAGGAGCACGAGGTCAAGACAGAGGGGAGCTGCGAGGATAGAGTCGCGGCAGAGGAAGTTGATCTTGATCTGCATGGGATAGCCCATCCAGCCGAAGATATCGATGTTGTCCCATCCCTCCTTGCTGTCGTTGCGCGGGGGATAGTAGTTGATGCGTACCTTGTGGTAGTAACCCTGGTGTCCGCCTTCCTCAGCACCGCCGCAGTTTGCGCCGTAGAGATCGGGCTGCTCCTCGGCTACGAGGATTGACTCGAGGGTAGAAAGCTTGCTCACCTCCTTGGTGCGGAAGTTAGCGGGCTCGTCGAGCACGAGGCCGTCGCGGTTACCGAGGATGTTGGTCGAGAACCAGCCGTTGAGGCCGAGGCAACGGGTGCCGATGATGGGGGCGAAACCGCTCTTTACGAGGGTCTGGCCGGTCTTGAAGTCCTTGCCTGAGATGGGCATGCCGGTCTTCTCGCTGAGCTCCCACATAGCGGGGATGTCAACGGTGGTGTTGGGGGCACCCATGATGAAGGGAGCGTCCTCGCTGAGTGCTGCGTAAGCGTAGCACATGGAGGGAGCGATGTGCTCCTTGTCGTCAGCCTTCATGGCAGCCTCGAGAGCCTCGAGTGTGCCGTGATACTGCATGTCGATGGGTACATATACCTCAGTTGAAGCGGCCCAGAGTACTACTACGCGCTCTACACCGGTCTCCTTCTTGAAGTTGCGGATATCCTCGCGGAGCTGCTCTACCATCTCCCAGCGGGTCTTGCCAACCATTACGTTGTCGCCGTTGAGACGCTTGGCATAGTTGTGGTCGAAAGCGGCCTTCATGGGCACGATCTTCTCGAGCTCGTCCTTTACAGGCTCGATGTCCTTGTCCTGAAGTACTTCGGCGTACTTGGCGCTCTGGTAAGCGTTGGCGGGATATACGTCCCATGCGCCGAACACGATGTCGTCGAGGCTGGCCATGGGCACGATTTCTTCATATTTCAGATATTTCTTGTCTGCTCCTTTGCCCACGCGGATCTTGTCATACTGGGTCATTGAGCCGACGGGCTTGGAAAGGCCTTTGCGGGCCATGAGGACGCCGGTCATGAATGTTGAGGTGACCGCGCCGAGACCTACTACGAGTACGCCGAGCTTGCCGCTGGCGGGTTTTACAGTAGAGTTACTCATGATTTAAAGTTTCTGTAGGGGGTTTAATGATAGATTGCTTTTTCCAGAATGCTCATGGAGGATGATGGCTTGTGGCCGTGAATCATGTGGGAAGAGGCCTGTAAATCAGGTTCTGCACATTTCACCCTTAGAGCGTGCCAAAATTAGGGCATTTTTTTTGTATGTGAAATAAATTTTATTTAAAAAATCTATGGTTTTTGCAAAATAGTCCTAAAATTGGGTGAATATAGCAAATATATTTTAAAATGAGGTTGATTTAAGGCTTAAATGTTAAAATTTGTACAGCATGGTTGAGGGCTATTCTTTCTCCTCGGGCACCGATTCTATACGCACCAGGTCGAGGCGGGTAGCCGAGCGCTCCTTGATGGTGAACATGAGATCGTCGATCGTGACGGTCTCGCCTTGAGCGGGGAGAGTGCCTGTCTCATGTATGATATAGCCCGCAAGGGTCTGGTACTCATCATCCTCAGGGATGTCGAGGCGGTACTGGTCGCGCAGGGTGCGCACCTCGATGCGTCCGGAGAATTCATACACGCCGGGAGCCACCTCGTTGGCTGTGATGCCGTTCATGTCGTGCTCGTCCTGGATGTCGCCGAATATCTCCTCCACCAGGTCCTCGAGGGTGACGAGGCCGGCGGTACCGCCAAACTCATCGACCACCACGGCCATGGAGCGCTTTTCGCTGAGCAGACGGCGCATCATGGTGTTGGCCAGGAGCGTCTCGGGAGCGTAGAGCACCTCTTTTATATGCTCCTTCCAGTCGCTTGCGGGATCGAACAGCTCCGACACGTGCACATAGCCCACCACATTGTCGATATCGCCCTGATAAACCAGGATCTTGCTGCGACCCGAGGAGGTGAACAGGTCGGAGAGCTCCTCGCGGGTAGTGTCGTCGAGGTCGATGGCCACCAACTCGTTGCGTGGTGCCATGCAGTCGCGCAGCTGGGTCGACGAGAAGTCGAGCGCGTTGTGGAATATCTTCACCTCGTTTTCCACCTCGGTTTCGGCCGGATTGTCCAGGTCGTCGATCTTATTCTCGAGATAGTCGTTGAGGTCGGAGATGGAGATCACGCCCAGCCCGGTATCCTCGGCCTTGAGTCCGGCAAGGCGCATCAGCACCTTGGATAGCCACGATGTGAATGTGGCGATAGGGTAGAGGATCAGGTAGAAGAAGAATATAGGCAGGGCAAATACCTTGAGCATCGTGTAGGGGTTGATGCGGAATATCGACTTGGGTATGAACTCGCCTGTGAAGAGTATCACGAGGGTGGAGATGATGGTCTGGAGCAGAAGTATCACCGCCTGGTTGGACGATACATGCTCGGCTATCCACGGCTCGAGCAGTATGGCGGCGCCCATACCGTAGATCACAAGCACGATGTTGTTGCCCACGAGGATGGTGGAGATGAAGAAGTCCTGGTGCTTGTAGTATCGGGTGATGATGTTGTTGATGAATCCGCCGCGCGAGGCGTCAAGACCTATGCGCACACGGTCGGAGGTGATGAATGCCATCTCTACGCCCGAAAAGAATCCTGAGAGTATGAGCGAAACTATAGTGAGGAGTATCCAGAAAGTCAGATCCATAATGCTTGATAGATGATATTGGGGGCGGTGTTGTCACTCCGGCATCTCGCCGGCGGCCGCCGAGTATCCGCCATGGCTCGTCGAGTCGGCCGGGGCTACGCTGTCAGTTCTGGCCGGGGTCTCGCCACGCTTGCTCTTGAACTCCGAGGCGGGGAATATGCCCGAGACCTTGCGTATGCTGTACTGCGTCATCTGCTCGTTGGACTCGAAACCGTACCCCTCGAGCACGCGGTCGGTGCGCTCGATGTGGATAAACGAGTCGGAGTAGAGCTTGTGGCTTCGCTGATCCCAATACAGTTGCTGGGTGAGGAACTTCTCGTTCATCACATTGCTGATATTGACGTTGCCGTCGAGGCGCCACAGCTGCTTGCGCTTGTAGTATATCGCCGAGTCGGCATCCACGGTGGCCTCGGTGCGGAAAAAGTTGTCAAACTTCACCAGGTTCAGCCCGTCGGGGAAACGCCAGTAAGGCTCCTCCACCTCGTCATACATATACCACACCGGAGTATTGATCTTGTATCGGGTCACGCCCGAGTCCGAGATCAGGGTCTCCACGTCGCGTGTCATCATCGTGGGCACATCGCCGGCCATCACTTCAGCTGTCTCGATATTGGAATCGTCCTTGCACGATGTGGCCACGGTGGCCCATATCGAGGCCACCGTTACTGCCGCAATGAAGGGCAGTGATCGCATATTTCCATTTTTTGCCACAGGCAAGTGATATCGGTTAGCGGAGCTTGTTGCGGAAGAACCAGGTGTTGTTGAAGTTTACGCCAAGAGTGATGTTGAAGTACTTCTCCTTGAGCAGGGGATTGGGGGTAGCCTGACGCTGGCGGAACTCAAATCCAAGATTGATCATGGTCTTGAACGAGTGGGCCGGGAATCCGAAACCACACGATATGCCATAGTCGCGCACATGATTGTCGCCCACCATTATATAGTCGCGGTTATAGTACGCGCCGGCGCGATAGCTCATTCGCTTGAAGTAGCTTCCGCGCGGATCGGGGATATAACTCGCGCCCATGGCCACTTTCCAGCGGTCGTCGATGCGTGTGGCCGAGAAATTCTCTATCTGGGCATACTTGGCATCCTTCCAGGGCTGATAGGTGAAGTCCACCTCGGCATGCAGGCGCTGGTTCCAGTCCCATGCGAGACCTACGCCCCACGACGAGGGCAACGAGAACTTATCGCGCAGTTTCACTATGCCGGGGGCGATAGTGTCGGGCGTAGCCGTGCTGCTCTGCAGATATTTCACCACATAGGTCTTTCCGAGGAGGCTCTTGCCGGGCTCGAAAGTCACACCCATGGTCACGGAGTTCTTATGCGATATATTATAGGTGTACTGTGCGCCGAATCTCAGGTGATAGTCCTGTATCTCCATCATCTGCTCAAACACCGCGCTTATGCCCGACGAGGTTGTGGCATACACATCGTTGCAGATGTTGCCGAAGAGGTAGCTGATGTTGACACCGGCCGAAAATCCCTTGAACGGAGTGATACCCGCACCCAGATACAGCTGGTTGATGCCTCCCGCGCCCTGATGGCTGGAATATCCGTTGTCGAGCGACGAGCCGAACGAATAGCCCACCGATGAGAACGGTACGAGACCCGCGCTCACGCCGATGGTCTTGCTCACGGGGAAGAGCATGGTCACATAATCGATACCGCCGCCCCAGTCGCGCTGTTTGCCCGAGGCATCCTGGCGCCAGTAGAGCGACACATCCACACCCATGTCGAAAAGGAATGTCATGGAGTCGACCGAGGCATACGATGCCGGGTTCATGACATTGATCTGCCGGCCCGAGTGCATGGCATATCCGGTGCCGCCCATCTGCCGCTGGGTGGAGGTGGCGTTGTCGCCGAGGGTACCGTAGCCGAATTTCGAGTAGGGGCTCGTCTCCTGAGCCACGGCGGGGATCCCTATCAGCGCGCTCAAGGCGCAGAGTAGAGTGATTGTAGTCCTAAAGAGTTTCATTGTAAAGCAATATACGGTTTAGACCTTTGCTCACCAGGTGCTCGTCGACACGGGCGTCAAAGTCGCACACTGAGGCAAGATGGTGTCCGCAGCCTCCGCCCAGCACCACGACTGTCTCGCGCGGCAAGCGGCTACGGTAATAATGAATAGAAGCGAGCACCGAGTGCACCGCGCCGAGGGCTATCGCCTCGCGGGTGTCGCGCCCGAAAAGTTCGGAACACAGCGACGGCATATTCTCGGGAAACGGCACGAGGGGTAGCCTTGCCGTGAATTCATGCAGGGCGCGCAATTCCATGGATATTCCCGGGGCTATGTTGCCCCCGTGATACACACCGTCGGCATCGACATAATCATATGTCACAGCCGTCCCGGCATCCACCACAAGGATAGGGTGGCCCGCATAGTCGTTCCATGCACCCACGGCGGCAGCCACGCGGTCGGCTCCCAGCGTCGAGGGGGTGCGGTAATCAACCTTGATGGGCACAGGCGTATCGGGATGAAGCCTGAGGGGCATCGGTGAGATGTGGCGCAGGTGCCGGATTATGTCGACATCCTCGCGCGTCACCGAGCAATAGATCGATCCGGCCAACTGGCGACCGGCTACAAACTCACTGACCCTCTGAGGGTTCAGAGCAGGTTCCATGCGGAAGTCCTCAAGCTCGGAATCGTTCCAGAGGGCTATCTTTGCCTCGGTGTTGCCTTGGTCGATAGTCAGATAGTGGGCCACGATATGGGTGTTTTGACCTGCAAAAGTAGTAATAACTTGTGAATATTCAGTATAATTCAGGATTTTTAATAAATGTATAAATGTATCCTATGGTCCTGAATCCTCCCTGCCATTCACCTCCCCGGCAGGCCTGGCGATCACTTGCGTTTCTTCTCGGTACCCTTCCTGCTCTCGCGGGGTATCATGATCGAGGTGTATATGGTGAGCAGTCCGCCGGCGAGCGTGAACGCTATCCAGTCATTTCCTCCCGCCTGGGGCAGAAACAGGAACACTGCTCCCGCCACGAATATCAGGGCGGTCCATATCTCCATCCTCAGCAGTCGTCTCAGCCTGAGGGGCGCATTGGGCGGCACCGTCGACATGAACTTGCCTATGAGTATCATGGCGGCTCCCGCGCCGTAGATCCATGCCGTGAGCTGACGGCTCAGGTGGAAAAACGGCAGTGCGGCTGCCGAGAGTATCACTATAAGCCCCAGCATGCTCAGCAGGGCCGATATATTGTTGCGTTGCATATGTGTTTGTGGGTGTTTTGCTTGATGGTTATTTGAATATGTACACATCCTCGTCGGGATGCTGCATGTGGTGCTGTTCGCGCACTATACGCTCCATCGTCTCGCGGTCGTTGCGGAGCGAGTTGTTCAGGCTACGGTAGTATTCGAGCGTGTCGGTGGCATCCTCTATCTGGGCCTTGAGCTCGTCGATGCGGCGTTCCTGATCGATGGTGCGCACCAGCGAGTTCTCGTTGAAGAACAGCACCAGCGCCAGCACCACGAGTGCGGCAAGTAGAGTGAAGGAGAGGTACCGTCGGCACCAGTTCATGAAATCGTTCATTGAGCCAGGTTATTTATATTGATTGCAAAAGTACGCAAAATCCCCCATCTGCCAAAATGCAATTTCTCTGCCCCCGCTGATGTGGCCCGTGACATACCGCCATATACGTGGATTACTCAGTATCAAGTAGTTAAACAAAGTTAAAAGATGATTTTTCTATTGCTTTTGTAATATGTTGATAATCAGCATTTTACAACGGGGGGGGTAGAAAATGAAAACGATTTTTATGAGTCTCTGATTATCAGCCTATTGACATTGCATGTTATAATCTTTATCTTTGCGAGGTTATTATCAATCAAAATGAAGCCAAAAACGGTGGATCAGTGTCATTTTGAAGAGTGCAAATAGATCAATTATTACATTTTAACACAGTGCAATGAAATTAGAAAACAAGAAGTCAGCCGGTCTGTCAGGACTGGTTAAAGTCTTGGTCATTGTCGTGACGTTCGCGCTAAGCTATAGCGCCGACGCGGCAGCCCAGGACTCGAAGAACGGCAACGTCTATGGCGTGGTCGTCGATGAGGCTGAACATCTCCCCATGCCTGGTGTGACCGTTGCTGTTGTCAAGGGTGACAAGATGGTGTCAGGAGTTGCCACCAACCTCGACGGAGAATTCTCCGTAAGTGTGCCCCAAGGATGTGTGTTGAGATTCTCCTACATCGGATATGCCACCCAGGACCTCCAGCCCGTGCGCGGTAAGTCCATGGAAGTTGTCATGGCCGAGAGTGCCGAGAAGATCCAGGAAGTAGTGGTCAACGGCTACTTCACACGTAACCGCAACACCTACACCGGTGCCGCCAAGAGCCTCTCGGGCGACGAGCTTCTGAGCGTGTCGTCCACCAACATCCTCCAGGCTCTCAGCACCCTTGATGCGGGTCTCAACATCACCCAGAACAATGCGATGGGATCCAACCCCAACGCCATCCCCGACCTCGTGATACGAAGCACCACATCGCTCGCCACCGGCGACGAGGTGGGCCTCAACTCACCCCTCATCGTGATCGACGGTGTGGAGAGCACTCTCCAGGCCCTCTACGATATAAATATGCAGGACATCGAGCGTGTCGACATCCTCAAGGACGCATCCGCCACCGCACTCTATGGTGAGAATGCTGCCAACGGTGTCATCATCATCGAGCGCAAGCGTGTGGCACAGGCTCCCGTGAGAGTACGCTACACCTTCACCCCCGAGATGAGCTTCGCCGATCTCAGCAGTTATGATCTCTGTAACGCCGCCCAGAAACTCGAGTTCGAGCGCATGGCCGGTCTCTACACCCTTGGCAAATATCCTACTAACGGCACCTCGATGAGCCAGAGCGATATTGACAAGGTGTACTACGACAAACTCGCCCTTGTTAGCGGCGGTCGTGACATCGATTGGATCTCCAAGCCCGTGCGCAATAGTTTCTCCCACACCCACTCTCTCACTGTATCCGGACGTGGGTCGAGCCTCGACTATAGCTTCACTGCCGATTATTCCGATATCAACGGTGTCATGAAGGACGACGGCCGTTCACGCTACGGCATGAACCTCTACCTCAGCTACCGTGTGCGCGACAAGCTCATCGTGACCCTGCGCGCTGATCACACAAGCCTGCAGACCAACAACTCCCGTTACGGATCCTTCAGCGATTACATCACCGCCAATCCTTACGATTCCCCCTACGACGAGTATGGCAACTTCCGTCCCAACCTGTCGTTCACCAAGAACAATCCTCTCTACGAGGCTTCTCTGAGCAGCTTCTCCAAGACTCAGACCCGCACCCAGAACGTTTCGCTTGACGTGCGTTATAACTTCAAGCCTAACCTCTACATCACCGCCCAGGGCTCATTCAGCACTTCGCGCGGCACGAGCGATGATTTCAAGTCGCCCGACTCCAACTATTTTATCAAGGAAACCCAGCTCAATCAGAAGGGTTACTACCGCGTGGGCAACCTCGGTACTGACAACTGGAGCGCCAAGGTGATCGGTAACTGGATCCACAATTTTGACAATGACGGCACCATGTTCACCCTCAACCTCGGGTGGGAGGCCAAGCGTAACAAGACAACCTCGGGTTACCTCGTGGGTAGCGGCTTCCTCTCCGACGACCTCGCCGACATTGCCTATGCCACAAGCTACTACAATGAGCAGCTTCCCTCAGGTGGTGAGGATCTCTCCACAAGCGTGGGTGGATTTGCCGCCGCCAACTTCATTCTCAAGAACCGTTATGTGATCGACGGTAGCTACCGTCTGTCAGGCTCCTCCAAATTTGGTGCCGACAAGCGCACTGCCCCCTTCTGGTCGGCAGGTCTCGGTTACAACCTCCACAATGAGAATTTCATCAAGGATCTCGGTTTCGTCGACCTCCTCCGTGTACGCGGTAGCTACGGTTACACCGGTAGCGTGAAGTTCGACTCCTACCAGGCTATGGCCACATATTTCTACTCCACCAACTATCTCCACTACGCAGGTGTTGGTGCTGTTCCCATAGCAATGGCCAACCCCGACCTCACATGGCAGACCACCAAGAAGTTCAATATCGGTCTCACCTCATCGCTTTTTGGCGACCGCATGAACATCAATCTTGACTACTACCGCGAGAACACCGACGATATGCTCATCGACGTGTCCCTGCCTCCCTCCTCCGGTGCTACTTCCGTAAAGAACAACTACGGACGCCAGGAGAGCAACGGTCTCGAGTTCTCTCTCTGGGGCAAGATCATCCAGACCCGTGACTGGAGCTGGAACGTCTCAATGAACGGACTCCACTCCAAGACCACCATCAAGGAGATCTCCGATGCCCTCAAGCGCATGAACGAGGAGAACGGTAGTAAGAACACCGAGACTTCGCCCCGCCTCCAGTACCGCGAGAACGAGTCGCCCACCGCAATCTATGCCGTGCGTTCGGCCGGCATCGATCCTGCGTCAGGTAAGGAAATATTCATCAAGGCCGACGGTTCATATACATATGAGTATGATTCAGCCGACCAGGTGGCTTGCGGTGACACCAATCCCACCCTCCAGGGCACCATCTCCTCGTTGCTCACATGGAAGAATCTATCGCTCAACCTCAACTTCTCCTACCGTTTCGGTGGCGATATGTACAACTCCACCCGTATGGCCAAGGTTGAGAACGTAGATCCTAAGAACAACGTTGACCTCCGCGCGTTCACCGACCGCTGGAGAAAGCCCGGTGATGTAGTGTCTTACCTCGGAATCTCTACCGACGGTGGCAAGACATTCGCTTACTCCGACCGTTTTGTCGAGAAGGACAACGAGCTGTGGCTCTCATCAGTTACTCTCCAGTACAATGTGCCTCAGACATGGCTCAACAACATCGGCCTCCAGCGCATGTATGTCAGCGCAGGTGCCGAGGACCTCTTCCGCATCACTTCGGCCAAGTACGAGCGTGGTACCTCTTACCCCTTCAGCCGCAGTGTAAACCTCTCGGTAAGCCTTACATTCTAATCTACTCTTCAACCCTCTCAACCGATTTACTATAAGATGAAAAAAATATATATAGCACTTCTCTGTGCCATGACCCTCATGCCGGCCATGACCTCGTGCGACGACTTCCTCGATGTGCGTCCCAAGGGTGAAAAGGTCGAGGACGATCTTTTCAAGGATTCATCAGGATTCGAGGATGCGATCTACGGTGTCTATGGCTCGCTTGTCACCGAGACTCTATACGGCCGTGATCTCCTGTGGGGACTCACCGATGTCATGGCCCAGGATCTCGACTGCGGTTCTTCCGAGCTTGTGGCTCTTGCCCAGTACCAGTACGAATCCAACGAGAGTCTGCGTCTGCGCTTCTCCTCTCTCTGGACCGATGCCTACAAGTCCATCGGATATGCCAACAATGTGCTTCAGAATCTCGACAAGCGCACCTCCGCCGAGCTCCCTCTATACAACCTCTATCGTGGCGAGATGCTCGGAGTGCGCGCCCTCGTGCATTTCGATCTCCTGCGCATGTTTGCTCCCACCGATCCGGCTCAGCGCGGTATCCCTTATGTGGAGACTTTCAATTTCTCGGTGAAGCCGTTCCTCACCGTAGGAGAGACCCGCGATAAGATCATCGCCGACCTCCTTGAGGCTGAACGCCTTCTTGCAGATGATGAGAAACTGATCACCTATCCCCACAACGATACCCAGTATCTCAAGTTCAATAACTGGCGTGAGACTCACATGAACATCTACGCTGTGCGTGGTCTTCTCGCTCGTGTCTACTGGTATTTCGGTGATATGACCAATGCCGGAATCTATGCCCGCAAGGTTATCGATTCAGGATGTTTCCCCCTTGTGGATGTAACTGAGGTGCAGAACTATCTCGCCGGTACACTGTCGCCCAAGGAGACCATCTTCGGCCTCTATGCGCCTAAGTATCTTGATACAGCCAATTCACTCCTGTACACCTATCATTCCTACTCCTCCTATACCTGTTGGTCCGACTATTCAGGTAGCGCCAAGCTCAACCCCTGGAGTGCGATCTACAACAAGGATGTTCCCGCTACAAGCCAGGACTTCCGTCGCAATCATTTCCGCTCCGAGAACTCCATCACCAAGTGTATGAAAGTTGTGGACTACCTTACCATCGAGAACAACAACGTCCCCTTCCGTTCTGATCTTATCTCGGGTGTCAACCTCATGCACGTGTCCGAGCTTTATCTCATCGCAGCCGAGGCTCTGTTGCAGAGCGATTATAACACTGCCGTGCAGTACTACAACTCCGAGGTTACATCCCGCGGACTCATGCCTCTTGGATCTGACGAGACTCTCACCGCCGACCGTATCGCCAACGAGTTCCACAAGGAGCTTTATTGCGAGGGGCAGGTGTGGTTCAACATGAAGCGTCGCAACGAGGATATCCTCTCCAACCGTGAGGCTCGCGTGATCCCTGCAAGCAACGCCATCTATGTCGTGCCCGTGCCCAAGGAGGAGTTTGAGTACCGTCCGTAATTTTCTTCCCCTCACTTAAGCAATGAATAGAATAATGAAAGTTTTAAGAAATATACTGTGCCTCGGATGTGTGGTGTCAATGCTTGCCGCCTGTACCGAGGACGACTATAAGGTCTACGACACCACTCAGAAGGACTCGGTGTTCTTCCAGTATAAGAACAACCGTCAGGAGGTGGATACTATTGTGGACTATTCGTTTGGCTACGATATCGCTAATGTCCACACTGTGGAGATCCCCGTCATCCTCATGGGCATGCCCTCTTCCACCGACCGTGTGATCGCAGTGGCTGCACTCCCTGACTCCACTACCATGATCGAGGGTACCCACTACACCATCGAGGATGCAGTGATTCCTGCCGGCGAGGTGAGCGGTGTCATCAAGGTCAACCTGCTCCGCGACCGCGACCCCGAACTGCCCAACAAGCAGTACAAGCTCCGCCTCATCATCAATGAGAACGATGACCTCCGCTCCGTGAAGAACAGCTTCTTCAAGATCGTGTATTCCGACATTCGTCCCACCGTCGCCCCTGTATGGTGGCCGCGTTGGGGTGGCTTCCCCACTTACTCGTTCGAGAATGTTCAGCTCTTCTTCGACTACTTCTACCGTCTGGCTCCCGAGGCCAACCTCTCCATCTACAATGAGATGATCGAGGGCTATGGACATTACTTCGTGAATGCGCGTAGCCAGCAGGGTCCGTTTGTCAACTATGAGGCCTTCCTGCGTAACTACGTGTCAATTCCCCTCTACAACGAGCACCCCGAGGTGACATGGCTTGAGAATCCCAACTGGTAATCCTATATTTTAAGAATCATGAAGTTACTATATAAATCACTTTTCATTCTCCCTCTCGCTCTCACAGGCGTGCTTTCTTCATGTATCGAGGACGAGAGTGCCTACGGCGGAGCCGCGCTTCCCTCGATTTCCGTGATGGGATCTGACTCCGATAAGCCCTACGAGATGAACTTCAACTACGGCGAGGACTGCGTGATCGATCCCCAGGTGCGCTACGACGGCACCGGCACTCTGTCCTACTCATGGTCGGTGGCTACTTACACCAATGGTGTGCGTGGCCAGCTGTCCGAGGTCAGCAACGAGCCCGTGTTCTCCTACTTCTTCCCTGAGGGTGGCATGTACATCGTACAGCTCAATGCCACCGACGGTACCATCGGTATCTCTCAAGAGTATCAGGTCAACATGAACCGCACCTTCGAGCAGGGCTATGCTCTCGTCTCCAATGACGCCAACGGCGTGGGCAATCTTGCGTTCATCAAGTCGCTCACCGCCGAGGACATCGATGCCGGTATATCCCAGATCATCATCGAGCATTCACTCGAGGCTATCAACAAGGATCTGCCCGCCGAGGAGATCAAGGGCATCTACAAGCTCATGCTCACCTATCCCAAGATGGTGACCCGAATCGTGGTGGTGACCACCGGACGCACCCACTTCCTGGATCCCAACACATTCATGGCCATGACTTCCGTGGATTATAATAAGATCATCCCCGGATTCAAGTCCGATATCGCATGGGGCAGTGCTTCAGCCATCAATCTCTACGATTCCTCGCTCAAGCGCTTCATCACAGTCAACGCTACCAATATGTTCGGCTATGAGTCCACCGACCTTGCCGGATATGAGCCTGACGATGTGATAGCCGGAGGCAATTACGAGGCATGGGGTTCGCTGACCTATATCAACTATTTCCTGTTGAAGAATCCTATGCGCTTCTACGGCAAATACACAAGCATGACCGATTGGGTGACACGCTGGAACTATTCTTCCGAACTGCGCATTGACGGCCATCCTCTCTTCGAGAACGAGGAACTCATCAAGGCGTTTATGGGCGTGAAGATCCCCGGTGTCTACAGCGACACTTATCCAAACTATGTGATCACCCGCGATGTCACCACCGGTAAGTACTATAATTCCTATGTGAATGAGCTTTCGGGTGGCAGCTACTATCCCATGGAGCTTGTTTCTCGTGCCGAGATCAAGGTGGATGCGTCTACCGCCGTACCCACCGAAGCCTCTAACATGGTGCCCTCCCACAACTATAGCCGCACCTATTACAGTGTTGGCAACAGTGTCTACGTAGCTCTGCTTCTCAGCGACAATTCATTCTCGTTCCCCTCCACCTCCCAGGCATGTCTGTCCTATCCCGGCGAGGAAGTCACAGCGCTCTATGTGCGTGATTCCAGCCGTAACGATGGCTCCGATCAGCTCTGTGTCGCTACTGTCAACCAGGCTACCGGACGTGGAAACCTCTACATCTACAAGGTTGCCGATGTCCGCACCGACAATCCCAATCCCACTCCCGTGGATTCCTATAAGAATTGCGCCGACCGCATCACCACGATCTTCTATAAGCCGCGTGTCTGATACGATCGTAAGTTGAACAGATATCCTCTTCAAGTCCCCCGTCCGTTGGTCAAAAGGGATCCTGAAGAGGATATTTTTTCCTCAATGATTATTTCGGTCGGTGAATTTTAAGCCTCCGCTTATTGTGAAATCCGCTGATATTCTTTACCTTTGGAATGTTGTAAATTAATCCAATCCAAACCAATCCAAACCAATCCAAACCAATCCAAACCAATCATAATCCATATGAACTTCAAGAAATCATTCATAGCCGTGGCCGTTGGCCTCTTCGCTATGTCAGGATCAGCCGCTTATGCGCAGAACTCTCCGGGTATGGAGACATTCCCCGTCAGCTTCGACCTCTCCGCGCTCCCCGACTGCTCCGGATTCAACATCGCTCTCAACGCCATCGAGGCATCCAATCGCTCGCTTGTCACCCTCAAGCGCCCCTCCGAGACCTCATGCACCCTCTCGGGCGACATGTTCCGTGGCAAAAACGGCATATACAACCTCTACTGCTACAGCCGCACTCAGCAATACATCCTCCCCGTAAGCCTCGATGCCACCACCGGCCCCGTGGCCCTGAGCATTGTCGACGGCGTGCTCATCTCCAACCTCAAGGACCCCTCCAACCTCGCCCTCGGCAAGTGTGACGAACTCTTCTCCCACATCTCCATGACCCTCGCCGATGGGGTCGACAAGATGCCAGTCGACGAGATGAAATCCTTGATAGGACGCTATGCCACCGTGGCCGACTCCATCGCCTCGCTACCCGGTCTCCCCGCCGGCATATCCCAGTACATCCGCATCTGGGGCTACACCGCCACCTACGATGCCGTAAACCTCTCGGTTCACCTCCGCAAGCGCACCGGCCTCGAAGTCCCCTTCTCGGCTGCCAACTTCCTCCCCGACCCCGCCATGGTGCTCGATACCCCCCTCGCCGCATGCTTCTCATCAGTTCCCTCCATCGTGGCTTCCTCGCTTAAGGGCAACACCATCGAGGAGAAGATGGCCACTCTGTACTCATTCTATGATGATGAGGCCATCCGCTCGCGTGTCACCAACTCCATGCTCGACTCATTCCTCAACAATTTCGACTACAAGAACAACTTCGACGACGGCGTGGCACGTCTCACAGCTCTCACCGAGCGCTACTCACTCCCTGCCACCTGGGTCGACAACTTCAAGGCCCGTAAAGTCACCATCCCCGGCACCCCCTTCCCCGAAGCCGTAGTCCTCGTTGACCGCAACGGCAATAAGGTAGACTTCTCCTCGTTCAAGGGCAAATACGTCTTCGTTGACCTCTGGGCCTCATGGTGTGGCCCCTGCGTAGGCGAAGTTCCCCACATGCAGAAACTCGAGAAAGAATTCGAGGGTAGCGACGACGTCACCTTCGTATCCATCTCCGTTGACAAGAGCGAGGACGCATGGCTCAAGAAGATGGACCAGCTCAACATGCACGGTAATCAGCTCCGCGACTCCTCGGGCGACCTTTGCACCCTACTCAACGTCAAGGGCATCCCCCACTTCCTCCTCTACGACCGTGACGGCAACCTCCTTGTCTACAAGACCACCCGGCCTTCCCACAAAGACACACTTCCCATGCTCAAATCGCTCAAATAATCCCGTTTCCGCAATAAAACATATGCTCCATCCACGCTCAAGACGCATGGATGGAGCATATTTTATGTTATAACTAAAATCAATCCTGAGTTGACGGGGATCAAAGAAGTCAGAGAATAAAAAAGAATCCAAGTCTCCTAACCTTATAACCTCCTAACCTCTTAACCTTCTTCCCGCCAGGGGCGAATCATTTAAGTTTGTCAGCGAGATTGGCGGCGGCATCAGCGATCGAATCGAGAGCACTTGCGGCACCCGCCTTTACCTTATCAATGATAGGAGCGGCCTTCTCCTTAGCCTCCTGAGCCGAAGCCGACAGCGAATCCTGAGCATCCGACAGTGTCGACGCCACAGTCTCCTTCACATCAGCCAACTTCTCGCTTGCAGTCTGCTTGGCCTGCGCCACCTTATCCGCGATAGCCTCCTTGTCGGCCTTCATCTGTGCATTGGCAGCCACCTTGGCTGCATCCGCGCTCACTTCAGCCGCCTGGGCTGATATCTTGCTTGCCGCATCGGCAATTTTCTGCTGTTTTGAATCCATAACTTTATATTTTTTATGTGTAACTTTTATTCTTTATCAGCTCACAGAGCCTCATGGGTAAAACATACCCACCCCGATGATAGTTGAGATCTTGACCTCCAATTTATGTTAAATTTTTTCGCAAACTATTGTTTTAGGACTTTCCTTGAATTACCTTTGCGTATCACTTCACAGTGCTTACAAAACTCAACAATATATTACACACAACTATGAAGAAGAAATTCATCTGTACCGTATGCGGTTACGTTCACGAAGGTGACGCCGCTCCCGAAAAGTGCCCCCTCTGCGGTGCTCCCGCATCCAAGTTTGAAGAGCTCAAGGAAGGCGAAGCCCTCAACTTCGTTACCGAGCACGTGATCGGCATCGCCAAGGATACCGACGACGAAATGAAGAAGGACCTCAACGCCCACTTCATGGGCGAGTGCACCGAGGTAGGTATGTACCTCGCCATGTCTCGTCAGGCCGACCGTGAAGGCTATCCCGAAATCGCCGAGGCATTCCGCCGCTACGCTCTCGAGGAGGCTGACCACGCTTCCCGCTTCGCCGAACTCCTCGGCGACGTTGTTTGGGATACCAAGACCAACCTCGAAAAGCGCATGAACGCCGAGTCAGGTGCTTGCGCCGACAAGATGCGTATTGCAGCCCGCGCCAAGCAGCTCAACCTCGACGCCATCCATGACACCGTTCATGAAATGGCTAAGGACGAGGCTCGTCACGGCCGTGGCTTCGAAGGCCTCTTCCGTCGTTACTTCGGCAAGTAATCCCCCGCCTCAACCCGAGGCTTGGGCACTCGGGCACATTGCCCGTATAAAACAGCCCATATAAAAAAGACACCGTGGATAGGACGCACCCGCTCCCATCCACGGTACTTTTTTAGTATCTCGTCCCACATGGTTATATACTTGGACTATGAATCCAAAGATTTAGACCATAGGTCTAAAGATGCCATAAGTAAGACGTAAAAATATAAGCATATATAAATAGCAGTTATTTTTATAGTATTTAGGCTACTGAATGAAGGAGTATAACCCTTGTCAGCGATACGCTCCGAACCACTTCGCCAGAAGGCTCCAACCCATCCCGCAGGTTCACCTTCCACTAAGCCCTGCAAGGGCGATACAATTATAGCCCCGCCACGAGCGGCGGATGCAAATTGCCCGTTAGGGCAAAATTTGCATCCAGGCGCGAGGCGCGGGGAAAACGAAAAAGCGTGCGTTCGGGCGTCGGAGACGTCCTCTAATTTCCCCGCAGGCTATTCCCGAAAAGCCCTGAAAGTGCGATGCAATTATAGCCCCGCCACGAGACCGACAAGCAAATCGCCCGTCAGGGCAAGATTTGCGCTGTCGGGCGAGGCGCGGGGAAAATTAAAATCCATCAACAAGGGCGTCGAAGACGTCCTATAATCTACCGGATATTCGTGGCTACGGAAAAATATACAGGCTCAATAGATAACCCCATAACCCTCTAACCTTCGTCCCGCCAGGGACGAATCCCTCGCCAGGGACGAATTAGAGCTCCGCTTTCAGGCGGCCTATCATATCGGCATACTCCTCATCCGACAGATACACCTCCCCCGGATTCATACGGAAAGTCCCGCCATAGTCAGGGCCATCAACATACTTCGGCGCCAGATGGAAATGCAGGTGCGACAACTTATCGCTGTAGGCTCCATAATTGATCTTCTCGGGATTGAACGCACGTTGCATAGCGCGGGTCACGCGGGCCACATCGGCCATAAACGCATTGCGCTCCTCATCGCTCAGCTCGTTCAGGTCATTCACATGACCGTTATAGGCCACCAGGCAACGGCCACGGTAGGTCTGCTCCTTGAAAAGGAACGCGCGCGACACACTCAGGTCGGCAAACGGAATCATCAGGTTGTGGAGAGTCTCGTTATTAGTGCAATAAAGACACTCTTTGGGATCGCTATACATAGTAAACGGATTTAAAGTGATAGTAAAAAGTTGATATGCAAAGGTACCAAATCAGAACATAAAATTCAAGCCATCGGAGCAGAATATCTCTGCGCCGATGGCTTGAATTTATTTCCACATTCGATAACTATGTGAATGTTGATATTGGCGGTAGAATAGATTATGCCTTAGAAACTGTAGCTTATACCGATTGACGGGATGAACGCGTGGAGCTTATAGTCCGCGGTAAACTTGCCCGAGGTGGGGATGCCAAACTTGTTAGCGGTCTCGTTGGCCTTGTTGAGGGCCTGGTCAGCAGGAAGTCCCATGCCCATGAAAGTCGTCGCGAGCTTTCCGCGGAACGCCGTACCCATCAGGTCGGGATACTCGCATGAAGCACCCTCCACGCCACATCCGTGTACATACATGAAGGCCACGTCAATCGACAGGCGCGGTATCGGGCGGAACGACAATCCCACGGTAGGCTCAACCTTGGTCATGCCCGGAGTCTCGGGATTGTAGAAATTCTTGTTCACGGGCGATGTATCCACCATCAGGCCCACACGTGCGTCGAAGCGGTCAGTGACAGCATACTGTGCACCAAGCGAGTAGCACCACGAGTTCTTGTAATGCTTCTCAATATTCTGGTTATAGTCAGCCAGACTCTCATCGAGAAACTCTATATCGAGTTTCTTGTAGGTGTGCCATCCGGTCAGGCGGGCGTCAAAAGCTAACGTCAGGCGATCGATGGGCTTATAAGCCACACCTAAGCCAAGCACCCAGGGGCAAGGCATCTCTGCGGTGAAATTGGCATTATTGATCATTTCGAGTTTGTCGCCAAGTAATTTTCGTAACATAGGAGCACAGTCAACCGAAGCGTCGCCGGCCTTAACCCTCATGGGCATGCGCGAGCGGAACGATGCACCGAAATTCAGTTTCTCATTCACCTTGTACATGGCGCCCACATTGAATCCCACGGTCACACGGGCTGTGCCGGTCAGGTTTACCGAGGCTGGAGTAGTGGTGCCGAATTCCTTTAAATCTTCGGCTCCGGGCTGTTGGAGAGCCTTCATAGCGGTGATCACCTTATCAGTGGTCTCGGCTGTCACGAGCCCCTTGTTGAGATCCACACTGCCCCACGAGATCATGGCACCGATGCCTACCGAGAGTTTCGGGGTGATGGCCCATGCCACGGTGGGCTGTACGGTAAACACCTTCAGATTCACATTCTGGTTCAGCACAGCGCCGGGCCAGTTGTCGGTCCAGTTGATCGACGAGCCATAGGGGGTGTAAAACGATACACCGGCCTTGAGATTATCGTAGATCGAGAATGCCGCATGCGCTCCGATAGGGGTAGCCGCATTGCAGTCGGTGTCATATTTCTTTCCGTCGGGTTGAACTGTGGCGGTGGCGGTAGGCATGATTGCGGTAAACGAGCCCGACAGATCGAGCGTCTTGTTCATGAATGCCATGCCGGCAGGGTTGAAGAACATGCTCTCGGCTCCCAGTTCCATTGCAATACCGGTATGTCCCATACCGAGTTGCTTGGCCGATAGAGAATTGACTTGATAGCCTTCGGCCATTGCGGCTCCGGCTGAAAGCAGGAGGGCGAGGGCCGATAAGATTACTTTTTTCATACAGTGAACAGTTGATGGCTGAAACCCCGGCATATTTTCCCTCATCAGGCACTCAGGCTCCGTGGTGTGGCTCCCGAGGGTAAATGTGATGACATATGTAGGGCTTGCGTTAAAAAAATTCGGGGGCAAAGGTACGCCTATAAGGCGAGACCCCCAAGCAATTAAAGCTTTTTTAACGCAAAAATCAGTCTTTTTCTCTTTTTCTCTGTTCTGTTTTTCCTGTGTTTGTCCTATATCTCCTCCCATTCGGCATCCGAGACCTGAGGCTCGCGTGGAGTATAGGCCCGCTTGTTGCGGGGAGCGGAAGTGTCCTGCTGTGAGGTGTAGTCGGCGGTGACGTGGATCTCCTCAAACTCGATGTACTCGCCCTCGTCGCGGCCGAATATCTTGCGTTTGCGTTCGCGCGAAGCCCTGGGTTCCTGCTCTCGTTGGCCGTAGGCTCCCTGCTGGCTGCCATAGGCACCCGCGCCGAAAGCGTCTCCGCCCATAGCCTGGCGGAACATGTCGTTGACCTTCTGCTGGAATTTACGCTTCATGTAGCGTGCCACGAGAGGTTTCACGACAAGCCACATCACGTAGACAAATATTATAGTACCTAAAAGTGTAATCATATTGGATAGTTAGGGAAAGAATAAGGGGCCATCGTCCCTGCTGTGACCGACAGTATGCGATGCGTCGGGGGTGGGACAGATAGGCTCTGCTTACGGGGTCTCGGCCCCGGTGCCTCAGTTGGCAGTGTCGGGATCGGTGCGCTTGCCCAACAGCGATATGAGTATGTAAAGTATGATGGTCCAGGCAAATCCGGCCACACCGTCGGTGATCACGAACAGCACGCATGCCAACAGAACGGTGTAGCGTCTCACATTGCCACGGAACGACAGGTCATGGAATTTCAGCGAGAACATCTTCAGCTCGCTCACCATCAGCAGTGATATCACCACTATCACCGGCACTATCACAGCGTTGCCCGGATAGCCGTGCACATTGATCCATCCCAAGGTGCCGATCCAGAATATGGCATTGGCCGGGATGGGCAGACCGATGAACGATGTCGTCTGGCGCGTGTCCACATTGAACTTCGCGAGGCGCAACGCTCCCATCAGCGCGATGAGCAGGGCACAGGCGGGCCATATGGACCATCCGCCCTCCTGGAGCATCACGTTCATCATCAGGAATGTCGGGGCCAGGCCGAAGCTCACCAGATCGCTCAGCGAGTCAAGCTCCTTGCCCATCGGGGAATAGGCTTTGAGCAAGCGGGCCGACATACCGTCGCAGAAGTCAAACACTGCTGCCGCGCCGATGAATATGCAGGCCCACTGGTGGGCGGTCAGTGACCATATAGTCATTGCGGGATAGAACGCCAGCACCACCGCCACGCATCCGCACAGCAGATTCATGCAAGTGATGGTGTTGGGGATATATGTCTTTATGCTTTTCACTATAATCTCTTTGTTATTGTGGCTTTTCTTATTTCAGGTGGGCCACAGGGGTAACTCCGCCCACTGTCTTGTCGCCTACCTTCACCAGTATCTCGGCATCGAGAGGCAGATAGATGTCCACTCGCGAGCCGAATTTTATGAATCCGAGGTGATCCTCGATATTGGCCTGTTCGCCCGGACATGCGTATGTGACTATGCGTCGGGCCACAGCCCCGGCAATCTGCCTCACTAATATCTCCTGTCCGTTGGTGGCGCGGATCAGTATGGTTGACCGCTCATTCTCTATGCTTGCCTTAGGCAGATAGGCGCTCAGGAAACGGCCCTTGTGGTGACGCACCATCAGCACCTCGCCGTCGATCGGGAACCAGTTGGCGTGGACATTGAACACCGTCATGAACACCGACAGCATCCTCACCTTCCTCCTCAGCACCTCGGGCTCGAACACCTCCTCGAGTGCCACCACAGTACCGTCCACCGACGATACCACCACATTCTCTCTCTCCCCCTTGAACTTGCGGCGTGGCGAACGGAAGAAATTCACGACGAGCAGATACAGTATGCCCGAAATGATCGTGAAGGTGACGGGAATGGCCGCGGGGCGTATGAACATCCATGCCGACAGGTTGATTATGACCAGTATCAGCATGAGCACTACCAGGATGTTGGTGCCTTCGCGATGTATCTTATACCTCATAGGTGTGGAATTCGGCGTTGATGTTAGAGCTTGGTACTATTGGTACTTAGATGTGACAGTGGGTTTACGCTAATGTAATTATGCAAAGGTAGATTATTTTTTGCATTTTGCCAAAGCGTCGCTCCAAAGAATAGTAAATTTTATATAAATTTTAAGTAAACCTATTCCAATCTGATACTTCCTGATGAGGTTTCTTAAGATATTCCCTGAAATTATCAGGACAGGCCCTAAAATTCCACGAAAGCGAGCGGGAGGGTCGATTTCACCGAGGGGAGTATGAAGATGCGGTGCCGTCCCACGAGTATCACCCTCACGTCATGTCCGGCAAGAGTCTCGTATTCAAGCAGGGCCTGACGGCAAGCTCCGCACGGAGCGATAGGTGCTTCCACCTCCTCGCCATCGGTCCCGCGGGCTGCTATGGCTATGGTCTCGAAGCGGGCCTCAGGGTAGCGTGCATGCGCATAGAAGCAGGCCGAGCGCTCGGCGCATGTCCCCGACGGATAGGCCACATTCTCCTGATTGGCTCCGGTGATTATCTCGCCGTTATCGAGCCTGATGGCGGCACCCACATGAAAGTGGCTATAGGGGGCATAGGAGCGGGTGGTGGCCTCGCGTGCGGCCTCTACGAGATCGCGGTCCCCCTGGGTCAGCTCATCGAAAGTCACTTCGGTGACAGGGATGGTTATATCAAAATGCTTCATCGGATTAATATTGTTTTAATTGGTCATATAGATTCTGGCAACCGTCCTGGAGCAGATCGAGCACCAGCTCGAAACCCTCGGCACCTTCGTAATACGGATCCGGCACGTAGTCATATCGGGCCGACGGAGAGAAGTACTCGGCCATGGCATGGATCTTGGCTTCAGCCTCGGGCGACGGGGCTATTCGGCGCAGGTTGGCTATGTTGGAGGCATCCATCCCTATTATCAGGTCGAAATCATCGAAATCCTCGGTTCTCACCTGCCGGCAACGGTGGGTGAGGTCCAGCCCACGGCGTCGGGCATGGATGCGCATGCGGTGGTCGGGCAGATCTCCCACATGATAGTTCCCGGTCCCGGCTGAATCTATGATCCATTCATCGGGATTGCCCTGCTCCTCGACGATGGAACGCATTATCCCCTCGGCTGCCGGCGAACGGCATATGTTTCCGAGACACACGAATAGTACACGCTTCAGGGCTGTATTAGGAGTAGTTGTCATAACAATAGTAACAAATCAGGATATATAAATTGGCGTTAAAGGCGTTAAAAAGGACAAAAGGGCGGTCCCGGCAATCATTTCTTATGCCGGTCTCGTCCTTTTGTCCGTTTTGAGCCTATGTATTTTGTTCAATTGGCTTGGGGAGAAGGGGGATTATTCGAGATCCTTGGGTATGGCCACGATCTTCAGGTTGCAATCGTTGATGAACTTGAGGATGTTATCGCGTTCGGGCGACGGATCCACGTCGGCCTCGATACGCTTCACGGCGTTGAACACCGAGGTACCGGTCTGATACAGGTGGCGGTAGCACTTGGCGATATCGTCGATGCGATCCTCGCTCATCTCGTCATGCTTGCGCAGGAGGAAAGCGTTCACTCCGAAGTAGGATGTGGGGTTGTGGGCCATGATGCAGTAGGGGGGTACATTGCCGGTGATGCGGCAACCGCCCTTCACGAGCACCCAGTCGCCTATGCGCGAATTCTCGTGCACCACTACGCTCGACGACAGGATGGTACATTCGCCTATCTCCACGTCGCCGGCTATCGACACGTTGTTGCCTATCACGGCTTTCCCCTTAATGTGGGAATCGTGACCCACGTGGGAATTGGCCATGAGGAACGATCCGCCGCCGATGCGTGTGCCCCCGTCGCTCTCGATGCCACGGTTGATGATCACGTTCTCGCGTATCACCACATTGTCACCGATATAGCAGTAGGTGAAACCGCCTTTCCAGCGGAAATCCTGGGGATCGGCTCCCACGATCGCGCCCTGGAACACCTTGCAGTTCTTGCCCATGCGTGTTCCGCGGATGATGCTCGCAAACGGCATGATCACGCAGTTGTCACCGATCTCAACGTCCTTGTCGATGTATGCGAAAGGATGGATCTTAACGTTCTCGCCTATCTTGGCCGAGGGGTCGATGTGAGCTTTATCGCTAATCATAATAGTATTTGCCTATAAGGTTATTGAGGTTATGAGGTAGTAAATAGCGCTTTCAGGCAGGGCGATAATTCCGGTCAGTGACCGGTGGTATCTGTGGTGAGGCAAGGGGGATGAGGTTTCCGGTCGAAATACCTCAAGGAAATACCCCGAAAGGTATAACCTTATAACCCCTTAACCTCATAACCTTTGCCTGAAAGGCAAATAATCATCGTCCTCCGCCCAGATTCTGGTAGAGGTTGATGAGGGCGCGGGAAGCGGCGAGATTGGTTGTGATCTGGGCGGTCTGTGCGCCGAGAAGGTTCTGCTGGGCGGTGAGGACCTCCAGATAAGTTGTCGAACCGTCAAAGAGCAACAGCTCGTTGGTGATGTCGACAGCCTTAGCCATATTCTCAACCTGCTGGGCGAGCCAAGCCTGCTTCTCGAGGCTCTTCTCGTAGGTGGTGAGGGCATCGCTTACGTCGGCTGCGGCGCTCATCAGGGCATACTCAAAGTTGTTGAGGGCCTGCTTCTGCTGAGCCTTTGCAGCCTCGAGACGGGCAATGTTCTGTCCGCGTGAGAAGAGGGGGGCGGTGAGGCTTGCTCCGAGCTGTACGAACCATTCGGCGGGGTTCATGATTGCCGAGCCGATGAGGTTGGTGAATCCGGCGTTGGCGGTGATTGCCAGCGAGGGGTAGAACGCAGCGCGGGCCGAGTTGGTGGCGTAGAAGGCCGATGCGAGGGCCATCTCGGAAGCGCGCACGTCGGGACGGGCGGCCAGTTCAACCATGGGCACCGACGAGCGGGCTATGGCGGGCTGGTTGAGGTTGGCGCTTGCGGGAATGCTCCACTTCTGGGGCATGGTGTTGAGCAGGAGCGAGAGGGTGTTGTTGGCCTCGTGGAGCGACATTTCGATGTCGTTGATCGAAGCCTCGATGCTGAAGTACTGGGCCTCGCTCTGTACCACAGCGTTCTCGCGCATACGGCCGGCCTCCTTGAGGTCGCGCATGGTCTGCACGCTCTGCTTCCACAGCACGGCGGTCTCGCGCGACAGGTCGAGCTGGCTCTGCAGGGCGGCGATGGTGTAGTAGCACTGGGCCACGCCGGCGATGATCTGGGAGCGCACTGCCTGCTCATAGGCCTGGGCCTGCATCTCGGCTACTTCGGCACCACGGCGGTTGTTGCGCAGTTTACCGAAGATGTCTATCTCCCAGTTGACAGCCAAGGGGAGCGAGTAGCTCCACTCGCTCCAGTTGTTGAGCATGCGGGAGCGGTTGGCGTTGGGGGCTAATGCCACCGAGGGAAGGTAGGAGAGACGGGCACCCTTGAGCTGTGCGTGGGCTATGTCCACGTTGAGCTTGGCGTTGTTGAGGTCCTTGTTGTTGGCAAGGGCGCGCTCGATGAGATCGGCCAGCTGGGGATCGGTGAACACCTGTTGCCATTTCAGGTTACCGAACGTGGTCTCGTCGGTCTCCTGCTTAACGGCCTCGGCATACTCGTTCACAAGCGCGCTGTTCACCTTCTCGGGATTGTAGGTCGAGTAGATCCCGCAGCTGCTGAGCGCGCTCACGCTCAGTGAGGCTGCAAGAAGGAGTGAAATATTATTGATTCTCATTTCTTTATGCTTGTATCTCTGCGGAAATTGGGGGCATAACCCTCAATTTCCGCAGGAATTTGAATTAATTAGCTGAATACTGCTCGATTTCGTTCTCGATGCCTTCATTGTCGGTATCCTCCCACTTGAGCGGGGTGATCTTCTCCTGGATCTTCTGGAATATCACGAAGAGCGCGGGCACGATGAGCACCTGGAGGATCATACCGATGAGCATACCGCCGATCGAACCTGTACCGAGGGCGCGGTTACCGTTGGCACCGGCTCCGGAGGCGAACATCATAGGCAACAGACCGATGATCATGGCCAGCGAGGTCATGAGGATAGGACGAAGACGGGCCGATGCTCCCTGGATGGCGGCGTTGACGATCGACATGCCTGTGCGGCGACGTTCGACGGCAAACTCCACGATAAGGATCGCATTCTTGGCCAGAAGTCCGATAAGCATGATGAGCGCGATCTGCAGATAGATGTTATTGGAGATTCCGAATATCTGGGCGAAGATGAATGTACCCATGAGGCCGAAGGGGATCGAGAAGATTACCGCAAACGGCAGGATGTAGCTCTCATACTGGGCCGAGAGAAGCAGGTACACGAAGAGGAGACACAGGCCGAAGATGATGGCAGTTGTGGAGCCGGCACCGCTTGAGGCCTCCTCACGGGTCATACCCGAGTACTCGTAGCCGTAGCCCGGGGGAAGGGTCTCGGCTGCCACGCGCTCGATAGCTGCAAGACAGTCACCCGAGGTGTAGCCGGGGTTAGGCTGACCGGTTACCGAGATCGACTGGAACATGTTGAATCGGTTCAGAAGGTCAGGGCCATATACCTTAGTGAGGGTCACATAGTTGGAGAGCGAAGCCATTTCGCCGCCGTTGCGTATCTTGATGGCCGAGAGGGTCTCGGGGCTTACGCGGGCTTCGGGCGAGGCCTGCATCATCACACGGTAGATCTTACCGAAGCGGTTGAAGTTGGACACGTACATACCGCCGTAGTAACCCTGCAGGGTGGTGAGGATGTCCTTGGGCGAGATGCCGGCCTGCTTGGCCTTGGCGGCATCGATGTCGATCATGTACTGGGGGAAGGTGGGGTTGAACGTGGTCATGGCCACCTGTACCTCGGGCTGCTGGTTGAGCTTGGCGAGGAAGCCCTGTACCACGGCGAAGAAGTCGTTGACCTCACCGCCGGTCTTGTCCTGCATCTTCAGCTCGAAACCGTTGGTGAGCGAGTAACCGGTGATCATAGGTGGAGCGAATAGTACCACACGACCGTCCTTGATGGCGGCTCCGGTCATAGCGTAGAGTTTGCCGAGGATAGCGTTGGAGGTCTGGTCGGCGCGCTTGCGGTCCTCCCAGTTCTTGAGCTTGAGGATGAATGTACCGTAGGTGGCACCCTGGCCTGCCATGAACGAGTAACCCACGATCTTGTTGCGGTACTCGATTTCGGGCACGGTGGCGAGGATGGCGTCAACCTTGTCCATCACCTCCTCGGTGCGCTCCTGGGATGTGCCCGGGGGCATGTCCACCATACAGAAGAGCACGCCGGTGTCCTCGTTGGGCACGAGGGTTGAGGTGGTGATGCTCATGAGCCATACAAGGATGGCCACCGATGCGGCTACGATGCCGAACGAGGTGATCTTGTGGTGGATGAAGAATGTGGTGAACTTATCGTAAGCCTTGAGGATGCGGCCGAAACCGATCTCGAAGCCCTTGTGGAAGCGCTTGCCGAAGATGCCGAGCACAGTCACGATGGCACACACAGCGGCGATGGCCAGCTGCAGGGGCTTGTGGATGTTGTACCAGCCGAGCACCATGAAGGTGATGGTGGCCACAAGGAATGCGAAGGTGATCAGCGGGGGAAGGTCGAGGGTGAAGCGACGCTTGGCCTGGCCTACCACTGCCTCGCCGGCTGCCTTGTAGGCGGTGCCCATGCGCTCCTTGAGGGTTGAGTCGTCATGACCCTTGAGGAACACGGCACAGAGCGCGGGCGAAAGTGTCAACGCGTTCAACGCCGAGATACCGATGGCTATGGCCATTGTGAGACCAAACTGGCGGTAGAACACACCGGTGGTGCCGCTCATGAACGACACGGGGATGAACACGAGCATCATTACGAGTGTGATCGAGATGATGGCGCCACCAATCTCGCCCATCGCGTCGATCGAGGCCTTGCGCGCATTCTTGTAGCCCACATCGAGCTTGGCGTGCACGGCCTCCACCACGACTATGGCGTCGTCGACCACAATCGCGATCGCAAGCACAAGGGCCGAGAGGGTGATGAGGTTGATCGAGAAGCCGATCAGGTTCATGAAGAAGAATGTACCCACGAGGGCCACAGGGATGGCGATGGCGGGGATGATGGTGGAGCGGATGTCCTGGAGGAACACGTACACCACGAAGAACACGAGGATGAATGCCTCGATGAGGGTCTTGATCACCTCGTGGATCGAGGCGTCAAGGAAGTCGTTGTTGTTCATCGGCACGGCTATCGCGAGACCGGCGGGGAGATCCTTCTTCATCTCGTCCACCACCTTGAGACAGTCGTTGATGATCTGGGTAGCGTTGGAGCCGGCGGTCTGGAACACGATACAGCCGGTGGAGGGGTAGCCGTTGAGGGCGTTGGAGAAGCCGTAGGTCACACGGCCAAGCTCTACCTTGGCTACGTCGCCGAGGCGGAGCACCTCGCCGGTGGGCTTGGCTGCCACCACGATGTCCTCAAACTGCTCGGGGGTTGTGAGACGTCCACGGTACTTCAGGGTGTACTGGAAGCTCTGGTCGCCCTGCTCGCCGAATGCACCGGGAGCGGCCTCGATATTCTGCTCGGCAAGCGCGAAGCTGATGTCGGTAGGCATCAGGCCATACTGGGCCATCACCTCGGGCTTGAGCCATATACGCATCGAGTAGTCGGCACCGAACGACATAACGTCGCCCACACCCGACACACGCTGCAGCTGGGGGATCATGTTGATCTTGGCATAGTTGTCGATGAACTCGGACGAGTAGCGGCCCGTCGGGTCATACAGCGCCACCATGATAAGCATGGATGACTGACGCTTCTGGGTGAGCACGCCCACCTGGGTAACCTCGGCGGGGAGCAGGTTCTGGGCCTTGGCCACACGGTTCTGCACGTCCACAGCGGCCATGTCGGGGTCGAAGCCCTGCTCGAAGTACACTGTGATGTCGGCCGAGCCGGTATTGGTGGCTGTAGATTCCATGTAGGTCATACCCTCGGCACCGTTGATCGACTCCTCGAGAGGTGCGATCACCGAGTTGAGCACGGCCTGGGCATTGGCACCCGTGTAGGTTGTGGACACACGGATGGTAGGAGGTGCGATGTCAGGGAACTGGGTCACGGGCAGTGAGAAAAGCCCGATCAAGCCCAGCAGTACGATGAAGATTGAGATCACCGTCGACAGCACCGGCCTGTTAATAAATGTATCTAATTTCATTGTCGATAAGTTATTGAGCTTAAGCTCTATACTCTATACTTTATACTCTATACTCAAATGATTACTGCTGAGCCTGCTCGGCGGGAGCCTGCTGGGGAGCGGCATTGGCGTCGGTGGGGTTGATCACCATACCGTCCTGGAGCTTGGTGCCCACGCCCTCAACGGCGATGCGGTCGCCTGCCTTGAGGCCCGAGGTCACCACGAATGTCTTGCCGTCGGAGATGTTCTCGACGGTGACGGGGGTGGATACCACCTTGTTGGAGTCGTTCACAACGTAGGCGAAGCGACGGTCCTGAAGCTCAAATGTAGCCTTCTGCGGGATCACGATCACGCCCTCCTTCATGTTGGGGAGGATCACCTGGCCGGTGGATCCGCTGCGGAGCACACCCTCGGGGTTGTTGAAGAGGGCACGCACGCTCGATGAACCGGTGTTGTTGTCGATCACGCCCGACACGGTGGCTACCTTACCCTCTATGGGGTAGATGGAGCCGTCGCTGAGCTTGAGCTGAACGGCGGGCATGGCCTTGATGGCAGCCTCGACCGAACCCTTGCCGTTGCCCGAGAGAGCGAGCAGATCTTTCTCGGTGAGCGAGAAGTAGGCATATACCTGTGAGTTGTCGCTCACAGTGGTGAGGGGCTGGGCCGACGAGGGGCTTGCGAGCGAGCCCTCACGGTTGGGGATCTGGCCTACAACGCCGTCGCTGGGCGAGGTCACTGTGGTGTAGGCGAGGTTCTTCTGAGCGTTCACAAGAGCTGCCTTGGCTGTGGCGAGCTGAGCGTTGGCCTGGTCGAGAGAGTTCTGGGCCAGCTGATATTCGTACTGCGAGATGATGTTCTTGTCGAGAAGTGCTTTCTTGGAGTCGGCGGTCATCTTGGCTGTGTTCACGGCGGTCTGTGCCGAGTTGAGAGCCGCACGGGCCTGATCGACAGCTGCCTGGAACTGTACCTGGTCGAGGGTGAAGAGCACCTGGCCCTTGCGCACGCGCTGTCCCTCGTCGACATGTACCTTGGTGATGAATCCGGTTACCTGGGGACGGATGTCGATGTCGGTCTTACCCTTGATGGTGGCGGGGAAGGTCGACTGCAGATCCACGCTCTCGGGAGCGAGAGTGATGGTGGCGATGGCGGGAGCCGGCATCTGACCCTGTTGCTGCTGGTTGCCTGAGCAGGAGGCGAGTGCGGCCGTTGCGATGAGCGCGGCCATGCTGCTCATTTTAATTGACGAGATTGGTTTCATTGTTACGTTTTCGTCTTTGTTTATTATACCTACTTTTATGTGATTTTTGTATTTTATTCGATATGGATAATCCCTCGTAAGTGGTTTTTAGCCAAAAATTCACGCAAAGGTACAATTAAAAATTACGATTTTGGAAAAACGTATCAATTTTTTTTGACTTTTTAGCCTTGCAGTCCCATTTTTTGTACCTTTTGACCAATATTAAGCTTTTCAGAACGTATAAAAGTCTTTTCATTATCTAACAATTGTGAACGTGCTCACTCTGATGGCTCCGTTTTATGGATTTATCTGAAATTTTTGTTACATTTGCACCTTAATTATAATACATGACTATTCAATCTCCCTATCGCCGTGGGGCCGATGATGGCCTGTGGTTTGGTCTCTACCTCTCGGTGATGTTCTTTTCTTCGATACTTTCGGGGCGGGTGGCGATGCTCTCGTTGCTCTCGCTCGTGCTTGTGGTGTGCGTGCCTGTGGTGATCTACTTTTTCATGCGCGCCTACGACCGTCGGCTCGGGCCGGCCGGGACATTTCCCATGCTGTGGATGCAGGGGGTGGTGATATTCTTCTGCGGAATGCTCATCGCCGGCTGTGCGCTGGTGGTGTACATGAAGTGGATCGAGCCCGATTTCGTGATAGGGCAGATACGCCAGGTGGCGGCCCTTAAGGGGACGTTGCCCGACTCGGGCGTGGAGACCGCCGCCGAGGTGGCCTCCAATATGCTCGAAGCCAACTTCATCCCCACGCCCATCGACATAGTGGTCGAGCTGATGATGCTCGCCATCTTCACAGGCTCGCTGCTGTCGATGCTCCTGAGCGGGATTTTTGCCGTGAGGCGCCGTCGGCGCATCTATGGCTGATGCCGCTTTCGTGAGTCCCGCCTCCTGTCCGCCGATCTCTCCCCCCCCCAGATGCCTCTCTCCACAACCTCGATCATAAAAACCTTATTTTAAGCCCCGGCGCTCTTGCCACCGGGCTTGAACCAGAAAATATGGATATATCAGTAATAGTGCCTCTGTACAACGAGGCAGAATCACTCCCCGAACTCACGGCCTGGATTGACCGTGTGATGAAGGCCCATGACTTCAGTTACGAGGTGATACTCGTGGACGATGGATCGACCGACGGTTCATGGGATGTGATACACCGCCTCGCGGCCGAGAATCCGGCCCTGCGCGGGGTATCGTTCCGCCGAAACTATGGCAAGTCGCCGGCTCTCAACACCGGTTTCGGTCTCGCTTCGGGCGACGTGGTGATCACCATGGATGCCGACCTGCAGGACTCGCCCGACGAGATTCCGGAACTGTACCGCATGATAATGCGCGATGGGTATGACCTGGTGTCGGGGTGGAAGAAGAAGCGTTACGATCCGCTATCCAAGACCATTCCCACTAAGCTGTTCAATGCAACGGCTCGCCGTGTGAGCGGCATAAAGAATCTCCATGACTTCAACTGCGGACTCAAGGCCTATCGCCTGGAGGTGGTGAAGCATATCGAGGTGTATGGCGACATGCACCGCTACATCCCTTATCTGGCCAAGAACGCTGGATTTGACCGCATAGGCGAGAAGGTGGTGCAGCATCAGGCCAGAAAGTATGGCAAGACCAAGTTTGGCCTGGACCGTTTCGTCAACGGTTATCTCGACCTGGCCACGTTGTGGTTCACCGGCAAGTTCGGGGCCAAGCCGATGCACTTCTTCGGTCTGCTCGGCTCGCTGATGTTCATAATCGGTTTCATAGCCGTTCTTGTGGTGGGATTCGGCAAGCTCTACGACATGTGGCAGGGCAATCCCTACCGTCTCGTCACCGAGTCGCCTTACTTCTATCTCTCGCTCACCATGATGCTCATGGGTACCATGCTGTTTCTCACGGGATTCATAGGCGAGCTGGTGGTGCGCAACTCCCCTTCCCGCAACCATTATGAAATCAAGGGCCGGATAGGGGAAGGCGAATGAAGCCTGACTCCGCGGTCCCCCACTGTTTATAGACACACTTCTACACAATCTCAAAAAATATCAATGGACGCTTATCCTGAATTCTATAACCTCTCCCTCTCCCGCTATTCATGCCGCAACTATTCGCCGGCACCCGTGCCCGAGGATACCCTCGCAGCTGTGCTTGATGCGGCGCGCCTGGCTCCATCGGCCTGCAACCGACAGCCGTGGCTGTTCATCGTGGCCGATGCCGACGATGAGCGCGAGGCCGTTCAGTCGAGCTATGCACGCGAATGGATACGCACGGCTCCACATTATATCATAGCCTGCGGACTTCACGATGAGGCATGGCACCGCGCGGCCGACGGCAAGGACCACACCGATGTGGATGTGTCGATAGCTGTGGAGCATCTGTGCCTCGCAGCTTCGGCCATGCATCTGGGCACATGCTGGGTGTGCAATTTCGACACCGAGGTGATCAGAAAGGCTTTCCGGTTGCCCGACAGCATGGAACCGGTGGCTATCATCCCCATAGGATTTCCCGCTGAGGGGACCGAGGCTCCCGCCAAGACCCGCAAACCGCTCTCGGAAATCGTGAGAAGGGGTAAGTTTTGAAACAGGATTGAACAAACACGCTCGAAATTGAGACATCTATTCTCCATATTGCTGACACTCGCTGTCCTTTCCACGGCAGTGACCGGGTGTAACACCACCGGCTGTACCGACAATCAGAACTCGGTGCCCCTTGCCGGATTCTACTCCATCTCCACTCTGGAGAAGGTGGCCATCGACTCGCTTGCCATAAGCGGGGTGGGTGCGCCCAACGACTCACTGCTCGTGGGGCCGTCGCAGGCCGCATCGCAGGTGTATCTTCCTTTCCGTGCGGCCGACAATGCCACCACGTTTGTGATCAAGTACATGCAGAAGCATCTGGCGGAGCAGGGGGTCGAGGACAGGATCACGTTCTATTACGAGTCAATGCCTTTCTTTGCCTCGGAGGAGTGCGGGGCGATGTATCATTACCGCATCACGCGTGTGTCGCACACGGTGAATATACTCGACTCGGTGGGGGTGTCGGACTCGCTCATCACAAATATCGAGCGTTCGACCATAGGGCTCTATTTCCGCATCGCCGAGCCTGATCCCGACGAACCGGGCACCGATGAGCCCGGAACGGATACGCCCGATCCTGACAATCCCGAGAATCCCGATCCGGAGAACCCTGATCCTGACAATCCTGATCCCGACAATCCGGGCACTGATGAGCCACGCACCGATAACCCGGATCCCGACAGCCCGCAGGAGGGGGCCGACAATGTATAAGTATCTCATAGCCATGATCTTTGCCGTGGTGATGGGAGGACTTTCCCTCTCGGCTCAGCGGCGCATCACCCCCGTGACCCCTGCCGATCCCGGCTCCAAACCTTCCGTGACCGATGTCAAAACCAAGATAGACCCTTCGCGCCTGGTGACCACTACCGATGCCAACGGCAATACCATCACGGTGGATACCGTGACGGGACAGGAATATGTGGACTCCACGCTACTGAAGGCTCCCCCGAAGATGGAGTATCCCTTGCTTCACGAGGTGATAGCCGGCGTGAATGTGTGGGACCCTATCATGAGGGCGTTGGGGCAGAAGTATGGTCTCGGCGACGTGTGGGGCGAGGTGAGTCTCCACAACCGCTATTTCCCGTTCTTCGCCGTGGGCCTGGGCAACTGCAATGACACGCCTGTCGACAAGAACTATACTTTCAAGACACCTCTGGCACCGTATTTCAAGATAGGAGCGTCCTATAATTTCTTCTATAACTCCAATCCCGACTACAAGTTGCAGATGGGTCTGCGCTACGGCTTCTCGACCTACAAGTGGAGTGTGCTCGATGTCACCGTTGACGAGGGCTATTGGCAGGATCCCACCCACTATTCGCTCGATAACCTGAGCCACACGGCGGGTTACATCGAAGTGACATTCGGCCTAAAGGTGAAGATAGCCGGGCCGATCTCGGCGGGATGGACACTGGTGTATCACTCGGTGCTTCATGAGTCGAAGTCGCCCTACGGCAAGCCGATGTATATACCGGGCTACGGCAAGCGCAACGGGGCTTTCACAGCCAATTTCTCGGTGATGTACACCCTCCCGATAAACAAAAAGCCTGTCCCCGAGGTTACAGAATAAAGAGGGTTCACGTATTTCTCACCACCGAACAACTATTTATTATGATTGAACGTATCGTAATTATCGACAATGTAGACCCCGTGAGCTTCTACGGTGTCAATAACAGCAATATGCACCTGATACGCAACCTGTTTCCCAAGTTGCGCATGGCCGCGAGGGGATCGGTGATAAAGGTGATAGGCGACGATGCCGAGACGGCCGAGTTCGAGAAGAAGATCAAGGAACTGGAGGATTATTGCTCGCGGTTCAACAAGCTCTCGGAGGAGGTGATACTCGACATCGTGAAGGGGAAGGCTCCGGCCGAACCCAAGAATGATGATGTGATCATCTACGGTATCAACGGCAAGCCTATCTCGCCACGCAACACCAATCAGGCATTGCTCGTGAAGGCTTTCCGCGAGAATGACCTCACGTTTGCCCTCGGTCCGGCAGGTACGGGCAAGACCTATATAGCTATCGCATTGGCCGTGAAGGCTCTGAAGAACCGCGAGGTGCGCAAGATCATACTGTCGCGTCCGGCCGTTGAGGCGGGCGAGAAGCTCGGTTTCCTTCCCGGTGATATGAAGGATAAGATCGATCCCTATCTGCAGCCTCTCTACGATGCTCTCGAGGATATGATCCCTGCCGTGAAGCTCAAGGAGTACATGGAGACGAATGTGATACAGATAGCTCCGCTGGCATTCATGCGCGGACGCACTCTCAACGATGCCGTGATTGTGCTCGACGAGGCGCAAAACACCACCGTGCATCAGATCAAGATGTTCCTTACCCGCCTGGGTATGAACGCGAAGATGATCATTACGGGCGATGCCACGCAGATCGACCTGCCACGTTCGGTGCAGTCGGGCCTGATCCAGGCTCTCCACATCCTCAAGAATGTTCCCGGAATTGGCCGTGTGGAGTTTGGCAAGAAGGATATCGTGCGCCATTCGCTTGTCCAGCGCATCGTGGAGGCCTACGAGCGTCACGATGAGGAGGTCAAGGCCCAAGGCGGCACCCAACCCGCCCCCCGCGAGGATGCCGGGGAGGAGTAATATTTATCAGCCTATAAAAAGCCATGTTCATAGGATGATACCCGAAAGGGTATAATCCGAGGGGATATGGCTTAAATTATACCCTGTCAGGTATAGTTTATTTGTTGGGGTGGGATTCGTGAGGATAGTCAGTATATTTCCCGGGTGGAGATGTTTACGTAACCACGGATGATGGGGCGATTATAGGACGTCTTCGACGCCCTTGATGGTGGATTTTCATTTTCCCCGCGCCTCGCGACAGGATGCAAATTTTGCCCTGGCGGGCAATTTGCATCCGCCGCTCGTGGCGGGGCTATAATTGCATCGCCCTTTCAGGGCTTAGTTGGTATAGTCTGCCGACGGGTTGATGGTCAGTGCGTTGTGGTTTGGTTTTCATCGCCCTTTCAGGGCTTAGTTGGTATAACCTGCTGACGGGTTGATGGCCAGTGCGTTGTGGTTTGGAATGTATCGCCCCATTCGGGCTTGGATTGTATCGCTCCAATTCCGCTCGGAGGGTGGGGCTGAAGGAGGGTTGGATGGCGGGGTGTATCGGGGATTGTGTTGTATCTCCGATCGGTAGCTAATTTATCAAAATTTGTCTTTATGTATTTGGTATAGCCCAAAAGATCTTTGGATCTATGGTCTAATGGGAATTGTGTTACAAACTTTGGTGCTTAGTGTAACGGGGGCAGTTGATTTTCTACTGGCCCGGTTTGTGGAGTTTCAGTTTGCGTTTGCGGGAGGTGTGGCGGGATGGACGTTGGGCGGATGTGTTGCGGGTGTTTTTCCTATGATGGTGGTGTGGGGTAGTGGTATTTTGCTTGGGAGTAATGGAGTCTTGCTTAGGGTTAGTGGAGTCTTCCTTATGGGTAGGAGTGGCTAAGGATTCTTCTTTTTGTGTAGTGGAAGCCGAGGCCTCTATTGCGGGTTTGGTAGTCGGCTCGGGAGTAGTGGAGGAAACGTGTGAAGGGGAGGAGGTGCACTCGGGAGTAGTGGAGGGTATGTGTGAGATAGTACCCTCGGGTGTGGTGGCGTTGGGAGTTGAGGGGGTAGCGGTGGCTTTGCGGGCGAGGGCGCGCTGGCGGGCACGGCTCGAGCGCTCGATGGCTACGTCGATATCCTGACGCAGAAACGAGAAGGCCGCACGCATGGACGGATTGATGAAATTGATGGGCGACGCGGGATCGGCAAGATATGAGTCGAACGCGGCTATCATCTCGGACATGCCGGAGGGATCGTCAGCAAATACCGATATGATGCGGTTGATGAAGCGCTTGTAGGCGTTGCGCGAGATGGGAAGGTTGGCGGGGTACTTGGATGTGGTGGTCTTTTTCATGATATTGATGGATTTGTACAGCAAAAGTACCATCGCCAATGGCCGAAAAGGTGCGATAATGTCGCATAGGTGCAAAAAAATTCCCCCGCAGTGACCGATGGGTTACTGCAGGGGAAGAGGTATGGTGTGATTGTTACGGGCTCGACTGAGCCGGCGGGACAGTTGTTACCAGATGATCACGCGCTCAGCCTCGGGACGGTACATGGCCTGGCCCTCGGTGATGTTGAATGCCTCGAAGAAGGGGGCAAGGTTGCGCAGGGTCACGTTTACGCGGTTGATGCCGAGTGAGTGAACGTCGCCAGTGGTGAGCGAGCGGATCTCCTCGTCGCGGGTGTTGGTGGCCCAGAGGTTAGCATAGTTCATGTAGAATACCTGGGCGGGAGTGAAGCCGTCGATCTTAGCCTCGGGCGAGTTGACGTCGACACCCTTCTGATTCTGTGACTTGAGGAATGCTGTCATGGCCACGCGGAGACCGCCCTGGTCGGCGATGTTCTCGCCGAGAGTGTACTGGCCGTTGGCGTGGAGGCCGGGGAGCACTTCCACTTCATCAAACTGGGCGATGAGGCCCTTGGCCTTCTCCTCAAACTTCACGGCATCCTCCTGGGTCCACCAGTTGGTCATGTTGCCGTTGGCGTCGAAGTTGCGGCCCTGGTCGTCAAATCCGTGGGTCATCTCGTGGCCGATCACCACACCGATGCCGCCGTAGTTCTCAGCGTCGGAAGCGTTGGGATCAAAGAAAGGAGCCTGCAGGATGGCTGCGGGGAACACGATCTCGTTGGCCAGAGGGTTGTAGTAGGCGTTGACGGTCTGAGGAGTCATGCCCCACTCGGTGCGGTCAACAGGCTTGCCCCACTTGGCATAGGTCTCGGCCTGGTGCCACATCGAGGCGTTGTGCATGTTCTCGTAGTAGCTGAGCTTGGGGTCGATCTCCATTGAGGAGTAATCCTTCCACTTGTCGGGGTAACCGATCTTCACGGTGAAGGCGTCGAGTTTCTCCTGGGCGCGGGTCTTGGTGGAATCGCTCATCCAGTCGAGGTTGGCGATGTGCTCGCCGAGGGCTACGCGGAGGTTCTCTACGAGACCGATCATATAGTCCTTGGAAGACTGGGGGAAATACTTCTCAACGTAGAGCTGGCCTACAGCCTCGCCGAGGGCACCCTCGGTGGCTGCGAGCGAGCGTTTCCACAGGGGACGGAGCTCCTGCACGCCGCTCATCACCTTGTTGAACTCGAAGTTGGCCATGGTGAAGTCGTCGCTGAGCTTGGAGGAAGCCTGGCTCACGTATTCCCACAGGTAGTAGTCCTTGATCTCGCGATCAGAGAGTGTGGGCATCATGCGCGATGCTGTGGCGAGCACCTTGGGATCGGTTACGATGATGGTGTCGGGGGTCTGGATACCCATTGTCTCAACGAAGAACTTGTCCCAGTTTACGGCGGGGAACTCCTTCTTCACCTGAGCGATGGTGTAGGGGTTGTACATTGCGGGGATGTCACGGCTCTCCTCGCGGGTCTTGGTGTCGCGGGCGAGGGCGGTCTCGATCTTCATCACGTTGGCGGTGATGCGGTCGGCGTCGGCCTGAGAGTATCCGGCGTTCATCATCTGTGTGGCGATGAGCTTCTTGTAAGCCTCGCGCACGGCGGTGTTGCGCTCGTCGTCGAGCAGGTAATAGTCACGGTCGCCCATGCCCAGGCCTGTGCCCGAGAGGTACATTGCGTATACCGATGAGTTGGCCATGTCCTCCATGGGGCCTGCACCGATGAAGGGGCTGGCGTAGTTGCCGTGCATCCAAAGGAAGAGGTCCTCCATGCCTTCATGGGGAGTCTCCTCGATTCTCTTGAGGTCGGCGAGGATGGGGGTTGCGCCCTCGGCGTTGCGGCGGGCGGTGTCCATGGCGAGGGAGTAGACTGTCCACACCTTGTGGGCTACAGTCCCGGCCTCGGGGTTGGTGGCGCCGAGGTTCTCGACCAGGCTCTTCACGCGGGCCTCGGATGAGTCGCTGAGGATGTTGAACTGGCCGTAGCGGGCGTGCTCGGCGGTTAGGGGATGGGCTTCGAGCCATCCTTTGTTGATGTGGGTGTAGAAGTCCTCACCCGGAGCTATCGTGGTGTCGATGTAGTCGACATTGATGCTTGCCAGGTGCTCGGAGTTGCCGCGTCCGCACGATGATGCGATGAGGGCTACAGCTACCGCTGTGAGAGGTAAAGCTTTCATTGATGAATGAATTGGTTTTTGAGATTTACTCTAAGGAGTGTTTTCTATTGGAGTGATTCAAGGGTTGTGCGCAGTTGCTCCTCGGTGGCAGTGAGGCGGGCGCGGCACTGCTTCAGGAGGTCGGTGGCCCGGCGGGTGTAGGCCGCCAGGTGGTCGATGTCGCATTTGTCGCTCTGCATCATGCGGACAATGCTTTCAAGCTCAGCCACGCTCTGGGCGTAGCTGAGGTTTTCGATGGGGGGAAATGATGGTTCCATTTTGGGATAAGTTGTTGTGACAACTTTCTTATTAACGTTCGGGAGCCTCGATTTCGTTTATTATGCGTTCAAAAATTTCGTCGATTGATCCCAGACCGTGGATCTTGCGGTATTTGCCCTCGCGGATATAGTAGTCGCGCAGGGGGGAGGTGGTGTTGTGGTACACGTCGAGGCGCTTGCGTATGGTGTCGGCATTGTCGTCGCTGCGGCCCGAAACCTTGCCGCGCTCGATGAGGCGCTGGGTGAGCTCCTCGTCGGGAACCTCGAGGCCTACCACCGAGTGGAGTTTCTCGCCGTATTTCGCGAGCATGGCCGAGAGTTCGTCGGCCTGGTGTATGGTGCGGGGGAATCCGTCGAAGATAAATCCCTTGGCCGTTGGCTTGAGTTGCTGAATCTCGTGGTCGAGAATACGTATCATCAAGTCGTCGGGGATTAGATTGCCGTTGGAGATATAGCTGTTGGCTATGCGTCCGAGTTCAGTGTCGTTGGCGATTTCACGGCGCAGCACTTCGCCGGTGGAAATGTGAGTGAGACCGTAGCGGTCGATGAGCTTTTCGCTCTGTGTGCCCTTGCCACTGCCCGGGCCACCAAAGATTACAAGATTGAACATTCTAAAAATTTAACCTATTAGAACTGTGAAGTACGTTGTCTATGAGAGGGGGGAGGGAGCGGGACTCACGTCCCGCAGGGGCGGTGGGAGAGAGGTGTGACTGACAGCACGGGAGGATCAGGCCTCCTTCTCGTCGAGCACGTATATGTCGTTGAGATTGCGGGCCATGCCGTCGATGTCGAGGCCATAGCCGATGATGAATTTCTTGGGGATCTCGAAGCCTACGTAGTCGGGCTCGACGGGCACCTGCAGAGCCTCGGGCTTGAACAGGAGGGTGGCGATGCGCACCGAAGCGGGGCCCATGGCCTGGATGTCGGCCTGGAGACGCTTCATGGTGTTGCCGGTGTCGATGATGTCCTCGACTATGATCACGTCACGTCCGGCTATATCCTCGGTGAGGCCCATGATCTGCTTTACCGCGCCGGTCGATGAGGTGCCTTCGTAGCTCTTGAGGCGTATGAAGGTGATTTCGGCATCGATGTCGATGGAACGGAACAGGTCGAGCGCAAAAGGAGCGGCTCCGTTAAGTACACACACGAGCAGGGGATATCGGCCTTGGTATTCCTCGGCGATCCGTTTCCCCAGCATGTCCACGCGCTGGCGTATTTCTTCATTCTCGATGAAGGGACGGAAGGTGAGTCCCTGATATGTCTTGCGTTTCATTTTGGCAACTTTGGGCGCAAAGTTACTAAAAATGTAAATCAAAGTCAATGGTTTTGTTGAATTTTAGACACACTTTTAGACGCATCGGGCCCGGATATTTCTATTTTAAGGAAATAAAAAAGATATCATGCCCACCTCTGAATGCTTGTTGCGAAGACCTGATGAGGTGATGGCGGTGCTCACCGCCGGGAAATAAGGTGATTCAGAGGTGGGTCAGATATCTGAGACATAAACGGTTGCTAAGCGGGAGGCATGCCTATGGCTCGCTTACTTAGCACCGGTATGCCGGTACTGCTATTTTTTAGGCTTGTAACGGGCAGGGTAGCCGTAGACGGTGATCCTGAGGATTTTACCGCCCTTGAACAGGTGGGTGTACTGGGGATTGAATATTGTGGCGCAATGATTGGCCATTGTGGATTCGGCGTGGAGGCCCGGGGCCATCAGTCGGTGGTCACGATGATGTCCTGTGCGCTGACAGCGAAAACGGATGCTAATAAGGTTAAAAGGATGGTGGCGAGTCGTTGGATGTGGCTCATGGTGTGAATGGTCGATGGCCACCGGCGACTCGGCGTGGCCTATAAACAAAGAAGCGTGAGTGCCGTACTTGTGCTCGTTCCACACCTTGAGGCCTTCGCATTGCCCGAATGAGTAGAACGAGCAAACTTGCAGAGGCCTCACGCTGAATATGTGTCAAGCGTCTGCGCCCATGCTCTCGCACGGGGACAGATGTAGGGTACATATCCATAAGGCATCTACTGTTTGCATCCGTCTTGACTCATTCTGTGAAAGTTGCGAAGTTTCAAGGTGTCAAGAAAGAGCGTCGAGTAAACGCTTTCTAATATTTAATCTTTACCCACCCGCATTGCCCCGATACAGGGCCTCTGCAAGCTGGATATTGCGACAAATTTATATATTATTTCCCATTTCCGCAAAAATAAAATGGTGGAGCGGTGAAAATATGTGGGCGATGGGAATAAAAAACGGGAAGCCGGTGGGGCTTCCCGTAGATTTTTCTAAGTAGATTTTTCTAAGTGGCGCTTGAGGGAGGGTTATTCACATTTCCCTACTTGTGGAGAGGATTATACTTCCTTTCGGAGCACCTTGAGGGCGGCGTCGTAGTCGGGCTCGTCGGTGATCTCGTGAACGAGGTCGCGGAATATCACGCGGCGGTTCTCGTCGAGAACGAGGACGGCGCGGGTGAGCAGGCCGGCGAGGGGGCCGTCAACGAGCTGAAGACCATACTTCTGACCGAAGAGCGGTGAGCGGAATGCTGAACCGAAGAGGACGTTCTTGATGCCCTCGACTGTGCAGAAACGACCCATGGCGAAGGGGAGGTCCATAGACACGCATATCACGGTCACGTCGTCGAGACGGGCTGCCTCCTCGTTGAAACGACGCACTGAGGCGGCGCACACGGGGGTGTCGAGGCTGGGGAATACGTTGAGGACCACGCGCTTGCCGGCGAAGTCGGAGCAGAGGATCTGGGAGAGATCGGGACCCGACAGGTGGTAGCAGGGTGCTGTTTCTCCGATTCCGGGTACTGTGCCGCATGTGTGGCAGGGCTGGCCTTTAAAGAGGACTGTTTCCATAGTTATATATGAGAGTTTAGAGTTATTGCAATAGGGCAATCGATTGTATAACAAGCGAGGTGAGGTCGGGGTTGTAGCCGAGTATCACTTTTTGCACCTTGCCGGCGGTGTCGGCGACAAGGATCACGGGGAGTGATGCGGCTCCGCAGTCGCGGGCCAGACTGCGCGAGTTGAGCAGGAGGTGCTCGCCCGGACGCAGGTCAGGCACGGCTCCCTCGGCGGCATCGGCATTGCTTCCGGCCACAGCCCAGAGCACGTCGGCCGGAACGGCCGAGCTCTCGACAGCCGAGCGTATATCACTGACAATCCGCGGAGTGAACGATGTGGACGGGTCAATGAGGGCTACCACGGTGGGGGCGGCGAAATGGTCCCCCTTGTGGTGGGTATAGCGCTCGCCGGTGGCGGTGGGGAGGGCGAATGTGGGGAGCGGGGTGCCCTGGAGGTTCTCGATGCTGAAATTGCTCTCGCGGTATTTCTCGAAATGCTCGGGGTAGAGGGCTATGAGTGCCTCCTCGGTGGCAGGGACCACGGTGGTGCCGGCCTCAGGGGCCTTGGCTGGGTCCACGGGGGTGTAGCGCACGGTGATGGTCTGCTCGGTGATCGAGGCGGGGTTGCTCTCGGTGTCGATGCGGAGGGGTGCGCCGGTCTTGCTGTCAAACCAGTAGTTTTTCTCCTGCACCGTCTCGCCTCCCACTGTCATGATGGCGTCGACCTTGAGGGCGGGGATGCCGTCGCAGGTGGTCTCCTTGGGGTCGCTCACGGTGTAGAGTGTGTCGGCTACCATGGCTGAAAGCTCCTCGGCCAGGAATGAGGGGAGGAGCGAGGTGAACTGGGCCGTGCGCTGGACGCCGTTGCCGGTCGATGCGGCGGCTTCATTCCTGCCGGTTACGCCGAAGGGAGCGGGATCCCATGAGGTGTGGTATTCCCTGAGCCGGTGGTCGCGGTATGAGTAGAGATTGCCTTGGAAATAGGAGGTCCATCCCTGGGCTGGGCCCGATGGGGTGTCCAGTTCCCAGCGGATGAGGTAGGAGCATGGCGCGAGCGTGTCGGCCGGCGTAGGGGTCTGGGCCACCCGCAGCCTGTAGGTCACGTCGTCCTCGCGCGACGGGAGGGTGACGGTGAATGTGGCTTCGGTGTCGAATGTGCCCACTGATTTCAATTTCTCCAATACGTCAGCAATCCCCCGGGCCTGAAGGCACAGGGGACTTAACGCTGCTAACACCATTAACAATCTTGCTTTCCCTTTCATAAACAATAGTTCGGACGTTCGATAATATAACGGGCGGGATTGTGGATTTGTTCGTGGAGGTGAAGAAAAAATTTTCCATCGGGCCGGCCGAGGGGACGGGCGGGAATGACAAAAGCCTCAAAAAGAGTACTTTTCGAGGCTTTGATCTTTCCGATGTTTCCCTGCAGGGGAAAGTGAGTGGTGAAGACAGGAGGATTAGTCCTTCTTCGCAACGCGACGCTCCTTGATACGGGCTTTCTTGCCTGTGAGGCCACGGAGGTAGTAAAGCTTGGCGCGACGCACCTTGCCATACTTGTTGATGGTGATCGAGTCGATGAAGGGAGACTCGATGGGGAAGATACGCTCAACACCGATGTTGTCGGAGATCTTGCGTACAGTGAAGCGCTTCTTTTCGCCTTCGCCCGAGATGCGGATTACCACACCGCGGTACTGCTGGATACGCTCCTTGTTGCCTTCCTTGATGCGGTAAGCGACGGTGATGGTGTCGCCGGGCTGGAAATCGGGGTGCTGTTTGCCGGTGGCAAATGCCTCGTTGACAACTTTAATTAAGTCCATTTTTCTATACGTATATTAAAATGTTAACAATCCCCGCAATGTAGCGGGCTGCTTGTCCCGTCCAGAGATTGCGGTTTCAGGGCGCAAAGGTAGTAATTTCCCGCCGATAAAAAAAATATTGCCAACGAATTATGGCGAATAGATTTAGAATAGATTTGGCATCGGGGGATTTTGGCTTGGAATGGTGTTAAAAATAAATAAACGATGTTAATTTATGCGGTGCTTGCGAGGCGCATTATAGTAAAATACACATATTATTAGTAACTTTGCACATGCTAAGTCGCGGAGGAGGCCATCGAGCTTCCTCCTCGCTTTTATGTATAGATCCGTATGATTGAAAAGCAGAAGATAGCCGAGCTCGTGGAGCAGGCCATAGAGAATACCGACGCCTGCGTGGTGGACATCACCGTGTCGGGCGACAACGACATTGTGGTGGAACTCGACTCCCTCACCGGGGTTGACCTTGACTTCTGTGCCGAGGTGAACCGCCGTCTCAACGAGGCGCTCGATCGCGAAGCCGAGGATTACTCGCTCGAGGTGGGTTCGGCATCGCTTTCAGCCCCCTTCAAGGTGAAGCTCCAGTACGAGAAGCACATCGGCGACGAGGTGGACGTGCTCACCCGCGACGGCCGCAAGCTCAAGGGCACGCTCACAGCCGTGAGCCCCGACGGAGCCGAATTCACCATCGAGGTGACCCGCAAGGTGAAGGAGCCCGGAGCCAAGCGTCCCGTGATGGTGGCCGAGCCTGTCACCCTCGCCGTGGCCGATTGCAAGCAGGTGGCCTATCATTTTGATTTCAAGTAAAAAATAATTCAACATCACTTAAAAATATAAATACCACTCTATAATGGCCAAGAAAGAGGAAGCTCCCAATATGGTGGAGCGTTTTGCCGAGTTTAAGGAATTGAAGAACATCGACAAGACCACTATGATCAGTGTTCTTGAAGAGTCGTTCAGGAATGTGCTGGCCAAGATGTTTGGCACCGACGAGAATCTCGACGTGATCATGAACCCCGACAAGGGTGATGTGCAGATATTCCAGAACCTTGAGGTTGTGCCCGACGGTGAGGTGACCAACCCCAACCTCCAGATCTCTCTCAGCGATGCCCGTGCCGACGAGGATCCCGACGTGGAGATAGGCGAGGAGCACACCAAGGAGATATTCTTTGCCGACTTTGGCCGCCGTGCCATCCTCAACCTGCGCCAGACCCTCCAGTCCAAGATCCTCGACCTGCAGAAGGAGGCCATCTATGCCAAGTTCAAGGAGATGGAGGGAGAGCTCGTGTCGGGCGAGGTGTACCAGACCTGGTCGCGCGAGACACTCCTCATGGACGACGAGAAGAACGAGCTTCTCCTGCCCAAGCATGAGTCGATCCCCGGCGATTTCTTCCGCAAGGGCGAGACCGTTCTGGCCGTGATCTCCAACGTGGACAACAAGAACAACAATCCCAAGATCACCGTGTCGCGTACAAGCGACGTGTTCCTCCGTCGCCTGTTTGAGCGCGAGGTGCCCGAGATCCTCGACGGCCTCATCAGCATCAAGGCAGTGGCCCGCATCCCGGGCGAGCGTGCCAAGATAGCCGTTGAGAGCTTTGACGACCGCATCGACCCCGTGGGCGCATGCGTGGGCGTGAAAGGATCGCGTATCCACGGCATCGTGCGCGAGCTCCACAACGAGAACATCGACGTGATCAACTATACAGCCAACCCCTCGCTCTTCATCCAGCGCGCACTCAGCCCCGCCAAGGTGTCCTCTATCCATCTCGATGAGGAGGAGAAGAAAGCCGAGGTGTTCCTGCGCCCCGAGGAGGTATCGCTCGCCATCGGTAAGGGCGGTATGAACATCAAGCTCGCCTCGATGCTCACCGGCTACACTATCGACGTGTACCGCGACACCCCTGATCAGGTTGACGAGGATATCTATCTCGACGAGTTCAAGGATGAGATCGACGGATGGGTTATCGACTCGCTCAAGAACATCGGTTGCATCACCGCCAAGAATGTGCTCAACACTCCGCGCCAGCAGCTCATTGACCAGGCCGACCTCGAGGAGGACACCGTGGACAATGTGATCGCTATCCTTAAGGCCGAGTTTGAGGAGGAATAAACCCCTCAACCCTCGATACCCGCTCTCTCCTCACCGTTCCCGCCCATCGGGCTACATATTAATTTAACCTTTTTCCCACCAACAACAATCAACAGCCTCGCGTGACAGCACTGCAGGCTTCGTTCAGAATAATATATGCCGAGAAAAAAAATTAGTCAAGCCGCCAAAGAATTCAATGTCTCCATCCCCACCGTGGTGGAGCAATTGCAGAAGAAGGGGATCACTATTGATGCCGCCAGCCCGAATACACGTCTCGACGAAGCCGCCTATGATATCCTTGTAGAGGCTTTCCAGCCTGACCGCAAAGTGCGTCAGGACATCGACCAGATGCGTCACGACAAGGAGAAAGAGAAGGAAAAGGAGAAATCCGAGCCCGCTCCCAAGGCCGAGACCCCGGCCGAGGCTACAGTGTCGGTGCCCGTGACTCCCGGTCCAAAGGTGCTGGGCAAAATCGAGCTTGACTCTAAGAACAATCCGGTGACAGTGAAGCCCGAGCCCGTTAAGGCCGAGGCTCCGAAACCCGTAGAGGCTCCCAAGCCCGCAGCTCCGGCTCCCGCCCCCAAGGCCGAGGAACCCAAGGCTGAGCCCGTTAAGGCCGAAGCCCCGAAACCTGTGGTGGAAGCTCCCAAGCCTGTGGAGACCCCCAAGGCTGCCGAGGCTCCCAAGCCCGCAACTCCGGCTCCCGCTCCCAAAGCTGAGGAGCCTAAGGCCGAACCCGTTAAGACTGAGGCCCCGAAACCCGTAGAGGCTCCCAAACCGGTGGAGACTCCCAAGGTAGCCGAGCCCGTAAAGGCCGAGGCTCCCAAGCAGGCTGAGGCACCCAAAGCCGCCGAGCCTGCCGAGGCCCCCAAGGCCGAGACTCCGGCCGAGCCCGAAGTGTTCCGTTACAGCTCCGAGCCCCAGGTGACCGGTCCCAAGGTGATCGGCCACATCGACCTGGCCACACTCAACCAGTCGACCCGTCCCAAAAAGAAGACCAAGGAGGAGCGCCGTGCCGGCGGTCGTCCCGGTCAGCAGGGAGCACAGGGCGCCCAAGGTGCAGGCGGTGCCGGAGGCAACAACAATAACCGCAAGAAGCGTCAGCGCATCGGCGGAAAAGAAAAGATTGATATCGAAAAGGCCGGCAATCAGCCCGCCGACGGTGGCAACCGCGGTGGTCAGGGTGGCCAGGGCGGTCACAACCGTGGCGGCCAGGGCGGCAATGACCGTGGCCGTGGCAAGGACCGCAACAAGCGTCCCGTGCACACCGAGGTCAACGAGGAGGATGTACAGAAGCAGGTGCGCGAGACTCTCGCCCGCCTCACCTCCAAGGACAAGGGCCAGAAGAAGGGCGTGAAGTGGCGTAAGGAGAAGCGTGAGGCATTCGCTTCGCGTGCCCATGAGGCGGCAGCCGAGGCAGCAGCCGAAAGCCGTGTACTCCAGATCACCGAATTCGTGACCGCCAACGACCTTGCCGTGATGATGGATGTGCCCATCAACAATGTCATCGCCACATGTATGAACCTCGGCGTAATGGTGTCGATCAACCAGCGCCTCGATGCCGAGACCATCAATATCGTTGCCGAGGAGTTTGGCTTCACCACCGAATATGTATCGGCCGAGGTTTCCGACGCCATACAGCAGGAGGAGGATACCGAGGACGAGCTCACCACCCGTCCGCCTATCGTGACCGTGATGGGCCACGTGGACCACGGTAAGACATCACTTCTCGACTATATACGTAACGCCAACGTAATCGCCGGAGAGGCCGGAGGCATCACCCAGCATATCGGTGCCTACAACGTGAAGCTCTCCGACGGACGCCATATCACATTCCTCGACACCCCCGGTCACGAGGCCTTCACCGCCATGCGTGCCCGCGGTGCCAAGGTGACCGACCTGTGTATCATCATCGTTGCCGCCGACGACAACGTGATGCCCCAGACCATCGAGGCTATCAACCATGCTTCGGCAGCCGGTGTGCCCATCGTGTTTGCGATCAATAAGATCGACAAGCCCACAGCCAACCCTGACAAGATCAAGGAGGAGCTGGCCCAGATGAACTATCTCGTAGAGGAGTGGGGCGGAAAGTACCAGAGCCAGGACATCTCGGCCAAGAAGGGTATAGGTGTCGACGAACTCATGGAGAAGGTGCTTCTCGAGGCCGAGATGCTCGACCTCAAGGCCAACCCCGACCGTCGTGCCGTAGGCTCGATCATCGAGTCGTCGCTCGACAAGGGCCGTGGCTATGTTGCCACCGTGCTCGTGCAGAACGGTACTCTCCATGTGGGCGACGTGATCCTCGCCGGAACTCACTTCGGCAAGGTGAAGGCTATGTTCAACGAGCGTAACCAGCGCATCAAGGAGGCAGGTCCGGCCGAACCGGCTCTTATCCTCGGCCTCGACGGCGCTCCCACCGCAGGCGATACATTCAATGTGCTCGAGACCGAGCAGGAAGCCCGCGAGATCGCCGGCAAGCGTCTCCAGCTCCAGCGTGAGCAGGGACTCCGCACCGCCAAGCGTACTACTCTCGAGGAGATCGGCCGTCGCCGTGCTATCGGCAACTTCCACGAGCTCAACATCATCGTCAAGGGTGACGTGGACGGTTCTATCGAGGCTCTTTCCGACTCGCTCATCAAACTGTCGACCGAGGAGGTCAAGGTCAATGTGCTCCACAAGGCCGTGGGTGCCATCTCGGAGAGCGATGTGACACTCGCCGCCGCATCCGACGCCGTGATCATCGGCTTCCAGGTACGTCCCTCGCAGGCCGCACGCCGTGCCGCCGAGCGCGACGGAGTGGAGATCCGCCTCTACTCGGTGATCTACCAGGCCATCGAGGAGGTGAAGGACGCTATGGCAGGTATGCTCGCCCCCGAAATCAAGGAGGAGGTTACCGGTACAGCCGAAGTGCTCCAGACATTCCACATCTCCAAGGTGGGTACCATCGCCGGTGCTATCGTGCGTGAGGGCAAGATCAAGCGCGGAAGCAAGGTGCGCCTTATCCGTGACGGTATCGTCCGTTACACAGGCGATCTGGGCTCGCTCAAGCGCATGAAGGATGATGTAAAGGAGGTGACCTCGGGCTACGATTGCGGTCTCTCCATCGCCGGATACAACGATATCCAGGAGGGTGATATCATCGAAGGATTCGAGGAAGTGGAGGTTAAGAAGACCCTCTGATCCCGGTCCTAAAAGTATAACAGAAAATAAGCAGAACAGCCATTCTTCCGGTGACCGGGAGAATGGCTGTTCTGTTTGGTTATGTGACCGTGGCAGGCCTGATGGCTTACCACGAGCCGTCTCAGCGGAGTGATGCGAGCATCTCGGCGGGAGTGAGGTGGAGGAGAGGGTGGCGCCATGCGGGGGCGGTTTCGGCGAGAGGGATGAGCACGAAGTCGCGCAGGTGCATGCGGGGATGGGGTAACGTAAGCTCGGGGGTGTCGATCACGAGCGATGAGGCCGGCGAGTGATCGCCGGGCGCTGTGCCGGGATCGATGGCTATGAGATCGATGTCAAGCTGACGGTCGATGTAGGCTCCGTCATTGTCGCGGTGAGGGGCCGTGGAGATGCCCTGCTCGATACGCTTGATGGTGTGAAGCACATCGATGGGGTCGATAGGCGCTCCTACTGCGAGGGTGATGCTCACGCCGATATTGAGAAACGGATTGTCCGACTCATATCCCCACGCCTCGGTCTCGATGGTGTGCGATACACGTGCTTCCCCCGGGAAGGCCTTCAACAGTTCGCTGACGGCCTTCCTGAGCAACGCTTCCCGCTCGCCGAGATTGCTACCTATATTAATATGTAGGATGGGGGAGGTTATGGGGTTTATCAGTTTATGAGTTTAGGGGTTTATAAGTTTATGGGTTTAGTGCTTGAGCTCGACCTTGGTGGTGGGGGGAAGGGTCTCGTTGCGGCGTGCCACGGCGTCGATCACCTCGTGGGCCAGATGGTTGAACGCCTGGCCGGTGATGGTGTCGGTAAGGGCCACGGGAACACCGCTGTCGCCACTGTCGGCGATATTGCCAACGAGAGGGATCTGGGCGAGCAGGGGCACACCGAGCTTCTCGGCGAGCTTCACGCCACCCTCTTTGCCGAATATGTAGTAACGCTCCTCGGGGTGGGGGGCAGGGGTGAACCAGGCCATATTCTCCACGAGGCCGAGGATGGGCACGTTGACCTTATCGTCGCTGAACATCGAGATACCCTTGCGGGCGTCGGCGAGGGCCACCTCCTGGGGGGTGGTCACGATCACCATGCCTGTCATGGCGAGGGTCTGCACGAGGGTGAGGTGTATGTCGCTGGTGCCGGGAGGCATGTCGATGAGGAAGTAGTCGAGCTCGCCCCAGTCGGCATCGGTGATGAGCTGCTTGAGGGCGTTGGAGGCCATGGAACCGCGCCACATCACTGCCTTGTCCTTGTCGACGAGGAATCCGATGGAGAGGATCTTCACGCCGTAGCGCTCCACGGGAATTATCATCTGACGGCCGTCGACATCGTGTATGAAGAGCTGTTCATCCTCTATGCCATACATTTTGGGGACCGAGGGGCCGAATATGTCGGCGTCGAGTAGGCCCACTTTATAGCCGTCCTGGGCGAGTGAGGCCGCGAGATTGGCTGCCACGGTGGATTTGCCCACGCCACCCTTGCCCGAGAACACTCCGATGATGTTCTTCACATGCGGAAGCACGGGAGCGGGAGCCACGGGAGCGGCCTGGCGGGTCACGGCGTGTACAGTGACCTTGACCTCGGGTGAGATGTAGGTGTGGATGGAGGCCTCGGCAGCCTTGAGCATCGATTTGAGGAACGGATCGGTGGGCTTGTCGAAGATCAGCGAGAAGCTCACTGTGTCGCCGTCGATGCGGATATCGTCGGCCACCATTGAATTCTCGATGAGGTTCTTACCATTGCCCGGATAGCGCACCTTGGCGAGCGCGTCGGTTATGAGTGAAGGGTATAGTGTCATTATATTATTACAACTTGGTTATACTATAGGTTCTATTATAGACGGGCGGATCAGAATCCCTGGAGCGTGCCTCGGCCGAAGGAGCGGTAGGTGTCGGGCTCGATCTCCACATCGGGCTCGCTCAGTGAGTCCACACCCTCGGGGGTGGAGGGGAGGCGCCAGGCTATGTATTTGCTCGGGATGCCGCGCGAGAGCCACTGCTCCTCGTAGTAGGTGGTGATGGGGGGGACGACCTCGGCCAGCGGGGAGGCGTAGAGGTCATCGGTGGCGGCGATGAGTTCGAGGCCGTTGTGCCTGATCATCTCGAGCGTGTAGGTGTACAGAAACGGGGAGTCGGTCTTGAGATGTATCACACCGTCGGGGGCCAGTACCCGGCTGTATATCTTAAGGAAATGGGTGCCGGTGAGGCGCTTATTGACCTTCTTCATCTGAGGGTCGGGAAATGTGATCCATATCTCGGACACCTCGCCGGGAGAGAAAAATTCGGGAAGAAGATGGATGGAGGTGCGCAGAAAGGCCACATTGTCCATGCCGTTGTCGGCCACCTGGCGTGCTCCGGTCCACATGCGAGCTCCCTTGATGTCGATGCCTATGAAGTTGCGGTCGGGGTAGGTGCGTCCCATCCCCACGGCATATTCACCCTTGCCACAACCGAGCTCGAGGGTGATGGGTCGGTCGTTGTGAAACACATCACGGCCCCAGAGGCCGCGCAACGGGCATGCGCCCGAGGCCTTGAGTTCGGCAAAAGGGTATTGGTAGACACATTCCAGTGTCTCCATCTCGGCAAACTTCTTAAGCTTGTTCTTTCCCATAGGTTTATGTGAATTGGAGGTATTAGTTGCGGAGTAATTTGAAAGTGGCTGAGGAGCTGTCGCCGGCAGTCACCCTCACTATGAAGAATGGGCCCTGGAGCGTTGAGGTGTCGGCGGAAATCTCGGTGAGCGGTTGGCGGGGAGCGATGCTCAGGAGCATGCGTCCGTCGATGCCGTAGAGGGTCACGCGGGTGATGGCTCCGGCCGTGGAGGAGATGCGCAGTTCCTTGTCGCTGAACATGGCCTTGATGGAGGTGTCGGTCTCGCCGTCGGGCAATATTCCCGGGATCCACGAGCGGGTGATGTTGAAATCCTGCCACTGAGGGGTGGAGGCGAATAGGTCCTCAAGCTCCCCGGCTACGGTCAGACTCACCTTGGAAGGATCTATCCCGCCCCACACTTCGGCTCCTGTGGACGGGACGGCTTCCATGGCGGTGCCGTCGAGGGTCGAGAGGGATTCCCACCCCTCCATGGCGTAATCGCCGATGTGGCGCAGGGTGGAGGGGAAAGTGAGGGCAGTGACGCCCGACATTCCTGCCAGGGCGAGTGTGGCCATGCTGTCGGTGCCGGCGGGGAGGGTCAACGAGGTGATGTTGTGCGCGCCGTTGAGCGTGAGGGCGGGGACCGTAGTGGCCGAGGCCGGCAGTGATACGGATAGGAGGGCCTCGCATCCGCTGAACACCCCTTCGCCCAGGTCATGGGCAGGAGCGGGGAGCGATGCCGAGGTGAGGTGGATGCACCGGGAGAATGCGCGGTTGCCGATGGTGGTGAGCCCCTTGCATGAGTCCAATGTCACGCTTTCGAGTCCGCTCATGGCAAAGGCTTCAGGACCTATCGCGGTCAATGAGGGCGGTAACGGAAGCGAGGCGAGCGAGGAGCATCCGAAGAATGCCCTTGCCCCGATGGCGCTGATCCCGGCAGGGAGGGTGACGGAGGCAAGCGATGAGCAACCGTCGAATGTGCGGGCCGGAACGGCTGAGACCGCAGTTGTACCTGCCGACAGCGGAGTGAGATCCACCTCAATGAGTGACGTGCATCCCGAGAAAACGGCTTCGCCCATGGCGCCGACCTTGGCCGGGAGGGTAATTTCCTTGACGGTGGAGCCGAGCAGGGCGCCGTCGCCGATGGCGGTCACTCCGGTGGGGAGGATGAGGCGCGAGGTATGGAGCCCGGCCAGGGAATAGGGGGGCAACATATCGGCCGGAGAGGATGTGATATTGGCTCCCACCGATTTGCCGCTGTAGGGGAGAATCTCTATGCCCGACAGGTCGATGGTGCCGGCATCGCGGATGACTGTGGTCAGGCGGTCGAGATCGGAGGCGTCGAGAGTGCCCCGCAGAGTGAGGCTGACAGGAGCGATGGGGATAGAGATTTTTCCGCTTGCGATCTCCCCGGCATGTACACTGAGCTCCTGACCATGCAATGGCACGGCCAGGAGCATCAATATCAGGGGGAGCAGAGTGCGGATCATCTAAGAGAGGGGGAGATTACTTGCGGCGGTTGCGGCGCTGCTGTTCACGCAACATAGCCTCCTGCTGTTTCTGAGCCTCCTCGAGCTTGGCGGCCATCCAGCCTTTTTTCTTGGGCTTCTTGGCGTTCTCGGCCATCTTGGCACGCATCTTGTCCTCGGACACAACCTTGCGGAAGATGAATGTCATGATGATGGTGATGATCAGCGACAGGAAGTAGTAGTAGCTGAGGCCGGCGGCGTAGTTGTTGAAGATGAAGAGGAACATCAGCGGCATCAGATACATCATCCACTTCATGCCGGGCATGCCTGAGGAGGCCTGGGTCTGCATGTTGAGGTAGGTGTAGGCGATGTTGGTCACCGTCATGAGCAGACAGAAGAGGCTGATGTGGTTGCCGAAGGTCGAGGAGATTAAGGGGATGTTGGCGGTCCAGGACACGATGGCGTCGGGGGCGGCAAGGTCCTTGGCCCAGAGGAATGATTCACCTCTCAGCTCGATGGCCGAGGGGAAGAACCAGAACATGGCCACGAGCACGGGCATCTGGAGCAACATGGGGAGACAGCCCGACATGGGGTTGGCTCCGGCGCGCGAATAGAGGGCCATGGATTCCTGCTGGCGCTTCATGGCGTTTTCGTTGCCGGGATATTTGTCGTTGATGGCCTTGATCTCGGGAGCCAGCAGGCGCATCTTGGCCTGGGAAATGAGGCTCTTGTAGGTGAAGGGGTAAAGGATCACCTTGATGAAGAGGGTGAGCAGGAGGATGATGATACCGTAGTTGGAGATGAACGAGCCGAGGAAGCTGAACACGGGGATGATGATGAGCGTGTTGATCCAGCGGAATATGGGCCATCCGAGGGGGATGAGCTTGGTGAGGTTCATGTCCTCGCCGGGGAATACGTTCTTCTCCACCTCCTTCATCACGGGATAGGAGTTGGGGCCGAGGTACATCACGAATGATGCGGGATTGGCGAGCTGGGCCGAGTAGTCGAGCGTCAGGGCAATGTCCATCTGCTTGATATAGTCGGGGTCATCCTTGAGGATGCGGCTGTTGAGGTTGGCGGCGGCAAAGTTGGTGCGGGCCATGAGTACGGCCGAGAAGAACTGGTTCTTGCAGCTCACCCACTTGAGGCGCTGGTTGATCTCCTCGTCGTCGTCGCTTCCCTCGCTCAGATTGTCGACGTCGCCGTCGGGGAACATATAGTAGAGAGCCGAGTTGCGCTCCTCAAACACGCGACCAGCCTCGAGACGGCGCATCTTCTGGTTCCAGGTGAAGTCCATCGAGGCTACCGACGAGGGGATGATGGACTGCATGCCTGTCTGCACCACGTCGATGCCTACAAGGTAGCTGTCGGGGAGCAGGGTGTAGCGGATGCCCCACGATGCACCGTCGCCGAGGTCGAGCATCATGCATACTGTGGTGTCGCTCTCGGCTACAGGCTGGAAGAAGAACTCACTGGTCTCGAAGCGCTGTGTGGCCGAGGTGAGGGTGAATGAATAGGAGTCGGTGGAGGGGTCGAGGAGTGTCACCTGGGTGGAGTCGTAGCTCTTGTAGTCGTTGAGCGAGGCGCGCGAGATGACACCTCCCTTGTTGGAGATCTCGAGTGTGAGCAGGTTGTTGGCCAGCTTCACGGTGGTGCTGTCGCCCGAGAGGTGACGAGCGAATCCGCGGTAACGAGCGGCGGTGGCGAGGCCCTCGCGCAGAGCCTTGACAGCCGATGCGGCGAGCGATGTCTTCATTCCGGCGGTCTCGTTGGCGAGGAGGGGAGCCACGGGCACAGCCTGGCCGTCGGCCTCGACGGTACCGGTGACGTTGCCGTCGGCACCGAGGACAAGATTCACCTTATCGACATGGAGGCGGGTGGTACCAGCCACGGTGTCCTGCTGTCCGAGTTCACGTATTGTGGCGGCTACCGATGCCACTTCGGCGGGAGTGATAGAGTCGAGCGTGAGCAGGCCGGGATCGGCTGCTTTACGGGAGGCTTCGGCCTCCATGCGGGCGCGTTCCTGACGTTCACGTTCCAGTTGCTCGGCCGATGGCTTGTTGAGCCACATGAATCCGAATATCACGAGGCCCATCAATAACAGGCCTGTAAGGGTGTTCTTGTCCATTCGTCTATTTTAGATGTTGGTATGCTTTTTTGATTCTTTATATTCTATTGCCGATTTCATGAAATCGAGGAAGAGAGGAGAGGGGGCGAGGACTGTCGAGGAGTACTCGGGGTGATACTGGGTGCCGATGAACCAGCGCAGGCCGGGGATCTCGACCACTTCCACGAGATGGGTGGCGGGGTTCTCGCCCACACACTGCATGCCGGCCTGCTCGAAGCGGGCGCGGTAGTCGTTGTTGAACTCGAAGCGGTGGCGGTGGCGCTCCATCACCTCGGGCTTGCCGTAGGCGGCGGCCACGCGGGAGCCGGGCTTCAGGCGGCACTCGTAGGCTCCGAGGCGCATAGTGCCACCCATGTTGTGGATGCTCTTCTGCTCCTCCATGAGGTCGATCACATTGTCGGGGGTGTGGGGATCCATTTCGGTGGAGTTGGCCTCCTTGAGCCCGAGCACATTGCGGGCAAACTCGATGACCATGCACTGCATGCCCAGGCAGATGCCGAAGGTGGGCACATCGTGGGTGCGGCACCACTCGAGGGCCACGAATTTACCCTCGATGCCACGCTGTCCGAATCCGGGGGCTATGATCACGCCGTCGAGGTCGGAGAGCAGTGAGTCCACATTGTCGGGGTTGACCTTCTCGGAATGGATGTAGCGTATCTCCACCTTGCGGCCGTTGTAGGTGGCGGCCTGGAAGAGCGACTCGTCGATGGACTTGTAGGCGTCCTGAAGTTCCACGTATTTTCCCACCAGGCCGATGGTGATCACCTCGCGGGCCTCGTCCATGCGGGTGAGGAAGTCGTGCCAGGGGCCCATGTCGGGTTCGCCCTGAGGGGTGATGCCGGCCTTGCGGAGCACGATCTCGTCGAGGTGCTGCTCGTGCATGAGCACGGGTACCTTGTAGATCGAGGGGGCGTCCTGGCTCTGCACCACAGCGTCGGGCGACACGTTGCAGAACTGGGCTATCTTCTTACGCATGGCGGCCGGGATATCATGCTCGGTGCGGAGCACGAGCACGTCGGGCTGTATGCCCAACTGCTGCAGCTGTTTCACCGAGTGCTGGGTGGGCTTGGTCTTAAGCTCCTTGGCGGCGTGGATGTAGGGGACATAGGTGAGGTGGACGCACACGCAGTCGTCTTCAAGCTCCCAGCGGAGCTGTCGCACAGCCTCGAGGAACGGGAGGCTCTCGATGTCGCCCACTACACCGCCTATCTCGGTGATCACGAAGTCGAAGTCGCCGGTCTTGCCGAGGGCCATGACGTTGCGCTTGATCTCATCGGTGATATGGGGTATGATCTGGACGGTCTTGCCCAGATAGTCGCCACGGCGTTCCTTGTCGATCACGCTCTGATAGATGCGTCCGGTGGTGACGTTGTTGGCACGGGTGGTGCGTATATTGGTGAAGCGTTCGTAATGACCCAGATCGAGGTCGGCCTCATGTCCGTCGACCGTCACGTAGCACTCGCCGTGCTCGTAGGGGTTGAGTGTGCCCGGGTCGATGTTGATGTATGGATCAAACTTCTGGATTGTTACCCTGTAACCCCTTGCCTTGAGCAGGCAGGCGAGGGAGGATGATATGATACCCTTTCCAAGAGAGGATACTACGCCTCCGGTCACGAAGATGTACTTTGTTTCCACGTTACTTTAAAAACTGATGTTTTGAAAATGCAAAATTACAAAAAAATGCAGAAGTGGCGATAATCAAGTGAGATGAATTTAGTATCTTTGCCAAAAATAAGGAGAGTGTTTTTATGTGCTCTCAAAAATACCCGGATATGATAAAGAATCTGCTTTTTGACTTGGGTGGCGTAATCATGAATCTTGACCGCGACCGATGCGTGAGGGCTTTCGAGGCCTTAGGGATGAAGGATGCCAATGAGGTGCTGGGCGTGTATGGCCAGAAGGGTGCGTTCCTTGCCCTCGAGAAAGGGGAGATAGGGGCGGAGGAGTTCCGCGATGCGATACGCCCGATGTTTGACCATCCGGTGACCGATGCCGAGATCGACGAGGCGTTCAACCAGTTTCTGCTCGGTATCCCCGTGGAACGGCTCAAGGCCCTGAGGCAGTTGCGCCGCCGCTACAAGGTGTATCTGCTGTCCAACACCAATCCCATAATGATGGAGGGGTTCATTGCCGAACAGTTCCGCCAGGAGGGGATGGAGATGGATGATTATTTCGACGGAGTGGTGAAAAGCTACGAGGCCCGGTGCTACAAGCCCGACCGCGAGATATTTGACTACACTTGCGAGCATTGTGGCATAAAGCCCGAGGAGACACTGTTTTTCGACGATTCGCAGGCCAATGTCGATGCCGCCCGCGCTCTTGGATTCTATGCCGAGCTGGTGCCGGTGGGGACGGAATTCACCGATCTGCTGTCGAGATAACCGCTAACAAAACTCTCCGTAAAATTGTTTCTCAGTCATGAATCTGATAACAAAACATGATACATCGGCCCGGCGAATAGCCGCGGTGGGGATGTATGACGGCGTGCATCTTGGCCACCGTTTCCTTATAGATTATCTGGGTGTAGAGGCCCGAAGCCGCGGATTGGTTCCGGCTGTGGTGACATTCTCGCGTCATCCGCTCACGCTGGTGCGTCCACTGCAGGCTCCGGCTCTGCTCAACACTCTCGAGGAGCGTGTGACCATGATAGGCGAGGCCGGTGCCCGGGATGTGATATTGCTGAGTTTCAACGATTCGCTCCGCCACATGAGCGCGGAGGAGTTTCTGCGCGAACTGAAAGGTAAATTCGGAATCGAGGCTCTGGTGCTGGGGTTCAATAACCGTTTCGGGCATGACCGCATGGAGAGCATGGACCAGTACCGCGCCGTGGGCGAGAAGGTGGGGGTTGAGGTGATACCCGCTCCCGAGTATCGTGGCGAGGCTTCGCCGGTGAGCTCGTCGATCATACGCCGTTATCTGAGCGAGGGGCGTCCCGAGGATGCCACGCGCGCTCTTGGCCGGCCTTATGCCCTGCGCGGACGTGTGATCAACGGCAAGCGTCTGGGGCGTACACTCGGATTCCCGACTGCCAACCTGAGTATGCCCGATTATCAGGCGCTTATACCCAAGACCGGTGTGTATGCGGCTTATGTGACCACGCCCGACGGGGTGAGGCGCAAGGCTGTGGTGAATGTGGGGTATCGCCCCACGGTGGATTCGCCCGAGGCATCGGCTGATTACCGCCATGCGGGCACGTCGGCTTCAGGAACGGGATCAGCACTGAGCATTGAGGCTCATATACTTGATTTCGTGGGATATATCTATGATGAGGAGATAAAGGTGGAGTTTATGAAGTATATCCGTCCGGAACGGCGGTTTGCCGATACCACTAAGCTCTCGGCCCAGGTAAAGGATGATATCGCCACGGCGAGGAAGGGGCTATCGTAAGTATAGAGGTTAAAGTATAGAGTATAGAGATTCTTTTATAAGTATAGAGATTAAAGTATAGAGTATAGGGAATAGCTCTCTTGACGGGTGCTATTCCCTATGTTGTTAATTGTCCGATGCTAAATATCTTAACGATCTAATCTCTATACTCTATACTTTAATCTCTATACTAAAAAAATCTCTATACTTTAATCTCTATACTATATCTTCCCGACTAAAAATTCTGTAATATCATTACCTGGCGGGGGGAGAAGGTCATTTCGGGGGTGATGGTGACGGGGTGGCCGGTGATGATGTCGGTGAGGGTTGTGCCGTAGGGGAGTATTTCGGCTGTGCGCTCCATGGTGACGGTGTTGGGCTCGTCGCGACCGTTGAGGAGCACTGTCACCTCCTTGTCGCCGAGCTTGCGCCGGTAGGCGTAGATGCCGTTCTGGGGCATGAAGTGCTTGAGCGAACCTCGGGCTATCACCTCGTTGGCCTCGCCACGGCGCCAGTGGAGGAGCTGTGACAGATAGTCCCAGGCCTCGTTCTGCATGGGGGTGCGTCCGGCGCGGGTGAATGAGTCGGTGGTGTCGCCGGGGAATCCGCCCGGGAAATCGCGACGCACGTAGCCGTCGGATCCTTCCTTGGAGCCGTGCATCAGTATCTCGGTGCCGTAGTAGATCTGCGGGATGCCTCGTGAGGTGAGGAGAAATGCAAGAGCCTGTTTCCATGCCCCGAGCGAGTCGGGCTCTTCGAGCAGGAAGCGGTCGGTGTCGTGATTGTCGAGGAATGTGAGCACATGCTGTGGATCGGGGTACAGGAAGTCGAGCGATAGATGGTCGTAGACCTTGTTGAGACCGTCCCAGGGGGTGGTGTCCTCGTTGAACACCTTGCGGCCGTTCTGCACGAAGTAGAAGTCCATTACCGAGGGGAGGTTGGTCTCGACGGGGTTGAGCTTGTTGCCCGACTGCCAGAATGCGCTTCCGGCCGGATTTTCGTACCAACATTCACCCACGATGTTGAACGAGGGGTATTCGCGTCGCACGTCGGCGGCCCAGCGTGACATCGCTTTCATGTCGGCATAGGGATAAGTGTCCATGCGTATGCCGTCGATCTTGGCCGACTCGATCCACCAGATAGAGTTCTGTGTGAGGTATTTCATCAGGTGGGGGTTGCGCTGGTTGAGGTCGGGCATCTCGCGCACGAACCATGCATTGGTGGTGTGGTCGAGGTCGTAGTCGCTCACATACGGATCATGGATGGTGGTGAGGCGGAAGTTGGTGGTCTCGTCCCCCTCGGGGTGGTTGAACCAGTCGCGCGACGGGGCGTCCTTGAGCCACGGATGATTGGAGCCCGAGTGGTTGAATATCATGTCCATCACCACTTTGAGTCCGCGGGAGTGGGCCTGCTCGATGAGGGTGCGGTACTGCTCGTTGGACCCGAAGCGGGGATCGATGTTGTAGTAGTCGGTGGTTGCATATCCGTGATAGGATCCGCCGGGCATGTCGTTTTCGAGCACGGGACATACCCATATGGCTGTCACGCCGAGCGAGTCGATATAGTCGAGGTGATCGATGATTCCCTGCATGTTGCCTCCGTGACGGCCATTGGGATTGGTGCGGTCGGGGAGGACGGGGTGGTCGAGGCGGGCCACCTCCTTCTGTGCGGCGGGATCGGCGGCTCCCTGTGCGAAACGGTCGGGCATCAGGAGGTAGAGCACATCGGAGGCGTCGAATCCGCGGTAGTCGGAGGCGGGCTGTGTGCGTTGCTTAAGTTGATATTTTATGGTGTGACTGCGCCGTCCCTCGGTGAGTTTTATGTCCATGGTGCCGGGCTTGGCATCGGAGGAGAGGACAAAGTAGAGAAACTTGTAGTTAGGGCTTTCGAGGCGGGTGTTTTCGGCGAGCGTCACGCCGGGGTATTCCACCTCGACCTTGGCATCGGCCACGCCCGGGCCCGTGATCATTACCTGCAGAGTGTCGTTGGCCATTCCGGTCCACCAGTAGGGTGGCTCCACGTTGGTGACCATTGGGGCCTTGGAGGCCCCGAAAAGTGCTGTCCCGGCCATCAGGGCCATGGACGCAAGGGTGAGTCGTCGGAACATAATGCGTATAAGTATGATATGGAATAGTGAGGCCGAGTGCTGACGGCCATATGGCAAAAATACAAAGAATCCCGGTGTAATGCAAGGGTTTCGGGAGATTGACGGCGGTGTGACACGCAAAAAAACATCCTTCCCCCGCCACCACGGCGAGAGAAGGATCATTACCTGTGTAACCTTAATTAAAGAATTATTTGAATTGTATATGTAAAAATTCAAGTGTGTAGGTATAACTGACGTGGATCAGTAGACGGCAACTTTCTTGCCTCCGATGATATACACGCCTTTGGCGAGTCCCTCGGTAGCGTTGGCGGGATCCACATTGGACTTAAGAAGCACGCCCTGCAAGTTGTAGACATCCACGGGTCCATTCTCCTCGCCGGCAAAGATATCCTCGATGCCGGTGGAATCGTCAAGCACCAGATTGCCGTCCTTGACTACCAGTGAGGCGGCCTTACCGTTGATCTGATAATCGAGAGTGAATTTAGAAGGATCTGTACAACCCTCAACAATAGTATTGCCGATGGCCCAAGGTCCCTCAAGGATTATCTTCGAGGGATTTTCAGCCTGGGCATTAGCCTGGGAAGCTACGTTCATTACAATCTTGCTGATCCCTGTGGCTGAATCATTCTCCTTGTTGAGCGTAATTGTTCCGATCTCATTATCGCCTGTAATGTGCATAACACCTCCGGCAAATACATACACATCACTCTTATTGCTTTCAGAACTGGCAAATGTAGTACCGTTGAAATAGGCATGACCGTTTCTCTTTACAACAATCACACCCTGAGCAGTTGTGGTAAAATCAGCAAGTGTTACGTTCTCAAAGTAAAGACCGTTGCCGTCACATGAAATGATGGATTGAGTTATTCCATCCACCCCCTTGCCTGACAAGGTGAGATTCTTGAATGTCAGTTTCTCACCCTTATTGGCCTCGAACATTGTCTGTGATTTGTTGTAACCGCCTCGTGTGATAACGATGTCTTTACCGGCAGTTCCTGAGATAGTTACATTTTGTGTATTAGCAGGGATATAGCGCTCTTCAGTAGTTATATTGTCGAGTATCTCAAGCTCGTTGAGCACTCCCTCCTCGAGGGATGACATGGCCGCTTTGAAACTTCCGTATATCTGATTGTTGGTTAGGTTCTTAACCACAGCATTATCAATACTCATAATATTGATATCGTTGCCATTTACCACAAGGCTATATCCTTCCGGTGCATTCATTAATTTGAAAACGGATATGTTGGTTCCACCAGTTGCAATAGTGCTCCACAACGAGACATCACCGCTAAGATAAATTCCAATAGATCCGGAAAGATTTTCGCCTTGCTTGATATTATATCCTTTTTCCATTTCTACGGAGTAAGAAGCTGTTCCCGAAACTGTCAGCGCATTGTTCTGTCCAACAAAAATAGCTCCTTTCCCTTCAGGAAGCGTTCCGGTCACAGAAACATTGTTCAGAGTCACATTGGACTTCACCTGTATGACTGCCTGGCTACAATTAATAAACGAGCAGTCAGATACAGTAAGATTTGAACCGTTCTTGGCTTCAATCATTTTCTGAGTGACTCCCTCCACATTGTTTCCATCGAAAGTCAAATTTTCAAACTTACAAGTGGCCTTATCAAGCAGGAAGAGCAGATTTGTTTTATTCTTATCTCCACGGATAATCTTAGCTCCGTCTTCACCTTTGAAATTCAAAGTTTTCCCTGTAATGTTGATGCGGTTGCCGGTAAAAGACTGATCACCCTTGATGGTGATGGTAGCGCCGTCTGTGGCGGCTTCGACAGCTTCGGCCAACGTGCCGTAGCCGGTTTCCCCAATGAACACTGTGTTCTGGGCTGAGAGGGTTGCCAGGCTCACAAAGAGCATGGCGAGAATTGAGTAAAGTTTTTTCATGCAGTATATTTTTATGGTTATACCAATAATATACGTTCATTCATGCCGATTTACTCAATCGATTTACTCAAAATTTTTATAAATAAATTTACTTATAACACTACCGGATCATGAAACTAACAATTTTCTTGTTATTCTCGACTTAATACGGTAATTTTGTTTTTGCAACCTTACAACGATTGACAAATGAAAGTTTCCATTATAGGTGCCGGGGCAATGGGAGGAGCTATTGCCCGCGGACTTCTCAGCACAACCTCCCCCTCGACCCCCTGCGAGATCACAGTATCTAACCCCTCGGCCGACAAGCTCCACCCGCTCGCCCGGCTTGGAGCCATCACCACAGCATCCAATGTAGAGGCTGTGGCCGGAGCCGATGTGGTGATCCTGTGTGTGAAACCCTGGCTCGTGGAGCAGGTGATCGACGAGATAAAGGGGCATATTGATTATTCCCGCACCGAGGTGGCCGTGGTGGCTGCCGGAATCCCCACCAAGACTCTGGCCGTGTGGCTGGGAAAGATCGAGGATGAGGTGGCATTGCCTTCTTTCTGTATCGAGATGCCTAATACCGCTGTGTCGCTGTGCCAATCCATGACGTTTCAGGTCAACGGATTCGGGACATGCCCCATGTCGCTGTCGCTATTCTCGCGCCTCGGATCGGCCATGGTCATCGAGGAGCGCCAGTTGGGAGCGGCCACGTCGCTTGCCTCGTGTGGCATAGCCTATGCCATGCGTTACGTGCGCGCCGCCATGGAAGGGGGCGTGGAGTTGGGGATACGTGCCTCGCTTGCCCAGGAGATAGTGGTGCAGACCCTCATAGGGGCAGCCGGACTCCTCGCTCAGCCCGGCTCGCACCCCGAGACTGAGATAGACAAGGTGACCACTCCCGGCGGTATCACCATCAAGGGGCTCAACGCCATGGAACAATCAGGATTCACTTCGGCCGTGATCAACGGCCTTAAAGCCTCGACACCGCAATGAGAATAGTAGTGAAAGTGGGGAGCAATGTGCTCACCCGGGCCGACGGGATGCCTAATGTGACAAATATGTCGTCGCTCGTCGATCAGATCGCCACGCTGAGGTCGCTCGGACATGAGGTGATACTGGTGTCGAGCGGTGCGGTGGCCTGCGGACGCGGAGCTATCACTCCGTCGCGACAGCTCGACAGCGTGTCGGCCCGTCAGCTTTACTCCTCGATAGGGCAGATACGTCTCATAAATCTGTATAATCAGCTGTTTGCGGGTTACGGATTGGTAGTGGGCCAGGTGCTCACACAGAAGGAGAATTTCGCATCGCGCACCTCCTATCTCAACCAGCGTGCATGTATGCTCACCATGATAGAAAACGGCGTGATACCCATTGTGAACGAGAACGATACGGCGAGCCTTACCGAACTGATGTTCACCGACAACGATGAACTGTCGGGGCTGATAGCGGCAATGGTCGATGCCGACACACTGGTGATACTCTCCAATGTGGATGGCATTTACACCGGATTGCCGGCCGATCCCGGGTCACGTCTCATTCCCGAGGTGGCGCCCGGACGTGACCTGAGCGAATATGTGGTGGCATCGAAAAGCGGTTTCGGGCGCGGTGGCATGGGCACCAAGTGTGGCATAGCCGGAAAGGTGAGCGACGAGGGTATCACCGTGATGATAGCCCGCGGTGACCGTCCCGGAGTGCTTGTGGGGCTTATCGAGACTCCCGGAGAGGTGCCTCACACCACATTTCTCCCCTCGCCCCAGCCCCTGAGCAATGTGAAGCGGTGGATAGCCCACAGTGCGTCGTTTGCCAAGGGGATGATTCAGGTCGATGCCCGTGCCGAGGAGGCGTTGCGCAGTGACCGGGCCGTGAGTCTGCTCCCTATCGGAATAACCTCGGTTGACGGGGAGTGGGAAGAGGGGGATATCGTGTCGATAATCGGTCCGGAAGGTGCACGCATCGGTGTGGGCCGGGCGTCGATGTCGAGCGAGGAGACCTCTACCGCTATAGGCCAGAGAGGCCAACGACCGGTGGTGCATTATGATTATCTTTATATTGACTGATTTTTTCAGTATAGAGGGGGGAGTATAGAGTATAGAGAGCTTTAGGACGGGGAAATTGTTGTATATTTAAGAATTTAAGAAACCATCCCAATGACAGAAATTTTCAAGAAGGTGCGCGAGGCGTCACGCACTATAGCAAATATAAGCGACCGGGAGCGCAATGAGGTGCTCCTCACGCTCGCGGGGCTTTTGGAGGAGCGGTCGGCCGTTCTCCTGGAGGCCAATGCCCGTGACCTTGCCCTGATGGATAGGGCTAATCCGCTCTACGACCGTCTGCAACTGACCCCTGAACGTATCGGTGCTATCGCTTCCGATATGCGCAATGTGGCGGGCCTGCCGTCGCCGGTGGGGGAGGAGATCGAGCGCAGGACGTTGCCTAACGGCATACTGTTGCGCCGTGTGAGGGTGCCGTTTGGTGTGATAGGTGTGATATATGAGGCGCGACCCAATGTGACATTCGATGTGTTCTCACTCTGTTTCAAGAGCGGAAACGCCTGCATACTCAAGGGTGGAAAGGATGCCGAGCAGTCCAACATGGCGGCTATTTCCATAATCCATGAGGCGCTTCGGAATCATGGCATAAGTCCCGATGTGGCTGTGATGCTTCCTGCGACGCATGAGGCTACGGCTCAGTTGCTCAATGCCGTGGGATATGTCGACGTGTGCATCCCGCGCGGTGGCCGACGGCTCATCGACTTTGTGCGTGACAATGCCCGAGTCCCTGTGATAGAGACAGGCGCAGGGGTGGTGCATGCCTATTTTGATTCGGCGGGTGATCCGGCAATGGGGCGTGATATTGTGGCCAATGCCAAGACGAGGCGCGTGAGTGTGTGCAACGCTCTCGACACCCTGCTGATCCATCGTGACCGCCTTGGCGATCTTCCGGCCCTGTGTGAACCGCTTGCGGGGAAAAATGTGGAGATACATGCCGATCCTGAGGCTCTGACGGCTCTTTCGGGCCATTATCCTGAGCATCTGTTGATTCCGGCTGTTCCGGAGGATTGGGACCGCGAATGGATGGACTATAAAATGGGGCTACGCACGGTGGCGTCGGTCAGCGAGGCCATATCTCATATCGCGGAGCATGGCTCGGGGCATAGCGAGTGTATAATCACCGGCTCGGATGAGGTGGCCGGCCGATTCCAGGCTGAGGTTGACGCTTCGTGTGTATATGTCAATGCGCCGACAAGTTTCACCGATGGCGCGCAATTCGGACTCGGGGCTGAAATCGGTATCAGCACCCAGAAACTCGGCCCCCGCGGACCCATGGGTCTGCGCGAGATCACCACTTACCGCTATCTCCTCACCGGCTCAGGGCAGACGAGGGGGTAGTATAGAGTATAGAGTATAGAGTTTTTTAGTATAGAGTATAAAGTAAAGTATAGAGGTTAAAGTATAGAGTATAGCGATTAGATTGTTGGAGTAATTGCCGTAAATTGACCGGCCTCCTCATCTAATCGCTATACTTTATACTCTATACTCTATACTAAACTAAAGGCTCTCTATACTCTATACTTTAACCTCTATACTCTCAGGACACTACTTCATTGACTGCATTTCCACGAGGCGGGTGTAGTAGCCGTTGAGGGCGAGGAGTTCGTCGTGGGTGCCATGCTCCACAATCTCGCCTTCGTGCATCACGCATATCTGGGATGCGTTCTTGATGGTGGAAAGGCGGTGAGCAATGACAAGCGTTGTACGGTTTTTCATCAGGCGCTCCAAAGCCTCCTGTACCAGCTTCTCGCTCTCACTGTCGAGGGCCGAGGTGGCCTCGTCGAGGATAAGGATGGGGGGATTCTTCAGGATGGCGCGGGCTATGGAGAGTCGCTGGCGCTGACCGCCCGACAATCGGCAACCGCGGTCGCCGATATTGGTGTTGTAGCCATCCTCGGTAGCCATGATGAAGTCGTGGGCGTTGGCAATCTTGGCTGCCTGTACCACCTGCTCCATTGTGGCATTCTTCACGCCGAATGCTATGTTGTTGAATATCGTGTCGTTGAAGAGTATGGCCTCCTGGTTGACGTTGCCCATGAGCGAGCGCAGATCGTGGACCTTCAGGTCGCGTATGTCGTGGCCGTCAATCATGATCTTGCCCGAATTCACGTCGTAGAATCGTGGCAACAGATCGGCCATAGTGGACTTTCCGCTACCGCTCTGTCCCACCAGAGCCACGGTCTCGCCCGGGCGGATGGTGATGTTGGCGTTCTTCACCACGGGCACGTCGGGATCATAGCCGAATGTGACATTCTTGTACTGGATCTCGCCCTGCAGATCCTCGATCGATTCGGGCTTGGCGGGATCCTGAATGGGGTTCTGGGCGTTGAGTATCGCGTCGACGCGCTCCATCGAGGCCAGACCTTTCTGTATGCTGTACATCGCTTTGGTCAGATCCTTGGCCGGATTGATGATGGAGTAGAACATCACCATATAATATATGAAAGAGGCGGCGGTCATGCCCGATACACCTTTAATAATAAGTGTGCCACCGAACACCAGCACTATGGCGATGGTGACTGTGCCGAGAAACTCGCTCATGGGGTGGGCGAGCGACTGGCGGCGCTGTACGTTGCGGGTGATGCGGAAAAATTCCTGGTTGCCGTCATGGAAACGGTCCTGCACTTTCTGCTCGGCATTGAAAGCCTTGATGATGCGTAGGCCTCCGAGGGTCTCCTCGATGTTGCTCATGAGCAAGCCCCACTGTTGCTGACCTTCAAAGGAGGCCCTTTTCAGCCTCTTGCCCACACGGCCCATCAGCGATCCGGCGATGGGCAACAGCAACAGCACGAACACTGTGAGCTGCCATGACAGGAACAGCATCATCGATAGGCACACGATGATCATGATGGGATCCTTGAACAGCATGTCGAGGGTGGACATGATGGAGTTCTCGATCTCGGCTACGTCGCCGGTCATTCGGGCCATCACATCGCCCTTGCGCTCGGTGGTGAAGAATCCTATGGGGAGGCGTACAATCTTGTCGTACACATAGTTGCGTATGTCCCTCACGATGCCGGCGCGCATCGGTATCACGAAATAACTGCTCAGGTAGGTGGCACCGGTCTTGAGCATGGTCATCACCACGAGGAGTCCGGCCATGGCGGTGAGAGTGCCTATCGGGCCCCATTGGCTTATACATTCCTGGGTGTAGTAATAGAAATTGTTTATCACCACATCCTTCACAGAGCCGCTACCCCAGTCCATGTACACGTAATTGGCTTCCCTGATCTTGAACAGAATCTCGAGGATGGGGATGATCACGGCAAATGAGAACAGCGTGAGAAAGGCCGCAAGTATATTGAAAAAGATGTTCAGGAACAGATATTTCCTGTAGGGCGGGACAAATCTCCTGAACAGGGTCCAAAGTTCTTTCATGTACGGGCTTCTAAGAGGTGTGTTTAAGCGGTGTGTCTAAAATGGTCAAAAACACTTACAGCCCACGCCGACTCGCGTGTGTAGCACGTCGTGTCAGTGCGGGCTATTATGAGTGTGTCAGCCGGCCGGCGTCAAGCAGATTATTCTGCTGTCTCTGCTGCGGGGACGATGGGAGTGGCGGGAATGGTCTCGGCTGCAGGCTCGGCAGCAGGTGCCTCGGGAGCAGCTGCGGGAGCGGCGGCAGGTGCGGGAGTGTTGAAGTCGCCCGGCACGGTCTGCTCAGTAGCAGCGGGAGCTGATACGCGCGAGTTGCCTACGATTGCCTTGGGCATGCAGAAAGTGGAGAGCACTGCGAGCACGCAGATGGCTCCGGCGAGTCCCCATGTCAGTTTCTCGATGAAGCTGTTGGTGCGACGAACGCCCATGATCTGGTTGCTTCCGGCAAATGATGATGAGAGGCCTCCTCCCTTGGACTTCTGTACGAGTACTACACAGATGAGGAGCACGGCACAGATGAGGGTCAGGATGATCAGTACAATGTACATAATTATTGTGAAATGTATTGTGTATTAATTATTTACTATTATTTGCCATACCGCGGTTGAGCATCAGCTTCTTAAGAAACCGCAATTGGTCTGCAAAGTAAGCACTTTTTTTTGGATTATTCAAACTTAGAGTGTGAATTATTTCAAATGCTTTGTCATATCGCTTCTGCCTGATATAGATTTTTGCCAGGCTCTCGCTCAGCGAACTATCATATGCGGGGCTTGATGCCTGGGAAGGAGTGTGACGCTCCTCGGAACGCTCGGACTCGCTTTTTGCGCTCTCCTCGGGTGCCTGACGGGCAGGCTCCTCGCGCGGGAGCAGGTCGGTCTCGTCATCGCGGTGCTTGAGGATAAAGGCGTTGATGAGCGCATCCTGCGAATTGTCGTCGGGGTTTATCGGCTCCGACGGCAGGTCGGTTTCCTCCTCGCGGGCGAGCATCGAGGAATAGTCGGGGGTGGGATTGAAGATGAGTCGTTCGAGCAGGGCCTCCTCGCGTGGATCGGAGTGCCCGTAGGTCTCCAGAAACTTGGTGATGGCATCGTTGGTCGACACCTCGCGTCCCTGCCTGGGATAGAAATTCACCCATTCCTCGTAATCCACATCGGCCATCATGAATGCCCGTTGCGGATCGGGGGAATTGAGGGCGATCTGCTCCATGAGCTCCCGCTTGAGGGTGGGATCCATCGTAGACCCTTCATGCTTGAGCGCGAGCACGGCCGGAAGGACAAAAAACGGATACTCCTTCACCAGTCCCCTCAGTTGCTCGGGCGAGGGGAGCGACCGGCCGTCCTTGAGGGCCGTCAATATGTGGTTAAGATTCTCATCCATCGTATTATCAAGGTGGCGGTTACCAGTTGCCGAGAGTAGCGTTGAATATCAGGTCGACCAGCTCTTTGGAGATCTGGTTACACAGCTCGTCCTGCACGTCGGTGAGCATCTCGCTTGAGTCGAAATCGCGGTAGGCGCTGAAGGTCTGATCCACATCCTTGCCCTCCTGCTTATTGTCGATATACTTCACGCGCACCTGTATCGTAAGGCGGGTTTTCGAGGCGTAGGCATTCTCGGTGACAGCCTGGGGCGAGAGGGAATAACCGGTGATCTCGCCCTCGAGCTGCAGGTCGCCTCCCGAATCCACTGTACGCAGGCGGGTGTTGCGGGAGATATAGTCGAGCAATTCGTTCTCAAACGTCTGCTGCAAAGGCGGGTACACCAGCGCGGCACGTATGGGGAACTGGGAGACGTATATGGTCTTGTACACATTATAATCTATCGCCGCTCCGTTGAGCTTGTAACTGATGGTGCATCCTGACGTTATGAACAGGAGCATCACCATGAGAAGCGGACGTATAATGCACTGTAGTGATTTCATGATTCAGTTGTTCGAGGGTGTCATCCTGGAGAGTCATAATCGACGCATCCATCGACACGTATTTCATGCAAAAATACGAAAAAATCCCCAATCTCCCAAATGCACATTCCTGATGTTGCATCCCACATTCCCCTCTATGGCACCACGCGGTGGAGCATGGCGGCGGCGAGTGGGCGCACGGGGAGCAATCATGATGCGTGACCGGCCTCACCCATTCCACCAAATACGGCAAAAAGTCAGAATTTTGCCGTTTTCGTAACCATTTTCTTCCCTCGTGCTCCTCATGTTAACTTTTTATTTTAAATTTGCGTCATGGAAATTTTCGGCATACGACAGCGAACCGGAAATCAAGCTGTTTCCGGCCTATCGGCCTTGATCATCCTCATAGGCCTGACAATGCTATGCTCGTGTGCCCACATAGGCTCGCCATCCGATTCCCGCACCGACAACGACGATACCGAACGGCTCAGCACACAAGGGATGATAACGCTCGCGCTCGCCTCCTACCGCGAGGCTGTAGAGTATGGCGACAGTCTGATGGCTATAGCTTCGGAGAATCCATCCGATACAAAAGCCGCCATCTACGGCAGGATCATCATAGGACAAGCGTGCATATTCATCCCGGAAAGGGCCACGGAGTGTTATCCGGCACTGTCGGAAGCCGAGCAACTGGCCATTCAAGCCGGCGATAACGAGGCGCTTGTGTCGGTCTACAACGGGCTTGGCCTCTACACCCTCAACCGTGGCATGGATCCGGCAGGTGCTCTATTCTATCTGTTCAAGGGGTTGGACATAGCCAAAAAGTATGGATTCAGCAATCTTCACGCGCTGTTGCTCACCAATATAGCGGTTTCCTATTATCTGCGCAACGACCCGGTGGGACTGCATTACGCTCAGGAATGTTATTACTACGGCAAGGACAATCACAACAGCATGTGCGTGTTCATCGGCGCATTGACGTCGGCCAGTTTCCATAAGATTAACAACGACTCGGATCTCGCCCTGCGGTTCATTCGTGAGGCCGAGACTCTACTCCACCGGCTTAAACTCTACAATGTGACCGGAGATCTTTATTGCACGTATGCCGACATACTGTATTCACGGGGCGACGAGGCCGGGGCAGAGGAGCTGTACATAAAGGCCCTCGAAGAGTCGGCCAACATGCCTGAATCGGAGATTGAGATACACCTCGGTTATGCCCAGCTGCTTGCCGGACAGGAAAATCCCCGCAAAGCCATCGTCCACCTCGATTCGGCTCTCGCCATTTCTTCGGCAAGCGGATATGGCATAAGGCGCACCGATATACTCAACCTGCTATCGAAATCCTACAGCCGTCTTGGCAACACCGCCAAGGCTCTGCACTACAGCACACTGTACAATCAGGAAAAAGATTCCATAAGCAGGGCCGAGAAGGAGACCAACCTGGAGGAATCGCGCATACGATATGACTATGAGCGGGCCGAGAATGCCTTGATGCGACAGAAGATCGACCTGTTGCAGAAGGATCGCGCCCTCAATTGGCTCATATCGCTGATACTTATAGTGGTATGCGTCACAGTCACGCTCGTGATACTCTACCGCCGCAAGAGCAGGCTTTACTCGGCCATAGTAAAGCAGACGGCCGATGCCGTAAGAAACGAGAAACTCCTGAGAGAGACCATCAGGGATCTGGAGCGGAGAATGGCGTCGGGACCTGCCTCCACGACTCCTCGGGAAGAAGAATCCCACGACACAGACAGCAGTCAGCCGTCCTCGACCATCACCCCTGAAAAACAGGATGAGATAATAAGCCGTCTCGAAAGCCTGATGCTCGACGTGAGCGTTTATACCGACAATGACATAACCAAGGACAAGGTGGCCCGGCTCATCGGCACCAACCGCACATATCTCTCCCGCATCATCAACGATCATTATGGGATGACTTTCACTCAGTTCATCAACAGTCTCCGCATCAAGGAAGCGATACGCATCCTCTCCGACACTGACGATGACACTCCGCTGAAAGCCATAAGCCATCAGCTCGGGTTCAACTCCATGTCCACATTCTATTCCCGTTTCGCTGCCGAGACGGGAATGACGCCGGCTACATACAGGACCGAGGCCCGACAACTGCTCGACAAGCAACCCGAATATCCTCACGAGGAAGAGGATTGATCCGTCCCCTTTCATTACACATAGTACACGCGCGACTACAGCCCGAAAAATCTTGCGAAAATGGCAATTTGTCGCTATCAGAACTCAACAGGATTGACTTTTTGACAATTATTGTCGTAATTTGCAATCGACGGTTAAGGCATTACTTATCCGTCGAATACGCCTCAACATCACATTATCACCCATTCCCTCGGCTCACCGGCTATAGGATGCCACCGACTTGCTTACATAATAATAAACCAATATATCATGACCTATTTCAGATTACTCTCCCGCAGGATGGCCATAATGCTGGCCATGCTTGCCATCGGTGTCGGATTAGCCACGGCGGCCGGTTCGACCGAAATCTCAGGAATCGTGGTCGACGAGACGGGCGAACCATTGCCCGGCGCAACCGTGCGCGAAGTCACCCGATCCAAGAGTGAGTCAGTATCGATAGTCATCACCGATCATCAGGGCCATTTTTCCCTCAACCTGCCCGCCGGATGTGAGGAGATCGAGGCTTTCTTTATCGGATATCATCCCACACGCGTGAAAGTCATTCCGTCACAGAAGGCTTACCGTATAGAAATGCAACCCAACACCGAGCAACTCGACGAGGTGGTGGTGACCGGTTATCAGACCATATCCAAGGAACGTGTCACCGGATCATTTGCCAAGGTCGACCGCAAGCAGCTTGAATCCATGCGCATCAATTCGGTGGAGGATATGCTCGAAGGCCACGTGGCCGGATATACCGACGGCAAGATCCGAGGCATCACCTCGATGAACGGTGTCACCACACCGCTGTATGTGGTCGACGGTTTTCCCGTCGAGCGCACCCAGGTGGGATGGGCCGGAGGCGGATTCCAGGATCAGGCCCCCGACATTAATATCGATGACGTGGAGAGCATTACTGTGCTTAAGGATGCGGCCGCCACATCAATATATGGTGCCCGCGCTGCCAACGGTGTTATCGTGATCACCACCAAGAAAGCTCAGAAAGGAAAAGTGAACGTGTCGGCTTCGGCCACATTCTCGATCAACCCCTACAAGCGCGACAACACTTTCACCTCCGACTCCCGCGCCGTGATCGATGCCACCCGTAGCTGGATCTCGCAGAATCCCAACTTCTCGGGCGACAACGCCAAGTCGTATGCCGAAAACATGCTGAAGACATCATCTGATCTCGCTCCTCACTACAAGGCAGTGTATCAGCGCTATGCCGGAATCATAAGCGAGCAGCAGCTCAACTCGATGCTCGACTCATGGTCCACCCAGGGTTACCGCTGGTATGACGAGACCGATGCTGTGGACAAGCGCGACGCCACCACCCAGCGATACAATCTCTCCGTATCCTCCTCGGGCGAATGCAACAGCATAGTGGCAACCATAGCATACACCCGCGACAATTACAATTCCATCCACTCGCACCGCGACGGCTTCGACGCTTCACTGCGCAACTCGATACAGATGACCGACTGGGTATCGCTCGATCTCGGGGCTTCGGTGATCTACACCAACAGTTCCACCGCCTCCTACTCGGTGTCGGCTCCAGGATTTACTGTCGCTCCCTACATGAGTTTCTATAACGCTGACGGGTCCACTATCGTGAGCAGTCAGGAGGATCGTCTGAGCGCGTCCCGCCTCAACGCCATCAACAAATATGGACTCTATAACGAGGATATCGACCCGATGGATGAGCTCGGCCGTTCAAATTCCAATCAGAGCGACCTGCTCACGCGCCTATATGCCCGCCTGAACTTCAAGATCACCGATTGGCTCAGATTCACCACTCAGTTCCAGTATGAGTTCGGCGAATTCCACACCAAGCAGATCCAGGAGAAGGAGACATATGCCATCCGCAACAAGATCAACAACTTCTCCTCCACGACCGATGGCGTGAATCCCATCTATAACCTGCCCTACGGTGACATCTACTCTCATCTCGCCAACACCCAGCGCGCCTACAACTTCCGTAATCAGTTCGATTTCAACAAGACCTTCGGCGGAGTGCATGACGTCACAGCAATCGCGGGTATGGAAATGCGCCACAACAAGAACCGTGCCGAATCCTCCACCCTGTATGGCTATGACGAACAGCTCACCACATGGACAATGGTCGACCAGTCGGCACTCTCCTCGATACAGGGAGCCATATTCTCGCGCCCATGGATAAGTTCGGCCGACTTCGCAAGCGTCCGCGAGCTCACCAACCGCTTTATATCTTTCTATGCCAACGCCGCCTATGCTTTCGATGACCGCTACATGCTCAACGCATCTATCCGCACCGACCGCACCAACCTGTTCGGTACAAGCGGTGAATACCAGGGTAAACCCATCTGGTCAGTAGGTGCCGCATGGCGCATCGACCAGGAGAAATTCTTCTCCGCCACATGGGTCAATATGCTCAAACTCCGCACCAGCTACGGTATAGGCGGTAATATCGCCAAGGATACATGGCCATATCTTGTGGCCTACTACGGCACCAATACCCATCCGGGCGTGGGTGGAGTTTCAGGAACAATCTCCTCCCGTCCCAATCCATCACTGAGGTGGGAAAAGACCACGACATTCAACGTGGGTGTTGACTTCGCAATGTTCAACAACCGCCTCAACGGTAGCGTGGAATTCTATAATAAGAAAGGTACCGACCTGCTTGCCTCCTCCAACGGAGTCTCGGTCGAGGGTATGGGATTCTCCACCACAACCATCAACAACGGTGAGATGACCAACCGCGGTGTGGAACTGAACATCAGCGGTACCATCATCTCCAACCGCGACTGGGCCTGGACCATGCAGGGCGTGCTCGGATACAATCATTCCAATGTCGATTACGTGAATGTGGAGGCTCCTGTCTACTTCCTACAGATCGACCAACCCGGAGCCTTCCCCCGCGTGGGCAATCCATTCACCGCTATCTACGGCTATGAGTGGGCCGGTCTGAGCGCCGAAGGTCTCCCGCAGGTCTATGACGCCAACGGTAACATCTGTTCACAGTCATCACCCACCGACCTCTCCGATATCGTGTATCTGGGCAGCTACACTCCCACCTATAGCGGATCGGTATCCACTTCACTGCGCTGGCGCGACCTTACCCTCTCGGCTATGATGCTCTACGAGGGAGGTCACAAGATGCGCGACACCAACTTCTCCTACTACGACCGCTGGAAGAATCCGGGCGACGAGGCTTTCACCGATATTCCCCGCTACGTAGCCACCGAGAATCCCTCGCTATACTGCAACATGGACCTGTACAACAATTCGTCGGCCGCCGTGTTTGACGCTTCCAATATACGTCTGCGCAACATCTCGCTCACTTACAACCTCCCGCGCCGACTGTGTTCCAAGTTTTTCGCCCAGGAAGCCCGCCTGATGGCCGGAGTCGAGAACGTGGCCACTTTTGCCAAGTCCAAGAATATGAAATACGCTCTCGGCGGATACCAGAAACCCACCTATATGGTGTCGCTCAATCTTAACTTCTAACAAGCAGCCACAATGAAAAAATATATATCCATCGCCCTCCTGGCGGTAATGACGCTTCTCACGGCATGCAACGATTATATCGACGTGATGCCCAAGGGCCAACGCGTACCCACTACTTTGGCCGACTACGAGGCTTTCATGCGCAATGAATATTCGGCCAACTATCTGCCGTCACTCCAGGCCCTGTATCTCATAAATGATAAATTTGTGGGGGCCAACAACTGCCGTAATGTCGACGACCTGCGCACGGCCAACTATATGTGGAAAGAGGACCGCGACCGTACATCGCTCAACAGCTCCACCGAGGATATGTTTGACAACGGTTATGGCATAATAAGCATCATGAATACCATCATCCAGGCTGCCCCCACCACTACCCAGGCAACCCAGGAGGAGAAGAACGAAGTGATGGCCTATGCCTACGCAATCCGTGCGTTCGTCTACCACTATATGGTCAACTTCTATGCCGATGCCTATGATCCTGCCAAGGCCGCTTCAACTTCCGGCGTACCTTTGATATACAGCGGAGACCTCGGTACACCTTATCATCAGGGCACCGTGCAGGAGGTGTACGAGCAGATAATAGCCGACTTCAACAAGGCTATCGAACTCGGAGTCCCTGAACAGTCAATGACTGTGATCCACCCCAACCGTGCCGCCGTCGAGGCCGGACTGGCCCGCGCATATCTCTCGATGCGCGAGTATGACAAAGCGCTCGCCCATGCCACTGAGGCTCTCGACCGCCACAACGATCTGTTTGACTGGCTCGGATACTACACCGAGAACGAGTCGCGCATCAAGGATCCCGACAATTACAATAACATCACGTCACCCATGTCGCACACATGTGTCGAGAACCTGTGGTTCTGTTCGGGACAGGGCAACCCCAACTATCCATGTGCCGACATCGATATCTCGGTGGAGCGTGCGTCACGCTTTGAGGAAGGAGACATGAAATTCCTTGTCCGTTTCAAGAAGTATCAATCCTCGACCGATACCTATTACCGCGGACTGCTCAACGGCTATTACAACTACTCAGGTATAGCCACTCCCGAGGTGTATCTGATCCAGGCCGAATGTTATGCCCGCACCGGCAAGCTCGACGAGGCCATGAAATCGCTCAACAAAGTTCGCGAGTCGCGCATACACCCCGATCTCTACCAGGCGGCTACAGCATCCACCGAGGCCGAGGCGATCGAGAAGATACGTCTCACCAAGGACAATGAGCTGATCAACACCATCATTCCTTTCATCGACCTCAAACGCTACAATGCCGAGGGCAAATACCAGCGCACTCTCACTAAGGAATTCGATGGCAAGACCTACTCGCTCCGCCCCGATTCCCACCTCTGGACAATGGTATTCCCTGCCAATGCCATCAACCGTCCCGGCAACGGTACACTCACACAGAATTCCAAGTAAGTAAGTCTTAAAAATTAACCGCTATATGTAAGTCCTAAAGAGCTTGCCCAATAAATCTTGTTCTTTTTGGCTATTTTGGCATTGTCACTCAGTCGCATAGCTCGCTATGCTCCTTCATTCCGCAGCCAAAATACCACAAAAATAACTGCGATTTATTTGTGCATTAATTTTTACGACTTACTTAACGATTCCAAGAACCATACATTTCAATGAATTTCTTCAATAGCCTATGTCTGTCATCGGCAGTCCTGCTGACTGCCTGTACAGGCGGAATAAATAAGGATTCCTATAGGATCGTCGGCGAGGTCGATGGTCTCCCCGACAGCACAGTGATTATCCTCACCCCGCTTGCCCACCGCTCGCTCGATCCGGTGGCCGAGGCGATGGTCAAGGATGGAAAATTTGAGATAACGGGCAAAGCCGATGAGCCTATCGCGGTGATGTTGTCGGTCAAGGATCATTACGGATATAAGACAATAATGCTCGACAATGTGGACATGTCGATCACCGGCACGGTTACGAGTGACGAGCTGGACGGCGGGAAATGCCGTTACGACTTTTCGGGCATCACGCTGTCAGGCTCTCCGCTCACCGAAGAGTATTATGCCATGATGGCTCCGCGCCACAGGATCGACTCGATATTCCTCGACAATCAGAGCCGTGGAGCCGAGATGTGGAACCTCCTCAACCGTGCATCGGGCGAAAAGGACCGCCGCATCATGGATTCGATACAGGCTACCGAAGAATTCCGTGCCTATGGTGAAGTGGAGAAATATTGCTTCCAAGCCTTTGACTCGGTGATTCATGCCACAGTAGAACAGAACCGCAACACGATATGGGGCCCTATAGCGTTGCTTTCGCAACTGTCCTATCTAAGTCCTGAATTCCGGGAGGTTTACGAGTCGTTCTCCGACAGCATCAAGAATTCATTTCACGGGCAGTTGGTGGCCCAGGAGCTGTATCCCGTAGGCCGTCCCGGTGACCGTATGCCCGAGTTCACCGCCACCACCATCGACGGAAAGGAAATCTCGCTCTCATCGCTATGCAAGGACCGTAAGTGTGTGCTTCTCGACTTCTGGGCCTCATGGTGCGGGCCATGCCGCCGTGAGATCCCCAATCTCAAGGAGATCTACAAGCGCCATGCCGGAGATGGTTTCGAGATAGTGAGCGTGTCGATCGACACTGACGATGCTCCGTGGAAAAAGGCTGTAGATGAGGAAAAGCTCTCATGGACCAATATCCGCGACACCGACAAATCCATCGCCGATCTCTACAAGGTGACATCGGTCCCCACGATGTACATTGTTGACAGCAACGGGTGCCTCGTTGCCGAAAATCTGCGGGGAGAGGAACTGGCGACCAGGATTGATGAAATTCTCGCTGACGATTGATTGAATATATACCCCCCTGACAACTAATTAAGGCGGATTCCTGAGCAGGAATCCGCCTTAATTATATTCTCAAAGCAACCGCACGTCACACTATCTCGCGGGGTTTTCGGATGGGCATGTAGCGGAGGAGGCAGTAGATGGCGGCGGCGAGGGAGATGGCTCCGCCTATGTAGCCTATCTCGGCCATGAGTCCGTGGTCGGTGACGATTCCTCCCACGAATGCGCCGGCTCCGATGCCGAGGTTGAAGATGCCTGAGTAAAAGCTCATGGGCACTGACGAGTCGCGGGGAAACAGGGTGACTATCTCGTTCTGGAAGGCGATGTTGTAGACCGTCATGCACAGTCCCCATCCCACGCACAGCATGGCGATAAGCACCGGCGATACACGGGCCACAGGGAGCAGGAGCGCCATCATGGCCGGAAGCCCGAAACATGCCGAGAGTATCAGCACTCGGGAATAGCGGTAGAAGTATCTCGACATCAGGTAACTGCCTCCCAATCCGGCCACGCCAAAGAGTGTAAGTGTCAATGTCACGGCTCCCTCGGGCATTCCTGCCACCTTGAGCATGAATGGCTCCACGTAGCTGTAGCCGGTGTAATGGCCCGTGACTATCACGGCGGTGATGAGGTAGATACATATAAGCTGAGGACATTTCACGAGGCCCATGAGCATGTCGCGGCGCGACTCGTTGGTTTCGGGCTTGGGCAGTGTGGGGAATTTGAGCCACAGGCCTATGAGCACGAGGCCCGACAGTGCGCCCAGTACGGCAAACGACATTCTCCAGCCTGCGATGATGCCGAGCACTCGGCCCAACGGCAATCCGGCTATCAGTGCGATGCCTCCTCCGGCCACCAATGCGCTCAATGCCGTGGCGCGTTTTTCCTTAGGCACTACCGCCACACCCATTGCGGGTGCTATCGACCAGAACAGCGAGTGGGCCAGGGCTACGCCTATGCGTGCTCCCATGAGCGAGTAGTAGCCTGTGGACATCACCGTGGCTACGTGGCTCAGGAAGAATACACTCACCACTCCGATCATCAGCTTCCGGAACTCCATGCGGGCAAACAGCAACATCAGCGGGAGCGACATCAGAGCCACCACCCATGCATACACCGTGATAAGAAGCCCGGCCCTTGCCTCGCTCACACCGAACGAGCCGGCGATATCGCTGAGCAGTCCTATCGGTATCAGTTCCGACGTGTTGAACGTAAATCCGGCTACCGTCAATATGCACAACGGTAGCCAGAACTTCTCTTTACTCATCTTTCCGGGGCTTATTTAGCGGCTTCGCCACTCAACATTCCGCATGCGGCCTCTATGTCCTCACCACGCGATGCGCGTATGGTTGCCGTCACGCCCATCGCGTTGAGTCGGTCGCGGAAACGCTCCATGGTGGCCTGTTCGGACGGTTGTCCCTCGAAGCCGGGAATGGCGTGGAAACGTATCAGATTCACCCTGCAGTCCACCCCTTTGAGCAGACGGGCCAGGGCTTCGGCATGACGCATGTCATCGTTGACTCCGCGCCACATTATATATTCGGCCGACAGGCGCCGCTGGTGAGCGAAATCATATTTCCTCATCAGTTCCATGACCTTGATCATAGGGAAGGCGCGCTCCACGGGCATGACGCCCTCGCGCTCGGATGGGAATGGGGCGTGGACGCTTATGGCCACATGCACCTTGGTTTCGTCGAGCAGACGTCTCAGGCCGTCCATCTTGCCGATGCTCGACACAGTGATGCGCTTCGGGCTCCAAGCCAGGCCCCACGGGGCTGTGAGTACTTCGATGGCCTTGAGCACTTCGGCCACATTGTCCATCGGCTCGCCCATGCCCATGAACACGATATTGGTGAGCGTCTCCGACTCGGGTATCGACAATATCTGGTTGATAATGCCTGCCGAGCTCAGGTCGCCGTGATAGCCCTGCTGGCCGGTCATGCAGAAACGGCATCCCATGCGGCATCCGGCCTGGGAGGAGACGCAGAGTGTGGCCCTCTCCTTGTCGGGGATATACACCGCCTCCACGTCGCGTCCGCCCTTGCCGTGGGTGAGGTAATCTACCTCAGCGGTACGGGTCTCGAAAAGATACTTCACGGTGCCGTCGGTGGAGCGCGATTCCAGGCGTGGGGCAGTACGTCCCACAGTATAACGCTCCTCGAGCCATGCGCGGGCATTCTTGGGAAGCTCGGTCATCTCGGCAATCTCCCTCACGCGTCCCACGTAGAGACGGCGTGCCATCTGCTTGGCGGCAAACGGACGCAATCCGGCCTCCGCGGCCACCGCCTCAAGCTCCTTGAGGGTCATCCCTATCAGTGGCAATTTCTTGGCAATATCAGTCATATACATTCAATTTTCACCCGCAAAGTTACGACAAAAAATCCACACGGCGATGCTCATAATGATTCATTAACCGAGCGATGCTCATAATGGCACATTAAGTATTTGTGTGGGACAGATAGTTTTAGTAAGTTTGCATATTGAAACTAAACAAATCATAATATATTCATACTCATGAATCTCCGTCACTTATCGCTGTTGGCTCTCATGGCATTGCTCATGGGGTTGGCCACCGTATCCTGCTCCAGGCAGGGTGAACTGCTCGACACCGTTCCGGCCGATGTATCGGCTGTGGCTACGGTGGATTTCAAAAAACTGTGTGAGGCCTCGGGCATCACGTTTACGTCGGAGGGTATCAAGGCCGATGATAAGATCAATGGCGGTGTGCGCGGCGATCTGCGCGAGATGCTCGACCGCATGGCCCGTCTCGACAGCGAGGGGGTAGCCGATTTCAGCCGGGTGGCCGTGGCCGTGGCTGGCGACGGCGCGCAGTATGTGACCTTTGCCATAAGCGACTATGGTAAGTTGAAGGAGCAGGCGGGCGAATGGCTTGAGTGGCAACCCGATGCCGACGGTTATCATGTGGCCGATGTGGGAGACGGGTGTACGTTCCTGTGTTCATCCTCTCAGGCTTGGCTTGTGAACGATGTGCGCGGATCGGCCACCAAGGCTCTGGAGGGATTGCTCAAGAGGGCGGGCGAGATGCCGGTGACAAAGCTCGACGGGGTGATGCAGGCCCTGAGCCGTGAAAACATCGCCAATATAGCGGTGGCCTCGGGATTCATCTCATTTGCCACGGATAAGAAGTCGGACACCGAGATTCCTGCTCAGGATAAGGAGTGGAATGTGGCCTCGCTCAACACCGGAGCCGACAACAGCCTGGTGGCCGAGTGGGAAACGATGCAGTCGACCGGACGCACGGTGAAGGTTAAGGGGATGCAGAACATCAATCCGGCTCTCCTTGCTTATGTGCCCGAGGATTACAGTGTAACATTTGCCGCCGGACTTACCCCCGAGTTCAATTGGAAGCCGCTCGAACAGTTGGCACTCGCGGTGGGCGGATTTCAGGCCGGGGCGTTCATGGCTGTGGTCAATCCGTTTCTGGAGTCGATCAACGGGTCGGTGCTGATAGCCGCCAAGCCACTCTCGGAGTATGCGCTTGCCGAGGGGGATCCCTCTGACTGGGATTTCATTGTGATGGCTCATATGCCTCAGGACAAGATCAACAGTCTCATGACTATGATCGCCACAATGATGTCGACCGCCGGGATAGCTCCGAGCGTCAACGAGGATGGAATGATGGTGGTGCCCCAGTATGGCAAGAATCTTTATATAGGGAATGTGGACGGCTATCTCGGCATCTCCACAAAGGAGTTTGACAACTCGCGCAACAATTCCCTGGCTCCGACATTCGTAAACAAGGACATGGCGTTTGCCACGGCTTTCCCCATGGACGGTGGCGTCACGATTGATGCGTCGGTGTCGATGACGTCGGGCAAGGGACAGGCCAAGTTCAAGGTGGACGGCACCGATTCGCCCACGCTAATGTATCTGCTTTCGATATTACTAAGTAAGTCGTAAAAATTAATGCACATATAAATCGCAGTTATTTTTGCGGTATTTTGGCTGCGGAATGAAGGAGCATAGCGAGCTATGCGACTGAGTGACAAAGCCAAAATAACCAAAAAGAACAAGATTTATTGGGCAAGCTCTTTAGGACTTACATATAGCGGTTAATTTTTAAGACTTACTTATGATCAATGAAATAACATTGCGCCGCGCGCTCCCCCGGGTGTTCAGGGGGAGCGAGGCGGAGGCCCCGGTCAAGGACAGCGAGGTGTGGTTGCGCCCTGAGCTTACATTCCGCCGTCCCGAGGCATATATCATAGAGGCTGAGAGCGGTACGGGTAAATCATCGCTATGCTCGTATATCTATGGCGCGCGTACCGATTACGACGGAGAGATATTGTTTGACGGGGTGTCGGTAAGGGGATTTTCCATTGAGAAATGGTGTGAATTGCGCCGTGAGGCTCTTGCTTATCTGCCCCAGGAGATGCGCCTGTTTGCCGAGCTGTCGGTGATGGATAATATCATGGTCAAGAACCGCCTGACCGATTACCGCACCGAGGATCAGATCCTGGCCATGCTTGAGCGTATGGAGCTTAAGCACAAGGCTGGCGAGCCGGCGGGTAGGCTCAGTGTGGGACAGCAACAGAGGGTGGCTATAGTGAGGGCACTGTGTCAGCCGTTTGATTTTCTGCTTGTTGATGAGCCTGTGAGCCATCTCGATGCGAGGAATAATGCTACTGTGGCGCGGATGATAGCCGAGGAGGCCCGTGCCCGCTCGGCCTCGGTCATAGCCACATCGGTAGGTAATAAGCTCACACTGAGTGAATATACTCTCCTGCATCTTTGAGATTAAATGGGGAAGTATAGAGTATAGTGATTAGTTTTTTAGATCACGGGATGGCTAAATTACTTGTCCTTTGGTCCTATGGTCTAAAAAATCGGACTGGAAATAGCTAATTATATATGTGGCCGTTGGGCCTGTAAAATGATATTATGTCTAATCCTATAAGGCGGTTGTTACGCCGCAATATTAGTGCCGGGCAGATCGCCGGATATGCCGTGGCCAATCTCGTGGGGCTGTTGATTGTGCTCACAGCCATACAATTTTACCGTGATGTCACTTCGGTGAGTCAAGCCGAGGATTCATTTGTGTCCGACGACTATCTCATTATCTCTAAGCGGGTGGAGGGAGTGCAGGGACTTGTCGGACCCTCGGGCGCGGCCACCACATTCACCCGCGATGAGCGTTCGGAGATCTCCTCACAGCCATGGGCTTCGGGGGTGGGTGAATTTACCTCGGCCGATTTCAATGTGAGCGCACAGGTGAATGTGGCAGGTGCCAATCTATCCACAGCCCTGTTTCTGGAATCTATACCCGATGAATTTTTCGATATATCTCCGCGCGGATGGGACTATCGTCCCGGCTCGGGCGATCCGGTGCCCGTGATCATCTCCAAGGATTACCTTACGTTGTACAACTTCGGATTCGCGGCCTCGCGGGGTATGCCACAGATCTCGGAAGAGCTTATAGGGATGCTCCCGCTCAAGCTCTCGCTCAGCGGAAATGGCCGTCAGCAATGGGTGGATGCCAGGATTGTGGGATTCTCGTCGCGCCTCAACACCATAGCAGTTCCGGCCGATTTCCTCAATTGGGCCAACGGGGTGTTTGGCGAAGGGAAAGAGGATACCGATCCGTCGCGCCTGATAGTGCGTCTGCGCAGGGCCGGAGATCCCGAGGCTACTGCTTATATGGAGGCTCATGGTTACGAGATAGCCGGCGACAAGGCGTCCGGCGGTAAGGCGGCTTATTTCCTGTCGGTTGTCACTACGGTAGTGGTGGCGATAGGGGCTATCATAAGTATTCTTGCGTTTTTCATACTGTTGCTCAGCATCTATCTGCTCCTGCAGAAGAACCGCGGAAAGATCCATGACCTGATGCTTTTGGGCTACACGCCGTCGCAGGTGGCCCGCTATTACGAGGCTATTGTGGTGAGTGTCAATGCCGGTGTGCTGTTGCTCGCGTTGGCCGGGATGCTTATGGCGTCGGCCATGTGGCAGGGTAGTATTGAGGCGCTTGGTGCCGAGGGGGCTTCCTGCTGGCCTACGGTGCTGACCGGAGTGGTGATAATCCTTGTCATTACGGCCGGAAATATAATGGCCATAAGGCGGAATGTGAGGAGCAGTTTCAGGAATTGAAATGAAATATACTGAAGTGTAATAGGAAACGGGATGCCGGAGCGCCGGCATCCCGTTTCTTGAAAATAAGTGTCATGTAAATCTATTCTTTTTACCGCGACCTGAGCGATACTCGGGTGGTGGGTAGGCCTGTAGCGTGGGCTGAGAGGGTGATGCGTCCCGGCTTGCCGGATGATTTCACCACAGCCATGGCACGTCCTTTCCATGAGGAATGGCCCGGAGTGGTGTATTTCACCTTGTCGGTGAGATCGGCACTGCCTGCGGCTAAGATTGTGCCCGGGCCCGAGATGCGGAATTCGATCTCACGGTCGTCAACAGGCACTACATTCCCGTCGGCATCGATCAGTTCGGCTGTGACATATATAAGAGACTGATTGTCAGCATCCATCTCGGAGCGGTCGGCAGTCAGACGCATTTTCTTGACCTTTCCGGCCGTATTGATCACGGCCTCATCGCCGGTGGGTTTGCCGTCAGGGCCGACAGCCACAACCTTTAATTCTCCGGGGAGATATTTCACAGGCATGACGGCGCGGTAGCCGTTGGCCTCCGACATGTCGGCACGTCCCACTTCATTGCCGTTGAGGTACAGGATCACCGACGGGTGGCGCGATACAATCTCCACATCGATCTCCTTCTCCTCCATTCCGGGCCATGTCCAGGAGTCCCATGTGGGATATACACTCCATTGGGTTTCCTTTATCTCGCCATAATAGCCGTTTGGCTCCCTGACGGCAAGATGGAGTGAGGGATTCTCGTCATACAGAGCCTGGCGGTAATAGGAGATGGGTTTGCGCCATCCGGTGATGTCGATATCACCGCAATAGGCGCCGTGCCAGGGCCATTGGTTGCGTTCGTAGTGCTCGCCCTCGCTCTGTCCCTTGTAATAGTAACGTCCTATGCCCGACTCGCCCAGATAGTCGATGGCGGTCCACACGAAGTCACCTATTATATAAGGATTATTCTTGACCTTAAGCCAGTTGGAGAACGCATCGCGGGGATAGCTCTCCGTTTGCCACATCACACGCTGTGGATCGCGCTGATGGTCGGTCTCCGACTTGTGTATCATGTAGTTATAGCCGGTGATGTCGAGCTGTTCGGCCAGCGGGTCGTATATCTCCCAATCGCTGTCCCATGAGCAGAGGGCTTGGGTGACGGGGCGTGTCGGGTCGAGCTTGCGGCATATGCCGGCGAGTTTCCTCGCCGTGGTGATAATCTCGATTTTCTTGCGCTCGATCACCTCGTTGCCTATACTCCAGCTCATTATCGAGGGGTGATTGCGGTCGCGGAGCACCATTGCCGATACATCCTTATCGCTCCACCGGTCGAAATCGCGGGCATAGTCATGTTCGGTCTTGCTGTCACGCCAACCGTCGAATATCTCATCGATCACGATCAGTCCCTGGCGGTCACACTCATCAAGGAACGCTGGAGACGGGGGATTATGGCTTGTGCGCACGGCATTGAAGCCGGCCTCCTTCATGAGCCTTACCTTGCGGGCCTCGGCATCGTCGTAGCTGCGGGCGCCGAGCAATCCGTTGTCGTGGTGTACGCATCCGCCGTTGAGCACGATGTTACGGCCGTTCAGTGTTAGGCCGTCAGTGGCCGAGTAGCGGAATTCCCTTATGCCGAAAGTCTCGGTCGAGGTGTCGGTCACATTGCCATTCTCGGCCACCGAGATCTCGGCGGTGTAGAGATTGGGTTGTTCAGGGCTCCATAGGGCCGGATCGGCGACCTGCAACGGTATGGAGAACGAGCCATCCTTACCCACTTGTCCCGACTCGGTTGCCACGAGTTTCCCGTCGCGGTAGATCCCCACAGTGGCCGAGGTTGCCGTGCCGGGATTATCGACCGTGCCGGTGACCAACACTCCGGCCTGCGAGGCATTTACCTCGGGGGTGGTGATGGCCACGCTCCAGGGACGGAGATGTGTGGGGTGGGCGCTCAGGAGCCACACGTGGCGGTAGATGCCCGATCCGCTGTACCATCGGCAATTCTTCTGGGCCGAGTTGTCGACAAGCACCTCAATGAGATTGTCGCCCTGACGCACTGCCGGGGTGATGTCATAGATCATTGACGAGTAGCCATAGGGGCGGTGTCCGATGGTATCGCCGTTGACCACTACGGTGGAATTCATGTACACCCCCTCGAGATAGAGATTGTGCACGCGCTTCATATCCTCGGGGGCAAGCGAGAGGTGTTTCCGGTAGTGGCCACGTCCGGCGCGTACATACCCGCCGTCGTTGCCCGACGGGTATATGCTGTCGAAGTCAAAGGTCACGCTCCAGTCGTGAGGCAGATCCACTGTCTCCCAGGCATCGGAGCCGTCGAGCGAGAACTGCCAACCGTCGTCAAGCGGACGCTTGTCGGCCGCCGAAACCTGTAGCGACATAGCTAAGGCCGACAGGAGCACCGGAAATAGTGGATGTGTGAATTTCATAGCAAGTACTCAGATTGGGAGTTATAAATCAGAGGGTAAAGGTGTTGAATGAGTGGGGTGCGAGGGTGTTGTTGAGGTATTTGCCCTTGACTTTGAGTGAGATGTCGCGGGGCGAGTCCTCAAAGTTTCCTGTGACAATCACGGTCTTCCCCTCGGGTGTCACGAACGCAGTGGCCATCACATTGTTGCCCTCGGAGCGGGGTGAGTAGCCAATCATGCGGCTTCCCGCGGGGACAAGGTTGGTGAAATGCTTCACGGCATAGAATTCGGGGGTGTAGCGTATGGAGCGCGACTTGGAGTCGACCTGAATCAAGGCGTTCTGCTTCCATCCCCAGGGGCTCTCGCCGTTGTCGGGGAGGAGGAAGTTCCAGTTGTACCACTCGTCACATCCGTTGCCCATATTGTCGGAGATAAGGAAGAAGGTGTGCTCGCCTGCTTTCCAGTCCATCGAGCCGTTGCCACATTCGCTTTCCGAGCATATATAATGGAAATCGGGATACTGGGCGCGTATGGCAGGGAGTATCTCGCGGCCCTCCCACTGGAATGCCACGCCATCGATGCAAGAGCGCAAACCCTCGTCGCCGAGCACCTTCTCCACGTGGTCCTGACGGTTGGTGTTGAATGTGCCTATGTAGAGCTTCACGTCGGGGTGGTTGGCCTTGAGAGCCGGTGCCAGATAGTCGCGGTTGAAGCGTATGGTGCCCTCGGCGGTCCAGGGACAGCCGGGATAGGGGGTGTAGCTGTAAGCCTCGTTCTGATATATCACCATGTCGATGGGTATGCCCTGCTCGCGGTACATGTCGATGAACCGGCAGAAGTAGTTGGCATAAGCCTTGAGATAGCGCGGATCCTGGATGAAATAATCCTGGGTGGCGAGGCGGCGGGGGAACTGACCCTTGCGTTCGCCGAGGAATTTCATCTCGTCCTCGTCGATATCGTCGGTCGAGCCGAAGAGCAGATAGTCCACTCCGGGGTTGGCATTGTTGTGCTTGCTGCTCACCACGGGATAGTCATGATTAATCTTCATCCAGTGGGGCGGACTCCAGGGGGAGATCCAGAATGTGAGGTCGGGATTGTAGCGCTGGGCCGAGCGGATGAGGGGGATGATGCTGCGCTTGTCGCGGTCGATGTTGAAGTGGCGCAGTTCGAAATCGCCGGGCACGTCGTCACAACTGTACCATGAACGGCCATAGTCGTTACAGTTCATGGAGATGCGTCCGCGGGTGAAACGCAGGTCACCGTCGGGGGCAAACAGGCGGCTCATTATCTCATCCTGAGTGGCACGGTCGAGGGTCATGAGCGCGTCCCAGTCGAGCTCGTTGAACGTGGTGCCCCAGGCTTTCAGTTCGGTGCCTTGGGCTGACGGATCGATCTCGAGCATCACTCCCGATGCGGAGGGGGAGGACTGGAGACGGAGGGTGGACTGACACCAAGGCTCAGACTCCGTAGTTGTGTATTTGCGGACAGTCTGAGCCTGAATGGAGTGAATTGTCATCGCGGCTGCTGCGAGCAGTATCAGATGAATTTTCATTTTTTATGGGGTTTCGTGGGTTAGAAAGCGTTGACTTAAAAAGGAACCCCAAACAATCTTTATACCAAATAAATTAACCTATATAAAACCAAAGTGTGTGTTTTTCAAAGTTATGAAGAAATCTTATATTACCGAATACTGTAACTAATAAAAATTTGTGTGAATGTGTATTTTTCAAGTACACTGCAAAGGTAATATGAGATTGTGTGGGGTATGTGGCTGATTTCGGTCAAAAATATGTGTGAATCTTTCAATCGTGCTTCGGATGAACTATTCAGCACCTTTTTTGACCGAAAATGTATCCTCAATCATTGACTGCAACCGTGTAGCTGACGGGAAAATGCTCCATATAGTCGAGCCAGTTGACATGATTGTTGATAGCCGAGCGGTCCCATGCGAAGCCCCAGTAGTAGTCGAGGGTGTCGCCGGGGGCGTAATTCCGCACGGCCAGGATGTGGCCGAACTTCTCCTCCATGCTGTCGGCCCCGCCGGGGATATACAGCCCGAGGAAAGCCTTGCCGTTGTTGGCCCCTTCGGTGGGATCGGAGTAGGTGATGATCCCCTTTTCGGGCCTCATGCATGCCGGCGAATCATCGTGGCGCGGGAATCCGGCAACGATGTTGGCGGGAGACTCGAGCCCCTCGAACCACACCCTGCTGCGGTTGAGGTGGGAAGCCGCGTCGAGCGACACCAGGCGGTGCTCCACGAAATGGGGCACGAGCGTGTCGGATTCCGAATAATGGTGATAGAGCATCTCGACCGTGAACCGCAGAGGGCCGTTGTCGAGAATACGGGCCTGCTCGAAGCACCACGGGTAGGCGATGGTATCGCCCATGATCAGGGCGGCCGAGCCTGCTCCGAGGGTTTCACCTACCGAGTAGCAGTCGATGCCGTTGCCATGGTCGATGTTATAGTTGAGCGTGCTGGCAAACTCGTCGGCAAGAGCCGAGTTTATCGCCCTCAGGGAGTCGATCTTGGCCCATGTGGCCGGGTCGGATTCCACTCCGTAGAGCGATTCGAGGATCAGCCCCGGGGTGGAATGTTTCAGGTACAGGTCCTGGCCGTAGTATCGCAGACCCTCGCGGCGGGTGCCGGGCCCGTAGGCACGGAATCCCACCAGGTCATTCTCCCACACCAGGTCGTCCAGACGGCGCTCGTAGATGTTGCCGCCTGTCACCGCCTCATAGGTGCGGGCACTGTCGGAGGGGAATATGGAATATGTGCCGCATCCTCCGGCCGGAACGCTGGCCATGAACACGAGCATTGAATCGTGGGTGAGCTGCGAGGGGATCTCGTTGCCCTCGCCGTCCACCACATAGAAATGTTGCGTGCTGATGCGCGACAGGATGTCGCCGGCGGGCACTTCCACACACCTCGGGCCTATGTCGCGTCCCGAGGTGTTGGTTACTGTAATGTCTACACATTCCCGGCTGCATGATGAGTTAAGCAGCAGGGCTGTCATACAGAAAAGGATAGGATGTAGATTACGCAGAGTCATGAAATCATTGTTTTTTCCAGTGGTTTTCAAGTTGATCGGCCTCCTCGGCGGTGAGATGGATCACTGCGCCGTGTTTAGGAGACGTGAAGTTGGTGGTCTTCATCACCCCCTCGTTGAAATGCCCGAGCGGGGTGAAGGTTTTGAAGTCGGATGTCTCGACAAATCCGAAATTATGGGTCTTTATGCCGTAGCAGTCATACATGAGCACCCATTTGTCCTCGCCGATGCGTTTCCACACGTTGGGAGCCTCGCAGGCCGAGGGTTCGGGGTCAATCCATTCGGGCGAGAAGGCAAACGAGGAGTTGACCGAGCTCGAGGCGGCATGCTTTATGCCGGGAGTGCCGGTATGCGCCACATAGAACAGATGGTATTTGTCCCCCACACGGGTGAGGTCGCCGTCGATGGCGGTGGAGCGTCCGTCGGGGTACTCAAAGAGCAGCGCGGGCCTTGAATCGAGGCGCGAGAAGGCATCGTCGACATAGGCATAGTAGAGGCGGTTCATCTCATTGCCGAAACGCATGGTGAAGTATATCATGAGTTTGCCGGTCTCGGGATCATAGATGGTCTCGGGTGCCCACACGCAACCCACCTCGGCATACTCGCGCGACAGTTCGTCGAATCTCACGTTGGAGCGGGTCCAGTGGATCAGGTCGTGTGATTTCATCAGCACCAGGCCGCAGTTGTTGCCCCAGCCGTATTTCTTGCCGTCGCGCTCCCACTCGGTGTCGCGGAATCCTGCATCCTTGGCAAATACATGCAGGTCGGTCATGGCCAGATAGAAAGCTCCGTCGGGCCCGCGGTAGATGTGGGGATCGCGTATGCCTTTCTGGTCGGCTATAGTGTCGCCGGCTATTATGGGACGGCCGTCGTTGAGGGCCGTGAAGATGTAGCCGTCGCGGCTCAGTGCCATGTGCAGGCTGTGGGTATCATCCTTGTGGAACACCATCAGGTAGGCTGACATGTCCTTCTCCTGAGGCACGGCATCGCGGTAGCCGAACGATGAGAATTCAGCTTCCCCCTTGCCGGCCACACACAGGGCCGGACGCAGGGCGAAAAAGCCTCCGTAATTGTTGTGGTGATATTCGCTGACATCTATGCCGGTGGCAAGTGTGGTCCAACGGTCGCCGTCGGCACTCACGCTGACCGACAGGTGATTGCAGTTGTTATGCAGACGCACGTGGAAATTACGGCCCAAGGAGTCGGGCACAGTGGTGAACGCCGTGGGTGAGGAGTAGATGGTGAAGCGCTTGCCGTCGCACATGAGTCCGGCAAAAGCCTTGTCGCTGTAGTAGAGAAGCAGTCCGGCCGAGGCCCCTTTGCCCACCGAGATCTCCGCCTCGGCGATGTAATTCTTATGCTGAGGTGTCACCAGGAGCAGACGGCCCGAAGCGGGATCGGATGGACGGCCTTTACCTTTAACCTTGATGGCCGATTCTCCGCAAGTCACGCTTGCCGAGGGATCCTCGCCCCACATGGTCCACTGGAGGCCGAGGGTGGGGGAGTCGAAGTTGTCGGAAAGCTCCATACCGTTCTTTACGGGCTGACCGGCCGATGTGTCGCCCGGGAGCTGGGCTGAGGCGGTGGGGCGGAACCATCCGTCGGGAGTGAGTTCAAGCGGTTCTATGAGGGTGGCGCGTCCGAGGGTGTGGAAATTGTTGGGATATCCGTGATACACTATCCACCAGTTACCGTTCACGTCATCGATGATGGTGCCGTGACCCTTTGACCACCAATGGTCGCTGTCGCGGTAGGTGTGCACGAGGGGATTGTAGGGGGAATTTTCCCACGGGCCGGTCACATTGCGCGAGCGCGCCGATACGGCCATGTGGCTTGTGGCCGGTCCGGCGGTGCCACCCTCGGCCGAGGTGAGATAATAGTATCCGTTGTGATACAGCAGTTTGGGCGATTCGAGATACATTCCCTCGGTCTCCCACGACGAGGGATATTTCCATCCGTCGTACACCTTGGTCTTCCCGCCGGTGGTCGACAGGCCGTCGGGCGCGAGGGGCACTACCTCACCCTCGTTGACATAGAGATAGCGGTTGCCATCGCGGTCGGCGATATGTCCGGGGTCGATACCTTTCACTTTCAGGTCGACCGGAGTGCTCCAGGGGCCACGTATGTCATCGGCCCACGACACCCAGTTGGTGCCGTCGGATGGGAAATATATGTAGTAGCGTCCGTTGTGCTTCACAAGGTCGGGAGCCATGGCCGATCCGCTGTATTCGGGAATGGCGCGGGTTATCGGCTCCCAGTTTACGAGGTCGCGCGAATGCCATATGAGGAATCCGGGGGCGTAACGGAATGGAGAGTGGGTCATGTAGTAGTCCTCGCCATCCCTGAGGATGGTGGGGTCGGGATAATCCCCCGGCAGAATCACGCGCGGAAAGCCGGAGGAGGTGGTGGCTGATACCGCTGTGGCTCCCGCGAGGAATAAAAGCAGTGAGGTGATGAATCTTACCATTGGAAATGAATGTGAGAGAGTGTGTATAGTATTAGTGATCGTTCAATATTTCGACGGGGCTACTCCAAACTCGTTCTTGAAGCATTTGCGGAAATACACCAGGTCGTTGAATCCCGAGCGGAAAGCGGCCTCGGATATTCCCGCTCCCTCCCTGATGAGACGGGCGGCATGGTTGAGGCGCAGTTTTCTCAGGTATTCTATGCCCGACATGCCGGTGAGCGACTTTATCTTGCGGTAGAATGTGGAGTGGCTCATGTGCATCTTGTCCTGGATGAAGCTCATGTCGAGGTTCTCGTTGTCGATATTCTCCTCGATGAGCTTGTTGAACTTGAGCATGAACTGCTCGTCGAGCTGACTGAGGCGTATTTCCTGGCCGGTGGGCTTCTCCTGATCCTTACCGTCGACGGCGGTGGCGGTGGTGGGTGCGGGCGAGGCTGAGGCGGCTTCATTGCCGGCGAGCGATGCGAAGAACGAGGCCATCCTGCGGCGCGACTCCATGAGGTTGGCTATGCGGCTCTCGAGGAGCTTGGCGCTGAATGGCTTGGTGAGATACGAGTCAGCTCCGCTCTGATAGCCCTCCTCCTTGTCGCTGAGCGAGTCCTTGGCGGTGAGCAGGATCACGGGGATATGGCTCGTGGCTATCGACTGCTTGAGTGTGTGGCACAGCTCTATGCCGTCCATCACGGGCATCATTATGTCGCTCACTATCACGTCGGGCTGATGAGTGCGGGCCTGTTCCAGACCCTCCTTGCCGTTGACGGCTCCGTACACGCGATATTTCTCGCCGAGGGTCTCCTCCACGTAATTGCGTATGTCGTCATTGTCCTCCACGATGAGGATGGACGGGCGGTTGTCGCCGGCCTCGCTTTCGGCCTCCATCTCTCCGGTGGCCATCCCTTCCTCCTCGGTTCCATCCATGGAATCCGCCTCCTTGTGCTGGGCCTGGGGATAGGTATCGTCCATGGGGATGGCGAAGCGGAATGTCGCGCCCTTGTTCTCCTCGCTCTCCACCTCGATTGTGCCGTGATGGAGCATTGTGAGCGATTTCACAAGGGCGAGTCCTATGCCGGTGCCCGAGGCCTGATGCTTCCCCTTGGCCTGATAATAGCGGTCGAAGATATGTGGCAGGGCCTCGGCCGAGATGCCGTAGCCGGTGTCGGTCACGCTTATCACCGCGCTGTCCCCCTCCTTGCCCGACTCGCGCGAGAGGCTGAGGGTGATGGTGCCGTCGGGGGTATATTTCAGAGCGTTGCTCAGGAGATTATTGATCACTATAGATATCACCTCGGGGTCGTAGTACAGCTCGCCTATGGAGTGGTCACACTCTATCACGAACTTCACGCCGGCATTGCGGTTCAGCTCCTTGAAGCGCAGGCCTATCTCGGTCACGAGCGTGTCGAGGCGCCCTTTGGTCACGCACAGGTTGCGGTTCTGGGTCTCGGCCTTGCGGAATTCCAGTATCTGGTTGATGAGGTTGAGCAGTCTCATCGAGCTCTTGTGTATCAGCTTCACGCGGGTCTTATGTCCGGTGTCGAGGGTGTCGTCGGCCACGAGATCCTCGAGCGGGCCCAGGATGAGGGTGAGCGGGGTGCGCAGCTCGTGGGTGATGTTGGTGAAGAAGCGCAGGCGCTCGTTGTTGAGTTCGAGCTCGCTGGCGGTCTTGCGCCTCTCCAGCTCGAGGGTGCTCTCAAATCTCACCCTGCGGTTGTAGATCCTCACGGCCAGGATGATGGCGGTAGCGGCGAGCAGGAAGTACAGGAGCTTGGCCCACCATGTGAGCCACAGGGGCGGGGTGATCACGATTGTCACCGACGATACCGAGCTCTCCTCCCAGTTCTGGTTGCTGAGGCGGGCCCTGACGTTGAACACGTATTTCCCCGGCTGGAGATACCTGAACGATACTTCATTGTCGTTTCTCACGTTAATCCATTCATCGCCAAGCCCTATCATCTGGTAGGCATACTCCACAAGGTGGCTTTGGGCGAAATCATCGACAGTGAAGTGCACCGTGAACGAATTGCGGTCATAGTCGAGCTTCACCTGCCCATCGGGCACAGGCAGGATGTCGACCCGCTCGTCCACTTTGCCGGGCACGCTTATCTCGGTGATCTTGACCGGTACAGGGGGCAGATTCACGTCCACATCCCTGGGGTCGAACACACACAGCGAGTTGAGCGAGCTGAAGTACATCTCGCCGTTGGTGCTCATGGCCACGCTGTGGTCCACAAACGAGTTTCGCGGCACCCCCTGGTGATAGTCGTAGTTCTCTATCTTGGAGGTTCGCTTGTTCCATCGGCCCAGGCCGTTGTTGGTGCTGAACCACACGTTGCCCCATAGGTCCTCGCTGATGGCACGTATGTGCACATCCTCCAGGCCATTGTCGTAGGTATAGTTCTTGATCTCGCTGAAATCGTTGGGCTGGGTCACGCACGAGAGGCCGTCCTGTCCCGCGATCCACATCCATCCGCGCGAGTCGCAGTATATGTCCTTGATAGCATTGGATATAATGTCGCCCGCGCTCGTGAGATACTTTATGAAATTGAAGGCGCGGTCGAAGATGAACACTCCCGTGCCGTAGGTGCCCACCCATATGCGTCCCTCCTTGTCGGGGGTTATGGCATTGATGGAGAGGTGCATCACGGGGTTGGGCAGATCCTCCATCTGGGTCACCTTCCCGTCCTTGAGTCTGCACAGGCCCTGGTCGGTGCCTATGAGGTAATCGCCGTTGCCGTCGGGGCAGATGATCAACACCGTCATGCGGCGTCCGGGCATGGGGATGTCGACGGAGCGCCCGGTGGCGAGGTCATATTCCCGAAGTCCATCCTCATAAAGTCCGAGCAATACCTTTCCTTCCCCTTTGTCGTACATGGCTGTGACGGGACTTGGCGACGGTATGGGCGAGCGTCTCACAATCTTCTTGTCATGTATCCACACCAGTTCGCCTATACATCCGCCTATCACATCCCCGTCGGGCAGAGCCATGAGCGACGAGGCCGTGCAGTCCTTGATACCATCGGGGGTGCGCTCGGTGAGGGGGAGGGTGTAGAATATGCGTTTCTGATGGGATATGAAGTCAAGTCCATGTCCGTAATGCCCCACCCACATGTTGCCGTGGCGGTCGCGGTAGACATTCCTCACATAGCTCGATGCCAGACCGGAGCCGTCGTCGGTGATGCCGGTGGCAAAATTGCTGAACCTGATGGTGTCGGGCGACGCCATGGCCGAGTCGTTGAGGTTGAGTATGCTCACTCCGCCTATGTCGCAGCCTATCCACAGCTGTCCGTCGTCGGTCTCGCACATGTCATAGACGTGGCTACCCACGAGCGACTCGGAATTGTTCTCGTCGTGGTGGAAAGTCTTGAACTTCTGGGTTATGGGGTCGTATATGGCCAGGCCCTTGTTGGTGCCGATCCATATGTTGCCCCGGCGGTCGCGGTGCAGACATTCCACGAAGTTTCCGGGGATGCCGTCGGGGTTGTCGGAGCTGTGTGTGAAATTGTCGAGGCGCCCCGACTCGAGATGGATCCTGCTCATGCCTCCTCCCGAGTTGGCCACGAGGAGATTGCCGAGGCCATCCTCCAGCACATCGTTGAAGGTGTCGCCGAGGCCGGGCACATTGTAGGCATTGTAGATCTTGAGCTTGCCCGTGGCTATATCGTAGTTGATGATGTCGACATGGCGGTTGGTGATCCACAGCGATTGCCCGTCGGAGGAGCGCTTGATCGACACCACATTATATATCTGTGGTTTCTCGGGTATCAGCTCCTCTTTGATTTTCTCGGGGACAAGCGTGGCACAGTTCATTTTGAAGAGGCCCAGTTTGGTGCCTATCCACAGGAGGTCGTTCTCCTCCTCGTAGAAGAGGCAGTTGATAGAGTTGCTTATGAACGAGGTGTTGCGTGTGGTGAACGGAAGGAACACCTTTCCGTCAAACCTGTAGAGTCCGGCATCGGTGGCTACCCACAGGAATCCGCGGTTGTCCTCGGTGATGTCCATTATATATTGGTTGGACAATCCTTCGAGCACGCCATAGTTCTTGATGCTCATATGGGTCACGCCGTCGGTGGCCCCGCTCGCAGGAACGTGGCAACAGAGCGCGACAAAGCACAGGGTGATGAATGTGATTATCTTTTTCAAAATGATTGGAGGTATTATCGATAGTAAGGGCGGGGGAGAGGCGGCCCGCTGTGGCTGAGAGAAATGGTGGGGGGAGAGGCTGAGAGAAATGGTGGGGGGAGAGGCTGAGAGAAATCCTGTAATCACAAAATTACTAAAATCTCCAAAAAAAGTGGTCGCTATACCTGCTGATTGAACTATCCATACTCCGAAAATGGTCGAAATGTACTCCCCTGTGACGGTCGCAGGGACGCTTCCGGCTGAAAAAGAAACAAATGTCATTGTTATTGGGAATATTTGTAACCCCCTATATATATATATAGTTAGAGTAATTTTGTGGCATTAGCTGACCAATGATACCATCACATGAATGACACCGTGATTCTATTACACATAACTATCAGGTAGTGGCATGTTTGGCTTATCTAATGCATCGTTACACAACTAAAAATCAATTAACCAAAACATCTAATATTTTAACCACATGTGCAAAACATCTTTAATTCATCGCATGAAAAACTTGATGTTGCCCATCGCGTTGCCCCTTATCCTCGCCTCCTGTGGCGATGAGGTGGAGGGACGCATCGACATCGACGATTCATTGCCTGCCCAAGTCACGAACGTTGCCTATACGTCCGGTCCCGGTGAGATCTATCTTTCCTGGGATGTTCCCTCGAGCCCGAGCTTCATGTACAACAAGGTCACCTACCGCAACGCCAAGGGCGAGGAGGTGTACAGAATGTTCTCCAAGGAGGCCGCTGATGCCAACGGCCGCATTACTGCCACCATCACCGGTTTCGCCACCGTTGATCCCGTGGAATTCAAGATTTATGCCTGCAACGTGCGCTACGGCTCGGCTGAGCCTCAGGTGATCTCGGCTGTGCCCGGCGCTCCCGCGTTTCTCGCCGTGGCCAATTCGCTCCAGGCCGAACCCGCCTACGGTGGCGTGCGCGTGAAGTATGCCAACGATACCCAGGCCACCGTGTATGTCAACGTCGACTACTCATCCAAGAGCGATCCCTCCAAGAGCGGTTCCACCTCGTTTGTAGTCAACGGCAACAGCAACGGCAGCCGCGTGATCGTGCTCTCGACCGGTGCCAACGAGTTTATCAACGGTGAGGACGCCGTGCTCAAGCTCACCGCCCGCGACTCGGAGAACAATATGGCCGATCCCGTCTCAGCCGAATCCTACGTGAAGAAAGTGAAGCTCATCGACCGCTCGGGCTGGAGTGTTCCCGGTTATACCGACGATGCCTACGGTCCCACTCCCGGCTTCTCCTCTCAGGAAGCAGGTGGCGAGGGTGGCGTTCCCAACGGCCGCGTGATAGCTATGTTTGACGGTAACGAAAACACTTTCTGGCACACAGCATGGAAGCAGTCGTCATCCTATCCCCACTTCTTCGTTGTGGACATGGGTGCCAACCACGATGTGGCTTGCATCTCGGTGCGCCGCCGTACCAATAATAACGGTACCAACGTGGGCCACACCATCTACACCTGTCCCGCTTCAGGTGCCAACGGCGATGACACCAACGCCTGGGCCTGGGAGGATTACGGATGGTCGGCTTTCAACCGCGAGTCCAACGACCACCAGTTCTACGGCGTGAACAGCACCTCGAGCCGCTATATAAAGATGTACTACGCCATGACCGACAAGGGTGGCGACTTTGTAATGGTATCGGAGTTCAACGCCTACGAGCCTGCCGAATAATTAACCGCAACACAGGAAAAACAGAACAACCATGAATTTTAAAGCAATATTAGTAAGCACACTCCTGTGCATGGCGGCACCGATGTTCACCCATCAGGCCGTGGCACAGACCTCCCAGACTCAGGGGGCCGTGGTCAACGGCACCGTGTATGACGAGCTGGGCGAGCCCGTGATCGGCGCCACTATCCGCGTCAAGGGCAACAAGGACCTCACCGCCATCACCGACATGGACGGTAACTTCTCCATCAAGGCCGGTGCCAACGGCGAGATCGAGGTTTCCTACATCGGTTACAAGACCCAGACAATCCCGGTCAACGGCCGCGATAAGATAGAAGTGAATCTCGCTCCCTCGGCCGAGGCTCTCGACGAGGTAGTGGTAGTGGGCTACGGCACACAGAAGAAGGAGTCACTCACCGGTGCCATCACCCAGATCAAGGGTGACGAGGTGTACAAGGGCCGCGGTACCACCAATACCGCCACCGCCCTCCAGGGCGAGATCGCAGGTCTCACAGTGACCCGTTCATCATCACGTCCCGGTAGCGAGGGTGCCTCAATGCAGATCCGTGGCGCATACTCGATCAACGGCGACAGCAGCCCTCTTATCCTTATCGACGGTCAGGCAGCCAGCCTCGACGAGCTCAACCAGATGGACGGTAACGATATCGCCAACATCTCGGTGCTCAAGGACGCTTCGGCAGCTATCTACGGTGCCCGTTCGGCCGGTGGTGTAATCCTCGTGACCACCAAGCGCGGTCAGCAGGGCAAGCCCCAGGTGACCTACTCAGGCACCTACAGCCGCACCATCGACGGCGTGCAGATACCTCTCACCACCAACTACGAGTGGCTCGACATGTTCACCCACGCCAAGTATAACGACGCCAAGTGGACCCACCGCGATTATGATCACGACCAGATCATGAACGTGTTTGACTACTGGATCTTCGGTAACGCCGACAACTCGGGTACACCCGTACAGAAGAATCCCGAGACCGGCGCATGGGAGGCAGTTCCCGGAGCCGGCGTGGTGACCCGCGACGGCCTGATCGGCGCCCTGATGCGCGGCGAGACCCTCACCCTCAACAGCAACGGCGCCATCAAGCGTTGGGAGCCCAACAACTATCTGCTCGACGCTCTCTATGGCAACGCCGATACCTGGAAGCACAATGTGAGCATCGCCGGCGGTGACGCCAAGTTCAACTATCGTGCGTCGGCCAACTACTCTACCGCCCAGTCACAGCTCAAGGTGGCCGAGGACGGAGAGAAGAAATATGGCATACGACTCAACGCCGACTATAACCCCACCGATCTGTTCAAGATCGAAACCGGCATGTCCTACGAGCGCCGCGACATCACCACCCCCTCGCAGGGTATCGGCCGCGGATGGCAGGATCCCTGGTTCTGGGCCTTCCGCTCCGAGTCAGGCAAGCCCTATGATACTTTCTCGCGCGAGCGTAACCCCATCGGATGGTTTGAGGACGGTGGCGAGACCAAGAACCGCTGGACCACATTCCGTGCCAACGGCAAGGTGACTTTCGACTTCTCCCAGTGGGTGAAGGGCCTCTCGTTAGTGGGATCGGCCGCCTACAAGCGCGTACAGCGCGAGGAGACCACCGAGCAGCTCCCCGTCCAGTTCTACGACTGGGCCGACCAGCTCTCGGGTAGCGTGAAGAACTCTCCCGCCAGCCTCACCGAGCGCAACCGCACATGGGAGAGCTACACCCTCGGTGCCTTTATCTACTATAATAATAAGTTTGGCAAGCATGGCGTGGACCTGATGGTAGGTCTCACCGGTGAGAACGAGGACTACAAGAACCTCGAGCTTGCACGCCGTCGTGGCGAGATGTATCCCGGATCGGGCCTCTCCGACCTCAACGTCTTCGTGGGTGGCGACAACAACACCGCCAACGGTGGCAAGAGCTCATGGAGCTTCCTCTCCTGGGTAGGCGATGTGCGTTACAACTTCGCTGACCGCTATCTCATCTCGCTCCTCGGCCGTCGCGACGGTTCATCGCGCCTCACTCCCGCCAACCGCTGGAAGAACTTCTACTCCGCATCGGCAGGCTGGGTGTTCACCAACGAGGAATTCTTCAAGAGCCTCGGCATCGACCAGATCATGAACTTCGGTAAGATCCGTTACGACTACGGTAAGACCGGTGCCCTCGGTAACCTCGGCGACTACGAGGCTTACTCCACCATCTCGACCGGCAGCGTATATCTCGGCTCCACCCCTGTAACCTCGATGTGGATCAACGGTATGCGTTCCGACGACCGCACCTGGGAGACCATCGATTCCCACGACTTCGGTGTAGACCTCGGTTTCTTCAACAACCGTCTCCGTGCCACATTCGACTACTTCTCCAAGACCAACAACGGTATGTTCATCGACGTGACCTATCCCTCGGTACTCGGTGCGTCAGCCCCCAAGACCAACAACGGTAAGCTCCGCACCAAGGGTTGGGAAGTCGAGGCCAAGTGGACCGACCGCATCGGCAACGTGAACTACTATGTAGGCTTCAACGTGTTTGACGCCAAGACCAAGGTGCTCACCCTCACCAACAATGAGAATGTGCCCGAGGCCGGTATCAACCGCACCCGTCTCATCGGCCATCCCCTCAATGCCATCTATGTGTACCAGACCGACGGTATCTTCCAGAATCAGGAAGAGGTGGACGCTTACTATGAGATGTACTACTGGAACGCCGACCACACCGGTCCCAAGGTGGGCAACATTCTCCCCGCTCCTAACACCAGCGCAACCAACACCCTGCGTCCCGGTGCCCGCAAGCGCGTCGATGTCAACGGCGACGGCGTGATCACCCGCGACGATATCTACTATGCCGGCGACACCGCTCCCCGTCTCTCGTTCGGTATCAAGGGTGGTGTGGAATGGAAAGGTATCGACCTCTCGTTCTTCTTCCAGGGCGTAGGCCGTCAGACAGTTCTCCGCACCGGTAATCTCCGTGGCCCGTTCTGTACCAACTGGACTCTCCAGAACAACACCTACACCGATGTGTGGAGCGAGTCCAACCCCAATGCCCAGCACACAATCCTGTCGTTTGACGGCGGTTTCAACTCGTTCAACTACGACAACTCCGACGTGGCTGTCCAGAATAACCGCTATATCCGTCTCAAGAACCTCGTGGTAGGTTACACTCTGCCCCGCGCCATCACCTCCAAGGCATGCATCGAGAAACTGCGCGTCTACTTCTCGGGCGACGACCTGTGGGAGTGGACCAAGATCAAGGACGGTTACGACCCCGAGCATGGCGAGGGTTCCAACAACATCTTCCCCTTCAGCCGTCTGCTTAACTTCGGCCTCGAGCTGACTTTCTAATCACCGCTAAATGAAAAATTTCAAAATGAAAATCTCAAAATTTATCATACCGGCCCTGGCTGTAGGTTTCATCACCACCTCTTGCTCGGACTTCCTGGACAAGCAGCCTCTCTCGGAAGGCACCTCGGCCATTATGTATCAGAATCCCGAGCAGTTCAGGCAGGCGGCCAACGCGCTGTATTGCTTCAGCGGATCGTTCCAGTCACAGTTTGACGGCAACCTCGACGTTTCAGGCGTGGGTAGCAACGGTGGTGGCACCGCTCCCGAGAGCAACGGCGGATGGAACGGCACAATGGGTAGCCTGCGTCGCGACAACGAGCTTCTCGAAGCTGCCGCCCGCTATCCCGGCAACCCCAATGACATTGCCGAATCGGTAGGCGTGGCCTACTTCTTCCGCGCATGGAACCACTTCAACATGCTCACCGCTTTCGGCGGTGTGCCCATCGTCGACCATGTGCTCGACGTGACCGACCCCGTGGTCTACGGCAAGCGTAATTCGCGCTACGAGGTGGCCAATATCATCATCAACGACCTCAAGGCCGCTGTAGAGCGTCTGCCCCAGCGTCGCAACATGATGGGTATGGACCGCCGTGGCGAGCTCACCCGCGAGGCCGCCCAGGCATTCCTCGCCCGCGTGGCTCTCTACGAGGCCACCTGGGAGAAATATGTTCCCGGCATCGGTTTTGACCTCGACGGCAACGGCGAGGGTTCGGGAGCCGGCACCGCCAAGCCCGAAGGCTATCCCTCGGTACAGCAGCTCTTCGAGATTGCACGCGACAATGCCAAGGCTGTGATCACCGAGGCCGAGACAGGTACATTCGAGCTGTGGGACGGTTGTGCTGACACCGGTCTGAGCTACTACTACCTGTTCAACCTCGACGATACCGACGGCAACATCTGTAACTACAAGGGTCTGGGCAAGGACACCAACAAGGAGTTCATTCTCAACAATCCCTTCGACTATAACCTGAGAAGAGGTAACATCAACCTTGGCCACCAGGTGCCCTGCTGGCAGGCTACCACTATCAGCGCATGGTTTGGCGAGACATTCCTCTGCTCCAACGGTCTCCCCACCACCATCAGCTATGACGGCTCCACCGTACAGTTCAACCCCGTGTTCAAGGGCTACGGCGAGCAGAGCGGCGATTTCATGGACGAGTTCCAGAACCGCGACATGCGTTTCGTGGGTTGCACATGGCTCCCCGACCGTCCGTCGTGGGGTTCGGATGAGGCTTACAACCTGCGCCCCACCGGCAACGGCGAGCCTTACCCCACTCCCGTGTATCCCCAGAACGACAAGGTTCTCGATCCCAACGATCCCGCCTACAGTAGCAAGGCCGGTGTGTTCCGCCCCTTCATCGGTGCCGACGACACTGCCGGAGCTTACGGTTCGCGTAAGTATATGCCCGAGGGCTCACGCTCCGAGCGTTACGAGTCGCCCGATCAGGGTCTGATCCGTCTTGCTGAGGTACATTGCATCTATGCCGAGGCTGTATGCGAGCTTGGCAACGGTAGCATCTCGGACAACGACCTTAACTTCTCCATCAACAAGAACCGCAAGCGTGCCGGTGTGGCTCCCCTCACCAACGCCCTCATCGCCAATGTGTACGATGCCGGATGGTTCAACTTCGAGACCGGTCACTACGAGCTCAAGAAGATGAACATGCTCGACGAGATCCGTCGCGAGCGTACATGCGAGCTCTTCGGCGAAGGTTTCCGTCTCAATGACCTCAAGCGCTGGGGTATCGCCCACATCAACCTCAAGGGCCGTCAGCTCGGTCGTAAGGTGCTCGGCACAGCCTACACCAACCCCAATAATACTGTCAACAGCATGAACCAGTATTTCGGCGAGCCTTGCTACAATCCTTCTAACCGTCCTCTGCGCTACGGTTTCGCATCCGAGGATCCCTCGAGCCTCGATTATGGCCGTCCCATCACCACCCGTGTTGAGTTCTGCCTCTGGCGCGAGCGCGATTACCTCGATCCTATCCCCTTGGATCAGATCCGTCTCAATCCTAACCTGAAACAGAATCCAGGATGGTAATAATTCCTCCTCACCCGGAGGGGAGGGTAAGTTGAGCCACCCGGCTCGCTACCCTTCTGTTCCGGATGGTAAATTGGTATAGGAAAATCCTGAAGGAACAAAGTTTTTATCAACCGGAATGTCGGGGCCCCGCGCCTCGACATTCTTTTTTTACCCGTGCAGACCATAGATCAATATTATGGGTGTTGACCAGATATAGACCAGAGGTCCAGAGATCAATATATTTGCGAGGCGTTATGATGTCCCATGGTAATAGTCCTCAGGTCTACTGCATGAGTTAGACCAGAGGTCCATAGATCAATATTAGTTGTAGTATTCGGGTGGTGTCCAAAGGCAATAGTTCTTTGGTCCTGTGGTCTAATTCATGGGGTAGCCTGAAGATCCAAGGGACAATTTCGTTGTAGCGCTATAATGCCTAATATATTGATCTATGGCTCTCTGGTCTATACCTATATCCTTATTTTGCCCTCTGGTCTACACCTCTATGGTCTGATTTCGGGAAAGGGGGTAAATAAAGACCCCGCCATAACCTGTCTCGGTCGGGGCGGGGCAAACCAATCGTAAGGTTTATCGCTGTATTAAAAAAGCATAAGCATTGCGATTTGATTATATATAGAAGAGTGTGATCAATAAGCAACTTTCACATTACTGTCATCTTTCAGCACGGAGAGCGATCCTGTCTCAAAGGGCATCAGCTTAGGCATGGGAGCGGCAGAGCGTGAAGCCGATCTTGCACGGAGCATAGCCGGAGCCACAGCGTGGGGATGCACCTTCTGGAGGAAAGGATAAGGCATGTTCAGGATTGATCCCTGTCGGTTGCCACTTCCCGCAGGAAGAGATGAGAATGCCTCAAGTCTCAGAGCCTTGGAAACATAGCTACCCCATGAACCATTATCCTCAAAATCAGCCTCAAGGATGCAATAAGCATCCGTGTCATCATCGAAATAGTTGAATTTAGCGGTCATTGATGCTGCAGTCGACCATGTGAGATATCCTTCATCGGTATCCCACAGCACAGTGTGGATATACATTCCCTGGTAATCACCTATATAGCTTCCGGCAGCCATTGTCAATGAGACTTCCTTGGGGTCGAAAGTGACAGGAATAGTGAAATTGAGATCGGGAATCTTGATCCAGTAGGATGAACCTGTGCGTCCCAATACGGCATCGAAATAACTAATTCGGCCTGTAGAACTATCTACAAAGGCGAAAGCGTATCCGTCGCCTGCGATATCCTGGTCATAATCAACCTGAGTTACAGGAACTGACCCTTCAAAATCTTCGGCCTTGTAGGTAACGGTGCCATAGCGGAAATGTCCTGAGGTATTGGCATCGACATTCACCGTGAGTTTGCCATCGTTAAGAGAGGCTTTGATCCAATCCACATTAGAACTTACTGTGATGGGAAGATTGGTCTTGATGTCGTAGGTGTATGTTGCGGCATCGTTTGACGCATTCACAACTGAGGTCACGCCTCCGAGGTCGAATATAATGCCGGCCTGTATGATTGCTATCTGAGCTTTGGCCTCGCCTGACATGATGGTGAGCATGGCTGAGCGTCCGTTGAGCGAGCTGTTCTGATTCACGTTGACAGTGACGGTGTTGCCATCGGCTGTCGCATTGATCCATTCAGCTTCGGCAGGGATCTCCACGGTGACCGGACCCTTGGCATCCACCACAATAGTTCCGGTAGCCGCTCCTGCCTGGAACGAGGTCTCACGGCTGAGGATCGTCAGAGAAGTGGCCGGGGCGAATACTTCGTCATCATCGTTGTCACATGCTGTGAACGCAGTGCTGAGAAGTGCGGCCGTCAGTAATATGCTATATATGCGTTTCATCTTAGAATCAAGTTATTACTGTTTTACAATGTTGGATATGTACACTATCTGGGGAGAGCCGTTCACATACCATTTGGAATCGTTTACCTGTCCGTATGGAGTTCCTCCGGGGGTTCCGGTAAAGTAGAATAGAATGAAGGAGGTGATATTTAATGACGGATTATTGTTGGATATGAAATTGTATGTGCCGGGATTCTCAGGATCTTTTACAATGAACATGCCTACAGTGGTATCCCATGTATGAGAGCCGGATCCGATTTCCGGATCAAGAGCCCATGCATCTAACCATATCAACTTTTCACCGTCGGTAGCTACCTGCTGTGAGCATATCTCGAGATAGCCGGTGGTCTTGTCATAAGTTGCGATAACATCAAAATTGGAATTGAATCCCTTGATGATATAACGGTTGTTGGCCTTGTCGGGAACAAATGTAAGAGTGATTTTACGGCGGTTGCTATTATAGTTGAATGTATAGGTGCCTTCGAATTCATCAAAGAAGCTGTAATCCTCGGCGATCTCTCCCGACATGGTAAGGGCATTGCCCGACGAATCGGTACCGGTGTAGGTGAGAGTATTCGCATCGAACGACAGTTCCGAGATGCTTGATCCGTTGATGGTGACCGGAGACAGGAATCGGATACCTGTGGCAGTGGGAAGATAAAACTCTCCGCTGGCATCACTTTCGCCCCAGGAGAATTCCATGTAACGAGCGTTGAGATCTATGTCGCATTTGATATCGGTTGAGCCTACAGTGCCGGTTGCACTTGTGAGGAAGAAGTTCTCATCCATCTGGGCAGCCGAGGTGATGTATTCATCGGGATCCTGGGTGAGAGGACGCATATACATGGTGTTGCCCGTGCGGTTGCCACGGAGAGTTACAAGCTCGGGGGTGGCCTCCATGATCATGAACTCGAAATCGCCGTCATAAGCCTGGTAGTGGTTGTTGCCGGGAGTGGCGAAATAGTGCATGAGCGTGTTGTAAGTGTCAAACGACAGTATGGGACCGTTATCGTCGGTGAGTTTGTACATACTCTTCTCGAAACTGCCCGGAGCGAGCTCGCAACCCACGGTCACATCATTGTGATCGAATTTTACGGTGTAGATGAATCCTCCATATGACATGTTTCGGTCAGGGATATAGTCGAAAGCCCATCCGTACTCAGCCCCGGTAAGCACCTCTTTGGCATGGTCGAGGGTTTTCTGCATACGTATTGATGAGGTGTCCTCAAATACGTCCTCCTGATTCTTAAGGCAGGACTGCAGCATTGCAGTGGAGAATGCAAGCAGTGAGACTATGAATATTTTATGTAAACGCATGATTGAATTCTTATAAGGTTAGAATTATACGGAGAGGTCCGAGAGATCGATTTTGCCGGCCATGATGTCGTCCTGACGGCGTTGGATAGTGTTGCGCAGTTCATCAATGTCGATGTCGAAGTTGATGAGCATATAGTCACGCACTATATCGATCTTCTGAAGCAGGGCTGTACGTGATGCTTCGGGGGCGGATTCGAGAGTAGCATCCCAGCTCTCGGCTGTGCTTGTGATATATCCCGAAAGCATCTCGGCGAAGTCCTCCTGATACGAGTGCTGGGCGTAGGCTGTGATGAAACCGTTCTGCAGATACTCGGTGTTGTAGGGATACTCATTCCACGATCCGGCCACGTAGCCTGTACCGGTTACGAGCTGGTAGTCGGCAGGGATGGATTTGGTCTGGTTCAGGATGTGGGTGAACTCGTGGTGGATTGTGTGGATGTAATAATGATTGAGCGATGATACATTCTTGATGTGGGTGGGCAGATAGTTGAGTCCTGTAAGGAAGATCTTGCGTCCGCCCTCGGCAGTACCGAGAATGAATGTATTATTGTTGTTCCACTCCCATTCACCGGTGGAATAGAACATCTTGGGGAAGTAACGGCAGGTGAAGTCGGTGCCGGCTACTTCGTTGTAAGTCTCGATACAGAGGTACTTCACGAGATGGGCCATGGTGATGGCATCCTCGTAGCGGGCGGGGACAAGATAGTAGTTGAAGTCGCCCTGGATATCCTCATAGCGATACTTGAAGTCGATATTGTAAGGCTCGTTGTAGTTGGCCCTGAGCCAGCGGTCAAAATCATTAAGCTCGGTGTTGCCTGTCGTGATGACCGAGTAGGAGGTATCGGGCTCGTCATCGGAGCAGGCGGTGAATGCCATGGCCGAAACGGCGAGCATCATGAGGCCGAATATATGGGTTGTTTTCATTATATATAATCGATAGTGATGGATGAATATATGTTATGGTTCACATCATATACTGTTAGTCTTCCTTGCGGGGATTGCCCTGGAGTCCGGCATCACGCACTTTTTGCGGTATCTGTATCGCGCGACGCAGGTCGTCTTTGCTGAGGAAATCGGTCTTTTTCTCCGGCTCTCCGGCTGAATTGAGCAGTCGGCGGGGAATCTCGATTCCGTAACGCTTGATGTCAAACCATCTCAAACCCTGATGCATGGTCTCCAGACGGCGGAAACCGAGCATACATTGAAGCATACATTCCTGAGTGGTGCCTTCGCCATCGATGGCAAACGAGGGATTGAGGTGCTTCTTGATGGTCGAGGACATGCCTGTAGGATCGTCATAGCAATACTCCTTGCCTTTGTAGAAGGTTGTAATCTCCTCGGGGGTAAGTACCTTGGTACTGCTGGTGAAGTTCTGCATCCATGTGGTGAGATCGGCGGCGGCCTTGTCGTATTCGCGGAGCATTATATATGCCTCGGCACGGTTAAGGAGTGTCTCATCAGTGGTGAGAATCGGCATCACTGTGCGGTAGTATCCGATTCCGGCTACTATGTCAGTGTATTCCATGAGATAAGGATATTTCCAGAATATCGTTCTCATGATATTGGTGCCGGGATATACTCGCGGACCATTGTAGATGAGCGACGGACCTCCCCATATATTGGCGGCCTGCATATCCTCGTTCTGAGCCAGGTACTTGCCGTGATGGATACGGTTGTTGGTCTTATAGTCACCGAATGTCAATCCGAGTGAGGAGTAAGCTGTTATGAGAAGAAGATTGGCATTGGACGACGGATTGATGTACTCGTTGCAGATTGCATCGGTTGTCTGGGCCATGAGTGATATGCCAAGATTGTCACGGAGCATGCTCTTAGGCTGGGAACCAAGGCATTTGCCGGCCGCATCCACGGCTTTCTGCCACTGCTCGGTGTAGAGATAGTAGCGGGTGGCGAATGCCCAGGCGGCGCGCTGGTTGAAGTGATATTTGGGTACATCGTAGTAGGAATCTCCTACGCGCTGGAGTCCCTCGATGAGGTCGGCTTCGATCTCGGCATAGAAATCGGCGAGGTTGCCACGGGTGTACTCGGGTTTCAGAGTTGTCTCGGCATGAGTCATGTAGGGGAGTCCGAGGTCACTGGCCGCATTCTGTGTCCAGTGCTTGCAGAATATCTGGGCAAGCATGAAATGGTTGTAGGCACGGCACATGAGCGCTTCGCCTTTCAATTCCGACAGCATCTGGGACGCATCGGCTCCGCCTGCCTCCTCAATGGCCAATAGGGCCTGGTTGGCATTGGCGATACCACTGTAGCAGGTTTCCCAAAAATGTTCGGCCGATTCATTGTCACTCTCGATCTCATCTTTCCACGCATAGGTGTCCTCGAGCCAATAGGTGGTGAAGGATACCGACGGGCCGGCATCGTCCATATTGTCGCTCGAAAGTTCGGCCAGGTATGCGTAGTCAGATTCAGGATATGCCGAGACGAGAATGTTCTTTATCTTTTCGGTACTGTCGAGGGTTGCACGGTTGTCGGGCATGGTGTCCAGAAAATCGTCGCAACTTGTGAGTGCTAAGGCCGATAGGGCCAGCGCAAATGACGGTAATATATATTGTTTCATCGATTGAAATCTTTAAAATGAGGTGGGATTAGAAGCCTACGTTGACGGTGAGTGTGAACTGCTTGGGGGTAGGAGCGGCCACACCGCCGGTGTTGAAGAACTCGGGATCCTGACCGTTGAGTTTCTTATCTGCGTAGATGAGGAAGAGGTTGGTGGCCTGGAGCTTCATCTGGGCATTGGCGATGCGCAGAGCGTTGGTGACCTTCTGCGGGAACTGGTAGGCTACCGAAATCTCCTTCATGCGTATGAAGTCGCCCTTGGCAATGCGGGCATCGGAGTAGTTGTAGGCGTTGTAGGCACGGTCCAGGTGGCTGTCGTTCTGGTTCTGACGCTTGGACGAGATGACAGGGATATTGGTGACTTTCTCGTCGCCGGGCACGGTCCAACGGTTGATGAATTCCTTGGGATGGGCTGTGAGGTCGGTGTACTCATCCTTGAATACGGGGTCGAGACGTATCACATTACCGAACGAGTAGGTGAGATACACGTTGAGGGTCACATTCTTGTAGCGGAATATATTGCCGAGTGAGCCTACATCGGTGGGATCAACGCTTCCCTCGTATTTGAGAAAATTCATCCTCTCGGGGTCGGACGACTGGAAGTTGATGCCGGTGGTGGTGATATTGCCATCCTGGTCGAGGAATGTGGGGAGACCTTCCTCATTCAGTCCCATGAAGGGGATGGAGAAGAGCGAACGCACGGGATAGCCCTGCTGTGCGAAACCGTTGCCCGACACGAGGTCAATGATGCGCTTGGTGGTATTGAGGTCCGTGACCTTGTTTTTACTGTGGGAGTAAATGAGATTGGTGGTCCAGCTGAAATCGCGGGTGTCGATGTTCTTGGTGGTTATCGAGAGTTCCACACCGTGGGAACGCATGGATGCGATGTTGCCGTATTTCGATACCTGTCCGCCGATACCCTGTGTATTGGCTATACCGATGAGGTCGAAGTTGTTACGGCGGTACCAGTCAAACTCCAGGTTGATGCGGTTGTTGATGAATCCGGTAGAGAGGCCGAGGTTCACCTCATGCTTCTTCTCATAGGTGAGTTCCTCGTTGGCGAGCTCGGACACGTAGAGCGAGCTTTCGGTAACGCTGGCTGATGGACGCCACGGATTAGTGGCCTTGATGATGGCGAATGCGTTGCTTACCGAAGGACGGTCACCGGTGAGGGAGTAGGATGCCTTGAGGGTGAGGTGGCTCCATGTGGGGTTGAGGTCGCGGAACCATGATTCCTCGTGCATGTTCCATGAACCTGACACGTTCCATGTGGGGAGCCAGCGTGACGAGCGGCTCTTGCCGAGCGAGTTGGTACCCTCATAGCGGAGAGTTCCGTTGAGGTTGTATTTGCCCTTGTAGGAATAGGTGGCGTTGCCGAAGAAGGCTACGCTGCGTTCGCGGTTGTTGGTGAGGGTATAGTAGTCGGTATTTTCCTCTTTACCACGTTTGAACACCTGGTAGGCATAGTTGGCTACTTCACCCATGTTGTACTGCATGCCCCAGCCACGGAACCATGTGGAGTGGCGGTCAACTGCATTGGTCTCCATACCGGCATATACATTCACGATGTGGTCCTCGGCGAATACATCGTTGTATCGGGCGGCGGCACGCATGTCCCACTTGAACATGTCGCGGTCAGTGCGCTCGTAGATACCACCATTGGGGAGAACGGTGATGGGGAGTGCATAGATGTTGTCGGGATCGGTGTACAGGAGCGGGTTCTTGTCACGGATGGTCGATGTGGGCATGGCGCGGTAAGCCTGGGCCTGGTTGGAATCATCGAGGATGAAGTGCTCCTGGCGGGTGGCGGTGCTCTGCATGCCGGCAAGAAGTGACAGCTCGATCTTGCGGATGGGCTTGTAGGTGAGTACGCCGGTGAGGCGGAAATCGTTCACGCCGAGCTTCATGTAGTTCTGGTTGAGCTCGTGGAGAATGTTGAAGGGGGCGTAGCTACGGGTATAGAATTCGGTGGGGTCGAGTGTACGCGAGGTGTTCATCGAGTAGGAGTAGGGGTTGATGTCGAAGTCGCGCTTCACTTCGCCCGACACGGGGTCGATCTCGCTACCGAGCGTTCCGGGAGCTTTCTGCTTACGGAACGATGCGTTGGAGATGAGGTTGAACGAAATCTTATCGGAGATATTGAATGTGGAGTTGAGGTTGGCAGTGTAACGCTGCACGTTGCTCTGCTTGTACCATCCCGGATCGTTCATGACTGAGGCCGATACATAGTGCTGGGCCTTTTCGGTACCGGAGGAAAGGCTGATGGAGTGAGTCTGCATCACTGAGTTGGAGAACAGCTGGTCAAACCAGTCGGTGTTGCGGTACTCAGCTGCGCGGAGGTAACCGGCGAGGGCCTCGGGAGTATTAGGCAGTCCGAATTGTCCCGATGATTCGTTGTACTCGGTGATGAGCTGATACATCTTGCCATACACACCGCTCGATGAAGCGTTGGCGATCTCAGCATAGTTGAGATAGCCTTTCTTGGCAAGTTCCTGATATATGCTCATCTGGTCCTGCGAGTTCATGATGTTGAAGTCGCGGTAGCTGGGCTTGAGGCGCATGGTGAATTCGCCGGTGTAGCTGATGGCGTTGCGTCCTACCTTGCCTTTCTTGGTGGTCACAACGATCACACCTGCCATAGCGCGTGCACCATATATAGATGTGGCCGAGCCGTCCTTGAGGATGTCGAAGCTCTCGATGTCGTCGGCGTTGAGGCCGGCGATGGCCGATGATATGAGGGTCTCGGCGTTACCTGACGAGAGGTCGTCGGCCGAAACGTTCATCACGTCCTCCATGATCACACCGTCCACAACCCACAGGGGCTTGGAGCTACCGAAGATTGATGTGGCACCGCGCACACGGATCTTGGGGGCGGTACCGAATGTTCCGGATACGTTCTGCACCGACACGCCGGCTGCGCGGCCCTCGAGGCTGCGGCTGATGTCGGCCATACCGCTGATGCGGGCATCCTGGGCGTCGATCTTGGTGGCGGCTCCGGTGAAGAGTCGTTTGTCCATCTTGTGCATACCTGTGACCACTACCTCCTCAAGCTGTTCGGTGTTGGACTGGAGTTTGATGGTCATTTTGCCGGGCTGGATGGGTACCTCGGCGGTCTTCATGCCTATATAGCTCACAACGAGAGTCTTGGCACTGGAGGGAAGATTGGTGATGGTGAATTGTCCATCGAGATCGGTGGCTGTGCCGGTCTTTGATCCTTTCACCATAACACTGGCCCCGACGATGGGCTCATCATCGTCGACTGACAATACAACACCGCTTATCCCCCCCTTAATAGTCTGGGCGATAATTAGTTGGGTGCTGCATAGCATCAGGACTAAAAGCATTAATAAACTTTTCCTCATAATAAAATGATTGATATGATAATGGATATGATTGTGTCTCGATAAACAGCAAAAAGTTATGCTACGATCGGTTAGATTTCACAAAAGTAGGAATATGTTATTAAAAATACAAATTTTATGATAATTATTATTTAGAGAGGTTATAAAAATTAAAAAGTGTCAGATGTACAATAATATAGATAATGTGCTGAAACATAGACGTTAAGATGCCGGATGCTACCCGAATGAAAGATTTGGATGATTTATGGTATCTATTTGCAAATTTAAGGTGTTTTAATAAGGAAATTTGCTACCTTTGCAAAAATCCATCCTGGGATGGCTGAAATTTTGACTTGTTTATTTCTAAAATTTACGATATGATGAATGACGCAACCAATAGTGAAACCATCTGCCTCGCCGGTGGATGTTTCTGGGGTACACAACACTTTTTGAAGCAGATCGCCGGTGTGATATCAACCGAGGTGGGCTATGCCAACAGTGACGTGGCTTCGCCTACATATAAGGAGGTGTGCACGGGGCGCACCAATGCCGCCGAGACGGTGAGGGTGGTGTACGATCCGGACAAAGTGGGCCTCGGATTTCTGCTGAAACTCTATTTCATGACCATCGACCCCACTTCGGTCAACCGCCAGGGGGGCGACTGCGGCACCCAGTACCGCACGGGCATATACTACTCGTCGGCCGATCAGAAGCCGGTGATCGACCGGGCTCTCAGTGAGCTCGCCAAGGAGTATGCCGAACCGTTGGCTATCGAGGTGATGCCGCTGAAAAACTTTTATCTGGCCGAGGAGTATCATCAGGACTACCTGGACAAGAATCCCGGTGGGTATTGCCACGTGGATCCGCGTCTCTTCGAGATTGCCCGGAAAGCACGGCAGTAGATTCGCCTCCGGCGAAGGCCATGGGGGAAGGGGTTATAAGGTTATCGGGGCCGGTGTTTCTCAGCAATTGCCGCAACCCGAGCATCCGTTGCACGTCATGCGCGAGCCACATGTGGCGCAATGCTCGCACCCCTCGCTAATCCTCCTGCATCCATGCCACGGATTCCAAATGATCATCCTATGGCAAAGTTAGATGATTTATACAAATAAAACAAAAGCGAACTCAGAAAAGATCTGAATTAGCCATTTGGTGGAGGCGGAGTATCTGCCTATATGCGTCTTCCGGTACATATGATTCATCGTACACGGAATTGCGAAACCGCCCGTCGAGGAAGTATCTTGTAGAAACTCTGAAGAGCAGAATGTGCCATATGAAGAATCGAGGGAAACCTCCCGATAAAATCATAATCGGTATTGCAGTGTAATAGACTGAAATACCGATTATTTTCGCTAAATTTGTAGACCAAATAGCACCCAGGCATGAATAACAACGACAATAGCATTTTCAAAAATAAAGATGTCGATAGCAACTACTCTGTCGATAATGAGATAATAGTTTATCACCCAAACTCAACATTCTCATTAGATGTCAGGGTTGAGAAGGAAACCGTATGGCTGACTCAACCACAGATAGCGGAACTGTTTGGAACAAAACGCCCTGCTATAACAAAACATCTATCCAACATTTTCAAATCGGGAGAGCTGGATGAGAATTCAGTATGTTCCATTTTGGAACATACTGCTACAGATGGGAAAAATTACCGGACTAAATTTTATAATCTGGATGCAATTTTGTCGGTTGGTTATCGAGTTAACAGTATCAATGCTACCCAGTTCCGTCAGTGGGCGAATAAGGTGCTAAAGGAATATCTGCTTCGGGGATACAGCGTGAATCAACGTCTTCTGTATATGGAATCGCGGATTGATCACCGTCTATCAGAGCACGACCGCCGACTTGACGAACTCACAGACAAGATTGATTTTTTTGTCAAAGCGTCACTCCCACCAGTTGAAGGCATTTTCTTCAACGGTCAGATATTTGACGCATATAAGTTTGTCTGCGATCTTGTTAAGTCTGCTAAAAATAGAATAGTGCTGATTGACAACTATGTCGATGAGTCTGTCCTTACCTTGTTCGACAAGCGGGAAGTTGGCGTTGAATCGGTCATATACACTGACGCCGACCGTTCAAGACAAATACGTCTTGACCTGCAACGCCACAATCGCCAATATGCCCCTATAGAAATAAAATATGTGACTGATATCCATGACCGTTTCCTGATCATCGATGATGCACTGTACCACATCGGAGCATCAATCAAAGACCTCGGCAAGAAATTGTTCGCATTCTCAAAAATGGAGATACCCCCATCTGTAATTCTCGACACTCTTTGAGAATCTTATGTTCATAGTCTTGGGCGATTTGTATGTATTTTTGTATGAGGTAAAAATGGAAATCGCCGTAACTTTTTGAGTTACAGCGGTTATTGTGCCTTGTTTGGTGGAGTATAGCGGACTCGAACCGCTCACCTCGACACTGCCAGTGTCGCGCTCTAGCCAGATGAGCTAATACCCCGTTGTGAGTGCTTCGGCATATTTGCCTTTTGCGTTGCAAAGGTAGTGCTAATTTTTGATTTATGCAAATATTTCGCCAGTAAATTTTGAGTTTTTTCGATAAACTACCATAAACAGCCGTATCGGGAGTAAGAATTATACTGCCGTGTGAATAACGGGGTGGCATCCCGAATATCCGAGATGCCACCCCTCTAATCACTATAACCTATCATATAACAATTTGTTATATGACTTCAAGCGAACGCGGAACGCGTTCGCAGGACTATGTATGGTACGGATCAATATCCGTAATTCTGATATTCTTCCGGATTATCAATCAGAAGAATTTCGGCTGCCGGTATCGGGCGCAGATAGTGGATATCCTTATTGAAATTCTTAATCTGCGGATTGCACTTGGCGATTCGAGACTCAAAAGCGCGGAAACGCTTGAGAGTCATCCATCGGCTCCATTCTCCTATAAGTTCGCGAGCATACTCATCAAGCAGGAAATCGGCATTAATATCACCGGTGGTCACATCCATGCTGTGGTCGTGTCCAACACAGGCACGGTTACGTAATGTATTGATGCGGGCAACTTCGGTTTGACCAAGACGCCAGTTGATCTCGGCGGCCAGTAGATAGGTTTCACCAAGACGATAAATTATGCAGTCCGATGAAGAATAGGGCTTGTTGGCATTTGTGCCGGCATACATCGATGGTGTATCCCCTTTGCTGAGACTTGGAAAGAACTTCAGCGGTTTGGCTGGATCGGCATAGTTATCGGCAATGTTGTAAATAGCGTAGCGGCAAGCATCGCGTTCGGCCTGGGTGAATGTGTGACGTGATATATACACAGCAGTGTCGCCAAGCATGATGTCGTAGGAGTGGTTTCCCACACGGTTGCTGTTCAGATTGTAGCGCTGAGCGTCCGTCGCGCTCCAGGTATAATGTAGGCCATCGGAAGCTGTGGGTTTATTGATATAGAACACGTCATTGAAGAACGCATCGTAGCGCATATCATTATCTCCGTATAGATCGATCATATACTTGGATGGAGCCATGTAGCAATTGCTCTTGGCAAGCTTCGGAACCGAGATGCCGTTCACCTCAGTTTCATAACTTGCCACCATGCCGTCAAGATACACGCCTGAAGTATTGGCATTATAGGCCATCGCATGCTTCCATGCGCGGTTGAAGTAGTTGCCACGTGGATTGTAGGCGGTCACGGACGAGTGGGTAACAACGAAGAGAGCCTCGGCATTAGTCTTATTGTTGTTCTCGTCAAACACCTCGTTGACATCGCTGTACAGTTTTACTCCTAAAGACGCCGCATTGTCTATCAGATAGTCAGCTGAGACCTTGGCTTGTTGCAACAATTGCTTACTTTCGCCATCGGAGATTGGATCAGCATACCCCAGTCCGTCAGTGTAGGTGGCGTAAGTCAGGCATGCCTTGGCATGGAGGTGATAGGCGGCAGCGCGGGTCACATGGCCACGCACCTCCTGATGGATTGGAAGATATTGCTTCGCAAATTCCAGATCACTGATTATGACATTATAGAAGTCGTTGACCTTGTTGCATGTCGGAGCTGATATGGGAGTAGATGTCGGCAAAGTGGAGAGATACTTGCCACCCCACTGTTCCACTATATTATAGAGGGCATGGGCTCGTATGAAATGGGCCTCTGCTACGAGCTCGTTGATGCGATCCTGGCTCAGGCCAGTCACTTTATCGGCATAAAATATGGCTGCGTTGCAGGAATTTACTATGGCGTAAAATCCTGCATATCCCTCGTTGAGCATTCCGTTGGCCGCGCTGAAATCCTCATAGCGCATTAGTTTGCTCCAGTTCCCGTTTGTCCCTTCAGGATTGGTGTCCTGCCATATGTCGGTGCCGGTCTCTGCTGTCATCAAATATGTATCTTCGGCCTGTCCGTAGACTATGCGCACGAGATCAAAGTAGCAGTCATTGACTTTTTTCTCAAAACCGCTTGCTGTAGACCATTCCTGGTCGGTCGATACGCCCGATAGGTTCTCTTCTTCAAGACTGCAGGCCGCGGTTGCCATAAGCAGCGCGGAGGTTACTGCTAATGAGAATGATTTATGTAGTTTCATTGATTGTAGTATTGTAAGGATTTGTTTTTAGACACACTCTTAGAACGAGAGGTTGACTCCGAGCACATACTGCTTGGACAGAGGTGCATCATCGTCGTCGCCACCTTTTTCGGGGTCGTAGTTCTTAAGATACTTGGACTTGGTGAAGATGAAAGGATTATTGGCAGTGAAGTACACGCGTAGCTTATTGGCTCCGAATTTCTTAACCCAGTTTTTCGGGAATGTGTAGCCCAATGATATGTTCTTAACTTTCAGATATGAACCGTCGTAGTAATTGATCCATTGCTGATAGGGGTCCTGACCATTGGAGATGCTGGCATCGGGGCGTGGATAGCGGCCGTTCTGATTCTCGGGTGTCCAATAGTCGCATATTGTTGGTGACGGCGTGAGGCCATCGGTACGGTACCAACCAGTGAGGCCGTAGGGAATGGTCCATCCCCAGCGGGCAAGTAACAGGAAACTCAGATCTATGCCTTTATAGGTGAAAGTGTTGAGGAGGCTGCCTGACCATTTTGGATCAGCGTTGCCGAGTACATAGTAGTCATCCGTGGTAAGTTTATAGTCAGGTTCGCCATTCTCAGCGATATGTACCTGACCAGGCTTTTGGCTGTATTTGGCAGCCTCGTCGGCCTGAGCGGTACCCCATATTCCTGCGTATTTGAATCCATAGTAGGTGTGGATGCCCTCGCCCGGTATCAGATAGTAGTCACCAAACTGTAGCGGGCCTTCGCTGGTAGTCTTTATCACCTCGTTTTTGTTGGTCGAGAATGTGAGGGTGCTTGTCCAGGTGAAATCACGGTTGGTGATATTGTGGCTCGTAATGGCAACTTCCACGCCTGTATTGCGCACCTCACCGACGTTTGACCATATGTCGAACGGTGATGATCCGTAACCACCGGCCAGATAAGGGAGCTTCTTTTGGAATAACAGGTCTTTGGTATCGGTACGGTACCAGTCCAAGGTTAAGGTGATGCGATCGTTGAGGAATCCGGCATCAAGACCGATATTAAGATTGTAGGATTTTTCCCATCCGAGGTCCTTGTTGGCAATCGAGAGGGTATAACCGCTATATCCTTGGGGGATGTCTTGGAATCCGATTATGCCGGTACGGCTGTAATCGAGGGTTGCGTATGCTGAAGCTCCGGCATTGCCTGTCACTCCGTATTCACCACGTATCTTCAGGTTGTTCAGCCATTGGATATCACGCATCAGAGGCTCGTCACTGATGCGCCAGGCAAGTGATCCGGCAGGAAATGTGTCCCATTTGTGACCGCTCGCCAGCATGGATGATCCGTCGCGTCGGGTCGTGAAGCTGGCAAGATACCGTCCTTTATAGCTGTAGTTAAGACGTATTGCATAGGACATCTTCTGTATCTGTATATAGTCGGAAGCCACTGTCGGAGTGCCGGTTGCGGCCCCGAGATTGTGGTAGCCATAATCGTCGGAGTCAAATCCATTGGCAGTTGCTGTCGAGCTCTCGAGACAGTCTTTGCTCCACTCGGTGATACCGGTCACCGTGAAGTGATTGTCGGCGTTAATGTCAAAATTGTAGGTTAATATATTCTGCCACTTGTAGTTGTAGGTGAATTTGTTGTCGACTGCGGCCGACACTTTTCCGCTTTCAAGGCCTTGATAAGAATGGTTGCCGGTGTAGCTGCTACCTTTTATATTACGGAAGTAACCGCCGAGCACCGTCTTGATTGACAGGCCCTTGATGGGAAACAGTTCCACATAGGCCTGAGGTGTCATGCTCAGGGTTTTATAGTTATTGATATAGCTTCGTGAATTATTGTCGGCAAGTGGATTCATATTGCCATCTCCCAAAGGATAATCCACTATGCCACCGTTTTCGTCGTACACGTCGCCCAGGGGTGCCATGCACAATACGCGGTTCCATATACGGCTGTACCTGCGGTCGTTGTTGGAGTACATGCCATAAAGGCTCAGACCATAGTCCAGCCACTTGGTTGGATGGAAGTCGAGTTTCATGCGAGCCGAATAACGTTTCAGTTCATCACCTTTCAGCAGACCTTCGACTCCGTAGTATCCAAGTGAGAACATGGCGTCCACGCGGTCGTTGGAATATGCGGTATTGAGGTTATAGCTTTGGGTGCTACCTGTCTGAGATGCCTCATCTGCCCAGTCTACCCATTTCCCTTGGTCGATGAATGACTGCATGTAGGCGGGAAAGAGCTTATCATCATCGGCGGGACTGTTCCACACCCCGGCCGTGCGTTGTGCTTCACGCCGGAAGTTGATATAATTCTCTCCACGGTTTACTTCAGGAAAACTGCTGAGTGTGTTCCAACCATAGTAACCGTCGAAGTTTACAGAAAAACGGTTTTCCTGCGGATTTTTTGTGGTGATTATTATCACACCATTGGCTCCGGCAGCACCGTAGATGGCTGTGCTTGAGGCTCCCTTGAGTACCTCGATCGATGCTATATCATTTGGGTTGAGTTCATCGTATGATCCCTCTATACCGTCGATTATGAAAAGTGGATTGTTATTGCCGTTGATAGAGCGTGTACCGCGCAGGCTCATGTTTACGCCTGAGCCTGCATCACCGCTTGTGCGTGTGATGTCGAGGCCGGCTACCTGGCCTTGAATAGCTTCGATGACGTTTCCGGTAGGAGTGCGTACAATATCTTCGGCTTTGACTGATGAAATTGCTCCTGACAGATCGCGTTTACGCATAGTGCCATAGCCTATCGCCACTACTTCGTCAAGTTCTACCGAACTCGTTTTCATCACGGCTTCAACCTTTCCGTCTATCGGCTTTACGGTAAGTGGCTCGTATCCTACATATGAGAGGGTAAGGGAGCTGTTGGCGGGGGCTTTAATTGAAAAATTTCCATCGACATCGGTCACGCCTCCAAGTCCTGTGTGGCCGTCCACCATCACGGTGACTCCGATCATGGGATCGCCGTTTTCATCAACGACATGTCCCTGAATTGTGATGTTTTGAGTAATTGATTGATTTACAGATGATTTACCCCCCCCCAGTTTTCGGAGGCACTAATGGTGCCATTGAGGGCGGAAGAGCAGATCATGAGACCACTTACAGCTATAACCTGAGCACAACGGGATGTGGCAAGGCTGAAAAGCTGTTGAAAATCTTTTCTCTTTTCCATGGGTTAGATTTTTGATTATTTTGGTATATAATTAAGGCGCAAGGATTATTAATTGTATAGTGTTAAATCCAATTGCCTTGCAAAAGTAACAAAAAAATAAGAAACCGTTTAAAATTATGTGAAAAAAGATTTTCAAAATCCGACATATAAATTTGCTACCGATATCAGGCCTATGCGACATTATCGCACCAAATACTGGCGTCGGTTATGGTAATTTTGCTGACGGATGAACGGCGTTATTTGACCCAGGCGGTGGGGTTGAGTTTGGTGCGTTCGTTGCGGACCTCAAAGTGGAGTATGGTGCGGTTTCCATCGGCGGGGTCTGAGAAGATGGTGCCTATGGTCTGTCCGGCCTTGACTTTCTCGCCCTGGCGCACTGATGCCGACGAAAGCCCTGCGTAGACGGTGAGATATTTGCCGTGGCGGAGCATGACGATGGTGTTGAAGCCATCCTGGCGGAATATGGCCGAGACGGTGCCTTCAAATACTGCGCGGGCGGTGGTGCCACGCGACACTTCGATGTCGATGCCCGAGTTGTCGGTCATGACATGTTTCTGGGTGGGGTGGGGCTGACGGCCAAACTGGCGCACTATCTTGTAGCGTCCGTTCACAGGAAACAGCAACCGGCCCTTGTTGGAGGTGAAGGAGCCTGAGAGCTGCGAAGCCGATGTGGAGGCGGCCGAGCGCGTCTCGGCGCGGGCCGAGGCTATGTCGCGGGCCGAGAGGGTGTTACCGTTCTTGCCCGAGGCTTTCGAGCGGGAGGCCGAGCTTTTCGCCTTCTTTACACGGGCCTCGCGGGCAGCTTCTTCCCGGGCTATGCGGGCTTGCTCGGCGGCTATTATGCGGTCCAGTTCGCGGTCCAGTGCACGGGCCTGACGCTTCTGCTCGGCGAGTTCGGCGCGCAGTTGCTTATCCTGCTTGCGTAGCGAGGTCACCATCTTTTCCGATTCTCCCTGCTTCACGGCGAGTGACCGGCGTGCATCCTCGGCCTCGCGGTAGGCGCGGTCCTGCTGGTGGCGCAGCCCGGTGAGGTGTTGCCGGCGCTCGCCTATACGTTCGATGGCCCGGTCGATGTCCTCGGCTTTGCGTTGGCGCCAAGCGGTGAAGCGGTTGAGGTAGCGCATGCGGCTATAGGCCTCGCTGAAACTCCGTGACGAGAATATGAACGAGAGGGTGTTCATGTCGCCGGCCGCGGGTTGCATGCTCTTGACGGCTTTGGCGTAGGCCGAGCGCATCTCTTCGAGTTCCGATTCAAGGGTGGATATGGAGTCGGCTGTGGAGTTGATCTCAGCGCCTATGGAGTCGATGCGCGAACGCAGCTGCTTAACGGTGGCGTCCTGTTGGCGTATATCGGCGTTGAGCGAGTTTAGCGAGTTGAGCTGGCGTTTCAGTTCCTGCCCGGTGGTGTTGAGGCGGGTAGAAGTTTCCGAGATCTTGCGTTGGGTGTTGGTCTGCTCCTTTTTCACGCTCTCGGCCGATCGTTGGGTCTTACGTTTACGCACGGGTGCTGCGGCATGGACATCGGTCACGCTTGTCGCGATCATGGCTGAAACCATGATTACGGCGAGCATGCGGAGAGATCGGCGTATCAGGCGAGAGGTGATGAATTGCATTTTTACGTGAGGTTGTTATTGAATCATGGCTGAGAGAGTGAAGGCGAGGAGAGGTGAAGTGTAGGGATGGGCTGAGCCCGTCAGATCTTGGAGAGGGCGCGTATGAGTTCCGATCCCTTTATGCGCCGGTAGCCCGACGGCAGTGAGAAACGGCCGGCATTGCCTGCGTCCACCTCGGCGCGTTGCCAGTTGTAGTCCAGAGTGGCGGCTACGCTGGTTTTGCCTGACGTTGCCTCGATGCTGACGTCCGACGCGAGGGGCAGATTCTCGAGCGGAGAGTAGGTCACTTTGGCTGTGCGTCCCGACCGGTGGCTCACGGTGATGGCAAGCGGCTGGAATGTGGAGTCAAGCGTGCGCAGGTCAACGCTCACATTCCCCGTCGAAGCCGGGAGCGTGAGCGGTGCTCCGAGCAGTATGTTCTGCAGGTCGCCCACGGTGATATTGAGTCCGCCGAGTGCCTCGCTGATGCTTTCTGCCACATACACCCGTTGCATCTTGGCGTAGGCATACACGGAGTCGCCCGTTACATAGGCCGCGGCTACCTCCATGCCGAAAAATCTCATGGATATGTGTATGCTCCGGTCCTTGACCATCGTCATGGTGCCGGATATGCGTATCGATTTTGGCTTGCTCACGTTGACGCTGACCGGCAGTTTCAGGTCGGTCCACTCGATGCCTCCTTCCCCTGCGGGCGAGCCGGGAGTATAGGAGTCTCCACCTGATATAGCCCCCTTGCGCGAGGAGCCACACGAGGCTACGGTGAGTATCAGCGCGGAGAGGAGCATGTAGCGGAATATTGATCGGATCATGGGTGTACAGTGGATGCTTGGGTATGTGGATGCTTATTTGAAGAAATACGTCTTGTGCTTTACTTTGCGTTGGAGCAATTCGTTGGAGGGGTCCATTTTCAGAGCCTCTTTCCAGAACTCTACCGCCTTCTCGGGCTCTCCGTCCATGAAGTATATGTCGCCGGCGTGTTCGAGCACATCAGCGCTCATATCCTCCTCGCCGGTCAGCTCCATGGTGCGGTCGATCATGTCGCGGGCCTTGGCATAGTCCTTCTTCTTGAAGAGTACCCAGGCATAGGTGTCGAGTGAGGTGGGATTGTCCTGCTCGGCCTGCATCACGGTCTCGATCATCTTCAGGGCTTCGTCGAGATCCTTGCCCTGCACCGCCATGTGGTAGGCGCAGTTGTTGAGAGCGAGCACATTGGCGGGGTTGTAGGTCAGGGCCTTGCGGTAATATACATACGAGCTGTCCACCCGTTCCTGCTGATACATGTTGTCGCCCATGGCCGTGTAGATGCTCGACAGGGTTTCGGCATCGGCCTCGTCGGTGAGTTTCAGAGCCTTCTCAAGCTCGGCCATGCACTTGTCGTTCTCCTTGCGCTGGCCGTAGATCGACCCGAGCACCAGATGCTGGCGGGCATTGTCGGGGTAGTAGTGGAGCGAGCGTTCTATCGCGTCCTTGGCTTTGTCGAGGTTCTCCACCTGCAGATACAGCGATGTGAGCATCTCCCAGCCTTCGGGATCGGCGGGGTCGAGTCCGAGGGTCTGCTCCTCCTGCTCGGCGGCTCCTTCATAGTCGCGCGTCACTATCAGATAGCGGGCATAGGAGTCGTGTATGTCGTGCTCGAGCGGATGTTGCACTATCAGCGTGTCAAACAGTTGCCTTATGCGTGGCTGTTGCAGCGAGTCGGTGTACATCTCCTGGATGTATCCTCTCAGTATCGAGAGCTTGGTGTTGACATCGAGGCTGTTCTGGCGCAGGGCGTTGAACACCTCGCGGTCATATCCCACGGAGTCCTCCCGGGCCTTATAGTATTCGGCCTTGGAATAGTAGGCAAGTCCGCTCGAGGGATCCAGCTCACAGGCGCGGTCGAAAAACTTCAGTGCCTCGTCGTTGCGGCCGAACATCGAGTAAACCTTCCCTGAGAACACCATGAACTCCACGTTGGCGGGCGACGACTCACGCAGGCGGTCGGCTTCGGCCAGTATCGAGGCGGTGTCGTTCTCGTTGAAGTACAGCTGTATTTTGTTGCTCGACAGGCTGAGGTTGGGGCCCTCGGTTGCCTCGATCGAGTCGTATATCGCTATCGCGCGGTCGCGGTCGTTGTTGTCGCCCCCTTGCGAGAGCACCTCGGCGAGCTGAAACGCTATCTCCACCTTTTCGGGATAGAGGCGATGGAGGGTGTCCCACACGCGTATGGCCTCGGCGCGGTCGAGCGAGCGCTGGGCGAGGAGTCCGTATTTCACTCCGGTGTAGTAGTCATCCGGATTTGCCTCCCAATACTCCTTGAGCATGCTCACGCCTTTCCCCATACCGGTGGTGTCGGTCGGGTCGGACGATAGGATCAGGATGAAGTTGGACAGCTCAAGCCCGGTCTCCTTATCAGCAGGGTTGAGTTCGCGGGCGCGCGACAGCAGCGAGAATGCGGCGTCGTAATTGCCTTGCGACTTGGCCCTGAGGGCTTCGAGATACATGTAGTCGGCCTTGGCAACATCTTCGGGCGATGTAGCCGGCTTGCGTCCGCGCCCTGTGGCCGTCGCGGCCATGGCAAGGAGCATTATGGGGATGATAAGGAATGGAAGTCGCTTCATTGGTTGGACACACTCTTAGAGGGTTTGCCGAAATTGTGTAGGGGGGGGTGGAATACTGCTCCGGTGGGGGAGTGCTGATTCTATTCAGTGCCGGTGTGGCCGAAGGCTCCGTCGCCACGTTCGGTCTGGTCGATACGCTTCACGGGCTCCCAGGTCACGTGCACATATTTCTTGATCACCATCTGAGCGATGCGTTCGCCGGGTGCGATGGTGTAAGGCTCGTTGGACAGATTGATGACGATTATGCCGATGTCGCCGCGATAGTCGGCGTCCACGGTTCCGGGTGTGTTGACCAGCGATATGCCGTGCTTGAGGGCGAGGCCCGAGCGCGGACGTATCTGGCACTCGTAGCCCTGCGGGAGCTGCATCTTCAGGCCGGTGGGTATGAGAGCACGCTCGAGCGGTCCGAGGGTCAGAGGTTCGGTGATATTGGCGCGCACGTCCATCCCGGCTGCCGAGTGTGTCTCGTAAGCGGGCAGATCGTAGGGCGATTCGCTGATGATTTTTACAGTGATATGTTCCATAAATAAATAGTCGGATAGATAGTAGAATTCTATGTATTAACGCGTGAGGGGATAAGAGTGTTTAGTGGAGATCGTCACGATCTCGTGCCTGGTGCGGACAACCGGGCCTAATGCCGGTAACGTTTGAGCAAACCGTCCTCGAAGAGCAGATACACCCCGTTTTCGTACAGCCATGCCTCGCGGAGATAGCTATTGGTGGCGCCGCGGTCAATCTCCTTGGGTGATCCGAGCGACAGGCGGCACTCCTCGAGGGTCATTCCCTCGGTCACACGGCCGTCGATGATCATCTGCCAATGCTCGGGCGGGATGTGAGGATAGCGCAGACGCGGATCGGAGAACGAGAATACGCGCGAGAATGTGCGGGGCGCTTCCCCCTTGGCTCCGGGGTGGATGAACACTCGGGCCGAATGGCCGTCGTGGTCGGTAAACGCTACTTTTATCGGAAACAGTGCGTTGCCGGGCGATACCGAGTCGATCCTCACGGGAATGAACTTTCTCCCTTTCCATATAGGCTCGTCATCATCGTTGCGCCACAGGGAGGTGAGGATATAGAACTCCTTGCCTTCCAGCAACCGGCGTGCTCCATCGATCACCGACATCTGTATGGTGAACGGCACCTCGGTAACGGAGTCGGTCATGAGCCGTTCCAGGGGCTTGTTTATGCGGTAGGTGAGCGGTAGGCCGGCCGGGGTTGTGAATGTGACGTCCGACACGGTGCCTCCCGTTACCGATGTGGCCTCCTCGGTGCCCCGGTATCTGATCAGCGAGCCTTTGAGCGATCCGGCCGGTGTGCCCGATGCCCCGAATATGCGTTCGATGCGGTCGTCGGTGACCATGAATGTCTTGCCCGGTTCCCATTTGGCGAACGGGGTGTCAGCCACCGAGGCCATGTAGGTGTCCTCGGCCGTGGGCGGGGGCACTTCACGCTTCACGTCCTTTCCGGTGATGCGCGGAGTGGATTCTACACCTGTGAAGAAGCATCCCTGCAGTGGTAGCAGGGATGCTGTCAACAGGATATTTTGGAGAAATATCTTCAATATGAACGGTTTCTTATTTTACCACGCTCTCGGGCTTGAGGCCGAGGTTGTGGAACATGAAGGAATAAATGTCGGCATACTCCTCGATCACCTTGGCGGTGGGTTTGCCGGCGCCGTGTCCGGCCTTGGAGTCAATGCGTATCAGCTTGGGGGCATCGCCGGTATCGGCGGCCTGCAGGGCTGCGGCATACTTGAACGAGTGAGCGGGCACCACGCGGTCGTCATGATCGGCGGTAGTGACCATGATGGCGGGATAGGGGGTGCCGTCGTTGCGTATGGTGTGGAGGGGTGAGTATCCGAGCAGATACTTGGCCATTTCGGGCGAGTCGGCCGATGTGCCGTAGTCCGAAGCCCAGTTCCATCCGATGGTGAACAGATGATAACGCATCATGTCCATAACGCCCACGCGGGGGAAAGCTACCTTGAAGAGGTCGGGACGCTGGTTAACGGTGGCGCCCACGAGCAGTCCGCCGTTGCTGCCGCCTTCGATGGTCAGATAGTCGGGCGAGGTCCAGCCCTCCTTGATGAGATATTCGGCGGCTCCGATGAAGTCGTCAAACACATTTTGCTTCTTCATCTTTGTGCCGGCCTCGTGCCATGCTTCGCCGTATTCCGATCCCCCACGCAGATTGGTCTGGGCATAGATCACGCCGTTCTCGAGGAGGAACATGCGGTAGGCCGAGAAGCCGGGGGTGAGCGATACGTTGAAACCGCCGTAGCCGTAGAGGTAGACAGGGTTCTTGCCGTTGCGCTCCAGGCCTTTCTTATAGGTCAGGAACATGGGCACCTTGGTACCGTCGGCCGAGGGATAGAACACCTGCTCGGTGACATAATCGTCGAGGTTCACGCCCTCGAGCTCGGGCTGGAACATGCGGGTGCTCTCGCCGGTCGAGACGTCGAATGAGTAGAGGGTGGAGGGTGAGGTGAACGAGCTCAGGTTGTAGAATACATCCTCGGGGTGCTTGCGTGATGTGGAGAGGGCGATCGAGCCGATGCCGGGCAGATTTACGTCCGACACCTTCTTGCCGTCCATCGAGTAGATGGATACATGGTCGGAGGCGTCCTTCTCATAGGTGAGATACATGTTGTCGCCCGAGAGCTGTACACTCTTGAGCACACCCTCGCCTTCGGGGATAAGTTCTTTCCAGTTCTCACGTGCGGGGTTGGCCACGTCTGCCACCATGAGGCGGCGACGGTCGGCTCCGAATGAAGTGAGCAGGTATATCTTGCCGCCTATCACGTCGATCACCTCGCAGTCATAATTCTGGTCGGGCGATACGGTGACCCATGCTCCGCCACGGCGCATCTTCAGGGCGTTGCCCACGCCCTGGCCGCCGATCGAAACGAACATCACCGGCTCGGTGCTTGCCACGCCGGCGCTGTGGAAATGGAGAGGATTGGCGGGATCGGAGAACACGATGGTATCCTCGCTCTGGGGAGTGCCCAGCTTGTGATAGTACACCTGATGGTTCTCGTTGGCATTGGAGAACTCCTTGCCGGCCTCGGGACGCGGATACGCGCTGTAGTAGAATCCGTCGCCGTCCCATTCGGCTCCCGTGAACTTGGCCCACTCGATATGGTCGGGGAGCAGTTCGCCGGTGGCGGTGTCCATCACGTAGATCTCGGTCCAGTCGCTGCCACTGCGGCTTATGGTGTAGGCTGTGTACTTTCCGTCCTTCGACTGGAATGTGCCGGTGAGGGCCACTGTGCCGTCGTCGCTCAGGGTGTTGGGGTCGAGGAACACCTCGCGGTCGCCCGACTTGAGGTCGGCGGTGCGGTATATCACGGCCTGGTTCTTAAGGCCGTCGTTCTCGGCATAGTAATATTTGCCGTCATTTTCGCGGGAGGGGACACCACGCTTCACAAAATTGTTGAGGTGGGCCAGACGCTCGGCGATGGCTCCGCGATATGGTATCTGCGAGAGATACTGCTGTGTCACCTTGTTCTCGGCCTCGACCCAAGCGAGGGTCTCGGGAGCGGTGTCGTTCTCCAGCGGGCGGTAGATGTCACTGACCTCCAGTCCGAAGATTGTGTCGACAGTCCCGTCCTGCGGTGCGGCCGGGTAATTGAGTTTCTCGGAAGTGTGGCAACCTGCCATCGTGCATGTCAGCATGGCTGTAGCAATAATGTGAAACGGTTTCATTTTTTGGTTTATCAGATTGGGTTTATCCTGGTATTCACAATGCAAAGTAACGAATAATTCTTTAATATTCCCATACCTAAGTGCTTTTCTTTAGTGGTTAAATTATGCTAAGAGCATTGCCGTATTGGCCGTTTTTTGCTACTTTTGCATAACGGATTCCCATTTATTGTGTGGTTTCCGTGATTTAGGAAAATTTAACATTGTCCATTTCTTAACCAGCGATCAGCCTATAGAATCCATCTCTACTCAAATCCCAAAAAGAATAACTACAATGCAAGACTTGACTAAGCTCACCGACCGCGAATTGGTCGCCGCTTACGCCAATGATAGTAACGAGGCGTTTGACATTCTGCTCGAGCGTCACAAAAACCGGGTGTTCACCTATATCCTTCACATCGTGAAGAACAAGGACCTTGCCGACGATATCTTCCAGGAGACGTTCGTCAAGGCCATAATGACCATACGTCAGGGCCGGTATGCCGAGCACGGCAAGTTCTCGGGGTGGCTCACCCGCATAGCCCACAATCTCATCATCGACTACTTCCGTCAGGAGAAGGTGGAGAACACTCTGTCGACCGACGACGAGGGTGCCGATCTGCTCAACCGTCGTGACCTGTGTGACGGCACTGTCGAGGACGAGATGGTGAGCCTCCAGATCGACGAGGACCTGCGCCGTCTGGTGATGTCGCTTCCCGATCCTCAGCGCGAGGTGCTGGTGATGCGATTCTACCGCAACATGTCGTTCAAGGAGATTGCCGATGCCACCAAGGTGAGCATCAACACCGCTCTCGGCCGCATGCGCTATGCTATAATCAATATGCGCAACCTGGCCGAGAAGAACAATATTGTCCTTGCCGTGTAGACTGTCCTCCCTCCCCGCGTTACTCTCTGCTCACTCCGGCCTCATGGCCGAGGCCCCTTTTTCACTGACCGAACCAATTTGTACACCAATCATCCATATGTCATCAGTTCTAAGTAAAAAGATTATTGCTATGTGTCAGACTAATGTCCCGAAGCAGATGCTGTCGGGACTTTTGCTTTTGCTCGCATCAGGTGTAGCCGCCGATGGTGTGGCCGCCGAAAGTAACGCCCCTGCCACCGGGGAGAAAGCCTTCAGCTATGTGCCCGAAATCCATGGTGCCTTGCGCACCCGCTATGAGCTGGACCTCAACGGTGACGGGTCGCGTTTCCAGGTTAGGAATGCCCGTGTCACCCTCAACGGTTTCATTGCTCCCTCGATCGACTATTTCATCCAGACCGATCTGTGTGACCGTGGCAAGATGAAGATCCTCGATGCCTGGGGGCGCATAGCCCTCGGAGGGGGATTCAAGTTTCAGGCCGGACAGTTCCGTCTGCCTTTCGGAACCGATTGCTTCAAGGCTCCGGCCAACTATGTGTTTGCCAACCGCTCGTTCATAGGCAAGCAGATATGCAATGTGCGCGGTGTGGGAGCCAAGCTGTCCTATGCAGTCCCCTTGGCCGAGAGGCAGAAACTGTCGCTCGAAGGAGGTGTGTTCAATCCCACAGCCATGGCCGATCATGAGGTGTGGGTCAAGGATCTTAGCTATGCCGGCAAGGGTGTCTATTCGGTGGGCAACGTTCAGCTTGCCACCGGCATACAGTCGGTTGAGCCCGATTCGGTGCGTATAAATCTGTGGGACGCTACCGTCACCTGGACTCCCGGTCGCTGGACCATCGAGGGGGAATATATGAACAAGCATTACACCCGCAATGCCCATAAGGCCGCCCATGGATGGCTCGTGTGGGCCGACTATGCGATGCCGGTGAAGGTGGGAGTGTTTAACCGCGCTTCATTCCAGGCCCGTTGGGACGGCATGACCGCTCATAGCGACGGCAACCGTAACGACGACGGCGTGCTCTTCACCAATCATCCGGCCCGTCAGCGCATCACTGCAGGAGCAACTCTCTCATATGTCTACAAGGCCGTGCATTGTGATGTGAGACTCGATTATGAAAAATACTTCTACCGTTCCGGGGCGACCGTTCCTGTGGGTGAGGGGGACAAAATCTGTGCCGAGATGGTGATACGGTTTTGAAAACGTAAAAAATATCACTAATTTTGCATCTGTAATAATACGATAATGCGACGGCTCATCACCATACTTGCTATCATCCTCATGGGTATGACAGCTCTCAGCGCCTCTCAGCGCTGGGAGAATGTCGATGCTCCTGTGGGGGTGTTTACGCATGTGCCGTCGACAGCCGGTGACGATGCCGTGGAGGTGGCCGTGAGCGACGGATATGTCTACGTGGCCATCCCGTCGGAATCATCGGTCAAGGTGTTCACGATACTCGGACAGCTCGTCTGCCAGGAGACTCTTCAGGCAGGTACCCACCGTATGCAGCTCTCTACCAAGGGGATGTATATAATAAAGGTCGGAGATGTCACCAAGCGAGTAGCTATTTAGCCCCTGTACCCATCATCAAGACCCCCCACATGTGACGACCGCTATGAAAGCACGCCTCATCATCAATCCCATCTCAGGCACGGCCAGCAAGGCCGGACTCGACGGTTATGTAATCGATACGCTCTCCCCGGCGGGGTGGGATATAGAGACGACCTACACGCAATGTCACGGCGATGCCACCCGCCTGGCCCGCGAGGCTGTGGAGTTGGGATATGATGCCGTGTTTGCTGCCGGCGGTGACGGCACAGTCAATGAGACGGCCGATGCCCTGTGTGGATCGGACACCGCTCTTGGTATTATTCCTTGCGGATCGGGCAACGGCCTGGCTCGCCATCTGGGAATACCCATCGACGTGCGCGAGGGGGTGAAGGTGATTCATGACGAGAGCCCTCGTTGCATAGACTATGCGACGGTCAACGGGTTGAAATTCTTCTGCACGTTCGGTGTGGGATTTGATGCGGCTGTGAGCGCGGCTTTTGCCGAGAAGAAGCGCCGTGGCAAGTTTACATATCTGCAGAGCACATTTCAGACCTATGCCCATTACGAGCCTGAGCTGTACACAATCACGGCCAACGGCCAGCGTATCACCGAGAAAGCCTTCCTTGTGGCTGTGTGTAATGCCTCGCAGTATGGCAACAACGCTTATATCGCACCGAGCGCCACGATTGACGACGGATTGCTCGACGTGACCATAATTCATGCAGGCAACACGCTGTCGACCGCACTTGTGGGATTCGACATGCTCATCGGTAATATCGAGCGAAACATGCTCATCCACACGTTCCGCACACCCTCGCTCACAATCAAACGCTCCAATCCCGGAGCGGCACATCTCGACGGAGAGCCGCTGCAGCTCGACGACACACTCGAAATAAAGTGTCATCACCGCAGGCTGAAAGTGTTCGCGCCCGACTCTCTCCCCCCGTTCAAGCCGTTCCTCACCCCCGCCTCGGCCATGCTCGCCGACCTGAAACTCGCCGTCAACAAACTCTTCCAGAAGTAACACACACCTTTAGACCATAGAACCAAAGAGCCATAATAAAGTCGCTACCCGAAATTAATCCATATATTGGAAAAGAGCAGCGACTTTATTTTATTGGTGTTTATTACTTGTTAAGACTTATGATACACGAGTGTAAGGTCCGGGATTATGATCATCGCCGTCGGTCCACTCCAGGTATAATTTATTGTCTATAATCTTGTAGAAAAATTCCGATTCAAATGGACCATCGGAACCTCCAAGACAATGTTTGTACAGAATTTTACGGTCAGTATCTAATGTGTATGTGCCATAGAATGTGTCTATGACATCATAATGATCCTCTTCATTCCATGTCCCATCGGCATTGAAAGTAATGATGCTATATCCGCCCTCATAAGTCTCTTTCCAGGTTCCTACTAATTCATTACGGGAAAATTTTTGGGGATTGTGTTCATAAATTTTCCCGAATAATTTAATAGCCGGACTTGCTGAATAAGTTTTATCGTTTTCCAGATTCTTAAGATTGAATTCATATTCTTTAGAGGCATAGGAAATTTTATTCGCATCAGAGACCAATGTATAGACTTCATTATTGCCATCGAATACACGCATTGCCGGATATATTTCATTGAATAGTGTTAGTAAACCGCCTGAAAGAGAATACTTGGCATTGTATGTATCGTCCGAAGCATTATCAGTTATACTGAAGGAGTTTTCCTTGACAGTGGGCAAAAGATGCCATTTATGGGAAAAAATAGAAAGAGTCGCAAGATTCTCTTGTGCATGGGCAAATTCATGACCAAATAAATATGCGTATAGCAAAACATCTGCATTTGCCGTAAAATCAAAATCTATTGAAGGATTTTCTTTAAAAATATTTGTATTATTCAGGTTGCACTCAGTACTAAATCCGGCCTTGATATTCGGAGAAATTTCAGAGGCGATATTCTTGGTGAAAAGGCCTAATCCGAAATCTACTTTTAATACAAGATTTAATTCCGCTTTTGCGTCAACAGATATATCGTTGAATATATTACTGTTATCATCAGTGAGATTCTCACTGAAGCCAATATTATTCTTAATGCCAAATTTAGCACCAAAGCTTTTTGTGAAACCAGTAGATATGGATCCTTCGACGGATCCCTCGTAGCCGAGTTCAAGTTCAACATAAGGTCGGAATACTAAAGGTCCCCAAACGATTGCACCCTCATATATTGGTAATGCCCCGGTTTTCGGTAATAATCTCTTATATTTACTTTCTTCCCACCACTTTGCACTTAGCTCTATCTTCCCGTCAATTCCTGAATATACTGCAAGAGAACATTCCGATGTTTTATTCTTAATATCAAAATTCAGAGTTAAGATGGAGCCGAAAGTAATATCACCACCTATTGTTACAGCGTCTTTCGAATAATCCAGATTGAGAGTCAGTACATCGGTTGCTCCAACTTGCACACGGGATTTGTTGTGTCGGTTCAATGTTATTGGATGTGTCTTTCCCTCAGTGTCTTCGACCATGCTCGGGACATTCTCAGGAATTAACAGCATCTCGGAGGTCAAAGACAGCTCATCAAATATTTCATCTAATGGAATACTTGTGGTGACACATTTATAGAGATCCTGTTCAGCGGTTACAGATACAACTTTATTACCCAAACCGTAAGGGGTCTTATCAGTTACAGGAATTGAATATATAGACCCTTTCGCAGGAAGCAATTCGAGAGGTGTGGTTGTTGATAGATATAGAATGGAGTCGTCCTCAACTTTACGAATATAATTAGTAACATCTGTCTGAGTTAGACGTATGACTTTTTCATTGAATTTATAATATATGTCATAATCCTCTCCTGTTTCATGGGATAACTCGTATTCGTGGATTACTGGACTGCTTGGCAAAGTGGAAGGTTCAATAACATCATTGTCGCTACTACATGCTGACACAAATATTATTGACATTAAGGCTATGAACCTACCAAGATGTGTGAAATAATATTTCATGATAGATAGAAATTAAGGATTATCGGTGTGCAAAAATACCTAATTATATTGAATAATAGATATGATACGCGATTTTGAGAGAGGCAAAAATGACACACCGTTGTTTCAATAGAGATGAATATGTATCATGTATACAGGTTTGGTATTAGTCTTATACAATGACACCGCTCCGTGCCGGAGGTGGCATGGAGCGGTGTTATGGTTGGGATCAGTGTGATCGGGGCCGGCGGACTCAGGCTTTGTTGTCGAGGACGGCGGCGTCGATTACGGCAATGGCGATGAGGTTGATGATGTCGCGCACTTCGGCGTCCACATTGATGAAGTGGATAGGTTTCTTCAGACCCATCTGGATCGGGCCGATCGACTCTCCCACGCCCATCTCGAGCATGAGACGGTAGGCCGAGTTGGCTGCCGAGAGGTTGGGGAACACGAGGGTGTTGACCTCCTTGCCCTTGAGTTTGTTGAAGGGGAACACCTGGTCGCGCACCTCGGAGTTGAGGGCATAGTTGATCTGCATCTCGCCGTCGATGGGGAGGTCGGGGTACATGGTGTGCATCCTGTCGACCACAGCATGTACCTTGGTACACTCGGGCTCGCCGTTGGAGCCGAAGTTGGAGTAGGATACCATGGCCATGACGGGATCGTGGGCGAAGAATTTGACGGCATCGGCTGTGAGGCGGGTGATGTCGAAGAGGGTGTCCTCGTCGGCATTGCCGTTGATCATGGTGTCGGCCAGGAAGTAGGTGCCCTTGGAGGTCTCGATCACGTGCATTGTGGCGAAGTGGTCTATGCCGTCCTTGAGTCCTATCACCTCGCGGGCTATCTCGCCGGTGCGGTTGTTGGCCGCGCGGGTGCCGGCGATGAAGGCGTCGGCATCGCCGTTCTCCACCATCATCATGCCGAAGTAGTTGCGGTCAAACATCTTGTCGAGGGCGCTCTCGAAGTTCTCGCCCTGGCGCTGACGTTTCTCCGACAGCTTGGCGGCATACTTCTCGCGGCGGGGTGCCTCGCGGTCGTGGCGCAGGTTGACGATCTCGAGTCCCGAGATGTCGAGACCCAGTCGGTCGGCGCGCTTCTGTATCATCTCCTCGTTACCGAGCAGGATGGGTACGCACATGCCGTCGGCGGCGGCGATGGTGGCGGCACGGAGCATATTGTCGGTATTGGCCTCGGCGAATACCACACGCTTGGGGCTGGTGCGGGCGGCCTCGTTGAGACGGCGGGTGAACTTGCGGTCGTTGCCCTTGAGGCGGAGCAGTTTCTCATCGTAGGCGGCCCAGTCCTCGATGGGTCGGCGTGCCACTCCGCTCTCCATGGCTCCGCGAGCCACGGCGGGACTCACTGCGGTGAGCAAGCGGGGATCGAAGGGGGTGGGGATGATGTATTCGCGTCCGAATTTCAGGTTGGCGCGTCCGTAGGCGGCGTTCACCACCTGAGGCACGGGCAACTTGGCTATCTCGGCGATCGCACGCACGGCGTGGATCTTCATTGTCTCGTTGATTTCGGAGGCTCCGCAGTCGAGCGCGCCACGGAATATGTAGGGGAATCCGAGCACGTTGTTGATCTGGTTGGGATAGTCGGAGCGTCCCGTGGCCATGATGAGGTCGGGGCGGGCGGCAGTGGCTACCTCATAGGCGATCTCGGGATCGGGGTTGGCGAGGGCGAACACTATGGGGCGCGGTGCCATGGATTTGATCATCTCGGGGGTCACAACGTCCTTGACCGAGAGGCCGAGGAACACGTCGGCATCCTTCATGGCTTCGGCCAGAGTGGTGATGGGGCGCGAGGTGGCGAAGAATGCTTTCTGGGAATTGAGGTCGGTGCGTTTGTCGGAGATCACTCCCTTGCTGTCACACATCACCACGTTCTCTTTCTTCACGCCGAGGGCAATGTAGAGCTTGGTGCATGACACGGCGGCGGCGCCGGCTCCGTTGACCACAAGGCGCACATCCTCGATGCGTTTTCCCTGGATCTCAAGCGCGTTGAGCAGTCCGGCGGCCGAGATGATGGCTGTGCCGTGCTGGTCGTCGTGCATCACGGGGATATCCATTTCAGCCTTGAGGCGTGTTTCGATCTCGAAGCACTCGGGGGCCTTGATGTCCTCAAGGTTGATGCCACCGAATGTCGGGCCGAGGGCTTTGACGATGGATATGAACTTTTCGGGGTCCTTCTCATCGATCTCGATGTCGTAGCAGTCGAGACCGGCGAATATCTTGAACAGCAGGGCCTTTCCCTCCATCACCGGCTTGCCTGCCAAGGCGCCGATATTGCCGAGACCGAGCACGGCGGTGCCGTTGGAAATCACGGCCACGAGGTTGCCCTTGTCGGTGTAATCGTAAGCCTTCTCAGGCGTCTCCTGTATTTCAAGACAGGGATAAGCTACGCCGGGCGAGTAGGCCAGCGCGAGGTCGGCCTGAGTGGCGTATGGCTTGGTGGGGATCACTTCGATCTTGCCGGGACGTGGATACTTGTGGTAGTCCAGCGCCATCTGCTTTGTAACTTTTGCCATGGATATATTGGAATTTTTCTCTATTTGCTTGCAAAGTTAACAATTTATCACCTAAAATTGAAATTTTAACTTAAATTGTCGCTTTTTGAATAATTTTGATTCGTGAGGATAAGAAACGGGTATGATGTGATGATTCATAAAGAACACTCTAAGATAAAACGGCAACCACCGCCGGATTGTTTATTCGCGCAATTAACAGAATTTACCGTCAAGGCCATCCTGCCACGTGGGTGTGGGCGGGATGGCCTTGATGGTGGTTATGGCCGAGGTTATGGACCGGCTTATGTGTGGGCGCTCATCGGATGGTTACCGGGAGTGCTTTCGGGGGGCGGGATCAGAGTCCGCGACCGTGGCAGTTCTTGTACTTCTTGCCTGATCCGCAGGGGCAGGGATCGTTACGGTTGATGCGGGGACCGGCCTTGACGGGCTGAGTGGGCTGTGAAGAACGGCCTGCTCCCTGGGCGGCAGCGCGCTGAGCGGCTTCACCGGGGAGATTCTCGCGCGAGGTCTGATACTTGGAGTAGTCCTCGCGACGCTCGGGGGCGGCACGCTTCAGCTCGGGCTGAGGACGGGCGGGTGCCTCCTGTGCGGGAGCGGGAGTCTCTTCCTTGGTCTCGGTATTATCGTCGGTTGCAGGTTCGGCGGGTGCCTGAGGGGCCTGGGGTGCCTGAGGAGGAGCCTGCTGTACATAGATCTGTCCGCGCATGAGGGTTGACATGGCCTTGACGTTGAGCTGGTTGAGCATATTCTCAAACAGGTGGAACGACTCTACCTTGTAGATCACCAGAGGATCCTTTTGCTCGTAGGATGCGTTCTGCACGCTCTGGCGCAGCTGGTCGAGCTCGCGCAGGTGCTCTTTCCACAGCTCATCGATGGTGACGAGGAGCACAGCCTTGTGCCACTCCTTGACGATCGACTTACAGCCGGTGCGGTAAGCCTCGTCGATGTCGACCACGAGGTTGAAGAATCGCTTGCCGTCGGTCATGGGCACGGCGATACGGCCCTTGAATCCGCGGTTCTCCACGCAATCGGTCACCACGGGCATTGCCACCTCGATGATGCGGTCGCGCTTGCGGTTGAAAGCCTCGTTGGCGGCGGCATGTACGCGCTCGATGGCCTCCTCCTTGGACATGTTGCGGAACTCCTCCTCGTTGAACGGAGCCTCGATAGTGAGGGTCTTGAAGAGCTCCATGGCCAGATCCTGATAGTCGGCAGGATAGGTGTTATTGATGAAGTTCTCGATCACGTCCCACATCATGTTGGCGATGTCGATGCCGATGCGCTCGCCGAGGAGTGCATGGTGACGGCGGTTGTAGATGTAGGTACGCTGCTTGTTCATCACGTCATCATACTCAAGCAGACGTTTACGGATACCGAAGTTGTTCTCCTCGACGCGCTTCTGGGCGTTACCGATGGCGTTGGTTACCATGCGGCTCTCGATGCGCTCGCCCTCCTTGAGGCCGAGGGTGTCGAGCATCTTCATAACGCGGTCGGTGGCGAAGAGGCGCATCAGTTGATCCTCGAACGATACGTAAAATACTGATGAACCCGGGTCGCCCTGACGGCCGGAACGTCCGCGCAACTGGCGGTCGACACGGCGCGATTCGTGACGCTCGGTGCCGATGATGGCCAATCCGCCTGCGGCTTTCACCTCGGGGGTGAGCTTGATGTCGGTACCACGGCCGGCCATGTTGGTGGCGATGGTCACCATGCCTTTCTTACCGGCATTGGCCACGATCTGGGCCTCCTGCTGGTGGAGCTTGGCGTTGAGCACCTGTGACTCGATCTTGCGCATGTCGAGCATGCGTTTGAGCAGCTCGGAGATCTCGACCGAGGTGGTGCCCACGAGCACGGGACGGCCCTCGTCGCGCATCTTCACGATCTCATCGATCACGGCGGCGTATTTCTCTTTCTTGGTCTTGTACACGCGGTCGTCCATATCGATACGCGCCACGGGGCGGTTGGTGGGGATGGTGACCACGTCGAGTTTATAGATGTCCCAGAGCTCTCCGGCCTCGGTCTCGGCTGTACCGGTCATACCGGCGAGCTTGTGGTACATGCGGAAATAGTTCTGGAGAGTGATGGTGGCGAATGTCTGTGTGGCGGCCTCGACCTTCACACGCTCCTTGGCCTCGATGGCCTGGTGGAGACCGTCGGAGTAGCGGCGGCCCTCCATGATACGGCCTGTCTGCTCGTCCACAATCTTGATCTTGCCCTCGTCGATCACGTATTCAACATCCTTCTCGAAGAGGGTGTAGGCCTTGAGGAGCTGGGTCACGGTGTGGACGCGCTCGGCCTTCACGGCGTAATCCTGCATCAGCTCGTCCTTGCGGCGTGCGCGTTCGGCGGGATCGGCGATCACCTCGGCCTCAGAGAGCTGGGCGGCGATGTCGGGGAGCACGAAGAACTGGGGGTCGTCGCTCTTGCCGGTGAGCTCGTCGATACCCTTGTCGGTGAGCTCGACGCTACGGTTCTTCTCATCGATCACGAAGTATAGGGGATCGGTGACGGTGGGCATCTCGCGCTGGTTGTCCTGCAGGTAATATGCCTCGGTCTCGAGCATGAGGTTCTTCATGCCGTCCTGGGAGAGGAACTTGATGAGCGCACCGTTCTTGGGCAGACCCTTGAATGCACGGAAGAGCAGGAGGGCGCCTTCCTTGCGGGTCTCCTTGTCGTCGGACGCGATCTTGGCCTTGGCATCAGCCAGGATCTTGGTGACGAGGCGACGCTGGGCCTCGTAGACCTTCTCCACATTGGCGCGGTACTGGTCGAAGAGCTGATCATCGCCCTTGGGCACGGGACCCGAGATGATGAGAGGGGTACGGGCATCGTCGATGAGCACTGAGTCGACCTCGTCGACGATGGCGTAGTAATGCTTGCGCTGCACCATGTCGCCGGGGGTCATGGCCATGTTGTCGCGCAGGTAGTCGAAACCAAACTCGTTGTTGGTACCGAATGTGATGTCGCAGTTGTAGGCGGCGCGACGGGCCGGGGTGTTGGGCTGGTGCTTGTCGATACAGTCCACAGTAGAGCCGTGGAACATGTAGAGCGGGCCCATCCACTCCGAGTCACGCTTGGAGAGGTAGTCGTTGACGGTGACCACGTGCACACCACGTCCCGAGAGGGAGCGGAGGAACACGGGGAGCGTAGCCACGAGGGTCTTACCCTCACCGGTGGCCATCTCGGCGATCTTGCCCTGATGGAGCACGATACCGCCGATGAGCTGAACACGGTAGTGTACCATGTCCCAGGTGATCTCGTTGCCGCCGGCCATCCAGTGGTTTTTCCATATGGCGTTGTCGCCGTCGATGCTCACGAAGTCCTTGCCACGTGCGGCCAGTTCGCGGTCGAGCTCGGTGGCTTTCACCACGATGGTCTCGTTGGCTGCAAATCGGGCTGCGGTCTCCCTTACCACGGCAAATACCATGGGGAGGTGGTGGTTGAGACGCTCCTCGATGGTGTCGAGCATTGTCTTTTCGTTGCGGTCAATCTTGTCCCAGATGGGCTGACGCTCGTCAAAGGGGAGTTCCTCAACCTCGATCTTGAGGCGGGCGTTCTCCTCCTGTTCGGCCGAAATGGCCTGCTTTATGTCGGCGCGGATGTCGCTGATGCGCTCGCGCAGTTGGTCGATGGTGAGAGCTTTCACTTCGGGCTCAAGGGCCTCGATCTGCCTTACGATAGGCTCGATCTCCTTGAGGTCGCGGGTCGACTTGTTGCCGAAGAGTTTGGTTATGAATGATGTGAGTGACATAACTTTATAGGATTAGCTACACATGACACCGATTGTTCAATCGGTAATCAGCGGTCGCTGTGGGTGGTTTATTGATGGAAAATGTGTATAGTTGAAAATGAGGTGAGGAGATGTAAGGTAGGCTTCCGGCGCTGTAGCGGTCAGGCGCCCCGGTGTCAATTTCCGGATTGCTGATTGACCGGGAGCGGGGGAAGCGAGGCGGCATTGGGCGACCGTATGCGCAGGATACGAGCCACTGTGGGGGCTATCGTGCGGGCATCCACCCTTTCCACGATCTCTGTAGCCGAGATATTTGGTGAAAGAATATATATCGGAGAAGTTGTGGCCTGCCAGCGCACCACGGGAAGCTGGGACTGGGATTGACCCGGCACGGAGTATTCCTCGCCATCGGTCACCTCCCATCCGGGATTGACCATCACGAGGAGGTCGCCGGCATGCGAGGCCGAGATGTTGCGCTGTATGGCCGAGGGATTGTCGCCGGCCCTGCGGGCCAGGATGTCGTCGATAGTGTAGACGTCGCTCACACCGCTCATGCGGGCGAGAAATTCCGCGCTTTCGCGACGTATATCGGCATCGCTCATGTCACGCTCCTTAATCAGGGCGCGGTTGAGGTAGAAGAATCCGTTGTGGTATCCGTTGACCCACTCGCCGTTGCCGTGCAGGGCCATGAGATACATGTTGAGGAGCGACACGGCCTTGCGCGGGGAGAATTGTCCGGTGGGGATGTTCCATCTCTCCTCGTCGCGTTTGCCACCTGCCGGGGCGGGTGTGCCTGCTACAAAGAGCAGAGTGTTGGCCATTCCGGGGCCTTTCTCTATAGCCTTGACTATGGAGGCGATGTCGCGGTCGAGGCGCACATAGGCATCCATGGTCTCGATGCGGTTGTCGGCATCGCGTCCATACAGGTAAGGGCTGACATTTACCCCGATGCTCAGCATGTCGGTCACGCCACGTTTACCCAGCGGGAGCGAATTGATGTAGTCGACAGCGGTCTGGGTGACTTCGCGGTTGCCCATGGCCGAGGTCTTGAATATCTTGAAGCGCTCGGTCGACTTGGCGGGGAATGTTATGCGGAAGGGGTAGAGTTTCTTGTATTCGGGCAGGTCGGGATATCGGTCGAGTGGGAGGGCCGGTTCCCATGCCATGGTGTCGAGGCGGGAAGCGAGTGTGAGACCCACATTGCGCTTTGCAACGGGCAGAGGGGTCTCGCGGAAATGATTGGCCGAGGTCCACTTGCCGTCGATGTCGCTTATCCAGAAACAGCTGTTGCCGGCGTGTCCGGCGAGGAGTATGGCGGGTTGGGCGTCGGCGGCTATCGAGTGCACCTGGCCGAGACCGCCGTCGCTGATGCGCACCTCGTCGCTGAGGGTAGATACCAGCAGTCGGGCAGGGCTGAGCTGTCGCTCATCCATGCTTCCGGCGAGTGATGCGTCGAGCATCACGGGGTGCTCGCGTTTGGTGGACATGTCCCAAGCCGTGGCCGAGGGTATGCCGTTGACAGCCGGTGCCGCTCCTGTGACGAGCATGGCTGTGGCGGCTGTGGCGTCTATGCCGGGACCGTAGTCAACGTTGCGCACGGTGACACCGCGGTCGATGAGGCGGTTGAAGCCATCGGCTCCGAAATTGGACCTCAGGAGGTCGACATACTCAGCTGTAAGACCCTCCACAAAGATGCCTACCACGAGCGTGGGCCGTGGTGAGGGGGCTTTCGCACCGGTCTGTGCCGAGAGGACTCCGATGGAAACCATGGAGGCCACGAGCGCGCATGCGATGCGGGTATTTATCGAGAGGTCTTTCTTTTTGAGCATAATGTGTAGATATCGGTGACCGCTCTCAGGCCCGAGGCCGTAATGAGCGGAACGAAGGCGGGGTTGGGCGACTGAATGCCGCATAATAATATGATGCTCAGCGCAACCAAGAGTGCAAAGTTAACACTTTGATAGCATATCTCCAAGCGTTTGGCGCATTTTAGCCACGGGGTGACTGCTCCGATGAAACATAGCGGATTCAGCCAGAGATACAGCCAGTTGGGCGATGTGGCTTCATGGACCGACACGAATATCAGGAAGGTCAGGAGCAGACCTGCGAGGCCGGTGACGGTGAAGTAGATAGTGTCGAACCATCGGGCACCGGCGGAGTGGCCTTTCACCTGCATGACGCTTACCCATATCGCTACGGCAAGGAGGAGCAAAGAGATGAAGAGAGGGGAGAGATACCATGGCGTAGGACCAGCTGAAGGGGAGGGATCAGATGGTGCGCCGACAAGATAACCATCACGGAGGGTCAAAGGTTCACCGGATGTTAATTTTGCTCCTCTTACCATCTCTTCGAGCACCACGGGGGCGAAACCGGTCTCACGCTCCGATATGGGCCTGTCGATGCCGCTACCCAAGGCGAGGTCGATGCCGAACTGATACCAGGGGTAGTTGCGGTGATAGTGCCTCATGACGTTGCGGAAAGTGCTTGCATCCTGTGGCGCGAGGCTGTTGGGCGCGAGCGATACGGTGTCGCCTATGGCGGCCTCGATCATCTCGAGAGGGCGGGTGGCGCAGTTGTCGAGCACATAGTTGTAGCGGTACACCCTGTTCTCGGGTTTGAGATTCTCGAGGGCGAGGGAGGTGATGCGTTCGGCCTGGATGGAATCGAGGTTCAGCGAGAGTTCCCTGACGGTGCGCCCCTGGCGATGGTAGGCCCGGAGGAAATATTCGGTGGGAGCGGCCGCGGCAATGTAATCGGTCTCACCTTTCACGAAACGGTACACGAAGTTGGGGGAATTGAAGTCGAACACTCCCCAGTTGACCGTGAAATCTCCCAGTTGCGGATGGTTGATGCGCAATCCGGCATGTCCCTCCAGCTCATATATCTCGGCACCCTCGCCACATATCAGCAACGACACCTCGGGCGCACGGGCCTGTAGCGACGCCGGGATGATGAGAGCCATCATCATGATAACGGCGGTGAGCATAGCCCTTCCGGCTTTGATGGATTGGAGTGATGATATGGCGGGCCAGGCAAGAGGTCTCATGATGGTGGATGATATGTGCGGTTAACCGAACAGCCGGCTGAGATAGTCGTTGGGGATTATTGCGAATACGTTTTTACCGTCGGGGGTGACGGCGGGTGATTTGGAACGGAACAGGTCGCTGAGCAGACGGTCGATCTCGTCGGCTGTCAACGATTGTCCGCGCCTGATGGCTCCTGACCGGGCCATGGAGCGAGCCACCTGCTCCTGCATGGCCGATGCTATGTCGAGGCCGGTCTCGGTGATCGATTCGATCATGCCGAGCACCATGTCGCGCGATGAGGTGTCGATGAGCTGTGACGGCACTCCGTCGATGCTCCATGTGGTGCCTCCGCGATGGGTGATGATGAATCCGAGTTCACCCATGCACTTCACTATGTCGGTGAGCACGGCGCTCTGGGCGGCCGACAGCTCGAGCACTTCGGGGAACATTGTGGCCTGTGCCACAAATTCCTGCTCATGGGCATTGGAGATGTAGGAGTCGTAGAGCACTCTCAGATGGGCCCTGTGCTGGTCAATGACCATGAGGCCGTCGTGAGTAGGAGTGAGGATATAGGTATCCTTATACTGCATGGCATTGCCCAGGAACGGTTGTTGGGCCTGGGTGGGGGTGCCATGGTCGAGCGGTAGTTCGGTCGGGGTGCTCTCCTCAGCCTGAGGCACTGCTTCCAACCCTTCGTCGCGCTTGCGCATGAAGTCATCATACAGCTTGGCCCAGTCGGTGGCGGCCGATGTGCGTTTGCCAGTGCCCCCGTTGTAGGAGCCTGCGCCGGCCGAGGCCCGGGGCGCAGTCGCGCTCACCGGACGCATGAACGCTTGGGGTGCGGGGATGCGGGATGGTGCCACGTAGTCGCTACCGAATATCTCGGCAGGATCGGGAATAGGTTCGCCGAACGGGTTATAACCGGGGTCGATGTCAATTTCGGGCATCTTCTCGGCATTGGGGTCGAACACGGGAATATCGGGCGCGTCCTCGCGGTCGAAATCGAGCGAGGGCCCCACATTGAAGCGTCCGAGCGAGTCGCGGATGGCAGCGGTGAGTATCTGCCATATGGCCTGCTCATTCTCGAACTTTATTTCGTTCTTGGTGGGGTGGATGTTTACGTCGATGGTCTCGGGATCCACCCTGAGGTTGATGAAATAGTTGGGCTGTGTGTCGGCCGGGATCAGTTTCTCATAACACTGCATCACCGCCTTGTGGAAATAGGGGTGACGCATGTTGCGCCCGTTGACCATGAAGAACTGCAACGGATTGCGCCGGCGGGCGTTCTCGGGCAGACCCACGAATCCGTTGACGCTTACAATGGATGTGTCGGTCTCGATGGGGATGAGTTGCTTGTCGAGGTTCTTGCCGAACAGGTCACAGATCCTTTTCTTCATGGGCCCGTGCATCAGCGAGTGGACGGTGGTGTCGTTGCTGATGAGGGTGAAATCTATGCCGGTGTTGACGAGGGCGAGGCGCTCGAATTCGCGCATGATGGCGCTCAGCTCCACGGAGTCTTTCTTCAGAAACTTGCGTCGGGCCGGAACGTTGAAGAACAGGTTCTTGACCATCATGTTGGATCCGGGCACGCACGCCTCAGGCTCCTGGCTCTCGACCTTGGACCCATTGATGAGGATGCGTGTGCCGAGGGTCTCGCCCTGGCGCATGGTGCGGAGATCGATCTGGGCGATGGCTGCGATCGATGCGAGAGCCTCGCCACGGAATCCCATGGTGTGGAGTGTAAACAGATCGTCGGCCTGAGAAATCTTGCTTGTGGCATGGCGCTCGAAAGCCAGGCGGGCGTCGGTATCGCTCATGCCCGAGCCATTGTCAATCACCTGTATGAGCGTGCGTCCGGCATCCTTCAGCACTATGGTGACTGCTGTGGCACCTGCGTCGATGGAATTTTCCACCAGCTCCTTGATCACTGAGGCGGGACGCTGTATGACCTCGCCGGCGGCTATCTGATTGGCCACCGAGTCGGGCAACAGTCTGATCACGTCGCTCATGAGCGTCCCTCCTTTCCCTCCTCGTTATTGGTTATGGGATCCTCCTTTATTATAGGTGTCTCTTTTTCGGGTTCATCGCCTGACGCTGACTCCGGATCATCCTGCCGTGAGGCTGGGGTATCGGTCATTTCTGGGGTGTCGGTCACGGCTCCCTGCCGGGCTATGCTGTCGGGGTGCTGGACGGGGATGGCTATGGAGTCGGGCAGAGTGATGTCGGCCGGGATACTGTCGGGGAACATCAGACTGTCAGCCGGAACGCTGTCGGCAGGAATGCTGTCGGAGGAAGTCGGCTCTGGAAGCATGTCGGTGAGCGCGGGAACCGACGGTTCCATCACCGGGAGCTTGGGCGCGGGCTTGCCTGTGGCCTGACCGCGCATGGTGAGGGCATCCTTGCTCATACGTCCGAGTATGTTCTGCTTCACGAGATCGTCCATCTCGGAGGGGTAGTCAAACACCTCGTCGGGCGACATGGGTCTCAGCGGGCCATACCATCGGAATTTGGGCAGGTAGTAGCTACTCCTCTTGGCCAGATAGAGCGGAGTAACCTTGCCGGTGGTCTCGGGCCACATGATGAGGCGCTGTATGTCGCCGTTCTCGAAGTAGGCGTCCATGTAGGAGCTTTCGGTGAATGAGAACTTGTTGTAGGTGGAGTCGTTCTCCATCGGGAACATGATGGTCTGCACATTTCCCTCGCAGTAGAGGCGGTTGATGGTCGAGTCGGCCATCCAGGCAGTCATGTCGCTTGCCGAGAGCTGGTTGTAACAATCCTCGCCGATGTGCTGAGACATGAGTCCCATCTCGGGGAGTCGGGCCCAGTCGATGGTGGAGTCGTTCATGTGCACCCATATCACGTTGCCGATCACCTGCTTGTCGCCATACCACACTATGGGGTTGTAATACATATATAATATGGAGTCGCGCTCCACCATGCTCATGGAGTCGCACAGGCCCTGGATGTCGTTGCGGAAGAATCTCACGCGGTGAAAGGCGTTGGTGATCTTGGTGGTGTCGCCCGGAGTCTCGCTCACCATGTAGGCGGTGATGGTGTCGCCGTGGAGGTAGAGGGTATCCTTGCCGGAGTACTCCATGGCAAGAGCGTTGCCGGTGACAAACGCGCTGTCGCGGAACTCGTCGTAGTATCCGTAATCGCCCAGCAGTGACGACTGCTTGGCCGAGTCGGTAAGCACCATGTTGCCGAAAGCCTCGCCGAAGCCCTGGTCGCGGTCGTAGAAGAGGGTGTCGCCCGTGAGCGTGTTGCCACGGCGCGTGTGCACCATCGAGCGCTCGTAGAGATCGGCTATGCCGGTGCGGGTGTCATAGAAGCCCGATGTAGAGGTGATCTCGCCGTCCTTGCTCACGATGAGGGTCTTGCACATCAGCTGTGCCATGCCGGTATCGGTGTTGTAGGTGAGCGAGTCGGTGTACATCTTGAGCGTATCGTTCTCCTGCGGGCCGGTGAGGTCCACATCGAGATAGAAGAAGGCATCCTTGGTGGAGGGATAATAGTAACCCTGTCTCGACACCAGGGTGTTGGTCTTGTCGTCGAGAGTGCCTCCCACCATGTAGTAGCCTACATCGGCGGGGATATCGTAGAAGAATACCGGGGTTGTGAGGGTGACGTCGCGGTTGATGAGCCTCACGTTACGGCCGGGATAGGCGCGCAGTTCGGCTATCTCGGTCATGCCGTCGTAGTACAGTTCGTCGCTGTAGACAAAGAGGGTGTCGCCCTGCTCCATGCGCACATTGTTGTAGGCTTCGAGCGAGGAGTTTTCCTCGTAGAACAGCGCCGAGTCGCAGTACATGAACATGTCGCCCTTGCGGAACTGCACGTTTCCGATGAGCACCTGGGCCTCGGAGCCCATAGGCTTGTCAAGCCTGTCGGCATATTCGACAAATACCTTGCCGGGCTCATGCCTGTCGGCCTTAGGGATCATGGGTCTGATCACAGGCTTGCGGTCATGAGCGTCGCTTTTCTCCTTGGCCGCAGGGGCCTTGGTGGCGGTGTTGTCGGGTACCTGGGCCAGCATGGCCGGAAGCGACACGAGCGCGATAGCCACGAGTGCGGTAGCCGATGATCTCATGCGTAGTATATAATGTGATTAGTTGGCCGAAGCCTTGATCCATCCTTTGTGGGTAAATTCGCAGTCGCGCCATCCGTCCTCGATGCGGGTGTAGGTCTCGGCGATCTTTTTCTCAAGCCATTTCTTGAGTATGGCCGCCTGCTGGGACTGCTCGTACATCTCCTTGATCTGCTGATAGTCGTCAGCCATGTTGGCGCGGTGACCTTCGATGCGGTTGGTCAGTTTCACCAGGGCCACGATGTCCTGGCTGGTCTTGGGATCCTTCATGATGAAGGCGTCGGATATGTCGCCGGGTTGCATGTCGTTGACCACCTTGGCGATCTCCTGGGGGAGTTCCGACATCTCGAAGCGCGAGGTGTTGTAGTTGTTGGACTGCATGTTGGTGTTCACCATCAATCCGCGGTTGTTGCGGGTGTCCTTGTCGTGGGAGATTGCGGCTACAGCCTCCTCGAAGGGGATATTGTTCTTCACGAGGTCCTTGTGGAGCGAGTCGAGACGCACCACTGCCTCCTCGAGATCCTTCTCGGCCACGCGGGGACGAAGCAGGATGTGGCGCACGTTCACGCGGTCGCCTCGCTTCTCGATGAGCTGGATGATGTGGTAGCCATACTCGGTCTCCACGATCTTGGAAACCTTGTTCTTATCGTTGAGGTTGAATGCCACGGCGGTGAATTCGGGCACAAACTGGGCGCGGCCCGAGAATCCGAGCTCTCCGCCACGTCTTGCCGAGCCGGGATCCTCGCTGTAGAGGACGGCCAGGGTGGAGAAGTCGCTCTCGCCACGGTTAACGCGATCGGCAAAGTCACGCAGGCGCGCCTTGACGTTCTCGATCTCCTCGCGGGGGATGGCGGGGGCGGCGGTGAGGATCTGTACCTCCACCTTGCGGGGCACATAGGGGATGGAATCTTCGGGGAGCTTGTCGAAGTAGCGGCGCACATCGGCCGGGGTGGCCTTGACGCCCTTGACGAGCGAGTGTTGCACCTGCTGGACGCGTGAGCGGTTGGCGATCATGTCGCGCAGGTACTCGCGGATGGCGGGGAGGGGCTTGTTGAACATCTGCTCCACCTTCTCCTGGGTGCCGAGCTGGGCTATGTAGTTGTTGATGGTCTGGTCCACCTGCTGCTGTACCATGCTTTCGGAGACCTCGATGGTGTCGAGCTCGGCCTGATGGAGATACAGTTTCTCGATGGCGAGCTGTTCGGGGATCACGCAATAGGGGTCGCCATTGATGGGCACCTTCTCGTAGAGCATGCTCTGATAGGCTTCCTCAATCTCGGATTTCCATATCGGCTGGTCGCCTACGACCCAGGCTACCTCTTCGGCTGAATTGTCAATGGCGGCAACGGCATAGGATACTCCCAGGAGGGAGGCTATGCCAAGTAGTAGTATATTCTTGATCTTCACGTGAATCGACTGGTTAATGTTACGTTTTTAGCAATTCAGCCCCAAAGGTACGAAAAAATCCCCGTTTCTGAAGAAGCCATTATCATATAATCTGTTAAATTCTGCGAAGCCTGCACGCCGGTGAGCCAAAAGGAGATTATTTTTTTGTGGAGTTGCGGGATTTTTCATATTTTTGGAGACATAAAAATGTAGCAAACCAAGTTTTCCCTATAATACTCCAGACCGCAATGACTGATCAAAACACATCAGCTCTCCAGAATAATGTTCCCTCGACCGTCCCCCCGTTTGTCATCACCGTAGGCCGTCAGTTCGGTAGCGGAGGCCGTGAACTGGCCCGCGCACTGGCCGATGAGCTCGGCATAGCCTACTATGACAAGGAACTGCTGGTGGAGTCGGCCAAGCTCGCCGGCATCGAGCCTGAGTTCTTCGAGCAGAAGGATGAGCGTTTCCCCTCATTCCTGCACGGAATATTCTCATTCACGATGGGTGTCACCCCGATGTGCTATTACACCGGTGGCGGATCCATAACCGATGATTCGCTCTACAAGGCTATCAGTGATTTCCTCACGGCCGAGGCCGACAAGAGGTCGTTTGTGGTGGTGGGCCGTACTGCCGATTATATACTTAGGGATCATCCGAGGGTGGTCAATCTGTTTCTGCACGCTCCCATGGAGGAGTGTGTGAGACGCATCACGTCGAGAGCCGACGCGCTCACTCCTGAGAAGGCCGAGGCTATGGCCAAGCGCACCAACCGCTGGCGTGCCGACTATTATAATTTCTTCACCGATAAGCAGTGGGGTAATGCGGCGAGCTATGATCTCACCATCGATACCTCGCGAATGACCATGCCTCAGATTGTGGAGCTGGTGAAACATTATCTCAAGCTCCGTGGGCTGATATGATGGCGGAGAGATGATATTTCCACAGGCGCCATGGCTCAATTCAATCATTATCTGGATGTACTTGATCTCTCGGAGGTCAGGGCATTGTGCATGAGCCGTGGCGAGCTTAGGGAATATGCCCGCGACGAGGCGTTTCTTCGCATCGGGGAGGTGTCGGAATATCTGGGGTTTGTGGAGTCGGGCTATTTCAAGTATGTGGTCCGGACGGCCGATGAGGTGGAACGGGTCGTGGGCCTGTCGTTTGAGAATGATTATGTGGGAGACATCAATAGTGCGCTTGCCGGATCTCCAACCGAGGTGTCGGTGGTGGCCGGACAGCGTAGCCGTGTGTGGACCGTGGGGATGGGCGATTTCATAGAATTGGTTAGCGAAAAAGGCCTGGGGTATGCTATGGGCATAGAGGTGAGTCTGTTCAGGACCCTCTACACGAGGTATCTCGATATGTACAGGCTCACCCCCATGGAGCGGTATGTCAAGATCCTCACCATGTATCCCGACATTCTTCAGCGAGTGCCTTTGCGTGAGCTTGCGTCCTTCCTCTGCATTACGCCTGTGCATCTCAGCCGTCTACGTAAGTCTATCGCGCGGGGCGGGGTCGCCAATGAGTGAGATGCAACCTATCGTGAATGGCTCATTTTTTCCGGCTCGCCGGGATACCACCACCCGTATCCATGGTCGGAGTAAGTGCCGGTGTCGGGGCGGTATTCGTATCTCCGGTCGTATTCAAATTCCGTCAACCGGTCGAAATGCTCGGGTATCTCACCGCCTATGCGGTTGCCCTGGCACCATAGGCGCACAGGGTGGAGCGATGCTATATCGGCCACACGCAGACGATTGTAGGAGCAATCGATCCTTGCGAGTATGGATAGGTCAAGCCCCTCGAAGCTGAGGGTTTCGAGCTGATTGTGGCTACAGTAAAGCCATTGGAGATGCCGGCAACCGGTGATGTCGAGGGTTGAGAGGGCATTGTCGCTGCAGTGAAGTTCGGTGAGATTGCGGTAACCCGACATGTCAAGTGAAGTGAATCGGTTGGAATAACAATAATAATGGGCGAGAACCTCCTTCTGGTCGGATATGTCGAGCGACGTCAGCCGATTGTTGTAGCAATATATCCAATAGAGCCTGGGAGAACCGATTACGCTGAGGGATGAGATCTCGTTGTCCCCGCAGTTCAATATCTTCAGTTGCGGCGAGTTGCTGAGATCCAGTGACCTGAGCTCATTTTCATAGCAGAAACATTCGGAAAGATTGAATCGGTGGGGGATGTCGAGAGTGGTAAGTCGGTTTATCGCGCAACTTATGTGTTTCAAGGACACACATTCCGAAAGGTCGAGCGATTCCAGTCGACAATTGTGCACATCGAGGTTGGTAATTGTCCTGCACCATCCTATGTCGAGATGGCGCAGATTGTTGTAGGGGATGTGGAGTGACGTCAGCGACAGGCAACCGCTCAGGTCAATCTCCTCGAGTCCCGTATTGGTGCAGTCGATCTCGGTGAGCAAGGGGCAGTCGGACACATTGATTCTTGATATCTGATTCTTGGAGCACCGTAGGCTCACCAGCGCCTTGCATCCCGACAGGTCGATGTCGCCCTTGAGATAGCGCTCATTGAGATTTAGTGACAGCCGTCCGTTTTCGTATCTCACCTCCGATCCCCATCGGTTGAGAGGCAGGTCGGATCCCCAATTCCCTCGGAAACGCCAGTTGGGTCCATCCGTGGCCTCATAGAGCCTCATCAGGTAGGCCCTTACCTCTTGTTCGGATGGCAACGTCACCCCCACCATGTCCTGATTGACGGTGATTTCCGCAGAGGCGCGTCCGGCAGTTATGCGTAGGGTGGTGGATCGGGCCGTCTGCCCGGTGTTAGGGAGGGCTGAGTATGGAATTGAGATCTCTCCAGGTGTGCCGTATCTATGTTCGAGCACACCATTGAAATGCTCCGAAGTCGCCGGGATCTCGATTTTCCAATCCTTGTTGGTGGAGAACTGTATCATGACAATCCCGCCCTCGGGCAATGCCGACAGTGGCCCGGCATCGAGGATTGTCACGAAGTCGGGTTGCGGAGCTTCGGGTTCCTTCTCGGCATTGTCGGAGCACGAGCCGAGGAGGAGGGTCGGTATCAACATGAGGAGATAGGGAATGAGGCGGTGCGGCGATGTCATGGTGTGTTGCTATTGAGGATGCTCGGAAATGTAATTATCGATGAAATCAATGTAGACCATAGGGTCTGCTGCGATAGCATTGGCGGCTTCCTTGCGGGTCTCCTTGTCGGATACAAATTTCTCGGTCAATGCGTCGCCCAAAGCTTCATGTGACTTTGCTATCTCGGTGACACCCCAGAAACACCAGGCTTTGTTGCACCCCTTTTGCAGAGGGTTGGTATAGAACATGGCTATCCGGCCGGTGTCGCGGAATCTCACGGCCCAGTACTCCATCCATTGGTCTATATTCAATTTGCCACGGACACAGTTGCCGACGTAAGTGAGTTTGCATAGGTCAACGTTCTTACCGGCATGTTCGCGTTTCAGCATCTTATGCATAGTGCGACCGCCCAATGCGTTGGTCTTGCCGTTGAACGATACGTAGAAATCTCCGTCCTTGAAATCGGGGTGAGTACTGCTGATTATCAATATGGAATCGGTGTCCTTGGCTTGGCATTTCACTGATTTCCCGTCAGGGTCGGGGAGGATGTGGAAATTATGGGCGGGGACAAGATATGTCTGTCGATGGGTGCGCCAATGCTTTACGAGCGGGCCTTCGTAGACACTTCCGTCCTTGAACCATACTTTGGCGGCATTGATTCTCTCGGGAGTTTTTTCTTTGTTGCCGGCATTGGCAAGGACCGGTGATGAAAGGGCGATGGCACATATCGCCACGGCTGTGAAAAGGTTGTACATACGGCTCATAAGTAAGGGGATATAGGCTATTGGATGGTTTTAAGATATTCTTCGTACACATCGAGCATAATCTCGGGATGTTTGCCAATTTCTTTCTTAGCCTTTTTGTTGGACTTGAAATAGGCTTCGAGGTATTCAACAAGACCGGGGTTCTTGTCCTTGAGGAATTTCTTGATTATCACGAGGTTGAAATTTCCGTTGTTTTTACAATAGAATGGGTACGATATGGTGTCGCCATCGATGTGAAGGCATAACATTGGCTGGAGTTCGGGATATGAGTTCACGTTCCTGCCGTTTCCGATAAGGACGTGGGTCCATACCATCGGGATTACGATTTGGGCGTGTTCGGATTTTGGTCCCATGCCTGACATCCAGCGTGTGATGTTCTTGGTGTTGCCTATTTTGGGCTGAGGAACGGACATCATGCGGTAGGTTTTCAGTTCTCCCTCCCCGCGCAACGGGAAATATACCGAATCGACATCTTCGCCGTTCAGATTGAGTTTACGGCCATCGTTGGTCAACATGACAAAGGTCTTGTTGAAACCTTTTTTTAATGCGCTGGTCCAGTACGTTGAGATTATTCCTTTTTCCACGGAGCCGTCGGGCATAGTTACCTCCACTACCATTTCGTTTTCTTTGTCGGCTTTGTCCTTTTTCTCCTTTTTCGCGCCGGCATCCGGTACGAATGCGAGGAGTAGCACCACCGACAGGATCATTCTGCACAGTGTAGTCATGTGTAAAATAAGCTATAAGTTATTTAAAATCCAATAATATGTCTCTTCGCAAAGGTAAGCAGATTGGATGGACCGTGCACTAAACAAATGTTTAGAAATGCGCTAAAGTTTTTGTGGAATTATAAAAAACTTCGTATCTTTGCACCACGGAAATGTATATCGGCTATGCCGTTATGATCATCAGTCCGTATCGGGGCGTAGCGCAGTCCGGTAGCGCACCTGGTTTGGGACCAGGTGGTCGCAGGTTCGAATCCTGTCACCCCGACCGATGTATAATCACTCCGAAATGAGCAGAACTCGTTTCGGAGTTTTTTTAGTATAAAGGGGGGACGGTGTAGAAAATAGACTTGGACCATGGAGCCAGAGAGTTTTGGGTTTAGACCAGAGGGCCAGAGATCTTTTTTTATAGATATAATGGCTCCTGCCCGTCACGGGTGGGAGTCATTCGTTTTTTTAATATTGTAGCAGTATGTCAAGGGGCTCTTGCCGATCGGTGGGGGAGTTTATAGGTTTAGAAGTTTATAGGTTTATGGCCTATCCTTTTTGCTATGAATATGATTTTGTAGCTCTCCTAATTTCTGTAACCTTATTGCTAGTTCCGGTGGGAACGGCGGAGGTCGGCGCTCCGCTTAGGTGGGTATGGGTGGTCGGGGGATTGGTGCATCGTCAGCGGGGTGGCCTTGCGGGCCCTCGCGGGTGGGCAGGCTCCAGCGGAGGATGGACGTTGGATCGGTAAGGACGAGTATGGCGGTCTCGACCGGGGGCTCGGGTTTCGGGGGCCGTTGTGTGGTGTGGCCCTGCATGCCGAGGTAGAAGAAGGCGGGAATCTGTTCCCTGTCGACGTTTATGTGTATGACAAGGAAGCCTATGCCGCACAATAATGGGAACAGTGCGGAGCAGAGGCTGAGGAATTTCCCGGGGTCGGGTTGCATGGGGGAGTAGCCTTTGTATTCCTGGGTGTTGAGCAGGAGCATGAAGGCGGGGGAGGTGCCGCGGACGCTGTCGGGGCGGGAGTAGGAGGCGTAACGGATGCGTTTGTGCAGGGTTTTGACCTGACGGCGGGTGTAGCCGGTGTATTCGGGGTACATACCCGAGAATTCGCGTTGTTTCCCCTCGCGTGAGAGGTAGAGGAGTGCAGTTGCGCCTTCGGGGGATGTGGCGAGTCGGTAGTCGAGATATGAGCGGAGGAGTTCGGTTGAGTCGTAGCCTTTTGGGTCTACGATTACGATTGGGCGCGGGCGGGAGAGTCGGCGGGCGCGTTCGAGCCGGGATATGACGGATTTCTCGACGGGGGAGAGTTCCCGGCCGAGAAAGCGTGAGAATGGGTGGCACCAGATGTCTGGGCGACGGATTCGTTTTGTCAGGTGGGTTACCTTGTGGCTCGTTGGTTTCATATCACCGGCAAAGGTAGGTTACCGGGGAGGGTGATATGGTGCGATAATGTCGTGTTGGCACGAATTTTAAGACCAGAGGGCCAGGGATTTTTTATTTTTAAGTATATAGGGGAAAGTATAGAGTATAGGAATTAGATTATTAAGCCCGGTTTTTAGATGTATATTAATGGGATATAGGAGGTTAGTGAGGGTGGATGCGGGGAATTATAGGACGTCTTCGACGCCCGTTTTGGTGTGTATTTCATTTTCCCCACACCTCGGGATCGCGCAAATCTTGCCCTAACGGGCGATTTGCACGTTCCCTCGTGGTGGGGCTATAATTACATCGTCTCTTCGAGGCTTAGTGGGAGGGAGGCCTGCGGGACAGCTACGATAGGCTCGTGATGGGGAAATTACATCGCCGCTTCGAGGCTTGGTGGGTGGTGTAGCCTGACGGGCATTTGCTTGTCAAGCTCGTGGTGGGCTACGAGTACATCGCCTCTTCGAGGCTTAATGGGTATGGGGTGTTAGGTTAGGATATGTGTGTTCAGATATTTCGTTTCCTAAGTCGCTCCATATTCTTTTTGTCGTAAGACTCCCCTCGGGAGACAAGATATTCGAATTTTACGAGGTCGCCGTCAATTTGAATATGAAGAACGAAAAAAGCCCGTTTGCTCCCTATTCTTATGCGATATACGCTATTGAGGCTCTCGATCTTTCGGCAATTACTGATTTCCTCGAGCGAATTAGCATCAATAACGTTATTAATTGCTTCAACGACCGAATGGTGAATTTTTCCGGAAAGGTTATCAAGAGCTTTGGTAAACTCTTTGGAGAAATCAACTTTCATCTGTATTTACCAATGCCATGACGGCGCATGAAGTCATCCTTTTCACTTTCATTTACCATAACTTGTCCTTCAGGACGGGTAGATATGAGATAATGGTATAGCTCGGCATCTTCCATCCCGTTGGCTTCCTCAATCAAGAGTTGCTCGATGTATTTTTTGAGATTGATGCCCATGGCGGCAGCCTTCAAGGTCAATGCTCGGAATACATCCTCGGGTATGTCGATCAACTTGCGGTGGGAAGGTTGTGCGGGATTTGCTGATATAGTGCTCATGTCGTTTATGTTTTTATGCAAAGATATATTATATATATCGTATATACAAATTTCAGCGGGTGATAGTTTCTTAAAAGGAGTTCTTTGATTCTTTTGGGGGCGAACTATGGGGTAGGGGTGGGTGTTTTTGAGATAAACGATTGTAATTATGAAACATCTGATATTGCTCCGCCACGGGCAGAGCGAATGGAACCTGTCTAACCGTTTTACAGGCTGGACTGACGTGGAGTTGTCGGACAAGGGCCGTGAGGAGGCCCGCAGAGCCGGTGAACTTATCTTGGAGGCGGGGATTGAACCCCGATATTGCTTCACGTCATATCTGAAACGTGCTATCCACACTCTCAACATCGCTCTCTCGGCTATGGACAGGGAGTGGCTTCCGGTGGTGAAGGACTGGCACCTCAACGAGCGCCATTACGGTGCGTTGCAGGGGTTGAACAAGGCTGAGACGGCTGAGAAATACGGTGACGAGCAGGTGCACATATGGCGCAGGAGTTATGATGTGGCTCCCCCGTCGCTCACGGCCGATGATGAACGTTTCCCGGGAAAGGAGGCGAAATATGCCATGCTGTCGGCCGATGAACTGCCGTTGACCGAATCGCTTAAGACCACGATCGAGCGTGTGCGTCCGTGCTGGGAGGAGCTGATAGTGCCGGCCCTACAATTGTATGACAATGTGCTCGTTGCTGCTCATGGAAATTCGCTCCGTGCTTTGGTGATGATGCTTCTGAAGATGACGCCCGAGGAGATAGTGGGGGAGGAGATCCCTACCGGCTCGCCACGCCTGATCACGCTTAACGACCGCCTTGAGGTGGAGGGGGATAGCTATTTGGGTTTATAAGTTTATGGGTTTATAAGTTTAAGAGTTTATAGGTTTATTAGTTTATAGGTTTATTAGTTTATAGGTTTATTAGTTTATGAGTTTTCTTGGCGTAATGACAATAATGTTGTATATTTGCCAATAATACGTATCTATATGACTGATAATACCGACGACCGCAGGGGCGAATCCTGTGAAATAATAGGGCGTCTGAGGCATATAATGGCTCTTAAGCATCTCACCCAGCGTGGCCTGGCCGGCCTGTTGAGGCTTGATCCGTCCAATCTATCCAAGGTGATGACCGGCAAGCTCCCGTTTACCGAGGGACTTGTCAACAGGATCGTGGCCGATCTCGGGGTCTCCAAACCGTGGCTAAGGGACGGTGTGGGATTGCCGTTTGAGAAGGAGCCGGTGGTGCGTGACATGGTGATGCCCGGCGAGATTATTCCCGTGAGTATGCCCCAGGGGATTCCTGTCTACGACATAGATGTCACGGCCGGGTGCCGCAGTCTCGAACAGATATTCAGCGAGGTGAGGCCGGTGGGCATGATCAATCTGCCCGAGCTCCCGGCGGGATCGCATGTGCTGAAGGTGAAGGGGGACAGCATGAGCCCCCGCATCAAGAACGGCGGTTATGTGGCCATACGGCAGATACATGACCCGCGCAACATATTCTGGGGACAGATATATGTGGTACAGCTCGATGAGTTCAGGCTCATAAAGTATGTGAGGCGCCACAGCGATCCGTCGATGGTGATACTGCACAGCGACAACTGTGCCTATGACGACATGGATGTGAGCCGCGACGACATACGCGCCCTCTATATAGTGGAAGCGATACTGAATTACGAGGTGTATTGACCGGGGTTTGCCATAAATGAGGGGGCGAAATGTTTGGGCGGGTGTGAGATAATGAGTAATTTTGTGGAAAATATGAAATAACTATGAGCGATATATTACTTGAAGTGCATGACCTCCACGCATCGGTGGACGGCAAAGAGATACTCAAAGGGGTGAATCTTACCATCCGTGAGGGGGAGGTGCATGCCATAATGGGGCCCAACGGCTCGGGCAAGAGCACGATGTCGGGGGTACTCGCCGGAAATCCGGCCTACACGGTGACAGCCGGATCGGCCAAGCTCCACGGGGTGGAACTGCTTGATCTGCCCCCCGAGACACGCAGCCACGAGGGATTGTTCCTCTCGTTCCAGTATCCGGTGGAGATCCCCGGAGTGTCGATGGTCAACTTCATGCGCGCCGCTGTCAATGCCAAGCGCAAATATCTGCACGAGGAGCCGTTGAGCGCGAGCGAATTTCTCAAGCTCATGCGCCAGAAGCGCGAGATAGTGGAGCTTGACAACAAGCTTGCCTCCCGCTCGGTCAACGAGGGATTCTCGGGAGGTGAGAAGAAGCGCAACGAGATATTCCAGATGGCTGTGCTCGAGCCGCGCCTGGCCATTCTCGACGAGACCGACTCGGGCCTCGATATCGATGCCCTGCGCGTGGTGGCCGGCGGAGTGAACAAACTCAAGACCTCCAAGAACGCTACCATAGTGATCACCCACTATCAGAGACTGCTCGATTACATCAAGCCTGATTTCGTGCATATCCTCTACAAGGGCCGAATAGTGAAGACCGGCGGTCCTGAGCTGGCTCTCGAATTGGAGGAGCGCGGATATGACTGGATCAAGGAGGAGAACGATTAATCAGTGATTGAAGAAATGGGTTCTATAAAGCAATATACCGACCTGTACGACAGCGCGCGCGATGCGATATTCGCATCCACCGGCGAGCCGATGAACGCTATGCGCGATGCGGCCCGCGAGGGGATGGATGGCGAGTTGTTGCCTACCAAGCGCACCGAGGGTTTTGAGAAAACGTCGATCGAGGATATGTTTGCCCCCGACTACGGCGTGAATGTCAACCGTATAGGTATCCCCGTGGATATCGCGGCGACATTCCGCTGTGACGTCCCCAATCTCTCCACTCTGCAGGCCACAGTAATCAATGATAAGTTTGTCCCCTCGGCCAACCTTGCCGAGCGCTTGCCGGCCGGAGTGTCGTTCATGTCGCTCGCCAGGGCCTCGCGTGAGATGCCCGAGGTGGTTGATCGCTACTACGGGTCGCTCGCACCGCTCGCCGACAATTCGGTGTCGCTCAACACGATGCTCGTTCAGGATGGCGTGTTCATACGAGTGGAGCGCGGAGTGAGGCTCGAGAAGGCTCTGCAATTAGTGAATATATTTTCCTCCCCGACTCCGCTTGCCGCTTTCCGCAGGGTGCTTGTGGTGGTTGAGGATGATGCCGAGTTGAGGCTTTTGGTGTGTGACCACACCCAGGACCGCGAGCAGAAGTATCTCGGCTCACAGATAGTGGAGATCATAGCCGGACGCAACGCGCGTATCGAGATGTGTGAGATCGAGGAATCCTCGGCTCTGACATCGAGATACTCACGCATGTTTGTGCGCCAGGATGAGGGGAGCGAGGTGACTGTCAACAGCACCACCCTCACATGCGGCACAACAAGAAACGATTTCTTCGTGGAGCTCAACGGCGAGCATTGCTCATGCAACCTGTCGGGCATGGCTATAGGTAGCGGTCAGATGCACATCGACAATGATACCGCCGTGTTGCACCATTCGGCACATTGCCACAGCAACCAGCTGTTCAAATATGTGCTCGACGAGCAGTCGAGCGGAGCATTCGAGGGGAGCATCACTGTGACCCCCAATGCGCCTTACACCGAGGCTTACCAGAGCAACCGCAATATACTGGCCAGCGAGCATGCCCGCATGCACTGCAAACCTCAGCTGATCATCAATAACGATGAGGTGAAGTGTAGTCACGGTGCCACGACCGGTCAGCTCGACGAGGATGCTATGTTCTACATGCGCTCACGCGGTATCCCCGAGGCCGAGGCCCGCAGGATGCTGATGCAGGCGTTCATGGTGGATGTGATCGACTCGGTGAAGATACCGGGATTGCGCGAGAGACTGCTACATCTCGTTGACCGCCGCTTCTCGGGCGAGCTTGGCAATTGCGAGACTTGCCGTAAGTAAAATCGTTTAAAAGAGAATCATGGATATTGATAAGATCCGCTCGGAGTTTCCTATACTTGGTCGCCAGTTGTACAAACGTCCGCTTGTATATCTGGACAATACCGCGACCTCACAGACCCCCGACCGTGTGGTGAAGGCCATAGTGGACGGGTACACCACGACCAAAGCCAATGTGCACCGCGGGGTGCACACGCTGTCGCAGGAGGCTACCGAACTGCAGGAGAATGCACGCCGCAGGGTTAAGGAGTGGATCAACGCCGGGAGCACGAGCGAGATAGTGTTTACCCGCGGTACCACCGAGGCGCTCAATCTGGTGGTGTCGTCGATGGGCTGGATGGTGCTGTCGGAGGGTGACGAGATCATCCTCACAGTGATGGAGCATCATGCCAACATAGTGCCCTGGCAGCTGTTGCAACAGCGTATAGGATTCAAGATCAATGTGGTGCCCATCGATGAGTGCGGGCAATTGAAGCTGGATGTGTACCGAAGCCTGTTCAACGAGCGCACCCGGCTCGTGAGCGTGTGCCATGCCTCCAATGTGTTGGGCACCGTCAATCCCGTGAAGGAGATGATAGCTGAGGCTCACAGTCACGGCGTGCCCGTGGTGATCGACGGAGCACAGGCTGCTCCCCATATCAAGATCGATGTGAGCGACCTGGATGCCGATTTCTACACATTCTCGGCCCACAAGATGTATGGCCCTACCGGAGTGGGTGTGCTCTACGGCAAGGAGAAATGGCTCGAAAAGATGCCTCCCTATCAGGGGGGCGGCGAGATGATAGCGTCGGTATCATTTGAGAAGACCACTTTTGCCGATCTTCCTTACAAGTTTGAGGCCGGAACGCCCGATTTCATAGGCATATCGGCATTGTCGAAAGCCATTGATTTCATGGATGAGCTCGGCGTGGATAATATCGCCGCCCATGAGCATGAACTGCTCGACTATACTACACGCAGAATGATGGATGAGATACCGGGAGTGAGGATATTCGGAACCGCCCCCGGCAAGTGTGCCATCATATCGTTCCTGGTAGGGGATATACACCATTATGACATGGGTATGCTCCTCGACAAGCTCGGGATAGCCGTGCGCACCGGGCATCATTGCGCCCAGCCCCTGATGCATGCCCTCGGCGTGGAGGGGGTGGTGAGAGCATCGTTTGCCGCCTATAACACCAAGAGCGAGTGCGATGATTTCATAGCCGGACTCAAGCGTGTGACCGCAATCCTGTCATGACGGATAGGATACGGCATAGCTCGATATAATATCTTATTGATAATAAGTGTGTTATATTATTGGGGGGGGTAATTTGCTGAAACGGGTATCCGGGCTAATAGCCATGAAAGACGGCCGAAGATAATGTTGTGGCGGTATATGGCCCGGAGCATGAAATGAGGCGCCGGCGAGGAGTCCACGGTGCGAGAATATAGATCGCGGGCCAGCCTGTGGGCCATCTCCTTGAATTCCGGTGATGTTGATTGTCTGGCCTCGTGCTCGTAGGTGGCTGCGAGAAGGACTGCCCGCGCATCGAGCCAATACAGATAGCTGTCCCTTTCCCGGCATGATTCCGGCAGACTCTTGATAATACTTCTGATGGTATCTATTGCCCTCTCCCATAGCGGATGGTTGTCGCAGGCAAGCAGGCCTGAGATGGAATCCTTAAGCTGATGGGTATGGACCGACGGCTTTCCGCCTATGTTTACCGTGACAGGCGATGTGAGGAGCAGACGTACTCCCAGTTCGTAATCATTCCATCCTAATAGAGACTCATTCCACCCTCCTACGCTACGGAACAATGATGTGCGGGCGATGTAGCGCTGGGTGGAGAGGGTGGCGCGGAATATGTGGTGGAACATGTTGTCACGTCCCGAATGGAAGTACAGCCGCCGGGTGGATCCGTTGATGAAACGGAGTATAATGTCGCGTCCGAGTATGTCGGCTGCGGGATGTTCCGATATGGCCCGCGTGTAGTCCTCGATGTGGGAGGGGAGCATCTCGTCGTCGGAGTCGAAGAACATGGTCCACTCGGTGGTGACTTCGCGCAGACCACGGTTGCGCGCTATCGATGCACCACGCCGGGGCTCGGACAGCACAGTTACGTCGGGCCGGCCCGAGGCCCAAGTGTTGATGATGGAAAGAGAGGAGTCGGTGGACTCGTTGTCCACAATTATTATATGTGCAGGCTTCACCGATTGAGCGTCGATGCTACGTAGCGTGCGCCCGATGGTGTGGGCGCGGTTGTAGACGGGTATTACAATCGTGATGGGTGAGCGCATGCCGGATGTGTGATGTGTGTTTCAAGTGTGCGAGCGGTCCGCGTCATTTCTTGCGGGCGCGCACTGACCGTGTAGCTGTCTGGCGAGGTTTCTTGACTTTGGCGGGCTTGGCCGATGATTTCTTTACTCCACGTGAAGAGCGGGTGACCCGCTTTGCCGGTTCTTTCTGTGCCGCTTCCGAGGTTACTGCTGTTGAGTCGCGCCTGGCGGCAAGCTCCTCGAGTGAGGGTACCCACAGTTTTTTCTCGTAATTGTCGAGCCGTTGCTGGATGCTGTCACGGGCATGTGCCAGATCGTCGGGGTCGGGGTAGAGCTGCATGAGCGACTTGTTGCGCATGTTGCGGGTCTTGTATATGTCGCCCTTGTAAAGCCCGAGGGTGAAGAAGTCGTCAAGAGTGTGGGATGCAAGATTGTTGTCATCGTCGGTGAACACGCTTGCGGTGGCGATGAATGGACGGAGATCGTTGTAACGGATCCAGAACATGGGGTATTTCACCGCCTCGGCGCCGAAATCGCCGGTGCGGTGAAGCACGGGACAGATGGCTTCGACACGCGTGCGCATGCGGTTGGAACGGCGGTCAAACTCCCATTTCTCGATGATATAGTAGCTCAGTACCTCGGAGGAAGGGATATCGGCCTCCTCTATGACGAAGCGGGGATTCTTCTCCGTGGAGCCTTTGGCATCGGTGTAAGGGATGTAGTAGCGGTCGAGTATGTCGCGCATCTTCACCCGGTATTCATCGGTGAAAATCTCGCGCCCGTCGAGATACTCGTAGGCGGGAAGTGAGCCGTCGGCCATCCGTTTCATGATGATGCGGAACATGTTGTCCTGCCCGGCCACAGGCTCATCGGGATAGTAGAGCGATCCGTTGGGAGCCTTGTCGAGATCGAGGCTGCGGTATATCACGCGCATCCATTGCATCTCGCTGTCGTCGGCCCCGGTGGTGTCGTCCATATGGGCCTGCATGCGCTGAGATACGCCGGGTGTGGCTGCTTGCTGGGTTGCTCCGGCCGGGGTGCGCGATGTGCGACGCACGGCCGATGCGCTCGATGATGAACTCTGGGCCGATGCGCCTAAGCCGATGAGGAGGAGTATGACTGGGAGAAGAAACGTCTTCATTATAGGTGGTCTCGGGGGATTGATGTGTGATGAAACGGAAAGAGAGGTCAGTTTACTATTACTTCCATTGGGGAGAGGATGCGCTCGATACCGTCGGGGCCTTTGGCTCGGATGCGGGAAATGTAGAACCGCTTGCCACGGGCCATGCGCTTGAACTGGTCGCGTTGACGCTGGGAGAATTCGGCTCCGCGTGACACCTCGGGGATGGCGTTGCCCATCTGGTCGAAGAATACGGTCTCGAAGCCGAGCACCTGGAAGTCTATGTCGAGCATATCGTCATCGATAGCTGCCTGAAGCGAGGGGACCGAGGCGAGAGTGGCTTTGGAGATCGGTTTCCCGCCTTTGTAGCGGTCCTTGGCTCCGCCGGCGCCTGAGATGGTGATGTAAGCTGTGGGATCGGGGAGACGGCGCACCCTGAATGTAGTGGTGGCTACCGAGTGGGGCCGGCCGTCGATGTTGGCGGTCACTGTCACGGTGGCGTTCTCTCCAACCTTGGCCGGACGGGCTGTCCATGAATCGCCGTGGCGCGAGAGTGTGCCGTTGGTCATGGTGGCCGATACGTCCTTGGTGGGGACTCCGGGGACCGATATGCTCACCGGATTGTCGATGCCGGCGTAAAGCACGTTCATCATTGTAGCCGAAACGGTGGCCGATGGCTCCATCACGGTGTAGGATGATGAGAAGGGGTGGCGGGTGGATGAGCCGTCACCGTGGCTCACCTCGATGTAGCCGGAATAGTCAAACGTGCCGGTAGTGGAGGGGTTGAGCTCGTACACACCGGCTGTTGACTCAAGTTTCTTTCCGCCGATGAAAATGTCGGGACGGGCCGTAGTGTCGACAGCGGCAAGGACTATGGAGGCTGAGTATTTGCCACCGCGCATCACCATGCGGGAGTTAGGGATCACGAAGGCATTGAGCTCGTTGACCCTCACGTCGCCGGCGTCGACCGATGAGAGGAGCGAGGCGAGCGCCTCCCCCTCGGCATAGCGTATGTCGTTCTGCAGTTTGGTGAGGAGGGTTACGGCTGCCACCACGGGTTGGTTGTCGAATTTAGCCTCTTCCCATTTCTGATCCACCACGGTGCCGGGACGCCGGCTTGAGGCGGTGGAGAGCGAGGCCTGGATTGAGGAGCGTTTCACCGAGTCGGGGATAAGGGCAGAGACATGTGAACGGTAGGTGTCCACGGCTTCGCGGAGACGGCGCCCGTAGCCATCGGTGCCGAGCATCACCACGGTAGCGGCCTCGTGATCGTCTCGACGCGAGATGCGGTCGAGCGACCCGTCGGGGCCGTCGGCATGACGGACTATGGCGAGTTTCAGGGAATCGACAGTGCGGTACAGGCCGGCGGCTTCGGCCCTGATCTCTGATGCCTTATCGAGCCAGGGGGTGCCTTTCTCGGGATTGGAGGCCGTGAGGCTTTCGAGCCGGGAATAGATGGCGTCGTTGCGTTGACCCACATTCTCGTTGGTGCGCGCGAGGCCGTCCTCGATCTGTGAGAATCCGTCGAGGACATCGCTCGATATGTTCAGGGCAAGCATGGCGGTGAGGACGATGTACATGAGCGTAATCATCTTTTGCCTCGGTGAAAGCCTTGCTATGGATTCGGCCATATTCTACAGGTGTGGGGGATTCTTGCGGTTAATGGAGGGTCAGATGCGGTGGTCACTGCTGTCGGGAACACCGGCCATGGGGCGGGGGAGATTGACAGTCATGGCGTGGAGCATGTTCTCGTACACGCGGTTGATGTGTTGCATGTTGCGTGTCATCTTCTCGGTTTCCTCGCGGTAGTGGGCGCTCTGGGCCGATACGTCCTTGAGCTGGATCTCGCATATGGCGCTGAGCCCGCCGAGATTGCGGTTTATGTCGCCGAGGCGCGATATGTAGTCGCGCGAACTCTCGGCGAGCGCTGACGATGAGTCGGCTATGGCCTGGTAGTTCTGCAGGAGTATGGCCGACACTTCGTTGAGGTTGCGGGTAGTCTCCTGAAGTTGGGCGAGCTGGGCCGATATGGCTGTCATCTGCTCCACATATTCGCGGGTAACGGCGGTCATGTCGGCAGTCGACTCGCCGTGTACAGCCACTACAGGCTGAGCACCGGTGGCCATGAGGGAATGATCCTGAGCCGGAGCCACATGATTACGGGTGATATCCCGGGCAACAGCCGGGGTGGCCTCGCCGGCCTTATTGTCGTCGAGCTGAGGGAACACATCCTCCCAGCGGTATTCCTTGGGGGGACGGTCGAACGCGGTGATAATGAACATCAGCACTTCGGTGCCCATGCCGATGCACAGGAGGGTGTTGCCTCCGGGGAGATTGAGTATCTTGAAAAGTGTGCCCCATATCACGATGGCCGCGCCCACGCAGTAGGCGAAGTTGAACAGGCGTTGTCCGCCCTCCCATGTGGTGAGCGACCGGTAACGGGATTTTATCTTGTCGGTGTTCATAGCGGAGTGAGATTACTTTTTAGCTTTGGTGCCCTTGGCAAATCCTATCTGGGTGCGCACGCAACGGAAACCGATGTAGCTGCGCTGTTCATTCTGGTACTCCCACATGCGCAGGTCGGAACGCACGTTGTGGGCCACATCCTTCCATGAGCCTCCGCGCACAATCTTACGCTTCATGCGGTAGGGATCCTCCTGGGCGGCATCATAGCGGTATTCGGGGTTGAGGTCGCTCGTGAGGCGGTCGACACTCTCGGTGAAAGCCGTCGAGGTCCATTCGCTCACATTACCGGCCATGTCGTAGAGGCCGAAATCGTTGGGGGCGTAGGTGCCCACACGCGACGTGATGAGCTGTCCGTCCTGAGTGAAGTTGCCCTCCTGGGGCTTGAAGTTGGCGTAGAAACAGCCCTGATCCTCGGTGAGAGGCAGATCGCCGTCCCATGGATACATGTTCTCGCTCTTTCCGGCGCGGGCGGCATATTCCCACTCGGCCTCGGTGGGGAGGCGGTAAGGCTCAATGTAGATCCCCTCGCGACCGAGCGACCGGCGCAGGAAGTCGGTGCGCCAGTTGGCGAACGCATTGGCCTGTTCCCAGCTCACGCCCACCACGGGATACTCGCTGTAACCCCCGTGGGAGAAGTACATGCGCACATAAGGCTCGTTGTAGGCGTTGTCGAAGTCGTTGACCCAGGCAGTGGTGTCGGGGTAGACATTCACTATATAGGTGTTGACGAAATCGTAGGGGCCGGTGAGGGCGCGGGTGATGGTGCTGCGCACGATCTCGCCGTCACTGTTGATATAGGCGGTATCCTTGGAGATGACGGGGATGTCGGTGGGCACGGGGCGGTCGGTGTTATACTCGCGCCGGCGGGGATTCAGGCGGTTCTTGCGTTTGGCCGCCTCGGTGTGGTTATAGGTCTCGTAGCGGTAGTTGAGCTGTTCGGGGTCCAGTTCCTTGACTCCGGTGATTGGATTTACGCGGTAGAGACTCTCGATGGCACGCTGTTCATCCTCATCGGCGTTGCGCCAGGGTATGGCCTTGGCCCAATTGAGGTGAGGTGTCACGGGATTGCCGTCGCGGTCCTCCTCGATGCGATACTCCTCGTTGCCTCCGTAGGCGGGATCAGCGAGACGCTCGCGGATAATGGAGTCACGCACCCAGAATACAAACTGCTTGTACTTGGCATTGGTGATCTCGGTCTCGTCCATCCAGAAAGCATCCACCGACACTCCCCTCGGGTTGGCCTTGAGATTCCACAGGGAGTCGTCCTTGGCGGGACCCATGTTGACCGATCCGCGGCCCACGAGCACCATGCCGTAGGGGGTAGGCTCGGTCCAGGACTGTCCGCCCACGCCTGTCACTTCTCCACCCATGGAGTTGCGGCTTCCGGTGGCACAGCCGGCGGCGATGGCGAGGATTGCTAACGAGAAGAGTATATGTAGTATCTTTTTCATAGGTTACATTATGCGTATGCTCTTGTGTTTGTGGCGGTTTTTCTCAGAAAAATCCAATTTAAGGCTGTATCCGGCAAATATTTCGTGACTGCCTGACGATACCTTGGCTATATCACTGATGTGATGGTCGTAGCTGTAGCCGATGAATATGCCTTTCAGCTCGACACCGAGTATCAGCGACACGGCGTCACGATGGCGGTAGCCGATGCCGGCCGAGAACATGCGGTTGTATCGCGCGCGCACTGTGGCCGAGAGGTCAGTATCGGTGAAGTCGCTACGTATCAGCACCGAAGGTAGCACTTCAAATAACGTGTTTTTTACCGGAATATTGCCTTCGGCGGTAAAATAGAGGGTGGGGGAGGCCTCGAAACGGTACTTTTTACCACCGGAGCCATCCTGGTTGTCGCCGGGTGATGCCGAGCTTCCCGAGTCGTCGCTGAAGGTCACAGCAGGGGAGTTGGCATGCATGAGCGCGAGACCGGTAGTGAAATATCTGCGGGTGTAATACACGCCGAGCCCGAGGTCAAGAGCGTTGCCTGCCACATCGCGGTCGGGGAGAGCTTCGTCGTCGGGCTGATGATAGTCGTCATCGTCGGGGATATAGATCTGCGAGCCTTTGAACTGTTCGTTGAACAATCCGGCCTGTAGGGCCACGGAGAAGTCTCCGCCGGCGGCCTTGAATCGGTAGGCCAGCTGTAAATCGGCCGTGAGGTTGCGGAACAGGCCGTAGGATTCCTGCTGTACGGTGATGCCCGCTCCCCATCGGCGCCCGAAAAGCTTGAACGGACTGTCGGCCGTGGCGATGAATGTGTGCGGAGCATTGTCGATCCCCACCCATTGGGCGCGCATCCCGCCACGCAGACGTATATTATCGGTGTCGCCTGCCGAAGCGGGATTATAATATGTAGGTACGGCCCAGTATTGCGTGAGCATGGCGTCGCCCTGGGCTCTGGCAATCATGGCCGATGAGGCCCATGCTATGAGCAGGAGCAGGATGCGTGGCGATATTGCAGTGATTGAAGGCCTCATCTCTACTCAAAATAAAATGTGAGTACCACCATACGCGACACCGCCTTCTTGAGCGAGCGGGTGATCTTGGATTTATCGGGCTCGTCCACCAGGTCGGGGCGGTCGTGGTCGATGATGTCGGAGAGGCCGAAGCAGAATTTCACCTCAGGGATCAGTTTGAAGTAAGGGAGATAGAAATCGCACCCGAATCCGGCCGTGAGGTACATGTCGAACGGCTTGAGGCGTAGATAATCGCCACTCGAACGGGTGAGGTTGACCGTTGGCATCACTCCTGCTGTGAGGTAGGGGCGCGACTGGCGGTAGCGCATCCCCGAGAATTTCAGATCCAGCGGTAATACTATATAGGTGGATTTCAGATTCTGGCGCAGGAGATTGCCCGATTCGTATTCGCGCATGGTGATGTCGCGGTTGCCGAAGTACATGCCGGGGGTGAACCGGAGGTTGAACATAGGATGCCGACGCAGGTCGATGAGGCCGTTCACGCAGAATCCGGGCGAGAAGGAGGGTTGCTCCATGAACCATTGCTCGCCGCCGTCGGTGATATATCCGTTGTGGGTGAAGGTGATGTCCTGGGTGTGCATGCCCACTGAGAACCCGAGGTGCCAGCGTCGCATGTCGGTGTAGGGACGGTTGAGCACCTTGTCGTTAAGCGCATGGGGTGATGCCGATAGCCCTATGGCTGACACCAGGATAGCAAAAAGCACAACGCCCGCGCGCAGATATGTGATAAAGAGTTGGTTCATCACATATTCAACGCGGGGGCGTGTAAATTATTGCATCCGGCGCATCAGATGCGCTCGAGTACTGTGGCCACGAGGTCGCGCACGGCTGTCTTGTAGTTGGGGTTGGCCTCGGTGTTCATGCGGTTGGCTATGATGGAGCACACGGTCATGGCGCGGTGTCCCATGAGGCGTCCCAGGCCCTGGAGCGGGGCCGATTCCATCTCGTAATTGGTGACCTTGCGTCCATTGAAGCGGAACTCCTCAATGCGACGGTTGAGGTCGGGGTTGGAGAGCGGTAGACGCAATTCGCGTCCCTGGGGACCATAGAAGCCTACGGCCGAGATGGTGTTGCCCCTCACCATGTCGTCGCCTCCGATACGGGCCACGAGTTCCTCGTCGGCATCAACGACGTAGGGCTTTGCCCACAGAGGATTCCAACCCACGGCGTCGCAGAAAGCATGCTCGAAGTCGAGATCGGCCACTTCGTTGCGTCCGGCATAGTAGTTGAGCACTCCGTCGAATCCTATGGATTTCTCAGCAATGACGGGTGTACCGAGTTTCAGCTCGGGTTGGAGTGCTCCCGATGTGCCTATGCGCACGAGGGTGAGACGGCGTTTCTGATCGCGCACCTCGCGGGTGGCGAAGTCGATGTTGGCGAGCGCGTCGAGCTCGTTGATCACGATGTCGATATTGTCGGGGCCTATGCCGTGGGAAAGACACATGATGGGCTTCCCCTTGTAAGTGCCGCCGATGGTGTGGAATTCTCGTGACTGTACCTCGAAATCTACCGAGTCAAAGAATGACGCTACCATGTTGACGCGGGCAGGATCGCCCACGAGGATCACGCGGTCGGTGAGCTGAGAGGGGAGCAGGTGGAGATGGAATACTGACCCGTCGGGGTTTATAATGAGTTCGGATGAGGGGATTACTTTCATATCGAGGTGGATTGGGAATAGAATTAATATAATGTAAGTATAACAAACGTGAGTGGTCTTTTGCTTGAATCTACCTTATGCGGTAGCGGCCGCCAGGGATGGCGCAGATGAGAGAGCGGAATTCCATGTCGATGAGCATTCCCATGAGGCGTGGAGTGGGGATGTTGACCGAGGCGGTGAGTTCGTTGATGGTGGCATCGCCACGGCTGGTGATGAGGTCGATTATGGCTTGTTCCTCGGCAGTGAGCTGAGTAGTAGCTGTGGAGTCGAACAGGGATTGTTGTTCCCCCTCGGCGGGACGTGCGGGCCATCGCATGGCCTCGATCAGCTCGTCGGGCGACGAGAGCAGGCTCGCCACGCACGATGAGATGAGGGCATTGCATCCGCGTGAATAGCGGTCGGATGTGCGCCCGGGGAGAGCGAACACGTCGCGGGAGTAGGCCGAAGCGAGCCGGGCGGTCACAAGCGCTCCGCCATGTGTGTCGGATTCCACCACGACGAGACAGTCGGACAGTCCGGCCACAATGCGGTTGCGGGCCAGGAAATTGCCTCGGTGTATGTTGTCGCACGAACGGTAGTCGGAGAGCAGCATGCCTCCGTTGCGGGCCATTGTAGCGGCAATTTCGCGGTGGGATGAGGGGTAGATGGTATTGAGGCCGTGGGCGAGTACACCCACAGTGGGGAGTCCGGCGCTTATCGCAGCCCTGTGGGCGGCTACGTCGATGCCGTAGGCAAGTCCCGAAACGATGACTATAGGGTCGGCACACTTTCGGGCAAGCCCCTCGACGAGATCGTTGACGAACCCTACACCGTAGGATGTGGCATGACGGGTCCCGACGATGGAGACAACCCGTGCCGAAATGAGGTCGCAACTTCCCACGGAATAGAGCATGAGTGGAGCGTCGTCGCACTCAAGGAGGCGTGAGGGATAATCGGGGTCGGTAAAATAGGTGGCCGAGATGCCACTGCGGGCTATGAACCCGGTCTCGGCTTCAGCCTCGCGGAGTGCCTTGTCGCGGATCTCGCGGTCGAAAAGCCTGTTGCGGAAGCCGAGCATGGATGCGAGCTGGCCCGATGTGAGGTTGAAGAAGTTTTCCTCCGAGCCTGTCCTCGCCAGTATCTCTCTCGCCATAGCCGGGGTGAGGCTACGCAAGGAGGCGAATGCGATGCGGTAGGTCAGATCGGAGTTCATGGTAGAGGGGGAAGAGGGGGGAGGTGATAAATAAGGTGGGGGAGGAGAGGGGCGTGGGGTGCGTCAGAGATAGGCGGCGAAGGCGTCGGCAAGAATGTCGCCACGTGAGAGCCGTCCGTCCTGCAGGCACACCACCGTGACCTTGGCCTTGACCACAGGTGCCCCGGTGGATGCGTTGTAGATGTTCTGGTCGAAGATGAATCGGGCACCTTCGCGACGCATGTTGAGACAGGAGGTCATGGTGTCGCCCATGGTGAGCGAGTTGAGATATTCGATCTCGATTTTCCTCACCACCGGATCCAGACCACGTTCCTGCATGGCCCGGAATGATGTCCCGGCTTCCTCGCAGAAATCATGGCGGGTGATCTCGAGATAGTGGAGATAGTTGGCGTTGTTGACTATGCCCTGGGAATCGGTCTCATAGTCGCGCACGCGGATATCAAGTGAGAATTGATAATCAGGCATTATACAGATATCTCTTTATGGAGCGTTTCGGAGTTTTTTCAAATTCGTTGGCTATGAGCTGTATCTTGTCGATCTGCTCGTAGGGAGCCACGGCTTTGTTCAGATCCTTGCGCACCTGCTCCATGATTTCGGGGAGCTGTTCGTTGGGGATCTTGTCGCGGTCCATCGCCTCGTAGTCGGGGTACACGAGTGCAACGAGGTGTTTGCCACGTTCCACTACGAGACTTTCGGCCACGTAGGACATGTTGTTGAGCTTGGCCTCGATCTCCTCGGGGTAGATGTTCTGTCCGTTGGCGCTCAGGATCATTGTCTTGTAGCGTCCGCGGATGAATATGGTGCCGTCTTGGGATATTGTGCCCATGTCGCCAGTGTGTAGCCATCCCTCGGCGTCGAGCACCGCCTCGGTGGCGTCGGGGTTCTTGTAGTAGCCTATCATCACGTTTTCGCCACGCACACATATCTCGCCGGGGATAGTGGCGGGATCGGCGCTGTCGGCTATGCGTGACTCCATGATGCCGGGCAGTGTGCGTCCCGATGATCCGGGAATGAACTTCTGCCAGGGGGTGTAGCTGATGAGGGGGCCGCACTCGGTCATTCCGTAGCCCACGGTGAAGGGGAAGCCGATGCGGCGTAGCAGTTGCTCCACCTCGTGATTGAGAGGCGCGCCGCCTACGATCACTTCCTCAAACTCTCCGCCGAATGCCTCGATGAGCTGGGAACGGATCTTGCGGTATATCATTTTGTTCACGCCGGGTATGCGCAGGAGATTGCGCACGGTGCCTTTCTCGAGAATGGGGCGCAGCTTGTTGCGGTAGATCTTCTCAAGAATGAGGGGCACACATATGATAAGGTTGGGCTTCACCTGAGCGAAGGCCTTGAGGAGTATCACCGGTGTGGGTAGTTTGCCGAGGAGGGTGATGTGGGTGCCGGCGGCAAGCGGGGTGAGCATGTCGAATGCGCATCCGTAGGCGTGGGCCAGCGGGAGGAATGAGAGGTTGCGCGAGCCGCGGTAGTGGAGCTTGGACTGGAGTCCGAACCTCACGTTGCCACCGAGGTTGCGGAGTGTGAGCATCACCCCCTTGGAGAATCCTGTGGTGCCCGAGGTGTAGTTTATCTCGGCCAATGTGCCCTCGTCGATGAGCGGGTATTCCACATCGGCGCTGGTGAATCCGTGGGGATAGGTGCGGCGCATGCGGTCGTGCAACTTGGCGAGAAATTTAGTGGCCACGTTGCTGTTGGACGGATGCTCGGCAAGCACTTTGCGCGAATCGAGGGAGAATACGGCCTTTACTGCCGGCATTTTCTCAAACTCCATGTTGTCGAAAATCGACTCGTTGGTGAACAGCATCACGCTCTCGGAGTGATTGATGATGTGCATCGCATCCTGGACGTTGAAGTCCTGAAGCACCGGCACGATTACGGCGCCATAGGTGAGTGTGGCCATGTAGGTTTCGACCCAGGGGATGGAATTCCGTCCCATCAGGGCTATCTTGTCGCCACGTTTCACGCCACATTCCTTGAACAGCAGGTGGGTAGCGGCGATGCGTCGGGCAAGATCGGCATAAGTCATGGTCGCACCCGATGAGAAATCGGTGAGAGCGGGCAGCTCCCAGTTCTGGCGGAAGCTGGATGCGAATATCTGGAGCAGATTTTCGGTGGTCATAGTTCGGAGGAGTTGGGAAAAATGAAGGGCCGGGCTTAGCCCGGCCCTTCGGATGTTAACCTTATTGAGAGAATTATTGAAGGTCGCTCAGTACTTTCTTGATGGGCTCGTTCTCGGGATCGAGGTCGAGTACTTTCTGGAAGTATTCGCGTGCCTTGTCCTTATCGCCCTCGGCAAGATAGTAGGAACCCATGCGGGTGTATGCGGTCTTGTAAGCGTCGGCATACTTTGTCACATTGGCGGGATCCTCGTCGTAGGCGGCGATCATGGCCTGATAGGTCTCGATGAGCTCGGGGGTGTTGGTGGCACCGTCGCGCACCATGAGAAGTGTGGCCTTGTTGCGATAGAGGGGACCCTTGTTGGCAGCGTCGGCAAGAGCGAGGTCGATGTACTTGATACCGTTGTTGGCGGCTTCGGCACGCTCGGGCGAGCCTTCGGGAAGCGAGAGACCGAGGTTCTTGTAGCGGTTGGAGAGGATGAAGTAGTCGTTGAGGGTGGCGTCGCCGGCGTCAACGAACTTCTGCATGTACTCTACCGACTTCTGGTCGTTCTCGAGCTTGTTGTACATCTCGGAGATGTCAGCAAGGATCTGCTTGTTCTTTTCGGGGTTGATGTTGTAGGCGGTCTCGTAAGCTGCTACAGCCTCCTCGGGACGGTTGAGGTGGGCGAGCACTTCACCGTGGGTGGTGTAGTCGGTGGCAGTGAATGTAGCACCGGTGTGGGCGAAGAGCTTCTGGGCAGCCTCCTCGGCACCTGCCCAATCCTCAAGGGCGGCCTTGTTGAGCATCACCATGCGCTGCATGTACACGTTGTCGGGGTCCTTGGCGAGTACCTGCTGGGCCACTTCGAGCGATTCGGGATACTTCTTGCCGAAGTAAAGGAGGCCTGAGTAGCGCTGCTCGTCACCCTGGAAGTGGTTGGGGTTCTTCATGTACTTGCCATACTGCTCGGCGGCGCGGGTGAGCTGGTTGTTGTCGTAGTACTTCTCAGCGAGCTCGCTCTGTGCGAGTGCCGAGGTGGGCAGCTTCTCGTTGAGCTCGACGAGCTTGCCGATGGCGAAGTCGGAGTTCACCTTGTTGTAGAGGTTGGAGTACTTCACGTAAGCCTCGGGGTTCACGCTGCCGGTCTCCTCCTCATATATTATAGCCTGCTCGTAGTAGCCGGCTGCAACGCCCTTGTCGTCGTTCTTGGCGAGGTCGCCCTGCAGTACATAGATCTGGGGCTCCTTGTTCTTGGACATCTTCATGCCCTGGGCGATGTACTTGTCTACTTCCTTGGCATAGGCAACGGGATCGACGTTGGCATATGCGCGGGCTACGGCTGCCACGATGGCGGCGTCCTTCTTGTTGGTGTTGAGGGCCTGCTTGAACAGCTTCTCGGCCTCACCCTTGTTTCCGTTCTTGAGGGCGATCTCGCCGAGACCTACATAGTTGTAGCCGTTCTCGGGATTGGCCGATACGCCATTGTTGAAATTGGCCTGGGCTCCCTGGATGTTGCCGTCGCGCATGTCGAGGCATCCGAGGTAGAAATATGACACGGCCTTGTTGGTGGACGGGTCGTTAAGAGTTTTTTCAAGGATAGTCTTGGCTTTTTCGAAGCGATCGGCGTTGTAGTAATCTACGCCGTCCTGGTATCCTCCTTGTGCAAGCGCGGTGAGCGCGAGGCCTCCCATGCAGAGGGAGAACAAAGTGCGTAACTTCATCACTGTTGGTTTACTATTTTGTTTTTGTAAATTGATTTAATGATTGAATGATATCGGTATCGATAATATTTACATTGTATATTCTAACGTGGAATGTCGCGGAATATTGTGTGCCTCCACGCTCCCTATATATTAATGTATATTAAGCGTGGTGGGGACGCACGGCGATCATTCCACCTCCACCATGCGCGGACGCACTGTGGCGGGGAGGATTCCGGTCATCTGGATTATCTTCTGTCCCTGGAATCCTGTCACGAAGCTGTAGAAGCGGTGGGTGACGGTGCCGCCGGGGGCGGTGCTCACCATGTAGACCGACCGGTAGAGGGGATAGGATCCGTCGAATATGTAGGCCTGATAGGGCTTGTAGGCGGTCACTTCATTGTTGCCGCGTATCTTCAGCACCTTCACGTCGTTCTTGAACTCGAGGGTGGTGGTATCGCTCTTTTCCACAGCTTCGGCGAGTTCCTCCACTGATTTCTGGCGTCCTGTGAGATCGCTCGAAATCCAGCTCACGCCGATGATGCCGATGGCGTTGCGGTTTTCGGCCACAGCCTTGAACACATCGGGGTTGGATTTTACGGCCGATACGTGGGCTCCGAACGGTTTGCCCCCGAGTATCGAATCGCTCATGTATTTTACCGACGATGATTCCTTGTGGTCGAATATCACGTCGATGTCACCGAGCTTGCACGGTTCCACCTGATCCCAGCGGGTCACTTCGCCTGAGAGGATCTCGGCGATATCCTTCTTGGATAGGATCTCCACGGGGTTCTCGGGGTTCACGATGAGGGCGAGGGCGTCGACCGCTATTTTCTGCTGGTGCACTATCTTTTTATTGGAGCGCAGATAGCTCACCTCCTTCTCGGTGAGCGGACGCGATATCACCGCGCCTTTCACCGATCCCATGGCCATGATGGAGTCCACCACCTGGTTCTCGGGGAGGTAATAGGCAAGCACGTCCTCCTTGGGATAGATGTACTCGTACACATTGATCTCCTGCTCCATGATATACTCGAATGATTCATCGCAGGCGATCTTGGCGAGGGTCGAGGGCTTCTGCTCCTTTTTCCCGCCACAGGCCGCAAGGCACATGGCCACGACGAATGTTGTGGCCATAATGGGGATATGACGTGCTGATAGATGCATGATCAGTGGGGTTTAGGCGTAATGTACAGTGATGCTCTCCGGCAGGAGAGGGGTGGGGGACGGGTAGATGTCCCCGGGAAGGGTGACTGATCAACGGTCGTTGTCGTCGGGATCGTTGCCGTATCCGGCGTCGATGCCGGCAAACTGGCGGTAGCCTCTCCACACACCGTAGGCGATGAACAGTGCGCCTCCTACCCAGCGGACCCATGTCCATGTGGGGAAGAGGATATTGAAGTATCCGCATAAAAATAGTATGCCTACTGCTAAATATATGGCGATCATGATGATGCCGAATATATTGCGCATGGCTTTGGGGGTTCCTGAGTTTCTTTGTGCGCTCATTGTCTCAATAGTTTAAAACGTTAGTATGTTTACCTCGGGGCGGGAATATGCCTTCCGGTATATGACTAACAACGCGGACAAGCTGAATGTTTGGATGTCGCTACGGCTTTTTGCCGTCATTGTTTCTTTGCGGTAAAATTAATGAAAAAATATTAACGTAAAAAGGAATTGCCGGCTAATTAATTTCATTTAACACTGAGTGGACGGCCCCCTCTTGGCTTTTGATGTAACTTTGTAATATGACTACGATACCATTGGCCGAGCGGATGCGTCCGCGTTCGTTGCAGGATTACATAGGACAGACCCATCTCGTTGGCCCCGACGGGGTGATGCGGAGGATGATTGAGTCGGGCAAAGTGGCTTCATTTATTCTGTGGGGCCCTCCCGGTGTGGGCAAGACCACGTTGGCGCGTATCATAGCCAATACGGTCAATGTGCCGTTCTACACCCTCTCGGCCGTGAACTCGGGAGTCAAGGAGGTGCGTGATGTGATAGACCGTTGCACACGCGATGCCGCGAGCATGTTCACCCAAGGACGCCCCATACTGTTTATCGACGAGATCCACCGCTTCAACAAGGCCCAGCAGGATTCGCTGTTGGGCGCGGTAGAGAGCGGAATGGTGACTTTAATCGGTGCGACGACCGAGAACCCATCGTTCGAGGTGATACGCCCGTTGCTTTCCAGGGCCCAGGTCTACACGCTCCGCCCGCTTGAACAGCCCGAATTGCAGTCGTTGCTCGACAGCGCGCTGGCCAAGGACGAGGTGCTGCGCTCCCATGGCGTGGAGGTGAAGGAGACCACCGCCCTGTTCCGCTTCGCCGGCGGTGATGCCCGCAAGCTGTTGAATATACTCGACCTCCTCGAGCAGTCCACCCCTCAGGGCGAGAAGATGGTAATCGACGATGCCACCGTTACCGGGCGTCTGCAGGAGAACCCCGCCGCCTACGACAAAGGGGGCGAGATGCACTACGATATTATCTCGGCTTTCATCAAGAGTATCCGTGGCAGTGACCCCGATGCCGCCGTCTACTGGCTCGCCCGCATGATAGCCGGCGGTGAGGATCCCGTGTTCATAGCCCGCCGTCTCATGATATCGGCGGCCGAGGACATAGGGCTGGCCAACCCCAACGCTCTGTTGCTCGCCAATGCCACATTCGAGGCTGTGCACAAGATAGGTTGGCCCGAGGGGCGCATCCCTCTTGCTGAGTGCACCGTGTATCTGGCCACATCCCCCAAGAGCAATTCGGCCTACATGGCTATCGGTAAAGCGCTCGATCTGGTCAATGAGACCGGCAATCTGCCCGTGCCCCTGCATCTGCGCAATGCTCCTACATCGCTCATGAAGGATATGGGGTATGGCCACGACTACAAGTATGCCCACGATTACCCCGGAAATTTTGTGGTGCAGCAGTTCATGCCCGACGAGCTTGGCCACCGCGAGCTGTGGACCCCATGCGATAACCCTGCCGAGATGCGCGCCGCGGCACTCCAGAACCAGCGCTGGCGCCCTGCCGGAGAGTGATTATCTGGCCACTCGGGGGAAAGTTTGGATGATTAAGGAAAAATTTCTGTATTTAATTAGTATTTCAAATAAAAATATATAAATTTGCAGTCGTGATGCTTCCGTCGCCTGATTGCGGGACATCGCGAAATCAATCATCAATATTTCCGATATGAAGAAACATAACTTCTATGCCGGGCCGTCAATACTTAGCCAGTACACCATCAAGCACACGGCCGATGCAGTAAACAATTTTGCTGAAACCGGGCTTTCGCTCCTTGAGGTTTCTCATCGCTCCAAGGAATTTGTGGCTGTAATGGACGAGGCTCAGGCTCTTGTCAAGGAGCTCCTCGATGTTCCCGAAGGGTACCACGTGCTCTATCTCGGTGGCGGTGCAAGCCTCCAGTTCTGCATGGCTCCTATGAACCTCCTCCGCACCAAGGCCGGCTATCTCGACACCGGTACATGGGCTTCCAACGCTATCAAGGAGGCTCGCCTCTTTGGCGAGGTTGAGGTGCTCGCGTCTTCCAAGGATGCCAACTACACCTTCTATCCCCGTGGCTACGAAGTTCCCGCTGATCTCGACTATTTCCACATCACCACCAATAATACTATATACGGTACCGAACTTCGCGAGGATCCCGATGTGCCCGTGCCCATGATCGCCGACATGTCCAGCGACATCTTCTCGCGTCCCGTCGACGTGTCCAAGTACGATCTCATCTACGCCGGTGCCCAGAAGAACCTCGGCCCCGCCGGTGCTACCCTCGTTATCGTTAAGGAGAGCGCTCTTGGCAAGGTTGACCGCGCTATCCCCACCATGCTCGACTATCGCACCCACATCAAGAAGGGTTCGATGTTCAATACTCCCCCCGTGCTTCCCGTCTACTCTTCGCTCATGACTCTCCGTTATTATAAGGAGATGGGTGGCGTGAAGGCTATGGAGAAGATCGACCTCGAGAAGGCCGCTTGCCTCTACGATGCAATCGACAGCAGCAAGATGTTTGTCGGCACCGCAGCCGAGGATTCCCGCTCCATCATGAACGTAACCTTCGTGATGACCCCAGAGTACAAGGAGCTTGAGAAGGAGTTCGTTGACTTCTGCCTTGCCCGCGGTATCGTAGGCATCAAGGGTCACCGTTCGGTAGGTGGTTTCCGTGCATCTCTCTACAATGCACTCCCCCTCGAGAGCGTGAAGGCTCTTGTCGAGGCTATGAACGAGTTTGAAAAACAGCACTAATCCATTGTCCATACAGCAATGAAAGTACTTATAGCAACCGAAAAACCGTTTGCTGCCGTTGCAGTCGACGGTATGCGTAAGGTCATCGAGGATGCCGGTGCTGAACTGGTGCTTCTCGAGAAGTACACCGCCAAGAGCGATCTCCTCGAGGCCGTGGCCGATGTAGACGCTCTCATCATCCGTTCCGACAAGGTGGATGCCGAGGTGCTCGATGCCGCCCGTAACCTTAAGATCGTGGTGCGTGCAGGCGCCGGATACGATAATATCGACCTCGCCGCCGCTACCGCCCATGGCGTAAGCGCTCAGAATACTCCCGGCCAGAACTCCAACGCCGTAGCCGAACTCGTGTTTGGCCTCGCCGTGATGATGTGCCGCAACATGTACAACGGCACCTCCGGTTCCGAGCTCAAGGACAAGACCCTCGGTATCCAGGCTTTCGGCCAGGTGGGTCGCAACGTGGCCCGCATCGGACGTGGTTTCGACATGAACATCTCAGCTCTCGACCCCTACTGCCCCGATGCAGTCATGGAAGAGGCCGGCGTAACTCCCGTACATTCTGTTGAGGAGCTTTACAAGTCCAATAAGGTTGTGTCCATCCACATCCCCGCTACCCCCGAGACTCGTGGATCCATCGGCTACGATCTCATAGCATCTATGCCCAAGGGAGGTCTGCTCATCAACACTGCCCGCAAGGAGGTGATCGATGAGGAGGGACTCATCCGCGCTCTCGACGCACGTCCCGACATTAAATATGCCGCTGACGTTGCCCCCGAGCGTGCCGCCGAGATCAAGGAGCGTTTTGGCGATCGCGTGTTCTTCACCCCCAAGAAGATGGGCGCTCAGACATCCGAGGCCAATATCAACGCCGGTATCGCTGCCGCCCGTCAGGTGATAGCATTCCTTACCACTGGCGAGGACCGCTTCCGCGTGAACAAATAATATCCTTTCCCCGTCCGGCTGTCGCATTCTCATGTGTGGCCGGCGATGAAAAAGTCATAGTCTGCCATCCGGCTCTTGTATGGAACCGGATGGCAGACTTTTTTTGTTAGACCGGATTATTCGTGAACCGTCCGGCTGATCATTGTTGACGATGCGGCCATCAGAATAGGGTGGGGTGAAGAACGAGGAAAATGAGAGAATTTGGTACGTGAATCATCCGTTTGCGGTAAATCGTTAATTATCAATGTAATAGGCTGGATGTTTAAATAAATACGTCTTTCCGGGTTCTCGCTTAAGTGTTAAATAACTGTTAAATTGTATTTGAAATTTGGAGGATAATGAGAAAGTGTCTACCTTTGCACTCGCTTTTGAGAAGCACCCCTCACAGTGGTGAA
>CAJUSW010000007.1 GCA_910589485.1 uncultured Duncaniella sp.
CAAAACGAATGACTCCCACCCGTGACGGGCCGGAGCCATTATATCTATAAAAAAGCTCTTTGGACCTCTGGTCTAAAAATACGGTCTAAAAATCTAATCCCTATACTTCTATATTTTCCCCTCTATACTTAACCTATAGATCTCTGGTCTAAACTCAAATTATTCCGGTCTAAAACCTTCTATGCCGGTGTTTACAATGAGATATACAGTGTTAATGTGGGTTGATACGGCGAATTACAGGACGTCTTCGACGCCCAAATTGGCATTTATTTCATTTCCCCACGCCTCACCCGACGGCACAAATCTTGCCCTGCGGGCGATTTGCTTGTCAGGTTCGTGGTGGGGCTACGATTTCATCGCCTCTCCGAGGCTTAGTAGTTGGTGGGCCTGCGGGGAATTTACGGGCCGAAAAAAAGGATCAGTAGATTTTGATCTATGGATCTATGGTCTACCACCTACCGAAAACTTTATATTCGATCCTCCTCGTTGCCAACCGGAAAAATCCGCTAACCCATAATCTCGCCGGCAACCTTACGGAATTTGTCGGCTATTTCTTTGTTGCACAGATTGCTGATGCTTCCTGCATGGGTGTGGTTCACCTCGCGCACAGGACTGTAAGTGCCATTCTGCACCTCATGACCCACCTTTTTATAGGCTTCACGGAAAGGCATGCCTTCGAGCACCAGACGGTTCACCTCCTCCACAGTAAACAGGTAGTCGTAACGCGGATCCTCCACTATACCATCCTTGATCCTTATGTGCTGCAACATGAAGTCGGCCATGTCGAGACACTCGATCAGCTCGGTCGAGGCCGGGAAGATGATATCCTTGAGCAGCTGCAGGTCGCGGTTGTAACCGAGCGGAAGGTTGGCTGTGAGCAGGGCTATCTCGTTGGGTATCGACTGCAGACGGTTGCACTTGCCACGCATTATCTCAAACACATCGGGATTCTTCTTGTGGGGCATTATGGATGATCCGGTGGTAAGTTCATCGGGGAACGAGACAAACCCGAAATTCTGGCACATCCACATGCACACATCCATCGCCAAATGTCCGAGAGTCGATGCTATGGAGGCTATCGCCATCGAGGCCGCACGCTCGGTCTTGCCACGCGACATCTGGGCGGCCACCACATTGTAATGCAATGTCTCAAACTCAAGCAGACGGGTGGTCATCTCCCTGTCGAGCGGGAACGATGATCCGTAACCGGCAGCCGATCCGAGAGGATTCTGGTTGGCGACGTTATAAGCGGCCACCAGCATCTGCATATCATCGACAAGAGACTCGGCATATGCCCCGAACCACAATCCGAACGACGACGGCATAGCCACCTGCAGATGGGTATAGCCGGGCATCAGTTTGTCCTTATGTTCCTCGCTCAATCCCTGCAGACGATAGAAGAGCCGCTCCACAGCCTTGGCTATATGTTTCAGTTCATCGCGCATGAAGAGCTTAAGGTCGACAAGCACCTGGTCGTTGCGCGAACGGCCCGAATGAATCTTTTTGCCTATATCACCGAGCTTGGCAGTGAGCATGAACTCCACCTGCGAGTGCACATCCTCCACACCTTCCTCGATGCGGAACTCTCCGCGCTCAATCACATCGGCAATCTCGCCGAGAGCCTTCAAGAGCACCTCCAGTTCATCGGATTTCAGCAGACCGATGCTTTCAAGCATGCGTATATGCGCCATAGAGCCTTGCACATCGTAGCGGGCCAGGCGCAGATCAAGCTCACGGTCGTTGCCCACTGTGAACTGTTCTATCATTTTATCAGGCTCAAAGCCTTTGCTCCATAGTTTCATAGGATTGTATGTATCGTTGGGACACACTGCTTTCAGAGCGTGTCCAAAGTTGTCAGTATTCTATTATACATATCTATCCCCTCAGCGATTTCGTCGAGGAGGATATACTCGTCGGCCGAATGACTGCGCGAAGATTGTCCGGGTCCTATTTTCAGCGACGGGAAATCATACATGAGCGACATATCGCTCGTGGTGGGGGACACAAACGGTTTCCGTCCGAAACCGGCGACTGTGCGCACCAGCGGATGGCTGTCATCGATCACCGACGCTCTCACACGGGTGGAGCGGGGCGTGAGTGTGCTCCATTTCACGGATGAACGCAACATCTCCACCACTTCCTCATTGGTCTGCGCATCGGTGGTGCGTATATCCACCACCCATTTGCACTCGTCGGGTATGGCATTGTGTTGCCAGCCGGCATTGATCTGGGTCACATTGACCCCCACGGGACCGAGCACCGGAGAAACAGCCGGGAACTCATAAGCTCTAAGCCGGTCAATATCCTCCATGGCGCGGTATATGGCGTTGACACCCTCACCACGGGCAGCATGTCCGGTTACGCCGGGTGTCACACAGTCGAGCACCACAAGCCCGCGCTCTGCCACAGCCGGTTCCATACCTGTGGGCTCGCCCACTATTGCACAATCGATGGTAATCCCCTCACGGGCGAGCATGGGAAGAAAAGCTCTCATGCCATTCTCGCCTCCAACCTCCTCCTCGGCCGTGATGGCAAGCAGCAGGTTGAATGGAAGCTCAGCTTTACGCAGGTTGAGAAACACGCTGATGAGCGACACCACCGAAGCCCCCGCATCGTTGCTTCCGAGTCCGTAGAGCCTGCCATCCTCAATGGCAGGAACAAATGGATCGCGGGTATATGAGGGAGCCGGCTTCACAGTGTCGTGATGAGAATTAAGCATCAGTGTGGGGCGTGACGGATCGAACGCCTCCGACACGGCCCAAACATTGTTGCCACTCCGGCGAGGATCGGCACCCTCCCCGGCAAGATAATCGTATATCACCGTGGCAGTCCCGTCCTCCTGCCTGGAGAATGACTGAGTGGCCACCATGCGGCTCAACAACAATATTTCCTTATCGATATTCATTCACCTGAGAGTGTTGTGCCGGTATAATTGGTGAGGTTAGCGGCATGCTTTATTATAACGCTTCTCACTCCGGCACCGATGGCCCGGAATGAATTGTCGAGCTTGGGGATCATCCCCTTGTTCACCACCCCGCGCTCCCTGAGGGAAGCATAGCTCGAGGGGGTTATGTGGGGGATGAGCGATTCAGGACGGTCAATATCCTCCATCACACCCGGTTGCTCGAAGCAATACACGAGATCGGCCGGGGCCAGGCGTGAGGCACCAATGGCCACTGATGAAGCGATGGTGTCGGCATTGCAGTTGAGCAGAGTGCCGTGACCGTCGTGAGTGATCGCGCAGTACACCGGTGTGATACCGGCGTCGAGCAGTGCACCCATGAGCGAGGTATCCACCCCCTCGGGGGCAATATCGCCCACGAAACCATAGTCGATTGGGGTAGCCTTACGGCGTGTTGCCGTGATGGCATTCCCGTCGGCACCGCTGATACCGAGAGCATTGCACCCCTCGGCCTGAAGCATCGACACGATGCGCTTGTTGACAAGTCCGGCATATACCATGGTGACCACATCGAGAGTCTCCCGCGAGGTGACGCGACGTCCCTCTATCATGGTTGTGGGGATCTCCAGACGGTCGCTGAGGCGCGTAGCTTCCTTCCCTCCGCCGTGAATCAGAATCTTACGGCCGGGCAACGAGGCGAAATCCTTTACAAAACGGGCCAACGCTTCGGGATTGTCCACGATATTACCGCCAATCTTCACCACGGTGATATCTCCGGTGGCGGGTGAGGTCAACTCATTCATAGGCTTTCAAGAAGTCGCTTGATTACTACCTGGGCCGAGATCTCGCGGTTGGCGGCCTCGGGGATCACTATGGAGCGCTCCGACTCGATCACGTCGTCGGTCACGATCATGTTGCGGCGCACCGGCAGACAGTGCATGAAGAAAGCATTGTCGGTAAGGCTCATCTTCTCGGCATCAACTGTCCATGAGCGGTCGGTCGACAGCACCTTGCCATAATTGGGATCGGCAAAGGCCGACCAGTTCTTGGCATACACGAAATCGGCACCTTCGAGCGCCTTGCGCTGGTCATACTCCACGCGGGCTTTCCCCACAAACTGCGGATCCAGCTCATATCCCTCGGGGTGAGTGATCACAAAATCGTAATCGGTGGCGTTCATCCACTCGGCAAACGAGTTGGGGACAGCCTGAGGGAGGGCACGGGGATGCGGAGCCCATGTCATCACCACCTTGGGACGGGGCTTGGTCTTGAACTCCTCGATAGTGATAAGGTCGGCAAAGCTCTGCAACGGATGGCGCGTGGCAGCCTCCATAGAGAATACCGGACGGCCCGAGTACTTGATGAACTGCGAGATCACTCTCTCCTCATAATCCTCGGCCTTATCCTTGAGTCCGGCGAAAGAGCGCACACCGATGATGTCACAATAGGATCCCATCACAGGGATAGCCTCGAGCAGATGCTCGGCCTTGTCGCCGTCCATTATCACTCCACGCTCGGTCTCGAGTTTCCAGGCTCCCTGGTTCACATCGAGCACCATCACGTTCATGCCCAGATTCATGGCCGCCTTCTGAGTGCTCAGGCGTGTGCGCAACGATGAGTTGAAAAATATCATCAGCAACGTGCGGTTCTTGCCCAGATCGGTGTAACCGAAGCGGTTGGCCTTTACCTCAAGCGCCTCCTTAACGGCCAGGTCGAGTGGCCCTATATCATTTACATTAGTGAAATTACGCATCTTTCTGACCGGTTAATAATTGTTCGAAATTTTTGAGGAATACATCGGCCTGACCACGTGTGAGCCCCAATGCGGGGAGCAATCTCACCGTGTGCTCGCCGGCCCCTCCGGTAAATATCTTGTTGCCGAAAAGCAACTGTTTTCTCAATGCTCCGGCATTACCCTTTATCTCAATGCCTATCATGAGTCCACGGCCTCTCACCTCGACGATCTCGTCGCAACGACGGGCCATTTCACCGAGACGCTCGAGCAGGTATCTGCCCACCTCGGCGGCATTCTCCACCAGGTGCTCCTCGGCCATAACGTCAAGGACTGCTATCGCGGCCGCACAAGCTAAATGATTTCCGCCGAATGTGGTGCCGAGCATCCCTTTACGCGCCTCGATATCGGGCGAGATCAGCACGGCTCCCATGGGGAATCCGTTGGCTATGCCCTTGGCGCATGTCACGATGTCGGGACGCACGCCGGCGTGCTGATGGGCGAAGAACTGACCGGTACGTCCGTAACCCGACTGTATCTCGTCGAGAATCATGAGCGTGCCGGTATTGTCGCACACCGTGCGCAGTTGACGCAGGAAATCATCGGCCACCATGCGTATGCCGGCCACTCCCTGGATCCCCTCGATGATTACGGCGGCAAACTCCTTGGTGGCGAGTTTTCCGCGTACAGCATCAAGGTCGCCGAGCGGTACAAACTCCACATTCTCAGTGGCATTGAACGGTGCCTGTATCTTGGGATTGTCGGTCACAGCAACCGCTCCTGATGTACGGCCGTGGAAGGCGCGGTCAAACGCCAGTATCTTGGATCGTCCCGTAGCAAACGATGCCAGCTTCATGGCATTCTCGTTGGCCTCGGCTCCGGAATTACACAGAAACAGCGAGTAGCTCATGTAGCCGCTTTGGCGCCCGAGCTTCTCGGCAAGTTTCATCTGGAGGGAATTTTTCACCGAATTGGAATAAAACCCGAGTTTCCCCACCTGCTCGCTCACAGCCGATACATAGCGGGGATGGGCATGTCCGATCGAGATCACGGCATGACCGCCGTAGAGATCGAGATACTCGGTGCCGTCGGCAGTGTAGACATACGACCCCTTACCGCTTACCGGTTCTATATCATATAGCGAATATACGTCAAATAAATTCATCTTTTTTCTATCAAAAAATATACAATCAACAATAAGCCGACCCCATCGTCCCCCAATGGTAAGAGCGGGACCTAAAATGCCGACGGTTTAAGAGCGAGGCCGGTTTTCTCGGGCAAGCCGAACATAAGGTTCATGTTCTGGACAGCCTGGCCTGACGCTCCCTTGAGGAGATTGTCGATCGCACTCAGTATTAACAATTTGTTGCCATGTTTTTCAAGCGAGATCACACATTTATTAGTATTTACCACCTGTTTCAGGTCGACAGGCCGGTCAGACACATGCGTGAAAGCCGCATCGGCATAAAAATCCTTGTAGAGTTTCACGGCTTCCTCGATGCTCATATCGGTGGTGATGTCGGCCATGACAAATATGCCACGGGCAAAGTCGCCACGCACCGGTATGAAACTGATCTCAGGCTCCTTGCCCCCCTGCAGGGCCGACAGTGTTTGCTTGATCTCCTTGAGATGCTGATGCTCAAACGCCTTGTAGACCGACATGTTATTGTTTCTCCACGAGAAATGGGTGGTGCTTCCCGGTTTCACTCCCGCTCCTGTCGAGCCGGTGATACCGGTCACATGCACTTCACCGTCGAGCTTTCCGGCAGCCGCCAACGGAAGCAGCGCCAACTGGATGGCTGTGGCGAAACATCCCGGATTGGCCAGGCGGGTACAAGCCTTCACGGCATCGCGCTTAACCTCGGGGAGTCCGTAGACGTATCCGTCACTCTCATCGCGATAGTCCTGGGCGAGATCCACCACCTTGAGTCCGGCGGGCATCTCATTCTCTTCCCAGAACTTACGGCTGAAACCGTGGCCCTGACAGAGAAACAGCACATCACAGGCCGAGAGGTCATAGTCGGAAGCGAATGTGAGATCCGTCTCCCCCACCAGCCCCTCATGAACATCCGATACAGGAGCACCCGCATTGCTGGTGGAGTGGACAAACGCCACCTCCACCTCGGGATGATTTATCAGCAGTCGGAGCAGTTCGCCGGCCGTATAGCCCGCGCCTCCGATTATTCCGGCTTTGATCATATGGTCAGTTATATAATGTGTGATGACTTACTCGGCCAGGCCGTTGCGCTTCTGCACGTTGTGGTATATCTTCATCTGATTGCCGAGAATCTTGGTGAATCCCTTCACATCATCGGCACTCCATGCCTTATTGACCTCGCCATACTCACCGAAATCGGTCTTCATGAGATCGAATGGGGAATCCACACCCACGAGGGTGTAGCCGAGCGGACGGAGCGTGATCTCTACTGTGCCCGATACATTGCGCTGGGAGTTCTCGAGGAATTTCTCCATGTCGCGCATCACCGGCTCCAGATACTGCGACTCGTGGAGGAACATTCCATACCATGTGCCTATCTGGTCCTTCCAATACTGCTGCCACTTGGTCAGTGTATGCTTCTCAAGCATCTTGTGGGCGGCGATTATGAGCATAGGACCGGCGGCTTCAAATCCCACACGGCCCTTGATGCCGATGATAGTGTCGCCGATGTGCATGTCGCGGCCTATGCCATAACGCGCGCCCAGACGCTCCACCTCGCGGATAGCCTCGATACGGTCGGCATACTCCTTGCCGTTGACAGCAACTACCTCACCCTTGTCAAACGTTATTGTCATCTTCTCCTCGCCATCGGCTGTCACCTGGCTGGGATATGCACTGTCGGGCAGAGTCTGCTCGGAGTGCAGAGTTTCCTTTCCGCCGATGCTGGTACCCCACAGGCCCTTGTTGATGGAGTACTCCATCTTCTTGTAGTCAGCCTCGATGCCATGCTTGCGCAGATAATCGATCTCATACTCGCGGGTGAGAGTCATATCGCGGGTGGGCGTGATGATCTCGATCTCGGGAGCCAGGATCTGGAAAGTGAGGTCGAAACGCACCTGGTCATTGCCGGCACCGGTCGATCCGTGGGCCACGGCATCGGCCCCGATCTTCTTGGCATACTCGATGATGGCTATTGCCTGGAATATACGTTCCGAGGATACCGATATGGGATAAGTGCCGTTGCGGAGCACATTGCCCGCTATCATGTAGCGAATGCTCTTGTCGTAATAATCGCCTGTGACATCGAGGGTGGCATGGGAAGCGGCACCCAGATCCATGGCACGTTTCTCGATACGCTCGAGCTCCTCGGGGCCGAAGCCTCCGGTGTTGGCTATCGCGGTGTGTACCTCATATCCGAGGTCTTCCGAGAGATACTTGGCGGCAAACGAGGTGTCGAGACCGCCACTGAAGGCGAGAACTACTTTCTTTTTCATTTTTATATAGTATGTTGCGGGTGGGCTGTATACAATCCACCCTATAGGATTGGATACAACTCGCCCAAGGTGAGTGAAATCAATAAGTTAAAGGAATGTAAATAAGAAGTGCATCAATGCTTGAACAGCTTGGCAAGTCTGTTCTTGATCCACATCATGTAGGGACGGCTCTTGGAGGGACGCTCAAGCTTGGCCTTAGGATCGTAGAGCATACCTGTACACAGGCACATGCGTCGGTTGTTGCGCTGAAGGATGTCATAGTTGACACATCCCTTGCATCCGGCCCAGAACTCCTCATCGTCGGTGAGTTCCGAAAATGTTACCGGGCGGTAGCCCATCTGCGAGTTCAGCTTCATCACGGGAAGCGAAGTGGTGATGGAGAAGATCTTCGCGAAGGGAAATCTCAGTCGTGCAAGCTCGAATGTCTTTGCCTTTATACGCGCAGCCAGCCCCAATCGTCGGAACTCAGGATCGACAATGAGGCCCGAAGTGGCCACATAATCACCATGTTCCCAACTCTCTATGTAACTGAACCCGATCAGACGGTCGTCACAGAGAGCAACTACAGCCTTACCGCCCTTTATCTTCTGGGCGATGTACTCAGGCGAGCGCCGGGCTATGCCGGTGCCGCGCTGCAAGGCCGATTCATAGATGAGGTCGACAATCTGCTCAGCATACTTGCAGTGTTCTTCCTGAGCAAACATCACCTTTATCTGGTCATTGTTCATCTGACTGTTGCGGTACTTAGAAATTGTTTATTTATATACTGATAATTAAAAATATTATGCAAAGGTACACATTTCTCTAACAAAATCTCATATTATCCCCAATATTTTATGGAAAAATGACATTTTATATCAGATTATTCGCACAATTTAACCGTCACAGCACCATAAAAAAAGAATTGAGCTACGGAAAATCATTTAATGAAACCCGTAGCTCAGATTATTTTTTCTATTTACTGCCGTTTCCGGTAAAATATTTTCCTAATTCTCACTTGCTCTAATTTATCACCGCAAGTCCACCCTGCGAGGTCTCTTTGTAGAGCGACGGCAGGTCATGGCCGGTCTGCTTCATCACCTCCACAATGCGGTCGAAGCTCACTGAATGGCGACCATCGGAGAACGATGCATACAGGTTGGCATCCAACGCTCTGGCAGCCGCATAGGCATTGCGCTCGATACAGGGGATCTGCACCATTCCGCACACCGGATCACAAGTAAGCCCGAGGTGATGTTCAAGTCCCATCTCGGCTGAATACTCTATCTGGGCCGGCGTACCGCCAAACAGCTGGGAAGCGGCTGCGGCAGCCATGGCACAAGCCACTCCTACCTCACCTTGACAGCCCACTTCGGCTCCCGACACCGATGCGTTATGCTTCACGATAGCTCCAAACAATCCTGCGGTGGCAAGAGCCCTGAGGATGCGTTTCTCGGAGAAATCCTTGGAGGTGTGGAGATGGTAGAGAACTGCCGGGACTATGCCGCATGATCCGCAAGTGGGAGCGGTGACAATCTCTCCGCCCGAGGCATTCTCCTCACTCACGGCAAGCGCATAGGCATACACCAGGCCACGGCTCTTAAGACTATTGCTGTAGCCCGACGCATGAACATAATAGCTCACCGCCTTGCGACGCACTCCCAGTCCGCCTGGCAATACACCCTCGGCCTCTATTCCACGCTCGACAGCGGCTTTCATCACGCGCCACACCTCGCGCAGATAATCCCATATACCTGGGCCCTCGCACTTGTCGACATACTCCCAAAAGCTCGATCCTGTTGACTCGCACCACTTCTGTATATCGGCTATCGTGTGCTTGTCATATACCTGGCGGGCAGCTCCTTCACGGGTCTCCCCCTCCTTGAGTATGTCGCCACCTCCGATGCTGTAATATGTCTCGCTGAATGTCACTTCCCCCGCCTGATCAAGCGCCTCAAACTTCATGCCGTTGGGATGAAACGGCAGGAATACTTCGGGCAACCACACTATCTCGCATGGTGCATGAGGAGTGAGCACATCCAGGATAGCCTTATCAGTGAGGTGACCGCGGCCGGTAGCGGCAAGCGAACCGTAAAGAGTCACCCTGCGGGACGACGCTCCGGGTGTCACGGAAAGAAATTCCTGAGCGGCCTTCAACGGTCCCATCGTGTGACTGCTCGACGGGCCGTGACCTATCTTAAAAATATTCTTGATCGATTCCATAACTACACAATTTGTTGGGAGATGCAAAGTTACTCAAAAAAACGATGCGCACCTCAAAAAAGTTGAGACGCGCATCGAATATTTATCCCTCACGGGGTGTTACAACTCCCTATTCGCGAGAGAAATATACACGTATGGGAGCCATACCCCAGAGATTGGTCTCATCGTAGATCCACCAACACAGCTCGCCACCGAAATCATCCTCGAGCGGGCACCAGTCACCAATCCAACATTCCAGATACTCCTTACCGTCGATGTCCTTAAGCTTAAAGCCTATCTGGGCATCACGTATATCGGACTGCTTGCTTGAGAAGGAGTAGTTTATTCCGGGGAATTTAAGACGTGTGAACTTGGGATAGTTACCGCTCTGATCCCTGAAGTCCTTATCTTCCATAAGGAATGTCACCTCGCGGGCCTCGGTACCGAAATACTTTTTGAGGTCACCCGACAGCTGGGGTGTGAAGTGATACTTGAGATAGGAATCGCCCGAGAACATCAGCTTGTCGGCCGATGATCCTGTGGGTGCAAGCTCGGGATTCACCATGCTACCCCAGTCGGCATACATGAGGACGTCGCTCAGATCAAAGTGATCAAACACCCAGGTGCCGTTGTACACATCCGGACCCTTGATGGTAACAGTCATGACAGGAATGTTACCGTTGGCATAACCGTCCTTGTCGTCAAGGCGCATCACTATACGGTCACGGCCCGGCTCAACCTTGAGCATGTTGATCTTCAGAACGCCTTCCCTCGCTCCGCTGGCATACTTTATCACATGGCCTTCGGGCATCTCATAATGCTCACCCTCGACAGCAGTCGAAAGCTCCTCATCAATGACTATGCCAAAGTATTCATCGGCCTTGGGTCGGTAGATGCTTCCCTTCATGTCGTAAAGCACAATCTTGAACTCACCATCCAGACCCACGGTACCCTCGGGCTCCTTAAACGACATCACATAGCCGTTGTTTCCAAGCATATTCACCGTGGCATAGTTCATGAGGCCGAGCTGATAGCCCGCCGGGGCCTCGGCAAGATTGATGAACAGCTCCAGATTATCGTCGGGAATATTCTCCTGGATTCTCGATATCACCAGCACGCCCTCGGTCTCTCCGGCCTTGATCACAATCTCGGAATTCTCCACCGTGAAATCAATATCGCGCACAGCTGTGCCGGCAAATTTCACCGGAATGGCCACATCATGGTCGGGAGCCTCATCGGCGCCCACCTTGATCTCGACCTGCCCCTTGGCCATCGAATAGTAAGGCTGTTCGATAAATATCTGGGGCAATTGTCCGCTGTCCTTGTCATCGTCGGAACACGACACCAACACCGGCATCAGCCCCAGGATCAACGACAGCAACATATATTTATATGTAATATATCTCATAATAATCTATTTACTTGGTTGCGGCATCATATTCGGCCTTGATCGCATTGAACTCGGCAGTCTCATCGGCCGTCATTGTGGTAGGATCGGGCAATTTGTAAGCCTTGCTTGTCGACGACTCCTTGTAGGGGGGCACATCATCGATCTTCTCGCACGCACCCAGCACCACACCGGCCACGGCTACGGCCAAGCTCACGCCGATATACTGTATATATTTTTTCATCTTTACTTAAAGAGCTAAATGTTGATAACCTCATTGTAACCCGGATTCTGGACCAGATTGTCGGTGATGTCAAACTCTCTGACAGGGATCGGGAACGTGTACATGAAACTGCGTGTAGTGTACTTCACTCCGTTATTGAAGGAGGAGAATTCGGGGGCTCCGTTGCGTTTCAGCTCGAAGAAACGGTCACCTTCGAGAAACAGCTCCTTGCGTCGTTCGCTGAGTATCAATCCCATGAGCGGTGTCAACGCGGCGCCGGTAGCATCCTTGCTGATGGTCTCGCTTGAGAGTACGGCGGGCACCTCGTCCATCTTCATATCGGTGTAACCGGCTATGCGGTTGGAGCGCAAACGGTTGATCGATCTCAGAGCCTCATCGGGCTGATTCATGTGGTAGAGACATTCGGCCTCGATGAGAGCGAACTCAGCGGCACGCATGCCACAGAATATCTTGTTCTTGGCCTGACGCTTGCCGTTGAAGCACAGATTATACCTCACATCGGTATTCTTCTCATCGCCATAATAGCAATTGATTACCCTCACGCTCACCGGACGTGTAGCCAGCGAGGACAATGCCCCGTCGGTAGCCTGATCAGTGCCGGTGGAAGCGCGATAGGCCTTTATCATCTGATTGCCCTTGAGCGGCCCCACGGTCATCATCATTTCCACATACTCGTCACCGCTTATCAACGGGTACTTGCGCAACAGTTCCTGGGCAAGAGGGAGAGCCTTGTCCCACTGCTGGGTCCAGAAGTACAGGCGACACAGGTAGCCGGTGATCACATCGTCGGTAAACCTGTAGTCTCCATCTGTCATGTGTATCGACAGAGCCATCTTCAGGTCATTCTCGATAAAGGTCACAGTCTGGGCCAAAGTGCTACGGGCCGGAGTGGCCTCCATGTCAAACACTTCCACCAACGGCAAGCCCAACTGTCCCGACATGTTGCCGGCCTCGGGAGCCTCGCAGAAATAGCGCATCAGCTGATAGTAGGACACACCGCGCATGCCATAGGCGAGAGCAAGCATCTTGTCGGCCTGCTCGGTGCCACGCTCCTCCATCTCGTTGAGCACCAGATTGCAGTTGCGCACCACCTCATACAACCCGCTGTAGATATCATTGGTATTGTTTCGGGATATGGCATCGCCTACATACGACCTGAGACGGTTAAGCGAGCTACCCGAATTGGAGGTGAGGCACACCTCGAAATTGTCGCTGAACTCGCCGTCCAGACTCACACCCGTGTGGATGAAATTAGGCACCAGATAATTGGTATTGCCCTGGTCGATGGCATCCAGGTCACCGTTGAGAAGAGCCGAAAACTCCTCAGCGGTGGTAGGTATCACCTTTCCGTAGGGCTTCACATCGAGATAGTTGCTGCAAGAGGCCATTGCCAGCCCCACAGCCATCCCGGTAAGTATTCTATATATCTTCATGTTGTAGTCTCGGTTAAAAGTTTACTGAAAGTCCCATTGAATAGGTACGGGGCTGAGGATATACCGCGCCCGGAGTCTCAGGATCGATACCGTCATAATTAGTGATGGTGAACACGTTGCTCACACCGCCCGAAAGCATGATGGAATTGATGAACGCCCGCTTGAGCCACGCATAATCCATCGAATAGGTGAGCATGATTGATCCGAGCTTGAAGTACGATACATTCTCCATCATCGACGCACGGGTGATGTTGTCGCTCGTCACCATGTAGCGGTCGAGCCCGAGTTTCTCGCCATAGGCATCGATGATGCGGGGATAACCGTTGGTGATGGGATTGGAGGGGGTCCAGCGGTTCACACGGTCCTTGGTCACGTTGAGGAAGTTGGTGTAGAGGTCGTTTTCCTGAGTGGGAACGCTCTCAACCGTCGATCCGTTGAGCGAGGAGTAGCTCACAGGGCACGAGATATTGTTCAATATCTTTCCGCCCCATGAGAACGATCCGCCCATGCTCAAGGTCACTTTCTTGTAGCCCACCGAGATTGAATAACCGCCGTTGGTGGGAGCATTGCTTGTGCCGAGATAGAAGGCGTAATTGTTGCTCTTTCCACGGTCGGCCGCGGTGGACATATCCACATCGGGGCGCACCTCATAGGCATATATACCGAGTTTGCGGTCGATACCGAGCACACGGCCGCTTATGATAGCGCCGATGGGATAACCCTCATAGTTGCTGTTGAACAGGCTTGTTGTGGGGGGATTGTATTTGAGCAGTTTGTTACGGTTCCAAGCGATATTGGCCGAGAGTGACACTCGCCAGTCGCGGTTGCTGAATGCCGTGGCGCTCACGCTCAACTCGGCACCCTGATTGAGCAGTTCGGATGTGTTGAAGGTCTGTGTACCGAAACCGGTGGTATATACAACCGGCACTGACGACACGGCGTCACGTGTGCGACGGTCATAAAGCTCGCCCTGCACGCGCAGACGGTCGTTGAAGAATCCCATGTCGAGCGACACTTTCATGTCTCTCGTCTTCTCCCATCGCAGGCGCGGATTGGGAGCGTTGCGGATATCGCCCACACGGAAGAAGTAATTGCCCAGATTGCGGAAACTGTTCAGATAGTCCATCACGAGCTGAGGCGAGACCGATTTGTTGATGTTTCCGGTATATCCCATGGCCGCACGCACCGACAGGGTGCTCAGCACAGGTTTCAGCGACTGCATGAACGATTCCTGATCGACATTCCACGACAGGCCCACCGAGCCTGTGGGATTGAACTGCTCGTCACTACCGAAATTGTTGGAACCGTCGGTACGGCCTGTGAGGCTAAGTATGTAGCGGTTCTTGAGCACATAATCGAGCGTGATGTAGAACGATGCAAATGTGGTCTTTTCCCTGCTCTGGCCCGACAGTCCGTCCATGATTTTGGCATACGACAGCAGGGTGGAGTAATCCACATTGGTCCCCTCGGGATACACGGGGAACGCCGAGTTGCCGGTCACGGGATCATAACCGTAACGCTTCTCGTAGATGCTCTTGGCATACTGTCCGCGTATCTCGGCACCGGCGAGCGCACTGATGTAGTGATCGTCGGCAAATGTGTTGCTGTACAGGAAATGTCCGCGCAGGTTGTAGCTGGTGTTGTAGGCCGAGGTCTGTGTGATCGAGCCATAGGAACGCTTCGAGGTCAGAGAGGTCTCAAACGGTCGGTCGTTCCACGCGGCATATGTACCGTTGCCGTTGATATTATCTGTATGATTGTCGGTATATCCGTAGGATGCCAGTCCCTCGAACGACAGATTGTCTATTATATTATACGAGAGTGTGGCTATGGCCTGGGCCGAGAGGTTCTTGCTCTTGGAGGAGGTCTCGTTGATCTCGCGCATGATATTGAAACCGTTCTCAGGCTCCATCACGCCCACCGATCCGTTCGAGATGGCCATGGTGTTGTAGGTATTGTCGGCCGCATATGATCCGTCGGGATTGTAAACACGCTCGTAAGGATTGGCGAAGTAGGCATACTTGAAAGGATCCACATTGAGCGACGGACCGTTGGATTCCTGCATGGTAAGGTCGAGTTGCACACCTATCTTAACTTTACGGCCCGGCTTGAGATCGAGTTTCGTGTTGATATTATAGCGGTCATAGTCGGTTTTCTTCACCAGACCGTTGTTCTTGGCATATCCGAGCGACACATAGTAGGACGACTTGTCCGAGCCTCCCGAGAGTGACAGATAATGGCTGTTGGACACCGAATTCTGGAACAGCTCGTCAAACCAGTCGGTCGACTGGGCACCAAGCCGCTGTATCTCGGCATCCTGCTGTTCCGTTGTCCATCCGGCATACTTGCCATAGCCCGCGCGGATCTGTCCCACCGCACCGATCACCGGGTAGCGGAGTCCCTGGGCCATGCGGTCGGCCGAAAACTCGTCCCACAGCTCCTGTTCCCAAGCCAGTTTCTCGGTCGAGTTCATGAGGTTGGCATCATGAGGCGGCTTGGTGACTATCGACACGTTGGCCGAATAGCTCACGTTCAGCTTACCCTCCTTGCCTCGCTTGGTGGTGATCACGATCACACCGCCGGCGGCGCGAGAGCCATAGATGGCTGCAGCCGACGCATCCTTCAGCACCGTGATCGACTCGATATCGTTGGGGTTGATGCCCGAGATACCGTTGGTGAATATGTCGTTGAAATCTCCGGCCTTGACCTGCGAGCTGGATATCGAGGGGATATCCTTCTGCAGAGGCACACCGTCAACTACCCACAGCGGGTCGGCATTACCTGTAATGGTATTTGTTCCGCGGATACGCACCTTGGCCGACTCGCCCGGACGACCCGAGAGGGCCTTCACGTCCATACCGGCCACCTTGCCCTGCATGAGCATGTCGAGGTTAGCCGTGGGAGATCCCTTAAGATCCTCGGCCGAAAGTGTGGCCACCGATCCGGTGGTGCGCCGTTTGGTGGTACGCTGGTATCCGGTCACCACCACCTGGTCGAGCTGCGAGGAATCATCCTCGAGAGTGATGGTGCCCTTCACAGGCTTGGTGACGCGCATCGACACGGTTTTCATGCCCACATACCGGAATTCGATACGCGCGCCCTTATCGACCCACAGGCTCACATGTCCGTCGGCATCGGATATCACACCCTGCGACTTGCCTGAAATCTGCACTGTAGCTCCGGGGAGTGTCTGCCCCTCTGAGTCCACCACTGTCACGTCGACCTGCACCATCGCATCGGGCTGGGCCTTCTGGGCCGCAAGCGTCAATGCCACGGTGAGGAAACATATCGACAGCAGCGCCTTGACTGAAGTGTAAATGTTCATAAGGTTAAAGATTGAATGTTAGCGGGATTCATGCCTTGAGGGCCGTTTCCCTTAATTATGATTGATTATGTTACTATGCTGTGTTGCGGAGGGATTCAGAAGATTGTCCACAAAATAATATCTTATCAGGTTCTGATAGTAGGGACACATCACTCCGTGGTCTTTGCCGGGGAGGACAAACATGTCGAAGCGACGTCCTTCATTGATCAGCGCATCGGCCAGGCGGTAGGTGTTGGACGGCGGCACATTCTTGTCCACATCTCCGGTGATAAGCAGAAGCCTCCCCCGGAGATTTCTGGCAAGCTCCATGTTGGTGGGGATGTTGGCCCGGAACACAGTCTTTCCCGTCACGCTGTCGGTGGTCTCGTCAAGCCCGTGGAACACTTCGCCCCACCATTGTATATATATATTGTTGTCATGGTTGCCCGAGGCCGCCACTCCCACCTTGTAAAAATCGGGATAGGTCAGCATCGCGGCCACGGTCTGGAACGCTCCGCCCGAGTGTCCGTATATACCCACACGGTCGAGATCAATGAAAGGATACCTACGGGCCAGGGTCTCGATGGTGTTACGATCGTCTGCAAGCGGGTAGTCGCGCAGATTGCCGTAACCATAGGTGTAGAAATCGCGGCCGCGCAACGGCGAGCTGCCACGCGACGAGGCATTGATCACCACAAATCCCAGTTCGGCCAGCGATTGGTTGCCGTTGTCGTCCACTACGAAATCACGCGCTATCTGGTCGTCCTGCGGACCGGGATACACATTGCTTATCACCGGATATTTCTTTGCCGGGTCGAAATCCGAAGGCACATACATCATGCCATATAGATCGGTCACCCCGTCGGCCGCCTTTACCGAGAACAGTTGAGGTGCCTTCCAGCCTGCGGCCGCAAGCTCGCTCACATCCATCGAGTCCACTACATTGCAACGGCCCGGATGGTCGATGCTCACGGTCTGCATCACGGTGGGAAGATCGATCCTCGAATACCGGTCGATAGCCCACTTTCTGTCGCCCGAGATTGCGAGGCTATGATTTCCGTCGCCAAGGGTGAGCAACTGCTGGTCGCCCCCCTCGAGCGGTACTTTATAATAATATCTGTAGTAGGGATTCATGCCAGGCTCGTTGCCATATCCGGCAAACACCATGTAACGCCCGGCCGAGTCGATCCGTTCGATACGTCCGGCCACCAGGTTTTCACCCGAGGTAATGCGGTTGAGCATGCGCCCCTCGCCGTCATAACGGTAATAATTACCGCGGCCTGTACGTTCCGACCACCATATTATCTCCTTTCCACCGTCGAGCAGGCGGTAGTTGAAGAGCGTGAGATTCATATGAGGCTTGCATTCCTCGGTGATAAGTTCGGTCACGCTACCGTCGGCGAGATTGATGCGGCACAGGTCGATATGGTCGGCCTTACGGCTCCGGCGAGTGAAGAACACCGCTCCTTCCACATTGTTGAAACCTATCTCCACAGTCTGGTCAGGGTACTTCTCGATAGGGACATATCTCCCCTCGCCTGTATCGGCATTGAACCAGTACACCCTCACTTGCCTCACGCCCTCGTCACCCGGCATAGGCATCTTGAACACATTCACCTTGGGACGGCCATCGGTGAGTGATTCTATGAATCCCATCTCCTTTATACCGCTGTTGTCGTATATCACCTGCATGAAACGGTTGCCGTACCATGAGCCGTTGACTCCACCCACCACCGTATCGGCGGTGCAACGGTAAGTGTGGGATGCACCCTCCTTGCCGTCGTCAGTGAGACGTCTCACTTTGCCCGAGCCATTGTCGCGCACATACAGGTCATATCCACACCCCAACATCGTGCATGTGGAATCGGCATTGCTGGGTGATTTCTCAGTCCAGCCCCCGCGATGTCTCCTCTGTTCAGGGGCCTTTTTCTCCTTTTGCTCGCGGAGCCGGCCGGAGGACATGTCATACACCATTTTCTTACCCTTGTGCGACACGCGGAATCTACGGGTCTCACCTTCGGGAAACTCAAGTCCATATACCGTGAGTTCGCGGGCATCGAGTGTATCACCGGTGATGCGGGCATAATCCTTTACGAAACGCTTAGGATCCTTTATCATGTCCCGGCGTTGACCTGTAGGAGCGTCCACTATATAATAATGTGTGCCATCGGCCTCCCTCACATTGTAATAGAAGCATGAAGTGCCGTGTATCCATGTAGGATACAGACTTTTACCTTTCAGATAGCGGGCAAGCGAGTCGCCCGACATTTTCTCGGCGCGAGTCCAGTCAACCGAGACATGCTCCGGAACCATTGCCGAGACAGGAGCCACATTTCCACACATGGCCAGCAGGACACCGGCCACAGTCCCGGCCTGCAATAATTTCTTTACACTGTGTTTCATATTCCGGTCAATAAGTGGATGCAAGTTTCACAGCCTCAAACGCGTCAATCACACCACCGCCACGGCTCATCCCGCCGAGGGCATCACTCCTGCGACAACTTTTCACGAGTATATCCTTCACCTCGCGTGCTTTCAGCTTGGGGAAATATGCGCGAATAAGAGCCGCCACTCCCGAAGCCACGGGGCAAGCCACACTCGTACCGTCGGCATACATGTAGGTGTTACCCACCGTGGTGGAGCGTATATCCACTCCGGGAGCGAACACATCCACCTCATTCCGCCCATAATTGCTCATTCCGGCGGGAGCACCTGCAATATCCGAGGCGCCGACCCTCATGTAATTCTCATATTTCACTCCCGTGCGGTCACGTCCGGTAGGGAAATACGGTGTGGCATCAATATCCTTATGGCTGTTTCCTGCCGCCTGAAGCAAAAGTACATCATGGGCCAGAGCGTACTTCACGGCATCGCTCACCATCGCGCTGTCGGGCGAGCAGGTCTTGCCGATGCTCATGTTCACCACCTTGGCTCCGTTATCCACGGCATAACGTATGGCAGTGGCTATATCCTTGTCATACTCATCGCCCTCGGGAGCAGCCCGGAGTATCATTACCTTGGCCTGAGGGAACACACCTGAACAATTCAGCTCGCCAAGCCCTTGCCCGGCTATCACGGCGGCCACGAATGTGCCATGTTCGCACCCTTCCACATCCAGGCAGGAGTTTCCATAATGGATATCGGAAGCGTTCTTGAGATCATCTCCCATAAGCAACCGCTTGTCAGGATTCTTCTCTATACCATCCAGACGGCTCTGCATGAGGGCGAGATCCTTGCGGTGCTTATCATACAAGGCTGCCCACGTCACCCCTTTTCCCTGGCGCATAATGTCGGGGAGAATTGCCTGGAACGACATTTCCAAATTTTCCTCTTCGGACAACAGTGAGGCCATATGCGTTACTGTCACGGTATCCATCTTCTCGGGAAAAGCCGCATGTCCTATCGAGTCAATCAGGCGGTAGCAATCCCCCTTGCGCGCGGTGTATGCGGCCATCATTATATAGCTGTCGATTCCGGCCTTTCGACGCATCAGTCGGTAGTAATCATACTCGGCACGATCCGCCACTGTGGCACTGTCGGCATCCTTATATTTGGGATAGAGGCGCTTGAACTCGCGAAATTCCTCGGTGCCCGCGCTCGTCATATTGAAACTTCCGTCCTTCGTGCCCAGGAAATTCCATCCGTGCAGATCGTCGGCATAACCGTTACCATCGGTATCCTTTCCGTCGGGCCGTTCTCCGGGGTTGGTCCACAACGCCGGCTTGAGATCGATGGAGGCCGTATCGATACCCGAATCGATCACCCCGACTATGATTTCATGCCGGGGCTTGAGTTTACGCGACTTGAGATAGGACAATGCCTTGTCGAGATTCACCCCCTGGCAACTGTCATTATACTCCTTGTGCCACCCTACGGGAGCATGATCGACGGCTCCGACCGTCATCAATGAGGCCGACCACATCACAGCTACGGCCATCACATGCTTCATCTTAATGCTTAACATTGCGGTAATCAGGTTTGAGAATTTGCACTTATAATTGTTATAATTACGCAAACTTTAGTAAATGTTTCTTAAGATTTACGACTGGTATTTTCACAAAAATACATATTTATAAATAAAATTCTCCAATTTTAACAGCTGTTAACCAAAGTTGTATTTATTGGTTTTTGAATTGATATTTCAGCGGAAAAACACTACCTTTGTGTCACTATCATGAAAAGCCCTGAAGTATCTATAATAATGCCTGTCTATAATGCCGCGCGGTATCTCGACTGCTCGGTAGGATCGGTGCTGGCCCAGACGAGCCCCGAATGGGAACTGATATGCTTCAACGATGCTTCCACCGACAACAGTTCTGCAATGCTCCACGCTTTCGCATCGGCCGATGCGCGCATACGTGTTATCGACTCTCCCGTCAATGTCAAGCAGGGTGGTGGGCGAAACCGCGCACTTAAGGAGACCCGTGGCCAATACGTGATGTTCCTGGATGCCGACGACGGTCTCGCACCCGAGGCCGTTGCCACATGCCTCGACACTGCCCGCAGGAGTAATGCCGACATGGTGCTTTTCGATTATTTCCGCTTCGGGGGCAATCTCCCGGCTGTTCCTCCCGACATAGTGTCACCGCTCGGGCCTGACTCAGCCACCCTATCTGGTGATGAGTTGCGCCGATGCATCACCCTATCCCCCACCCCCATATGGTCGGCCATGTACAGGCGCACGCTTATCACCGGCAACGACCTGTATTTCCCCGAGCAGGTGTTCTACGAGGACAATGCCGTCGCCCTGGCCATACAACTCTCGGCCTCCGTGCCGGTCAAGGTAAATCGCGCCCTCTACGGCTACCGCACCGACAATATATCGGTCACACGTAGCCTCAATAACTACCGATTCTTCCACCGTCTGCAATCTGCAGTGACGCTCAAAGGCCATCTCACAAGACTCGGACTATATGACCGGTGGAAAACCGAGATTGATCACCTCATCCTCAACCAATACCTCGTGCACACGGTGTATGGCTGCATATACCGCTTCGACCGGCTCCCTTACAGGCGGTTACATTACGTTACGTCGACTGTGGAGGATGTCGTACCAGGCTACCGGCACAATCCTCCGTTCAGGAAACGCCGGTTCAAGGACCGTATAAAGCTCACTCTTCACATGCGCTTTCCCCGCACCATTCACGCCATGTGGCGATTGAAGCGCACCCTCCTCGGCCATTGACCTATTTTACACAGTCCACTCGACATTAATAGAGTGTCCAAATTTCATCATAATATCTTACACGCAACTTGTAAAGACCATGAAACTTGTAAAAACCATCTGCCTCCTATGCCTCCTTGCCATCGCGTTCCCGGGCATAGCTGAGAACTATCCTTACCGCGATGATTTCCAGTGGGTCACCGTCCCCGATCATCACGACTGGCTCTATGAGACCGGAGAAAATGCCACCGTCGATGTCCAGTTGCTCCGCTACGGACAGCCGGCCTCGGGGGCCGTCATAACCTACACTCTCGGCGACGACATGCTCCCCGACGACGTGAAGAACACTGTAAAACTCGATGCCAATGGACGCGCCAGCATCAACATGGGCACCATGGCCAAACCCGGCTTCCGCGACCTGCGTCTCACAGCCGATTGCGACGGCATGAAGACCACCCACCATATCAAGCTCGGTTTTTCACCCGACAAGCTCGTACCCTTTGTCAAGGAACCCAAGGACTTTCTCTCATTCTGGGAAAAAGCCGTGGCCGAGGATAAGAAATTCCCTCTGCAGTACACTGTGGAACCGGTGGAGAAATACAGCACCGACAAGATGAGCTGTCAGCTTGTAAAACTGCAACTCAACCCTCAGGGACGTTGCATGTACGGCTATCTCTTTATCCCCAAAGGTGGCGGCAAATATCCTGCCGTAATGTGTCCTCCGGGCGCCGGAGTCAAGACCATAAAGGAACCCCTGCGCCACCGCTACTACGGCGAAGGGGGCATGATACGTTGCGAGATAGAGATACACGGTTGCCATCCCGAACTCAGCGAGGAGGAATTCGCACGACTCCGCCAGGAGAAAGGCAAATACCTTGAATTCGGACTCGAGGATCCCAACAATTACTACATGAAGGATGTGTATCTCGGATGCCGACGTTTCCTCGACCTGCTCACCTCTCTGCCCGAATGGGACGGACGTAACCTGTTCACCCAGGGTGGCAGCCAGGGCGGAGCGCTCGCCATCACCACAGCGGCTCTCGACCCGCGCGTCAACGGTTGTGCAGCCAATCACCCAGCCCTCAGTGACATGACAGGTTATCTCAGCGACAAGACCGGCGGATATCCCCATCATTTCCGCAAGAACCGCAACGATGCCACCCCTGAAAAGATACGCACACTCGAGTATTACGACGTGGTGAACTTTGCCCGTCATCTCAAGTGTCCTGTGCGCATGACCTGGGGATTCAACGACAACACCTGTCCCCCCACCACATCCTACGAGGTATATAACGTGATCACCGCTCCTAAAGAAGCTCTCATCACTCCGGTCAACGAGCACTGGACCACCGAGTCAACCGAGCGCGGGCATTACACCTGGCTGAAGTCCAAAGTGAAATAAAGCGTACACAATCCTCCCCCATCTGTTTACGGCATAGGATCTCCACTTCCCGTGGGATCTTATGCCGTAAAACATATTATTTCCATTTTGGAATAATCGTGGAAATATCTAATTTTGACCTGTCAATCATTATCGCCATTCCAATCATCACCCTTAAGATCTACAAATGAAAAAGCAATTGATGGCTTGTGCTGTCATTTTGGCAACTACCTGCGGGATACATGCGCAGAATGATACCAATTCATGTCAAATAGAATCTCACGACCTGTTGCGTCTTGGAGTGGACGTGCGTGTGGATTACCAGCATCTGTGGCAAGATCACCACACGAGCGACCCCAATACGGGCTTCGAAGGAAAATATTTTATGTTCCGTGCCGACGGCGAGATACTCCCAGGCCTGACATACTCCTGGCGTCAGAGGCTGAACAAGAATCACGATGATTCATCATTCTTCGATGCCACCGACTGGATGTATATCAACTACTCGACCGGACGATTTGAGATAGCCGGCGGCAAACAGGTGGCTTGCATAGGCGGATGGGAATATGACCGTCACCCGGCCGACCTGTACAGCACATCGCTATTCTGGCAGAACATTCCCTGTTTCCAGCTCGGAGCATCGGTAGGATACCACGTCACCAAGTCCGACCTGCTCACCGCCCAGGTAACCCAGAGCCTGTTTCACACATCAGCCAACAGAAACATGTATACCTACAATCTGATGTGGACCGGCTCGCATGGACCGTTCTCCACCCTCTGGTCGGCCAACATGATTGAATACCTACCCGGACGATACATCAGCTATCTTTCACTCGGCAACCGCCTCGAACTGGGGAAAGTCACCGTGGAACTCGACCTGATGAACCGCGCCGCAAGCGGACAGACATTTCTCTTCAAGGACTGCTCCGTAATGGGCGAGGCCGCCTGGTGTCCCGATACCCGCTGGAGACTCCACGGCAAGGTGACATATGACGTCAACCGTGCCGGCAACAATGCCGACTACACCGTCCTGCCCGGCACCGAGCTCACCATGGCCGGGGGAGGAGTGGAATTCTATCCTTTCATAAAGAAACGCGGAGCCGTGCGTCTGCACGCCAACTGCTACTACTCATGGGGACGCAACGCCAACTCTGCCGACCTCATGCAACACAACAGCGTGATGCTCTCGGCCGGAGTGCGCTGCCACATCGATCTATTATCCTTCAAGCATAACAGATAAACAATGGACAACACCTCACCTGAAATCACCACAACCCCGGCAACAGGAATCACCGCCAAGGGGAAACGATCCTCATTCTCGATCACTCGCTATATCCCCTCGGGAGTCATATGCCTCGCGGTAGTGTTTGGTCTCTTCTGGTATCTCGGCTCGGTAATGGGCATGGCCCAGATGCTCAAGACCGTGATGGCCACGGCCCACGACCTGCTGCTCAACACCGTGTTCTACCTCATGGGCATATGCGTGGTCACCGGCGCGCTGGGTCGACTGTTTGTCGAGTTTGGCGTGGTGAGCATGCTCGAGAAGATACTCAAGCCCCTCATGGGTCCGCTCTTCCGTCTGCCCGGCGTGGCATCGCTCGGAGCGGTGATGACATTCCTCAGCGACAATCCCGCCATCATCTCCCTGGCCCAGGAAAAACGTTTCAGCTCCTATTTCAAGAAATTCCAGTTCATATCCCTCACCAATTTCGGCACCGCCTTCGGCATGGGCCTGCTGGTGATGGTGTTCATGGTGGGACAGGGCTACTTCTGGCAGCCGCTTGTGGGATTTGCCGGAGCCTTCGTAGGCTGCGCGGTCTCCACCCGCCTCATGCAACGTTTCATCCTCAAGGCCTATCCCCACTTCGCCACCGAGAACGTGGTGGAGCCCGATGAGACTCTCGAGGAGAAGAAGGAGGCCACCGATGATAAATCCCTGTTCATCCGCATCCTCAACTCACTGCTCGACGGCGGACGCTCGGGTGTCGACGTAGGCATAGCCATCATCCCCGGCGTGCTCATTATCTCCACCCTCGTGATGATACTTACTTTCGGAGCCTCCGCCGACGGCACTTATACAGGAGCCGCCTACGAGGGTGTGGCAATCCTCCCGTGGCTGGCCGAGAAGGTCAACTTCATCTTTGAATGGCTCTTCGGCTTCGGCGATCCCCACCTCGTGGCATTCCCCATCACAGCGCTCGGAGCTGTGGGCGCGGCCCTGAGCCTTGTACCCAACTTCATCGAGCAAGGATGGGTGGACGGCAACGCCATCGCAGTGTTCACAGCCATCGGCATGTGCTGGAGCGGATACCTCAGCACCCACACCGCCATGCTCGACTCGCTCGGCTACCGCGAACTGACCACCAAGGCCATTCTCGCCCACACTATCGGTGGAATATGCGCCGCGATTTTCGCCCACGCCCTCTACATGCTCATCCTTTTCCTCGGAATAGCGGCCTGACCGCAATATCACTGAACATCGTGGCCGGACCCCTCACATTGGATGGGGCCCGGCTACTCTTTTTCGGAAATATTGTGTAAATTTGCATTCGGTTTTTACGTCAGGGCTCGATCCCGGCTGTCAACCACACTACTGCAATGGAAAAAACTATCGAAAATTCATCACGGGACATTCTCCACGATCCCTTCGACCGCGAACATCTGTGGCACCCTTACACCTCCACCATCAACCCGCTCCCCACTTATAAAGTCACCGGGGCCGATGGGGTGAGGATACGGCTTGCCGACGGTCGCGAGCTCATCGACGGAATGTCGTCCTGGTGGTGCATGATACATGGCTACAACAATCCCCGCCTCAACCGCGCGGCGATCGACCAGATCGGCAAGATGAGCCATGTGATGTTTGGAGGACTCACTCATGAACCGGCCATAGAGCTGGGCAAAATGCTTCTTGAAGTCGCTCCCCCCTCGATGCACAATATATTCTATGCCGACTCGGGATCGGTGGCCGTGGAGGTAGCCATGAAAATGGCAGTCCAGGCCTCAATTTCCAGAAGCGGTGACCATGCCAAGACCAACTTCGTGACAATCCGCAGCGGTTATCACGGCGACACCTGGAACGCCATGAGCGTGTGCGATCCGGTCACCGGCATGCACGGAGCATTCGGTCCGGCACTCCCCATACGATATTTCGCACCCGCCCCCACCATCAAGCCGTGGGAGGAATGGGACAGCGCAGACTTCGAGCCGCTCGAAGCTATAATCGAGGCTCACCACCACGAGCTCGCCGCCCTCATCCTCGAACCCATGGTGCAGGGCGCAGGAGGTATGAGATTTTATCATCCTCAATATCTGCGCGAGGCCCGCAGGGTGTGTGACAAGTATGGCATCTATCTAATATTCGATGAGATAGCCACAGGATATTGGCGTACCGGCCGCATGTTTGCATGGGAACACGCCGGAGTCGAGCCCGACATAATGTGCATTGGCAAAGGTCTCACCGCCGGATACCTCACACTCAGTGCGGTGCTCACCACTGCCGAGGTGGCCGATACCATCTCGCGAGGCGAGGCCGGAGTGATGATGCACGGCCCAACATTCATGGCCAATCCCTTGGCCTGTGCCATAGCCATCGAGTCTTTGCGTATGCTCCGCGAGCAGGATATGCCCGCCATAGTAGGACACCTGGAGAGCGAGATAAAGCGACTCATCGCCCCGGCGGCATCCGTCCCCGGAGTGCGCGAGGTCCGTACACTCGGCTCAATCGGTGTAATCGAGATGGAGGAGCCGGTCAATCTGGCCGAGTTCCAGCGCAAATGCGTGGATCGTGGCATATGGGTGCGACCGTTCGGAAGGAATGTATATTTCATGCCTCCGTATATAATCAGCGATGAAGATCTGCAATATCTCATCGAGCAGACCATTGAATGTATCCGATAATGCCCATCCATCACGCATGAACCCGTTCCGCGACACCATCGACAGGCTTTCCGCCGAAGGCAATCTCCGCTGCATCCCACGCTCGGGCCTCGGCCACGGCATGGTCGACCTTTCGTCCAACGACTACCTGGGTCTCGCCACCCGCACCGACATCCAGGAGGAATTTTACGCCCGCCCGGGAGCCACAGCCATCCCCATGTCATCATCGGCCTCACGCCTGCTGGCCGGACGGCAGGAGGAATACTCAGCCCTCGAGGAATTGCTGTCAGGGTTATATGCCCGCCCGTGCCTGCTGTTCAACAGCGGCTACCACGCCAACACAGGCATGGTCTCATCCATTGCGCAGGGTGCGCGCACACTCATTGTGGCCGACCGTCTGGTACACGCGAGCATAATCGACGGCATCACCCTTTCCAAAGCCCCCTTCACCCGCTTCCGTCATAACGATTTCGACCACCTCGACCGCATACTCTCCAAAGAGGCCGGAAACTTCGATCACATGCTGGTGATCGTCGAGAGCGTCTACTCCATGGATGGCGACCGTGCCGACATCGACCGCCTCGTGGAGATCAAGCGTGCCCATCCGGGAGTATTGCTGTATGTAGACGAGGCCCACGCTTTCGGAGCCGAAGGACGTGGCGGACTCGGCCTCTGTCGTGGCTCGGCCGGATACCCCGATATAGACATAGTAGTAGGCACCTTCGGCAAGGCTTGCGCATCAATGGGCGCGTTCTGTGCCGTGAGCGCAGATATACATGATTATCTGGTCAACCGCGCGCGCAGTTTTATCTTCTCCACCGCATTGCCACCGGTGACTGTCGAGTGGACCCGCTTCATGATCGAAAAATTCATCCCCATGGATGCCGAGCGGACCCATCTGCGCGATCTCGGCCAACGTCTCCATGAGATACTCGCTCCGCTTTCCCCCGACTTCCCCGTCACCCCGAGCCATATCCAGCCCCTTGTGGTGGGCGACCCACACAGAGCGGTTGACATCTCCCGAGCTCTTCTCGAGGAGGGCTTCAAGGTGTTGCCCATACGTGTCCCCACCGTACCGCCGGGAACCGACCGTCTGCGCATAAGCCTGAGCGCCAACCTCTCGCTTGCCGACATCGACCGTTTTGGCGACGCTCTCCGTAAACTGATTGTGAAATTATGAGATTCGAGTACATCGACCACGACACCTCCCGGTCAGTCCGGCCGCTCATACTCCTGTTTGCCGGCTGGGGCATGTCGCCGGCTCCATTCGCGGGCCTCACGCGTTCGGGCTACGATATAGCCGTCGTGTGGGACTATCGCGATCTTTCCGCTCCATGGCTCGACCTGTTGACGCCCCACCGTGAGATTGCGGTCGTAGCCTGGTCCTACGGCGTTCATGCCGCGGCTCGGTTCATAGAGTCCCATCCCGGACTCAACATCACCGCCCGCATAGCCGTCAACGGCACCCGCTTCACTGCCGACAACACCCGCGGGATACCCCGTGCCATATTTGACGCCACCCTTGCCGGACTCGATGCCCGCGCAGTGACTAAATTCAACATGCGCATGTGTGGTGGTGGCGAGGCTTACCGCCGGTTCGACACAATGGCACCTGCCCGCCCCGTGGATGAGTTGCGCGAGGAACTGCAATCCTTCGACACCGACCCGGCTCCCTACATGATGTGGGACAAGGCGTTCATATCCTCCGACGACCGCATAATCCCCCCGGCCAACCAGCATAACGCATGGTCCGGCGAGGCTGTAGAGATAATCCCTCTTGACGGTCCCCATCTCCCCGACTTCGGATTGATACTACGCATGGGGCTTAACGACAAGGGCCTCATAGAGCAATGTTTCCGCAAGGCCGAGCCTACCTACGATGAGCATGCCACCATGCAGCTCGCCACGGCCTCACGGCTCATCGACCTCGCGTCACAACACATCAATTCCCCTGTCAGGAGAATGATAGAGGTGGGATGCGGCACAGGCCGGTCAACCGAAATGGCACTCGAACGGTTCAAGCCTGCCGAGGCGATCCTCTACGACCTCCACATCTCCCCCCAGGTGGAATCGCTCGCGCGAGAATACACTGCCGGGAAGATCTCACCCCACAGTTGCGATGCCGAATCAGAGATCATGTCACAGCCCGACAGCTCGGCCGATCTCATCATATCAGCATCCACAGCCCAATGGTTCAACTCCTTCCGGGCATTTCTCTCGCAAGTGGCCCGTGTGTTGGTTCCCGGTGGCATATGCGCCATCTCCACCTACGGCCCCGACACCATGCGCGAGATCCACACCGCCATGGGCACAACATGCCGTTTTCCCGACATCGACACCATAAGCCACCGCATAATTCCGCCTCAACTCCAGGTGCTGTCGGTCAGCGAGGAGCGTGACACACTGCTGATGCCATCGGCCATCGATGCCCTCACCCACATAAAACGCACCGGAGTCAACGGCACCGGGCACCGCCCGTCCGACCGTGGCCTTGCCTTCGGCAAAGAGTTGTTGCGCAACTATCCTCTCGACCCTCAGGGGCGCGCACCGCTCACCTATCATCCCATCTACATGATATTACGTAAACCATGAGCAAAGCTTATTTCATATCCGGCATCGACACCGATGCCGGAAAGACCTACGTCACAGGACACATAGCCCGCCATCTCATGAAGGAGGGCAAGAGGGTGATCACCCAGAAGTTCATTCAGACCGGCAACGCCGGCATGTCCGAGGACATCGAGGTACACCGCCGCATCATGGGCACCGGAATGTTGCCCGAGGATCTGGACCACACAACCGCTCCGGTCATCTTCAGCTATCCCGCGTCGGCCCAGCTCGCCGCCCGCATCGACGGTCGTGAGATCGACCTCGGGGTAATCGACCGTGCCACCGAAAGGCTCTTGTCGCTCTATGATGTGGTGCTCGTTGAAGGTGCCGGTGGTCTCGCCGTCCCCATCACCGACACTTTCATGGCCATTGATTACGTAGAGTCACGCCGGTTGCCGCTCATCCTTGTCACCAACGGAGTGCTCGGATCCATCAATCACACCGTGCTTTCCCTCGAAGCAGTCCGCGCCCGAGGCATAGAACTTGCCGCCGTGATCTACAACGAGCATTTCGACACCGATGCTGTGATTGCCGCCGATACACGCGGATTTATAGAGCGTTATGTGAAGCGCAATTTCCCCGATGCACTCTTCGCCACTGTCCCGAGCATAGAATATTAGTGGCTCAGGTGCATGATAATCCTTGAAAATATCGTACCTTTGCAGTATGGATAACCAATGTTTCAGCATAGCTATTGACAAACGTAAGGTCGCCGAGATGCCCACCGTGACATTCTCGGGAGCCATCACCGTGGTTGAGCAACCCGCTGATGCGGCCGAAGCTGTGCGTTATCTGCGCCAACAATCCGTGGTGGGATTCGATACCGAAACCAAGCCTAACTTCCGTAAAGGAATGACCAACCGCGTATCGCTCATCCAGGTCGCCACCGAGCAACACTCCTTCCTGTTCCGCATCAACAAGATGGGGCTCACCCCCGAGTTGAAAGAATTCATGGAATGTGACGACATCGTGAAAATCGGACTCTCGCTCAAGGACGATTTCCACATGCTCCACATGATAGGCGACTTCGAGCCCCACAACTTTGTGGAACTGCAGGAGATGGTGAGGAAATATCACATCACCGATTCAAGCCTGCAGAAGATCTACGCCATCCTGTTCAACGAGCGCATCTCCAAGGGACAACGCCTCACCAACTGGGAGGCGGCCAAACTCACCGGCCCTCAGATGATCTATGCTTCAATCGACGCATGGGCATGCCTGAGGATATACAAATACCTCAACTCCGGACAATTCGACCCCTCAGCCTCACCATATATAGTACCTGATACCCCAGAAGCCACTCCTCCTGTTGAACAACAATGAAGATACTGACTCCTAAGGAAATCACTGAGGCCGCATCCAATGCCGGCACTGCAAAAGCCAATCTCACCTCCGCATCTCCGGGCAAACTCATGCTCTCGGCCTGTCTGGCCGGGGCCTACATCTCGCTCGGAGGCATACTGTCGATGACATTAGGTTTTGGTTTCCCGGAACTCACCGCGGGCAATCCCGCCCTGCAACGGTTGTTGAGCGGGGTGGCTTTCCCCATCGGCCTTATACTGGTGGTAGTGCTCGGAGCCGAACTTTTCACAGGCAACAATGCCGTGCTCATCCCATCCACCGCACAACGCCGTCATTCCCCCTGCCTGACGCTGGCCAACTGGACACTTGTGTACCTTGGCAACCTCATCGGGGCGCTCGCATTCACTTATTTCATGGTGTATCTGTGTGGACTCACCACCGCCGATCCATGGCACTCAGCCGCCATAAAGGTAGCCGAGGCTAAAGTCTCCATGCCTTGGCTAACTGTATTCCTCAAGGGCATAGGAGCCAACTGGTGTGTATGCCTCGCCGTGTGGCTGGCTCTCAGCGGAAAGACCCTTTTCGAGAAAGCCCTCGGTTGCTGGTTGCCGGTCATGGCATTTGTCGCGCTCGGTTATGAGCACTGTATAGCCAATATGTTCTTCATCCCGCTCGGCATGATGGAAGGAGCCGATGTGACAATCATCCAGTCGATCACCACCAACTTCATTCCATCCACGCTCGGCAACATCGTAGGCGGAGCTCTCCTCGTAGGAGCGACCCACACCTACCTCCACCTCCGCAAATAATCCCCTCCTCCTCTATACTTTCCTCTCTATACTCCATCACCTGTCCAGGAATCTTGGAGCAAGGATAAAGGCACCGATCGAAATACCGAAATTCCACCCTATGCCACCGGTAGTGTAATTCCCGTAAGCACTCACCGTGCCGAGAGGCAACTTAAGGCGAGCCTGCAATTCGCCGAAGAACTCAGGATTGCTGAACCATTTCCCGTAATAGGGCACCGATCCCGCACCGCTCTCGATCTTGCGTAGAGGGAGGAACCCGTCAACAATACCCCTTATCTGGAATGAGCCTGACACCTTCCACACAGGCTCCAATGAAACCGAGAGGAAGGAATTGGCCCTGAGCGAACGGCTGAACAGATTGTAGCTCGACGGAGTGGGATGTATCGCCTCGGCAGCCACGATTGAAGCCTGATAGGTGGATAGTAGCTTACGTGTCGACAGGAGAGCACGCGCACCGGTTCCAAGCGAGAAACGTCGGTCAAGATCCCAGTACCGCAACGCGCCCATATCGAGTTGAACCCACTTCACGTCGCGACTCGATGACAACAGCATCGGATCGGATGTCGAGAACCGGTATTTTCCGGCCACACCCATTGCCGTGGCATAGAAACGGTTGCCCGACGTGGGGATAGAAGGATCGTCAAGAGTATTGCGCTCCCATCTCACAGCCGCCTGCCACAGATTGAACACTCCGGTATCCTTTCCCTCGGCCGACGTGGCATTGAGCAGATCGGAATGATAACTGTCAGTGAGATGTCCCCACCCCAACTGCACATCCAGGCGCGAACGTATGCCGGTGCCTATGGAATAACGTCCCTGCACGAAAAACTCCGAGCGCCTTATGAAATCGGGATCCTTAAGCTCATAGAACAGTTTCTCAGTCTCATGATACTTCAGTCTCGATCCCACCACCCTCAACGTGAGCACCGATGGACGGCGGGTGTTGAAATACACATTGAACGCACCCTCTCCGGCCAGATAACTCTGACCCACCCAGGCATTCACATCGGCATTGAGCGACTTGAAACTGAGAGTATTGTATCCGGCATGGAAAAAGAGCATGCTTGTAGTTGACGACGACACATATCCGCCTATGGAGGCTGTGTAATTCTCCTTCACCACGGCGCGATAATTGAGCGTGAATGTCGAGTCGGCGGGATTATACACCGGTGTCGGCACAAAATTCTGTAGCTGTCCCGAACTGATAGCCTTGTAGTAGGCCTCCTTTGCCTCAGGCAACGACATGGTGCGCTCGCCACGCGCCGGACGGAACAGAGATTCCAGATAACTGTTTTCCGACTTCGAGCCACCTGTCACCGTCACTTTTCCGATCCTAACCTCGGACGTGGACCGCTTGAATACCTCACGGCGCAACTGCACCGCTGATGCCGGTGCCACCTCCTTGATCTTCATGCGTATGGAATCGATCATCTCCAGTCCGCGTTTGTATCCTATATCATATATCTCCTGATACTTCCCAAAGTCGAGCAGACTGAACTCATCGAGGTCGATGCGTATATTCACCCCCTTATCCACCGGGAAAGGATAATCGTTGGGCTGCATTATCATCTCCTCGAGCTGTGACATGGGGTTACGGCTTGAAGGCGGAGCATCCTTCGACCCCACATTCACTCCTATCAGGGCCGACGGGTTGAAATCATCCACCATCACGTCCACCGGATAATTGTCATAGATACCGCCGTCGTACATCGGCACCCCGTCAAGCTCGATAGGCTCGAACACCATGGGAAACGACATCGACATCCTCACGGCATCGGCCAGCGATCCCTTGGAAAGCACCACTTTATGCTTGGCATACACATCGGAGGTCACACAGCGGAACGGTACGAACAGCTTGTTGAAATCCCCCTCACACTGGGCTGTGTAACGGCTGAATATCTCCAGGAAAGCCATGTTCATCGGGATAGGATTGATAAGGCTCATCGGCAGCACCGATGTTATGCTTGTGGAATCCTTGCCGAAATTGATATTGAGCATCGATGGGGTCTCCGACTTGGACAGCACATAGTAGAGGCTGTTGGTATCGATCTGCCCTGTGGACCATCCGGCAAATCCCGGCGAGGCTATCAGTTCGATCATCTCGGCAGGCGTATAGCCCGACGCATACAATCCTCCCACTATGGCGCCCATCGAGGTGCCGGTTATATAGTCAATGGGGATATTATTATCCTCCAGAGCCTGGATCACACCTATGTGCGCTATGCCCTTGGCCCCGCCACCGCTGAGCACAAGTCCCACGGTGCCGTGGCGCGATGTCCTGGTCACAGCATCATTGTCATTACCGGCCGCACACACTGATGTACCGGTCACGATGGCCACTGCCATCAATATCGCCCATAGCTTTCTCATAAATACCTCGTTAATTTTTTTCGCTTATCGATAGTTGAAACGTCACAGCACAGTCAAAACCATGTGCCGTTCAAAAAAATAACAATCCAAGATTGGCATTTGCTTAAAAAAGGTGTAAATTTGCATAACGAACTGATTCAACTGAATGAACTGATTCAAAACCGCAATTATATAAGATGAAACGACCGCTCATCCTCACCGCCATGTGCGCTCTTGCCTGCGCCGGCTCTGTGGCCCAGATAAACAGTCCTGAAGCCGCGGGTTATCTCGAGCGAGGGATACTCATGTGCGATGACTGCAATTACGAAGGATGCCTCGATCAGATGGCACGTCTCTACAACCTCAACGCAACCCCTCAGCAACGCGAGACCGCATACTATTATATGTGCAAGGCCACTCTCGGCCTTGGCGATGACGAGGCCCTGGAGATGTTGCAGAATTTCCTGCGCGAATACCCTGTCTCCCCCCTGCGTGCCGATGTGATGATGATGATCGGTGACTACTACTTCAACCACGGACAATATGCCGAGGCGCTGGCCGAGTACAGCGTGGTGGATCCGCTCGCCCTCACCGCATCCCGCCAGGAGGAGATGAACTACCGCCAGGCCTACTCATATCTGATGCTCGGCGAGCCTGACATGGCCGCCTCGCTGTTCCGCACTCTGCAGAGCAAACCGGCATGGCGTAACGCCGCTCACTTCTATCTCGGCTACATAGCCTACTCCAAGGGCGACTATCCCCAGGCTCTGCAATATTTCCGCGGACTCGACACCACCAAGGAGCCGGCCAATGCAGCTCCCTACTACGAGGCCCAGATCTACTATGCCCAGGGCGAATATGACAAGTGCCTCACCACTGCCCGCAATCTCCTGTCGGGCGGAAATGTACCACAGTTTGTACCCGAGTGCAACCGCCTCGCCGGCGAGTCACTCTACAACCTCGGACGCTCTCAGGAAGCGATCCCGTATCTGTGGAAATACTGCGCCGAAGCCAAGGAGCCCGCTCCCTCGGCATTCTACATTCTCGGCGTGAGCGAATACGAGAAGGGCGACAACGATGCCGCCATCAAGCTGTTCCAGCAGGCCATCGGTTCCCACTCGGCCATGGAGCAGAGCGCATGGCTCTATCTCGGCCAAGCCTATCTGAAACGTGGCGACAAGACCCAGGCCTTGATGGCTTTTGAGAACGCTTACAAGGTGGATTACGATCGCGATGTTCGCGAGACCGCTTTCTACAACTATGCCGTGGCGCGCATGGACGGAGGACGTGTACCTTTCGGCAACTCGGTATCGCTCCTTGAGGACTTCCTCAACGAGTACCCCGATTCCCCCTATGCCGCCGATGTTCAGCGCTATATTGTCACCGGATACATGAGCGACAATGACTATGCAAGCGCGCTCAAGGCTATCAACCGTATGAAGAACCCCACTGACCAGATGCTCAAGGCCAAGCAGAGGGTACTCTTCGTTCTCGCTACCCGCGAATATTCATCGGGACGTGTAGCCGAGGCCATACAGCATCTCACCGAGGCCCGCTCACTTTCACGCTACGACGCCTCGATAGCCCGCCAGTGCAACATGTGGCTCGGCGATTGCTACTATACCCGTGGCAATTACGATGCCGCCGCCCGCTCCTATCTCGATTACATCTCGGCCACTCCGGCTTCAGCGACAGGCGATCTTGCCCTTGCCCGCTACGATCTGGGCTACACACGTTTCGCTCAGGAAAAATACAGCGACGCGCTCACCGATTTCAGTGACGCCGCCAAGCTCATGGCCTCAGGCCGTACCTCCCTCCCCGCGTCACTCCAGGCCGACTCTTATAGCCGTATAGGCGACTGCCGTTACTATCTCGGCGACTTCTCCCAGGCGGCCACTGACTACAAACGCTCCTACGACCTCAACCCCTCGGCCGGTGACTACGCTCTCTACCAGCAGGCCATCATGAAGGGTCTTCTCAAGGACCACAACGGCAAGATAGCCACCATCGACGACCTCACCGGCAAATTTCCCTCCTCGGGTCTTCTGCCTCAGGCTCTCCTGGAGAAAGCCGAGAGCCAGTCGGCCATCAACGATATACGCGGAGCCATCAGCACCTACAATCAGCTCGTGCGCCAGTATCCCGGCACTGCTCCCGGCCGTAACGGCTACCTGCAGCTCGCCATCACCTATATTAATAATGGTGACCGCTACAAAGGTATCGATACCTACAAGAAAGTCATCAGCACATTCCCCTCGAGCGAGGAGGCACGCATAGCCGCCGACGACCTCAAACAGATCTACGCCGCCGACGGCCGTCTCAACGACCTCGTGGGATTCCTCAACTCCGTGCCCAACGCTCCCAAATATGAAGCTTCGGAACTGGAGCAGACTGCCTATCAGGCCGCCGAGAACGCCTACATCAACTCGGGTGCGACCGCCGGTCTCCTCGGTTATATCAAGAACTACCCCGACGGAGCTTCGCGCGCCTCGGCCCTGTATTATCTCGCCGATGCGGCCTGGAACGAGGGCAAGGCCACCGAGGCCCAGGGTTACGCCACCCAAGTGCTCCTGAGCCATCCCGACTCGGAGGTTGCCGAGGATGCTCTTCTCATCAAGGCCCAGGCCGAGAGCGAGTTGGGCAAGACCGAGATCGCCTACAGCTCGTTCCTCGAACTCGAGAGCCACGCCTCCGGATCCAATATGCTCCGCGACGCCCGCCTCGGCCTGATGCGCTCGGCAATGGATCTTGGCAAGTATGCCGAAGCGGTGGCCGCCGCCGACAAACTAATGTCGACCACTGCCGCCAACTCGCCCGCCGACATGGCCGAGGTGAGATTCACACGCGGTATGGCCAACGACCGCCTGCGCAACTACGATGAGGCTTACAGCGATTGGGAACAGCTCGCCGGAAACACGGCCGACATATATGGAGCCAAGAGTGCATACTACATGGGCCAGTCGCTCCTCGATCGCGGTCAGACCGCCAAGGCCAAGACCGTCACCGACGCGCTCATCTCATCCGACACTCCCCATCAGTATTGGCTCGCCCGCGGATTTGTACTCTACAGCGATATCCTGCGCAAGCAGGGCAACGAATTTGAGGCCAACGAATACCTCAAGTCGCTCCGCTCCAACTATCCCGGCACCGAGGCCGACATTTTCCAGATGATCGACTCACGACTCAACAAATAATCACCGACACCCGATAAACCTCTCCTCCCATTACTGAAATGATGAAAAGAATCGCACTGATAGCATCGGTTTTCGCACTCTTTAGCCCCGGGTGTCCGTGGGCCCAGGACCTACACAAGGATATCACCGTGGAGCAGGCCGTCACCCCGGCCAAGCGCGAGGCATCACGCATCACCGTGCTCCCCACCGTCCAGCTCACACCCGTCAAGGCCGCCTCGCTCAACTACAGCAGCAAGGTGGTGACCACAAATGTGCCCAACACATTCACCACCCTCGATCCCGTGGCGTGGGGCGACAAGCTCTACACCTCCCCCTACCGAGGATATTTCGACCTCGGTATAGGCATGCCTGTATATCTCGGCGGTGTATCGGCCGGATACAGGATGGTCGACAATGACCGCACCCGCCTGAGCGCGTGGGGACAGTACAACGGCGACGTATACAAGCGAGAGAAAGTGACCTGGCATGACCATACAGCATCTCTCGGCCTTGATCTACACCAGACCATCGGCAGCCGTAGCACTCTCGACGGCGGTGTGAACTACACCTACGGTTTCCATGACATGCCGGGCGATCTGGGACGCTTCTCCCAGTCCACCTCGCGCATCAACGCATCCGTCCTATTCAGTTCGAGCCACTCGGGCCTCAGCTACAATGCCGGGCTGAAGTATCAGCACTTCGGATTCTACAATCCCCACATCCCCGGCGTGGATCAGTCAACTCTCCCTGACATCCTCAACGACCCCTACAACGGTTACGAACCTGTGAGACAAAACCTCATCGGCCTGTCGCTCGCCGGACGCATCGAGACCGGAGCCTCAAGCCATGCCGGTATCGACATAGATGCCAATCTCCTGGCCACAGGGAAATACTACGAAGCCTCCATACCCTACTTCGAGGACGAGGACATGATACCGATGCGCTCACGCAAAACAGCGCTCGTGACCCTGAATCCCTATTTTGAAACCCACTCACAGTCGGCCACCCTGCGCATAGGTGCCGAAGTGGACTTCTCCAAGAACTCGGGCAAGGCATTCCACATCGCCCCCGATGTAACCCTCGCATGGCACGGATCGCAGATATTCGGCATAGAGCTGAGAGGACACGGCGGATCCCAAATGAACTCCCTGGCCTCGCTCTACGACATCTCCCCCTACATGAACGGCTCCATTGCCTACCGTCACAGCCACATCCCCTATGCGCTTGACGCCAAGATCGCGTTCGGCCCGTTCTTCGGAGGTTCCATCGAACTGTTCGGCGGATACGCCCGCGCCAACGATTGGCTCATGCCCGTGGTCAACAGCATATATCCCGCCGGTGCCGTGTGGCAACCCGTTGACATCTGCGGCTACCACTACGGAGTGAAGATCGGCTATGACAACGGCAAGAATCTGGCCGTGAGCGTAAAATATGAGGGAGCCCCCGGCAAATGGGACCGCGCCTACTACGAGTGGCGCGACCGTGCCCGCCATGTGATCAATGCCGAGCTCAAGGTACGCCCCGTCGAGAAACTTCTCATCACTGCCGGATATGAATTCCGTGCCGGCCGTTCATGCTACGCCTACACCGAGGAGCCCACTATGATAGGCGACCTCGAGATGTGGACACCCGAGCGCGTGTCCATGGGCGTTGTAGGCAATCTCTCGGTAGGTGCCGGCTACAGCTTCACCGACCGTCTCACCCTGTTCGCCCGTGGCGAGAACCTTCTCGGACGCAAGTGCGTGTACATCGGTGGGCGCCCCATGCAAAGCGCTAATGTAATGATAGGCGCAGCTCTCAAATTCTGATCATCTCTTGATCATCTCTTAGTCGTCGGCACCATCGCTGACCCTATACAAGATTTACCCTCCCGGGCATAGAACCTTATGCTCGGGAGGGTTGTTATACCGTAACAGACACAGAAACTAAACATAAACATTCTTTACGATATGACAGCCAAGAAATCAAAATCAATCAAGGGCACCAAGACCGAACAGAATCTTGTGAACGCCTATGTGAGCGAATCCACAGCATATTCACGTTACGTGTTCTACGCCTCCCAGGCCGAGAAAGAAAGCTATTTCCCCATTCAGGAGGTGTTCACCGAGACAGCCAACAACGAGTTGCGCCACGCCAAGATCTTCTTCAAATATCTCGAGGGCGGATCACTCGACTGCGGTGTTAGCGTTGATGCCGGTGTGATCGCCGATACAGCTTCCAACCTTGCCACCGCCGCCCACGAAGAGATGGTGGAGGGCGTAGAGCAATATCAGGCTTCGGCAAAGGTTGCCGATGAAGAGGGATTCCCCGAGATCGCCGAGCATTTCCGTGCCATCGCTGAGATCGAGAACCATCACCGCCAGCGTTTCGAGACCTATCTGAAACAGGTCAAGGACGGTACCGTGTGGAAACGCGAGAAACCCATCAAGTGGCAATGCCTTGTGTGCGGTTACATCTTCGAGGGCACCGAGCCTCCAAAGGTATGTCCCGCTTGCGATCATCCCTACCAGCACTATAAGGCACTGGATATCGAATAGAATCACACAAACACACTATATGTAAGTCATATATAGAATCGAAACCAATTTATCTTAACCTCAATATATCAGGGGGCGTCCAACGAAATCATTGGACGCCCCCTGAACGTTATCGCGGGACGTATCATTGTATCGACACGTCCCGCGAGCGGTTGCAGCAGGCTGTCATACGACAGCCTGCTTGAGAGAGAATATTGTGTGTTTAGCGCGAACCGCCAAAGATCCAGATGGGCTCGGAGAATACGTAGAGTCCATCACCGTAGGCAGCACGCACATTGGGGTTGGACGATACGCCCGAGTTGCCGTAGGGCAGACGCAACGGCCAGCGGTTGGACGATCCGTTTACGTTCTTGGGATTGGTCATGGCCACGAAGGTCTTATTGAGAGCCTTGCAACGGCGCAGATCATTGAATGTCTCCACCTGCTCGTTGCGGCACTGTGAAAGGTACTTCTGAACCATCACCTCCTTGACAGCATCAGCCGATATGCGTGATGCGAGGCTCGACACATAGTCGGAAGCCGACATGGCTACCGAACCAAATGCCTGAGTATCGGCAAAGCTGGCCTCCACGGCATCGGTCAGAGCCTGGGTGCAATCCTCACCCTTGCGGGCCTCGAGCTCGGCGATGATGAAGTTCACCTCGGCAAGCGACATCAGCTGGGTGGTTGCGGCAGGATACAGGGGATAATCTCCGGCGGTGTTGTAGGTGATCCACTTGGGAGCGCTCAGTTCCCATGCGCCCGAGGCTGTAGCCTGCGACTCGTCACCGGGGGTTCCGCAGAGGGGTTCATAGTAATCAGGATTGGAGGGATCGAGAGCGTCGCCGGCGCTGTAATAATATATGTATATATCCTCGCGGGGATCCTGACGTTCCTTAAGGAGCGACTGTACAGTAGTGGAGCATGCGCAGTAATCGCGGCTATACTGGAAGGCAGCCCATGGAGTCATGGTTGAGGAGCCGTCATATATATCGAGTGTCATGCCATCGAATCCGCCGTCCAACGCGGCCTTAGCCTCTGAAAGAGCCTCTGTGGCGGCATTGGTGTCGCGTATCATCATGTGGAGCTTGTAACGGGCTTTCACAGCATGGGCGGCGGCGAGCCACTTGGCATTGTCGTTGCCATAGAGGATGTCCTGCTCACCGACATTTGCCATTCCTTCGGCCACAGCATCGGTGAGATTGGCGATGGCACCGTCAAGCAGATTGAAGATATTATCGTATATCTCCTTCTGGCTATCCAACTTAGGCTGCTTCATGGCACCACCCTGAAGGGCCTCGGAGCAGGGGATATCACCGTGCATATCGGTGAGCACACCCCAGTTCATAGCGGCGAGCACCTGGGCCATGCCGAGAAGGTCCTTCTGTCCGGCATTGAGTCCCCCCTCCTCACACTTGGCCATGATGGTCTTAATGGTAAGGAGATTGGCATACACGCTGTTCCAGGCATTGTTGAAGGTCGATGATCCGGCCACCTCCGAGAGCTGACGCAACTCGGCATTCTTGAACTGGTTGTTGCCGGTTCCGAATATCTGCTCGCAGTAGACCGAAGAATAATAGGAATAGTCACCGCTTACGGTGGAGAAACCTGTCGATGTGATGGCGTCGGTGATCATGAGACGGCCGTTGATCACACCGACGGGCGGGTTGCCGTAATCAGTGTTGATGCGGTCCATCTCGTCCTCGGAGCACGACGATGCGAGGAGGAGTGCGACGACGGGTAGGATTCTATATAGTTTCATCATTATTTTATGAGATATGTCTATGTTGTGAATATGAGAAAACAATTGCATGAGGCAACATTATCAGAATGTGAGCTTCAGTCCTCCGCCGAACGACGCGGTGTTGGGGAGCGAGTAACGCTCGAAATAACCGCCGGCATTATTGTTGCCCACCGATGATTCGGGATCGAAGTCCTTCATCTTGGCCCACACGAGCACATTGCGTGCGAAGCCCGACACACTGATATCAAATCCTGCTATGCGGGGTAGACGGTAAGTGAGGGTGATGTCACGGAGCTTGACAAAATCAGTGTCGACGATCATCGACTCGGAAATGTCATAATAGATCTGGTTCCAGTCATACAGGTCGACATCATGCTCCACACGGTTGCCGGTCTCATAGTCGATACCTACCACATGGAGAGGCACGTCGCGGTTGACCGACTCGGTGGTGGCACCGAACATCTGCATGGTGCCGTAAGTACCGTGATACATCTGTCCGCCCTTCTGCCAGCTCCAGGTTGTGGAGAGGTTGAAACGCTTGTAACGGATATTGGTGCTCCAGCCCATATTGAAGTCGGGGGTACACTCGCCGATTACGGTTGACTCACCGTTGGTCATGGGCAGGCCGTCCGAATCAAGGATCATGAGGCCGGTGGCATCATCGCGCAGGAACGAGTTACCGAAAATTACGGGATAACCGTAGCCGGTGTAGGCGCGCACCTGAGGTTCAACGAATCCGCCGAGCATGATGTTGTCAACACCCGGAGCCAGCTCCTTGACCATCGACTTGTACTTGGTCCAGTTCAGACCGATCTCCACATCGATATCCTTGGAAGTATAGGCTGTCACCGACGCATTGATCTCATGGGTGTTGGTGGTGATGCGTCCGCCGTTGGTCATGATGCTCTGGTAGCCGGTGGCACCGTCCATGGGCACCTGGAATATCTGGTCGCGCACATCCTGATAAGAGTAGGTGTACTCAAACTTCACGCGGTCGTTCCAGAAACGCAGATCGAGACCAAGCTCATAGTTCTTGGTGGTCTGGGGCTTGAGGTTGGGGTCATACTCACGCCAGTAAGGCACGAACGATGTCACACCCTTGATGGGGTAGCTTACGGGGGTGAAGGCATAGAAACCGCCACCGTAGGATGGAGTGTATGCGAAGTTGTTGACATATGCTCCTGCCTGGCCTACCTCGGCATACGAGGTGCGCACCTTACCGAAGGTGAGAATATTGTTGCCCTTCAGGGCCTCGAGTTCAGTAAATACCCATGCGAGCGATACCGAGGGGTAGAAGAACGAGCGGTTGCCGTTGGGCATGGAGGATACCCAGTCGTTACGGCCGGTCACATTGAGGAAGAGCATGTCGCGCCATGATGCCGAAGCATTGAAGAACAGACCCACTGTGCGGTCCTGGGCGGGAGCCTCGTATCCATAGATTATGGAAGCGCAATTGCCGATGGTGGGCTGGCCATAGAACGCAAGGTTCGAACCTACGTAGTCGGTTGAAGTGAGATGATCGTTGTTGATCTCATTACCCACGAGCAAGCCAAAGTTCCACTCACGGTCGGCACCGAATTCAGCGGTGAAGTTGGCCGTGATAAGGTTGTTGAATATCTGGCGGGTATAGCTCTCGTTTTCGATATAACCTGAAGTGTTGCCGGCCGAACCTACCTCCTGGATATTGGAGTAACGCGAGGTGTAGGCATCGATACCCATCTGCTCCTTGATCACGAGATCATAATTGTCACCCCAGTTGATGTTAGGACGGTATTCCACATATGCGTTACCGAAGAATCGCTGGGTCGACTGCCTGTAGGAGTTGTTCTCGGCCCACCAGTAGGGGTTGTTGAAGCTGGTGGAGCGGAACGATGTCTGCTGGGAAGGCTCTCCGGGCACCGACGAAGGTATACCCTTGAGATCATACTCGGCGGGAGCGGAGTACACCACATTCACGATACCCGAGTTGGACTGGGGCGCTGTGCGGATATTGGTGTGTACATAGTTGGCGGTGAAACCGAGTTTCCACTCCTTGTTGATGTACCAGTCGAGAGCACCGCGTGCGCCCCAACGGTCAAGGCCGGTATTCTTCACCACACCATCCTGGTGGGAGTTGTTAAGACCGAAAGCATACGAAGTGCGGTCAGTGCGCTGCGAGATCGAGAAATTGGCATTCTCGGTGAAGCCGTTGGAGAAGAAATCGCCCACATTGTCATAGATCTGCGGGGTGGTCCATCCGTCGAGACCGGCCTGCGCACGCTTGGTGCTGTAGTACATGCCGGGGTGCTTGCCATACAGCTGAGTGTACTTGTTATCGGTATTACCGCCGTAGGTGGCATCATTGGGAAGCTCGGAGATCTTCGGACCCCAGGTCATCGAGGCCGAGGGGTTGTACTCACCGCCCATACCCTGGGCATACACATCCTGATGCTTGAATTTACGCGAGATGCGCTCGGATGAGAGGTCGGTCGACACTGTGATCAGAGGCTTGGACGACTGGAGACCTCCGCCGCGCTTGGTGGTGATAACGATCACACCGTTGGTGGCGCGGATACCGTAGAGGGCGGCTGCGGCCTGACCCTTGAGCACGTTGATCGACTCAATGTCGTCAGGGTTGATATCGATGCTACGGTCAGCATAGCTGGCATCCGACACCATACCGTTGGCAGTCTGAACCACGTCGGGAGTTGATTCGATGGGCATACCGTCGATCACATACAGAGGGGCGTTATTGCCTGAGAACGAGCGCACACCACGGATAGTAATGTTGCTCGAAGCACCGGGAGCGCCTGATGAGGGACGTATCTCAACGCCCGACAGTTTGCCCTGCATGGCGCTTGAGAGCGATGTAGTACCTGCAGTATTGAGGTCGTCGGCCTTGAGGTCCTGCACGGCATAGCCGAGGCCCTTGCGGTCACGCTTCACGCCGAATGCCGTCACGACAACCTCGTCAAGCGTGGACTCCCCTTCGAGAGTGACCACCATTTCCTGGCCGGGAGTGATGTCAAACTCCTGGGTGCGCATCCCCACGTAGGATACCTGGATTTTCTTTACTGTAACAGGGAGTATGATGTCAAATACACCATTGATATCGGTAGTGACACCGATATTTGTACCCACACCTTTGACGGTAGCTCCGACCAAAGGTTCGGCCCCGTTGTAAACGCCAAACACTATACCCCTGACCTTCTGGTCCTGAGCCAGAGCGGTAAGGCTCATAGTGATGACGGCCACAAGTAGAAGAAACAATTTTTTCATACTTGATAAATAAAATGTGATTAAATAATAGAAGATTTGTGTATCTCTGTTGAACAATCTCGATTAGTCTGTACCTTATTTACGTCTGCTTCCAATATGTCGATAAGACGTATTATCGGAAACTCACGAGTGTAATTATGAAGATTTGTATATAATTATTGTAGAAAAATTACACTTTAATAAATGACTTGGGCGCAAAAGTAATAATCTTTAAATACGTGTTAAAATATATTATGTCAATAAATGTTAACGGGGCGATAATTTAACATTTGAACGGTTAGAAATATTCCGATTTCTCGATCATTCTGCTATTTTTTTCTCGAATTATTTAAGCAAAAATTCAGCTGTTAAATTCCAGGCCGACTATGGAGAATCCTACGGCTAATAATACGTCTTATCACAACTAACTTACTATCCTACAGCATATTTCAAATCATCACTTACTATAAGTTAGCCCACCGCATTTCACCTCTCTAATGTTACTCAGTTAATTATATGCCCGGTGTGCAATGAGTTATTTACGGCAAAGCCATGTGACCACTCCTTTTTTTAGTTCTGTTCTCCCTATCGGGTTATTTTTTGGTAGAAATCTCCTCACATCAGGTATCTAAAATTCTTTTTACCAATCTTTTTTACTACTTTTACCATCCGAATCCTTAGCTCTCTCCTGTTTCCGTCTGCACATTCGTATATCCCCGGCAGAGCTCTCAGGATTCCAAAAACTATTATATGATCCGGATTATTATTGCGTTGTCAGCCTTGCTGATATGTGTACGGTCCTATTCTCAGGATGGGGCGGCACTGGCCGTAGCCGAAGGAGGGCAGGGCCTTGTAAAGACCAATATCACTACAATATACGAGCACACATGGAAGGGCGAGAGCGATTACTTCAGCCTCAGGGGATCATATGAGTTTGTAAGCGGTAAGCGCTTCACCTTGAGCGGAAACATGAGGTACTCGATATTTGACCTTAAATTCCGTGACAACTGGTTTCAGCAGGGTGCCAACGTCACACCCGCCGAGCTGAATGGCGACCACCATGTACTCAACGCCGGAATAAATGCCTCATTCCGCACAATGCTGTGGGGCAAGCCGTTCATCTCCTTGGCAATGGTCACATCCGACTTTGACAAGAAAGGCTTCAGGAAAATAGGAGGCATAGTGGCCGGACTGTTCATGCTCCGCCTGACGCGCGACACTCAGTTTGGAATCGGGCTTCTCGCGCTTGTCAATTCCAACTCCAAATGTCCGGTATTCCCGATGTTCATTTACCGGCACCGGTTCAACGACTTATGGGCGATAAACCTTTCGGGCGGAATGTTTACGGCCGATTTCACCCCCTCGCGCAACGATATCATCAATATCGGTGCCGACATAGATGTGAGAAGTTTCTATTTCAATCCATCCTCCCCGGCTCTTCATGAGACATGCAAATACCAGAAATCGGTGACAAGACCTATGATCAGATACCGCCGTAAATTAGGCCGGCATTTCTACACGGTCATTTCCGGAGGCGTGGAGCTGAAACTGACCTCGAGAGTATATTACGGAGTGTCCGACCGCAAGAATTATATGGAAGTGGATGTCCCCACATCGCCATTTGGAAGCATCTCGGCCGGATACACATTCTGAGCCCTGCCTTCCCGTTGCTGTAATCACGGGATTGTCAAAATAATCAGACTCTCACCTATCATGATCGGACACTTTCAATAATCGGAGGCCTCACATTGATTTGGCCATGAGGGCAAAAATCCATAACTTTGCAATCTCATGGACACTACTGAGAACGAATATCATTACGCCACTCTGCCATCGGGGCTTAGAGTGGTGATGCATCATCGGCCGGGAAGCGTGGCCGAGCATTGCGGCGTGGCCGTAAGAGCCGGAAGCCGCGACGAGAGGCCCGAACACTACGGCCTGGCCCACTTCGTGGAACATACAATATTCAAGGGCACCATGCGTCGCCGGTCATGGCACATACTCAACCGCATGGAGCGCATCGGGGGCGAACTCAATGCCTACACCACCAAGGAGGAGACCGTGGTCTACACCACTTATCCGGCCGGACACCTGGAACGCGCCGTCGACCTTGTGGCCGATCTGGTGGAAAATTCCCAGTTTCCCACCGTGGAGATCGATCGCGAGCGTCAAGTGGTGGCCGATGAGATCGACACCTATCTCGACATCCCCTCCGAAGGGATATTCGATGATTTCGACGAACTGATATTTGCCGGATCCCCCCTCGCCCACCCCATTCTCGGAAGCCGGGAGAGCATTGACAGACTCACCACCGACGTGTGCCGCAATTATCTCGATGAATACTACACACCGGCCAACATGGTGTTCTTCTACTCCGGCCCCGAGAAGCCCGACCACGTGGTGCGCGTAGCCTCGCGATGCTTCCGCAAGGATCCTCACGGCTCCCTCATCCCACGCTCCGGCCCTACTCCGCCCGTCCCCCCTAAAGCCGATGTAGTGAAGGAGATAGGCACCCATCAGGCCCACACCGTCCTGGGCGCAAGGATCCATGACATGTATTCGCCCCGGCGTCATGCCATGGCTCTGCTCACCAATATACTCGGTGGCCCGGGCATGAACTCGCTCCTCAACGTGGCCCTGCGCGAACGGCGCGGACTGGTCTACACCGTTGACGCATCGGCCTCACTGCTGAGCGATGCCGGCCTCTTCACCATATATTACGGATGCGACACCGGCGATGTGGACCGTTGCCGCAGGATCATCGAAGGGATCATCGAGAAACAGGCCTCCGAGTGCATGACCCAAAGGCATCTCGAGGAAGCCCGCCGGCAATACATAGGCCAGCTCACGCTCGCGTCGACCAACACCGAGCAACGCGCATTGAGCATGGCCCGCGCCATGCTGTTCCGTGGCGAGGTGATCCCGTCGGCCCGTCATCTCGAGGCTATCCGCGCCATCACTCCTGCCGATCTGCGCGAGGCCGCCGGGGCGCTGATAGGCATGTCAAGGCTTACGTTACTGTGAATCTTGTATATTTGAGGCATATACACTAATTTTGCATCATAATATTTAATCGCATATAAATGGAAAAGAAATTCAAGCGCACACTCATCACCACCGCGCTCCCCTATGCCAACGGTCCCGTACACATCGGACACCTGGCCGGAGTGTATGTCCCCGCCGACATCTATGCCCGTTACTTACGTCTCAAGGGTGAGGATGTGGTGATGATAGGCGGCAGCGACGAGCATGGCGTGCCCATCACCCTGCGCGCCCGCAAGGAGGGTGTCACCCCTCAGGAGATCGTGGACCGCTACCATAATATCATCAAGGACTCGCTCAAGGAACTGGGAGTGTCGTTTGACATCTATTCCCGCACCACTTCCGACCTTCACCACGCCACAGCATCGGAATTCTTCCGCCGTCTCTACGACAAGGGCGAATTCACCGTGCAGACAGCCCTCCAGCCCTACGACGAGAAGGGTGGCGAGTTCCTGGCCGACCGCTACGTGGTGGGAACCTGCCCCAAGTGCGGCAACGAGCGTGCCTATGGCGACCAGTGCGAGGCTTGCGGTTCGTCGCTCAACGTCACCGACCTCATCAACCCCTGCTCGGCCCTCACCGGCGAGCCGGTAAAGATGCGCGAGACCACCCACTGGTATCTCCCCCTCGACAAGTGGGAGGGCGACCTGCGCAAATGGATCCTCGACGGCCACAAGGAGTGGAAGACCAACGTGTATGGCCAGTGCAAATCATGGCTCGACGGTGGCCTTCAGCCCCGTGCCGTGAGCCGCGACCTCAACTGGGGCGTACCAGTGCCCGTGGAGGGTGCCGAAGGCAAGGTGCTCTACGTGTGGTTTGACGCTCCCATCGGCTATATATCCAACACCAAAGAGCTCCTCCCCGACTCGTGGGAACGCTACTGGAAAGATCCCGAGACAAGGATCATCAACTTCATCGGCAAGGACAACATCGTGTTCCACTGCATCGTGTTCCCCGCCATGCTGATGGCCTACGGCGACAACTTCCAGCTCCCCGACAATGTGCCGGCCAACGAGTTCCTCAACCTCGAGGGCGACAAGATCTCCACCTCACGCAACTGGGCCGTATGGCTTCACGAATATCTCCAGGAATTCCCCGGCAAGCAGGATGTGCTCCGCTACGTGCTCACAGCCAACGCCCCCGAGACCAAGGACAACGACTTCACTTGGACCGACTTCCAGGCCCGCAACAATAACGAGCTTGTGGCCATACTCGGCAACTTCGTCAACCGCGCCCTCGTGCTCACCCACAAATACTTCGGTGGTATGGTGCCCGTGGCCGGCGACCTCACCGATGCTGACCGTCAGGCCATAGAGGATGTACGCGCAGCTGTTAGAGCCGAATCGGAAGCCCTCGACACATTCCACTTCCGCGAGGCCCTCAAGCAGGCCATGGAGATAGCCCGCGTGGGCAACCGCTACCTGCAGGAGACCGAGCCGTGGCGAGTGGCCAAGACCGACATGGCCCGCACCGGCACCATCCTCAACATCGCGCTCCAGATATGCGCCAACATCGCAATCGCTTTCGAGCCGTTCATCCCCTACACCTCGGCCAAACTTGCCGGAATGCTCCGTCTCGATTCGCTGAGCTGGGACAAGCTCGGTTCCACCGACCTCGTGGCCGACGGCAAGGAGATAGGCCAGGCCGAACTCCTCTTCGAGAAGATCGAGGACGCCACCGTCCAGGCCCAGGTACAGAAACTTCTCGACACCAAGAAAGCCAACGAAGAAGCAGCATGGCGTCCCGAGCCCCAGGCCGAGGATGTGGACTTCGACACCTTCTGCCGCAGTGACCTGCGCGTAGGCACAGTGCTCGAATGTACCAAGGTGCCCAAGGCCGACAAACTGCTCCGCTTCCTCATCGACGACGGCATGGAGAAGCGCACCATCGTGTCGGGCATCGCCAAGTACTACAACCCCGAGGACCTCGTGGGCAAGCAGGTATGCTTCATCGCCAACCTTCCCCCGCGCAAGCTCAAGGGCATTGAGTCGCAGGGCATGATCCTCTCGGCAGTCGACAAGGACGGTTCCCTGGTGCTGATCTCCCCCTCCGCCCCCACCGCCCCCGGCGCAAAGATTGGATAAAGTCAGCCAACCAACTATATAATAAAGAGTGGCCCGCACGGTCACTCTTTATTTATTATTATAAGGTTGTTTTTTAACCACCTCCGGGCAGTTTCCAGACTGTTTACGGGGCAAAGACCTTTTTCATGGTCCGAATCTTGCATAATATAGGGATTTACACTAATTTTGTCGGCAACCATCTTTAGCTGTAATACCATTATGACACCTCGTATCCTTATAATTTATACCGGTGGAACCATAGGGATGATCGAAAACTCGGAAACCAAGGCTCTCGAACCCTTTGACTTCACTCACCTCATGGACAATGTGCCCAAGGTGAAGATGCTCGACTATCATATCGACAACATCCAATTCACCCCGATCGACTCGTGCGACATGGGTCCCGAGGGCTGGAAGGAGATTGCCCTTTCCATTGCCGAGAATTATGACAGTTACGATGGATTCGTTGTGCTCCATGGCACCGACACCATGGCCTACACGGCATCGGCCCTCTCGTTCATGCTTGCCCATCTCGACAAACCCGTGATAATCACCGGTTCCCAGCTCCCCATAGGCGAGGTGCGCACCGACGGCGAGGAAAACCTCATCACCGCCCTGCAGATAGCGGCCGCCACCGATTTCAACGGCGACCCTATGGTACAGGAGGTAGCCATATTGTTCGAGAACTATCTGTGGCGCGGAAACCGCTCCACCAAGATGAGCGCCGACAACTTCAATGCCTTCAAAAGCAACAATTATCCCGAACTTGCCAAGATAGGCCTCGGCATACACTTTGCCGAAAAGGCTCTGCGCCGTCCCAACGAGCGCCGTCCCCTCCACGTGAATACCCAGATGGATCCCGGAGTCATCACCATCGACCTCCATCCGGGCATGAGCCGCGAGGCCCTGAGCCACATGCTCAACACCCCCGGCATCAAGGGTATAGTGCTCCGCACCTACGGAGCCGGCAACGCTCCCACCACCCCCTGGTTCCTTGAGGAGATCAAGCGCACCGTCGACCGCGGAGTGGTGATAGTCAACGTCACCCAATGTGTCAACGGCGGTGTGCATGCCCGTCGCTATGTTTCGGGCGACCGCCTGGCCAACTGCGGCGTGATCTCGGGTCATGACATGACCTCCGAGGCAGCCATCACCAAACTCATGTATCTGTTCGGTCTGGGGCTCACCCCCTCGGCCGTCGCCACCCGTTTTTCAGTCAACCTCTGCGGCGAGGTCACCCTATAGTCCGCCTCCCGCCCCTCCATACAATCCGGAACGATCTCCGGCAAAATGCGCGGCAAGATCGTTCCGGAGGCTTTTTTCTTCCGAGATAACCTTCTACAAATCTGACATTTGAGACAAAATTGTAATTTTTCTCACTTTTTTCTCAACTTTTTGTGAACTTTTTCAGAAACACATTTGTTTTACTGTTACACATAATTGTTTTTAATGCCAAACCTAATTAATTACATGGAAACTTCCAACTCTTTCTTCAATGCCTATGGAACCTATGCAATTGACGGTTCCGTTACACAAAACACGCACGACTTCCTGGCCGACTGGACACCCAACCAGGAAACCCGCTCCTCGTCCCAACAGGTACGCACCACAGCCGAGTACCTCTCGGAATTCCGTCCCTCTAACGAATGAACCGCACCACAGTAACAATCTAATTTAAGATCTAAAGCCCGACTCCTTGCTCACCGTTCAAGTAGTCGGGCTTTCTTTGGTTTTGACAATTGAAAAAAATTTTCTAAATTTGCACGTATTCAATCATCAAGTGTCCGCACAAACCGCGGTTTACCAAAAATCTTAATACGCATATGGAAACAAAGCGCGTTTCCGCCAAGAGTAACATCTGGTTATATCACATTTTTGCATGCCTCGTGGTCACTGCCTGGGGCCTATCCTTCATCTCAACCCGCGTATTGCTCGACAATGGCCTGCATCCGATAGAGATATACATCTACAGGTCTCTTCTCGCCTATGTGTGCATGCTGGCGATATGCCATAAGAGAATTTTCTCCAATTCCCTCAAGGACGAACTATTGTTCGTGGTGTGTGGCATGGTGGCCGGCTCAATCTACTTCATCTCCGAGAATGTGGCCCTCGAGTACACCCTGGTGAGCAACGTGTCGCTCATCACCTCGTTACCACCGCTTCTCACAGTGCTGCTCATGGGCATCGTGTACAAGACCAACCGCCCGGGTCGCGGAGCCTACATCGGTTCGGCGGTAGCATTCCTCGGAGTGGGCCTCGTGATATTCAACAGTAGTTTCAACATGAGCATCAACCCGCTTGGCGACCTCCTCGCACTGCTCTCGGCATTCTGCTGGGCCATCTACTGCCTCCTCATCAAACCGCTCAACGCCAACTACAGCGCAAGATTCATCACCCGCAAAGTGTTCTTCTACGGTGTCCTCACCGCCCTCCCCTTCCTGGCCATAGAGCCTGCGATAGCTCCGCTCGATGTGATGATGCGCCCCACCGTGATCTACAATCTGCTTTTCCTCGGCCTGATATGCTCCATGGCGGCATTCCTCCTGTGGGCCATCACGGTGATAAAGATCGGTGCCATGATGGCATCCAACTATCTGTACTTCCAGCCGGTGGTCACACTGGTATTCTCTGTGATAATCCTCCACGAACCCATCACTCCGATAGGCCTCGCCGGATGCACCCTGATACTTGCAGGCGTGTGGCTCGCCGACTATCTGCAGCGACGGGAATGGAAATAACCCCCATCATCGCATATAACTACAGGATATATACAAGTACGTAACACTCTATACACCAGTCAATGAAACATCTCATTTCTTACATTCTCCTCACCGCCTCGGCTATGAGCGCCGGAGCGGCTACCCCCCTGTGGCTGCGTGACGTGAACATCTCGCCCGACGGCAAGACCATCGCGTTCACCTACAAGGGCGACATCTTCACCGTGCCCGCGGCCGGTGGCGACGCCAAGCGCCTCACCACTGCCGAGTCCTACGAATCGGAGCCCGTGTGGTCGCCCGACGGTAAGACCATAGCTTTCGCCAGTGACCGTGAGGGCGGACAGGACGTCTATGTGATGGACGCCAAGGGTGGACCCGCCCGCCGCATCACTTTCAACTCGGCTTCGGAAATCCCCCAGACCTTCACCCCCGATGGCAAGTATGTGGTCTACGCCGCCAATATCCAGGCTCCCGCATCGAGCCTCGCTTTCCCCAAGAGCCGTCTCGGCCAGGTCTACAAGGTACCCGTTGAAGGCGGCCGTCCCCAGCAGATACTCGGCTCCACAGCCCTCAACATTGAATTTCTCCCCGACGGAAAATCGTTCCTCTACATGGACGACAAGGGCACCGAGAACGAGTGGCGCAAGCACCACACCTCGTCAGTGACCCGCGACCTGTGGAAATATGACGCGAAGACAGGCAGTCACACCAACCTCACCGCCCGTGGTGGCGAGGACCGCAATCCCGTGCTCGGAGCCGACGGCGAGACCGTCTACTTCCTCAGCGAGCGCAACGGAGGCAGCTTCAACGTCTACTCGTTCAACCTCTCCGACCCCTCCAAGGTCAAGGCCGTGACCAGCTTCAAGACCCACCCCGTGAGATTCCTCTCCCGTGGCGCCGACGGCACCCTGGCTTTCACCTACAACGGCGAGATCTACACCCTCAACGAGAAGGGTGGCAAACCCGCCAAGGTGGCTATCGACATTGTGACCGACGATGTTGACCAGACCTCACGCCGCCGTGTCAACGGCCTCCAGTCGGCAAGCATGTCGCCCGACGGCAAGCAGGTGGCCTTCACCAGCCACGGCGACCTCTTCGTGACCTCAGTGGAATATCCCTCCACCCGCCAGATCACCGAGACCCCCCAGGCCGAGGGAAGCCCCACTTGGGCCACCGATAACCGCACCATATATTATACCTCCGACCGCGACGGCTACAGCAACATCTACAGCGCCACCATCGGACGCAAGGATGATCCCAACTTCTCCAACGCCACCATCATCGAGGAGAAAGCCCTGTTCAGCGACGGCATCGACCGCCAGCATCCCCAGGTGTCGCCCGACGGCAAGCGTATGGTGTTCGTACAGGACGGCAACAAGATAGCCGTGATGGACATCAAGTCCAAAAAGGTGAAACTGCTCACCAACGGCGAGACCTACTCGGCCCGCAACGGTGGTATCTCGCTCGACTGGTCACCCGACAGCGAATGGCTCACCGCCACCATCGACGTGCACCAGCGCGACCCCTACTACGACATAGCCCTCATCAACGCCACTACCGGCCAGCTCATCAACATCACCAACGATGCCTACTCCAACTTCAGCCCCCGCTGGGTGATGAAGGGCAACGCTGTGATATTCACCAGCGACCGCTACGGCATGAAGAACCATGCATCATGGGGCTCCACCGAGGATGTGCTCATGGTGTTCACCAACCAGGAGGCTTATGACCGTTACCGCCTCTCCGACGAGGACTTCGCCCTGCTCAAGGAGGTAGAGAGAACTCAGAAGAACCAGGCAGCCGGCAAGAAGGACGACAAGAAAAAGGATAAGAAAGATTCCAAAAAGGACTCCAAGAAGGGAGATAAGAAGGACGATAAGAAAGGCGATAAGAAGGATTCTGCCGACAAGCCCGACAATAAGATCAAGGTCGAGGCCGACGGCATCCAGGACCGCATCGTTCGCCTGACCCCGTTCTCGGGCGAGATCGCCGACGCATATGTCGACAATGAGGGCGACAACCTCTACTTCGTGATGAAGGTCGATGAAGGCTACGACATGTGGAAAAAGAACCTCCGCAAGGGCGATGTGGCCATGTTCAAGAAAATGGGTGGTCCCGTTGGCATCCAGGCCGACGCTGCAGGCAAGAACCTCCTGCTCATGGGCTCATCACTGCGCAAGATGTCACTCCCCGGTGGCAACATGAGCAACATCTCGTTCACCGCCAACCAGGAGATCGATCCCGCCAAGGAGCGCGAATATATGTATGACTACATCTTGCATCAGACCGACAAACGATTCCTCGTCGAGGACATGTTTGGCGTTGACTGGAAAGGCTACGGCAAGAACTACCGCAAGTTCCTCCCCCACATCAACAACAACTACGACTTCGCCGAACTGGCCAGCGAGCTTCTCGGCGAGCTCAATGTGAGCCACACCGGTAGCGGCTACCGCGCCGGCGGCAGCAATGAGCCCACTGCATCGCTCGGTCTGCTCTACGATCTCACCTACACAGGCGACGGCCTGCGCGTGGCCGAGGTGCTGAAGCGTGGTCCCTTCGACCGCGTAAGCTCCAAGATGAAACCCGGAGCTGTTATCACCGCCATCGACGGCAAGTCACTCACCGGCGAGGCCGATCCTCTGGCTGCGCTCAACTCCAAGGTACGCACCAAGACCCTCGTATCGTTCACCCTCCCCGGTGGCGAGAAGGTCGAGGAAGTGATACTCCCCACCAGCGCCGGCGCCATCAGCGAGATGCTCTACAAGCGTTGGGTTGAACGCAACCGCCACATTGTTGACTCCATCTCGGGCGGACGTCTCGGATATGTCCACATCGAGTCGATGGACGATCCTTCCTACCGTACAATATATGCCGACGTGCTCGGTCGTTACGCCGATCGCGACGGTATCGTGATCGACACCCGCTTCAACGGCGGTGGCCGTCTGCACGAGGACATCGAGATCCTGTTCAGCGGTAAGAAGTATCTCACTCAGGAAATCCGTGGCGTGAAGAGCGGCGAGATGCCCTCCAAGCGTTGGTTACGCCCCTCGATCATGATCACAGGCGAGGCCAACTACTCCAACGCCCATGGCACACCCTGGATGTACAAGCACAACAAGCTCGGCAAACTCGTGGGTATGCCCGTTCCCGGCACCATGAGCTCGGTCAACTGGGTTACACTTCAGGATCCCAGCCTCTACTTCGGTATCCCCGTGGTAGGCTTCCGCACAGCCGAAGGCAACTTCCTCGAGAACACTCAGCTTGAGCCCGACGTGAAGGTAGCCAACGATCCCGCACGTCTTGTCAAGGGTGTCGACGATCAGCTCATCACAGCCGTCAAGACCCTCCTCCAGGATATCAACAAGAAATAATCTTCCCTGTCATTCCCGACATCCTATAAAAGGATACATCGCCCACCCGTGGCGATGTATCCTTTTTAAGTTCTATAGATCCTACCATATATTACATATCACGGTATAATAAATCACGCCACCCGACGGGGTGGCGTGATTTATTATACGTGATTTATTATATATATGTGCGTATACTATGAATCCTGTGATATCTCGCCCCTCATATCCTCAGGGCAATAGAGGTTACTCGGTTGGGCCGGTCCATTTAGGCAACGAGAAGATAAACTCCAGACCGCCGGTCGAACGGTTATGCACCGATATGGTACCTCCGAGCGTGATCACCGTGCTCCTCACGATAGGCAGGCCGAGTCCTGTACCGCCCTGTTTGCGCGAACGGCCCGTGTCTATGCGGTAGAACCGCTCGAACAGATGTGGCAGATGCTCCTCGGGCACTCCCACACCGTCGTCATAGAACGCAAACATATAGAACCTCTCGCTCTCGGAAATGAGACGCAGACCTATATTCTTTCCGCCCGAATACATGGCCGAGTTACGTATCAGGCCACATATCATACCGTTGAGCAGTCCGAGGTTGCCCGCCACGTCACAATCAAGAGGAATATCAAACGAGAATTTCATATCCCCTGCCAAATTATTGGCCGGCATATCATAATCAATCTGATATACGAGGTCATACATATCCACCTTGCTCACGGCTATCTTGTCGGTACCGTTCTCCAGGCGGGTCATGGTCGACACATCGTTGAGCAGATTGGTGAGACGCTCTATATTGCTGAGCATACGCTCCAGAAAGCGGGTGCGTGTGGCGGCATCCATGTCAGGATCGCCGAGTATCGACTCCAGGTAACCTCTGACGATACCAACCGGCGTCTTGATCTCATGGTTGATATTGTTTGACATCTGGCGTGTCACCCTCGCCTTCTCCTCAATGGCGTGTATCGCCACCTTACGCTCCTTGCGTATCTGTTCCACAGCCTGTTCGCGGTTGCGGTACATTGTCACAATGTCGCGCGATATGTCGCCAAGCTCATTGCGCGGGAACTTGTCCAGGCCGGTAAACTTTCCACCCGTCGAGGCCCTGTAGGCGAAATCCTTGAGTAGAGTCACGCTTCGCGATAATCGGCCGGTGAAATAGTACGACACCAATAGCGTAAGCAATATACATCCCGATATCACTATCCACACCATCGAGTCGATGTCGATGGCATCGCTCACATCGGCGTCAAACGGAATAGCCGAGTAAACGGTCACCTTTCCGTCGGGGCTCACAGCGCGGCTCATGTAGAAGAGGTAGCCCTTGGAATTGCGTATCACATTGCGGTCCGTATCCTTATTGTCGATCTGGCGTACCACCTCCATTCCGTCATCCTCCCTCTGGATGGGGATTCCGAGCGAATATTTGATCAGGCCATTACGGTCGTACACGGTGATGCGCACATCCTCAAACGGTGATCCGGCGAAGTAGGATGCCAGGAAAGTGTTGAACGGACGCAGGTTCTGGTCCTCCTCATAGGCATTTATCACCCTGCGGTTGATCATGTCGAGCTGCATGGTGAGCATTTCCGCCCTGTAGATGGCCTCGCGCTTGTACTGATACCAGATCAGCAGGCCAAACACCGCACACATGCTGATTGCGATGGGCAGAAACAGTTGCCAGTGGTAATTAATCCTTCTCTTTGAAGCCATAGCCGAATCCCAGACGGGTCTCGATATTATTGCCGTAAGCTCCTATTTTTTTGCGCAAGCGGGTTATATTGGTGTCAATGGTACGGGTGGTCACTACTACATCATCGTCCCATACACGGCGTATGATCTCTTCGCGCGAATAAATGCGGTTGCGGTGGGTGAGGAAAAAACTAAGTATCTCAAGTTCGGTCTTGGTGAGGGGGACAAGCTCGCCGTCAATATAGCAGGTCTTGTCATTGGGATCGATGCACAGGGTCTGATACTCTATGCGCTGCTCGAGCGGATCACTCTCGGCCAATGTGGCCGATGCCTTGGCGGCCGCGGCGGCTGCTGCCTTGCGGGCAAGGGCGGCACGGCGCAACACCGCATTGACCCTCGCCACCATTTCGCTCATCTTGAACGGCTTGGTCACGTAGTCGTCGGCACCTATGTTAAGACCCATCACAGTGTCATCCTCGCCATTGAGCGCGGAGCAGAATATTATCGGCACAATTTCGGTACTGTCGGAATTACGTAATTTCTTGGCGAAATCAAATCCGCTCAGTCGCTCCATCATTATGTCAACAATAAACAGGTCGTAGGGTTGCAGATTCATTTCAAGTGCTTCTTCGGCACTGTACGCAACATCGACCTCATAGCCTTCTTTACTTAGGTTATACTTTAAAATTTCGCAGATCGATTCCTCATCGTCGATCACTAAAATGCGTGCATTCATTGTTCAGCTGCTCTGTGTTTTGTATTTTCCGTAAAATTACAACTTTTTTTTCGGCCCGTCCGTTAATGATTGTTAAATCGAATCTGCCTTTGAACTTTTTCACGTCCCGGGAGTTTTACTTATGTAGTTACTATTATTTGCACTGTGTTTTCATGGTATTAGATTTAAGGTTAAGAATCACGGGGCTGTCGAGATGACAGCCCCGTGGTTTGTCTTGACATTTGCTCCCGTTACCTATCATGCTGAACATCATGCCATCAGGCAACCGCAAATGTTAAAAATGCAATTGAAACGGATATGTCACAACATTGTTTTACGCTTGTAACGATTCTGTAACACAACTGTAGTAAATTTGCAGTGTTGATAATAAAGAACCCCATCAAGAGGGTCACAAGATATAAAGATCAAATACCATAAGAGAAAACTTACGGTTGCAAAGAAATAGTTTTTTAGTAGAAATAAACCTAATTATTATCGCATTCAATAGAGGGCTGTCGATCGACAGCCCTCTAATATTTTTCACCCCTTATTATCCCCACGCCTCAACCCGCCACCCGCCAACCCACCCGCGGACCATACCAATTAAGCCCAGAACGGGGCGATGCAGTCCGAACCACCACGCCACTGGCCATCAACCCGTCGGCAGGCTACACCGTCCGCTTAGCCGTGAAACGGCAATGTAATTATAGCCCCGCCACGAGCGGCGGATGCAAATTGCCCGTAGGGCAAAATTTGCATCCGGGCGCGAGGCGCGGGGAAAACGAAAATTGACCCAATCGGGCGTCGAAGACGTCCTATAATCGACTCGTCGTGCGCGGTTGCCACCCTCGCCAACCGGAAAACACACTGCCTCATATAGATCACTGTAATGAAACACAAACCATCACACTCAATAATGACTCTATGGACATGTAGGTCACGGACCTATCAAATCCCGTTTCGTCACGATTGAATGTGATGGCTTGAATGGTGATATCTAAAACTATCTACGCATTATTTCACCTGCACCGTCACTGTGGCAGGCTTCACGCCGGGTGCTGTGGCCTTGAATGTCAACGTCCCGGGATTCTTCCCGCTACGTGCTATTGCTGTGGCCGCTCCGCTGAACAACTTCATCTCGGGATTCTGGAACGGCAACAGACAGGTGGGATCACCGTTGGCCGTAGCCTCGAACTCTCCGGCACCGCTCACGCTGAATTTCACCATGCGGTTGTCGGTAGGCACGATATTACCATCCTTGTCGGCCACCTGTACAGTGAAATACACCAGATCATCACCGTCGGCCTTCAGCTCGTTGCGGTTGGGAGTCACCACTAAATGATGAGCCTTCCCGGCAGTACGCATCACACGCTCGGCAGCCTTATTGCCGGCAGCATCGTAGGCCACCACTTTCACCTCGCCCGGCTCATAACGTGTATCCATCCACATCAGGCGGTAACGGTTCTGATATGTCGAATCGTTCTTCTCACGCACGCCCTGGCTCTTACCGTTGATGAACAGCTCGGCCTTGGGGAAATTAGTGTAGACAAACACCGGAGTCACCTCCCCCTCGCGTCCCTTCCAGTTCCAGTGGGGAAGTATGTGCAGGGTGGTATCGGTCTCGTTCCACTTCGAGCGGTACAGATAATAACGGTCCTTGGGCAACGATGCGAGGTCGATGATACCGAACACCGAGCTATGGCTGGGCCAGGCATCAGTATCATAAGGGGAAGGCTCGCCGAGATAGTCGAAGCCGGTCCATACAAACTGACCCATCACCCAATCCTTGTCATCGTCCATGGCGAAATCAATATCGGGAGTATTGGACCACGAGCAGGTCTCGTTATCGTAGCTGTTCGACTGATTGTCGGGGTGCATCACCACATTGCGCTCCTTGAACTCAACGGGGAAATGATACACTCCGCGCGACGACACCGTGGAGGCGGTCTCCGACCCGAGTATCATCTTCTGCGGGAGCTTGGCATAGGCATCCTCATAATGCTGAGGCTTGTAGTTGAAGCCGGGAATGTCGAGCGTGGCGGCAAAACCGTTGTCGAGCACAGCCCTGATCTGGTCCATGCCGCAAGTCACGGGACGCGTTGGATCGAGCTTATGCACCAGATCCTGAAGCATCACGAGCTCCTCCACACCGTCGGGTCCCCACTGCGAGGGCACCTCGTTGCCTATCGACCACATCACCACTGACGGGGCGTTACGGTAATGCTCCACCATGTTGGTTATATCCTTCTCGGCCCAATCGTTGAACACCGAGCCATACCCATTGGGAGATTTCGGACGGAAACTCCAGTCATCAAACGGCTCGATCATGAGCATCATGCCCAGTTCGTCGCACAGCTCCACCAGCTCGGGAGCGGGCATATTATGGGCGGTGCGGATGGCATTCACACCCATATCCTTGAGCAACTCTATCTGATGGCGCAGAGCCGAGCGGTTTACGGCAGCTCCGAGCGGACCGAGGTCATGATGGTTGCACACCCCCTTGAACTTGGTGGGCACGCCATTGAGGAAGAACCCCTTCTCGGGCACATACTCGAGAGAGCGTATGCCGAAACGGGTATCGTAGCTGTCCATCACCTTGCCGTCGACACTGAGAGTGGTGCGGGCGGTGTAGAGAGCGGGATTCTCGGGACTCCACAGGTCAGGGGTATTTACCAGGAAATTCTGGGTGAAATCCTGTCCGTTGGCATGATATATCGAATTGTCGGTGGCCACGGTGCGTCCCTGCGGGTCGAGGATCACAGTCTTTACATCCACCTTTTCCTTCTTGGTGGCGCCGTCGATCTTCATCTGCAGTTTCACCGAGGCATAATCCCTCCCCACGCACGGGGTAGTCACGTAGGTTCCCCAAGTGGGGATGTGCAGGCGCGAGGTGTTCACCACATGCACGTTGCGGTACAGGCCCGCGCCGGGATACCAGCGTGAAGCCTTCTCGAAATTCTCGAGAGCCACCTCAAGATCGTTGGATCCGGGCACCACGGCATCATCAACGTTCACATAGAACGAGTTGTAGCCATAGGGCCAGAAAGCCACCTCCTTGCCGTTGACCTTGACATGGGCATTGCTCATGGCGCCGTCAAATACAAGAGTCACCGAACGTCCGGCAGTATCGGGCACCTCAAACGTTGTGCGGTAGGTACCTTTGCCGATAAACGGCAGACCTCCGGTGCGACCCGTCTTTTCAGTCTTTTCAGTTTCCCCATTCTGCTCCACGGCCACCACCTGCAGGTCGTTGGCGCGGTCAAACGGGCCATAGATAGCCCAGTCATGAGGCACTCTCACAGTCTGCCACTCCTTGGCCTCAGCGGGAGATCCTTTCGAGAACTTCCAGCCGTCATTAAGCGTAGTCACATCTCTCTGGGCCATGGCACTGAATCCCATGCAACCCGCAAGAGCGATAGAAAAAGTTATTAATGGTTTCATATATTGATGATTATATACTTCTATTGATGATTATATTCTTTATAATTATTGTTTCCTGTCGGTAAATGCGCTCAGCGCCCTAGTGGGACGGCCGTTGTCGAAACAGCCCTTGTCATATCCGCCGTTGTACCCCGCCGGAGCTTCAGGCTCCCAGTAGAACACACCGTCGACCAGACCTTTGCCCCACCCCTCATCCTTGAGATACTTCAGCAGGTCATAAGCCTTGTCAGGCTCATTATAGGGCATTCCCACCTCACATATCATCACCGGCTTTCCATATCGGGCGGTAAGCAAGCGGGCGTTGTCCAGGCAATCGCGGGCGAAATCCTGCCACTTCTCGGCCGGCCAGGGATAGAGCGACATTCCTATCATGTCATATCGAGCATTGTGCTCCTTCAGGCGGTCAAATAGCCATGTGAACCGCTCCTCATCATTCCCGCAATCCACATGCACTATCACATCAGCGTCGGGGAACACCCTCTTGGATGCGTCATATCCCGCCGTCACAAGCGAGGCGAAATTATCGGGATGATCGGTGGCGTTGCCGAGCGGAAACAGCATGCCGTTGGGGGTCTCGTTACCTATCTGCACCCATCGGGGCGCTATACCTTCGCTTTTCATCGCACCGAGCACATCGGTCACGTGGGTGGCCACAGCATCCTTTAGTCCGGCGATATCAAGCGATGCCCATTCGGCTGGCACCTCCTGCTGTCCGGGATCGGCCCATGTGTCGCGGAAATGGAAATCGATCATCAGGTCAAGCCCGAGGGCCTTGGCACGACGAGCCTTGGCGAGCACATCCTCCTTTCCGTTCCATCCGTCGGCCGGATTGAGCCACACACGCAGTCGTATGGCATTGATTCCGCAGTCGTCACGCAACAATTCCATGCACTCCTTCTCCTCTCCGGCCGGAGTGTAGAACTTGTGCCCTTCATGTTCAAGCTGTGTAAGCCACCCCACATCGGCACCGGCGATAAATGCCCTCTCCTCAGTGGCGGGAGGCTGCTGGGTGGAAGCGTCTGCTGACGGTTCATCCGCACCACACGACGCGAAAAGGCTTAGCGTACCCGTCGCAAGGGCCGCAAGCATGGATAGAAATCGAGTATTCAATTAAAATAAGTGTTTGTATAGGTGTAGAAAGATTTTCAATGATATTATCTCTTACAGGAGTATGTGCTCACAACTGCACCATATCGGCAGGACGGGCAATACTCCCTTATATACAAAGTTACAAAAAATCCATATAAAAATCAAGCCTCTGCATGGTTGCAGAAGCTTGATTTATAATTTAATAACATTTCATGTCTCCTTGGGAGCCTTATATCAGCCCTTGCCGGCAATCATCGGGGCATCACTCCCCTATCGTGCCGAGTTCGCGCACAGCTCCGGTGAGCGGATTGAAGTGAAGATAGGAGGGCGATTTACGCGATGTGAAGAGCCCCGGATCAAGACCGAACACCACTCCATACTGGGCTATGCCATATGTACCGCTGGCCATAGTCTCGCCGTCATACGACACGCTCACACTGCCAGTGCCGGGTATGCGGTAGGCCACACCCCCCTTGGGAAATGTCTTCACTTCCCCTTTTTCATTTACAGGAAGTTTGCCACGGGTCTGCGGTGATACTGTCACGTAGATAGGCGCACCTGAAAGATCGTCGGCCGATACGAGGCCGTGTAGCACCGACAGGCGGGCAAGCACACTGCGCTCGGGAGCACCATCCTCGGGAATAGCCACGCTATAGGTGCGCACCTCCACCGAAGTCTGCACCGTTCCGAGGAACATCGCTGTGAGCGCATCCTCCTGAGCCGTGATCTGGTCAAGGGCAAGCTGCATGGCCGCACCGTCCGACGGCATCGCCTCAGCCTGGCCCGAGATTATCTCGCTACGCATATTTCTGAGCTCATATATCTTGGCCGCTGCAAGCTCGGCACGCTTGGCCGACGACTTGCTCTGTATCATCTCGGGAGTCACAGCCTGGCGTGCCACCGGCAATTCGAGGATGGTAGGCTCGGCCGGCTCAGCCTCGGGAAGATCTATCTCAGGCATCGACCACTGATATTTCTCATCATTGAGCGCGATGGGAAAATTCTCATTGCTCACCGTGACAAACGCTCCGTTGCCATTCTTGAGTGTCACCAGGTAACGCTCGCTCTCATCGGGATAGGCTTTCTGCTCTATCACCGCATCAATGAGGCTCCATGAAGTGGACGGAGCGAGGATAGGCTCGGCATTGAGATACTTCTTGGCATACTGGCAGAACTCACCCGGCTTCTTCACAGTCTTCTCGGCCGCAAGAGTGACGCGGAACGACGTGAGGGGCAGAGTGTAGATCAGCCCGTATTCATTGGCTTTGGTAGCCGTGAGTTTGGACGTATTCTGAGCCGACGTGCCCGCTATGGCACACGCACCAAGCATAATGGCAATTAACTGACTTTTCATGGATATGATGATAATACTGAATAAGAAGAAACCGCCTCTATATTATATATGGTATGATACAATATAATACTGAACAAGATGAATTCTCCTCTATACTCTATACTAAAAATTCTCTATACTCTATACTTTATACTCTATACTAAAAAATACTAAACTACTCCATTATACTCTTGATAGCCTTCCCTACAGCCTGCGCGATATCAAGTGCAGTGGTGCCGTAATCCCCCTCGGTCTCGGCTGCGATCTCCCCGGCCCGGCCGTGGATATACACGCCGGCCACCGAAGCCGCCTCAGGTTTGTATCCCTGAGCCAATAACGAGGTGATGATTCCGGTGAGCACATCGCCGCTACCTGCTGTAGCCATGGCGGGAGTACCCGAAGAATTGAAGAATACCTTGCCGTCGGGACGCACTGTGGCAGTGTAATGTCCCTTGAGCACAATCATGATCTTGTAGCGGTGAGACACCTCGATAGCCTTGAGCAGGCGGGCCTCGGCCGAGGTCTGATCACCGAATATGCGGTCAAACTCTCCGGCATGGGGTGTGAGTATCGATCCGGGAGCTATATGGTCGAGCAGTGCCTGATTCTGCGCAAGGGCATTGAGCGCATCGGCATCTATCACCATCGGTCGCTTGTAACTCTTAATGAGCGTCTCAAACGCTCCACGCGTGACATCGTTGGCGCCTATGCCCGGGCCGACACCTATAGCCGTGCACTTGAAGCGCGATGACATGTCGGAGATCACATACTCCTGACGGTCGGGCGAGAACAGCGCCTCGGGCACCTGGCTCTGCAACACCGGATATGCCGCACGTGCGCTGTGGACAGTAAGTTTGCCCACTCCACTCCGCAATGCTCCGCGGGCCGCAAGCACGGCGGCTCCGGTCATGCCGTAGCATCCGGCAAACAGCAATGCGTGACCGTAATCGGCCTTGGATGAGAACGGTTTGCGCTTCCTCAGCACCTCTCTCACCTCGTCACGTTCCACATAGAAATATTTGGTGTGGGTCTCCATGATGGCGCGGTTGCTCAGCCCTATGTCGAGCACCTTCCACCGGCCCACCAGATCGGCATTGTCACTCAGGAAAAATGCGAGCCTGGGAAATTGTACAGCAAGAGTAAGCGTGGCGTGAACCACATCGCGGCCTATCACGCGGGCATTCCAGTCGCCAAACATTCCCGAAGGAACATCGATGGAGATCACCGAGGCTCCCGACTCGCTGATGACACGGGCCAGCATCTTGAAACCACCCTCGAGGGGATCGCGGAGTCCCGACCCAAACAGGCCGTCGATCACCAGATGATCGGGCGTAATCGGCGGAATGTCGGCACGGTCTATAATCTCCACAAGGCCTTGATATCCGGTGGAGAGCAGTTCATGCTTGGCCTGACGGCAGTCACGCGACAGGGAGTTGCCTTTGAAGTTGAAGAGCAATATGCGCGGATAGAATCCCGCCTCGAGCAGAAGCCGGCCCACTACGAGCGCATCAGCGCCATTGTTGCCCGATCCGGCAAATATAACAACCGGAGTCGACGGGCTCCATCGGCCCACTATCTCACTCACAACACCCTCGGCTACACGGCGGATCAGCTCCTGCGAGCTTACTCCTTCCTCCTCGATGGTGACGCGGTCAATCTTACGTATATTCTCGGTGTTAAATATCTTCATACTTCAGCTGTGGACATGTTTTTTAGGGGAATTTCATTTCCCCACGCAAAAATACAAAACAATTCCGACTCTATTGCCCATCGGCAATATTTTTAATATAAATTTCGTTGTAAATTACATGATAAGCGTTTCCATCGTCACCTACCACACCCCGCTCGCCGAGCTCGACACATGCATCGCCTCACTGGATTCTCCCGCCGTGAGCCGCATATACATCGTCGACAACGCAAGGCAACGTGAGGTGGAGGAATGGGCTTCGGGCAAGGAGAAGATCATCTATATCCCCGCCTGTAACGATGGCTACGGAGCCGGCCATAACATAGCCATGCGCCGGGAACTTCCCCTCCACGACACCCGCTATCACCTGGTGATGAACAGCGACATGCAATTCTCGCCCGCCATCCTCACGGCCATCAAGACATTCATGGACGCTCATCCAGATGCGGGTACTCTACAGCCCCACATGACCGGGCGCGACGGAGATGTCCAATACCCTGCCCGACAGCTTCCCTCGCCTGCCGATGTGCTGATACGCCGGTTTTTCCCCTCGGGTTGGTTCAAGGATATGCGGGCGCGCTATCTGCTCACTCATCTGGACCGATCCGTGGCCTGGGATATCCCGTCCCATCAGGGCAGTTTCATGTTTCTGAGAAAAGATGCGTTGCGCGAGATAGGACTGTTCGATGAGCGATTCTTCATGTATGCCGAGGATATCGACCTCACGCGCCGCATCCATGCCCGCTACCGCACCCCGTACTGGCCGGGGGCCACGGTGATGCATTATCACCGCGCCGCTTCCTACCATTCCGTGCGTATGCTCATGGTGCATATAGTCAACCTCATCCGCTATTTCAACAAATGGGGATGGATATTTGACCGCGACAGGGCCGTTGTCAACTCATCGATAAAGCCCTATCGGTAGACCATCCGGGCAAGCAACGATAAGATTCCGCGCCCCAGATAGCTTACCAGACACCCCGCCTTGTTCTTGATTCTCACCGACGGGTCGAACAGACATGCCCACCGGCGAGATTTTATCACCTCCCAGCACTCGTCGCTCACCACCCGGTACCGGCCGGCGCGGTCATGTATGGCCAGCAGGCAGAACATGTTGAAATTGGCGCTCAACCGCCTGTCACGTGCACATCCCCTGAGCGACGGATATGCCTCCACAAGATCCTGTTCCATATGGAGGGTGACTTGCAACACATCGAGCCTCTCCTCCGAAAACGTGTTTATGAAACTGCCGGAATTGTCACGGTAAAAATACACCTTGGCATCTATAGCCACCACTTTCCGAAGTCCGGGGAACAGACGACTGAAAAAATCGAGATCCTCATACCATATTCCCTTCTTAAACCTCACGTCACCGATGGCACTGCGCCTGTACAGCTTACAACACGCCGAGGTATTGATCCCTCGCTGATACAGCCCCTCACGGGTAGCCTCCACGCCATTCATCTCGCGTGACAGCACACGCCCGTCAACTGCTTCCCGATTTTGGCGCGAATACTCCCCGGCCACCACATCGGTGCTGTCTCCGCCGGTGAAACCATGCATAATTTCCAGCGCATGGGGCATAAGGCAGTCATCACTGTCAAGGAAACTCACCCAATCGCCCATAGCCCTGTCAAGCCCGTAATTCCGTGCATCGGACGGCCCACCATTCGTTTTACGGAACGACCTGATACGCCGGTCTTTGCTCGCAAACTCCTCCGCTATGACAGCGGTGCTGTCGGTCGAACCGTCATCAATCACCAAGGCTTCCCAGTCAGTAAAAGACTGCGCAAGCACGCTCTCCAGACACTCCCGGAGATATGCTTGCGCATTATAGGCTGGGATTATTACCGAAATCACAATCCTATGGTCGAGATTTTCCCTACTTTGTTGTGGCCGCCGAGATAGCGTCGGTGCGTTTCAGATCGAAACCGGCCGTCATTCCGTCATACTTCTCAAGAATTGCCGAGGCACCCTTGAGGGTAGAGTTATTGGTAAGCGCGCTTATGCGTGTCATAAGAGTCATGAGCTTGGACACATCAAAGGTCAGCTCCATGGCATTCTTGCCGTTGAGCGAGATGTAGGCCTCCATCGATCCGATATTCACCTTCTTGAACGCCTTAAAATGGAACGAATACGCCCCGGTGGCCTCGTTGAACTCCACCGTTCCGTTAAGCGTGGCTCGCTTGCCCTGGAAAGTAAATGTCGAATCGGCATTGATAGTCACCACCAGATTGGTCAGGCCGGCTGTCTTATAGTAAGGCTCGAGCTTCTTCTCGACACTTGTAGCGGCGGCCGCACCACCCGCTTTGAGCAGGAAATTATCGCTCTTGAAATTCACTGCCGGGCCCGAATAGCTCCAAGTGCCTGCCAGCTGATCTATCCCGGCCTTGGAATTGCCCAGGCCGAGGGCTCCGGCCACACCTGAAAGGAGATCGCTCAAGCCACTCTTCTGTCCGGTCGATGTCGAGTCGGTGGTAGCGGTCTTTTTCTGCCCCAGGCCCTGAAGCAGATCCGAAAGAGATTGCCCCGAAGCAGCCGGAGCACTGAACAGCAGCGCCACAAGCACTGCCAAAATCGATAGTTGTTTCATTCTTTCTATGTTGTTAGTTAATCCAATATGATATAAATTCAATAATCAAACATGAGTTCAAAATTGTCGAGCATCAGGATCGACCCGTTTCCACCTGTGAAGTAATCGCCAAGCGATGAAGCCGACGCTGTGCACAACAGATACTTGGGCACTCGCTGTGTCGATTTATAATCCAGAGTGATCTCAAATTGAGTCCAGTCCGTCACATCCTTGCTCCACTCCGCCTTTCCATAAGCCACTACTTCCTGTCCCTCAGGATCAAACAGCTGTCGGTTTTTGGGATTGGTGCGTATTTCAAAAGGTTCGTCGGAATCGATGAGCGCTATCCACACGATTCCTGTATCGGGTGTGCCCTTGAGCTTATCAGCATCGAAATCGGAACTTACATTCGATATCGGAGCCGAGTGGTATTTGAACCATCCGCGCAGACGGGTGGGTCTGAGGTTCCACGGCCTGCCGAATGAAAGAATACCGTTGGTTCCATCAGTCTTAACGTACTCGCCGGCAAATATGTTGCCCGCAGCGAGCTTACCTATGACACCTACGCCCACAAATCTCGTTTCGAGACATGCCGACCGGCCATTACCGTCAGGAGTATCATCCGATGGGTATGTGTTACTGCTTCCGAGCGTGGTTGCACCCTTGTTGCCGGTATCCCAGTACCGTTCGCCACCCTCAGCCCACGGATCCCACACTTTACCGTCAAGCCACCAATTCTCAAAATCGCTGTTTGGCATCTGGGCTGTGCCCTGGGTTGTAAACGACACCTCCGCACCATAATCGGCACCGCTGTATGCGCGTGCCACATACGATGTCGTGGGCTGAAGGCCGGTCAGTCGGCCCACGAACGACCCTCCATCAGCTGTGATCTGCGATTCGCTGAGCTTGATCCATGAATCCGAGTCGGCCTTGCGGTATTCAAATCCGTTATCCTTACCTGCTTCTCCTGCCCCGTACAGCCATGCCACACAGCTCCAGGCATCCACCCGCTCGGTAGTGACACTCTCCTCTTTAGGCAACACATATATGCTCCACTTGCTGGTGCGGCCGTGGGCTGTGACATCCACTTCAAGCAGTCGGGTAAAGTCAACCCGCTTCCCGCTTATCTCCGGAGTCATTGTCGCTACCGACGGGCCGAGCTTTATCGACTTTACAAGCAGATTGGCCAGCGGAGCCGATGATGATACATAAGCGATCACTCGGCATCCCGGAACATCTATCACTGAGGATCCTATCTGCTGTTCCACCGTGAAATACCGCTCAATCTCCTGTATGGCAGTGATGGTCCATTCATAGTCATGATACAATGACAGTTGCGTGGTGAGCGGACTGCTCATGTCTATGCCGTTGAGATACATGGCCGAATCGGCCCACACGCCAGTCGAGGGCGATAGAGTGAATCCGTTGACTATCACATTATTTATATCGGCTCGCTCATTCAGATACACTGTCACCTTGCGCTGCAACGTGTCTATGGCCGTGGCGCGGAGTGAATTCTCCACCTCAAATGTAGTGAAGTTCACATTTATATGAGGATAAGGAATGTTATTCTTGATACATCCCGCCAATGCGATCGTGGCGATAACAGTTACCGCCAGCCGTTGATATATACTTTTAAATCGTGACACCTAATCCAAAATTAATGTTGAACAGATTGAATCGGAAATTGGCGCCCGAGGATGTGCGTTCTCCCTCCTCAACGCCATTGGTGAGTTGCCGTTCATGAGTGACATGCAAACCAAATACACCAAACGAAACATTGAAACACACTTGATCCATGACAAACATGGTGATACCCGGTGAAAAATTCAATCCCCATTTGGATATCATGGTCTTGGTATCCTTCATCTCGCCATCATAGCTGCGCTTGAACCTCGACGTACCTCCGCCAAAAGACAGGTCGATCTCATTGAACAGTGCAAAACGCTTGTCGGTGCCCAGTCCCACATAGTTACGGTAGAACAATGAGGCGGTGAACATCTGCGAGAAATAGCTAACGTCACTGAGTGTGAAGTTGATATCGTCGTCAAAATCCACCGATAAGCCTCTCAGATCAGCGATACCGCGTGAATAGTTGAATCTCAGGCCCATCGACTGATTGTTACGGAAAAAGTAACTCACAGTAGGCTGGATCGAGTACAACTTGCCCTTGAAATTGAAATCCTTCAGCACCGACAATATCTGCACATCGTCCGAGGTAAACTCTCCATAGGATGCTGACAACCCCAACATCCACTGTCCGCGCGGAATGAACAGGAAGTTAAACAGACCACGGTCATAACGCCCGTAATTTGGAGCCTTGAGGAAAATGGGTATTGTATCCCGGCCCACAACTACCCGCTCGGAGAGTAACGCAGGATCAATCTCCGCTACTACTATCTTGCCATTATCATTGACAGGCCGGCCATAGCGGAATTTAGTATATATCGGCCGGGCGGGTATCGCTGTCGATACAGTGTCGGCCTCCGCATTGCCGGCGCCGGCAACGGTTTTTACCGGAGTCTCGGCCTCACTGACGGTCTTGACCGTGTCGGCTTTCTCTTTCGTCCCCTGCGACTTGAACACCTTGGTTATTACGGTTGTCGTGGTGACCGTCACCACTGAATCGACATCAGGAGGCAGATCGGTGGTGGGCACAGTCAATCTCTGTGGTGACTCCCCTCGCAATGCGGCTGGCACCATGAGCGACACGGCAAGAAGTATGAATATGGATATGAATCGGTCAATCATTTTCTCGCTGGATTACAGGTAAAAAGCTACTCCAAATGAAACGGAGAACAGGTTGATTTTAAAATTGGCATGTTTGGTGGCATAATTGGCCAGATAGATCTGGTCGGTTGTTGCCTTGGTATTGTCGTAACTGAAGCCGAGCACGCCTATGCTTACCTCAATGGCCGAATAATTGTTCAGGAACATCACAACACCCGGGGTAAGACCTATGTCAAGCATGAACGTCCGCGAATAAGTTCCGGTCAGGTCCTCCCCCTCGCCGTTTATTATCTTGGACTGTCCGCCACCCATCTGCAGCTGTATCTCGTTGAACAGGCCAAACCTCATCGACCGGCCAAGCGATATATAGTTGCGGAATGATGCCGTACCCATATAATTATGTGATACCGAATAGAGCGTACCAGGCTCGTAGGATGTCTCCGAGTCGATGATCACGTCGGCACTGTTCAATCGTGTGCGCGATCGTGAGTAGGCAAATCGGCCTCCTGCCGCGAGATCATCGTGGAAACAATACATCAGCATCGGGCTTACCTTGAAATTGTAGGTGTCTCCCCCCAGGTTCTCGATTATAAGGAATTTATAATTGTCGAAATCACTTTGGGAATAACTGACATTAACTCCGGTGATCCATTGGCCTTTGGGTATGAAAGATATATACTCGAGACCACGGGTGAACTTTTCCTGCCCGAAGGATGGAAGCGTGGCCGTCAGCATTAGGATCAGCAATAATATGTGACGAAGCTTGTGTGGCATACTGTGAGATTTCTTGGCTTATTGGTAGTTAAATATTCATGAGAGGGGATTGCACTGATATTGACTGGCTTATGATGTTTAGTACGCGAGGGTGATGTTGTCGATCCACAGATGGGCGCCGGCCGAGGTTGCCGACCGTGCGTCGGGGACGGTGATCACGTTCCGGCTCTCCTCCTCGATGCTTCCTATATGGCTCGATGATGAGAACATCACCTTGATGCGCTTGGCCTTCACGCCAAACATGCTGTAGTTCAACGGTACACTGAACGCCGTATAGCCCGATGCAAGCGTAAGCCGCCCGGTGCCCGACGCTATCACCACTTCCCGGCCTTCGCTCTCGCCAAGTACCTCGACGATGGCAAGTCCGCAGTCCGAGCGGTCATCATCACAGGGGATATATCGGTAATAGCCGTTGAGCGATGATGGACGCGAATTCCACGTCAACCCCTCGCTGTAGCTTTCAGTCATAGTGGCCGGATCGAAAGAGTATTGCCCCAGGAATAGCTTTCCGGCCGCCCGGTAAGCGATCTCGGGCACTATGGGAGAGTAATCGAGATACGGCATACCGGTCTGGGTATAGTTGGGTATCGGCTTGCCGTGAGGATCGAACGCCACGCTCGTCAGCTCCACGGCAAAACTTTGGCTGAACACCGGCTCCCGTGTGAGGGCTACCGACGGTTGCATGTACCAGGTGTTATGTATGTCCGATGCCATGGCAAATGTCTTGGCATTGGTATTGGCCCACTGCTTGGGCACCTCCTGCTCGATGGAGGTAGAGTGTTGCCAGTTGAATATCTCCACCACGGTCTGGGAATACTTTCCTCCAGATGGGAGATCCTTATACTTCACACCGTTCTGACGGTCCTCGAAGTCAGCGTTGGGAAGCTGGGGTATCCCCTCGGTGGTGACCGTTACCTCGGGAGTGAACACAGGATTCTCTACCCCCGACATCATGGTGGCCTTGAACACATAGGTGGTGTTGGGTGAGAGCCCTATCACCGAGAATATTCCGCGGTCGTGCTGCTGAAGATACAGCGGTGCCTCCTGCCCGTTGATATACACCCTGGTTTGCTCGGCTATAGCCTCAAGCATATCGGGATCCTCGGGCACCACCTTCACCCCGGCCATCGTGGCATAGGCATCGACTTCGATACTGAACGGAGGCATTTCCCTCGGCACCGACAGCGTGGCGCGCACCTCCTCGCAGTACAGCACACGTGCCTCCACAGGGCCACTGCCTGTCCCTACTCCGAATGTAAGCGTGTAGGTGCCGTCCCCTTTAGGATCTATGACCACATCCTCGACCTTTTTCCACAGGCCGGTGTTCGGGTCCTTTATCTCAATCTCCACGTGCTCCATGAAGCCCGATGCGCCACAGGAGATATCCACGCGGGCCTGGTTCACACCCATGGTCACGGGATAGATCTTGCCCACGGCTATCTCCACCGGAGTGGACCGCACATTGAGCGTGACGGGGAGGGAGGATTTGCCATCGGCTGACACCGCCATGAGCGACATCGACGAAATGGCCGATTCGGGCGTAAGATACACGAGACGGCCAAGCAGACGGGTATAGTCAATCTCGCCCCCAGCCGGACTCACTTTGAAATCCAGACCGAGATCACGCAACAATGTTGCCTCGGCCGGAGTGAGGTTGAGCAGATCCACCTCGGCCGGAAAACCATCCTCGGCCAACGGCAACGACAATGTGGACAGTATTATCGAAGTGAGCGGAGATGCCCCCGTCACTTGCGCGGCATACTTGCTCTCGGGAATATCACCCTCAGGCAGATCATATATCTCCGAAGCGTCCCACGAAGCCGTTATCACGGGAGCCTCGGCATTTATAAAGGCTTCGGTCAGCACCACTGCCCGGTTCCCCTCAGGACCGCTCACCGTCACCTCTTCTCCCGCGGGAGTGCCGGTGCAATCCACAGTGAGCATGTGAAGCGTGGCCGAACGGGCATCATCGATCTCGTAGGCCGGATAATTCACACGGCGCCCATCGGCCAGTTCTATATCCAGCACCACCTCGGCGTATCCGGGCTTGAGGCACAAAAATCTCTTCTCGACCGGAGAATACTCGTGATACAAGCCTCCTGTGGTATGCACCCGAGCCGAGATACTGCTGAAAGCACTCACCGCATTATCAGTGAAATCGATCTTGACAAGCGAATTGGCAAGCGAGAGAGTAATAGTGGCCACATTCTCGGTATAGTCCGAAATATGCACCTCCGCATCTCCGGCAAAGGAGGGCGTGTCAAACCCCTCAACCATCGTATTGCCGTTAGTGGCCGAGAGGATGTAGTCGCCTGTAAAGAAATACTGTTTCGCAGGAAAATCGTCTACATTCTCCCACGTGTGGGCATATTTTCCGTCGGTCGACCGCATGGTCAACACCGTTGCCCCCTTGGCCGGAAGAAAACCGGTATCGAGTGTGGAGCCCTCATCACCATCCTCACCCACACACACCGTAACATAACTGTCGGCCTCTACCACAAGGGAGAGCGATCCGGCATTGAGAGTGCCTTCGAGATGATCGGTCGAACACGACACGACACTCGCGGCAAGCATCAACGGCGACAGCAGTTTAGTTACGTAGCGGTTCATTGCAATGTGTGTGGTGATGATGTGATGATGGTGTGATTACGGTTAGGGTCGGCTCGGAAAACCAAGCCGTGGCTTAAAGCTCGATGCGGGAAGCCTTGACAGGCTCCTGCATGAACACACCGGCCATTTCGGTGAATTTGTCGGGATGCTCGGTGGTGAGATATGTCACCTCGCCCCCCTTGGAGCAACGCTCATCCATCTCGGGGTGGCGTTTCAGATAGTCGGCGAGACTGTCGGCTACGAGCTTGCCCTGGGTGATGACCTTGGCACGGCCACCGACCTGACGCTCGATCTTGTCGAGCAGCAACGGATAGTGGGTACAACCGAGCACCACTGTGTCAATTTCGGGTTCCTCCGAGAACAGAGCTTCCACATATTTCTTCACGAAATAATCGGCCCCCTCGCTGTCATACTCCTTGTTCTCGACCAGAGGCACCCACATGGGACACGGCATCGACACCGTGCGGAACGCCGGGAAGAACTTGGCGATCTCGATATCGTAGGTGCCCGACGAAATGGTGCCGGGAGTGCCAAGCACACCGATATTACCGTTCTTGCTCACATTGCTGAGAGCCTCCACTGTGGGGATGATCACACCGAGCACACGCTTCGAGGGATCGATCTGAGGCAGATCCTTCTGCTGGATACTGCGCAGGGCCTTGGCCGAAGCAGTGTTGCACGCCAGGATCACCAGTTCGCATCCGCGCTCGAAGAGGGCGCGCACGGCCTGGAGTGTAAACTCATACACCACATCGAATGAACGTGTGCCGTAAGGAGCACGGGCATTGTCGCCGAGATAGATATAATCATACTGGGGCAGAGTCTTGCGTATCTCCTTAAGGATAGTAAGGCCTCCGTAGCCTGAATCAAAAACGCCTATTGGTCCCATTTTTGTCAGTAGTTGTTAGTTGGATTTAGATAAGTTAGGGAATAGCCTGAGGGCCACACCCGCGTGAGGGGTGATACCGATGAAATGATTCAATCTCCGGCCACAGGTACAACGTCCCAGAGCCGGAGATTGTTTCACTTTATATCATCACTGATCGGCAGGTCAATTTCAGCCGATTGTGAGAAGATAATTGTAGAAATAGCTGATGATACCGAGGCCGATGATACCGGCAACGCATATCCACATGCCCAGACGCTCGGAGCAAGCCGAACGGAAGGTGGCGATGGGATGCTCGCTGTCGTTGATGAACATGGCCTTAACCACAAGCAGATAGTAGTAGAGCGAGATGATGGTGTTGATCAACGCGATGAGCACCAGCACATACAGTGCGGCCGACTCGGTGCCGTTCAGGGCCGATGTGAACACGAAGAACTTGCTGAAGAATCCGGCAAACGGGGGAATACCGGCCAGCGAGAACATCGCGAGCATCATGGTGAACGCCAGGCGGGGATTGGTCTTGTAGAGGCCGTTGTAGTCGGTCATCTCAATCTTGCCGGTGGCATTCTCGATAGCTCCGATCACGCCGAATGCGGCAAGGTTGGAGAACACGTACACGAGCACGTAGAACATCAGAGCCGAAACACCCATGGCATTGTCGCCTATCACAGCGAGCATGATGTAACCTGCCTGTGAGATGGACGAGAAAGCGAGGAATCGCTTCATGTTCACCTGACGCATGGCAAAGAGGTTACCCACGGTGATGGTGAGGATGATCAGAGCGTAGAGCATCCACTCCCAAGCCTGGGAATAGAGGGTGCCGAACACCTGGGTGAGCACCACGAGGAATGCAAAGGCGGCCGATCCCTTGGAGATTACCGAGAGATACGAGGTGACCGATGTGGGGGCACCCTGATATACGTCGGCTGTCCACAGGTGGAAGGGCACAAGCGAGATCTTGAATCCGAAACCGGCCATCACGAATGCCAGTGCCACTACCATCATTACGCCCATGTTGTTGGCGCAGAAGAGGGCGATGTCGGCATAGTAGAGCGATCCGCTCAGACCATACACATAGGAAAGACCCATGAGAAGGATTGCCGATGAGAACACGGCGGTGAGCACATACTTGATGGCGGCCTCATGGCTCTCGTAGCGGTTCTTGTCGAAAGCTACCAGCGCACACAAGGGGAGCGATGCGGTCTCAAGACCGATGATGAACATAAGGAAGTGACGGCTCGAGATCATGAAGTACATGCCAAGGAGCGTCAGCAGTATCAGTTCGTAGAACTCGCCGCGGCGCACGGAAGTGAATTCCGAGTTGGCCCACTTGATCGACTGGATGAGCACGATCACTACGCCGACATTGAGAATATTCTTAATGGCGGCCATCACGGGCGAGGTCACATACATTCCTGCAAATGCCACGGCATCGGCCTTGACCAGCGGGCAGAAGCCCCAGATGGTGAGCGTGAGCATCAGCACGGTCGAGATGGCCGGGAGCATGCCCTGCGACTTGCGCGGCGCGAAGGTGTCATAGAGGAATACTAACAGGAATACTATCAGCAGTCCTATTTCCTGCTTTAGAGCTAAAAACTGTGAATAATCCATTGCTTAATTCTTAGATAATTAGTGCAGGCCAAGGACAGAGAATATCTGCGGGCTGAATGTGAACTTGATAAGGTCGGAGAAGAAGTTGGGGAAGCAACCGATACCGGCCACACACACGATGAGAGTGGCGGTGGACAGACGCTCCCACCACTTGGCGTCGGTGAGCGACAGGTGATGCTGGTCGTACACGGGGCCGTAGAGGAGCTTGCCCACAACACGCAGGATGTACACGGCAGTGGTGACGATCGAGCTGCAAGCCACGATCACAAACACGCGGTGGAACAGGTCAGTGTGTTGGAACGAGCCAACGAAGATGGTCATCTCAGCCACGAAGCCCGAGAGGCCCGGCAGACCGAGCGATGCCATACCGGCGATCACGTAGCACACCGAGAGGTAAGGCAGAATCTGCATCATACCGCCCATCTCGCGGATGTCGCGGGTGTGGGTACGTCCGTATATCATACCGATGAGGGCAAAGAAGAGGGCTGTCATGAGACCGTGAGAAAGCATCTGCATGATGGCACCGGTCATAGCTGTGGTGTTGAGCATGAGGATGGCGAAGAGCACGAGTCCGCAGTGCGACACCGACGAGTAAGCGTTGATGTACTTGAGGTCGTTCTGCACACAAGCGCTGAAGGCTCCGTACACTACCGAGATACCGGTGAGGATAATGAAGATCCATGCAAGCTCGTGGGCCGCCTGGGGCATCAGGTAGATAGCCACACGGAAGCAACCGTAACCGCCAAGCTTCATGAGCACGCCGGCGTGGAGCATCGACACCGCTGTGGGGGCCGAGGCATGACCGTCGGGCGACCATGTGTGGAACGGGAACATGGCACCGAGCACGCCGAATCCCACGAAGGTCATCGGGAAGAGGAACTTCTGCCAGCCGGTCGAGATCGACTCGTTCTGCACGATCTCAAGGATGTTCCAGGTGAGAGGCTGACCCTCGGGAGCCGAGTGGTAGTATATACCGATGAGACCGAGCATCAGGAATGCCGATCCGCCCATGAGCATAAGGGTAAGCTTCATGGCCGAATAGTTCTTGTTACCCGAGCCCCACACGCCGATGAGAAGGTACATGGGGATGAGAGCCACCTCATAGAACATGAACATGGTGAAGAGGTCGACCGAGATGAAGAAGCCATATACACCGGTGGAGAGCAGGATGAGCCAGAGGAAGAACTCCTTGGGCTGCGGGATCTCCCAGGATGCAAAGCTACCGGTGATCATGATCACGCCGGTGAGGATGAGCATGGCGATAGAGATACCGTCCACACCCACCGCAAGGTGGATATTAAGGGGTGCAAACCATTCCCATGATCCCAGATAGAGCATGGGGGCATCGTTTCCGGCGGCACGGAGCCCCAGATAATCAACGAGGAGCCACACCGACAGGGCTGTCAACGCCACCGAGCCTGTAACGGCCACGGCGCGGATCTGCTTGATATCGCGGCACAGGAACAACCCCAGAAGCATCACCAGGGGAATGACCACGAAATAGATTAATATATTGGAAAACATATCGTTACTGTATTTGCTACTTGTTACATTATCATCCGAGGACGCACACGGCAGTGATGATTCCCAGCAGTATAGCACCGATGAGGTACCACCATATATACATCTGCACCTTGCCGCTTTGGAATCCCTTGATGGCCACCGATGCGGCGTTGGTCACATAGGCAAGACCGTTCATGGTACCGTCGATGATGTGGCGGTCAAACCATGCGATAGGCTTGCATATACCGTCGAAAATGATGCGGCGGGTGATGAAGAGATAGATCTCGTCCCAGTAGAAGCGACGCAGGGCGGCGGTCCACAGCCAGCGGCAGGAATCGGCCATGCGGGTGGGCTTGTCGTTCTTCTTCATGTAGAGGAAGGCGGCAAATCCTATCGCGATGATGGCGATGCCCATGCTCATGGCAGCGATCGACCAGTCGATGTGGATATGATACTCATGTCCGTCCCAGGTCACAAGCTCACCGAAGGGTACCCATCCGGCCACGCACGATACGATGCCGAGGAACACAAGCGGGAACGACATGCTCAGCGGTGACTCGTGGGGCATCGAAGCGTGATGTCCGTGAGCCTCCTGCTCCTTCACGCGGGCGGCATAGTCGGGGTTGTCCCACCAGAAGATGAGGAAGTACATGCGGAACATGTAGAAAGCGGTCATCGCGGCAACCACTGTCATCCACACACCCCAGAAGGTGTTGTTGGCGTAGCAAGCGGTGAGGATCTCGTCCTTGGAGAAGAATCCGGCGAAAGGCCAGATACCTGCGATGGCGAGACAGCCTATCAGGAAGGTGATATGGGTGATGGGCATGTACTTTCTGAGACCGCCCATGGCTGTGTAGTTATTGGAGTGAACAGCGTGGATCAGCGAGCCGGCTCCGAGGAAGAGGAGGGCCTTGAACATAGCGTGGGTGAACAGGTGGAACATCGAGGCCATGTAGCCGAGTCCCTCGTGGATAGCCTCGCCGTTCTTGGAAGCGACGCCGAGCGACACCATCATGAACGCGATCTGCGAGATGGTCGAGAACGCGAGGATACGCTTGATGTCGATCTGACAGCAGGCCACCACAGCGGCGTAGAACGCGGTGAGCGCGCCAACGACGGTGATAAACTGCAGGGCTGCGTCCTCAAGCATATAGAGCGGGAAGAGACGGGCCACCAGATACACACCGGCCACAACCATGGTAGCGGCGTGGATGAGGGCCGACACGGGGGTGGGACCCTCCATAGCGTCGGGGAGCCAGATGTGGAGGGGAAGCATAGCCGACTTACCCATACCGCCTGTGAAGATCAGCACCAGAGCCCATGTGAGCACCGAGGCACCCATGAATGTAGCTCCGCCGAACGACTCAAACACTCCCTGGGGATTCTGAGTCATGGGGAGGAAGTCGAGCTGCTTGGTGTAGAACGACAGGATGAGGATACCGATAAGGAAACCGAGGTCGGCGAAACGGGTCACGATAAATGCCTTCTTACAAGCCGACACTGCCGAGGGCAATGTGTAGAAGAAGCCGATGAGAAGGAACGACGACGCACCCACGAGCTCCCAGAATATGTACATCTGGAAAATATTGGTAGCGACAACGAGACCGAGCATCGAGAAGCTGAACAGCGACAGGAATGCATAGTAACGCTGGAATCCCTTCTCGCCGTGCATATAGCCGAGCGAGTAGACATGTACCATGAACGAGATTGTGGGGATCACCACCAGCATCAGCGCCGAGATGGGATCAAGCAGGAAGCCCAGCTTGATGGCCAGCGCGGGGGTGAACTGCAGCCATGTCTGATTGAACACGGTGTACTGCAGGCGGGTGGTACCGTCGATAAACTCGGGCGCGCCCGAGAACCAATAGGTGAACGCTGTGTAATATGACAGGACAAGCACTGTGCCCATGCCCAGAGTGCCGAGCGTTCCGGCAAGCTTGTGGCTCATCTTCACGCCCGCAAGTCCCAGAAGCAGGAACATGAACAGCGGAATGGCCAATATAAGTACAGGAATTGTAATATCCATATCGCTATTAGTGTTTCATTTGGGTTGTGTCGGCGACATCGATATTCTTGCTCACCCTGAACAGGTTGATGATGATGGCAATGGCCAGCGCTGTCTCGGCGGCCGCGATGGCTATGCCGAAGAGCGTGAACATCCATCCGTCATTGGTGCCGGGGAACAGGTAACGGTTGAAGACGACGAAATTGATATCGACAGCGTTGAGCATCAGCTCCAGCGAGATGAGCATCGCTATCATGTTGCGGCGGGTAAGGAAGCCGTAAACCCCGCAGCAGAACATCACCAGAGCGGGGACCAGATACCATATTAATGTTATATCCATAATCGTATCGGGGGGATTAACGTTTGCGGGCGACCACTACGCCACCTATTATACATGCCAGGAGCAACACGCTCACTGCCTCGAAGGGCAACAGATACTGTCCGTAGCCCGTGCCGAGCATTGCGGTTCCTATCTCGTGCATGGTCGGGTTGGCCATCTCGGGGGCCGACGTGAAGATGTCGGAGCAACGCGAGCACAGGGCCCATCCGCATGCTACCGCCGTGGCCACCGCACCGAGCACGCCGAGCAGACGCTTGCGCGACTCCAGACGCTGGGTGTTGTCACCGGGACGGGTTGTGAGGAGTATCGAGAATACAAACAGCACCACGATACCGCCCGCATACACTGCGATCTGTACGGCACCCAGGAACTCATAGTCGAGCTTGAAGTAAAGCGCGGCTGTGGCAAAGAGGGTGAAGAGCAGATACGTGGCGGCGCGAAGAATCTTGCGCGTGGTGACAGTCAGCACTGAAAAGACGACAATCGACAGCGCGATTATCCAGTAAAAAATTATACTTCCTGCTGATTCCATATAACTGATAATGATTTAGCTGTTAGATGCGCCGTCCTGTGCGGCCTTGGCTGCCTTGAGCTGGGCTGCCTTGAGGATTGCTGCGCGGATCTTCTCGAGCTTCTCGGGATCGGATGCCGCTGCGGCCAGAGCCTTCTTCTGAGCGTCGTTGAGCTCGATGCCGGCCAGGGGATCGGCCTCGGCCTGAGCGGGAGCGCCCGATGCTGCGGCGGCCTTCTTGGCCTCGGCTGCGGCCTTGGCGGCGGCTATCTTAGCCTCCTTTTCAGCCTGCATCTTGGCTATCTGCTCGGGAGTGGGCTTGGGCTCCTCCTTCTCAGGGAGATAATTGAGTTTTTTGACAAGCTTGTCGCGGGTGAACACTGCCTGCTCGAATTCATTACTGAACTCGAGGGCGTCGGTCGGACAATTGGTTACACACAACTGGCAGAACGTACAGCTGCCCAGATCGTACATGTACTTGTCGAGCTTCTTTTTCTTCTTGCCGTCCCAAGTCTCCACCTGCTTGATGTCGAGATCGATGGTACCGTTGGGACACACACGCTCGCAAGTGCCGCAAGCGATACACTTGTGGTTGCCCTGGTCGTCATACTTGAGCGTAAGCACAGCTCTGAAGCGGTCGGCCACAGGGAGATTCTCGCGGTTGTCGGGGTACTCCTCGGTGATCTTGGGGGTGACAAATTCCTTGCCGGTCACCGACATTCCCTTGAGAAGGCTTGCGATGCCCGAGCCGAGATTTGAGAAATAGTCTTTTACACTACCCATGTTGAAGGATTGTATCTATTGATTATATTTCTAATTTTTCACCTGGCCGCCGATGATATCGAGCAGCTCGGTGGTTATGCTCTGCTGGCGCAGCTTGTTATACTCAAGCTGCAGCTGTTCGAGCAGGTTCTTTGCATTATCGTTGGCGCTCTGCATGGCCATGATGCGGGCGGCCTGCTCCGATGCGCGGTTTTCGGTAAACACCTCCTGCATCACTGAGAGCAGGAACATAGGCAGCACCGACCGGAATATCGAAGCCGCATCGGGCTCGAAGATGTAAGGACGGCACAGGGCCTTGACCCCTTCGGCCGAGAAGGTCGACGCATCCACCGGTATGTACTGCTCATAGCGCACACGCTGGCGGCTCACGCTCTGGAAATTCATGTACAGCAGTTGCACAGTGTCCAGCTCGCCGCTCAGGAATTTCCCGGCTATCATCGAGGCAAAACCCTTGATCACGTCACCTCCGCTCTTGGAGTTGACGTTCTCGTCGTTTACCTCGGTCAGGTGAGGATCCTGCAATTTGGCCACAGCCTTGTGGATCTTGCGGCCCACGGTGTACACCGTGAAGTCCACATCCTCGCCCCACTTCTCGCGGCACTCCTTGAGGCGCGCCAGCAGGTCCTTGAAGATGTTGATATTGTAGCCGCCACACAGGCCGTCGTCCGATCCCAGCACCACTATGCCCACACGCTTCACCTCGCGCTCCTCGGTGAGAGGCGACGAGAACTCGGCATCGGCCGAGAGAAGGTTGCCGATGATGGTCTCGATCTGGCTGCGGAATGGTAATAGCCGCCGCAGATCGGCCTCGGCGCGGTGCATCTTGGCCGAAGATATCATCTTCATGGCTCCGGTGATTTTCTCACTCGAGGCCACTGAGCCGATGCGTCCTTTTAATTCGCGAAGTGTTGCCATGGATTATGGGGTGATGAGACTGTTATAGTGAGAGGGGGTTGTGGGGGTGTTACTTTTTATTTGTATGATCCGGCTATCTCAGCGGCCGCTTCGGTGAGCTTGCGGGCGGTATCGTCCTCAAGTTTGCCGGCACGGATGGCCTCCATAGCCTCGGGATACTTGGCATGCATCAGCTGGAGGAAATTCTTCTCGAACTCGGCCACCTTGTCCAGGGGCACGCTCTCGAGCAGTCCGTGAGTACCGCAGAATATCACGGCCACCTCGTCCTCCACAGCCATAGGCGAATACTGGGGCTGGATGAGCAGACGCTCGTTCTTGCGGCCCTTGTCGATCACTCGGGCTGTCACGGCATCGATGTCGCCACCGAATTTGGTGAACGACTCCAGCTCGCGGAACTGTGCCTGGTCGATCTTCAGTGTACCGGCCACCTTCTTCATCGACTTGATCTGAGCGCTACCGCCCACACGCGACACCGATATACCCACATTGATGGCGGGGCGGATACCGCGGTTGAACAGGGCTGTCTCAAGGAAGATCTGGCCGTCGGTGATCGAGATCACGTTGGTGGGGATGTAGGCCGACACGTCACCGGCCTGAGTCTCGATGATGGGGAGCGCGGTGAGCGAGCCTCCGCCCTTCACGCGGTCCTTGAGCGATGCGGGCAGGTCGTTCATGTTCTCGGCCACCTGCTGGTTGTCGATGATCTTGGCGGCACGCTCGAGCAGACGGCTGTGGAGATAGAAGATATCACCGGGATAAGCCTCACGGCCCGAGGGGCGCTTGAGCACGAGTGAGATCTCGCGGTAGGCCACAGCCTGCTTCGACAGGTCGTCATACACGATCAGCGCATCGCGGCCGGTGTCGCGGATATACTCGCCGATAGCCACGCCGGCAAACGGTGCGTAGTATCTCATCGAAGCCGAGTCGGACGCCGTGGCGGCTACGACCACAGTGTAGTCGAGCGCGCCGTGCTGGCGCAGGGTCTCAACGGTGGCAGCCACCGACGATCCCTTCTGGCCGATGGCCACATATATACAGTAGACGGGCTTTCCGTCCTCAAAATTCTTACGTTGGTTGATGATGGTATCGATCGCCACGGCGGTCTTGCCGATCTGGCGGTCGCCGATGATCAGCTCGCGCTGTCCGCGGCCTATGGGCACCATCGAGTCGATGGCCTTGAGTCCGGTCTGCAGAGGCTGCTTCACCGGCTGGCGGAAGATCACGCCCGGAGCCTTGCGCTCCAGAGGCATCGGGAGCAGCTCGCCCTGGATGGGGCCGCGTCCGTCGATAGGCTGTCCGAGCACATTGATCACGCGGCCAAACACTCCGTCGCCCACATTGATCGAGGCGATCTCGCCGGTGCGCTTCACGGTCATGTTCTCTGACACCTTGTTTACATTATTGAGGAGAATCACACCTACGTTGCTCTCCTCAAGGTTAAGGGCCACGCCCTTGACTCCGTTCTCGAATTCAACGAGCTCATTGGCGCACACGTTGTCGAGGCCATACACACGGGCCACGCCATCTCCCACTTCGAGGACGATGCCGGTTTCTTCAAACGACACCTTAGAGTTGACGTTCTCCAACTGTTGCTTCAGTACCTGAGAAATCTCGCTTGGGTTAATCATTGGTAAGACTGATTGTAAAAGTGTGGGAAGATTAGTTGCTTAATAATTTCAGGCGCAGCTCCTTGAGTTCATTAGCCACGGAAGCGTCGAGCTTCTCGTTATCGATGGTGACCACGAACCCTCCTATGAGGTCGGGATCCACCGCGTGGGTGTACTCCATGGTTGCAGTGCCGAGATGCCGCTGTACGAGCTGCTTGAGGCGATCCTCCTCGGCCTTGGCCAGGGGGGCCGCCGAGGTGACGCTCACGAGGCGGATGTTGTGCTCACGGCGATATATCTTAAGATAGGCCAAGGCTATGTCGCGTGCCATGTCGAGCCGGTTGTTGTCGGCCAGAAGGTCCATGAAGCGTGACATTACCATGTCGTCGGCCGTAGTTCCTGAAGCCGAGAAGAGTAGCTGGATCTTGTCGGCACGCGAGACAAATGGATTGCTCACTGCCTTGACAAGGGCCGGCTCGGAAGCAAAAGCGTCAGCGAGCTTCTGCATGTGGCCGAACACGAGTTCGTCGCTGCCCTTTTCGGCTGCGAACTCATACAGGGCCTTGGCGTAGCGATTTGGGATGAGACCTTGGTTCATTTCTTGAGATCGGTGGTGATGCCGGCATCTCCTGCCGGGCCCTGACTGGCAAGGCCCGGCAGGATAGCCTTAGTTTTGTTTCTCGATTTCGTCGAGCAGCGAGTTCACAAGCTTCTCCTGAGCCTTTTCCTCCTTCATCTGGTTGCGCACCACCTTTTGGGCGATGTCGAGAGCGAAGGTCGATACCTCGTTGCGGAATTGCTCCTGAGCGGCTTTGCGTTCCTGCTCGATTGACTGTTTGGCGTTGTCCATCACTTTCTTGGCCTCGGTCTGCGCCGCGGTGCGGGCCTCCTCGATGATCTGAGTCTTCATCTTGTCGGCTTCGCGCAGCATGTCGGCCTGTTGGCGACGGGCTTCTGCTATGTATTTATCCGCCTCTTCGCGGGCATGGTCAAGCTGTTCTTTGGCACTTTGAGCATACTCCACACCCTTGTCGATGAGGTCGGCACGGTCCGATACCCCCTTCATGATCGCCGGCCAGCCCCATCGCCACAGAATGACGAACAGGATGGCAAACGACACGAACATCCAGAATATCAGGCCGAAATCAGGCGTGAATAGTTCCATAGCGGTATAGTGCCGGGGATTAGCCTACGAACATTGCGAGGATGCAGACGATCACGGCGAAGAGGGCAACACCCTCGATGAGAGCCGCGATTACGATCATGTTGCTTCGGATGTCGCCGGTCGATTCGGGCTGACGTGCGATAGCCTCCATGGCCGAGCCTCCGATCTTACCGATACCGATACCGGCACCGATTGCTGCGATTGCCGCACCGATACATACTCCGATGCCGAGTGTTCCTTCGATAGCTGCTAAAATCATTGCTAACATAACTGTAGAATTTTGAGAGGTTATTTTTTTAGAGTTTATTTTTCTTGGTTTATTTTTAAGGATTCTGAGGCACTACAGCCTTCTCCTCATGGCTTTCGTGATGCCCCTCTTCCTGCCCAAGGGCGATGAAGAGTGTCGAGAGCATTGTGAACACGTAAGCCTGGATGAAGCTGACCAGAACATCGATCAGCAGCATGAACACCGAGAAGATCACCGACACCACTGCGGTAGCTCCGGTCACCACCGGCCCCATGGCCGCGAAGATGAAGATGAGGAGCGTGAGCACGATCACTATCATGTGGCCGCCCATCATGTTGGCAAACAGACGCACTGTCAGTGCCGCGGGCTTCGTGAACACGCCGAAGATCTCGATTATCGGCATGATAGGCAGGGGATATTTGAGCCACCAGGGCACATCAGGGTTGAATATCTCCTTCCAGTAATGTTTTGTTGCGAAAAGGTTGGTGATCACAAAGGTCAGCACGGCCAGCACAAGCGTCACGGCGATGTTGCCGGTGAGGTTGGCTCCGCCGGGGAAGATAACGATCAGTCCCAGCAGGTTCATGATCAGGATGAAGAAGAACACCGTCAACAGATAGGGGGCAAACTTCTGGGCCTTGTTCTTGAGCGTGGGCTTGATCACTCCGTCATATATGAACAGGATCACAAACTCTATCGCTCCCACCATCTTTCTGGGGCCCTTCATTCCCTGGGTCTTGTGCCAGCGGGCCACCGAGAGTATGCACCATACGCACAGGAGCACGGCGATGAACACGCCACACACATTCTTGGTGATCGAGATGTCGATTACAGGCTTCACTTCCTTGCCGTCGATGATCTCCACCACTTTGCCTTTGTAGGGGCTGTCCTTGCCGGCTATCTTGAATTCGGCATTGCCGTCGCGCCACACACCGCCGTTTGCATGCCCGGTGATTCTCGATGATGAGAACACGTGCAGGCCGTCCGATCCCCACACGATCACGGGGAGGGGGATACGCTTGTGGTGGTTGAAAGGCACTTCCCAGCCATATCCGTCACCGAGGTGCTCGAATATGATGCCCTGGGCGTCTATGCCCTCCTTGTGCTCACCATTGCCCTCCTCAGCCGCCGAGGCCAGCGTGGCCACGGGAAGCAGGAGCGCGATGAGCGCGAGAGCTATGGTACTGAATATCTGTTTCATGGTCTTCGGGAGGGTCAATAGATGCACACTGACACTATATTGCTGTCGACATCGGCGATACCGCCCTGGATTTCCACGCTGTGCTCACCGTCGGTGGCCGTGTAGCGCACGGTGCCGGGTGTGAGGGTGGAGATGAGCGACGCATGGCCGGGGAGCACGGTGAATGCTCCCATCGTTCCCGGGAGATGGACCACTGAGGCCTCCCCCTGAAACAGGATGTCTTCGGCTGAAATTATCTTGAGTGTCATCGGCTTGGTTTATTGAATTATTGACTTGAGAGGAGTTGTCACTTCGGTTATCAGGCTCCCACCTCGGCCAGGAGCTTCTTGCCCTTGGCAATGGCATCGTCGATGGTGCCCACGTTGAGGAACGCCTGTTCGGGCAGGTCGTCCACCTCGCCGGCAAGAATCATCTTGAAGCCGCGGATGGTCTCGCTCAGAGGCACCATCACGCCGGGGAGGCCGGTAAACTGCTCGGCCACATGGAACGGCTGCGACAGGAAGCGCTGGGCACGGCGGGCGCGGGCCACCACGAGCTTATCCTCGTCGCTGAGCTCGTCCACACCGAGGATAGCGATGATATCCTGCAGCTCGTTGTACTTCTGAAGCAGCTGCTTCACAGCCTGGGCGGTATTGTAATGCTCCTCGCCTATGATATTGGGGTCGAGGATACGCGATGTCGATTCCAGAGGATCCACAGCGGGGTAGATACCCAGCTCGGTGATCTTACGCGAGAGCACCGTGGTGGCATCGAGGAAGCTGAATGTTGTGGCAGGTGCGGGGTCGGTCAAGTCGTCGGCGGGCACATAGATGGCCTGTACCGAGGTGATCGATCCGTTCTTGGTCGAAGTGATTCGCTCCTGCAGGGCACCCATCTCCGAGGCAAGCGTGGGCTGGTAACCTACGGCCGAGGGCATACGGCCGAGAAGTGCCGATACCTCCGATCCTGCCTGTGTGAAACGGAATATATTGTCGATGAACAGGAGGATGTCCTTACCGCCGCCATCCTGATCGCGGAACTGCTCGGCAACGGTGAGGCCCGACAGTGCCACACGCAGACGTGCGCCCGGGGGCTCGTTCATCTGGCCGAACACCAGCGCGGCCTGCGAGTCCTTCACCTGGTCCATGTCCACATCGGCAAGGTTCCACTCGCCCTTCTCCATACCTTCTTCAAACTTCTTGCCATACTTGATGACACCGCTCTCGATCATCTCGCGGAGCAGGTCGTTACCCTCGCGGGTACGCTCTCCCACACCGGTGAACACCGAGAAGCCGTTGTGTCCCTTGGCAATATTGTTGATGAGCTCCATGATGAGCACAGTCTTGCCCACACCGGCACCACCGAACAATCCGATCTTGCCACCCTTGCTGTAAGGCTCCAGGAGGTCGATCACCTTGATACCTGTGTAGAGAATCTCGGTTCCGATGGTGAGGTCCTCAAACTCGGGCGCAGGCTGGTGGATAGGACGCAGGTCCTTGCGGTCGAGTGCGGGGAGGCGGTCGATGGCGTCACCGATCACATTCAGCAATCGGCCCTTCACCTGCTCGCCGGTGGGCACCGCGATCGGACGCTCCAGATTGTCAATACGGGCTCCGCGCTGGAGACCGTCGGTGCTCTCCATGGCCACGCAGCGCACGGTCTTTTCACCGATATGCTGCTCCACTTCGAGGATTAGCTCCGAGCCGTCGGGACGCACTACTTTGAGAGCGGTGTAGATGGGAGGGATGATGTTGTCATCGCCGTCAAACATCACGTCGACCACAGGTCCGATCACCTGGACGATTTTGCCATATTTTTCACTCATCGCGATTTGAGATTATTGGTTGACGCGCCCGCGGGCACATCGTTTGGGGTATGATTAAGGATTTTATTAGAGGTAGAGGTTATAGGTAACCACGATGACCATCAGCACGAGGTTGAACAGGTTGATGGGCAACAGGTACTTCCATTCGAGGGTGAGTAGCTGGTCGATACGCAGACGGGGGAATGTCCACTTGAACCAGATGATGATGAACGACAGCGCGATGGCCTTACCGATAAACCATATCACCGAGGGGATGTAGTTCATCACATTGTTGAAGGCATCGAAGCCGGGAATGTGAAGGGGCATCCATCCGCCGAAGAACAGCAGGGCGGCCACGCCCGACACGATAAAGAGGTTCAGATACTCGGCAAGGTAGAAGAAACCGAAGTGGATACCCGAATACTCGGTGTGGTATCCGGCTGTCAGCTCGCTCTCGGCCTCGGGGAGGTCAAACGGGCCACGGTTGGTCTCGGCGGTGCCGGCTATCATGAAGATTACAAATGCTATGATCGCGGGAATGTGACCCGAGAAGATGAACCACAGGTGCTCCTGGGCCATCACTATGTCAGTCACGCTCATTGAGCCGGCTATGACCACCATGGTCACTACACACAGGCCCATCGACAGCTCGTAGCTCACCATCTGCGCGCCCGAACGGAGAGCGCCGATAAGAGTGAACTTGTTGTTGGACGACCATCCTGCAAGAAGGATACCGAGAACGCCTATCGACGACACGGCAAGCAGGAAGAAGATGCCGACATTGAAATCGATGATCTGCAGACCGTTACCCCAGGGGAGCACCGCGAAGGCAAGCATCGAGGCGATGATCACCAGATAGGGCGCGAGGGCAAACAGGAACTTGTCGATATGATTGAGCGAGATCAGCTCCTTGATGAGGATCTTGAACATATCGGCCACACTCTGGAGCAAACCCCAGGGTCCTACGCGGTTAGGGCCGAGACGACATTGGAAATAGGCACATACCTTACGCTCGAAGAGGATGTAGAACAGTGCGAGAACCGCATACAGGAGCATTAACCCCACTCCTACGAGCAGACACTCGAGGGTCACCGCAAGCCACTCGGGCATATAGCCGAGCAGGAAGGAATGGATCCAGGCGGTACCTACTGATAAGTCTTGCATAATCTTTTGATGGATATATGATTATATATTTTATTTTATCGGTCGATATCGGGTACGATGTAGTCCATCGAGCCTCCGATGGTGATGAGGTCGGCGATCTTCTGGCCTCGGGTGATGTGATCCACCACAGCGGCTGCCGGCAGGCAGGGGGGTGCGATCTTCAGGCGGTAAGGCATTGTCGAGCCGTCGCTCTCCAGATATATGCCGAATGTTCCGCGGCATCCCTCCACCATCTTGAACCAGTGGCCCACGGGGAGCTTGAGCACCTTGGGCACCTTCACGCAATACTCTCCGTCGGGGATATTGTCGATCAGCTGCGCTATGATGCGCGCGCTCTGTACCATTTCGTCCATACGCACCTTGAAACGTGCCATCGAGTCACCCTCGGTGCGCACCACTTCCTCGAAATCAAGCTCGGAATAGATGCTGTAGGGGGCACACTTGCGCACGTCGCAAGCCCAGCCCGATCCACGGCCGTTGGGGCCGGTCACGGCCCACGAGATTGCGTCCTCGCGGGTGAGCACGCCCACATCCTCCATACGGTCGCGGGCTATCACATTGCCGGTGAATATCTTGTTGTACTCCTTTATATTGGCGGGAAGCACGTCGAGCAGGGCATGCACATCCTTCACAAAGTCGGGGTGCAGATCCTGCATCACGCCTCCGATGCAGTCGTAATTGAATGTCATGCGGGCTCCGCAGGTCTTCTCCATGATGTCGAGGATCTGCTCGCGCACCCTCAGCGTGTAGAACAGCATAGTGGTGGCACCGAGGTCCATGCAGTAGGTACCGATGAACAGGCAGTGCGATGCTATGCGCGACAGCTCGTCCATGAGCACACGTATCACCTGGGCGCGGCGCGAGATCTGGATACCGGCGGCCTCCTCGATCAGCATGCACAGGCAGTGGTGATAGGGATGAGCCGAGAAGTAGTCCAGTCGGTCCATGAAGTGGAGTGTCTGCGGATAGGTGTCCATCTCGCATATCTTCTCCACTCCGCGGTGGATATATCCCAGATAGATGTCGATCTTCTTGATGATCTCGCCGTCAACGGCGGTGCGGAAACGGAGCACACCGTGGGTAGCGGGGTGCTGCGGGCCTATGTTCACCACGAAATCCTCGGGCTGGAACACTCGGCGCTCCTCCTTCACGATCTTGCCGTCGCGCTCCACCCATGTGTCGGTGAAGTCGGTCTGGCGCTCGTTCTCGATCGACACGGGATTGATATTGGGGTCATCGTTGTAATCCTTGCGCAGGGGATAGCCCTTCCAGTCGATGTTGAGGAACAGGCGGCGCATATCGGGATTGTTGATGAAGATGATGCCGAAATAGTCATAGACCTCGCGCTCGTATATCGTGGCTATGTCCCACAGGTCATACACCGAGTGGACAAACGGTTTCTCACGGTCGCCGGTAGCCATCACCTTTACCGAGATGCGCTCGTTGCGGGCGGTGGAGATGAGTTCGTAGATACAGCCAAGGCCCTGCTCCTTCCAGTCCATGCCCACGATGGTGACAAGGAAGTCAAATGCCATCTCAGCGTCATGACGCAGAGCGTGAGCCAGGTCGTGCCACTGCTCGTCAGCGATCGTCACCTCAAGGATGTCGGTGCGCTCGAATGTGGCTTGGGGAAACAGCTTGGAAATCTTTTCCTGTATGTTGGCCATTATATATAAGGTGTGATAATGATTCTACAATGGGTGGATTTGGGGTAAGTGTGTGATTCTCGGTAGGGGGCCAGGAGGATCAGTCATTGACCTCGGGCACCGGATGGGCCTTCAGGAACTCCTCCTGCTTCTCCTGACGGTTCACTCCGCCGAAGAATTTCTCTACCTTGATCTTTCTCGAGAGCTGCATGATGCCGTAGATCATGGCTTCGGGGCGCGGAGGACAGCCGGGCACAAACACGTCGACCGGAACGATATCCTCGATACCCATGGCCACATGGTAGCTCTTCTTGAACGGGCCACCCGAGATAGCACAGCTGCCGCAGGCTATCACATACTTGGGCTCGGCAAGCTGGTCGTACAGGCGGCGGAACACGGGCACCATGCGGTGTACGATGGTTCCGGCCACCATCATGAAGTCGGCCTGACGGGGCGAGGCGCGCGCCACTTCCCATCCGAAACGCGCCATATCGTAGCGCGCGGCTCCAAGCGACACGAATTCGATGCCGCAGCAACTGGTGGCGAAAGTGAGGGGCCAGATGGAGTTGGACCGCCCCCAGTTGATCAGCTGGTCAAGTTTGCCTACAATGACATTGGTGCCATTTTCCTGAAGCTCCTTGACGAGCTTTTCGATATACTCATTGTCTTTCCATGCCTCATAGGGCATACCTTGCGTCGTTACTTCCATTCGAGAGCTCCTTTCCGCCAGGCATATACGAGACCCAGCACTATGATTCCAAAAAATACTGCTATCGCCGTCAGGCCCTGTGTCCCGAGCTCGTGCACACGCACTGCCCAAGGATAGAGAAACACCGTCTCGACGTCAAACATCAGGAAGAGGATGGCAAAAAGATAATATCCCACCTTGAACTGAGCCATCGACTCACCTCGAGTTGGGATACCACATTCGTAAGCCTCCCCTTTCTGGGGATTGAACGACCGGGGCGAAATCAGCCCGGCGAGCCAAAGAGCAACTGCCACCAGGGCCACGCCCGTACACAGGGCGACCACTGCCAAGGTTGCATTTTGAATTGCTAATGCTATCATATTATGAGTTGTATCTTATTTGCAAAGGTTATTTCGCTGTGTTATAATAATTTGCATACACGAAACATCACACCCGCACGGCGGATGCGCTGTTTCGCTGTGCAAATATAGAAAAATTTCTTCAATTTTGTCCACTTTTACTGGGACGTATTTTCAATTTTTTCAGAAATTATAACCGATCGACAACTGGAAGCAGTTCCACTGGTTATCCATGAGTTCGGCTACATCGCTCACGCCCCACTGGTACTGCCACCCCACCACGTAGCGATTCTCGTGGGTATAGGACATTCCCAGCCCTATTCCGGCCTGCCAGCGGTTGAACCCGAGGTTGTTCTTTCCGAAGAGATTCACCTTGTCCTGCTCATAGTTCTCCATGTCGCGCATCTTCACGCCTGCCTTGCCATACACTCCCACTCCGAAGTAGGGGCCGGCAAAGATCTGGAGGTCCGAATCAGGAGTGAAACGCAGGTGATAGGAGGCATACACGGGCACCTCGAGGAAGTTAACTGCCATGGTACCCTTGGCCTTCATTCCCATCATGTCGTCCACCTGTCGCTCGAAGTCCACCGAGGCTCCTTTCATGGTGAAATACAAGCCGGTATTGATTGAGAAACTCTTGATCAGATTCACGTCGACAGCGGCGCCGAGGGCTATGGCCTTGCGTCCGTCGTACATTCCGCTCCCCTTCCCTGCCATCGAGGCAAAGTTCCAGCCCAGACGGGATCCGAGGGTCACGGCCTTGTCGGGATCCGAACTGTCCCAGAACAGCGATTGGGCACTCGCGCCTAAAGCGGTAAACATCACAAGGATAGCAATAATTTTCGATCTCATGGAGTAGGAATCGTTATTGTTAATGGTTTATAGTAATTAATGTCCCGCAAAGTTAGCAATCCGCGCCATCAATGACGGCGCGGATTGCATTAATAGTTGTTAAAACCCGTTGACCTATTCTTCGCTGAAATTATCCGTTTTTGAGTTTTTTCAGCTCTCACGGCTACAGCGGGGCCACTTCGCGGTGCTCCGGCGGATACTTCACGTCCCACAGATACAGGGCCTGGGGAGGCATCGACGTGCCGGCGGCACATCGGTCGCGACGCTCTATGATACGGCCGAACTCCTCGACCGTGATCTTTCCGCGCCCCACCTCAACAAGCGTGCCCACAACGGCCCTCACCATGTTGCGCAGGAAACGGTCGGCGGTGATCACGAACACCCATCCGTCGCCTTGCTCTCCCACCACACGGTGCCACCGCGCATGAGTCACACGGCATATATTAGTCTTGGTGTCGGTATGAAGTTTGGCAAACGATGTGAAATCGCTCGTCGTGAGCAGCAGTTCGGCCGCACGGTTCATCGCCTCGAAATCGAGCGTGGCCGGAGCCTTCCAGCTCAGCGGATAGAAGAAGGGCGACTTCTCCGTCACTGCATAATAATGATAGGTGCGCTCCACGGCATCAAACCGCGCATGCAACCCGTCGGCCACACGGTAAATCTCATGGATGGCGATGTCGCGCCCCACCATGGCGTTGAGCGAGCCCACAAGCCTCGCGGGATCGGCCAGCGGTGACTCCACATCGAAATGCGCCACCATCATGCGGGCGTTCACACCGGCATCAGTGCGCCCCGCTCCCACGATCTTCATAGGCGTGCGCAACACCTTGGACAGCGCATCCTCTATAACCTCCTGCACCGTCACGGCCCCCGGCTGGCACTGCCAACCGTGATAAGGCTCGCCACGGTAACTCAGACGCATGAAATACCTCAAAGCTCCTTGCTGTTAACAGGTTCGACCCAGTGTCAGTCCTTCTCGATATAGGTGTATCCGTAGAGGCCCGAGCGGTAGTTGCTCAGGAACTCCCTGCCCTCCTCGGGCGAGATCTTGCCGTCCTTCATCGAGGCGGTCACCCATGCCTCCACGTTGCGCACCAGCTTCTTGGGATTGAACTGCACGTAATCGAGCACATCGGCTACGGTCTCGCCGTCGATTATACGGTCGATCTCATAGCGGTCCTTGTACACCGAGATGTGCACGGCATTGGTGTCGCCGAAGAGGTTGTGCATATCGCCGAGGATCTCCTGGTAGGCACCCACCAGGAACACACCCAGGTAGTAAGGCTCGCCAGGCTTCACGGTGTGCACCGGGAGCGAGCCGGCCGTTACGCCCGATGACGATATGTAATAGGCTATCTTACCGTCGCTGTCACAGGTGATGTCCTGCACGGTACATGTGCGGGTGGGCTTCTCGTCGAGGCGCGAGAGCGGGATTATGGGGAACACCTGGTCGATGGCCCATGAGTCGGTCAGCGACTGGAACAGGGAGAAGTTGCAGAAATATTTGTCGGGGATCATCTTGGACACCTTGCGGAGCTCCTCGGGCGCATGGCGCATACCGTGGGCTATGTCGCCCACCTCGCGGGCTATGGACCAGAACAGCTCCTCCATCTGGGCGCGTGTGCGCAGGTCCACAAGTCCGAGGCTGAACAGGTCGAGGGCCTCCTCGCGTATCTGCAGGGCATCGTGCCAGCTTTCGAGTATATTCTGCTGGTCCAGGCGGTCCCATATGCTGTAGAGCTCGCGTATCAGCTCGTGATCATCCTCCGAGATCTCCTTGTTGTCCTTCCATATAGGCAGCTGGGTGGTCTCGAGCACCTCGAGCACCAGCACCGAGTGATGGGCCGTGAGCGAGCGTCCGCTCTCGTTGATGATATTGGGTTGCTTGAGGCCGTTCTTCACGCATGCGTCCACTATGGCCGACACGGCATCGTTGGCATACTCCTGGATCGAATAGTTCATCGACGAGCCCGAGGCCGAGTTGCGCGTGCCGTCGTAGTCCACGCCGAGACCGCCGCCTATGTCCATGAACTCCACCTCGAATCCCATCTGGCACAGCTGCACGTAGAACTGGGTAGCCTCCCTGATGGCATTCTTGATGAAACGTATCTTGGTGATCTGACTGCCTATGTGGAAATGTATCAGCTTCAGGCAATCGGTCATCTTGTTCTTCTCCATGTAGTCGAGCGCCTCGAGCAGTTCGGCCGAATTGAGGCCGAATTTCGACTGGTCGCCACCGCTGGTCTCCCACTTGCCCGAGCCCGACGATGCGAGCTTGATGCGCAGGCCCACATTGGGGCGCAGGTCCATACGCTTGGCCACCTCCGAGATGATGCGCAGCTCGTTGAGCTTCTCCACCACAATGTATATGCGGCGGCCCATCTTCTGTGCCAGCAGGGCCAGTTCGATGTAAGTCTTATCCTTGTATCCGTTGCAGATAATCAGGGCGTTCTCCTTGATATTGGTAGCCAACACGGCATGAAGCTCGGGCTTCGATCCGGCTTCCAGGCCTATGTTGAACTTCTCGCCGTGGGTCACGATCTCCTCCACCACAGGCCTCATCTGATTCACCTTGATGGGATAGATTATATAGTTCTGCCCCTCGTAGTTATACTGCTCGGAAGCGACAGCAAAGCACCGGGATATCTTCTCGATACGGTTGTCCAGAATATCGGGGAAACGCAACAGCACAGGCGACGTGATGTCCCTCACCTGCAGTTCGTCCATAACCTCGCGCAGATCCACCGAAGCGTATCCCTCGCGGGGAGTCACGGCAACGTTGCCCTTGGAATTGATGGAGAAATACTGTCGTCCCCATCCCTGGATATTATACAGCTCCGCGCTGTCCTCAATGCGCCATCTTCTCATCGGCTCAAAAAAATCGGGAAAAATGATTAAATAAATAACGTGTCTATCAGCAATCGCGCCGGCCGAAGCCTACCACCGCAATCAATTGGCAAAGTTACACATTTCCATCGTAATCCCATCCATATCCCACATGAAATTTTCCCGTGCCCCACAATTTGGGCTTATCAAAATTTCCATTGATGTGACGGATTGCAGAACAAAAGTGTACGCGAGGCCACACTATGACGCACAAGAGGCTGTGCCTCGCCGGCACAGCCTCTCCAATCAATCTTATAAAGGGGGCATTAAGAGATTGTTTCACAGTGCGTAGAAAACAATCTATAAGTGTGGGTTTATCCGCGACGCTCGCGATAGGTTATATCAACGATATTCTCGCCGAGGCCCTTGTACTCCTTGTAAAGGGTCATCTTACCGTTGATATCGATATTGTACATGCGCACTATACCGCCATCCTCGCCACCTGTAGTCGAACATACGATGAGTTTGTACTGCATGGCCTGGAATTCCTCATCCTTCCACTTATTGATCATTTCAGGCTGCATGTTGCCGTAAAGATTGAACTTGATCTTGGTGATCTTTTCGGCTCCATCAAGGCTCACGACATCCTTATTGGAATTATCGGTCAGACCGTGGGCATACACTTTGTTATCCTTACAATAGAACATGTAGGGGAACTGGGAATGGAAAGCATAATCGGTCGCGGTATCGAAATTCTCGCCCGACAGATTATCGTAAGCAGCCTCCTTAACAATCTTGTTGTAGCCCGACAGGTTGATACCATACACATGACGATGCCCGGTGTTATCCTGAAGCACGGTGTAAACGAGACCGTTGGAGAAACGTGTGCTTTCCATATCCACGAAATCCATGCCGGTATCAAACGAGAAAAGTCCCTGAGGCTGTCCCTCGGCATTGTCATCAAGTTTGAAAAGCAATTTATTGTTAGGCGCATTATAGCTCCATCCCATAAAACGCTTGTTGGTTATATCATAGAACAATGCCGAATTGGAATTACCCTTGCGCACCATACTTGTACCTATCACAGGAGCAACCTTGTAAGTAGGATCATCACCTACTTTAGTGGTGTTCAGCGGATATTCATATGATGCTCCCGAACCGGCTCCCGTTATCGCATAAGCATCACCCTCACTGGTAACACATGTGGTAGAAGTCGGGCCATAATTGGCGTAATAATGTATCTGAGAGATCCATATGGCATTTCCAGGAGTTGTGGGCATAATGAAATCAAGCAACTTAAGGTCGTATCTTGAATTTATGATCATATCGTCCCAAACTCGATAGCTACCTGACTTGGTGAGAATATTAACTGACTCCATTCCTGCATACAAGCTTGGATTGAAGAACACCATGGTACCCTCGGTAAGACCGGTGACCTTATCACCAGTGATGTTTTTGGCCACAAGTTCACGACCCTTGGAGTCGGTAAATATCATATCGAGACGCATCAGCTTCTCGGGACCGCAGTTGGTCATCACCATCCACCCCTCATAAACGGAGCTTATGAGTCGAAGTGAAGTCTGGGCATGTGTCTCCACGCCTGTTGTCTTGTTCTTGACAGTGTACCACACCTTGTAGGTGCCCGCAGGAGCCTCCACAAAGAAATCGATATCTTTCTTTCCCTCAGGATTGATGTCATACCATTTCTCTGAGATTCCGTCAATCACACGTGTGTAATATATACGGCACTGATATTCATAATTGGGATCATCGGCCGATATTTCCTTACCTGTTATTGAGGAAACAATGGTAGGTTCAAACTTCACATTCTCGGCATTTGCCATAGCCTCGACCGCATCGGGGAGAGTGATCTGCAACTCCTCGATCGGCGTATAATCATAATTGCCCTTGTCCTCGTAGCATCCGGAAAAAAGGAGCGCAGAGAGAGACAATGCGACAGCTGATATTTTAAGTTTCATAATCAGATTCAATTTTTACGGTTATTCATAGGCGGAATAGTCCACAGCATAGTTTTCAGCCAACTGCATCAATGTACCATCATCATCATAGACAGGTGTACCGGCATCGGCAAGTTTCTGAAGATGACTCTGGAAAGCCTGGGCTGCAAATCCCATACGTCCATACTGGACTTTTGTTCCTGACATACCTCCACTATTCCAATCGCTTACTGTCCAGCCCATAACTTTTTCAAGCTCGAGCATCTTAGCCGCAGAGAATGTTCCGAAGAAGCTTCGGCCAAATGTTCTCCAATAGAACGGCTCGTTGTACGTCTCGGTATAACGAATGGCATAAGTGACCGACGACAGTGTATCACCGTCGATATTCCAGGATCCGGAATTCTTGTAACTGTCGAAAATAATGTCGAAGTTCTCATTGGGTTCCAAGCGAACCTTAACCACTTTGGGTATCCTGCGCAATTCGGATGTACGGATCAATGTTACTATACATGTATCGGTCGACTCTCCGGGATGTACGATGAAGTCATTTCTCGAAAGAGAGAAGTCCACACCTTCAACACCCGTGGTGCCTTTCTCATCGACACGCAAAGAGTATTTGCGTGGATAGTTTGTGACATCTCCCATAGTCCTGATTATAAAACGGATCGGGGCTTCGGTATATGCCACATCATACCCGGCGAATGAGAAGTTAGTGGAATCCTGATAGGATGTCACCAGTCCGGTAGTAGGGCTCCAGGTGAGAACCTGCTGAATGAATATTCCCGATTTGGGGCCACTGTACATATCTATCTCCTCCTGGGAGCATGAGGCGGTGGACATGAGTAATCCTCCGGCTACAAAATATAGGATATTTCTAAGTTTCATAACAATTGCTTATTAATAGTTTTCACCTGAAGGAATAGGCACGTTATAGCGTATTGAAACAGCCGGATTATCCCTATTTGCTGCCTCATGAGCATTATAGATAGCGTTGGTAGTAGCAAACGACTGATTGAAACGCTTATGCAGGAAGAAAATCTGCCCCTCACCACGCATTTCAGCAAGATACTCCAACTTCAAGGTCTGCAATAAATCAGCAGCGCTGGTAGTGTCCAGAGTTTCTGCTCCACGGGCAACCCTAACTTCATTCAGATAGTTACATGCGCCGGCCATATCGTTCTGATTCATCAGACACTCGGCCGCAATATAGTAAGCCTCACTCTTGCGCATCAGGCCGTAGAATGTGGCCCAGAAATCGGGATTTTCGGAATTGGTGGTGAAACTCTTATACTTGATGAAGTCCAGATCTCCGCCCGAAATAGCAGTCGTTCCTGTCCACTGAGACTGACGACGATAGTCGGCAGTGTTGGGGAAGAGGATATCGGTATAACCATCGCGGGGCTTCATCACCAAACCAACATCGAGCGAACCATTGAAATTATTCTCGAAGATATCCGACATCTTGCTATTGTAGTATCCAAACAGGCACTCGGTGGAGAATATACGGTCAGGGTTGCTATTGTTGGCAAGAAGTTTGACGGGATCGACCCAAGGGAATGTACTCTTAACGTTGCTGTCGTCAGTAATCTTGCGAGCCTCAGCAAGAGCATTGGCATAATCGGCCTTCCAAAGATATGCACGGGCCTTTACAAGAGTGGTGGCATAATAATTCATGCGCAACTGACGGTAACGGAACCAGTTGCCATCCTCTCCGCCATCGGAACTGAGGACGCCTTCGGTAAGCACGGGATCAACATCCTTAAGAAGATTCTGAGCCTCGGTAAGGTCAGGAATGATGTGATTGTCAATTATATCATCGACCGTAAGGCGTGGACGCTTGATCACCTCGGGGGCGTCCGCATATGGTACTGACAGTCCATTGGGATTGACTGCATAAACCGGACCAAACAGACGCACAAGGTCCAGATGAATGAATGCACGGGAGGCAAGCATCTCGCCACGGAGCATCTTCTCATCCTCGGGGAGGAGGACACCCGGCTTCTCATCCAACGCTTTCAACAGCACATTGATATTCAGGATAGTGTTGTAAGCGGTTGACCATATCGAACTTATCGTGGTAGGAGCATAGGTACCGGTATATGCGGCAGTACATAGCTCATACTTGGAATTGTTGGAACTTTCGATCTTATAGCAGAGGCCCATTATATCGATTGCGCCGTAGGAGAGGTTATAACCGTACATATTGGAGCCGGTCATTGTATTGTATATACCGTTGACCGTGTTATGGAAACCGGTCTGTGAGCTGAACTGCTGGTCGAATGTCTGCTTGTCCTTGGGTTCGTAATCGAGCCAGTCGGAGCAACCTGACACCACCATGCCGAGCACAGCAACGGTTGCAACAGTGATTGATTTATATAGTTTCATGATTTTCCAATATTATTCTGAATGATTAGAATGAGAAGGACAAAGCGAGCGTGTAGCTGCGTGCAAACGGATAGGAGGTACCACGCTCCTGCTTGATGGTCGACCACCAGAACAGATCGTTGCAGTAGAACGACAGGCGCAGGGACTCGAGTTTCATGCGGGAAGCCACCTCATAGAAGTCATAGCTTACATTGAGCGACTGGAGAGCGAGCACATTGTTACGCTGAACGAATCGCGATGACATTGGAGTCGGCACCTTGTCAGCGATATTCTTGAACTGGGCATGGTCGCCGGGCTTCTGCCAACGCTCGGTGAGTGCGCGACGGTCCTGGTTGTAGATAAGCTGGGAAAAGGTGATGTTCTCAACCTTGTTGAAGAGAGCCTCATTGAAAGCCTTTCCACCAAGCTTATAAGTGAAGTTCATGCTGAGCGAGAATCCCTTGTAGTTGAAGTTGGTTCCGAAGTTTCCTTCTACCTTGGCTCGGGTGTTGCCTACGATCACCTCATCGTCAGGATCATAGTCATAAGTATAAGAGCCATCCTTCTTTATGAAAGTCTCCTTACCGTTGGCGGGGTCGATACCGGCTGAACGTACAGCCCATATCGCATCGGGATCAGCACCGTCGAAATAACGCTTGGTCGATGTGTTCTTACCCACCTGGTTGAGATCATCAAGTACGCCGTTGAGCTCGTCAAGACGGATCTTCTCGTGACGCAGAGTGCCACGGATGCTCCATGTGAAGCGGTCCTTGAGGTTGCGGATAATATAATAGGTTGCCGAAGCAAGGATACCACGTGACTTCTGGATACCGAGGTTGGTGTTCCAAAGGCCGGTGATACCTGTAGAGAGAGGTACCGAAATGCCAATGAGGAGGGGATCGGTGTTCTTATCGTAGTAGTCAAACTCAACATTCCACCTGTCGGTGCGGAAATCGAGACCCACGTTGCGGTCGATGGTTGTCTGCCACTTAAGGTCACGGTTGCCGAACTGGTCGAGGATTGTGGAGTTGCCGAAATAGTTGAAGCTATTATAGAGGAACCGGTAAGTTATGAGCGAGCGGGCTGAATCGAATCCCTGGTTGCCGGGGTTACCGATAGATCCACGGATCTTAAGCATCGACACCCACGGGAATGCCTCACGGAAGAAGCGCTCGTTCATGATGTTCCAACCAATACCCACCGACCATGTGTTGGTGTACTTCTTGGTAGAACCGAACACTGATGAACCGCTGAGAGCATAGTTGGCATCGAGGAGATAACGGTTATCGTAGGCATAGTTGAGTGTTCCGAGAAGGTTGGTAGAACGCTGGGTGTCCTCATAATATGTAGGAACTCCACCCTCGGGATAACCGTTGGAGAATGATGGATAGGTGTAGTTGCCCTCGGGGAAGCCTACGGCATTGTAGCCCTGGGTGAGCGACTTGTTCTGAGAAGCCTTGAAGTCACCTGCAAAGTTGATGCGGTGGTCGCCGAATACGTCAGCATAGATCACGGTGAACTCACCATCGTAACGTGTAGACTTCAGGTTAGTGGATGTGAACGAGCCCTTGCGGGTGCGGTCATAGCTGTCGTAACGTGTATCCTCGGGAGAAATGAAATTCTCGGAGTCGTTGGTAGAATGGGTAAGACCAAACTTACCGCGCAGACGCAATTGACGTATGGGATTGTACTCAACGATGAAGTAGTTGGTGAGCAACAGGTTGGAGCCTTTCTTACGGCTGTTGAGCGAAGCGTTGTAAAGAGGATTGGCAGCGCGAGCGAAATCGCTGTTCTCGAGCCAGCGGTTAACCTCACCGTTCTCGTCATACTTCTTATAATAAGGATTTGCCATGGCATACTGGCTGTACTCCACGACGGGATCCTGAGTGGAAGTGTAGGAGGCCGCAAACTTGTTGGAGAACTGGAGCTTGTCGAGACGATAGATGAGATCGAGGTTGCCACCATATACATCACGCTTGGAGTCCTTCATGACACCTTTTGTGCCACTGTAGTTGGCACCGATACCGAACATGAAGCCTCCGGCGCCACCGTCGACATACACATTGTGTTTCTGAGTCCAACCTGTACGGAGGGGTACGGAGAGCCAGTAAGTGTCAACACCGCTGGCAATTGCGGCCAGACGCTCGTTGTATTTCTGGCTCAGGGTCACGTATGCATCAGCACCCTGAGTGGAATCGGGGGTGTAACGTCCGGCCAGTCTCTCGAACTCGAGTTTCTCGGCCGCGTTCATAAGATTATAGGAGGTAAGGTCGGGGGTGGAAATCGCGGCCGATCCTGAATAATTGAATCGGAGCTGTCCAACCTTGGGCTTTACAGTCTCGACAACAACCACACCGTTGGCGGCCTTGGAACCGTAGATAGCAGTCGAAGCAGCATCCTTGAGGATGGTCATGGACTCGATGCGGTTGATATCCATGTTGTAGACAGTTTCGAGAGTAGATTCAAAACCGTCGACGATGAACAGAGGCTGGTTGGGATCGTTCACTGCATCGTCACGTTCACCAATCACCGAACTCTTGCCACGGATGTTGATGTCGGGCATATGGTTAGGGTCGGAACCCATCAGCTCGTTGGTGAGCACATTGAATGCCGGATCGAGGGCGGCGAGTGAAGCAATAGGATTCTGGACACCGATAGTCCTCAGTTCGTCGGCTGAGAAAGTGGATGCGGCTCCGGTAAATGAGTTCTTGTCCTTGGTAACAATACCGGTGACAACAACCTCGTTGATGACATTCTCGTCATCGTTAAGAATAATGTGCAGGCGTTTGCCGGGAGTACCTTTTACTTCCGCGGGCTTTTTGCCGATGTAGGATACCACAAGCACTGAATTGGCACCGCCGGGAATGGCAAAGGCACCATTGATATCAGTAACCGTAGCGGCTTTTGTCTTTGCTATCCTGACAGTGGCACCCGGCAAAGGTTCTCCGTCAGAATCGACAACGACACCTGTGATAGAGGCATTGCTCGTTACGTTGGTTTTACCCCCCCTGTTGTATTACTCTGTGCTACAGATAGTTGAGGGCAAACGACCGAAACAAGGACGAGCATGAGGCTAATGAAAAGTCCTTTCTTCTTCATAATGGTCGATTGGTTTGTAAAAATAGGTATATTAGAAATGTGAAAATCAGTTTGGTCTCCGCTAAGCACTAACAAGCAACTAATATTATCCGTCGAACAGCAACAAATTATGATGAAATAGAATAATGCAGTTTGACTTTATCAGCTTTTAACATCTTTTGATTGATTTCGGGTGCAATGTAAGCATAATTTTTCGATTCTAAACAATTTTTATGGGCTTTTTTTAGCGAAAAGATAAAATTTGCCACATCATTGTTAAAATAGCGAAAATATTTCTCGCATGCTCCGTAGTGAGGGGGAGAGGGGTGGTGTTGCGAATTTTGCATGTGATTTTGTGTAATGTTAACAATTGTGGTTTGCAAGTATCGTGGATAGATAGTAACTTTGCCCGTAGCTTTTTACACGGCGTCGAGATGCGTTGACACAACGGAATCAGGATACAATACCTCGACCATGGGACCTCACGGCTTCGAGATGCGCATAAACTGCAAAAATAACAACATCAATTACCATAAACCATTCTCACAGTCACATTCATCATGAACAAGCTATCAGGGCTCGCGCTCCTTATTGGTTCTACCGTCCTCCTCACAGGATGTAACAAGAAGATGAACCAGTTTGCAGCCGACTATTTCAGCACCAACCCCAACCCCCTCGAGGTTGTAGGCACTCATGTACCCGCTACCGTAACCGGCCATGTTCCGGCAAAATTCTTTGTCAAGAACGCTACCGTTACCGTCACCCCCGTGCTGGTGTATGGAGCTAACGAAGAGAAGGCAGCTTCAATGACCTTCCAGGGCGAGAAGGTGCGCGGCAACAATCCCGTGATCTCTTACGAGAACGGCGGTACCGTGACCATCCCCGTAAATTATGTATATCAGCCCGCCATGCAGAAGTCGGAGCTCTACCTCAACTTCGAGGTTCAGCAGAAGGGCAAGCAGTATGTGCTTCCCCGCGTGAAGGTGGCCAACGGCGTAGTAGCCACTGCCGCTCTCGCCAACGCCGGTACCCTTACTCCCGCTACTGCCAACGATAAGTTCCAGCGCATCATCAACGAGAAGTACTCGGCCGACATCCACTTCCTGATCAACCAGGCCAACCTCCGCAAGAGCGAGCTTGACAGCGACGAGGTGCTCCGTCTGCACCGCGACCTGCGTGCCGCCGCCGGCGATGACCGCCGTCAGATCGAGGAGATCAACATCGAGTCATACGCTTCTCCCGAGGGTTCGCTCGAGTTCAACACCAAGCTCGCCCAGAACCGTGAGACCAATACAAGCTCTTACCTGACCAAGCAGCTCAAGAAGGACAACGTGACCGAGTTTGGCGAACTTACCGCCAACTTCACTCCCGAGGACTGGGAAGGCTTCCAGAAGCTCGTTGCCGCCAGCAACATCCAGGACAAGGATCTGATCTTGAGCGTTCTCTCGATGTACAAGGATCCCGAGCAGCGTGAGCGTGAGATCCGCAACCTCTCAAGCGTATTTGACCAGCTCGCCGAGGAGATCCTGCCCCAGCTCCGCTACTCACGCATCACCGCCAACGTGAACGTGATCGGCAAGAGCGACGATGAGCTCAACAAGGCTTACGACACCGATCCCTCCACCCTCACCGTGGATGAGCTCCTGTACACCGCTACCCTCACCGATGACCTGAACCGCAAGAAGGCTGTATATACCGCCGCTACCCGTCTGTTCCCCAACGACTACCGTGGCTACAACAACCTCGGCAAGGTGCTCTATCAGCAGGGTGACTATGACGCCGCTATGGCAAGCTTCAAGAAGGCTGCCCGCCTCGACGCCAACGCTCCCGAAAGCCAGATGAACCAGGGTCTCGTAGCCCTCGTTAACGACGACTACCGCGCAGCCAACACCGCATTCGGCAAGGCAGCCGGTCTGAGCGACCTCTCGCCCGCCCTCGGTCTTCTCTATCTGAAGCAAGGCGACGTGAAGGCTGCCGTTAAGGCCTTCGGCAACGACAAGAGCAACAATGCCGCTCTCGCCCAGATCCTCAACAAGGATTACAGCGCAGCCAAGAGCACTCTTGCAGCTATCCCCACTCCCGACGCTACCACCTACTACCTGATGGCAGTGCTCGGCGCACGCACCGGCAACGAGCAGATGGTAACTTCCAACCTGCGTCAGGCCGTGAAGCTCGACCGCAACTACGCTACCCAGGCCGCCAACGACCTTGAGTTTGCCCGTTACAACATCTCGAGCGTGCTCTAATCCCGACCACACTTTATCTCATATACGCATTCTTGTCGCGCCTTGCCGCGGCGAGAATGCGTTTTTTCATGTCCCGCTCCATGGCCCGGCGCTCGCTACGGGTCATAGCGCCCTTGACCGGAGTGCCACGGAACGAGGCCGGATCGATGCGAAGCTCGACGATCTCGTCGGCTGAGGCACCATCGCATGCGGGATCGTAAATGACACATTCGCCATTCTCGATTTTAGCAGAAAGAGTGGACGGAGGACAATTGCCGGGGACCGAGGCGGGGAGTTCCGCCCGGATAGCACCGTCGGCGGGAACTGCCGGGAGTGGACCGGCCATATTATCGGGATTGGCGGAGGGGACTGACGCTTCAGGAGCGGACGGGACCGGCACACCGGAGCTGACCGAGACCGGAGTAGATGCGTTGCGCTCCTTGCGCAAGCGGGCACGTTCGCGAGCCTTGGCCGAACGCTCGATGGCTATGTCGACCTCCTGACGCAGAAATTCAAATCCACGGCGGTCGGCAGGGTCGGCAAGAAAGAGGGTATAGTCGGTGTCGCGACACAGGTACAGTTCGAGCGAGCGCTCCACATTGGACGCCTTGGCGGGATCGTCGGCATAGACACTGCGGATGCGCTCAACGAAGCGTATATAGGCTTTGCGGGAGATGGGTATGCCCCATTTGGGGACACTGATGCGGGTCGAGGATGAGGAGACAGAGGTAGTGGCGGGGGCTGTGGCGGTAGTGTTCATGGTCGATAAGTTTACGGTGATGTCGTTGTACCGCAAAGTTATCACATGATACAGCAGGAAAAGGTGCGATAATGTCGCGTCGTCAGAAAAAAGAGAGGAAGCGTGCGCTACGACACAGGCAGTATCAGCTCGGCAAACAGGCGGGCAAATGTGGCGTCGAGATCGGACGTGTGGCCGGGATGGGGACGGGAGGTCTGGATACAGGCACTGCGCACTGCCGTGAGCCAGCGGAAGCGCTCGTGGGCTTCGAGCGATCCTATGGGGCCGGGGCATCCGCCGGCTATACGGGTGAAGGAGTCGAGCTGGGAGCGGAGCGAGTCAATCTCGACAGCCGGACAGAAAGCCGAGATACGGGCAGGGTCGCAATGCAGGGCCACGCGGATCCACCGCCGGCGCTTGCACATCATGATAAGGCCGACGTTGATAAACTCCTCGCGCTCCACCCGCGGGAGGAAGCGGATCACGGCATATTCATACAAGTGTCTTTCGGATGTCGATGGCATGGTCAACGAATATTTTGGAGTTTTCAAGCCTTACCTTCAGGAACCGGGAATACACGTCGCGCTGATCGGCGGGCGGAGTGTCGGGATCGGCCTGGATGAACCAATCGTCGGGGACGAGGGCCACCACGCTGTCGATGAGCCCGGGGGTGATGCGCTCCCTCATGTAAGCATCGGCCTCGGGCAGGCGGGATGCAAACGGGAGTAGGGCGTGATCCTTGATGTAGGGGAACGGGGTGAGCGCGGTCCTCTCCCACCCTTGCCAGGCGTGATGGAAATAGAGCGATGCACCGTGGTCGATGAGCCACAGCTCGCGGTTCCACAGGAGCATATTGGTGTTGCGCACGGTGCGATCCACATTGGTGAGGAAAGCATCAAGCCACACGATGCGCGAGGCAGTGTCGGGATCGGTGGTGTTGACGGTCACATCCCATGTGAGGGCTCCGCTGAGGAAATGGAGGCCGAGATTAAGCCCGTGGCTTGCGCGAAGCAGATCCTGAATCTCCTCATCGCCCTCGGTGCGCCCGAAATCCTCGTCGAGGGTAAGGAACACCAGTTCGGGCACACGCATACCTGCGGCGCGGGCTATCTCGCCACCTATCAGCTCGGCAATGAGGGCACGGGTGCCGTGGCCGGCCCCGCGGAACTTCACCACATATTTAAAACCATCGTCGGCCTCGGCCAACGCCGGCAGGGAGCCGCCCTCGCGCAGAGGGGTGATGTAACGGTCGACGGCGGCCGTGCGCAATTCTATTTCAGCCATAAGAGTGTGTCTAAAAAAATCTCTTGTCATACAAATTTACAACAAATCATGGAGCATAATCATCAATCGGGAGCAAAAAAATTGCATTTTCCGGCACAAAAATCGTATCTTTGCAACTGAATAAGAGAATTCACCCTATCCCCGCTTTAAATAATGGTACACCCTATCCCCATCCACCTCAACCGAGCTGTGTGCAGTCACGTCGACATGCACCAGGCAGGCGCGTGGACGGGCTTAGCGTCATGTCAGGGCTGAAACAATATCTAAGAGGTTGTTTAATACCAAATGTGAAGCCAGAGTGGATGTTTTTTTGAGGTAAATTATTCATAATCAGAGGGAGCATAGCTGTAGCTATGTGACCGAGGATTAGGGATAATTTAACCAAAAAGACATCCATGGGACTAATGATTCTTTATTGACTAAAAAAGATTACGATTTTATATGAAACAAAATAAAATTACCTTGTTTGCATCCAATCCCATGGATGCCTTCCGTCCTGAAAAATCGGTCACATAGCCACAGCTATGCTCCCTCTTTTCATGCCGGAATCCATCTCATGGGATTGGACTCTGGCTTTCACATTTGTTTTTAAACAACCTCTAAATCATCATATCTCACCCCACCTTCATTAATTCTATAAGGTATATGTCACAAAAATTTGAAATGGTAGCCAAGACCCTGAAAGGCCTTGAAGAAGTGCTCGCGGAAGAGCTGCGCACCCTTGGCGCGGAGAATGTCGAGCCCGGATGCCGCATGGTGTCCTTCGAGGGGGATCTTGCCATGATGTACAGGGCCAACCTGTGTTGCCGCACCGCGCTGAGCATCCTGCGCCCCATCTACAAATTCATGGCCGCTGACCCCGACACATTGTACGAAATGGTCAAGGAATATGACTGGGGCGGGATATTGACCCTCGGGAAGACATTCTCGATCGACACCACCAGCCACTCCAACGAGTTTACCCACTCACGCTTCGTGACCTATCGCGTGAAGGATGCGATAGTGGACTGGTTCAAGGACCGTTTCGGCCCCGACAAGCGTCCCGGCGTGCGCCTGACCGACGCCGACGTGATGATCAACGTACATATCGACGGCACGAGAGTGACGCTGTCGCTCAACTCGTCGGGCGAGTCGCTCCATAAGCGCGGATGGCGTGTGGCCCAGACCGAGGCCCCCATCAACGAGGTGCTGGCAGCCGGCATAATCCTCAAGAGCGGATGGCGCGGCGACTGCCCGTTGGTCGACCCCATGTGCGGATCGGGCACATTCCTGGTGGAGGCCGCCCTCATCGCAGCCAATATCAAGCCGGGATCGTTCCGCGAGACATGGCCTTTCCAGCAGTGGAAGGACTGGGATCCTGAACTGTTTGCCTCGGTGCTGAGCGAGGGACAGGAGGAGGAGCCCCGCGAACTGCCATTCAAGATATACGGCTCGGACATCTCGCCCAAGGCCATCGACATAGCCGAGCGCAATGTGCTGGCCGCAGGAGTGGACGAGTACATCAACCTGCGTGTGCGCCCGCTCCAGCAGTGGGACGAGGCTCCCGCCGGAGGTATTCCCGGTGTCATCATCACCAATCCCCCCTACGGCGAGCGCATCAACCCCGAGGATATCGAGGGACTGTACCGCATGTTCGGCACCAAGCTCAAGAGGGTGTTCTGCGGCTATCATGCCTGGGTGATCTCGTCCAACGAGGATTGCCTGGCCCACATAGGTCTCACCCCCTCGGTTAAGGAGCAGTTGCAGAACGGTGGTATCGACTGCGAGCTGAGAGAATACGTGAGCTTTGAAGGCTCGAAGAGCGAATTCCGCGCCGCGGGAGGCAGCATCAAGGGGGAGCGCCCGATGCGTGACGACAAGTCGCGCCGTCTGCCCCGCAAGAGCGACGCCGAGTGGACCCGCGAGGCCCGCGAGAAAGGTATGGGCGGTAAGCGTGGCGACAAGGGCGCCCGTCGCGGACTGCCCAAGGATACTCCGCTGAGCGAGAAGTATCGCCCGAAGAAGGGTGGATTCGCCCGCAACGAGGAGCGTCGCCGCCGTTTCAAGGAGGAGACCGCCCGCGAGGGGGAACGTCGCTATGAGCGCAAGAACCCCGAGGCACACAACAGCGGAGAGTTCCGCAACGAGGCCGAGGAGATCCTGGCACGCCGCCGCAATATCCATGCGCTGAAGAGCCTGGGCGATTCGCCCAAGATGCCTACGCTCCCATCGAGCGAAGGCCCGTTCATGCGCACACGCCGCCGCGGCTGGAAACGCCCGGGGGAATCCGATTGAGCCGGAGCTCAATCGGAGGTTATGGGGTTATGGAGGTTATAAGATTATGATTTCCGGAGCTTTGTAATTCCAGACATTCCTTTTTTCCGCCGGCGTTGCCGACGATGGGATCTATCCTATAAACCCTACCGATCCTCGACATTCATCCTCTTTCTCATATAATATAAATGTCAATTCAAGTAAATCTCAACACTATAAAACATCCTGTGAGCAATCAGCCCGAGAAGAGCCCATTCAACGCGGGCGAGACGCTTCAGGAAAAAACTTCACCCATGACAGTACTGCTACTCGGTTCAGGCGGTCGCGAATGTGCGCTGGCCTGGAAAATAGCCCAGAGCCCCGCGCTCAAGCATCTCTACATCGCTCCCGGCAACGGTGGCACAGGCGCCTATGGCGAGAATGTACAGCTTTCGCCCCTCGACTTCGAGGCCATCGAGAAATTTGTGGCCGACAAGGGGGTTGACATGATTGTGGTAGGCAACGAGGATCCGCTCGTGGCCGGAATCTACGACTATTTCCAGGGACGCGAGGGCGCTCCGCTCATCGTGGGACCCTCCAAGGCCGGTGCCGCTCTTGAAGGCAGCAAGGATTTCGCCAAGCAGTTCATGATGCGCCACAACATCCCCACCGCCCGCTACCGCAGTTTCACTGCCGAGACCGTGGCCGAGGGCGAGAAGTTCCTCGAGGAGCTCAAGGCCCCCTACGTGCTCAAGGCCGACGGCCTGGCTGCCGGCAAGGGTGTGCTGATCATCAATGACCTGGACGAGGCCAAGGCATCCCTCCGCGAGATGCTCTCGGGCATGTTTGGCCAGTCATCGGCCACCGTTGTGATCGAGGAGTTCCTCAAGGGCATCGAGTGCTCGGTGTTCGTGCTCACCGACGGCAACGGCGGTTACCGTATCCTCCCCGTAGCCAAGGACTACAAGCGCATAGGCGAGGGTGATACCGGCCCCAACACCGGTGGTATGGGTGCTGTTAGCCCCGTGGCGTTTGCCGACGAGACCTTCATGAAGAAGGTGGAGGAGCGCATCATCCTCCCCACCGTCAACGGCCTCAAGGCCGAGGGGATCGTCTACCGCGGATTCATCTTCCTGGGACTCATCGAGGTTGACGGCGAGCCTATGGTGATAGAGTACAATGTGCGCATGGGCGATCCCGAGACCGAGGTGGTGATGCTCCGCATCGCTTCCGACCTGCTTCCGCTCCTGCGCGGAGCCGCCGAGGGCAACCTGGGCGACATGCCTCTGGCCATCGATCCGCGCTACGCAACCACTGTGATGGTGGTATCGGGCGGATATCCCGGCTCCTATCCCAAGGGTAAGGTGATCACCGGTACTGACGACGTGAAGGACGTGACACTGTTCCACGCCGGTACCAAGCTCCTGCCCGACGGCACACTCGTGACCTCGGGTGGACGCGTGATAGCCTGCAGTGCCTACGGCAAAGATATCGACGAGGCTTTGGCCCGCTCGTTCCGTGGCGCCACCGACGTTACCTACGAGGGCAAATACTTCCGCCGTGACATCGGTGCCGACCTCAAGGCCATCCTGAGCAATAAAAAATAACAGTACCCATGACCCGGCGCGAGACACGATTCACCAATCTGCTGCGCTCACGCGGCATAGGCTTCATCATCACAGCCGTCTCGGCATGGATGACGTGGAGATGCATCCCGTCATTCATGCCCGAGGGGCTTTTTGCCGTGATGCCCGAGCTGTCGTGGGCCGTCAATCTGGCACTGCTCATCGCCGTGGCCGGAGCCATGATAGCCGTCAACAGGCAGTTCAACCTGTTGCGCACGGTGTCGGTATTCTTCTCGGCCTACTTCATGTTCATCACCGCCTCCACTCCGGTAGCCTCCACCTTCTTAGGGATCGGTCCGGTACTCGCGCTGGTGGCCATGTTGGGGATGTGGATACTCTTCACCATCTATAACGAGCGTCGGAGCGACCGGCGCATATTCCTGATATTCACTCTGCTGAGTGCGGGCACGCTGGCCGATTGGCATTTCCTGTTCTTCGTGCCTGTGTTTGTGGTGGGCCTCGCCCAGATGCGCATCCTGCGTTTCAAGAAGATTATGGCCGCCTTGATCGGCCTCGTCACGCCACCGTGGATAGCGTTTGGCCTCGGACTCATGCCCATCCCAACGCTCCCCCACATCTTTTTCACGCCCCCTACCCTACTGCTGTCCATGCCGGGGGGATGGCCGTTTCTCTGCACGGTGTTGCTCACCATAATAATCGGATTCCTGCTCGGCCTCGCCAACCTGATACGCATCATCGGCTTCAACGCCCAGGCCCGCGCCTACAACGGTTTCCTGTCACTGCTCGGCATTACCACCGGAGTGCTCGCCATTATGAATTTCACTGACCTGCAGGTGTATGTGCCGTTGCTCAATGCCTGTGTGGCATTCCAGGTGGGACACTTCTTCCGCGCCACAGCCTCGCGCCGTGGCTACATTCTCATTCTCGGCCTCCTGGCCTCCTACACCGCCTTATATATATGGGCGACAGCGATATGAAGATAGTAATTGACCGTAATATTCCGTTCATAGCCACTCCGTTGACTGAGATTGGCGAGGTGACAGCCCTGCCCGGAGCCGAGATCACCCCCGAGGTAATGGCTGACACTGATATATTGATCACGCGCACGCGCACGCGATGTGACGCCTCACTGCTCGACGGGTCGAAATGCCGTTTCATCGGCACAGCCACCATCGGCACCGACCATATCGATCTGCCCTACTGTGCGGAGCGCGGTATAACCGTGGCCAACGCTCCCGGTTGCAACGCCCCCGCCGTGGCCCAATGGGTGCTCGCCACGATAGAGCGATGGCTGAAACTGGGAGAAAAGTTCAGCGACGTGACCCTCGGCGTGATCGGAGCCGGAAATGTCGGATCAATCCTCATACGTTGGGCCAAGAGCCTGGGCATCAAAGTTCTTGTCAATGATCCTCCGCTTCAGGAGCGCGAACCAGAGGCCCACACTTATTCATCGCTCGACGAGATTGCTCGCGAGTGCAACGTGATAACCGTACACACTCCGCTCACCCGCAAGGGGGACCATCCCACCTATCACCTCATCGACAGCGCATTGGTGGAGCAGATGGAGCGCAAACCGCTTGTACTCAACGCCGCCCGTGGCCCCGTTACCGACACCCGAGCACTGATAGCCGGGCTTGAGGAGGGCCGGATCTCAGCCGTCGGGATCGATTGCTGGGAAGGGGAGCCGGCCATTGACAGCCGTCTGCTCGACTTGGCCCTCGTGGCCACCCCCCACATAGCCGGATATTCCCGTCAGGGCAAGATCAGGGCATCCCAGATGGTGCTCAACGCCCTGGGCCGTTATCTCGGAACCGACACTCCGCTACAAGCCGATGCTCCGGCAATAGGCGCTGTTCCCGAGACAATTACCCCCGCAATGATAGCTTATGACATCATGGCCGACACCCGGGAGCTGAAATCTGCTCCCGAACGCTTCGAGGCCCTCCGCAACAATTATCATCTGCGCGAGGAGCCGGGGATGTAAAAAACGTTTCCTAAAATTCATTGTTCCTAAATTCGTGTTCTGAGGGCGTTTAATAACTCCTTCTGAAAAAGTTTTCAACACTTTTCAGAGAGTTATTAACATCATTTCTACAAGTTATTGACATTTTATTGACAACTTATCAACACTGTGTTGACAAGTTATTGACACTTTATCGACATATTGTTGACAGTTATTGACAGTTATTGACACCTCAACGATATCAAGGCACCCGCTTACTACTGACGGTATCTGAAACAAAAGCAGTGCGACTGACTTTGGATAATCATAAATAAATCACTAACTTTGCGTTGTTTGACAGAATATGACTCTCTCTAATATCTGCGAAATATGATTGACAATAAAAACATACAGGATGTGGCAAGATATGTCGGGCTATCCTCGACTACGAAAGGATTGTCAATAAGTCCTCTCAAATTGCAGAAACTGCTCTACTATATACAGGCCTGGTTCATGGTTTTCTACGGACGCGACAACACATTGTTCCGCGACGTGCCCCAGGCATGGGTGAACGGCCCGGTATATCCCGCCATCTACCATATCTACAAGAATAAGGCCGCCAATATGTGCGATCATCTTGACAGCTCGGTATTCTATAACGGAGACGCACTTGAAGGACTCGCTATGCTGACACACGCCCTCGGATTGAACGCGGATCAGTTTGAAACAGTAGAGTCTGTAATCATGATGTACGGCAAGCAGAGTCAAAATCAGCTTATATGGCTGACTCACTCCGAGTTGCCTTGGGCCTCAGCCCGTCACGGTCTTGCCCCCTTTGAGAAATCGGAGCGGGAGATATCTCTTGACATGATGTATTCCTACTATCTGGAACGTCACACCCGCAACAGGCAGAAGCATGAAGCTTGATTTCGATGATGTCATAGAAAAGGAGGATTTCAACACAATCAACAGCCGAGAGAGGTTTGACAAGGAACTCTCGGTTGATGATGTAAGGCTGTCCACTGACTTACCCATAGTAGTCAGATACGACTATGTTGATCTGGAAGATACCGATTACAATTTCTGGCAAAAATTCACTCATGAAGATACTATGGGCTATTTTGCCAAGATGAAATTATTTGCCGGCAAGAGTATAAACAAACTTCTGACAGAGGATCGGTCTCACCATTTCCATAGAAGCGAACTCAAGGGGTATGTCCGAAAGGCTGTGAGGCGGATACTCCCGAAATCGATCGACACCAATCAGATAGTATATCACTTCGGCCTGTATGATTCGGGAGATACCTGGGCTGACCGCAACACGGACACAAGATGCTCACGTGTCTATTTCATGTTAGGCACATACGGACACATCTATATATTGTTCTTTGATCCATATCACGAGTTGAATCCATTGCCAAAACCGGCCCAATAACTTTGCTCGTACAAGAATTATTTCTAACTTTGTAATACAAATAGGTTGTTCAAATACACCTTTAAATCAATACATAAACTATAAACCTTATCACAGTATTTTAAAATGGGACTTTTCGATAAAATTTTCAAGCAGGTTCCCGAAGAGGACAAGCTCTCCAAGCAGGAGGCATTCGCAGGTATCGCACTGGCTATGGCCGGAGCTGACGGAAGCATCTCACAGTCAGAGTGGGACGGCATCGTGAACTACATCCGCCGTCTGCGTCTCTATGACAACTTCTCAGGCCCCGCTTTCGACAAGATGTTCGACAAGCTGTTCCGCATCCTCAAGAACCAGGGCGCAAGCGCACTCGTATCAGCCTCAGTAACAGGCCTTCCCGAGGACCTCAAGCTCACATCATTTGCCTGCGCCGTGGATATCGCACTCGCCGACGGTGTACTGGAGGAGGAGGAGAAGGATATCATCAACCAGCTCGCCGAGACCCTTGAGATCCCCGAGCAGACTGCAATATCCATCATCGAAGTGCTCATCATCAAGAACAAGGCATAATCACGCCCACGCATAACCGAAAAAAGAAACTTAATCCGGCCCGCGCCATCAACCGTGCGGGTCGGATATTTTTTTGCACCCGTGCGACATTATCGCACCATAAGCGACCTGGCGGGAATGTAACTTTGCGGTACAGATCACAACTACACTACTATGAGAAAGATCAACCGCATCATCATCCACTGCACGGCCACACCGGCCGGACGCCAAGTCACCGTTGCCGACATAGACCGCTGGCACCGCGCCCGAGGATTCTCCCAGATAGGCTACCATTACGTGATATACGCCGACGGATCGGTCCACAACGGACGCCCCGAGGGAAAGATCGGCGCCCATTGCCTGGGGCATAACACCTCATCGATAGGCATTGCCTATGTGGGCGGACTCACGCCCGACGGCTCCACCCCGGCCGACACCCGCACTGAGGCCCAGAAGTCCTCCCTCCGCGCCCTCGTGGAGCATTTACGCGCCAAGTATCCGGGATGCACGGTTCACGGCCACAGGGAATTTGCCTCCAAGGCATGCCCATGCTTCGATGTCAGGAAAGAATTATGACACACACAACAACGCTACAGCCGGCATGGTGAAAAGTTCACCGTGCCGGCTGTGATGGTTGTCGGGGGTATGGTGCGAACCACCCCTTTCCCGAGGGATGGAATATTACATAGCGAGGAGCTGCTCGATGCGGGCCTGGAGCTCAGCCTTCTGCTGTGCGCCTGCCATGCGGAGGCTCGAGATCTGCTCACCATTCTTGAAGAAGAGGATGGTGGGGATCGACATGATGCGGTACTTCATGGCGAGGTCGTTCTCCTCCTCGATGTTGTACTTGCCGATCACGGCCTTGCCCTCATACTCCTGGGCGAGCTCCTCAACGATGGGAGCCATGCGCACACAGGGACCACACCATGTGGCCCAGAAATCGATAACTACGGGCTGGCCCGATGCGATAATCTCGTGAACGTTCTGATCAGTGAATGTCATGATAGTAAAATTGTAAAAAGATTTATGAATTGATATGATTATGGAATAATCGTGATTATTCGGTTTCTATTCGTTGATTGAGTAGGATATGTTCTCGCCGTCGAGGGCCTCCACCAGGTCGCGGGTAATGTGGATGCGCCGGGCCGACGACAGCTTGAGCGACCGGTTGATCGACGGGTCAAACACCCTGAACGACAGCTCGCCCGAGGGGGTGCCCTCGCCGGTGGATTTCTCGTTGATGATGGATTGCAGCATCGAGTTCATCTTGTCGGCCTCTACATCGATCACAATATTCTTGACCAGCGCGCCCTTCACGCTCTCAAGCAACTGCATGTTAGAGATATTGAAGCGTATGTCCGAGTTGGCAAACCGTCGCTGGAATTGGCCCGATATTATAATAGGTGTACCGGCCACGCCGAAGTTGTGGAAATCGATATATGTCTGCCCGAAGAGCATGAACTCCACGCTTCCGGTATAATCCTCGATCTTGAGTATGCCGAATGGGCCTGTCTTGCCCTGGCGTGTCTGGAAATCTATAACCATTCCGCCGAGCTTTACGTCCATTCCCTCCACAGGCTCCATCTCGGTGAAACGTTTCACCGTACAGCCTATGCCGAAATTCAGCTCCATGTAGTAGGGATCGAGAGGATGGGCCGAGAGATACATGCCCACGAGCTCGCGCTCCTTCTCCAGGCGCACGGCCAACGGCCATTCGGGGGCCGGGGTCATTGCGGGACGTCCCGAGGTGGAGAGGTCGGTGTCGTCGCCGAAGAGCGACATGGCCGAGGACATCTTGTCGTTGTGGAACGCCTGGCCATAGCGCACGAGCATCTCGGTGAACACCTCCCCCTTGGCGTTGGGGAACAGGTAGTCCTCCCTCTTGAAGTCGCTGTAACTGTCGAAAGCTCCGGCGAGTATCAGGGCTTCGAGTGTGCGGCGGTTGACTGTGCCCGGCGGCACGCGCTCTATGAAATCATAGGGCGACTCGTAGGCACCGTTGGCATCGCGCTCGGCAATGATGGCCTTCACCACATTCTCGCCCACGCCCTTGATGGCTCCGAGTCCGAAACGTATGTCACCGTGGGTGTTCACACCGAATTCCATGTAACTCTCGTTGACATCGGGACCGAGCACACGTATGTGCATACGCTTGCACTCGTCCATGAAGCCGGTGAGCTTGTTGATATCCGAGCGGTTGCGGGTGAGGATAGCGGCCATGTACTCCGAGGGATAGTTGGCCTTGAGCCACGCCGTCTGGAACGCCACCCACGAGTAGCATGTGGCATGACTCTTGTTGAACGCATAGGATGCAAACTTCTTCCAGTCGGCCCATATCTTCTGGAGCACCTTGGGATCGTGGCCGTTGGCCTGGCCACCCTCCATGAACAGGGCCTCCAGCTCGTTCATCTTGTCGATGAGTTTCTTACCCATCGCCTTGCGCAACGAGTCGCTCTGGCCACGGGTGAAGTTGGCCAGCAATCGCGACAGGAGCATGACCTGCTCCTGATACACCGTCACTCCGTAAGTATCCTTGAGATACTTCTCCATGATGGGTATATCGTAGGTGATGGGGCTACGGCCGTGCTTACGCGCGATGAAGTCGGGGATATAGTCCATTGGGCCCGGTCGGTAGAGGGCGTTCATGGCTATGAGGTCCTCGAAGGTCGAGGGCTGGAGTTCGCGCAGGTATTTCTGCATGCCGGCCGACTCAAACTGGAACGTGCCCGTGGTGTTGCCCTTGCAGTACAGTTCGTAGGTCTTGGGGTCGGCAATGTCGATAGTGTCGATGTCCACGTCAATGCCGCGGGTCATCTTTATATTATGTATGGCTTCCTTGATGATCGAAAGGGTCTTCAGTCCCAGGAAGTCCATCTTGATAAGTCCGGTATCCTCGATGATCGAGCCTTCGTACTGGGTCACGATCATCTTGTCGTTGCCCGACGCGCCGGGATTCTTGTCGACGGCCGTGGCCACCGGCACCCAGTCGGTGATAGGGTCGCGGCATATGATCACACCGCAGGCATGCACGCCGGTGTTGCGCACGTTGCCCTCCAGACGGCGGGCATACTCGAGCGTCTCGGTGATAAGCGGATTGCGCGACGAGAGCTCGGGGGCAAACTCGGGCACATACTGGTAACAGTTCTTGAGGTTGGTCTTGAGCGTCTTGCCGTCGGGACCGTCTGGCATACGCTTGGGCACGAGATTGGCCAGGCGGTTGCTCTCGGGAAGAGGCAACTGCTCAACGCGGGCCACATCCTTGATGGCCGACTTGGCCGCCATGGTGCCGAAAGTGATGATATGGGCCACCTTGTCCTCGCCATACTTCTGCGTCACATAGTGGAGCACCTCGGCACGGCCGTCATCGTCGAAATCCACGTCGATATCAGGGAGCGAGATACGGTCGGGGTTGAGGAATCGCTCGAACAGGAGGTCATATTTTATAGGATCGACCTGAGTGATGCCGAGACAGTAGGCCACCACGCTACCGGCGGCCGATCCACGGCCCGGGCCTACCGACACGCCCAGGTCGCGGCGGGCGGTGTTGATGAAGTCCTGCACGATAAGGAAGTAACCGGGGAAACCCATGGTCTTCATTATGTACAGCTCGAAGCGTATTCGCTCCTCCAGCTCGGCGGTGAGCGGAGAGCCGTAACGGCGGTCGGCACCCTCGTAGGCGAGCTTGGCCAGATAGTCGGCCTCGAATTTTATACGGTACAGCTTGTCGTAGCCACCAAGTTTGTCGATCTTGGCCTGGGCCTTCTCGGGACTCAGCACCACGTTGCCGTTCTCATCCTGGGTGAACTCGTCAAACAGCTCCTTCTCCGTGATGCGGCTGCGGTACTCCTCCTCGGTGCCGAAATCGGCCGGGATCTCGAAGAAGGGCATGATGGGCGCATGGTCGATGGAATAGACCTCAACCTTGTCGAGGATCTCCATGGTGTTGCTCAGCGCCTCGGGCAGATCGGAGAACACCTCGGCCATCTCCTCCTGACTCTTGAACCATTCCTGCTTGGTGTAGCGCATACGGCCCGGATCGGTCAGGTAATTGTTGGTCGAGATACATATCAGTCGGTCGTGGGCCTCGGCATCCTCGGCGTTGATGAAGTGGGAGTCGTTGGTGGCTATGATCTTTATGTCATGCTTGCGGGCCAGCTCGATGAGGAAGGGGTTCACCTTCTGCTGTTCGAGATAGGTCTCGCGGTTGGCTCCGGGCAGATTGGTCTTGTGGCGCTGCAGCTCTATATAATAGTCGTCACCGAAAGTCTCCTTGAACCATTGCACCTGCTTGTCGGCCTCGTCGATGAGTCCCTGGGAAATGAGCCTGGGTATCTCGCCTCCGAGACACGCCGAGCACACTATCAACCCCTCGCGATGGGCGGCCAGCGCCTTCTTGTCGGTACGGGGATGATGGTAGAAGCCCTCGGTGTGGGCCTGGGACACTATTTTGATAAGGTTCTTGTAGCCGGTGAGGTTCTTGGCGAGCACCACCAGGTGACGGCCCTTGTCGGTCTTGTCGGAGCGGTCGGTCAGATCCCCCTTGGCCACGTACATCTCGCAGCCGAATATGGGCTTGAACTTCAGCTTTTTCTCGTACTTGGCTATCTCGGCCTCCACCTCGGGACGCAGGGCCTCGCGCTCGCTCTCGGGAGCATCCTCCAGGCGCTTGCGTGCATCCTCGATCTTCCCCTTGTATTTTTTCTTGACCTTGCCCACATAATTGGCCAGCTCCTTGATACCAAACATGTTGCCATGGTCGGTGAGTGCAAAGCCGGGCATCCCCAGGTCCATTGCCTTGTCGACAAGGCCAGTTACTGAGGCCTGTCCGTCGAGCAATGAATACTGGCTGTGGACATGTAGATGTATGAATTGAGTCATGGGTCAGAGATTTCGGATAACACTGCGGGATATTCCTCCTGGAAAATCCGACTCAAAGTTACACATTATTCCCATAATCCACCCTCTAAAAAATGCTAAAATTCCCATCAATCCGGCACTCTCACACCTCATCGCTTGATAGCCACGGGATTTTTGATTAATTTTGTCAGGACTTGTGGCTTCTTCCCCATGAACGGCCATAAATCGTCAGCTAATTCACCACACAATCTAAATACCATAATGAAGATCCTACGACTCATCATCGCGGCCATGCTCCTCTCGACTTTCGGGAGCCTGTGGGCCGCCACCGCGTCAAGCAAGCTTGAGAAACCCAAGCACTATTCCGAATGGCTCACACGCTCCGAGATGAAGCGCGTACCCCAGAGCTATCTGCTCGACTTCTCCCAGCGCCCCAAGTGGAGCTATGTGATGGGCATCGAGCTCGAAGCCATGCTCGACACCTATCTGCGCTACGGAGGCGACGACATCAAGGACTATTGCACCGAGTACACCGACACCATGATAGCCCCCGACGGTACAATCCGCGCCTATAAGCTCCTGGACTATAACCTCGACAACGTGCGCACCGGCCATTTCGTGACCCGCATGTACCAGAATTTCCCCGAAAAGAAGAATCTCAAGGCCATGAACACCCTCATGCGCCAGCTCAACGACCAGCCCCGCACCAAGGAGGGAGTGTACTGGCACAAGGCCATCTACGCCTACCAGGTGTGGCTCGACGGCATATTCATGGGACTCCCCTTCCGCGCCCTCACAGCCACCGAATTATACTCGCCCGAGCTTGCCCGTGAGATCTACGATGATGCTGTCGATCAGGTGAAGAGCACCTACGACCGCACCCTCGATCCCGCCACCGGCCTCAACCGCCACGCATGGGACGAGAGCCGCGAGATGTTCTGGAGCGACAACGAGACCGGCCTGTCACAGCACTGCTGGGGACGCGCCCAGGGATGGTACACCATGGCTCTCGTGGAACTGCTCGACGCCATGGCCGCCGACTATGAGCGTCGTGGCGAGGTGATCGACCTGCTCACCCGCTCGTTCGACAACATCATCAAGTGGCAGGATCCCGCCACCGGAGTGTGGTACCAGGTGATGGACTCCCCCACCCGCGAGGGCAACTATCTGGAATCCACCTGCTCCTCAATGTTTGCCTACTCGCTCCTCAAGGCCGCCCGCAAGGGATGGGTCACCGATCCCAAGTATCTCGAGGCCGGCAAAAAGGCTTACGAGGGTATAATCACCAATTTCATCCGCGAGGACCCCGACGGCACCATCTCGCTCACCGACTGCTGTGCTGTAGCCGGCCTCGGCCCGGGCATCAGTGACGCCGTGCTCAAGGCAGCCCCAAAGGTTAAGGAGAACAAGCGCCGCGACGGATCGTATGCCTACTACCTGAGCGAGCCCGTCCGCGACAACGACGCCAAGGGCGTGGGCCCCTTCATCTGGGCCTCACTCGAGATGGAGGATATGGGTTACAACGTGGACAGCTTCAAGAATAAGAAGAAAAATTCCCCCAAGGGCAAAAAGAAATAACCTCAGTCCAAAGCGTATTTAACCAATCCCACAGTATATAAATCATAAACGGAACTGCGTCAATCAACCCGCAGTTCCGTTTTGCATATTTTCAAATCCAATAAGTAAATCAGGGAACATGATATAAAGAAGCACGGCCTGTCAAAACCCTTCAATCCATTCTAAAGCATTAATATTCAATGCCATGTGCTTACTCAGAATCGGGTAGATACAATTAATTAAAATTAACCTATATTATTTTGAAAAAGTGACATTCGCAAGTATATTTGCAAAATAACTAACCTTGCTGACTTCTCCTATTTTTAACCTTATAACCATTAGATATGATTCGCCATTCTCTCTTCTTTTGCATGATGGCCATCACTGCATTATGCATGGCTCAAAGTCCGGATATTTCTTCCGTTCGGGCCAATTACAATCTTGTTCCCATCGTTGACTATAGCCCGTCATGTTTCAATCGCGTCATTGATAATGCGTTCAAGTTTGACGGAAGCAAGCAGTGTTTTTTCGTCAGCAAGAATCAGGATAAATCAATTTTATGGTATAACGACTTCTCTCAAAAGGGGGAGTATGCTCTCACTGACATTTCAAGCAACGCCCCGGAACTGTCATCGATCCTTGACAAAGCCTCGCTTTTATCCGACAGCATATTCGTATTCAATCCGTTCCCTGCATATTCATATGAATTTACACCCCAACATGTCCAATATATTGGAATAAAAAACAATGGCATTGTAAAACTCATATCCGGAGACGTCGTCTACGACAACCTCGGTTCATTCATGACCGCCCAATTCGGTTCCATCCAAAACTTTTCAGACAAATATCTGGAGTGTGTAACTGAAGCCTTATACTCCCCTTACAACGGACTCTATTCATTCAACGACGACGAGGCCGCCATCGATTTCCTACGCAACGACTATCTGTTCAATGCCATAAACGGGAAAGATTTCAAGTCGGTGTTTGACCGCTTCATGCAGCTGTTACGAACCGGGATAAGCATTTCGCCCGGAGAAGAAATCATTCTTGAAAATGTACTTAGCGGACACTATCTAACCGGTGATCACGACACTGCGACGTTATCCTCCGATTTCCTCGCCGGACGCGAATTGCAGCTGTTTGACACAGATATGCTCCGGAAAGCCCTGACGAAAGATGAACTCTTGGTCGCCAAAAGCATTATAAAGGAAAACGACTCACGTTTACGATCAGCCTACAGGCATCTTTCTTCTAAATATCCCAATATTGCCCCTGATAATCACTATTACACCGATCTCGACATACTGGAGTCAATATCGTCTCAAATTTTTAAGTTGCAATAATTCCATTTGCAACAAAAATTCGCCCCGGAATCGGTAAAAAGCAAGCAAACTGGGAAGTTTTAAAGAAAATCATTATGCAGGATGTCAAAATTTGAGTAAATTTGCACAAATTTCCCTTTTTTATGGAGACCGACCGATTACGCGGAATGGGCGTGGCGATGACCACTCCGTTCAACAACGACGAAACTATCGATTACGACACCCTCGATTTTCACATTGATTACCTGATTGACTCGGGAGCCGACTACATCGTTGCTCTCGGGACCACCGCCGAGACGCCCACCCTCAGCCGTGACGAGAAAAAAGAACTGGAGAAACGTATCCTCGACCGTGTGGCCGGGCGTATTCCAGTGGTTGTGGGCATAGGAGGAAACAACACACGCGCCATCATCGAAGAGATAGCCTCGACCGAACGCATCGGCGAGTTCGCGGCCATACTCTCGGTGGTCCCCTACTACAATAAGCCCACCCAGGAAGGCATGTACCGCCACTTCGCGGCCATCGCCAAGGCATGCCCCATCCCGGTGATACTATATAATATTCCCGGCCGGTCGGGCGTGAACATGGAGGTGGACACAATCATACGCCTCGCCCGCGAGTTCCCGGGCAAGGTGATAGGCGTGAAGGAGGCCTCGGGCAACATGGATCAGGCCGCCCTCATCATCACCCGCCGGCCCAACGGATTCCTCGTACTCTCGGGCGACGACTCACTGGCTCACACCATGATAGGCAAAGGGGGCGATGGAGTGATCTCGGTGCTCGGCAACGCCTATCCCCGCCAGTTCACCGAAATGATACACCAGAGCCTCGATCCCGAACGCCACGGCGAGGCCACCGTACTGCACCAGCGCTTCTCGGCATTCTACTCCCTGCTGTTCAAGGACGGCAACCCATCGGGCATAAAATGCCTGCTCCACCACATGTTCCCGCGCTACAACGAGGTGCTCCGCCTCCCGCTCGTGCCCGTCACTGACTCCACAAGAGCCCGCATGAAGCAAGAACTTCTATAACCGAGGTGTATTCGCCACCAAAACAGAAAGATTTTCTACTCATGCCATATTCCAATTCTCGGGAATATGGCATTTTTTTTAGTCTAAATGATTGCTTTTTCAGTTTATTTACTAATTTTGCACCCTTGAACAGAGACCACAAAACTTTATCCATTATGAAGGAAACGAGTCCGGCAACTGTCGGGAGCTCCGACAGCCTTGTCATCATCCCCACATACAATGAGAAGGAGAATGTCGCAGCCATCATCGAGGCAGTATTCGCGCTGGATGCCCGATTCGACATACTGATAATCGACGACAATTCCCCCGATGGTACTGCGCTGATAGTAAAGGGACTGATGGAAAAATATTCCACCAGGCTCCACCTCATCGAGCGTCAAGGAAAGCTTGGCCTCGGCACAGCCTACATCGCCGGATTCAAATGGGCCATCGAGCACGGCTACGAATACGTGTGCGAGATGGATGCCGACTTCTCCCACGCGCCAACCGACCTACCCAAACTGCGCCAGGCCTGTGCCGAGGGTGCCGACGTGGCCATAGGTTCGCGCTACCTCACGGGAGTCAACGTGGTCAACTGGCCCATGGGACGTGTGCTCATGTCCTACTACGCTTCGCGCTACGTGGGCGTGGTCACCGGGATGCCGGTGCGCGACGCCACAGCCGGATTCGTGTGCTACCGTCGCCGTGTGCTCGAGGCATTGCCCCTCGACAAGATACGCTTCAAGGGCTACGCCTTCCAGATAGAAATGAAGTTCCTCTCCTACAAATACGGCTTCAGGATCGTGGAGGTACCCATAGTGTTTGTCAACCGAGTGCTCGGCACCTCCAAGATGAGCTCAGGAATATTCAGCGAAGGACTTTTCGGAGTGCTGAGGCTGAAATGGAGTAGCATTTTCACCAAATATCCCGACTATAGCAAGCGATGAGCACCACCCTGTACACCAACGCAATACTCGTCAACGAAGGCTCCGTCCGGCGCGGATGGCTACTCGTGGAGGGAGACCGCATAGCCCGCATCGGGCAAGGCGACACTCCCGGCGATCTCACGGCCGACTCTACGATCGACTGTGAAGGCGCCTACCTCATCCCGGGAGCCATCGACACCCACGTGCATTTCCGCGACCCCGGACTCACCGAGAAGGCCGACATGGCCACCGAGAGCCACGCCGCCGTGGCCGGAGGAGTGACCTCGTTCATCGACATGCCCAACACCAACCCGCCCACCATCTCCACCCGGGCTCTCGAGGGGAAGATGGCAAAGGCCGCCGAGGTGTCCGAGGCCAATTACGGATTCTTCATCGGCGCCACCAACAGCAATCTCGACGAGCTGCTCAACGCCGACTACTCCCACACAGCGGGCATAAAACTCTTCCTGGGGTCCTCGACCGGCAACATGCTTGTCGACGACGACACCACCTTAGGGCAACTGTTCGCCCAGGCACCGGCCCTCATAGCCGTGCACGCCGAGGACGAGGCAGTGATCCGCGCCTCACGTGAACGGCTGAAAGCCCTCCACCCCGACGGAATACCCGTGGAGATGCACCCCGACGTGCGTCCGCGCGAGGCATGTGTCCGCGCCACAAGCCATGCCATAGCGCTGGCCGAGCGCACCGGAGCGAGGGTGCACATCTGCCACATCTCTACCGCCGACGAGCTGTCGCTCATAGCCGAGGCCAAGGCCCGTGGCGTGAAAGTCACAGCCGAGACATGCCCTCAGTATCTGATATTTGACCGCAACGATTTCGCCTCGCTCGGGGCTCGCATCAAGTGCAACCCCGCCATCAAGGAGGCGTCCGACCGCATAGCCCTCATCCGCGCCCTCCGTCCCGGAGGCGTAATCGACACCATAGCCACCGACCATGCCCCCCACCTGCCCGCCCAGAAGGAGGGCGACGCGCTCACCGCGGCCTCGGGCATGCCTATGGTGCAATTCTCGCTCCCGGCCATGCTCGACCTCATCTCCACCGATCCTGATGCAGATGGGATAGGCATAGAGCAAGTGGTACAGCTCATGTGCCATGCCCCGGCCACACTCCTTGGCATAGAGAAACGCGGATTCCTGCGCGAAGGATATTACGCCGACCTCGCCGTAGTGGCACCCACCGGAATGGGAGGCCGCCGCATCACCGACAGTGACGTAGTGAGCCGGTGTGGATGGACTCCGCTTGCAGGGCGCTCGCTATCATGGGAGGTGAGACACGTATCAGTCAACGGTGGCACCGGAGCCTCACCGCTGACATTCAACAACCGTCCAGAATCTTAAATCACAATATACAATAACCTTAATAACCAAAATTCACGAAAAAGAGAACAATCCAACTATCCTTAAATCATCAACAGCAACAAGCAGTAATTTTTTCCAAACAACAACAAAATCAAGTAATCTAATCAGATAAAATTCCGGTTATGTTAGAAAACACAAACGTAAAGACCCTCGACAAGGTTGTAGTACGTTTCTCGGGTGACTCGGGCGACGGTATGCAGCTTGCAGGCAACATCTTCACCAATGTTTCTGCCGGCTTGGGTAACTCTGTTTCAACCTTCCCCGACTATCCGGCCGACATGCGTCCCCCCCAGGGATCGCTCAGTGGAGTATCCGCATTCCAGGCAAGCGTGGGCAAAGGTGTCCACACCCCCGGTGACCAGTGCGACGTGCTCGTGGCCATGAACCCCGCAGCCCTCAAGCGCGGATACCAGATACTCAAACCCGGCGGCGTGATCATCGTCGATATCGACTCGTTCAACGAAGCCGGCCTGAAGAAAGCTCAGTTCGAGACCTCCGATCCTTTCACCGAACTCGGCATCAATGCCCAGGTGATCGAGGCTCCCGTCACCTCAATGACCAAAGCCGCTCTCGCCGACAGCGGAATGGATGTAAAGGCCGTGCTCAAGTGCCGCAACATCTTCGCCCTCGGCCTCGTGTGCTGGCTCTTTGACCGCCCCATCGAAGGCGCTCTCAAGCTCCTCAAGAATAAATTTGCCAAGAAACCCGCCGTTTACGAGGCCAACGCCAAAGTTATCCAGGCCGGTTATGACTACGGCCACAACATCCATGCCTCAGTCTCGACCTACCGTATCGAGAGCGACAGCGCCCGTCCCGGTGTGTACACCGACGTGAACGGCAACACCGCCACCGCTTGGGGCTTCATCCTCGCTTCCGAGAAGGCCGGCCGTCCTCTCTTCCTTGGCTCCTACCCCATCACCCCTGCCACCGACATCCTCCACGAGCTTGCCAAGCGCAAGGACCTCGGCGTGAAGGCTTGCCAGATGGAGGATGAGATCGCCGGCGTATGCTCGGCCATCGGTGCCTCCTATGCAGGTGACCTCGCCGTGACCTCAACCTCAGGTCCCGGTCTCGCCCTCAAGAGCGAGGGTATCGGCCTGGCTGTTATGGCCGAACTTCCTCTCGTGATCGTGGACGTGCAGCGCGGCGGTCCCTCAACCGGCCTCCCCACCAAGACCGAGCAGACCGACCTCATGCAGGCACTCTACGGCCGCAACGGTGAGTCGCCCCTCGCTGTAGTGGCTCCCGTATCGCCTACCGACTGCTTCACCATGGCATTCGAGGCATCGCGCATAGCCATCGAGCACATGACCCCCGTGATCCTCCTCACCGACGCATTCATCGGCAACGGATCATCGGCATGGCGCATCCCCGAGGCTGAGGACTATCCCGAAATCCGCGTGCCCTATGTGCCCGAGGACAAGAAGGAATCCTGGAAGCCTTATCACCGCGACCCTGAAAGCCTGAGCCGCTACTGGGCTATCCCCGGCACCGAGGGTCTCCAGCACCGTCTCGGCGGTCTCGAGAAGGACTCCGACACCGGAGCCATCTCCAACGATCCCGTCAACCACGAGAAGATGGTCAACCTGCGTCGCGAGAAGATCGCCCGCATCGCCTATGATATTCCCGAGCAGGAAGTGCTCTGCGACGCTGACGCCGACACCCTCCTCATCGGTTGGGGCGGAACCTACGGACACCTCTACTCCGCAGCCGAGGAACTCAACAAGGCCGGCAAGCGCGTGGCTTTCACCCAGTTCCGTTACATCAACCCACTTCCCAAGAACACCGCCGACATCCTCGCCCGCTACAAGACCATCATCGTGGCCGAGCTCAACACCGGCATGTTCGCCGACTATCTCCAATCCAAATTCCCCAACCTCGATATCCGACGCATCAACAAGATCCAGGGTCAGCCCTTCCTCGCACAGGAAATCGTTGACGGCGTAACTAAAATCATGGAGGGCAAATAATCATGGAAGACATCAAATACACCCCCGCAAACTATAAGAGTGACCAGGCCGTTCGCTGGTGTCCCGGATGTGGAGACCACGGCATCCTCAATACACTTCACAAGGCAATGGCAAGCGTAGGAGTTCCGCCTCACAAGATGGCTGTGATCTCGGGTATCGGTTGCTCATCACGTCTCCCCTACTACATGAACACCTATGGCTTCCACACCATCCACGGACGTGCGGCAGCCATCGCCACCGGCTTCAAGGTAGCACGCCCCGACATGACCGTATGGCAGATCTCGGGCGACGGTGACGGCCTCGCTATCGGCGGTAACCACTTCATCCACGCCGTGCGCCGCAATGTGGACATCAACATCCTGCTGTTCAACAACAAGATCTACGGTCTCACCAAGGGTCAGTACTCCCCCACCAGCGACCGTGGCTTCGTGTCCAAGTCATCGCCCTACGGCACCACCGAGGATCCCTTCATCCCCGCCGAACTCGTGTTTGGCGCACGTGGCAACTTCTTTGCCCGCTCGATCGACGTTGAGCTCCAGACCAGCCAAGAGGTGCTCGCCGCCGCTCAGCAGCACGAAGGCACCTCAGTGGTCGAGATCCTCTGCAACTGTGTGATCTGGAACCACGGCATCCACAATGCCATCACCGACCGCGAGCACCGCGCCGAGCGCACCATCAAGCTCGTTCATGGCCAGAAGATGCTCTTCGGCAAGGACAATGAGATGGGCCTCGTTCGCGACGGTTTCCTCCTCAAGGCCGTTAAGGTCGGCGAGGACGGCTACACCATCGACGATGTGCTTGTTCACGACGCCCACACCCCCTCTAACTTCCTGCACCAGCAGCTCGCAATGATGGACGGCGAGTCACTGCCCCTCGCTCTCGGCGTGATCCGCGACGTTCAGGCTCCCGTCTACAACGAGGAGATCGAGAAGCAGGTAGCCGAGGTTCGCGCCCGCAAGAACTTCTCTTCGCTCCGCGACATGGTAATGGCCGGCGAGACCTGGACAGTAGAATAATCTCACCCTTAAGAGGCAGTTTCTAACAGCCTCCGACACTTACACCGCCTGAAGCCTCGGCCTCGGCGGAAATGAATCAAGTCATCCGTCCCCACCCGGGCAACAAGCCCGGCGGACGGATGACTTATTTTTTACCATTGCGCACATGGCTATTCATCATTTTTATAGGAAAAACGTTACCTTTGTACCGTAAAACCGTTCAATCAGCCAATGAACTGAAAAAAGATATATAATACGACATATTAAAGGAGTGTTTTGCTTCTTACTTGATGTATTCTGAAAAATCGCCAATTTAACGGAAATATCCATCGCAGTAAGAGGGGAATGCTTGCACCATACAGGTGTAGGCTTTTTCTTGTGTGCATGGATATAGGTGTTTGGCGATACCTTCAGAATAGCATCATGGAATAGCCACACCTCTTTTTTATGCCTTAACCCAAGGATAAAAAAGGAATCATGACAGCTACCATCATGCTCACAGTAGCCGGCTTTGCCGTCGGACTGCTGTCAGGAATAGTTCTGATGAAGATACGCGACCGTGGTGCCACGTGGCGCGCTCTCCGCACAGCATCACATGGATTGCCCGGGAGTTTCACGTCAATCACCGGGGCCTTAGCTTCCATTCCCGGGGCGGTGACAGAGAGTGTGTCGGCCGGAGAGGTGAATATCAGTTGGCCGGCCGACCATGGCTCAGGAGTGGGTGAATATCGGCTGTCAGTGACATTATCCCGTGGAGGCACGGGTATCACCATTGGCTACACATCCCGTTCCGCCGATGGGAAACTGCTCCAACGGACGGATTTTGAGTTCCCCTCATCCATGTCCTCGGCCGAAATACTCGTCACCCTGCATCACCACCTCGAAGCCCCATTAGGCGACGCAATCCTCCAAAAAGCCTGGGAAGAATCAGTGTAAAATAAGTTGGGGATGGTCATATAGTTTTACCTGTATGGCAAGGATGACAACCGCACATGACAACTCGATTATAGGACATCTTCGACGTCCATCCTGGTATGCGTTTCATTTTCCCCATGCCTCGCCCGACGGCGCAAATCTGCCCTGACGGCCGATTTGCTTGTCTGGCTCGTGATGGGGCTATAAGTACATCGCCTCTTCGAGGCTTAGTGGAAGATATTGCCTACGGGATGTTTGTGGACTGGGTTCGTGGTGAGTTACAATTACATCGCCGCTTCACGGCTTAGTGGATGGGATTGCCTGCGGGATGTTTGTAGGCTGGATTCGTGGTAAGTTACAATTACATCGCCGCTTCACGGCTTAGTGGATGGTTTTGCCTGCGGGATGTTTGTAGGCAGGATTTGTGCATCGCCCCCATTCGGGGCTTATAGGTCCGTTTATCTGCGGGGTATTTACATGCCCATATCGCGATGATAATAGTGTTTCATCGGGGGCCGTAAAATTGTAGTATCGCATTCATAAGATGATAAATGTCCATTCTGATGCCAACGCACTATAAAATCAGTGTTTGCACCATAATTCATACTAATGCGAAACGATTTTATCCAATTCCGTAATATATAGAAATAAGTACACAAACACCACGCAGGCAATCCCATCCAACAAGCCGTGAAACGGCGATGTATTTATAGCCCCATCACGAGCCAGACAAGCAAATCGCCCGCAGGGCAAGATTTGCGCCGTCGGGCGAGGCATGGGGAAAATGAAATGCGTTCCAAATCGGGCGTCGAAGACGTCCTATAATCGACACATGAATATGTCCGATTGCAGAGAATAACAATCAGTTTGAGCTATGTGATATCTCTATCCAAATAACTCCGAATGAGAACCAAGACGCACAAGGCTGATTTCATCAGTATCCGGGTCAAACCATATTAGCAAGAAGTCACCCTCTATATGACATTCCATATGTCCCTTATAATCTCCTGTAAGCATGTGAGGGTTGAATTCCGCAGGAATTGGTATTTCATTCTCCAATTTCTTCAGAATTCCAAAAAGTTTTTCCACCTTCTTGGGATTATTGCGAAACCGCTTATAATCCTTCTTATATCTTGAGGTTGGTTTCAGCCTTTTCATAAGCCCATAGATTTCTCCATGGCTTCAATGGAGGATAAATCCAACGCCGGCACATTTCTAAGACTTCCGCTTTGCGCCTCCTTTATGGCTGCGACAGTTTCCGCATTTGGTTCATTATAGGCAGCATCCAACAATAAAGTTTCCACAAAATTATTGAGACTGCGATTCTGACGCTTTGCCATAAGCTTCAGTCTGTCAATCAAATCAACAGGCAGTCGAAAACTCTGATTTTTCTTTGGTAACGCTATATCCATATTTATAATCTTTTATACTACAAATATACGCAAATGTATTACAATAACAATATTTTTACCTGCAAAGTTGTATGTACAATCTCTATCTTAGTATTAACGCCCAATTTTCCACGTCTGAATTGTAAAATTTGCGATCCGAAATAAGCTATAGGTCATAAAAACCGAATTTATCCAAGTATTAGAGCCATTAATATCCTCAAAAGGTTAAGAGTATTCAATGATAAAAGTATAATATAATATTGCATTTTATTATTTTTAATACTAATTTTGCAAAAAAAATAAACAATACATGAAATTTTTCAAAAACTTTAATGCTTCACATTATGCTTTAGCATTTTCTATAATGCTAGCTTCTTGCGCTCATGGAGAAGCGGATCTTTTATTATCATCTGACAACTATAGCGCAACTAACAATTCAGAAAACATCGAACAAGCCATCAATGATAATGAGGCTTATTTGAAAGAACATGAAGCTCAATTATTAGATCTCCGTTATGCATCCATGACTATTGCGGAGTATATTAAATTGGATGGCAACACCTATACCTTGACAATCTCAAAGGATCAAGCATTCAAATTAGGTATTAATAACGAGGTCTATGACACCATTGTTGGACAAATCAAAGCGACAAACGATGTCATATCTGAAGCAATAAAAAATGGGGACGAGGTTGATCTTATAGACGTGCAGGAAAGAGTAGAATCGTATAGAATGCCCCAAACAAATGTTCGTAACAATTCTCTTCTTAATGCATCTAGATCAACTAGCGGAGGTATTATATATTCTAATAAAGAATCATCTGCGACATTCTACGTAGATTCAGGCATAAAAAAAGTCATACTTAAATGTGGAACAAATTGGGCTCCACTAGTAAGTTATACTTGTAGAGTCTCATGTTTCGGGGAAACAAAAGCATATACTTGTACTGGTTCGATATACTGTCTCAGAACAATTACAGCTCCGCTTAGTGCCTCTGGAGGCAAAGTTACAGCCTCAATCAACTTCACATCAACCGACCCACAAGGCAGTTTTTGCATTTGGACACCATCTTTATAATTCACAAGAATATGAAAAGAATTCACCTACTCTCACTTGCATTATCCGCGCTATTTATCTCCGCGTGCTCCAATTTGGCTGAAGATAATAGTTCAGACAACGCTGTAATCGACTCTGTTGACATCAACATGCCCACCATCTCCCGTAACGACATGTTCTCAGAACAGGAAATCGCCAAGATGGACAAGAACTATAAGGTCCTGATCAATTATATCAAAATCTCGGATGATTCCACCTCGTACTTCTTGGATCTCTCGGAAGAAGAAGCTCTTAAATTGAACGTCGACAAGGAATATTACCAATCGACAGTAGAGTCCATCAAACAAGCCAACATTGCTCTCAAAGAGGGCATCGAGAGAGGAGATAACGTTGAGCTTTCCGATTTTCAATCAATGAAAGAAGTTCTCAACAACAGCGACAAATAAGTCAAACTGGTGGTAAAAGCATAGTGGCTACCCGGAAATCCGGGTAGCCACTATGCTTTTATAATGTCTTTCGTCGGGCTATTTCTTCTTTTTGGTAGTGGTTTTTCTGCGTTTGGAGGCGGTGTAACGGGTTTTCTTTTTCTTGGCAGGAGTGTACTTCTGCGACTTGCCGTAGGTGAGTTTGTCGAACGCGAAGATATCCTTGTGGGGGACCCCGTTCTCAAAGTCGATGATGGCGGCGGGATTGATGGGAATACCCATGTAGCGGGTCTCGAAGTGGAGATGAGCTCCGGTGCTGCGTCCGGTGTTACCGCCGAGGGCGATGGGATCGCCGGCTTTCACTACCTGATTGGGCTTCACGAGGAAACGGCTGAGGTGTCCGTAGACGGTCTCCATACCGTTGGGGTGGCGCATCACCACATAATATCCGTAGCCACGACGCTCATACTTGGTGAGGCGGATCTTACCCGAGAAGGCAGCACGCACGGTGTCGCCCACCTGGAGCTTAAGGTCGATGCCGTAATGATTGCGGCGGAAACGGGGACGATAGCCGTAATTGGAAGTGATGTGGCCGGGACAGGGGGTGGTATATTCCGATACGTCGATATCCTTGCGGTCGGGGATCACAGCGGCCGAGCCATAGGCGTTGACATGCTCGGAAGCCCAGAATTCAGCAAACACATCGCTCTCCATATCCATGGCCTCGCGCTCCTTCACCTGATTGAGAAGCAGGTCGTTGTTCTCGATTTTGAAAGGATTGATCGTAGGAGTCTGCTTTGCTATGAGGGTATTATGCTGGCTGGAGTGAGACTCGGGGAGGCGACGCTGCGCCTGAGCCATTACTCCTGTCATTACCACACACGCGGTGGCGAAAAATATCTTTAGATTGAAGGTCATTTCAGAATTGATTATAGCTCGAGGTGAGATTACGAGGAATGAGTTTAATGGTTTTCGATTGGTATATTATCAATAGAAGAGCCTTAACCGGCCATTGCAACCGGCAGAGAGAGGCGGGAACATTGCCACAGGCGATCAGGCCTGGAGCTCGGAATCGGCATAGAGGAATCTCATAGCCACAGGGGTGTAGTCAAACAGCTCGTCGGCCTTGAAGAACCGCTTTATCTCTACCTCGGCATCCTCGGGCGAGGAGGAGGCGTGGATAATGTTCTCCTGGTTGGACATTGAAAAGTCACCACGTATGGTGCCGGGAGCGGCCTGACGACCATCGGTGGCGCCGGTCATAGCACGGACCACCTTGACAGCATCGACTCCACGCAGACACATCACTATCACCGGACACGCGGTCATCGAGGCTACCACCGACGGGTAGAACGGACGATCCACGAGGTGCGCGTAATGCTCACGCAGAATCTCGGGAGAGAGTTGCATCATCTTCATGCCGGCTATGGCCAGCCCTTTTGACTCGAAGCGGCTGAGGACACGTCCCACAAGGCCACGCTCAAGTGATGAGGGCTTGAAGATGATAAGAGTTTGTTCCATTGTATTGGTTTTAACGTTTGTTCAGATTTTGTTTTGTTACTTTTCAAAATTAGTCATTTTGAGCTTATTATCAAAACGTTACTTCGGGATTATTCTTTAAATCCCAATAATTCCAGCTCGCATACCACAACCAATCTCCAATAAATCAAACGATTATATTTTAATGCAAAAATAACCTAAAAAATTAAAACCGATTTTCACACTCCGAGGCAATTGTAAAGTTTTGTGAATTATTGTATTTTACGCAGTTAATTTTTAACAGTTCCTCAATCCGACCTCTACCACCGCACTCTCCCACACCGGCCCGGAGACACACATAAAGGCCCCGCGCGGCCTCGGGATCCGGGGTCGCGCGGGTGTATCGTTGACGGGTGATATTACTTCTTGTTCTTAGCCTTTTCGAGCTGCTTCTCGATAGCGTCGAGGGCCACGTCGATAGCCTCCTCGAAAGTGTCGGCGGTCTTGTCGGCGACAAATTCATCGAGCTGAGGCACGGTGAGGCGAACGATGGCCTGCTTGTTGAGCGCGGTCTCGGGTTTAACTACCTTGAGAGAGACGTCAACGGCACTGACTACAGGGAAACGGCGCACGATGCGCTCAACCTTCTTGTTGATGAATGCAGTGAGCTTCTCGCTGATGTCAAAATGGATAGCTTTAATGTTAATGTCCATAGTGTCCTCCTTTGTTGTTTTGTGCACGGGGGTGTGCGAGTTGATAATTATGTTTGAGGTCTCGGTAAGTCACGTGAGTGTACACCTGGGTTGAAGTGAGGGACGCATGTCCGAGCAGTTTCTGCACCGAGGCGATGGATGCTCCGCCGTTGAGCATGTCGCTCGCCATGGAGTGGCGCATCACATGCGGGCTGAGCCTTGTGGCATGGGCGCCACCTTCGGAGAGCAGGCGGTGAACGACGTTGTACACCATCTTGCGGTACAGCGGACGGCCATCATTCCTTACCATCAGGGGCGCCTGAGGATCGCTGGAGCATATGGCGGTGAGAGGAGAGGAGTCACGCAATGCACGGTAGGCTTCGATTGAGGCTGACAGCTCGTGACCGAAAGGGATCACTCTTTCCTTATTACGTTTTCCGAGCACTTTTAGTTCACCTTTGGCCGTGTCAACATCGGCATCAAGGAGCCCTGTGAGCTCGCTGCAACGCATTCCGGTGGTATAAAGCAGGTCGAGGATGAGACGGTCGCGCACCGAGGCGAAATCATCGGCCGGGACGTCGGCGTCGAGTATAGCCGAGGTCTCCTCGGGACGCACATACACGGGCAGGGATTTCGACGGTTTGGGCAACGACAGTCCGGTGGCAGGATTCACGGCGATATCGCCCCGCTTCAGCAGGAAGCGGTAGAACGCCCTCAGGGCCGATATCTTGCGCTTGACTGTGCGGGCCGAGGCCTTGGCCGAGATATGCGCCACCCATTGCCTCAGGTCGGAGCGGGCGACGTCGATAGGGTCGAGAGCGGCGGGGTCACCGCCTGTGGTGAATCGTACCCATTGATCAAGGTCGCGCCGATAGGCTTCGACAGTGAGTGCCGAATAACCCAGCTCGAGGCTGATATAGGCGAGAAACTGTTCTATCCTGTTCAATGGCGACTGATTTTTATAGATAGCGAAGATACATCAGAATCCGGTAAAATACAAATTTCCGGAGATGCTTAACAACATAAAATCCCGCAGAAGGGACTTTGAGGTATATATAATATTTGAGGTATATATAATATTTGAGGTATATATAATAGAGGTATATAAAGAGAAAAAGCGACCCCGCCTGGAGGGCAGGGTCGCTGTGGGTATAAATCGGGAGGATTTATTACTTGTTAGCCTTGATGGTAACGGCACGGTCGAGCGAAACGTACTCCTTGCCTTCGCCATAGAGGTTGGCGTCGTTGGTAGTAACGTCGAGCTGAGAAGCCTTAACGCCGTTGCGGAGGAGTGCACGCTCAACACCGGCGGCACGGGCCTTGCGGAGACGATCGTTAACAGCGGCAGAACCGGTGTAGTTGTCAGCGTAGCCACATACGGTGTACTTCTTGTTGGTGTCGGCCTTCATTACGTTGGCAACAGCGTTGAGAACCTTGCTGTCAACGCGAGAGAGGCGTGAGCTACCGATAGTGTAGTAGATGGTGCAGAGGGGACCTTCCTCAGCCTCAACAACTGTCTGAACGGGACGGTTGAGGCAATCGCGGAGCTGACGCTCGAGGTCGGCGATGCGGCCGTTGGCAGCCTGGAGGCGGGCCTCAACCTCATCGCAGTTGGGGATTTCGGGAATAACGGGAACGATGGGAGCATTCCAGGTAGACTTGTTGAAGTTGTAAGTAAGACCTACATAAGCCTGGAGATCTACGCGGTTCTTGCGGAGACCGAAATCGTTGGTATCGTCGGTCATGAGCTGAGCGCGGAGGTCGAGGTAGAGGGCTACCTTGCTGCTGAGGTTGAAGCTGTTGATAAGACCAACGTTGCCGGTGAGGTTATCATCACCGCCACGCTCCCAACAGTCGCAGCCACCGTTGCGGTTGAACTTGGGAACATATACCCAGTTGTAACCTACGCCGGCGTAGAGGATACCGTTGTAAACACGGCCGGGACGATAGCCACACCACCAGTTGGTGAGGTTCAACATAGCGTTGAGCTGAGCACCGAACTCGTTGCGTTTGTACTTGTCATATACAGTGTTGTTCTTGGTGAACTCGCCATACCAGCCATAGCCACCGTCAACGCCCATACCCTTGATCTGGGTGAAGTTGGCGCCGGCACGGAGACCGATGATGGGTGAGAACCACTTACCTACCCAGATACCTGCGTTGGGTGAGAAACGGTCGAAGAAATCGCGCTTGCTGTTGTTGCGGTCGAAGTAGTAGTTGATACCACCTTCAGCAGAGATAAACCAGTTGTCGCTAAAGCTGTTGAGGACATAGCCCTGGGCGGGATCCTCTACATAGGTAATCTCCTGGGCGCTCTGGGCCATTGCGCTTTGACCCATGAACAGAGCGGCTACGAAGCCAAGAAGGATACTCTTTTTCATAAATAATTAATTATTGGAAAATAGTTGAATTGATTTCTATTTTGGTTGTAGATGTGAGCTAACTGTGTGAAACTTTCTTCATTGCCCGAAGCGGTTCAGTGATGTCCGGGCACAGGTCGGCTGAAATTTTAGTCAAAGGTATAACATTTTTTCCGAATAATCTAAATTTTAGCAAAAAAACCTTTAAAAATGGCGTAAAAAATGCCTTTCTGACCAATCGCGACGTAAAAACGATGGGGCCGGACTCCTCGGGATGAGGAATCCGGCCCCTGATATCATGCCGGTGAATCTCCCCCCAGCAACCGGCGGGAGGGATCCACGGATGTCTCAGTAACGGGCTATGAGGTTACTTGCCGATGAATGTGAGCACGCGGGCGAGAACGGCATCGGTGGTGAAACCGAACTTCTCGTCGAGCACCTTGTAGGGAGCCGATGCTCCGAAGTGGTCGAGACCGAACACTTCGCCGTCGGAACCCACTACGCCACGCAGAGTGGAGGGGAGGCCGGCGGTGAGGCCGAAGGTGGGCACACCGGGGGTGAGCACTGCCTGACGATAGTCGACGGGCTGGTTGTTGAAGAGGCCGATCGAGGGAACCGACACCACGCGGGCCTTGATGCCCTGGGCGGCGAGGCGCTCGGCTACTTCAACGAGGAGGGATACCTCTGAGCCGTTGGCCACGAGGATCACGTCGGGGTTCTGGGCATCGACTACTACGTAACCGCCACGACGGCAACCGGCGGCGGCCTCGGCGTAACGGTCGCCTGAAGCTGCGGGGAGGTCGGGGAGGTTCTGGCGCGAGAGCACGAGAGCCGAGGGGGTCTCGAAGTTCTCCATAGCCATGGCCCATGCCACAGAGGTCTCGACAGCGTCGGCCGGACGGAGCACGAGCATCGAGGGTTTGCCGCTGAGGTTGCGGAGTTCCTCCATGAGGCGGAGCTGGGCTTCCTGCTCAACGGGCTCGTGGGTGGGACCGTCCTCGCCTACGCGGAATGCGTCGTGAGTCCAGATGTATTTAACGGGAAGCTCCATGAGGGCGGCCATGCGCACAGCGGGCTTCATATAGTCGGAGAACACGAAGAATGTGCCGCAAGCTCCGATGACACCGCCGTGGAGGGCGATACCGTTCATGACGGCAGCCATGGTGAGCTCGGTAACACCTGCGTGCAGGAATGCACCCGAGAAGTCGCCCTTGACGAAGGGATGGGTCTTCTTGAGGAAAGCGTCGGTCTTGTCGGAGTTGGCAAGGTCGGCCGACGATACGATCATGTTGTTGACCTTCTCGGCGAGTACACCGAGCACGTCGGCTGAAGCCTGACGGCTGGCGATGTTGGCCTTGTGGGGGATGGCCTTCCAGTCGATCTCGGGGAGCTTGTTGTCGAGGAATGTGTGGAGTTCCTTGGCGAGCTCGGGGTTGGCGGCCTCCCAGGCGGCCTGCTCGACACGACGGGCCTTCACAATCTCGCGGAGCTCGGCACGGCGAGCCTCGTAGAGAGCCTTGACGTCATCGAAGATCACCCAGGGATTCTCGGGATCGGCACCGAGGTTCTTCATTGTGGCGGCATAGTCGGCACCCGATGCGCTCAGGGGCTGACCGTGGGTAGAGCACTGGCCCTCGAAGTTGGAGCCGTCGGCCTTGACGCAACCACGGCCCATGACGGTGTGGCCTATAATAATGGTGGGACGTTCCTTCTCGCCCTGAGCCTCGACGATGGCACCGGCGATCTGCTCGGGGTCGTTGCCGTTAATCTCGAGGACGTTCCATCCCCATGCGCGATACTTGGCTGCTACATCCTCGGCGTCGACTGCATCGACCATTGTGGAGAGCTGTACCTTGTTGCTGTCGTAGAACATGATGAGGTTGCTGAGACCGAGGTGTCCGGCAAGACGGCCGGCGCCCTGCGAGATCTCCTCCTGGATGCCACCATCGGAGATGAAGGCATAGGTCTTATGAGAAAGCCACTCGCCGAAACGGGCGGCCAGGAAGCGCTCGGCAATGGCGCAACCTACGGCCATGGTGTGGCCCTGACCGAGAGGACCGGAGGTGTTCTCGACGCCACGCTCGGGGTGAAGCTCGGGGTGGCCGGGAGTGGGAGATCCCCACTGGCGGAACTGCTGGAGCTCGGCGATGGTGTAGTGGCCGAAGAGTGCGAGCACGCTATAGAGCATGGGCGACATGTGGCCGGGATCGAGGAAGAAACGGTCGCGGGCAAGCCACTTGCCGTCGTCAGGATCGGTAACGAGGAATTGCGAATAGAGTACGTTGACAAAGTCGGCACCACCCATGGCGCCACCGGGATGACCGGATTTTGCTTTCTCAACCATTGAGGCGGCGAGGACACGGATGTTGTCGGCCGCACGGTTTACTGCTGTCAGATTCATGTAGCAATTGTATGATAAATGGTTTAGTAGTCTCAGAAACGGGAGTGATACGAATTAAGGTAAAATCAGTATTTTTCCAGTATGATCCTCACAGGAAATCGGGCTGTACAAAATACAATAAGTAGTAACCGATAGCCGGATGGATACGCAAATATACAAAATAAAATTAAAAAAGAGGGTCACGGAGTACGTAATTATACAGATTTATACGTATATGATACATAGAGATAAAAAAAATCGTTATCTTTGCCATGAAAAAGGTACTTTTATAGAGTTTTCATGCAATTATCGGCGAACCATAAAAATCACACAAATAACTAATTCTTATCTTAAACAATTTTTATCAATGGCAACTTCCGTTAAACAGAACGGTAACACTGTGGCTATCGTGACGATGTTTTTCGTCTTCGCGATGATCTCGTTCGTTACCAACATGGCGGCCCCCTTCGGCAATATCTGGGGATTCAGATATGCATGGGCGGGCATGGCCGGTAACCTCATGAACTTCACGGCTTACCTATTCATGGGTATTCCCGCCGGCAACATGCTTATCCGCTACGGATACAAAAAAACAACACTGATCGCTCTCGCTGTGGGTGCTATAGGCCTCGGCGTGCAGTTGCTCTCGAGTGTGGTGGGCGACAACATCATCGTGATCGGTGGCGAAAACCCCACAACTCTCAACCTGTTCATCTACCTGCTCGGTGCGCTCATATGCGGCTTCTGCGTGTGCATGCTCAACACCGTGGTTAACCCGATGCTCAACCTCCTGGGTGGCGGCGGCAACAAGGGCAACCAGCTGATACAGACCGGCGGTGCACTCAACTCGCTTGCCGGAACCCTCACCCCGATGATGGTGGGTGTGCTCGTGGGCACCCTGACCAAGGAGACCACCATGGCTTCGGTGGCCCCGCTCGTAGTGACCGGTATCGTGATCTTCGTGCTGGCGTTCATCGTGATCTCGTTCGTGAAGCTCCAGGAGCCCCAGGCCAACCTGAGCAATGTGAAATACGAGCGCAGCCCGCTTGCTTTCCGTCACTGCCTGCTCGGCATCATCGCCATCTTCTTCTATGTGGGTATCGAGATCGGTATCCCCGGTGAGATGAATGCCTGGATCAGCCGCGAGAGCTTTGAGGGCGCAGCTGCCGTAGCCGGCTCGCTCGCCGCTCTGTACTGGCTCATGATGCTTGTGGGACGTTTCCTCAGCTCGATCATCAGCGGTAAGGTTTCGACCCGCGCCCAGCTCATCACCGCTTCGTCGGTGGCCATCGTGCTCGTACTGTTTGCAATCTTCCTTCCCGAAGATATCACTTTCCAGTCACCTCAGATCGATATGCTGAACATCTACAGCGGTGAGGTGCCCATGAAGTGTCTGTTCCTCTTCCTCTGCGGACTCTGCACCTCAGTGATGTGGGGCGGTATCTTCAACCTCGCTACCGAGGGTCTGGGCAAGTACACCGCCAAGGCTTCGGGCCTGTTCATGATGATGGTGGTAGGCGGCGGTATCATGCCGTTCATCCAGGACTGGATCGGCCGTACAGCCGGATACGTGAACAGCTACTGGCTCGTTCTCGCCATGCTCGTGTACATCTTCTACTATGCCATCATCGGCTCGAAGAATGTCAACACCGATATCCCCGTTTCTCTCGAGGATGAGCTTGATCCCCGCGATCTCTAATTGAATCCTCCGGCCGGCCCGCTTATGGGCCTCTCCGAGCCGGAGAACTAATGAAACAGGTCACCCCGCTGCTGCACATGGCAACAGCGGGGTGACTTTTTCTATATAATCAATTATTGGAGGAGAGGTGTATCGGTCAGTTTACAGGCTCGTCTCGTGGGCTTCGTGGCGCGGGTGGTTCATTACGCTTACCGGCGGAAGTGGAGGCAGGAGACTTGCGCTTACGTGCCTTGCGTGAGGCCTCAGGACGGGGATCGGGGGTGGATATCCCATCGATGAGAGAATCGGTGAGCACTCCCGTAGGGATGGCCTCAGTGGTGGCGGATACTCCAGTGGATGGCGGGAACAGATGGTGACGGCACAGGTAGGCCGAGAGCAAGAGGAGAAGGATGAGGAGGGCTATCAGCCCGCGCTTTTCAGCGGATGTGATGCGTGGCGGAGAGGTAGGCATGACGGGGATGGGTGTAAAAAAATCCATCCCGGAGACACACTCCGGAATGGATTTTTTATCTGGATAATTCGCGGATGATTATTCAGCGGCGGGAGCATCAGCGGCAGGTGCCTCGGTAGCGGGAGCCTCGGCAGCGGGCTTGTTGCTCTTGCGAGAGCGACGGGTGCGGCCGGCTTTCTTGGCGGGCTTGTCATTGAGCATGTTTTCGTTGTAGTCAACGAGCTCGATGAAGCAGGTCTTGGCGTTGTCACCAAGACGGTTGCCTGTCTTGAGGATGCGTGTGTAGCCACCGGGACGGTTAGCGATCTTCTGAGCGATTTCGCGGAAGAGCTCGGTCACGGCCTCCTTGTTCTGGAGCTCAGCGAAGACAAGGCGACGGTTGGGGGTGCTGTCCTCCTTGGCACGGTTGATAAGGGGCTCGGCATACATGCGGAGAGCCTTAGCCTTAGCAAGAGTGGTGAAGATGCGCTTGTGCATGATCAGTGAGATGGTCATGTTGGCGAGCAGCGAGTCGCGATGAGCCTTCTTGCGGCTGAGATGGTTGAATTTCTTATTATGTCTCATCGTAGTAGTTACTCTTTATCAAGTTTATATTTGGAGATATCCATCCCGAAGGAGAGATTGAGGTTGGCCAGGAGTTCATCGAGCTCGGTAAGAGACTTCTTACCGAAGTTGCGGAACTTGAGGAGGTCGGTCTTGTTGAAGACAACGAGCTCGCCAAGTGTCTCGACCTCGGCACTCTTGAGGCAGTTGAGCGCGCGCACGGAGAGATCCATGTCGACAAGCTTGGATTTGAGGAGCTGTCGCATGTGGAGTACCTCTTCGTCAAATTCCTCTTCGCCGTCCTGCTCGTCGGTCTCGAGAGTGATTTTCTCGTCGGAGAAGAGCATGAAGTGGTAGATGAGGATTTTGGCTGCTTCCTTGAGAGCGTCCTTGGGAAGGATTGATCCGTCGGTAGTAATTTCGAGAGTGAGCTTGTCGTAGTCAGTCTTTTGATCAACGCGGAAGTTCTCCACTGTGTACTTCACATTCTTGATGGGTGTGTAGATGGAGTCGATGGCGATAACATCAATAGCATCGTTGGGACCCTGGTTCTCCTCTGCGGGAACCCATCCGCGACCCTTGTTGATAGTGACGTCGATAGTGAAGCTTGCGCTCGGATCCAAATGGCAGATGACAAGGTCGGGGTTCAGGACTTCAAATCCTGAGAGGACTTTGCCGATGTCACCGGCTGTGAACTCTTCCTTGCCTGACACAGTGATGGAAGCCTTCTCAAACTCGGTCTCTTCGACTGTCTGCTTGAGATTGACTTTCTTGAGGTTAAGGATGATGTTGGTAACATCTTCCTTGACACCGGGGATAGTGTCGAACTCGTGGCGCACACCGTCGATGCGGATCGACGAAATTGCGAAACCTTCGAGCGAAGAGAGGAGGATACGACGAAGGGCGTTACCTATGGTAATACCATAACCCGGCTCCAATGGCTTAAACTCAAATTTACCGAAATGGTTATCGGCTTCCAACATTAGTACTTTGTCAGGTTTTTGGAATGCTAATATAGCCATGGATCTTAATTTAATGATTATTTAGAATACAACTCGACGATAAGCTGCTCTTTGATATTCTCGGGGATGTCTTCGCGGGCGGGAACGTGGAGGAATTTGCCTGCCTTAACGTTCTCGTCCCACTCGAGCCAGGGATATTTGCTGTGATTGAATCCTGCGAGGGCGTCGGAGATAACTTCGAGAGACTTGGATTTTTCGCGTACACCGATAACGTCGCCGGGCTTAACAGCGTAGGATGCGATGTTTACAACCTTGCCGTTAACCACGATGTGGCGGTGGAGTACGAGCTGGCGGGCAGCTGCGCGTGTGGGGGCGATACCGAGACGGTAAACCACGTTGTCGAGACGGCCTTCGAGAAGCTGAAGGAGGATCTCACCGGTGATACCCTTGGCGCGTGAGGCCATGTCAAAGAGGTTGTGGAACTGCTTTTCGAGCACACCGTAGGTGTACTTGGCCTTCTGCTTCTCGCGGAGCTGGACACCGTACTCGGATGTCTTGCGACGCTTGTTGAGGCCGTGCTGTCCCGGGGGATAGTTCTTCTTGGTGAGAACCTTGTCTTCACCGAAGATAGGTTCGCCGAACTTACGGGCGATTTTGGTGCGGGGACCTGTGTATCTTGCCATTTTAGTAGGATGTTTAATAGTTTTGCGTCCGGTCACTCCGAGGAGCCTGACGGGGGAAGGAGGTGTTTTCAACCGCTGTCTCTAAGTGACAGCCGCGACCACAGAGAGGTGAATAAAAATGTGGTCTATTTCACGGGACAGGGTATTGAAAGCCCGGATCCGATTGCCGTTAAGGCTGGAGGTTGAAGCGGGGGATGATGCCTCGCGGTGGGGACAGGGAGCGGCGCTGGCCACTGTGATCCCGGACATCTATGCCACCCGGAGACCGACGCGATGGTGTAAATTGATGAATCGACTCCTAAATATTAAACGCGACGACGCTTGGGAGGGCGGCAGCCATTGTGGGGCAGCGGAGTTACGTCAACGATCTCGGTGACTTCGATGCCTGCACCGTGGATGGTGCGGATAGCTGACTCGCGACCGTTACCGGGACCCTTAACATAAGCCTTCACCTTGCGGAGGCCGAGGTCGTAGGCGACTTTAGCGCAGTCCTGAGCTGCCATCTGAGCAGCGTAGGGGGTGTTCTTCTTGGAGCCACGGAAGCCCATCTTGCCTGCCGATGACCAGGAGATAACCTGACCTTCGGAATTGGCTAAGCACACAATGATGTTGTTGAAAGATGAGTGAACGTGAAGCTGACCAGCTGCGTCAACCTTGACGTTTCTCTTCTTAGCGGCGACTGTCTTCTTTGCCATATTCTGTTATTATTTAGTAGCTTTCTTCTTGTTAGCGACTGTCTTCTTACGGCCCTTGCGGGTACGTGCGTTGTTCTTGGTGCTCTGGCCGCGCACGGGGAGACCGTTGCGGTGACGGATGCCACGGTAGCAACCGATGTCCATGAGACGCTTGATGTTGAGCTGGATTTCGCTGCGGAGGTCACCCTCTACCTTGTAGTCAGCACCGATCACTTCGCGTACCTTAGCTGCCTGATCGTCGCTCCAATCCTTTACCTTGATGTTGACATCAATGCCGGCCTTGTCGAGGATGCTCTTAGCAGCACTGCGACCGATACCGAAGATATAGGTCAAGGCGATTTCACCTCTTTTGTTCTGGGGGAGGTCAACTCCCACGATTCTAACTGCCATATAATTAAGTTGACTTAAATTTTTGTGCAAAGTTACAACTATTTTCGCATTGATTAAGGCCGGAATGAGTCAAACGCAACACAAATTAGAAATCGTTAGAACAATTTAACTAACTTGAGCCTGCGTTTCACTCCCGGTCCTAACCGTTATGCGATATTAGCCTTGACGCTGCTTGTATTTGGGGTTTTTCTTGTTGATGACGTAAAGACGTCCTTTGCGGCGCACGATTTTGCTATCGGGAGTGCGCTTCTTCACTGAAGCTCTTACTTTCATTTTTCAGATATACTTAGAAGTGTGATTGATTTTGTTTCTGTCTTGATTATTTGTAACGGAAGGCGATGCGGCCCTTGGAGAGATCATATGGTGACATCTCGACCTTGACCTTGTCGCCGGGGAGGATCTTGATGTAGTGCATGCGCATCTTGCCTGAGATGTGGGCTGTGATTTCATGCCCGTTCTCGAGCTCGACGCGGAACATTGCGTTGGAAAGAGCCTCGACGATGGTTCCGTCTAATTCGATTGCAGCTTGTTTTGCCATACAGTTTTATAAAGGAGTAGTAGGTGGTGATAATGATGGATCAGATAAAACGTTCGCCCATTGCCTGGCGGATGTAGTCGAAGGTGGTGAGAATGCGTGGTCCCTCGGGCTCGATGGTGATGGTGTGCTCGTAGTGGGCCGATGGCTTGCGGTCCTTGGTGCGGCACTGCCATCCGTCCTGGGAGATCACGATGTTGCGGCTACCGAGGTTGATCATCGGCTCGATGCAGATGCACATGCCTTTCTTGAGCACCGGTCCACAGCCGCGACGGCCGTAGTTGGGCACCTCGGGATCCTCGTGCATCTTGCGTCCGATACCGTGTCCGCACATCTCGCGCACAACGGAGTATCCACGCTTCTCGCAATAGGTCTGCACGGCATTGGCTATGTCGCCGACGCGCCTGCCTTCCTGTGCGGCCTCGATGCCCTTGTAGAGCGATTCCTTGGTGGTGCGCAGGAGTGCCATAACTTCGGGCGATACCTCCCCGACGGGGAAGGTGTAGCACATGTCACCGTTGTAACCGTCGAGTTCGACCACGGTGTCGATACCCACGATGTCGCCCTCGCGAAGCTCATAGCCGGAGGGAAAGCCGTGGACTACTGTCTCGTTGACTTCGATGCAGAGCGTGGCGGGGAAGCCTCCGTAGCCGAGACATGCGGGCTTGCCACCGTTGTCGCGCATGAATTCGCGCGCCACGTTGTCAAGATGGCGGGTAGTCACGCCGGGAGCCACACACTTGGCTACCTCGCCAAGTGTGCGGCTCACGAGCGTGCATGCCGCTTGCATTTTCTCGATTTCTTCGGGTGTCTTAAGATAAATCATTAATCAATATCTGCGATTCCGACTGAGAGGGATCAATAAGCTGAACCGGTGGTGCGACCCTTGATCTTGCCGTCCTTCATGAGACCGTCGTAGTGGTGCATCATGAGGTGGCTTTCGATCTGCTGGAGGGTGTCGAGCACTACGCCCACAAGAATGAGGAGCGATGTACCTCCGAAGAACTGTGCGAAGTTCTGGCTGATGCCGAAGAAGCGCGCAAAGGCGGGGAGGATTGCTACGATGCCGAGGAAGAGCGAACCAGGGAGTGTGATACGCGACATGATGGAGTCGAGATACTCGGCGGTCTTCTTACCGGGCTTCACACCGGGGATGAATCCGTTGTTGCGCTTCATGTCCTCGGCCATCTGGGTGGGACGCACTGTGATGGCGGTGTAGAAGTAGGTGAAGGCAACAATGAGGATGAAGTAAACGAGGTTGTACCAGAAGCCGTTGATGTCAGAGAATGCCGCAGTGAATCCGCTCGCGCCCTCAGAGCTGCTGAAACCAGCAAGGGTGATGGGGATGAACATGATGGCCTGGGCAAAGATGATAGGCATCACACCGGCTGCGTTGACCTTGAGGGGGATGTACTGGCGTGCACCGCCGTACTGACGGTTGCCCACGATACGCTTGGCGTACTGGACGGGCACCTTGCGGGTACCCTGCACAAGCAGTACGGCTCCGACGGTCACGGCAAACAGGAGGATGATCTCGACGATGAACATCACGAGACCGCCCTGGCTACCGGTAGCACCCGGGAGACGGCTTGTGAACTCGTAAAAGAGCGCTCCCGGGAGGCGGGCGATGATACCTACAAGGATTATGAAGGAGATACCATTGCCGATACCGCGGTCAGTGATGCGCTCACCGAGCCACATGATGAACATGGATCCGGCGGCGAGGATGACCGTAAGGAACGCGATCGTCCAGAAGCCCATGTGGGCACCGCCTGTGGCGGCACTCACCTGGACCTGGAGATTTACGAGATAAGCAGGACCCTGGAGAAGGAGGATGAGCACAGTCAGGTAACGGGTGTACTGGCTGAGCTTCTGCCGTCCGCTCTCACCTTCGCGCTGCATCTTCTGGAATGAAGGGAGCACCATACCCAGGAGCTGTATCACGATTGACGCAGTGATGTAGGGCATGATACCGAGGGCGAAGATGGAGGCCTGGGAGAACGCACCGCCCGAGAACATGTCGAGCAGCTGCATGAGACCGCTTTTGTTGGTGAAGTTGGACAGGGCATCGAGGTCCTCGGGCGAAATGCCGGGGAGAACCACGTAACAGCCGAGTCGGTACACGAGCACCAGCATAAGAGTCACAAGGATGCGCTTCCTGAGCTCCTCTATGGTCCAAATGTTACGGATTGTCTGAATAAATCTCATTGCGAGGGGGAGGGTTATTAGATTTTAGTTACAGTGCCACCGGCTTCGGTGATGGCCTTTTCAGCGGCAGCCGAGAAAGCGTTGGCCACAACCTCGATCTTCTTGGTGAGAGTACCGTTGGCGAGGATCTTGACGGGCTGCTTGCCGTTGACCATACCTGCGGCGATGAGCTCGGCGGGAGTGATCTTGTCAAGATTAGCGCTGGCGGCGAGAGTCTCGAGATCAGAGAGGTTGACAGCCTTGTACTCGGTGCGCTGGAGGGGCTTGAAACCGAATTTGGGGAGACGGCGCTGAAGGGGCATCTGGCCACCCTCGAAGCCGATCTTGCGGCTGTAGCCTGAGCGAGACTTGGCACCCTTGTGACCGCGGGTAGATGTACCACCCTTGCCGGAACCGGGACCGCGACCAATGCGGGTCTTCTTATGTACAGAACCTAAAGCAGGTTTCAGATTGCTTAAATCCATAGTAGTGTAAAGATTTTTAGAAATTAGGCATTGGTCACTTCAACCAAGTGATGCACTGCTTTAACCATACCCATCACTGAGGGGGTGTCCTCGAGGACAACCGAGTGATGCATTTTCTTCAAACCGAGGGCATCGAGAGTGCGCTTCTGCACAGCGGGAGCGTTGATGCGGCTCTTAATCTGGGTGATTTTGATTTTTGCCATTGCGATTGGTGAAGATTAGCCGTTAAACACTTTGTCGATAGAAATACCGCGGTTCTGAGCGACCTGGGCGGGTGAGCGCAGTTCGCCGAGGGCAGCGATGGTAGCCTTCACGAGGTTGTGGGGGTTAGACGAGCCCTTAGACTTACAGAGCACGTCGGTGATGCCCACGCTCTCGAGCACGGCACGCATAGCACCACCGGCCTTAACACCGGTACCGTGGCTTGCGGGCTTGATCACTACGAGCGATCCGCCAAACTTGGCCTCCTGCTCGTGAGGGATTGTGCCGTTGTGGACGGGAACCTTGATGAGGTTCTTCTTGGCAGCTTCAACGCCCTTGGCGATAGCGGCCTGTACTTCATTGGCTTTTCCGAGACCCCAACCAACGATGCCATTCTCATTGCCTACGACAACGATGGCAGCGAAAGTGAAGGTGCGGCCACCCTTGGTAACCTTGGTGACGCGGTTGATGGCAACGAGACGGTCGTGGAGCTCGATGTCGCCAGTGGACTTTACTTTGTTATTCTTAGATGCCATAATGAATTAGAATTTGAGACCGCCATTGCGAGCGGCGTCAGCCAGTGATTTAACACGACCGTGGAAGAGGTATCCGTTGCGGTCAAAAACGACTTCGGAGATGCCTGCGGCGATAGCCTTCTTGGCGATATCCTCGCCGACCTTAGCTGCGATTTCGCACTTGGTGCCTTCGGCGATACCCTTGGAAGAGGTAGCGCAGATGGTCTTGCCTGCGAGGTCGTCGATGAGCTGAACGTAAATCTGCTTGTTGCTGCGGAACACCGACATGCGGGGACGTGCTGCGGTGCCGGAAATCTTGCCGCGGATGCGGGCCTTGATTTTGTTTCTACGCTGTATCTTTGTAACCATAGTTGTAGACGTTAAAATTATTTAGCGCTTGCTGACTTACCAGACTTGCGACGGATAACTTCGCCCACAAACTTGATACCTTTACCCTTGTAGGGCTCGGGCTTGCGGAGTGAACGAATCTTAGCGCACACTTGACCGAGGAGCTGCTTGTCGTCGCTCTCGAGTATGATGAGCGGGTTCTTGTTGCGCTCGGTCTTAGCCTCTACCTTGATCTCGGGGGGAAGCTTTATATAGATGGCGTGGGAGAAGCCGAGCGAGAGCTCGAGTACCTGGCCGGTGGAAGCTGCGCGGTAACCTACGCCTACGAGTTCCATTTCTTTGCGGTAACCGGTGGATACGCCTACGACCATGTTGTGGATGAGGGCGCGGAAGAGTCCGTGCTGAGCGCGGTGCTCGCGGTCGTCAGAGGGGCGGGTTACGTGAACGTGTCCGTCCTCTACCTTAACTTCGAGATCGGGGTTGACTTTCTGGGTGAGGGTGCCCTTGGGGCCCTTCACGGTGACTACGTTGTCCTGGTCGATGGTGACGGTAACACCAGCGGGAATCTCAATGGGAGCTTTACCTATACGTGACATGTTATATTCCTCCTATTAGATTAGTAAACGTAGCAAAGGACCTCGCCACCAATCTTGAGGTCGCGGGCCTTCTTGTTAGTCATCACGCCCTTGGAAGTAGAAAGGATGGCGATGCCGAGTCCGTTCAGTACGCGGGGCATATCTTTGTAACCGGTGTAACGGCGAAGACCCGGGCGCGACACGCGCTGGAGGTCTTTGATTGCATTGACCTTGTCGATGGGGTCATACTTGAGGGCGATCTTGATGATGCCGGCGGGATTTTCGCCTTCCTCGAACTTGTAGTTGAGGATGTAGCCTTGGTCGAAGAGGATCTTGGTGATCTCCTTCTTCAAGTTTGAGGCAGGAATCTCGACCACGCGGTGGTTAGCCTTGATTGCGTTCCTCAATCTTGTCAGATAATCTGCGATAGGATCAGTCATTTGAAAAATTGTTTAAATTGATTGGGGAGTATCCCAACAATATTTAATACTCACTGTGAATTTTCAGAGCGGGAGGAGAAAGCCGGACCGCTTGCCGGCCCCTCGCCCACGATGCGGGGGAGGGAGACGCGGACTTCAGGGTAAGAGGTCCGTCGAGGGGAGTGGATGATTGATTAAGCCTCGGGGTGTCGACCGGCCGCAGACTGCGCCGGGGTGAGGAGGCCGCTTTAGGTGGGCGGCCGATCTGCTCGGCGCTGATACTGCTTAGAGATAACGGGGTCTCGGGCCGTCGACTCTCGGCTTTTTAGAGGGAGGTGCCGCATCGCTGGGCGCGGGCACCGTAAGGGGCGATATTACCAGGATGCTTTCTTGACGCCGGGGATAAGGCCAGCCGATGCCATCTCGCGGAACTGAATACGCGAGATACCGAACTGACGGATGTATCCTTTGGGACGGCCTGTGATGGAGCAGCGGTTGTGGAGGCGGATGGGATTGCTGTTCTTGGGAAGCGACTGGAGTTTCTGTGCGGCCTCGTAGGCTTCGTCACGGTTCTCCTCGTTGACTCCGGAATTAACAATCTTCTTGAGCTCGGCACGCTTCTGGGCGTACTTGGCGGCAAGACGGGCGCGCTTCACTTCGCGGGCCTTCATTGATTCTTTAGCCATAGGGGATGCTTAGTTTTTAGCGTTCTTGAAAGGGAGACCAAATTCCTTGAGCAGAGCGTAACCCTCTTCGTCGGTGTTGGCCGATGTAACGAAGGTGATGTTCATACCCATGAGCTTGTTGATAGCGTCGATGTTGATCTCGGGGAAGATAATCTGCTCGGTGATGCCGAGGGTGTAGTTACCGCGGCCGTCGAGCTTGCTCTCGATACCCTTGAAGTCACGGATGCGGGGGAGGGCAACGCGGACGAGTCTCTCAAGGAACTCGTACATCTTCTCGCGACGGAGGGTGACCATCACGCCGATGGGCATCTTCTTACGGAGCTTGAAGTTAGAGATATCCTTGCGGGAAAGGGTTGCAACGGCTTTCTGACCGGTGATGGCAGTGAGCTCGTTGATGGCGGTCTCGATGAGTTTCTTATCCTGGGTAGCTGCACCGAGGCCCTGGTTGATGACGATCTTCTTCAACTTGGGGACCTGCATGGGGGTGGTGTAGCTGAACTTTTCGGTGAGGGCGGGAACGATGCGTTCCTGATAGTCCTTCTTAACAGTCTGGTGGCTCATTACTTAATTTCCTCTCCTGATTTTTTAGAAATGCGGATGACTTTGCCATTCTCGCGGCGGATGCTGATGCGGGTAGGCTTGCCCGACTTGGGGTCGATCAAGGCGATATTGGAGATGGCGATGGGGGCTTCCATTTTGATGAGGCCACCCTGGGGGTGCTGAGCGTTGGGCTTGGTGGCTTTGGTAACCATGTTTACACCTTCCACGATTGCCTTCTGCTTCTGCACGAGGACTTTAAGCACACGGCCCTCTTTGCCGCGGTCTTCACCTGCGAGCACATAGACAATGTCGCCTTTTTTGATGTGTAACTTATGCATTACTTTAAAGTATTTGACGGGATTGATGATTAGAGGACTTCGGGTGCGAGTGACACGATCTTCATCTGGTTGGCGGCGCGGAGTTCGCGGGCAACGGGGCCGAAGATACGGGTTCCACGGAGCTCACCGGCATTGTTGAGGAGCACGCAAGCGTTGTCGTCGAAGCGGATGTAGGAACCGTCGGGACGGCGGATCTCCTTCTTGGTGCGGACAACAACTGCCTTGGATACAGTACCCTTCTTAACGTCGGACGAGGGGATGACACTCTTGACGGATACCACGATGATGTCGCCTACTGAAGCGTAGCGACGGCCGGTTCCACCCAGTACGTGGATGCAGAGTGCTTCCTTGGCACCGCTGTTGTCGGCCACAGTTAAACGGCTTTCGGTCTGTATCATAGCTTACTTCACTTTTTCGATGATTTCTACCAGACGCCAACGCTTGGTCTTGGAGAGGGGACGGGTCTCCATGAGGCGAACAGTATCGCCGACGGAGCACTCGTTCTTCTCGTCGTGGGCGTGATATTTCTTGGTCTTGTTGACGAACTTACCGTAGATGGGATGCTTCTCCTTCCATTTCACCATGACGGTGATGGTCTTGTCGCCCTTGTTGCTGGAAACAACCCCGATGCGTTCTTTTCTTAAATTTCTCTTTTCCATTTCTGAGGGGTGAGTTATTTGTTATTGAGTTCGCGCATGCGCAGTTCGGTCATTACGCGGGCGATAGCCTTACGGGCATGTGTAATCTTGGCGGGGCTGTCAAGGGGCGAGATAGCGTGGTTGATCTGAAGCTGGGCATAGTCCTTCTTCATCTCGGCCAGACGGTCGCGGAGATCCTTGGTTGAAACCTCGGTATATGTCTCTTTCTTCATGATGGCTTACACATTTTGAGTTGGGTCATAGTCGCGGCGAACGACGAACTTGGTGGTAACGGGGAGCTTCTGGGCAGCGAGGCGGAGAGCTTCCTTAGCGACGTCGAAGGGTACACCTTCAACCTCAATAATCATACGTCCGGGAGTAACGGGGGCTACGAAGCCTTCGGGAGCACCTTTACCTTTACCCATGCGGACCTCAGCGGGCTTCTTGGTGATGGGCTTGTCGGGGAAGATGCGAATCCAGATCTGGCCTTGACGCTGCATGTAACGTGTCACAGCGATACGGGCTGCCTCGATCTGGCGACCGGTGATCCACTTAGACTCGAGGGTCTTTATGCCGAACGAACCGAAGGCCAACTGGTTGCCACGCTGCGCATTGCCTTTCATGCGGCCCTTTTGCGCGCGGCGAAATTTGGTTTTCTTGGGTTGTAACATTGTAATGTTGAATCAATTGGTGGGTTTAACGGTTGTTTTTGGGCTTACGGAAACCACCGCGACGGGGAGCGCGGTCGGAACCAGCGGCACCGCGAGACTCTTTCTGAGGATTGGTGTACTGGGGAGCGAGGTCACGCTTGCCGTAAACCTCACCACGGCAGATCCATACCTTCACGCCTACTACACCTACCTTGGTGTGTGCCTCTACGAGAGCGTAGTCGATGTCGGCACGGAGGGTGTGGAGGGGAGTACGGCCTTCCTTGAACATCTCGGAGCGAGCCATTTCAGCGCCGTTGAGACGGCCGGATACCTGAACCTTGATGCCCTCGGCACCTGCACGCATTGTAGCGGCAACTGCCATCTTTACGGCACGGCGGTAGGCGATCTTGCCTTCGATCTGACGGGCGATGTTGGCGGCAACGATCTGGGCGTCGAGCTCAGGGCGTTTTACCTCGTAGATGTTGATCTGTACATCCTTGTCAGTGATTTTCTTGAGCTCTTCCTTCAGCTTGTCGACCTCCTGGCCGCCCTTGCCGATGATGAGGCCGGGGCGTGAGGTGCACACGGTGATGGTGATGAGCTTCATGGTGCGCTCGATTACGATGCGCGAAACGCTTGATTTAGCAAGGCGGACATTAAGATACTTGCGGAGTTTGGAGTCCTCGAGCAGAGTATCGCCGTAGTTTTTACCGCCATACCAGTTAGAGTCCCATCCACGGATAACTCCCAAGCGATTGCTAATTGGATTTACTTTCTGTCCCATTTGTTAAGCGTTTTTATTTTCAATTGTGTCAACAATCAATGTGACATGGTTAGCGCGTTTGCGAATGCGGTAGCCACGGCCCTGGGGGGCGGGACGAAGGCGCTTGAGCATGGGAGCGCAACCCACCATGATGGTGGATACGTAGAGCTCGCCAGCGTCGGCTTTGCGATCGTTTTTAGCTTCCCAGTTTGCGATGGCTGAGCGGAGGAGCTTTTCGAGACGGGCAGCAGCCTCCTTGTTGGAGAACTTCAGGATGCCGAGAGCACGGTTTACTTCGACGCCACGGATGATGTCAGCGACAAGGCGCATCTTGCGGGGCGAAGTGGGGACGTTGAGCAGCTTAGCGAACGCGATGTTCTTCTGCTCGGCTTTCCTGAGGTCGGCTGAATTTCTTTTTCTTACACCCATTTTATTTTAATTCTTTTCTTTTTTACAAATGAATTATTTATATCAGGGCCCTTGATTATTTCTTGCGATTACCGGAGTGACCGCGGAAAGTGCGCGTGGGAGCGAACTCTCCGAGCTTATGGCCAACCATGTTCTCAGTAACGTAGACAGGGATAAACTTGTTGCCGTTGTGTACGGCGAAGGTGTGACCGACGAACTCGGGTGCTATCATGGAGGCGCGGCTCCAAGTCTTGATTACAGACTTCTTGCCGGTCTCATCCATAGCGGCCACCTTCTTCTCAAGCTTAACGCTGATAAACGGGCCTTTTTTCAATGAACGACTCATAGAGATGTTGCTTGGTTTAAATCAGATTACTTCTTTCTTCTTTCGATAATGTACTTCGAAGAATGCTTCTTCGGGGCACGAGTCTTGAGACCCTTAGCATAGAGGCCCTTGCGTGAGCGGGGATGACCACCGGAAGCACGACCTTCGCCACCACCCATGGGGTGATCGACAGGGTTCATGACAACGCCACGGTTGCGGGGGCGACGGCCGAGCCAGCGTGAACGACCGGCCTTACCGGAACGCTCGAGTGAATGCTCGGAGTTGCCTACGACACCGACGGTGGCACGGCACTCGGCAAGAATCTTGCGAGTCTCGCCTGAAGGTAATTTGACGATTGCATAGGCGCCTTCGCGGGAGATCAGCTGGGCGAATGTGCCGGCTGAGCGGGCCATGAAGGCACCCTGACCGGGACGCAACTCAATGTTGTGGACGAGTGTACCTACGGGGATGTTGGCCAGGGGGAGGCAGTTGCCTACCTCGGGCTGGGCATCGGGGCCCGACAGGAGCACGTCGCCGACGTTCAAGCCGTTGGGTGCAATGATATAAGCTTTTGCGCCATCCTTGTAGAAGAGAAGAGCGATACGGGCCGAACGGTTAGGATCGTACTCGATGGTCTTCACTACAGCGGGGACGCCGTCCTTATTTCTCTTAAAGTCTATGAAGCGGTATTTGCGCTTGTGGCCACCACCAAGGTAGCGGGTGGTGAGGTGACCTTCGGCGTTACGACCGCCGGAAGCCCTTTTGCCGACTGTAAGAGATTTTTCCGGTGTTGTAGCAGTGATGGTACCTTTGAAAACACCGATAACCTTGTGACGCTGCCCAGGAGTTGTGGGCTTAAATTTTCTTACTGCCATGTTATTCTTAGATGTTGCTGTAGAAGTCAATGTTCTGACCGTCGGCAAGGTCCACGATGGCTTTCTTCCAGGCTGCGGTCTTGCCACGGAGCAGACCGCTCTTGGTCCAGCGGGACTTGTTCTTGGAACGGACATTGATTGTGTTGACGCGGGTTACTTTCACGCCGTAGAGGTTCTCTACGAGGGCCTTGATCTGGTACTTGTTAGCCTCGGGAGAAACCATGAAGGTATAGCGGTTGAGCTTCTCGGTGAGATTGCTCGCCTTCTCGGTAACGATGGGTTTGATTGAGATTTCCATTGTGTACTGTAGTTTTCTCGGTGAGGTTATTAAAGTTTATTAACGCACTCAAGGCTGCTCTCGGTGAGGATCACAGCGTTGGAGTTCATGATCGCATATGTGTTGAGGTCACATGCAACCATGGTTTTTGCGTCGGGCACATTTCGGGCTGACAAAGTTACGTTTTTATTGTCAGAAGGTAAAACGAGGAGTACCTTTTTGCCGTCAACTTTAAGATTTTTAGCAATATTTATAAAATCTTTAGTCTTGGGTGCCTCGAAATTGAAGTCCTCGACTACGATGAGCTGGCTGTCCTGCACCTTGTAGGTGAGAGCGCTCTTGCGGGCGAGTGACTTTACTTTCTTATTCAACTTGAAACGATAGTCACGGGGACGGGGACCGAACACGCGGCCACCGCCGACGAGTACAGGCGAGTTGATGTCACCGATACGGCTGCCGCCGCCACCCTTCTGCTTGTGGAGCTTGCGGGTCGAACCGGAGACTTCGCTACGTTCCTTGGACTTGTGAGTACCCTGACGCTGGTTGGCGAGGTACTGCTTCACATCGAGATAAACGGCATGCTCGTTGGCATCGACTGCGAACACCTCGTCGGCGAGCTGGGCCTTGCGGCCGGTATCCTCACCTTTGATATTGTAGATTGCGACTTCCATTATTTCTCAATTAAGACGATTGAACCTTTGCTTCCGGGGATAGAACCCTTGATGAGGAGTACGTTGTGCTCGGGAAGCACCTTAACTACGCGGAGGTTTTGGATGGTAACCTTCTCGTTGCCCATCTGGCCTGCCATGCGCATTCCCTTGAACACCTTTGCGGGGTAAGAACAAGCACCTACCGAACCGGGGGCGCGGAGGCGGTTGTGCTGACCGTGGGTCGACTGGCCTACGCCGCCGAATCCATGACGCTTAACTACGCCCTGGTAACCCTTACCCTTGGAGGTTCCCTGGATGTCTACGAAGTCGTCTTCGCTGAAGAGGTCAACGGTGAGGGTGTCACCGAGCTTAACTTCTTCGCCAAATCCTTTGAACTCGGCCAAGTGGCGCTGGGGAGTTACTCCGGCCTTCTTGAAGTGTCCGGCCATGGGGTTGGTTGTGTGCTTCTCTTTCTTGTCCTCGAAGCCGATCTGAACGGCGGCATAGCCGTCCTTGTCAACCGTTTTCACTTGAGTAACTACGCAGGGGCCTACTTCGATAACAGTGCACGGCACGTTCTTGCCGTCGGCACTGAAAACGGATGTCATTCCGATTTTCTTTCCTAATAATCCTGGCATTTCTCTTTGATTTAGAAAATGTGAACTGATTGTTTGTGTTACTTAAATCCTTTTGTGGTTTGATACCTGAGCGGTGGATTAGACCTTGATCTCCACTTCTACACCGGAGGGGAGCTCGAGCTTCATGAGAGCGTCGACTGTCTTGCCGGTCGAGTTGTGGATGTCAATCAAGCGCTTGTAGCTCGAGAGCTGGAACTGCTCGCGCGACTTCTTGTTGACGAAGGTTGAGCGATTGACGGTGAACACACGACGGTGGGTGGGCAGGGGGATAGGCCCGCTGATCACTGCGCCGGTGGCCTTAACGGTCTTCACAATCTTCTCGGCCGACTTGTCAACCAGGTTGTAGTCGTAGGACTTAAGTTTGATTCTGATTGTTTGATCCATATTGTTAGTTGAATGAAAGTGTTACTTTATGAGATCCACACGGCCCTGGCACTCGGTGAGCACGTTCTTGGCGATCGAGCTGCTAACCTCGGCGTAATGGCTGAATGTCATTGTGGAGGTAGCGCGGCCTGAAGTGATGGTACGGAGGGCGGTCACATAGCCGAACATCTCGGCAAGGGGAGCCTTGGCCTTAACGATGCGGGCGCCGGAGCGGCTGGTCTCCATGCCTTCTACCTGGCCACGACGCTTGTTGAGGTCACCGATCACGTCACCCATGCTCTCCTCGGGAGTTACAACCTCTACCTTGAAGATAGGCTCGAGGAGCACAGGACCGGCCTTCTCGGAAGCCTTCTTGAAGGCCTGGATGGCACAGAGCTCGAATGAGAGCTGGTCGGAGTCAACGGGGTGGAACGATCCGTCGATTACAGTTACCTTGAGACGGTCGAGGGGATATCCGGCGAGCACACCGTTCTTCATAGCGGTGGTGAAGCCCTTCTGGATCGAGGGGATGAATTCCTTAGGAATGTTACCGCCCTTAACCTCGTCAACGAACTGGAGTGAGCCTTCGAAATCGTCGTCGGCGGGTTCAACGCGAACGATGATGTCGGCAAACTTACCGCGACCACCGGTCTGCTTCTTGAACACCTCGCGGAGCTCTACGGGCTTGGTGATAGCCTCCTTGTAGGTAACCTGGGGACGACCCTGGTTGCACTCTACCTTGAACTCGCGACGGAGACGGTCGATGATGATGTCGAGGTGAAGCTCGCCCATACCCGAGATAACGGTCTGGCCGGTCTCCTCGTTGGTCTCAACGCGGAAGGTGGGATCCTCCTCAGCAAGCTTCTGCAGGCCTACGCCGAGCTTGTCGAGATCCTTCTGGGTCTTGGGCTCCACAGCGATACCGATAACGGGTTCGGGGAACTCCATGGCCTCGAGTACGATAGGATGGTTCTCGTCGCAGAGGGTATCACCGGTGCGGATATCCTTAAAGCCTACGCCGGCACCGATATCACCGCAACCGATCATTTCCTTAGCGTTCTGCTTGTTGGAGTGCATCTGGAACAGACGGCTCACACGCTCCTTCTTGCCTGAACGGCTGTTGAGAACGTAAGATCCGGCTACTACGTCGCCTGAGTACACACGGAAGAAGGTGAGACGACCTACATAGGGGTCGGTAGCGATCTTGAATGCGAGGGCACACATGGGAGCGTCGCTCGAAGGCTCGCGCACCTCAGTCTGCTCGGGATCCTCGGGATTGGTACCCTCGATAGCACCCGAATCAACAGGGCTGGGGAGGTAAGCGCACACAGAGTCAAGCAGGCACTGTACGCCCTTGTTCTTGAAGGAAGAGCCGCAGATCATGGGCACAACCTCCATCTTGAGGGTAGCGTTGCGGAGGGCACGCTTGATCTCCTCCTCAGTGATGGTGGAGGGATCGTCGAAGTACTTCTCCATGAGAGCGTCGTCGAACTCGGCGATCTTCTCAAGCATCTTGTCGCGCCATTCCTCGGCCTCGTCAACGAGACCGGCGGGGATCTCCTCGATCGAGTAGTCGGCACCCATGGTCTCATCGTGCCAGAAGATGGCCTTCATCTTGATAAGGTCTACAACACCCTTGAAAGTCTCCTCAGCACCGATAGGTATCTGGATGGGACAGGGGTTGGCTCCGAGCACGTCCTTGAGCTGGCGAACTACCTCGAAGAAGTTTGCACCCGAGCGGTCCATCTTGTTGACGTAACCGATACGGGGTACATTATATTTGTCGGCCTGACGCCATACGGTCTCCGACTGGGGCTCTACGCCACCTACGGCGCAGAAAGTAGCCACAGCACCGTCGAGCACACGGAGTGAACGCTCCACCTCCACGGTGAAGTCAACGTGTCCCGGGGTGTCAATCAGGTTGATCTTGAACTGATCGCCAAGATACTTCCAGAAAGTGGTGGTAGCGGCCGAAGTGATGGTGATACCACGCTCCTGTTCCTGCTCCATCCAGTCCATGGTGGCGGCACCGTCGTGCACCTCACCGATCTTGTGGGTCAGACCGGTATAGAAGAGGATACGCTCGGAGGTAGTGGTCTTACCGGCGTCAATATGGGCCATAATGCCGATATTGCGCGTATATTTAAGCTGTTCGTCTGATTTAGCCATTTTGCGTAAGTGTCAAATCGTTGTTATTAGAAACGGAAATGAGCGAAAGCACGGTTGGCCTCGGCCATCTTGTGCATATCCTCTTTGCGCTTGTAAGCACCGCCCTGCTCGTTGAATGCGTCAACGATCTCGGCTGCGAGCTTCTCGGCCATGGTCTTGCCGCCACGCTTGCGGGCATAGAGGATGAGGTTTTTCATCGAGATTGACTCCTTACGGTCGGGACGGATCTCGGTGGGCACCTGGAAGGTGGCACCGCCTACACGACGCGACTTCACCTCTACGGTGGGGGTTACATTCTCGAGGGCCTTCTTCCAGATCTCGAGAGAGGTCTTCTCCTCGTTGGGGAGCTTGCCCTTAACGAGCTCGAGGGCTGAATAGAAGATAGTATAGGAGGTGTTCTTCTTGCCGTCATACATGAGGTGGTTGACGAACTTTGAAACTCTCACGTCATTGAACACGGGATCGGGAAGAATCACCCGCTTCTTAGGTTTAGCTTTACGCATTTTGGGTTGTTGGATTGTTGTTTTTGTTGCTTGGTTGCTGCATCTTTCATCTTCAACGGCCTCTCTCCCGCCTGAGCGGGACCGGCTATTTACTCAACCTGTGATTTAGCCTTCCAATCAAATCAAAAACGAGAGGTTAACGACTCGGTTTTTAATTCAATGTTTTGATTATTCAGAAAAGGAGCGTCTTTTTAGTATTGCCGTTTATTATTTCTTAGCGGCTTTGGGGCGCTTTGCGCCATACTTGGAGCGACGCTGTGTGCGGTCCTTAACGCCCGATGTATCGAGTGTGCCGCGCACGATGTGGTAACGTACACCAGGAAGGTCCTTTACACGACCGCCACGCACGAGCACGATCGAGTGCTCCTGGAGGTTGTGGCCCTCTCCGGGGATGTAGCTGTTGACCTCCTTGCCGTTGGTGAGGCGCACACGGGCAACCTTACGCATAGCGGAGTTAGGTTTCTTAGGGGTTGTAGTGTAGACACGCACGCACACGCCACGACGCTGGGGGCATGAATCAAGCGCGGGTGACTTGCTCTTGTCCTCAAGAGCCACACGTCCTTTTCTTACTAATTGCTGAATAGTAGGCATCTTAGTTTCTTTTGTTTGACTTTATAGTTATTAGTATTTCTGTATTTTCTTTTTCAGGGTGCCTCAACATGCGTTTCACGCCTCGACATCCCTAACCCTCAATAAGTTAGCGTTGTCGCGACGGCACATTTCTTCCAAAGGCGATGCAAAATTACAACTTATTTTGCTAATTACCAAACATTTCCGAAAAATATTTCACTCTCTTTTCATCTCCCTCACAATATCGGCGAGCGTCACGCCTTCGTGCCTGTATTGCACCCGGCTTTTCTCGCCACGATACCTTATCGCGCCCAAGGGACAGTTGTGGTAACAAGCCCCGCAGGTGAGACACCGCTCCCCTATCGCGGGCATCATGCCGGCCATGGAGATATTGCCGATCGGACACACCCGTCCGCACGTGCCACACCCGTTGCACTTCTCCGCGTCGATGTAGAATCGCCTGTAGGCCAGCGGAGAAAGCGGGAACATGCGCATCCACCATCCGGCCACACGCCCATACAGAGTCGGCGCCTCCAGGAAATGCCTTCGGGCGCGGATGTCAGCGACAATCTCAGCCAAGCACTCCCCCACCCTCTTGCGGGGCAGATCCCGCACCTGCTTCGACACATCAAACATCGGGAAATAATTGTCGACCATCCTGATGCTTCTCACATAGCCCCACTCTCCGGGGGCCTTCACGGCAAACGCCGGAGTATTGCCGCACGTGAGCACAAGAAACCGGTAAGGCGCCGATAGCTTCACCCGTTCAAGGAACTCAGCAACAGGAGCGGGCAACTCTCCGAAATACACCGGACATACCACCCCTATCGCCCCATCATCGGCGAAGCCGGTCTCGCATCCCGACAGGACACTCACAATAGAAAGCAACTCGCCCCCTATGGCGCGAGCCACGGCGAGCGAGTTGCCTGTAGTAGTAAAGTAAAAGATTTTCATTGCTCGGTTCCGGCAAACTCCATGAGATAAGCCTTGATGAAAGGATCGAGGTCACCATCCATCACTCCGCCAACGTCCGCGGTCTGATGGCCTGTGCGATGATCCTTCACTCGGCGGTCGTCAAACACGTAACTGCGTATCTGCGAGCCCCATTCAATCTTCATCTTGCCGGCCTCGATCTTAGCCTGCTCCTGAAGGCGATGCTGCAACTCCTTATCGTAGAGTATCGAGCGGAGTTGCCTCATGGCATTCTCCTTATTCTTGGGCTGGTCACGGGTCTCGGTGTTCTCGATGAGAATCTCCTCATGCTCGCCGGTGTATGGATCGGTGAACTGGTAGCGCAGACGCACGCCCGATTCCACCTTGTTCACGTTCTGACCGCCAGCACCTCCCGATCGGAAGGTATCCCACGACAGCAACGCCGGATCTACCTTCACCTCGATGGTATCGTCAACGAGCGGAGTCACGAACACCGATGCAAACGAGGTCATTCGCTTACCCTGGGCATTATAGGGCGAAACCCTCACGAGACGGTGCACACCATTCTCGCTCTTGAGATAACCGTAGGCAAAATCGCCCTCCACATTGATGGTACACGATTTGATACCGGCCTCATCCCCCTCCAGGAGGTTGGCGATGGAGGTCTTATAGCCGTGGGCCTCGCACCAGCGCAGATACATGCGCATCAGCATCTGAGCCCAATCCTGGCTCTCGGTACCGCCGGCACCTGAGTTGATCTTCAGCACCACGCCGAGTTTATCCTCCTCACGGCGGAGCATATTCTTCAGCTCGAGCGCCTCGATCTGCTCGATAGCCTTGGCATAGAGCGCGTCGAGTTCGCTCTCCTCCACAAGTCCTTCCTTCAGGAAATCCCATGCTATCTCGAGCTCGCCCACAGCCTTGTCAACCTCCTCGTATCCCTTGATCCAGCTCTGCAGATCCTTGATTTTCTTCATCTGGATCTGAGCCTCCTTGGGATGCTCCCAGAAGTCGGGCACATGCGTGCGCAGCTCCTCTTCTTCTACCTGTATTTTCTTGTTGTCGACGTCAAAGATACCTCCTCAACGCGAGCTTGCGTTCAAAAGTCTCTTTTAGCTGTTCCTGAGTGATCATAGATATAATTCTTCGGGAAAATGGTTAATAACAAAATCGACGCCGAAACCTTAAGCGGAATCGGCGTCAAAACTCGGAGTGGGCGCTGAGGGATTCGAACCCCCGACCCTCTGCTTGTAAGGCAGATGCTCTGAACCAGCTGAGCTAAGCGCCCGAGTAGATTGGTTTATTATCTAAGCAAGAAAGTTGAAGAGAAAGTGGTGGGCGCTGAGGGATTCGAACCCCCGACCCTCTGCTTGTAAGGCAGATGCTCTGAACCAGCTGAGCTAAGCGCCCTTTCTTGCTTAAAGCGTTGCAAAGGTAGGCACTATTTTTGAATCCACCAAATTTTTCCGCAACTTTTTATCAAAAAAAAATTTCAATCGCCTCCACAGCGTCGCTTCAGCCACCAGGCATCCCCGGCCTGCGACACGTCTCATCCACGCTGTATATAAGCCCATTACCATCCGGCAGTCAATAAAAACATCGCGCCACTCAACCCTCCCGCCCGGTTTGAGGTTATTAATTAGAAACGGGCTTCAATTTTCGCGCCTCCCCCTCACATATATAATATAAGCGTCACCCCATGCGCCTCTCCTTCATAAAAGCAAAATCACACATCATCACCTCAGTGGCGATCATCCTCCTCGCATGCACCCTCGGCACATGCGGGAGAGAAAACCATCTGGAGAAACTCTACTATTCCGAAATCTCCTCGGTCAACAAACTGGTGCTTGCCCAGATGACCATATCCAAAATGGCCACTATCGACGACCTGAACCTCCACGATGCCGACGGCTTGCGGCAGACCGCCGTAGCCATCATCGACGCGGCCAAGATAGGATCCCGCAAAGCTGCCTACTCCTACTCCACCCACATGCGCGCCTATATCGATCTCTCAGCCCTCACGCCCGACGATGTGGAGGTCAACGAAAACTCCCGCTCCATCACCCTCACCCTGCCCGAGGTCAACATCGAATATCTGGGGCGCGACATGGAGATACGCGAGGAGCACTACCGCGTCACCGGACTGAGATCCGAGATCGACGCCGACGAGCGCGCGGCCCTTAAGGAGAGCATGAACCGCGCCGTCATGAAGGAGGTGGAGCGCACCCCCCGATTCCGCGACAAGCTCTCGGCCGAAGCCAAGACCAAGGCGCGAGCTTACTTCACATCGCTCCTCGGGAAGGACGGATACACGGTCAACGTAAATTTCAAAAACGACTGACAGAATGAAAACATCAATCATACTCCGCAACCTCACCATCCTCGGGTCAGCCCTGCTCATCGGCGCCATCGCGGCATGGTGGTTCCTCCAGCCCGACCGGAAATCCGACACCATGCGACGCGCACTGATATCCGAGATCACCCCTATGGTACAGCTGTGCACACTCGACGTCTACGAGGACATGCCCATCCGGGGCTCGGTCGGGTCGAAGCATATCTTCGCCCGCGCATCGGTCAACGGCTCCGTGTCATTCGACCTCGAACAGATGGAAATCAGCGAGCATGGCGATACACTGTTTGTCACCCTCCCCGCCGAAATCGTAAATATATATGAATCCACCGACCCCAATTCTTACAAGGTGATCGACACGTGGAACGATGATTTCCTCGGCACCGGTATCTTCACCACCGCCGAGGAGAACGCCATCAAAGCCAAGGTGCGCGACAATTTCCGCCGGCGCATCTATGCGCGGGGCTACGTGCGCCAGGCTCGCGCCCAGGCTGTCAGCAACCTCTCGGCCATGCTCCCAGGCCTGACCGGCAAAACCGTCGTGATCTCTGATCCTACCCCTAACGGCACCTCCCCAACCTCTTTCCCGAAATGAAACGCCTGAAGAAAATCAAGCAGCTCGGTTCCGTGCCCGACACTCTGCTCCGCTACGCCTCCCGCTTCGACCCAAAGGAGATGTGGGAGAAGATCTCCTCCTCGGCCGGACGGGCCGGACAGGAGGTGGTGATGATGGTACTCACCATGTACTACACCATCGAAAGTTCGGTCAAGGACATCAGGCGCATCCGCCTCGACGGCTCCGTAGGCATCAAGGATATCCTCATCCTTGCCGGGGCCATCGCCTATTTCGTTATCCCCACCGACCTCATCCCCGATTTCCTCCCCATGGGCTTTGCCGACGACATCGCTGCCCTCACCGCCGCGTTCAAGAGCGGCAAGAAGATCTTCTCGGCCATATCGGTCGAGAAAGCCGAGAAAAAGACCCGCGAGATCATGGGCGATAACTTCGACGAAGCCACGGCCGTCCGCATGGTCGGCGAGATAATCAACGCCCGCAAAAACGGGTCCAAAGACTGACAAAATCCGCCCTCCATGACGGCAAAATCCCCTCCGGTAATTGAAATTAATTAGCACGGCCACGTTTTGTGACCATTTTTTCATTCAATTTAGGTATATTCCATTATTATTTATATGAGTAATTTTGTAACCGGATAAAAGAAACTCATAGTGATGCGCGACAAGGCTTCTACGACAGCCCCGCGCATGGATTTAAAGAATGTTATTGTTGAGTAAAAGATAAGCGACGTCGTTTCAAGTTGTGACAACTTTGAGCCACGTCGCTTCTTTGTATCCTTTCCTCCCGTTTTTAAAGTAGTTGCAGCCGTCCTGGCCCTCCCGTCGAGTGCCGGAACGGCCGCTTCACCCTGTATTTACGGCATATTCCCAAAGTTATTTACATTTTCCACACCGAAATCTGCAAAAGTTATTGACATTCTACTTTACTACCACATAAGCGTTTCACGGTATTCAGATCAGGTTTTCAACACATGAGATATGGTTATCAACACATCATTATTAATAAAATGTCAATAACTTGTCGAAAACTTTTCAGTCAAAATACTTTGTCAATTCAAACATTATATATAACTTTGCACCGCAAAACGGCGAGATAGCTCAGTTGGTTAGAGCGTCGGATTCATAACCCGGAGGTCCCGAGTTCAATTCTCGGTCTCGCTACAAGTAGCACAAGAGGCAAACATCCATCGATGTTTGCCTCTTTCTTTTTTTGCCCTGTTTTACGATTGGCAAGGATCGCAACCACCGTACTGACACTATTATAGGGGTCAGCGGATTTTATAGGACGTCTTCGACGCCCTTCTTTGTGATTGCTTCGTTTCCCCGCGCCTCGCTCTCGATGCAAATTTTGCCCTGACGGGCAATTTGCATCTATCGCTCGTGGCGGGGCTATAATTACACCGCCCCATCCGGGGCTTTTAGGTCCGCTGACCTGCGGGGTATCCACACACCCATTTCGTGATGATAATAATGTTTCATCTAACCGCCCCGCAGATTCATCATCCATTTAGCCCCGAACGGGGGCTTATGGCCCGTGGACCTACAGGGTATCCACACGCCCATTTCATGATGATAACAACGTTTCATCTACCACCCGCTGGCACATCACCCATTTAGCCCCGAACGGGGGCTTATGGCCCGTTGACCTGCGGGGTATTCACATACCCATTTCATGGTGATAACAACGTTTCATCTCCCGCCCGCAGGCATAATTACCCATTTAGCCCCGAATGGGGCGATGTAATTATAGCCCCGCCACGAGCCTGGCAAGCAAATCGCCCGTAGGGCAAGATTTGCGCCGGCGGGCGAGGCGCGGGGTAAATGAAAATCCACCGACGAGGGCGTCGAAGACGTCCTATAATCCACCCATCACACGCCGTGCACCCACGTTAATCGAAAACGACGCGACATTATCGCACCTTTTAGGGCATTTCCCATAATTATCTTTGCGGAATAAACCATCAAAAACTTCCGCAATATGTCAACCAACACCCTCCCCATCTCCCGAAAGGCCCTCAACGGTTTCTTACAGCGCATACGCCAGGCCTACTCCCTCGACCCCGAAAAGACCTCGGCCATGGAACGTGCCCTCCACCTCTATCTCGACAACGACAACTCCTATCAGCTCGCAATCCCCGACACCGACCGCACCGCCTTTGAATTTCTGCGCCACGAAATCGACACCGCCATCGAACGCTCACGCCGTGCCCGCGAACGCGCACGACTCCGGAGAGAAGCCAAAGCCTCCCTCGCCACTGCATCTCCTGACATTTCGGAAAACATCCCGGCCGAAACCCCATCCATCCCCACGGCAACAGATCCGGCCAACAAACCCGAGCCAACCCCGGCCGAAGTGCTGGCCAACGGAACGATCATCCCCGTAATCACCCCAGATCGGCTCAGGGCCGACAGCGACAACTGTATCGTGATCGACTCCGATGAAACCGATCCCACCTACGCCGGCCCGGTCGAGGTACGCATCGACCCCACAGGATACCAGCCACTCTCCTACTCCATAAAATATCCGGCGCCCGCGACATCATCGGGCACCCGCAGCCAACGCCGTGCCGAAGAGCGCAAAGCCAAGAAAGACCTTCTCGCCGCCATGCGCCGCCTCCGCAACGGAATCAACCCATAACCTTATAACCCTATAACCCCATAACCTTCCGCGTTAGCGGAATTATAGAACCGACACGCCTACCCTATCGAGCCCCCGCAGAGTATCGACACGCATGATATGCCGCACAAGCACCGGACGGGTCAGGTCGATATCGGCCCGCGGATTCAGCTCGATCAGATGCTGGTAATTGGCCCCGAACCCACTTCCGAGCCAACGCCCATACACATCGGCAAGCGTCACATTCACCGTGTCGCGGTAATACATACCGTCGCCATGATAGGTCACCTCGATCCACAGATTGGAATAGGGATAATCATTGGTGTGCATCAGCCCGAGGCTCAGCGGACGGCGCACAAGCGAATCGTTCTCTACAAGCGACGTGTCCACAAGCGTGAGACTAAGCGTATCGCCATAGGCCCACCCCTCGCGGGGCAGATCGGCCCAACGGCTGTAGTCACGCACCCCGTCGCTACATGAAACGACCGCCACCGACAGGGTGGCGATCGCTATGATGATATGAAATAGTCTTTTCATTATTCAGCCGGTTGCTCGGGTGTTCGGAAAGCCTTCGGACCGCGGTTCGACACCGGAGGCATCGTGTTCTCGCTCTGCTGATTCCCTTCCTGCTGGCGGGGCTTGGGCTGAGGGCCTGATTGATCCTTGGCGCGGGGCTGGGACTGCTCCTTGTTGGGGCGTGGCTGTAGCGCCTGATCCTTCAGCCGGGACTGCTGGCCATTCTGCTCCTTGGACCGCTGGGGCTGATTACCCTGCTCCTTGGATCGGCCCGGCTTGTTCTGCTCCCTTTCGGGGCGCGACTGCTGTCCCTGGTCCTTGGGTCGCTGATTGCCACCGTTCCCCTTCCCGTCCTGGGGCTTCTGTCCCTGGCGGTCGTTGCGGGGCCGGCGCTCCTTGTTATCATCCTGCTTCGGCGACTGTCCCTGGGCCTTCTCGCCCTGAGGCTTCTCATCTTTGGGTTTGTCACCCTGAGGCTTGTCACCTCCACCCTGAGATTTCTTTTTCTTCTTTTTACGCTTCGACTTATCAAAACGGGTGAGATCGTCCTGCGAAGCCAGGTCAATAGGCTTCGGCTTCTCCTTGAGCTTGGCATCCCCCTCGCGCTCGAGCTTGAGAGGCTTCTCACCGTTGCGGTTCATCTCGATGATCTCAAATGCCCTGGCCGCATCGATGGTGACAAGGTTGGCCGCCATCTGCTTGTCGGTAGAGTATGTGATCTCCTTCTTGAACACATCGGTCTTGAAGTGGTAATATGTAGCGTCGGCCGTTTCGAACCTGATATTCTTCTCCGGCAGGAACTTGGAGCTTTCCACATAAGTGTCCACCTCGAAGTTGAGACAGCACTTCAGCTTGGCGCACTGTCCGGCCAGCTTCTGCGGATTGAGCGATATGTCCTGATAGCGGGCCGCGCTCGTGCCTACCGACACGAAGTTGGTCATCCAGCTCGCACAGCACAACGGACGTCCGCACGAACCGATACCTCCGATGCGCCCTGCCTCCTGGCGCGCGCCTATCTGCTTCATCTCTATGCGCACCTTGAATGTCTCGGCGAGCACCTTGATGAGCTGACGGAAATCCACACGCTCGTCGGCTATATAATAGAATATGGCCTTGTTGCCGTCCCCCTGATACTCCACGTCGCCTATCTTCATGTTGAGGTTGAGCGACTCGGCGATCTTGCGGGCGCGTATCATGGTGTCGTTCTCGCGGGCGCGGGCCTCCTCGTATTTCTCGAGGTCGGCCGGCTTGGCCTTGCGGAACACCCTCTTCACCTCGGCCTCGTTCTTCACGCCGGCACGGCGCATCTGCAGGGCCACCAATCGGCCCGTGAGGGTGACGCAACCTATGTCATGACCGGGAGTGGCCTCCACGGCCACCATCTCGCCCACCTCGAGCGGAAGGTTGAGCGAATTGCGGTAATATCCCTTGCGGGTATTCTTGAACTGCACCTCCACGATGTCGAAATCGGCACCGCACCCGGGCACATCCTCAAGCCAGTCGAAGCAATGGAGCTTGCCGCGCGGACAGCGGCGGTCTTTCTCTTCCATGAGCCTGACCCTCCCTTACTTTGCGAAACTTACGGAGCGGGTCTCGCGGATCACGGTGATCTTCACCTGTCCGGGATAGGTCATCTCGTCCTGGATGCGGCGTGCTATCTCCTCCGACAGCTTTTCGGTCTCCACGTCGTCGATCTTGTCGGCTCCCACTATCACGCGCAGTTCGCGACCGGCCTGGATGGCATAGGTCTTGATCACGCCGGGATAAGAGAGCGCAAGCTGCTCGAGGTCGTTGAGACGCTTGATGTAAGCCTCAACAATTTCACGGCGGGCACCGGGACGGGCACCCGAGATGGCGTCACACACCTGTACGATGGGGGCCAAGAGCGATGTCTGCTCTATCTCATCATGGTGTGCGCCTATGGCGTTGCAGATTTCAGGTTTCTCCTTATACTTCTCGGCCAACTTCATGCCAAGGAGTGCGTGGGGCAGTTCGGGCTCCTCATCGGGCACCTTGCCTATATCGTGGAGCAGTCCGGCACGGCGGGCCTTCTTGGGATTGAGACCGAGCTCGGCGGCCATGATGGCACACAGGTTGGCAGTCTCGCGCGAGTGCTGGAGCAGGTTCTGACCGTAGCTCGAACGATACTTCATCTTACCCACCATGCGTATGAGGTCGGGGTGCAGTCCGTGGATACCGAGATCGATAGCCGTGCGTTTGCCGGTCTCCACGATCTCCTCCTCAATCTGACGGCGCACCTTGCCCACCACCTCCTCGATGCGGGCGGGGTGGATACGGCCATCGGCCACAAGCTGGTGAAGGGCCAGGCGGGCTATCTCGCGGCGCACAGGGTCGAAGCCCGAGAGCACGATGGCCTCGGGGGTATCGTCAACGATGATCTCGATACCGGTAGCGGCTTCGAGGGCGCGTATGTTACGGCCCTCACGGCCTATGATGCGGCCCTTGATCTCGTCGCTGTCGATGTGGAACACTGTCACCGAGTTCTCGATGGCAGTCTCGGTGGCCAGACGCTGGATCGATTGCACCACTATGCGCTTGGCCTCCTTGTTGGCGGTCATCTTGGCCTCGTCCATTATATCATGGATATATGCGGCGGCAGCCGTCTTGGCCTCATCCTTGAGGCTCTCGATGAGTTTCTCCTTGGCTTCCTCGCTCGAGAGACCCGAGATGTGCTCGAGGGTCTCCTGGGCCGAACGGCGCATACGGTCGAGCTCCTCGCCGCGCACCTCCAGAGCCTGCCCCTGGGCCTCAAGCTCACGGCGGGTCTGGTCGATTTCATTGCGGGCCTTGGTATTCTCGCTCTGCTGCTGGTTGAGTTGGGCCTGGCGCTGCTTGATCTTGGCCTCCTCGCTCTGCACACGGGCCATGCGCTGGTTGGCGGCCTTCTCAGCATCGGATTTTATGCGCAGCTCCTGCTCGCGGGCGGCCAGAAGCTTGTCCTTCATGATAACTTCCGCCTCACGTTGAGCATCCTCCACGATTGTCTTGGCCCTCGAACGGCCCGTGGACTTCTGCACGGCCATGAGTATTCCTATACCCACTGCCGCTCCTATCAATGCGATGGCGATATAAAGTAGAACTATCATAAATAAGTTAAACTGTAAAATAAAGATGAATAAAGATATAAAAAAACACACGTTTTGACCTACCGGAAAATACGCTCCGGCACAGTCAATCGTGCGTGATGGATCGGCATGCTCCGCTCCGAAGTGAAGCCTAAGCCGTGGGGTTACGGGACAATGTCATCGAGAAGCAGGGAGTCCAGCTCCTGCTCGAGCGATCCGAGGATATGGTCAAGGCTTTCAGCCGCCTCCAGATTAGAGTAGTACAGCTGGGCAAACCTGAACGTCACCATGGCCAGGACCTCGGCCGATGATTTGTCGCGGAATTCATCCCTCTCCTTCCATTTTTTCCACAGGCCGTTGATATTCTCTTCGGCACGCCTCACCAGCGGTTCCTGACTTTCAGGCACTGTGAGCGGTATGCGTGGCAGGTCGGCGATACGGATGGATATGTTATGTATTATTTCGGACATCAAATGCTTAACTGGGCGATGCACTTGTCGATTTCGCGCACTAACTCGGAAAGGAATGTCCTGGTGGCCTCAACGTCTTTGTGATCGGGCGTCAGCACCGAAGTCACCTTCAGGCGTTCGATCTCGGCATCCTTAACGGCTATCGTCCGTTTCAGTCGCTCGATCTCGGCCTTGAGCTGCACCGCTGTGGCTTCCGCTTCATCCTTGGCACGCTTCACTGCCCTGTAACGGTCAGCGAGAAGCGAGGCTTTGGACTGGAGCCTGCCGATGCGTTGTTGAAGGTTTCCGGCCATTCTGTTCCAAATTTCCACAAAAGTACTAAAATCTTTTCATTTATCCCACCCCCGCCATCATCTTTTCTACCCCATCCCCCGTTTTTAACTAAAATAATGTTAACTCTCATCCCAATGCTTGCAGTCATAGAAAAAAGTCGTACCTTTGCACCCGGGTAAGTCCTACACGACCAGCTCCCCGAGAACTCCGCCAGGTCTTGATCGAAGCAACGGTATCGGGTCGTAGCGGTGCGATGTAGTCAGCTTACCCTTTTTTCGTATCCCTACACAACATGAATGAAGCCCTCACGGCTCCGCCGATGATAGCGGCTCGCGAGGGCTTGGCATGAAACAAAGATATAACACGGCATGCGTCACGCACACCTATATACCTATTCAAAAAGGGGTCATTTACCTATATAAGTGTGTACAATAATGGCACCGTTGCCTCCTTCCGAACCATACGCCGAGGCCTCCTTCATGACCTCCACATAGTCAATGTCATTCATACTCAGCCCCTCGAATGAAGGCACCTTGACAGAATCAATGAAATAAAGAGGTGTTGAGCTGCCCTTGATCGTCCGCGTGCCACGGATATTGACATCCTGCTCGCCATGGGTGCCGGAAGCGCCCACAATATTCAGCCCGGGCACACGCCCCTGCAACGCAGAGAGAACATCGGAATATCCGCTCCGACGCAACTCATCGCCACTGATAAAGTTTCCGGGCGTAGTGCGCTCCCGGCGCGGTACAAACGAGAATCCAAGGCTCACCAGGCGTTCATCCTCCTCGACTTTCGACACTGTTTCATCAGCGAGACGTATCACCATACTTTTCCTACCCTCAACCGGGATGTGATAGATCCTCTTTTTCACCAATACTTTTATAGTGTCACCGGGAGCAACATCGGTAAGGCCGAATTCCCCCTTTTTATTTGTCAGTGAATAGTCCTTGGGGGAACGCACATACACTCGGGCCTTCTTAATCGGACCTCCGACCAAATCGAGCAGAATACCGTTGAACGGAACTCGCCTCTGGGCCGACACGTCATTGACCATCAATGCGCAACAGGCAATCAACAGAATAAGGAATCGCATCTTCTTTTATTTAGCAGAGTTAAACAATCAAAAACGGAAGTCGGGCACAATAACCGTCCCAACCTCCGTTCCCACTTAAATTATTATACCATCATTTCCGAACACAGAAAGAGGCTGATAATTACTGTTATTCGAGACCGTCCAAGCCACTCTTGCCTGTAGATCCGTAACCATTGTCACCATACTCCTCGGCATTAAGGATAACGCTCAGGAACTCCTGCGATATCGGACGGTTGTAATGGAAATCCTTGAACAGGCGCGCGGCACGTTTATTGTAACGGGCAAGACGCTCACCCAGATTATTGTGTCGCTTCAGAAGAGCCCAACGGGTGAACTCGCCACACAATTCGCGTGCATACTCGTCAAGAATATCCTCCTCCGTAGCCGTACCTAACATCCAGTTGGAGCTTCCGGGCCTTACGGCACGCTGACGCAACACATTCACATACTCGGCAGCTTTGGTTCCATCACCGAGCATCTGGCATGCCTCAGCCGCGATCAGATACACCTCGGCCATACGCATAATGTACATGTCGCCACATTTCACCTGGCCATTGGAAATAGTAGTGAAACATCCGTCATAGTTCCAATTGAACTTTATGAGAGCGGGAGCCGCCGACGAGCTGGTCTTACCGTTTCCAATATTCGGCGGATTTCCGGCCGCACTGCCATTAGCTGTGGAACCATATACATAGGTGTCAGCATACAGATCGCTCATCACTATCACAGGATATATGCACTTGGCCTTCTCCGAAGCTGGGAGCGGATGATGCACAAACACCGTATTGAAACGGTCATCCTCGGGATCAATAGGATAAGGGATGGCATACACCTTGGTAGTATTGGCATACCCGGCCTTGCCGAAATCGGCTGACGAGGATGCCACCATAAGAGTTTTGGAGGGATCGTCGGAATATTCACCACGGGGCCATATCCTCGCAGGCCACTGGTTGTAACCGGTGAGAGAAGTCTGAGTCCAATCGCAGTCGGCATAGGGCTGAATCACCCTTCCGATGTTGGATTGGTCGATACCATATTTCAGGCACAAATCCTCGGTGATCTCCTTCTGGGAATTCTTTCGTTTGGTGCCCCACTCCTCGAACGTCCATTCGCAGAAAGCGTACTGCCATGTGTATTCCCACCGGCGGTCCCATTCAGGATTGAAGCAGTAGAGAAGATACTCGGAGGGCTGCCAATTCTGAGAGTTCAGACGTCCGTAAAAATAGCTGTTCTTATCACCGGGATTATGATTCTTATTAAAGAAATCACTGTAGCTGCCACCCGCGGTATATGCGGCCAGCTTATTATTCTTATTCATCGAATTGCCGATTGCCGTATAGAGGTCAGCCGCAGCCGCGATCATCAATGCCTCCTTATTGGTGCGGTTGTTGGCATCAGCCCACATATCGGCAATGTCGGGATAAAGATATGCACCGTAGGCCGACGCATTATCGATGAGATCCTCCGCGGCCTCCTTGGCTTTCTTCCAGTACTCCTGACCGTCGCCATACTTGCTGTCACCAAGGCCCGCACGCTGGGCATACACTCGGGCAAGAAGACCCTTGGCCGACTTTAGGGTAAAACGGGCATGGTTGCCATGATACGGCTCTATAGGCAGATCCTCCATAGCCTCCTTTAGATCCTTGATTATAGCATCGTAAATCACCTTCTCGCTCGACCTTACCGGACGTGTTATCACTTCGCCCGTCAGAGAAGAACTGCTCTCAAGATTCAAGGTCACAGGTCCATATTGGGTCACCAAGATAGAATAATACAATGCCCTGAGAGTCTTGGCCTCGGCAATAAGCACAGCTATATCCTCGGGAGCTCCATCCTTAAGCTCGGGAGCGACGTTTATCACAGTATTACAGGTAGTGATGGTAGTATAACACTGCTTCCACAGCTTCTGCACGGTGTTATAGCTTCCTATGAGTCCGTCATAATTGAACAATTGGGTATAGCTGTTTCCGTTGCTCTTGGGCACCCACAGGTCAGTGCCGGCCTCGGAGGCAAACAGCCAGTCGGAGGCCGTGTATATCTGCTGATCCAGTGGTGTGTAGCATGTGGTCTGCAATCCGTACCACGCCGCAAAGTTATCGAGGGTGGCATCTCCGGCCGCAGGATTATCCTCATCGAGGCTACATGAGCTCATCAGCGAACACACCGCCGAGAACGCCATGAATTTTAATATATTTGACTTTTTCATTGTATTGCAATTGGTTGTGTTAATGGTTTCGTACTGATTTCACTTCATCAGATTGAAAGGTTGAGACCGACCACCAGCTGCTTGGTAAGCGGGAAGTCAAGACTACCGTTCATTTCAGGATCGTAATTCTTCAGGATATGGTTATTAGCCTTGATCAGCGGATTGGTTATAGTTCCGTATATACGCAATCCTTTGATATGTGCGCGCTGGCACAGCGAAGTCGGCAAAGTAAATCCGAGCGTTATGTTCTTGATCTTGAAGAATGATCCGTCCTGATACTTTTTCGAGCTGTGATATGTATCCTGTTTCCAATCCCTTGTGGAGTCAAGTGCAGGGAAATCATTACTGGGATTGGTCGATGTCCAATAATCAAAGTTGCTGGGGAAAGCACCTCCGCTCGAGCTGTACCACAACATGGGATCGTAGATTATCATCTGTCCCTGACGCCAATACATGTAGATGCTCAGGTCAAATGCCTTGTAGGTGAAACGGTTCTGGAATCCGAGCGACCAGTCGGGGGAATTATGTCCGAGCATCACACGGTCATTATCACCGGGTGTATAGGGATTCTCGGCGTCAAACCGGCGGGTCACGGGACTGCCGTCATCTCCTATTTCCTTGGGATAGCTCTTTTCCCATACGCCGTCACTCACCTTATACATATTGGGCACATGCACCTTAAGGTCACCGGGGCGTTTACCGAACACTGCGGCATCGGCTTCCTCGCCATACTGCCACACACCATCAAACTTGTAGTCATAATAGGACTTGACAGGATCGCCCACGTGAAGCGTATAATTGCCATGCGTGATGTACTCCGAGGCTCCTTCGCCCAACGATGTCACCTTCTCCTTGTTGGTTGCGAATGTCACGGTGCTCTCCCAACGGAAATCACGGGTCACTATGTTACGGGTTGTCAGTGTCATCTCAAATCCGCGGTTACGGGTCTTGGCTATATTTGCATCAATCTCAAACGGAGTTGTAGCATTGAAACCGCCATTCACCACCGGGAGTGACTGGGTCCATATCACACCGTCGGTATTGGTGATGTAATACTCCATCGCAAGATCAATGCGGTTATTGAAAAGGCTTACATCAAGACCGATATTGGTATTCTTGGAACGCTCCCAGGTAAGTGCCGGATTGGAGAGCTTCTTCGGGTAGTAATAGGAATTTATCTCCTCCGAGCCCAATCCTATCACTCCTGATTGTAGGATCGACCATGAACTGTAGGCACTGATACCGGCCGCACCGGTCTCGCCATAACCCAGACGGAGTTTCAGGTTGTTGAGCCAATCGTTGGAGAACTCCATGAACGGCTCATCGGATATACGCCAACCGGCCGATACAGCGGGGAAAGTATCCCAACGGCGCCCTTTGGCAAGTTTGGAGTTGCCATCGTGTCTCACGGACGCGGCAAACAGATAACGGCCCATGTAGGAGTAATTGATACGCCCCACGTATCCAAGGCTCTTGCCCATTGAATAGGACGACGACACCGTGGAATTGGTATTGCCCGGCACCCCGAGGTTAGTCCAGTAATATGTATTGCTGGTAAAGCCCTGGTTGTAAGCTGTTGATGACTCGGAATTACTGTCGGACCATGTAGAAACCGCCGTCAGCGTGAAATCATGTTCCTTGTTTATATCAAAGTTATAAGTGAGAATATTCTCCCAGTTGTAGCTGTAAGAATCCGAATTGGAGATCTTGGCATTCACGTAAGGAGCATATTTCTCGTCATGCTCGTTACCCAATGCAAGGTTTCCCGCCTGCTGATAGAACTGATATGATCCATAGCCCTGGAATGACTGGCTCTTGGTATGCGCCCAATTCACACTTAGCCTCGACTCAAATGTAAGCCCCTTGAGAGGATTCACGCGGAGATAGGGCTGCACATAGATCTTGGTCTTTGTCGGGTGATTTCTATATACACTCTTATCGTTGTTGAGCAGCAGGTTGAGCTGTCCATCACCATCGATAGGATACACCTTGATGGATCCATCCTCATTATACAATGTACCGAATGGATTGGCTCGCAAAGCATTGTCAAGTTTGGAATACGCTTTCTCCTGGCTTACGCGGGAAGCCTGCATGTGCATGCCGGCGGTGAGCCAGTTTGTTATCTTCTGGCTTGCCCTCAGGGTAGACGAGTACACTTTGTATTCATCGTTGACATACTGGCCTTTCTCATCGGAATAATTCAAAGAGAAATAAAGCTGGGTGTTCTCGGTGCCACCGCTCACCGACATGGAGTAGTTCTGGGTGTGGCCGTCGCGCAACACAGCATCGGCCCAATCTATCGTAGCTCCGCGCGACAATGCCTCCTCGGCCACTGAGCCCTCGATATCATCAATGATGGCTCCTCCCTCCTGCTGGGCCAACAGGCGGGTATATACCCATTGGCTCGCGGAATTCATTTCCGGCAGTTTGGCCCATCCGTTATAGCCGTAGTAAGCATCGAAATTTATAGATACTTTGCCCTTTTCTCCCTTACGGGTAGTGATGAGAACCACGCCATTGGATCCGGAGGAACCATATATGGCGGTAGATGATGCATCCTTCAGCACCTCAATACTCTCGATATCATTGGGGTTGAGGGTAGAATAGTCGCCCGGCATACCATCGATTATAAACAGCGGGCTACCACTTGCATTGAACGAACGGTTGCCTCGCAATTGCATGCTCACGCCCTCGCCAGCCTGACCCGAGGAACGGGTGATATCCAGACCGGCTATACGTCCTTGAAGAGCCTCCATAGGATTGGACGATGGAGTCAGCTTTACGACATCGCTCTTCACCGATGAGATAGCGCCTGTGAGGTCGCGTTTTTTCATTGTACCATAACCCACAGCAACCACTTCATCAAGAAGCAGATTGTCCGACTTCAATGTCACAGTGATCTCCTTTGACTTTCCGGGCTTTACCGTCTGTGTGGTGTATCCCACATATGATACCACAATGGATCCTCCGTCGGGAATTTGGATACTGAATTTTCCGTCGACATCGGTGATAGCGCCCGCCTTGGCACCCTTTACCATCACGGTGGCACCAATTAGTGGTTCTCCTGCCTCATCGAGCACAACTCCCGAGACCGGAACACTTTTGCTAACTACTTGTGAATCAAACTGATACCCCCCCCAATTTGACTATCTTCAGCCAAAGCCGGGAATGCTGACGCAATCATCACGGCCGATAGTCCGGAGGCAAGGAACCGACAAGTTGCTGTGCCTGTTACCGGGCACATTGACTTCTTTCCTTTTTTCATGGTTAAACTTTTTATTGCATTTAAGGTTAATCAATGCAAAGATATGCCAAATAATGCCTAAAAAGCAATAATATTTTCTATAATTAATATTATTTAACGTCAAAAAGTTGCACAGTAAGTTTGTTTATCATTGTACGATAATGTACACTTTTGATTTCTTATCATCTATAACTCTATATCTGTTACTTCCTGGAAATCAACTTTACACCGCTACCTGCCCAAAATAAGCACCACGGACTTATTGTATTCATTACATCAATTCCAGATGTTTTCCACATTATCCCGTCCTGCGCACAAGCACAACAAAAAAACGAATTACGCAATACACCTCATCACATCTCCACAACATCCCCTGCCCCTCCATACTCTACCCCCCGCCTCTCTATACTCTATACTTTCCCCTCTATACTTAATTAATCACACGCGCGAGGGGATTTAACGATTTTAACTTATCAGCGTTAAAATGGGGCGAGGAAGTGAAATTATTCATCATTATTTTGAACAAATAAAGATTGCTTAACGTTACAAGTTCATAAAGTAACATACTTCACACAAGACTAAAAAATTTTTTCTTTCCAGTTTCATTTAACTTTATGAGAGTAATGAAAAAGCAACTGTTTCTCATGGCTGCCTTAGGCGGTGTTCTACTGACAGCCAACGATGTCAACGCCCAGGAGACCGCTGTAGTGGTCGAGGAGAGTGCATTTGCCGTTGAGCAAGTGAATTGCAAGGACATCTATACGCCCGGATCGTGGCGCGACAATTGGTATATCCAGCTCGGCGCAGGTATGCGTGTTCCCTTGGTGGAGAAAGGCACTAAATCACGCCACATCACCGCCAACTATAATCTGGCCGTGGGCCGCTGGTTCTCCCCCTACATGGGATTCCGCTTCTCGGCCAACTATGGCTCGATGCACTGGCAGAGCGAGAAGATGGCTTCGGCCCGCACTGCCAACCTCAACCTCGATTTCATGTGGGATATGTGCAACTCCATCGCCGGTTACAACCCCAACCGCGTGGTATCGATCATCCCCTTCGTAGGTCTCGGCGGCACATTTGTATATCACTTCCGCAATGACGCAACCGCCAATGATTATGCCGACGACGGCAATATCAAGAGCAACCAGTGGATGCTCCCCGTATCAGCCGGTATCCAGTTACGCTTCCGCGTAAGCCCCTATGTCGACATCTTTGCCGAGGGCCGTGGCACCTTCTACGGTGACAACTTCAACAACACAGTCTACGGCCGTCCCGTCGACATCGACGCTACAGCAATCGGCGGTGTGATCGTTCACTTCACCGGCTCCAAGTTTGAAAGATACAATCCTTGCGACTACGTGAACGCTCTCTCACAGGCCAATGCCCAGATCAACGACCTCCGCGGTGCTCTCGCCACCACATCGGCAGCTCTCGCAGCAGCCGAGGCACAGCTCCCCTGCCCCGAGGTTGAGGAGACCACAGTAGTAGCAGCCGAGTCGACCACCCTGTTCCCCACTGTACGCTTCAAGCTCAATTCAGCTTACGTATCATCGGAGGAGATGGTAAACGTTTACAACATCGCCGAGTATATGAAGGCTAATCCCGATGCACAGATCGTGGTTCGCGGATACGCCGACAAGAACACCGGTACTGCCGCTTACAATATGAAACTATCCGAGCGTCGCGCCCAGGCTGTGGCCGACATCCTCACCGGTGACTACGGTATCGCTGAGAACCGTCTCATCCTCGAGGCCGCCGGATCCGACACTCAGGTATATCCCACCAACGACTGGAACCGAATCGTAATATTCGCCGCTCCCGAATGACAAGCCTAACCTTTCCTCGTGAACAATAGTTCCCAGTGCGCCCCGCCTCTCCAGGAGAGACGGGGCGCACACCTTGTTTATATACTGATATTATATGGGGAGGGGCCGCCCTGACGGACGGGCCGGGAGAGGAGGAGAGGGATCAATATCCGAGGTCAAACATATTCTTCACCCCGGGCTGGAGGAAACGCTCCACCTCGTAGGGGTAGACGGCCACATCGATCATGCCCGACGAGTAGGGGGCGATATCGTAGGGGTTGTAATGGAAATACAATATATTATTATTAATGTAGGGCTGGCCGGGATATGTGAGCTGGGAGGTGAAGATGCCGGCACGCGACAGGCGCGACTCGGGCACATCGAGCTGACGGGCAAGCGCCGAGACTATTATAGGCATTATGGAGTCGCGTCCCGCCTGGGTGAGAATATCGTCAAGCCCGAGCACACGGCCTTCGGCAAGATCATAGGTGAAAGGATGGATTGCGGTCGAGGGGTGCGCTCCGCCCAGATAGGTCGAGGAGGTGACCTGATAGGTCACTTTCACCTCATCGAGCTCCATCACGCTTGCCATCACATTGTTGAAATAGCACCGCATGTCATCGTTGGCAGGAAGGGAATCGACCGGAGCGATCTCGAGATCATCGCCCGGATCACCGAGCACCGAAGTATCGCTCACGAAGTAGGTGATAGCATCCTCGGGTGTGGGGAAAATGGAATCGCCGAAGCAGTAGGCCATGAGCGAATCCTGGAGCACCTTGACATCAGCCCCGCCCAACGACTTGGGCCAATGGATGGAGGCATACTGATCGAGATAGGTGGTATCGCCCATCATCACAACACGGAAATTGCGGTCGGCGGTCATAATCACCTGATTCACTGCGAAAGTGTTGATCTCAACTTCCGACTTCTTCGATCCGGCCCCGTCGCCACACGACGTTGCGACGGCCGAAGCCAACACGGCCCCCGAGGCCAATAGTAATAGGTTTTTCATCATTGTCACTAATTTTGATGCAAATTTGATAAATAAATCCACCTTTGCCAAATAAATTTATCAACACAAGGCCGATAATACTAATAACAACGCGGACATATAGGCAGTGTATCACGGACAAAACGCTAATAAAGTGCTGTTTTAGGCTAATTTTAACGAAAAATTGAACAAAATTCGCCAAAAGGAAGCCTAATTAACATCTTTATACGTTTAAAAGTTCAGTTATTGTGGAAAAATTACTTACCTTTGCACCGCGAAAGTGATTTCATGTTCGCACCACAACAATCGATTATACTAATTCAAAACTCTATCAACTACTATGTCTGAAATTGCATCACGAGTTAAAGCTATCATCGTGGATAAGCTCGGTGTTGACGAAAACGAAGTAACCGAAACCGCAGAATTCACCAAGGATCTTGGCGCTGACAGCCTCGACACCGTAGAACTCATCATGGAATTTGAGAAGGAATTTGGCATCACCATCCCCGACGATCAGGCTGAGAACATCAAGACCGTCGCTGACGCCATCTCTTACATCGAGGCCAACCAGAAGTAATAGCCTCACCACTGCCCGCTCCTAAATCGCCCGGAGCCTCGACTATCCAACGGCTTACGAGCAATATAAAGCGGTCGTAACCCATCACAGGCTCCACTTTCGCCTCACAGCGAAGTGGAGCCTTATTTCAATTTCAATCCTCTCATCTTTCCAAAAACACATATATCGACAATGGAACTTAAACGAGTTGTCATCACCGGACTCGGCGCCATCACTCCTATCGGTAATGACGTTGAGACCACATGGGCCAACGCTCTCGCCGGTGTGAGCGGAGCCGCACCCATCACCCATTTTGACGCATCGAAATTCAAGACCCAGTTTGCCTGCGAGGTAAAGAACTATAACCCCGCCGATCACTTCGACCGCAAGAAACTGCGTCAGCTCGACCTCTACGCTCAGTATGGCATCGTAGCAGCCCGTCAGGCTGTAGCCGATTCAAATATCCTCGAGGCATCCAACCTCAACCGCGACCGCGTGGGCGTTATCGTAGCCGCCGGTATCGGTGGTCTCCACACCTTTGAGGAAGAGGCCGGATACTACGCCGTGAACGGTGCCGAGCAGGGTCCCAAATACAATCCCTTCTTCATCCCCAAGATGATCGCCGACATCGCTTCGGGCCACATCTCGATGGAGTATCAGTTCCACGGCCCCAACTTTGGTGTCGTATCGGCCTGCGCATCGTCCAACAACGCTATCATCGACGCTTTCAACCTGATCCGTCTCGGCAAGGCCGACGCTATCGTGACAGGTGGAGCCGAGGCAGCCATCTTCCCTGCCGGTGTAGGCGGCTTCAACTCGATGCACGCCCTCTCGACCCGCAACGATTCTCCCGAGACCGCTTCGCGCCCCTTCAGCGCATCGCGCGACGGATTCGTGATGGGCGAAGGCTCGGTAGTGCTCATCCTTGAGGAACTCGAGCATGCCAAGGCCCGCGGCGCCAAGATCTATGCTGAGGTTGCCGGCGGCGGCATGAGCGCCGATGCCCACCACCTCACCGCAACTCATCCCGAAGGACTCGGTGCCAAACTCTCCATGAGCAACGCTCTCGAGGACGCCGGCATGAAGCCCGAGGATATCGACTATATCAACGTACACGGCACCTCTACCCCCGTGGGTGACATCTCGGAGGTCAAGGCTATCGTAGAGCTCTTCGGCGATCAGGCCCACAAGCTCAACATCAGCTCCACCAAGTCAATGACCGGCCACCTGCTCGGTGCCACCGGTGCTCTTGAGGCAATGTTCTCGGTGCTCGCTTGCCAGAACGATGTTGTGCCCCCTACCATCAACCACGAGGAGGGCGACGAGGACGAGAACATCGACTACTCGCTCAATTTCACCTTCAACAAGGCTGAGAACCGTCCCGTGCGTGCTGCCCTCTCCAACTCGTTTGGTTTCGGCGGACACAACGCCACCGTGATCGTGAAGAAGTACGAGGAATAATCATCCCCACACACGAATAAGCATTATGCCCCATAGGACACGACTTCACCAAGTGCCTTATGGGGCATTTGCCTTATAGAAAACGCAGGGCACACCAGAACACACCCATGAAAACCGTCCTGCTCCACTGATTCAGGGACGCCCCCATCTCTCCCTCACTTTATCAAGTATATTACACCTCACAATTCATCATACTAATATCTATCTGTGCTTTTATGAAACTCAAACACACCCTTGCCGCTCTCGGCGTGGCTCTTGCGACCATGCCTGTAATGGGCGATGAACTGCTGTCGTATGCAGTGCCCGGTGGAAATTCAGGACTGCGCCTCGCTTGGCGCGCATCGGCCGATGCCGACTGGCAGTCTATAGGCCGTGGATTCAACTTTGTAAAATCGGATTTCGGCCCGTGGGGAAGCCACAAGAAAATGTTCTCACCACGGCTGATGGTCAATGCCGCCGACTCGACATGGACATGCACATGGTATGCCGCACCTGACAGTTCGGTGACCGCGCTCGCCACATCGCCCGACCTTGTGAAATGGGCTCCGCAACGCTATTTCGCCAGCGAGCTGGATCTGCCCCGCGACATGCGTCCGCTCCATCCCATAGCACGCACCACAGCCACTATCGACGGCACCGAAGTAAACGGTTATTGCCAGGAAGTGCCCCACAGCCTCATAGAATCGCTCCAGAAATATGTGGAGCACCGAGCCGAACTGTCGGCCCTGTATTCCCAACATGCCGTGGACGATTCCAAGCGATTCGCCGGGCTGAAGGATGTCACATTCTCGGCCTCACCTACCCCTGATGCGTCTTACCCCATATCGGACAAACTGATAGGCATCTTCTTCGAGGATATCAACTACGGTGCCGACGGCGGTCTATATGCCGAGCTGGTGCAGAACCGCGATTTTGAATACTCCCCCAACGAGAACAATGCCCCCGACTGGAATTCCACCCACTCATGGAGCACATCGGGGCAAGGGAGCTTCAAGGTGGACACCGTGGCCCCGATCCACCCCAACAATCTACACTATCTCACCGTCAACGGCCCGTTGACACTGACCAACGCGGGATATGACGGAATCACCCTTAAGAAGGGGGATAAATACCGCCTGTCGTTCTTCATACGCACAGCCACACCGCTCTCCATCCAGGCCACACTTACCGACGATTCCGGTAAAACCGTAGGACGCACATCGGTAAAGACCAAGGGTAACGGCGAATGGACCAAATACACCGCCACGATAAAAGCATCCAAGAGCGTGTCGGGAGCCAAGCTCAACATGATATTCCCCGCCGGAACCGATGCCGCTGTCGACATGGTGTCGCTATTTCCCTACGACACGTTCAAGGGACATGAAAACGGTCTGCGCCGCGATCTCGCCCAGACTCTCGCCGACCTCAAGCCCCGCTTCGTGAGATTTCCCGGCGGATGCGTGGCCCACGGCAACGGCATAGACAATATATATGACTGGAAAGGCTCGATCGGCCCGCTCGAAGCCCGCAAACCGCTACGCAACATCTGGAGCTATCATCAGACCCGCGGACTCGGCTATCATGAGTATTTCCAATTCTGTGAGGACATGGGTGCCGAGCCCCTGCCGGTGCTTGCAGCAGGCGTGCCCTGCCAGAACTCAGGAATTGCCGCCCACCATTCGCATGCCCCTCTCACCACCTACGGCCAGCAGGGAGGCATACCCATGGAGGAGATGGATGCCTACGTGCAGGATGTGCTCGACCTGATAGAGTATGCCAACGGCGATGTCAACACAACCTGGGGAGCCAAACGCGCCGAGGCCGGACACCCCGAACCCTTCAATCTGAAATACATAGGTATCGGCAACGAGGATCTTATCTCGGAGGTGTTTATCCCCCGTTTCCGCATGATCTACGATGCCGTAAGGGCCAAGTACCCCGACATTATCGTGGTGGGCACCGTGGGACCGTTCTACGAGGGCGCCGACTATGATGAGGGATGGCGACTGGCCCATGAGCTGAACATCCCCATGGTGGACGAGCACTATTATGTAGATCCCTCATGGATGATCCACAACCAGGATTACTATGACAACTACAAGCGCAATGCCACCAAGGTGTATCTCGGCGAGTATGCCGCTCATCTGCCTGGCCGTCCCAACAATCTGGAGACAGCCTTGGCATCGGCCCTGTATCTGACATCGGTAGAGAGGAATGCCGACGTGGTGGCCATGACCTCCTATGCCCCGCTTCTTGCCAAGGAGGGTCACACCCAGTGGAAGCCCGACATGATATTCTTCAACAATGACTCGGTGAAGGTGACTCCCGACTACCATGTGCAGAAAATGTATGGCAACAATGCAGGTACCCGTTATGTGCCTGCTCCCCTTAAGGTTAATACCACTGACCGGAATGTGGTGAACCGCATAGGCATGTCGACAGTGCTCGATGAGACCACCGGAGAGTATGTGATCAAACTTGCCAATCTGCTTCCAGTGACCGTAACCGGCAATGTGGACCTCTCCAAGTTAGGCATTGAAGGAGGTAAATCCAAGGGATTGCGCCTGACCGGTGCACCTGCCGATACCAAGCTCACTCCCGAGGAGGTGACTGTGGAATTCCCTGCCGTATCGCTCCCGCCCTACTCATTCACTGTGGTGCGTGTGAAGCGCTAACCTGCGGAAATCGCCCGATATAAACACGACAACTCCCGGCGCAGATGAGTGATTGCGCCGGGAGTTGTTGTATGATTGATATTTTCTTCTTAGAAGGGAAGATCGTCGGTGGGGGTGGGAGCGAGATCCACAGCCGGGGGAGGAACGGGTGCTCCGGGAGTGGCGTATCCGCCGGGCATCTGGGGAGCCACGCCATATGAAACGGCGGGAGCGGCAGGTGCGGCCTGGGGAGTGGCGTCGGGAGCCTCGGCTTTCCAAGCGCGAACATCCACGTACCAACGGCCGTTATACTCACGGCTATCGATGTCGAAGCTGATCTTGACAACCTGTCCTACCTGGAGGGGGAACTGGTCGACACGATCGCCGAAAAAGTTGAAGAACACTTTCTTGGGATAGGTCTCGAGAGTCTCGAGCACGTATTCACGCTTCTTCCAAGCGTTTCCCTTGGCGGAGGTGCCTCCTACCTCGGGCATGGCCACTATAATTTTGCCTGTAACTTCCATATATTTTATAAGATATAATTTTTAATAAAGCACCGCACGGAAACGCGCGTATTCCTTACAAAAGTAGTCAAAAAATCCCGACTAAGCCGTTAAAATACGTTAATCAAAGAGTAAAAATAATTCGATAACCCTCCAATCCGGACTCGTAACTGATATATTCTTAGTAATTTTGCAGATACTTATGAAGAATTACCTAAAATATCTGTTTCAACTCATCCTGTCGCCCCGTCACGGCTGGGAGGATATCGAGGACGGCAATGTGGCCCCCTCGCGGATAGCCACCGAAGGGTTCTATCCGCTCATAGCCCTGACAGCCGCGAGCGTGTTCATCCAGGCATTTTTCATGCACCACGTGGTGTTTCTCTCGCTGTTCATGCGCATGGTGATAACATTTGTGGTGTACTTCATATCCTACTTTTTCGGTACATTCATGCTCTCGATCTTTGTGGAACCGATGGTCGAGGGGGAATATGACGAGCAACGGTGCCAGACATTCACTCTCTACACCCTCGGACTCCTGGCTATGATCTCGATCATAGTCAACTGTCTGCCCATCACACCGATGGTGCTGTTTTTCCTCCCGTGCTATGTGGCACTGATCCAATGGAAGGGGTGTGACTACATGAGGGTGCGCCCCGACCGGATAGGGCATTTCATGATGCTTGCCATCCTGGGAGTGCTCATGCCGTTGTATATATTTTATTTCATCTTCTCACTTTTATTCTGATGCAAGCCAAGGAAATCAACATAAAGAACCGTCGAGCGACATTTGACTACGCCATCGGCGACACCTATACCGCGGGCATAGTCCTCACCGGAACCGAAATCAAGTCGATACGTCAGGGAAAGGCCTCACTGGTAGATACTTTCTGCTATGTGGACAATGGCGAGGTGTGGGTCAAGAACATGTACATTGCCGAGTATTTCTACGGCTCGTACAACAACCATGCCGAACGCCGTGACCGCAAACTGCTGTTGTCGCGCAAGGAGATAAGCAAGCTCGAGAAATCGGGCAAGGAGGCCGGTTTCACCATAGTGCCGCTCCGCCTGTTCATCAACGACCGCGGACTGGCCAAGCTCGTGATAGGCATAGGCCGGGGCAAGAAGGAGTATGACAAGCGTCAATCCATAAAGGAGCGCGAGGATAAGCGCGATATGGCGCGCATCATGCAGAAGAAGTAAGCAGGCTACGGCGTTACTGTCAGGGATAGCGTTACTGTCAGGAAGCGGGGATAACTATCGCCCCGTACTTTCCGGCTGAATCCGTGACACGGTACCAGATACGCCCGTCGGCCTTGCGCATCAGTTTGACCTCGGAGGGGCTATAGGCCGATCCGTTGACTTGGATAAGCACATCAGAAACCACCGAATCGCTCCTCGCAGCACCTAACTTCAGCTTGACTTCATCGGCACCATCAATGTCGTGGAACCGCACCGATCCGTCGGATCCTGTCACCACAAGGATGCCGCCACGGTCGTAACGCATCGTAATGCCTCCGATGCCATCGACACGCAACACATCATCATTAACCGCATCATCCCATCCGTCACTGTCTCCAACGCCGGGACGGTTGCCTGTGCCCGGAGTGGAGGGCACGCTCCCAGCGGGAGGCCTCACATTGGCATCGCGCTCGGGCGGATTGTCATGTCCACACCCCGGAAGCCCCATGGCAACGGCAACGATGAACATGGGGATGAAATATCGTGAGGTTGCTGTCATATTCATTGAATCTTAATCATTACCCGGCCGGTCTCACCGGTCGAGGGGGATGAATACTCGAGATTGTGGTTGCCCACGCCGAGCTCCTCAGGAGCATATGAGGCCGAGGTAGCCACCCACCCGTCGATGCGCCACACGGCATCGGCAGGAACGTGGGGAGAGGTGAGGTTGACTCGCCCACCGCCTATCCGGTATGTAGAGCGCAACGGCAGTGGCGTGACGCCGTCATCGTAGATCTGGCCGTCCTTATCGCCCCATATGTATTCGGCAAGCGAGGGATTGGTCACAAATGGATTTCCCCCACCCTGCAGAGAGGAGACATAATCGCTCCAGGCCACCTCCTCGGGGGACGGAGGATAGTCGGTGGCCCAGCGGGTGAATAGCTCCACCCCGTAGGGTTGCAGATAGGGATAGGAAGGGTTCATCATGCTGAAACCACGGACCGTGAATATGTCCTGAGGATACATCACGGCCATGTAAAGGAATGTCCGCGCAAGGCGACCGCGCATCACCTCGGGCGGGGCATAGAAGTCGGTAGTGATGCCATAGAGCACTCCCGTCCCCACGCTCCAATAGGCGTCGGAGTAGCGGGCTTTGGTCACTTCGCCCGGCAGATAGTCGGACTTGAGGCGCTTCACGTCGGCAGTGAGCGGGACAAAGTTGTTAAGGTCGCAAGCGAGGGTATCGCCATACCCCTTGCCTTCGCTCCACCACACGGATGGAACGATCTCGCCGGGCACATATCCGGCCGGGAGTTGACCGCCGGAGATCTTAACAACACTTCCCGTAAAAGGATCGTCGAGAGTATAAGTGACATCCTTGACCGAGGAGAGCGTGGTGATGGCATAGGCTTTCCTTATGGCCGAAGCAAGGCCGGCTCCCGACTTGCCGTTGAGGGAGGATGCCGGAGCGTCAGATACGCCGACAGGCACCTCGCCACGGACTGTACCCGGGGCTGAGATGCCTGTCAATAGCATTGCAAATGCAAGATAGACTTTCACTGGAGGGAGAGGTGAAGGAGAGTGAGGAAATGTGAGAATGGAGGGAGAGACCCTTTGGAATGAATGACTATGAAAGTCTAAGCGCGTATATGGATCACACGTATCCGCGGATGATACCACGGTTGGAGTTGCGGACAAAGAGGATGATCTCGTCACGCTCCTTGGAAGCGGGAAGCTCGGCTTCGATGCGGCTGATGGCATCGGAGTTGTTGAGGCCCGAGAGATAGAGGTAACGATAGATCTCCTGGATGTCGCGGATGGTCTCGTTGGAGTAACCGCGACGACGCAGACCGATGGAGTTGACTCCGGCATAGGCGATGGGCTCGCGACCGGCCTTTACGAAAGGAGGAATGTCCTTGTTGACAAGAGCTCCACCCTGAAGCATTACGTGAGAGCCGATGTGGCAGAACTGGTGGATGAGCGCGCCTCCGCCGATCACGGCAAAGTCATCGACCACTACCTCGCCGGCCAACTGGACGGCATTGGACATGATCACGTTGTTCTTGACCACACAGTCGTGGGCCACGTGGCAGTAGGCCATGATGAGGCAGTTGTTGCCAACGACGGTCTTGCCCTTGGAGGCGGTGCCACGATGCACGGTCACGCACTCGCGGATCACGGTGTTGTCGCCAATGATGGCCACTGTCTCCTCGCCCTTGAACTTGAGGTCCTGGGGAGGTCCGGAAATCACTGCTCCGGGATAGATGGTACAGTTCTTTCCGATGCGGGCACCCTCCATGATGGTAACGTTGGAGCAGATGCGTGTGCCTTCGCCGATCTCTACGTTGCGGTCAATGGTCACGAAAGGCTCCACTACCACACTGGGATGGATCTTGGCCTCGGGATGTACGTATGCTAATGGTTGATTCATGTCGGTCTGTTACTTATTTTTGATAATCTGAGCCATAAACTCACACTCGGAAACAATCTTCTCGCCCACGAAGGCGTAACCCTTCATCATGGCGCAACCACGACGCAGCTCGGTCATGAACGACACGTGGAAGAGGAGTGTATCGCCGGGCACTACCTTCTGGCGGAACTTCACGTTGTCGATCTTCATGAAGTATGTGGAGTAACGCTCGGGATCGTCGACTCCGCTCAGCACGAGCAGACCGCCGGTCTGGGCCATGGCCTCGATCTGAAGCACGCCGGGCATGACGGGCTCCTGGGGGAAGTGGCCGGGGAAGAAAGGTTCGTTGGCTGTGATGTTCTTCACACCCACGATATAGTTGGCGCCCTTCTCGATCACCTTGTCAACAAGCTGCATGGGATAGCGGTGGGGAAGGAGCTCGCGTATGCGGTTGTTGTCCATCAGAGGCTCCTTGTTGGGGTTGTAGATGGGAGCCTGTACCTCCTGACGCTTGATGTCCTTGCGGATCTTCTTGGAGAGCTTGGTGTTGATGGAGTGGCCGGGGCGGGTGGCTATCACGCGACCCTTGAGGGGACGGCCGATGAGGGCGATGTCGCCGATAAGGTCGAGGAGCTTATGGCGGGCGGGCTCATTCTCATGGCTGAGGGGACGCTCGTTGAGGTAGCCAAGCTCGGCAACATCCTTGCGGGCAACGCCCATGAGGTCGGCGAGACGGTCGAGCTCGCTCTGCTGCATGGGGGTGTCGTAGATCACGATGGCATTGTCGAGGTCGCCACCCTTGATGAGATTGTTGGTGACCAGGGGCTCGATCTCGCGCACGAACACGAATGTGCGGCTCGATGCGATCTCGTCGCAGTAGTCACCGATGTGCTCGAGTGAGGCAAACTGATTGTTGAGGACCTTGGAGTTGAAATTGATCTTCACGTCCACCGAGAATTCGTCGTCGGGGAGGACAATGATGGATGAACCGGTCTCGGGATCGGATACCTCCATGCGTGATTTCACATAGTAGAAATCCTTGTCGGCCTTCTGCTCCACTACACCGGTCTGGGCGATAGCCTCGCAATAAGGAAGCGCGCTACCGTCGAGAATAGGCATCTCGGGAGCGTCGACCTCGATGAGACAGTTGTCAATTCCGGCTGCATATAGTGCTGAGAGGGAGTGTTCGATAGTGGAAACACGGGCATCGCCCTTGGCAATGACGGTGCCACGGTTGGTGGCCACCACATTTTCGGCGAGTGCGTCGATCACGGGCTGGTCGTCAAGATCAATGCGCTTGAACTTGTAGCCGTGATTCTCGGGAGCAGGCAGGAAACGAGCTGTGATCTCAAGCCCTGTGTGAAGTCCTTTTCCCTTTAGAGTGAACTCACCTTTTAGAGTTATCTGATTCATATGTTATTGTTTCTTGATTTCTTTCTCAATGCCTTTCACCTGGTCGAATAGTTTGCCGAGGCGTTTCATGTAGACAAGGCCGCGGGCATATTCGCCCATCTCGACCGCCGGAGATCCCATGATGCGTTCGCCGGGCTTGGTGGCGCGGTTGACACCGCTCTGTGCTCCGATATGGGTGCCGTCGGCAAGGGCGATGTGCCCCACGATGCCTACCTGACCTCCCACCATGCACTGCTTGCCAATCTTGGCTGAGCCGGCCACACCCACCTGGGCTGCCATCACGGTGTGGTCGCCCACGGTGCAATTATGGGCTATCTGGATAAGATTGTCGAGCTTCACGCCTTTGCATATACGGGTCGAGCCCATCATAGCGCGGTCAATGGTGGTGTTGGCTCCGATCTCCACATCATCCTCGAGGACCACATTGCCGGTCTGAGGAATTTTCTCATAATGGCCGTCGACGGGTGCAAAGCCAAATCCGTCGGCTCCGATCACAGCTCCGGAATGGAGGATGCAACGGGCACCCACATGGCAACCGTCATAGACTTTCACTCCTGAATAGAGGATTGACTGCTCCCCTACCGAGCATCCGTCGCCCACGTAGGAGTGAGGATAGATCTTGGCGCCACGTCCTATGGTAGCACCGTTGCCGATATAGGCGAATGCCCCGATATAGGCGTCGTCGGGGATCTCGACCCCATCGGCAATATATGAGGGCTGCTCGATGCCTTTCTTGTCGACGCGGGTCATCTCCTGAACCATCTCAAGAAGTTTTGCGATAGTTGCGTAGGGGTCATCGACACGCACAAGGGTGGCTTTCACAGGCTGCTCGGCCTCGAAGTCACGTCTCACGAGCACTACCGAAGATTCAGTAGTATAGATATAGTGTGTATATTTGGGATTCGCAAGAAATGAAAGAGCCCCGGGATGCCCTTCCTCTATTTTGGCAAATGTGCCTATTTTTACCTCGCCGTTCCCCTCGACATCTCCATGCACGAGGGCAGCAAGTTGACTGGCTGTGAGTTCCATTATTAGCTTTTAGTGTATTACTGGCAAAAAATTTGCACTAATGGTGAGACCCAAATGGGTACAGTCCACCCAATTTTGTTGCAAATGTACGACATTTTTCTCTAACCACAATAACTTATTGCTATAAAACATTATAAAGCCCCCGGTGCGGAGGGGAGGCGATACATGTGAGGAGGCGGAAGCCCTATAACAAAGGCACCACCCGGAGTACCCGAGCGGTGCCTTTGAAGAAATTGTACGTTTTTTAGTGGAAATAAACCTAATCTTTTTTACCTAAATCTTATATACCAATTATAACCAATCATTTTTACCAATCAATCATCACTTCCTCACGGGAGCATTTATTCTTTAGTGTGTACCTTTTTTAGTATAGAGGGGAGAGTATTGAGTGTAGAAGTATAGAGTATAAAGTATAGAGTATAGCGATTAGCTATCAGGCTGGCTTTTAAACCTATAAGCTTATAAACCCCTAAACCTTTAAACTTATAAACTTTTAACCTTCAGCTTTAGCTGAATACTAACGGTAGTCGGCGAAGCGGGTCTGGAGCTTCTTGCGGGCGAAGAAGATGCGGCTCTTTACGGTACCGAGGGGAAGGTTCATCTTCTCGGCGATCTCGTTGTACTTGTAGCCGGCTACGTGCATCGAGAAGGGGATGCGGTATTCCTCGGGGAACTCGTTGATGGCCGAGGTGATCTCGGATGCTCCGTAGGAGCCTTCGGGTGTCTCAAGACCGCTGTCCTGCGAGAGGTTCAGGTGGTAGAGGTCCTCGGTCTGGTCAACAACTGTCTGCGAGCGGGTGGTGCGGCGGTAGTTGTTGATGAAGATATTGCGCATGATGGTGAATACCCATCCCTTGAAGTTGGTGTTGTCGACATATTTGCTTTCGTTGTCGAGAGCCTTGAGTGTCGTGTCCTGGAGCAGGTCGTAGGCGTTGTCACGGTTGGAAGTGAGCATGTAGGCAAAGTTGAGAAGGTTGCCTTGGAGAGCCATCAGCTTGTTTTCAAAATCCTTGTTTGCCATAGTTGTATCGCCTTTAAATGTGTTGAACGTTTGTGAGTTTTTATGTCAGATCTGTGGGGTCTTACCTTGAGATCTTTATTGTCGGTGGTGTTATTGTCTTTCGACATTTCAAAGTTAATACCTGTGTCAAGATTTTTATCGAAATTTTTTGCAAAAAATATTTTCATGGAATGAGTTTTTGATAAAATTACATGTATTTCGCTAATTTACAATATATTATGCGCACGACACAAATGTAACAAAATTGTTACAGATAACAAAAATCGTCGTTTTTGATACAGAATATGGGGTAGGAATTGTTACAATCGCTGTAACACCAGGCGGGGAGGCTTGCCTTAGAAATGGGGGGAATAGCAGAACAGTAGATAGGTTATACCAGTTTTTTAGGTGATGACTGCGCCATGACGGATCGATTATAGGACGTCTTCGACGCCCAAATTGGCATTTATTTCATTTCCCCATGCCTCGCCCGCCGGCGCAAATCTGCCCTGACGGGCGATTTGCTTGTCAGGCTCGTGATGGGGCTACGATTACATCGCCCCATTCGGGGCTTGACGGATGGCGCCCTGCGGACAGCATCGAGGACATACGGGCCACGCATTTTTCCTGTTACAACGAGGTTGATCAGGAATAAAGTGGGGTGCGGATTTTTCCGGTTGCAACGAGATGGATCAGGAATAAAGTTTAGCAAGCCTGAACATGAATGGGTCAGTAGAGTTGGATGGCAGGGCTACTTAGATATGGATATATTAGATATGGATATAAAAGTAGCTACAAGATATAAAATTAGCTACAAGATATGAAATTAGCTATAAGATATGAAATTAGCTATAAGATATAGAATAGCCGCAAAATGGCATAAAAAAAGAGAGAAGCAAGACCTCGGCTGAGGTTTCGCTTCTCT